>CAXTAT010000018.1:0-105293 GCA_964242415.1 uncultured Acetobacteraceae bacterium
CGAGGAGACAGCCGCCCGCGTAGCGTGACCCGTCCACGAAGGCCGGGGAAGATCACTCGGCCCGAACCTGATGCGACGGGCCATGGGGCGCCATCCGCTTCGGGAGGCTCACACCCTCCCGAACACCGCCGCCGCACCCCGCGATGAGGAGCGGAGCCTCGCCATCGCCAAGCTCCGCCGTCCCGCTCCCACCGCGAGGGGGCCAGCGTGCAGGGCGTCAGAAGAACACCGGCTTCACGATCACCATGATCACCGCAGCGACCATCAGCAGCGTCGGCACCTCGTTCGCCACCCGGTAGTACTTGTGCGGCTTCACGTTGCGGTCCTCCAGGAACTGCCGTCGCCACTTGCCCGCCGCGCCCTGGAAGCCCGTCATCAGCAGCACCGCGCCCAGCTTCACGTGCCACCAATTGAAGCCCGACCAATCGACGATGCCCGGCGTCAGCACCAGCAGCACCCCCAGCGTCCACGTCGCCAGCATCGCCGGCAGCATGATCTGCTTCAGCAGCCGGCGCTCCATGACCTTGAACCGTTCGCTCTCGACGGAGCCGCGCGGCAGGTCGCAATGGTACACGAACAGCCGTGGCAAGTAGAAAATCCCCGCCATCCAGGCGATCACGCTGATGACGTGCAGGGCCTTGGTCCAGGGATAGACATACGCCAGCGCCGGGATGGTCATGCCGTGGCGATGGCGGCGGGGAGCATCGCGATGCGGAACAGGGCCGGACACTCGGACAGGGTGTAGATGGGCCGCGCGCCGGCCGCGCGCAGGGCGGCGCCGTCCCCGTGCGTGTCCAGCCCCAGCACCTGCATTCCGGCGGCAACCGCGGCGGTGACGCCGAGCAGGCTGTCCTCCACCACGATGCAGGCGGCGGGCGGAATGCCCTCCGCGGCGGCGGCGGCCAGGAACACGTCGGGGGCGGGCTTGCCGCGGGCCACATCGCGGTAGCTGTGCAGCCGGCCCGCCACCAGGGACGCCAGCCCGGTGCGGGCGAACTTCACCGCCATCTCCTCGTGCGAGGAGTTGGAGGCGACGCGGTACGGCAGGCCCAGCGCCGCGGTGGCGTGCAGCAGCTCGGCGGCGCCGGGCATCGGCTCCGCTTCATGGGCCATGGCGTCGATCACGCGGCTCCGCAGGGTGCCGACCCAGTCCGGCGGCACCGGATGGCCTAGGTGGCCCTCGATGATTGGCAGCATGTCGCTCAGGTTGCAGCCGACGAACAGCCGCATGCTGTCGCGGGCCGTCATCGGCCAGCCGATGCGGGTGATCTCCTCCGCGCACACCCGCGCCGCCGGACCTTCGCTGTCCACCAGCACGCCGTCGCAGTCGAAGATGACAAGGCGGAGAGGCTCGATTTGCCGGAGGCCGGAGGGCACGGTGGGGGGTAAAGGCTCGGACGTCACGCGACCTCGCCCAGGACCCGCTCCGCCGCAGGGGCGCCGGCGCCAGCGCGGGCGTGCGGGCAGTCCTTGTAGGGCTTCGGGCAGGTACGGGAGCCGACGAAGCTGCACAGCCCGGGGCCGCGGCCCATGCTGGCGCGGACCAGCTCGGCCAGGGCCTCGATGAAGCCGGGGTCGCTGTTCTGCGCCGGGCAGCGGAAGTAGCCGGGCACGCCCTCCTTCTCCGCCAGTTCGCGGTACTCGACATCCAACTCCACAAGCGTCTCGGAATGCTCGGACACGAAGGCGATGGGCACCACGAGGATGGCGGTCTTGTCGTGCGCGGCACGCTCGATCTCGGCCTCGGTGCTGGGGTCGATCCACTTCTGCGGGGTGGCGCGGGACTGGAAGCAGGTCGTGTAATCCAGGCCCGGCATGTCCAACGCGCGGACCACGCCGGCCACCGTGCGCTCCACCTGGAACTGGTAGGGGTCGCCGGCCTTGATGATGCTCTCCGGCAAGCCGTGTGCGCTGAACAGGATGCGCAGTGGGATGGCCGGGTCCAGCTCGGCGCGGGCCTTGTCGTAGCTGCGGCGGACCTCGGCGGCGGTGGCGCGCAGGTAGCCGGGGTCGCTGTGGTAGCAGCACAGCGTCGTCGTCGGCTTCATCAGCCCGGCCTGCGCGGCGGCCTCCCGCCAGGCGGACAGGCTGCTGCCGGTAGTGGTGGTGGAGTACTGCGGATACAGCGGCACCAGCACGACCTCGTCCGGGTCCCACGCCTTGACCTCGCGGGCGGTCGGCAGGCTGAACGGGTGCCAGTAGCGCATGGCAATGAAGCACTTGGCGTCCAGCTCCGGCAGGGCGGCCTCCAGGGCGCGGGCCTGCTCGACCGTCAGCTCCAGCAACGGGGACTTGCCGCCGAGGATGGCGTAGTTGGCGCTGGCGGCCTTGGTGCGGGCGTAGGCGATCACCCGGGCCAGCAGCGGGCGGACGAAGAACGGCACGCGCAGAATGGCCGGGTCCTTGAACAGGTTGACCAGGAACGGCCGGACCGAGGCGGGCTTGTCGGGTCCGCCGAGATTGAATAGCACGACGGCTATCTTCGGAGCGGCGGTCCGTGGGGCGGCGGTCTTCGGGGCGGCGCCTGAGGCAGTCCTGGGCTTTTGCATATTGGTCAAGGTGGCAAGTCCCTTGATGGCTTCAAGCCGCACGGACCTGCGCAACCAGCGCTGCAACGTGATCGGGCGAGGTTTGCGGCACGATGCCGTGGCCGAGGTTGAAGATATGCGGCCGGCCGCGCACGGCGTCGAGCACGCCGCGGGCCTCCGCCTCCAAGGCCGCGCCGCCGGCGACCAGGGCGAGCGGGTCCAGGTTGCCCTGGGTGGCGATGGTGGCGGGCACCAGGCCGGTGGCGACGTGCAGCTCCGCCCCGGTGTCCAGGGCGACGGCGTCCACCCCCGTTGCGGCAGCGTAGGCGCCGACCTGGACACCGGCCAAGCGCGGGAAGCCGATGATCGGGGTGCCGGGGTGGCGGGCGCGCAGGGCCTCCACGATGCGCCGGGTCGGCTCGGTGACGTAGCGGGCGAACAGCAGGGGGGACAGCACGCCGGCCCAACTGTCGAACAGCATCGCCACGTCGGCCCCGGCGTCGATCTGCGCCGACACATACTCGACCGTGGAGTCCACCAGCACGTCGATCAGGCTGCCGAACAGCTCGGGCTCGCCATGCGCCATGCCGCGGATGCGGGCAAAGTCCTTGGAGCCGCCGCCCTCCACCATGTAGCAGGCGACGGTGAACGGGCTGCCGGCGAAGCCGATCAGCGCCGTCTTGTCGTCCAGCCCGGCCTTGGTGCGCTGCACGGTTTCCAGGATGGGGGTGATCGCCTTCGCGACTCTCGATGGGTCGAGCGCGGCCACGTCGGCTGCGCTGGTGAGTCGTGGCAGCACCGGCCCCTCGCCCTCCTTGAAGGCCAGGCCATAGCCCAGCGCCCAGGGCAGCATCAGGATGTCGCTGAACAGGATGGCGGCGTCGAAACCATAGCGGCGGATCGGCTGCAGGGTGACCTCGGCGGCCAGGGCGGGGTTGGTGCACAGGCTGATGAAGTCGCCGGCCTGGCTGCGGACGGCGCGGTATTCCGGGAGGTACCGCCCGGCCTGGCGCATCAGCCACATCGGGGGCGGCCAGACGGCCTCACCGGCCAGGACGCGCAGCAGCGGCTTTGTCATGTAAGAAGCCTTCATAGAAAGAAGAATTAAGAATTGTTGATTGGTAGGGGTAGCAGTAAGGGGTGTGAGTCACGTGGTACCCGGTTCTCCCCGAGTTATGCACCGCCTGTCCATCCCCCTGGGCGCGCGCAACCCATTGATCTTGGCTCAGGGCTTGCGGGGTACCACGACTCCGTACAGGTTACAGGTCCGTACTATCCCCCGTACCAGGATTCTGCAGGGTTGTCCCCGCTCCCACGGCCGCGGCGGCGCGGCATCAAGGAAAACCGGGGTTATCCCCGACTCGCACGCTGACTCATGAGTCAGCTCGCATAGGCCCTAAGGACCGCCCTGACTCCCTCTCCCTCCGGGAGAGGGTTGGGGTGAGGGGTTGTGCGGCGCGGACCTGCTAGCCCGGGCAGCCCGGTTCCGCAGGCGTCGGACAGCGCGCTAGCAAGCAGGACCCCCTCACCCCGGCCCTCTCCCGGAGGGAGAGAAAGAAGGCAGCCGCCCCATCACCGAAGTCATCGCGCTACACCCGCACCCTCCGTCATTGCGAGGAGCACAGCGACGTGGCACTTCAAGCTGCACGGGCCGGCGTCTCCGTGAGCGACCTCGGACGCCGAAGCCAGACGGGGGTGGAGCGGCAATGAACCTGCATTTGGTCTCCGACGCCACGGGGGAGACGCTCAACAGCATCGCCCGTGCCACCATCTCGCAGTTCGAGCAGCCGGAGATCATCTACCACCGCTGGAGCCTGATCCGCACCCGCTTCCAACTGCACCGCGTGCTGGAGGGGATCGAGGCGGAACCCGGCCCCGTGCTATCGACCGTCATCGACAAGGCCCTGCGCAACGACCTGGAAACCACCTGCCTGCGCCTGGGCGTGGCGGTGGTGAATGTGCTGGACCCGGTGATGGCCCTGCTGCAGGACACCATCGGCACCCAGGCGCAGTCGCGGCCGGGGCGGCAGTATGTGCTGGACGCCGACTACTTCCGCCGCATCGACGCCATGCACTACGTCCTGGCGCATGACGACGGGCAGGCGCAGGCAGGGATTGCCGAGGCCGACGTGGTCATGGTCGGCGTGTCGCGCAGCAGCAAGACGCCGACATCGTTCTACCTGGCCAACCGCGGGGTGAAGGCGGCGAACGTCCCCCTGGTGCCGGGCACGCCGGACCCGCCGGGGCTGGAGGCGCCGGTGTGCCCGGTGATCGGCCTGACCCTGGACCCGCAGGCGCTGATCGAAATCCGCCGCCACCGGCTGAAGCTGATCGCCGCCGGCAACGACACCGGCCGCATCCGCCAGGACTCGGGGGACTACATCGACGTGGACGCCGTGAAGGCCGAGCTGCTGTGGGCCAGGCGGCTGTGCACCCGGCGCGGCTGGCCGGTCATCGACGTCACCCGGCGCAGCATCGAGGAGACCGCCGCCACCGTCCTGCAACTGATGGACGCCTGGCACGAACGCCGCCGCAAGGACGCCCACGCCGCCGCGCACGCCGCAGGCTGACCCCGTGCTGCAGGCAGATGGATTGCAGGCAGCCGGGCCGCCGCTGGTGCTGGCCAGCGAGAGCGCCGCCCGCGCCGGCCTGCTGCACGCGGCCGGGCTGCGGTTCGAGGCCCGGCCGGCGCGCATCGACGAAGCCGCGGTGAAGCAGGCCTGCCGCGCGGAGGGCGTCGAGGCCGCCGACGCCGCGATCATGCTGGCGGAGCTGAAGGCGCAGCGCATCCGCGACCCCGACGCGCTGGTGATCGGCGCCGACCAGTTGCTGGTGTGCGACGGCGACTGGTTCGACAAGCCGGCCGATGCCGGGGCGGCCCGCGCGCACCTACTGGCGCTGCGGGGCCGGGCGCATACGCTGGTGACGGCGATGGTGCTGATGCGCGGCGGGCGGAGGGTATGGCAGCACCTCGCCACGCCGCGGCTGACGATGCGGCCGTTCGGCGATGCGTTCCTGGCGGATTACCTCGCGGCGGAGGGTGACGCATTACTGTCCTGCGTCGGCGCATACCGGCTGGAAGGGTTAGGGCTGCACCTGTTCGACCGCGTGGAAGGCGAGCACTCGGCCATCCTGGGCCTGCCCATGCTGCCGCTGCTGGGGTTCCTGCGGCAGCATGGGGTATTGGCTACTTGAGGGTGAGTTGGATGCCGTCCGCTGACCCGGCCAATTCGGCGCCGCGGGTCACGTTGTCGATGCGGAGCTGCACCCCGGTGCCGTTGATCAGCACCTGGCCGGCCAGGCCCTTGCCGACCGTCGCCTCCCCGGTCGAGGCGGCATAGGTGCCGGTGAAGTCCCCGACGCGCTTCAGGTTATAGACACGGCCGTGGCCCACCAGCCGGCTGAAGCCGACATCGGCGATGCTGATGCCCTTGACCGTGAACGGGTAGTGATGGCCGCGATAGTTCAGCATGCCGTCGCCCCAGGTGAAGCCGACGCCGACCGCGGCGGACCGGGCCTGCAGGGTAACGGTGCCCGACGCGGGGCCGGTTTCACCGGGGTCGCCGGCAGCGGCAAGGGCAGGGCTGGCGAGGGCGGCCAGAAGTGCGGCGAGGGCAAGGCGGCGAGTGGGTATGGTCATGCTGGTCGATCCGTTACTGAAGTGTCAGGATGTAACGTTGCAGGCACGGTTGGGTTCGCCGCACCTGCTGCCTCTGGTTTCAGTAGCCGGGTCGCCCGGCGAAGGCACGAACCGGCGCAGCACTTGCTCAGTCATGGGAGTCCTGGGGTCCCCTCACCGCCTGCCATGAGAAATTCTTGAACGGCATCCCGATATGAAAACGTTGCATTTGTCCCCGCTGCAATATTCCGATTACTTCGGAGCTGCAGAGGAGACCTGACGTTTGAGCTTTGCTCGCCGCAATATGCTGGGCGCCGGGGCCGTGATTGGCGCAGCCGGCGTCGCCACCAAGGTCGCCCCCGCGGCCTTCGGCAACCCCAACGAACCGGCGCAAGGCCCGGCCAACACTCAGGCGAACTCGCAGGCCCTGGTGGACCCGGGTCCGAAAAGCCAGGGTCCAATGGGTGCGGGTTCATCACGGCCGCCACCACGGTCGCCGCGGCGCCCGTGACGGTCCACCCCGGCGGCACGCGCGAGGCTCACCGGCGCCCGAACGCCGGCGGGTGGCAAGACCGTATCGAGGGCGTGGTGCAGATGGCGGTGCCCGACGCGGGTCCACAGCCGGTGGCCGCCGACTTCGACCCGGGCGGCATTGGCTGCATCAGCGCAGCAATGGCCATTATGTGAAGAACACCGGCGACATCAACCTGGTAATCCCTGGCGTGTTCAACGCCTGCCTCCATTAGCCAGCATCACCGTCGGACTGGCTCACCCATGCGCCACCCGCCATAGCCGCCGCTCACGTCAACCCAGGATACTGCCGAAATTCCGAACAGCACCCCCGACGTGGTCCCGGCATGAGCCTTGCTCGCCCCCTGGCCGCCAGGCCGACCCCGCCGACCCCACCGAAACTATAGGGGGCACTCCGTGCTTTCACCGCTATGAACGCCATCGTCCTGGTCGCCCTGCGGCGGCCGCTCACCTTCGTCGTGCTGGCCATCCTAATCCTGCTGTTCGGGGTGATGTCGGTGTTCAAGACGCCGACCGACATCTTCCCGCCGATCAAGATCCCGGTCATTGCCGCGATCTGGACCTACACCGGGCTGATGCCCTCGGACATGTCGGGCCGCATCGTCTATTACTATGAGCGGGCGCTGACCACGACAGTCGGCAATATCGAGCACATCGAGAGCGGGTCCTACTACGGCAGCGGCGTGGTCAAGATCTACTTCCAGCCCGGCACCGACATCTCCGCCGCCCAGGCGCAGGTCACCGCGACTTCACAGACGGTGATCAACCAGATGCCGAAGGGCACCACGCCGCCGGGCATCCTGGTGTTCGACGCCTCCAGCGTCCCCGTGCTATCGCTGCAGATTGCCGGCAACAACATGACGCCGTCTGACATCTACAACATCGCCGCCAACCTGGTCCGCCCGGCGCTGGTGGGGGTGCCGGGGGTGGCGATCCCGTCTCCGTACGGCGGCACGGCTGCGAACGTCGAGGTGGACCTCGACGGTGAGAAGCTGCTGGAGTATGGGCTGTCGGCGACCGATGTCGGCAATGCGTTGGCCGGCCAGAACATCGTGCTGCCGGCTGGCGACCAGAAGATCGGGCCGGTGGACTTCATGGTGCAAACCAATTCCACTCCGCCCAAAATCGACCAGTTCAACAACTTGCCGATCAAGCAGGTCGGCAACGCCGTCGTTTATCTGCGCGACATCGCCACCGTGCATGCGGGTGGCCCGCCGCAGCAGAACATCGTGCTGGTCAAGGGGCAGCAGTCGATCCTGCTGTCGATCCTGAAGACCGGCAACGCCTCCACCCTGTCCGTGGTCGCCGGCGTCAAGGCGCTGCTGCCGCAGATCCAGAAGACCTTGCCGCCCGGCATCACCATCACGCCAATCCAGGACCAGTCGGGCTTCGTCATCACCTCGATCGTGGACGTGGTGCAGGAGATGGCGACCGCCGCCGTGCTCGCCGGGGTGATGGTGCTGCTGTTCGTCGGCAGTTGGCGCTCGACGCTGATCGTCGCCGCCTCGATCCCGCTGTCGATCCTGAGTTCGATCATCTGCCTGTCCGTGCTGGGCCAGACGATCAACATCATGACGCTCGGCGGCCTGGCGCTGGCGGTCGGCATCCTGGTGGACGACGCCACGGTGATGATCGAGAACATCAACGCCCACCTCGAGGAGGACGGCGACAAAAGCCTGCATGACGCCATCGTCGATGCGGCGAACCAGATCGTGGTGCCGACCTTCGTCTCCACGCTATGCATCTGCATCGTCTTCCTGCCGCTGTTCCAGTTGGGCGGCGTCGCGGGATACCTGTTCGTACCGTTGGCGGAGGCGATCGTCTTCGCCATGATCGCCTCGTTCATCCTGTCGCGCACACTCACGCCGACCATGGCGATGTACTTGCTAGGGCCGCAGGTGGAGGCTCACCGCAACCCGGACAAGAATAAGCGTCCGGGCATCTTCACGCGGTTCCAGGCCGGGTTCGAAAAGCGGTTCACCCAATTCCGCAGGAGCTACCAAGGCCTGCTGGAGCGGACCGGCGAGCGGCCGAAGACCTTCGTCGCCCTATACTTCCTGAGCGCGCTGGCGTCGCTAGGACTGCTGGTGTTCGTCGGCCAGGATTTCTTCCCGACCATCAAATCGGGTGAGATGACGCTGCACCTGCGTACGCCGTCGGGCACCATGATCGAGGAGACGTCCAAGCTGTCCACGTTGGTCGATGCGGAAGTGCGGCGGCTGTTGCCGGGCCAGGTCACCAACACGCTGTTGAACTGCGGCAAGCCGATCAGCGGCATCAACCAGGCTTACAGCAACACCGGCACAGTCGGCAGCGAGGACTGCAATATCTCCATCTCGCTCAATGACCCGGAGTCGCCGATCGAGGCGTACCAGAAAACCCTGCGCGTCGGCCTAACCGAGCGGTTTCCAGGCACGACGTTCAACTTCCTGGCCGGCGACATCACGGCGCAGATCCTTAACTTCGGCCTGCCGTCCCCGATCGATGTACAGATCAACGGTCAGGACCAGGAGGCGAACTACGCCTTCGCCACGCAGATTGCCGCCCGGATGCAGCAGGTTGCCGGGCTGGCCGACGTGCGCATCCAGCAGATCATGGGCCAGCCCACCCTGCTGCTGTCGTCCAACCGCACCTTCGCCAGCGGCACGGGGCTGACGGAGTCCGACATCGCCAACAATGCGCTGGCGGTGCTGTCCGGCAGCGGCCAGACCGCGCCGACCTACTGGCTGGACAGCAGCAACGGCATCACGCACCTGGTGAACATCCAGACGCCGCAGAACCAGCTGACCACGATGAACGACCTGGAAACCATCACGGTCGATAAGGGCAATGGCAACCCTGGCAACGGCCAGGCGCAGCTTCTCGGCGCCCTGTCGCGGGTTTCGCAGATTGGCACGCCGGGCCTGGTGTCGCACTACGGGATCAAGCCGGTGTTCGACGTGTACGCCAATGTCGCGGGCCGCGACCTCGGCGCGGTCAGCCGCGACGTCCAGAAGATACTGACCGAGATGCAGCCGAAGGCGCCGAAGGGTTCCGCGATTTCGCTGAACGGGCAGGCGAAGACGATGGACTCAGCCTACCTGCAGTTGCTGATCGGGCTGGGGCTATCGATCGTGCTGATCTACCTGGTGATCGTCGTCAACTTCCAGTCGTGGGTTGACCCGTTCATCATCATCTCGGCGCTTCCCGCGGCGCTGGCGGGGATCACCTGGGCGCTGTTCCTCACGGGCACCACGCTGTCGGTGCCGGCGCTGACGGGCGCCATCATGTGCATGGGGACGGCGACGGCCAACACCATCCTGGTGGTGGCGTTCGCGCGTGAACGCCTGGACGAGCACGGCGACGCCGAGCGGGCCGCCATCGAGGCCGGGGAGGGGCGTATCCGCCCGGTGCTGATGACGGCGCTGGCGATGATCGTGGGCATGATCCCGATGTCGATGAGCAACACGACGAATGCGCCGCTGGGACGGGCGGTGATCGGCGGTCTGATCGTGGCCACGTTCACGACGCTGCTGTTCGTCCCCAACGTGTTCGCCATCGTGCACCGCAAGAAGCCCGGCCAACAGGCGAAGCACCAGGGGAATAGCCAGGCGGCCGGGCACGGCGGCGCAGGGCAGGAGCAGCCGGCATGATGTCAGCCGCCTTGACCGGTCTGCCGCTGCATCAGTCGTCATTGCGGGGAGCGCTTGCGACGCGGCAATCCGGGGGTGCAAGGCCGGAAGCGTACCCTGCGCAGCCCTGGATCGCCACGCCGCAGGCACGGCTCGCAGTGACGGTCTCGACAGCGATGCGCCGTCCCAGAGGTCAGAGCAGAAGGTGTTTGGCATGAGTGCAACGGCATGAGCGCGACGAAGCTCGAAACGGCCGCGCCGGTGGTGAAGGCAAAGGCCGGGCAGCCACGGCGCTGGGGCTGGCTGATCGCCGGGGTTGGCCTGCTCACCGCCGGCGGACTGGCGGGCTATGGCATCTGGTCGCGGCACAGCGCGACCACGGACCTGGTGAAGACCACCGACGACTCATCCCTGCCGCGGGTGCAGGTGATCATGCCCAAAGGTGGCCCCAAGCAGCGCACCCTGACGCTGCCCGGCAATGTCGAGGCCTGGTACCAGGCCGCCATCTACGGACAGGTGACCGGCTACGTCTCGCACTGGTACAAGGACTACGGGGCGGAGGTGAAGACCGGCGACGTGCTGGCCACCATCGAGGCGCCGAGCCTCGACGCCGAGCTGGCGGCCTCCAAGGCGCAGCTCGCGACGGTCAAGGCCCGCTACAACCTGGCCGTGGTCACGGCCAAGCGGTACGCCGCCCTGTCCGGCACGCAGGCCGTGGCGCAACAAGACGTGGACATCAAGAAAGCCGACGAGACCGAGCAGAAGTCGGAGGTCGCGGCGGCGGAGCAGAACGTCATCAAATACGAGGCGCAGAGCGCGTTCAAGCGGCTGGTCGCCCCATTCGACGGGGTGGTCACCACCCGCGGCGTCAACCTCGGCGACTACGTGAGCGCCGCCGGTAGCGACCCGAATTCCAGGGGCGTCCCGCAAGCGCTGTTCACTGTCTCCGACGTGCATAAGCTGCGCATCTTCGTGTCGGTGCCGCAGAACTTCTCCGACGCGCTCCGCCCTGGCCTTGAGGCCACGATGACGCTGCCGCAGGAGCCGGGCAAGCGGATCCCGCTGCAGTTCCTCACCACCGCCAAGGCCATCGTCACCGCCACGCGCAGCGTCGTCACCGAGTTCGTGCTCGACAACCCCAACCACGAGCAGTGGCCCGGCTCCTATGCCAGCGTGCAGTTCGTCTTCCCCAGCGACCCCAACGTGCTGATCGTGCCCGAGCAGGCCGTGCTGTTCCGCGCACAGGGCACGCAGGTCGCGCTGATCGGCGACGGCGACAAGGTGAAGCTGCAGGACGTCGTGCTTGGCCGCAACCTCGGCACCGACGTTCAGGTGACCTCAGGGCTGAAGCGGGACGACAGGCTGGTGGCCAATCCTTCGCTCGGGCTGCTGGATGGCCAGCAGGTCAAAGTCGTCCAGCCAGCTGCCGGGGCGGACCCCAGCAGCGCCCCGGCTGCACCGGGCCAGTCCCAGCCGGGCCAGCAGCCTGGTTCCCCCCAAGCCAACCAGCCGCACAGCGGGGGCGCGCAGGCGGCAGAGGCTTCGCCCAGCGCCGGGTCATCACAGCCTGGCGATTGATGCCGGCCGCCGAGGGTTCCAGCCGATGATGGGCGCAGGTCGAAACGGGCAAGCTGCAACCCGTGGCAGCCGGCCTGGCGCCCGGGTGCCAGCCCTGGCTGCGGCGTTGCTAGGGGCGCTCACCGGCTTATCCGGCTGCGACCTCGCGCCGCGTTACAATCCGCCGCACTACGTCCTGCCGGCCAACTGGCGCGGCTCGGGGCCGTTCACGCTCGCCACCCCCCGCGACACCCTGCCGCGCGGCCCCTGGTGGGAGCGGTTCGGCGACCCGCTGCTCAACCAGCTTGAGGAGCAGCTCGTGGCCGAGAACCCGAGCCTTGCCACGATGTATGACCTGTATGTCCAGGCGCGCGACGCGGCCGCCATCGCCCGGTCGGGCCTGTATCCGCAGTTGAACATCAACGGCCAGCTTTCGCTGGAGAAAGAGTCGAAGGACACGCCGTTCAGGAACACGCAAAGCACCGTTGGCCTGATTGCGCCGAACAACATCGTCCAGTTGGCGGCGACGTGGCAGCCTGACTTCTGGCAGCGCATCCGCAACACCGAACGCCAGCAGGCCAGGCTCGCCCAGTCCAGCGCGGCGCTGGTGGCCAATGCCCGGCTGAGCCTGGAGGCGCAGCTTGCCAGCAGCTACTTCGGGTTGCGCGGGTTCGACCTCCAGGACGCCGTGTATAAGCAGGCGGTCGCGACTTACCAGACATCCGTCCATATCACGCAGCTCCGGCTGCAGGGCGCCCTCGCCGCCGGGCTGGACGTGGCGCGCGCCCAGACGCAGCTTTCCTCCACCGAGGCCCTGCTGGCCGCCACCTTGGCCAGCCGCACCGTGCTGGAACATGCCATCGCCGTCCTGGTCGGCGCCAACCCCACCACGTTCTCCATCCCGGTGCAGGCGCGGGACAACCTGGTCAACCCGACGGTCCCGACCGGCGTCCCGTCCGAGCTGCTGGAGCGGCGGCCGGACATCGCCAGCGCCGAGCGGCAGATGGCGGCGGCCAATGCAAGCATCGGCATCACCCGTGCGGCGTTCTATCCAACCGTCACCATCAACCCGTCGACCGGGTTCCAGGACACCGGGTTCAACCTGGCCAGCATCCCGAACTCGCTGTGGTCGATCGGCGCCAGCGCGGTGCTGCCGCTGTTCGAGGGCGGGCTGCGCCGGGCCGAGCTGCAACAGAGCTGGGCGCAGTTCGCGCAGACCCGCGACAACTACCGCGCCCTCGTGCTGGCGGCGTTCCAGCAGGTTGAGGACGGGCTGACGCTGTACGGCAGCCTGCTGTCGCAAACCGGGTCGCAGGAGCAGGCGGTGGCGGCGGCCAACAAGGCGCAGAACCTCACGGAGCAGCTTTATGTCGGCGGGCTCATCACCTACCTCGACGTGGTGGTGGCGCAGGAGACGGCGCTGACTGCGGCGATCGCGGCCGCGCAAGCCAGGACGTTGCAGTTGCAGAACACGGTGAACCTGATCCTGGCGGTCGGCGGCGGCTTTAGCACGCAGGACCTGCCGACGGAACACGGCGTGCTGCCGTTCGATCCGGTGGCCATCCCGTATTACAACCGCGATCCGCGCCCGGACGGGACTGGGCAGGGCGGGGACACCGCGTCGCACCCGCCGCTGCCGCAGCAGCAGTGACGGCGCCTGTTTTCATCCTGCAGGCAGCCAGGCCCTGTACGCGGCCGTGCATCGCAGCCGCCTGATCCGGCGGCCTCTGCGTCGAGCGTAACGACTCCTCTGCGTCACCAGCCTCCCTGGGTGCGCCAGCCCGGCAGGCAGCCGCCCAGTTGCGCCGTGACCGCATCGGCGGTGCGCCGCACCAGGTCGCCCAACAGCGGGATGCGCTCGTCCGGGATGCGCGCCATCGGGCCGGACAGCGACAGTGCCCCCAGCGGGTCCGCGGCCTCGTTGAACACCACGGCTGCGATGCAGCGCAGGCCGACCGCGTGCTCCTCGTCGTCGATGGCGTAGCCCCGGGTGCGCGCCTGCGCCAGATCCTCGCGCAGGGCGGGCGTGGTGGTCAGGGTCTTGATCGTCACGCGCGCCAAGCCGTGCCGGTGCAGCACCCGGGCCACGTCGGCGTCCGGCATCGCCGACAGTAGCGCCTTGCCGACCGAGGAGCAGTGCAGCGGCACCCGCCCGCCGGGCCGGGCAAAGGCGCGCATCATCTGGCGGCACTCGACCTGCGATAGATAGACCGCTTCCGCCTGGTCCTCGACGGCGAGGTTCACGGTCTCCTCGCTTTCCTCCATCAGGGCGCGCATGTGCGGGCGGGCGGCGGGCACCAGGCTGCGCGTCTTCAGGAATGCGCTGCCGGCGACGAAGGCCTGCACGCCGACCGACCACAGCCGGCGCTCGGCGTCGAAGCGGACGTAGCGCTCCTGCTCCAGCGTCGTCAGCAGGCGGTGGGCGGTGGAGGGCGACAGGCCGACCTGCTGCGCGACCTCGGTCAGCGTGGCGCCCTCATTGGCGGCGGCCAGGCGGTTCACGATGGCCAGGGCGCGGACGAGGGACTGCACCTGGTCGGAGCGTTCGGGGGCCGCCTTGGCGACGCTGGGCTGAGATCGGGCCAGCTTTGCTGCCGGCGCTGCGCGTGGGGTCCTCATGAGCCTCCTGGGCCGGGCGGACGCCTGGCTGTTTCCGTTGACACCGGCCGCTTGCGAGCCTGACCGGCCGCCGGAGCGCCGTCATTGCAAGCCGGCTCCAGCGCGGCAATCCAGGAGCCGCACGAACTGCGCGACCCCCTAGATTGCCACGCCGCAAGGGCGGCTCGCAATGACGGCGTGGAGCTGGGCGAGGGCTGGTCAGGGTAGAAGGCGGTTGGCATGACAAACCCCGACATGGAGTGCATCCCGCATTTTGCAATCTTGCAATGCATTGTTTATGCTATAGGAAACCTACGTTTTTCCACATTGCGGAAATGCTTTACAAAACACTGGCGCGGCCTTTCCGGTTGCGCGATGGTTGCTCCAACGCAGAGACTACAAACAGGGAGCAGACAATGGCCAAGATGAAAGCAATCGACGCAGCCGTGCGGGTGTTGGAGCGCGAGGGCATCACCGTCGCCTTCGGCGTGCCCGGCGCCGCCATCAACCCGCTGTATGCGGCGCTCAAGGCGCGCGGCAGCATCCGCCACATCCTGGCCCGGCACGTCGAGGGCGCCTCGCACATGGCCGACGGCTACACCCGCACCAAGGCCGGCAACATCGGCGTCTGCATCGGCACCTCTGGACCAGCCGGCACCGACATGATCACCGGCCTGTACACCGCGCAGGCCGACAGCATCCCCATCCTGTGCATCACCGGCCAGGCGCCACGCGCCAAGATGTACAAGGAGGACTTCCAGGCCGTCGATATCGAGACCATCGCCAAGCCCGTCACCAAGTGGTCCGTCTGCGTGCGGGAACCCGCGCTGGTGCCGATGGTGTTCCAGCAGGCGTTCCACGTCATGCGGTCCGGACGCCCCGGCCCGGTGCTGATCGACCTGCCCATCGACGTGCAGATGGCCGAGATCGAGTTCGACGACAGCACCTACGAACCGCTGCCCGTGTACAAGCCCGCCGCCACCCGCCGCCAGGCCGAGCGCGCGATGGCGATGCTGAACGACGCCGACCGCCCGCTGCTGATCGCCGGCGGCGGCATCATCAACGCCGACGCCTGCGACCTGCTAGTGGAGTTTGTCGAGCTGACCGGCGTGCCCGTCATCCCGACCCTGATGGGCTGGGGCAGCATCCCCGACGACCATCCGCTGATGGCGGGCATGGTGGGCCTGCAGACCAGCCACCGCTACGGCAACGCCACGTTCCTGGAGAGCGACTTCGCGTTCGGCATCGGCAACCGCTGGGCCAACCGGCACACGGGTTCGATCGATGTCTATACGAAGGGACGCAAGTTCGTGCACGTGGACATCGAGCCGACGCAAATCGGCCGGGTGTTCGGCCCGGACTTCGGGGTCGTGTCGGACGCCAAGGCGGCGCTGCTCGCGTTCCTGGAGGTGGCGCGCGAGATGCAGGCCCTGGGCACGCTGCGCAACCGCGGGGAGTGGGCCGGCGCCTGCGCCCACCGCAAGGCCAGCATGCTGCGGAGGTCGCACTTCGACGCCGTGCCGCTGAAGCCGCAGCGGGTTTACCAGGAGATGAACGAGATCCTGGACCGCGACACCTGCTACGTCACTACGATCGGGCTGTCGCAGATTGCCGGGGCGCAGTTCCTCAAGGTGTACAAGCCGCGCAACTGGATCAACTGCGGCCAGGCGGGGCCGCTGGGCTGGACCCTCCCCGCGGCGCTAGGCGTGCGCGCGGCCGATCCGGACCGCAAGATCGTGGCGCTGTCGGGGGACTACGACTTCCAGTTCATGATCGAGGAGCTGGCGGTCGGGGCGCAGCACAAGCTGCCCTACCTGCATGTGGTGGTGAACAACTCCTACCTTGGGCTGATCCGGCAGGCGCAGCGGGGGTTCCAGATGGACTTCGAGGTCAGCCTGGCGTTCGACAACATCAACTCGCCGCCGGACGGGGATGCGGTGCCGGGCTATGGCGTGGATCACGTGGCGGTGGCGGAGGGGCTGGGCTGCAAGGCGATCCGGGTGAAAAGCCCCAACGAGTTCAAGGACGCCTTCGCCCGGGCCGAGGCGTTGATGCAGGAGTTCAAGGTGCCGGTGGTGCTGGAGTTCATCTTGGAAAAGGTGACGAACATCTCGATGGGTGCCGAGGTCGATAGCGTGAATGAATTCGAGGACATCCTGTGCCTGGACCCGTCGCTGTCGATTAAGGGGAGCCAGGACATGGCGGCGCCGACGCCGAAGGTGCTCGAACCCGCGAAGTAGCGGCTCCCAGGCCGGCGGCATGGAGCGCCTGCCGTTCGACAATGCCAACCGCCCCTGCTTCGCCCGGTTCGCCCGCCCACCAGTCCGTCATTGCGCGTCCGTCATTGCGAGGAGCGCTTGCGACGCGGCAATCCAGGGGGGCGCAGGACCCGAACGGCGGCGTTTGCGGCCCCTGGATTGCCACGCCGCAAACGCGGCTCGCAATGACGGCTGCTAACGGGTCGCAGCTGCATGGGGCTGCAGTCGATGACGCTTGGTATAAACCCGTAAGCCCAAGGAGGCCCCCATGCCGAAATTTGCCGCCAACCTGACCATGCTGTTCACCGAAGTCCCGTTCCTGGACCGCTTCGCCGCCGCGGCAGAGGCGGGGTTCGAAGCCGTGGAGTTCCTGTTCCCCTACGACTTCACGGTGAAGCAGGTCGCCGACGCGCTGACTGCCGCCCGCCTGACGCCCGTGCTGCACAACCTGCCGGCAGGCAACTGGGCCGCCGGCGAGCGCGGCATTGCCTGCCTGCCCGACCAGATCGCCGAGTTCCGCGCCGGGGTGCCGCGCGCCATCGAGTACGCCACGGCGCTCGGCGTCCCCCAGGTGAACTGCCTGGCCGGCATCGCCCCGGCGGATACCGCGGCAGCGCACCGCACGCTGGTGGACAACCTGCGCTTCGCCGCCGCCGCGCTGCAGCAGGCCGGCATCGGCCTGCTGCTGGAACCCGTCAACCGCCGCGACATCCCCGGCTTCTTCGTGCACGGCACCGCGCAGGGCCTGGCGATCCTCGATGAAGTCGGGTCCGCCAACCTGAAACTGCAGCACGACATCTACCACGCCCAGGTGATGGAGGGCGACCTGCTGCCGACCATCACCGCCAACCTGGCCCGCATCGGCCACCTCCAGGTCGCCGACAACCCCGGGCGGCACGAACCCGGCACCGGGGAGATCAACTACCCCTACGTGTTCCGCCGGCTGGACGAGCTGGGCTATGCCGGCTGGATCGGTTGCGAGTACAAGCCGGCTGCGGCCACCACCGCCGGGCTGGGCTGGCTGCAGCCGTATCAGCGGACGCGCGCCGCCTCCCTCCAACCCGCGCTTTAAGAAGGACAGTATGGCATGAGCAACATCGGTTTCATCGGCCTCGGCATCATGGGCCGCCCCATGGCGGGGCACCTGCTGGCAGGCGGCCACACCCTGTTCGTGCACGACATCGCCCCCGTGTCGCAGGCGGTGCTGGACGCTGGCGCCACCCAATGCCCGAGCGGCGCCGAGGTCGCGCGCCACGCCGACATCATCATCACCATGGTCCCCGACACCCCCCACGTCGAGGCCGCGCTGTTCGGACCCAGCGGCGTCGCCGAGGGCCTGTCCCCCGGCAAGATCGTCGTGGACATGAGCAGCATCTCCCCCATCGCCACCAAGGACATGGCCCGGCGCATCAACGCCCTCGGCTGCGATTATCTGGACGCCCCGGTGTCCGGCGGCGACGTGGGCGCGAAGGCCGCGAGCCTCACGATCATGGTCGGCGGCCCCGAGGCAGCGTTCGCCAAAGTGGAGCCAATCTTCAAGCTGATGGGCAAAAACATCACCCTGGTCGGCGGCAACGGCGACGGGCAGACGACCAAGGTCGCCAACCAGATCATCGTCGCGCTCACCATTGAGGCCGTCGGCGAGGCGCTGCTGTTCGCCTCCAAGGCCGGCGCCGACCCGGCGCGGGTGCGCCAGGCGCTGATGGGCGGCTTCGCCAACTCGCGCATCCTGGAGGTGCACGGCGAGCGCATGATCAAGCGCAACTTCGACCCGGGATTCCGGATCGAGCTGCACCAGAAGGACCTGAACCTGGCCTTGTCCGGCGCGCGGGCGCTGGGGGTGAGCCTGCCCAACACCGCGACCTGCCAGGAGCTGTTCAACGCGGCAACGGCGGCGGGCGGCGCGGCGTGGGACCACTCGGGCATGGTGCGCGTGCTAGAACGGCTGGCCTGCCACGAGATCGGCGAGGGCCAGCAGCTGAAGGCCGCGGCCGAGTAGCCCCCGCTCATGACCATGGACCCGCGCGGCCTGCTGCACCGGATGTTCGGCGCGGCGGTGGATGCGGCGGCGCCGGGCCTGTGCCTGCCGGCGCACCTGCCGCCGCCGCCGTCCGGGCGCACCGTGGTCGTCGGTGCCGGCAAGGCGGCGGCGGCGATGGCGCAGGCGGTCGAGGCGCACTGGCCGGCGGACCGTCCGCTGTCCGGCCTGGTGGTGACGCGATATGGCCACGGCGTCGGCCCGCTGCCACGGATCGAGGTCGTGGAGGCGGCGCACCCGGTGCCGGACGCCGCCGGGCAGGGCGCGGCAGGGCGGATGCTGGACCTGGTGCGGGGCTTGCAGGCCGGCGACCTGGTGCTGTGCCTGATGTCCGGCGGGGCGTCGTCCCTGCTGGCCCTCCCGTCGCACGGGATCACCCTGGCCGACAAGCAGGCGGTGAACCGGGCGCTGCTGCGGAGCGGCGCGGGCATCGGCGAGATGAACTGCGTCCGCAAGCACCTGTCCTCGATCAAGGGCGGGCGCCTGGCGCAGGCGGCGGCTCCGGCGGAGGTGGTGACCTTGCTGATCTCGGACGTGCCGGGCGATGACCCCTCGGTGATCGGCTCCGGCCCGACCGTGCCGGACGAGACGACCCTGGAGGATGCCCGGGCCGTGCTGGCGCGCTACCGCATCGAGCCGCCGCCAGCCGTCGCAGCTTGGCTGCACGACCCCGCGGCGGAAACCCCGAAGCCCGGCGACGCCGCGTTCGCCCGCACCCGGACGGTGATGATCGCCACCCCCCAGGCGGCGCTGGAAGCCGCGGCAGCGGTGGCGCGGGCGGCCGGGATCACCCCGGTCATCCTGGGCGACGCCATCGAGGGTGAGGCGTCCGAGGTCGCCCGCGTCATGGCCGGGATCGCCCAGCAGGTAGCAACGCACGGGCAACCTGCCCCAGCCCCCTGCGTGCTGGTGTCCGGCGGGGAGACCACCGTGACGGTGCGCGGCACTGGGCGCGGCGGGCGCAACGCGGAGTTCCTGCTCGCCTTGGCCGTCGCGCTGGACGGGCGACCCGGCATCCACGCCATCGCGGGGGACACCGACGGGATCGACGGGACCGAGGACAACGCCGGCGCGCTGCTCGACCCCGGCAGCCTGGCGCGTGCGGCGGCGCTGGGAGTGCGCGCCCGGGACCGGCTGGCGGACAACGACGGCTACGGCTTTTTCTCGGCGCTGGGCGACCTGGTGGTCACGGGGCCGACGCGCACGAACGTCAACGACTTCCGCGCCATCCTGGTGCAGCCTGTAACGGAGGCCTGATCCATCCAGAGCCGCCCCGTCATTGCGAGCTGGCTTCGGCGTGGCATAGGGGGCCATATGGACTGCGCTGGCCGCCCCTGGATTGCCACGCCGCAAGCGCGGCTCGCAATGACGGTACGCCCGCCCAGGTCCACCCGTCGCCGCGAGGCCGACCCGGAATGCCGGTGCACTGCCCCGGGCCGCACCGCGCCGGGGCGTCAGGCTGGCGCCTCGGCCTGCCGCGCCAGACGGGCCTGCAGGACGACGACGACCAGCAGGAACAGGCCGCGGATCACCGACTGCCAATAGGCGGACAGGCTGATGTACCCGAGGCCGTTCTCGAAGTTCAGGATGTTGAAGATCAACCCCAGCAGCAGCACCCCCGCCAGCGTCGAGCCGACCGACCCGACGCCGCCGGTCAGCAGCGTGCCGCCCACTACCACGGCGGCGATGGCGAACAGCTCCCACCCGACGCCCTCGATGGGCTGCCCGGCGCCGAACTGCGCCGCCAGCATCACCCCGGCCAGCCCCGCCAGCCCGCCGCTGAGGACGTAAACCGACGCCTTCACCCGGTCGGCTGGCAGGCCCATGAGCCGGGTCGCCTCCTCGCCGCCGCCAACGGCGAGCACCGTGCGGCCCCAGGCCGTGCGGCTCAGCGCGACCGCACCCACGATGTAGGCCACGGCCGCGATCCAGGCCGGCACGGGAAAGCCGAGCAGGTCGCCCTGGCCCAGCTCGGTAAAGGCCGTGTCGTAGGACACCGACACCGACTCGTTGCCCGCCAGCAGCAGGGCCACGCCGCCCGCCGCCAGCATGGTCGCCAGCGTGGCGATGAACGGCAGGATGCGCAGGCGCACGATGGCAAAGGCGCTGACCGCCCCCGCCAGCAGTCCCGCCGCCACGCCGGCCAGCAGTCCCGCCAGTGCCCCGTACGGCGACAGCAGCGCCGCCGCGACGCTGCCGAGCGCGGCCACCGTGCCGACCGACAAGTCGATTCCCCCAGTCATGATGACGAAGCCCATGCCGAGCGACACCAGCGCGAACATGGCGTTGTAGCGCAGCACCGTCAGCACGTTGAAGATTCCAAGGAAATGGTCGTAGCGCAGCGCGCCGAACAGGATCAGCGCCGCCAGCGCGAGCAGCGCGCCGTGCTGGCTGATCCGCCGCACCGCCTGCGGCCCGAAGCTGGAGGTCGTTGTGCTCATGCAGGGGCGCTCATGCCTGGGACTGCCGCTGCAGCCAGACCGCCAGCACGATGATCGCCGCCTTCACCACCAGCGCCGCCGCATCCGGCACGCCGTTGGCCAGCAGCGTGTAGCGGGTGAGCTGGATGATGAACGCGCCCAGCAGGGTGCCGATCACCGTCGCCCGCCCGCCGGTCAGCAGCGTGCCGCCGACCGCGACGGCGGCGATGGCGTCCAGCTCCATCCCCAACCCGACCAGGTTGGCGTCGGACGCCGAGTTGCGCGCGACGACGATCAGGCCCGCCACCCCCGCCAGCAGCCCGCTGATGACATAGGTCCCCCGCCGCACCGGCCCGACCGGGATGCCGGCCAGCCGCGCCGCCCGCTCGTTGCCGCCGACCGCCAGCACCTGCCGGCCGAACACCGTCCGGCGCAGCATCCAGGCCGCGGCGCCGACGATCACCACCATCAGCACCGCCTGGAACGGCACGCCGAACACCCGGCCCAGCCCGATGAACTGGAACTCCGGCGCCTTGAACGGCTGCAGGTTGCCGTTGGTCATCACCTGCGCCACCCCGCGCCCGGCGATGAACAGGATCAGCGTCGCCACGATCGGCTGGATGCGGAAGCGTGTCACCAGCCAGCCGTTGAACCAGCCCAGCGCCCCCGTGACCAGCACGGGCAGCACGAAGGCCAGCGCCACGCCGACCGCGAGGTTCGGCAGCGGGAACAGCTTGCCCAGGAAGATCAACGGCGCCAGCGTGCCCGCAATCGCCATTAGCGCGCCGACCGACAGGTCGATGCCCCCGGTCGCGATCACCAGCGTCATGCCGACGCCGACGATCACGGTGGCGCAGACCTGGGTGAGGTTGATATTGAGCGTCTGCCAACTGGCGAAGTTGGGCGTGACCAGCAGGTTGAACGGAATGAGGGCCAGCAGCGCCAGCAACGCGCCGTAGCGGCCCAGCAGGGCGCGCAGGTCCAGGGCGGCCGGCCGCACCGGGGCGGGCGGCGGCGCGGGGGCGGCGATCTCAACCAACGGCGGCCTCCTGCGCCCCAGGCTCTTGCGCCCCAGGTTCCTGGGCCATCGCCTGCATGATCGCCGGCTCGTTCATCGCCGCACCCGTCAGTTCCGCCACGCTGCGCCCGTCGCGCAGGACGAAGATGCGGCTGGCGGCCTCCACCAACTCCTCCAGCTCGGAGGAGATCATCAGCACCCCCAGGCCACCCCGGCTGAGTTCCCGCACCAGGCCGAGGATCTCCGCCTTGGCGCCGACGTCGATGCCGCGGGTCGGCTCGTCGAGGATCAGCAGGCGCGGGTTCATGCACAGCCAGCGCGCCAGCAGCACCTTCTGCTGGTTGCCGCCCGACAGCTCGCGGATCGGCTGCTCCGGCCCGGAGCACCGGATGCCCAGGCGCTTGATGAACCGGTCGGCGACGGCGCGCGACTTCGCCTCGTTCACCACGCCGCCGCGCGCCAGTTGCGGCATGAGCGCCAGGGTCAGGTTCTCCCGCACCGACATACCCGGCACGATGCCCTCCAGCTTGCGGTCCTCCGACACGAAGCCCAACCCGGCGCGTATGGCGTCCGCCGGCGTATGGCCGCCGCCGCCGGGCAGGTGGCCAGGCAGGCGAACTATGCCGCCCTGCACGGGATCGGCGCCGAATACCGCCCGCGCCGTCTCCGTGCGGCCCGCGCCGAGCAGGCCGGCCAGCCCGACGATCTCGCCCTCGCGCACGTCCAGGCTGACGCCGCGCACCTTGGGGCCGGCCTGCAGGTCCCGCACCTCCAGCACGGCGGGCGCATCCGCACGCGCCGGACCGTTGCCGGCCCCGCGCAGCGCCTGTTCCAGCTCGCGCCCCAGCATGGTGGTGACCAGGTCGATCCGCGTCATCTCCCCCATCGCGCCCGCCCGCACCGTGCGCCCGTCGCGCATGACCGTGACGCGGTCGCAGACGGCATACAGCTCGTCCAGCTTATGGCTGACGAAGACCACCGACACGCCAGAGGCCTTCAAGCGCCGGATCACGTCGAACAGCACCTCCACCTCGCGCTCGGCCAGGGAGGAGGTCGGCTCGTCCATGATGACCAGCGCGGCCTCGAAGCCGACCGCGCGGGCGATGGCGACCATCTGCTGCACCGCGGTCGGGTAGGCCATGACCGGGCGGCGCACGTCGACATCGATGCCGAATCGGGCCAGCAACGCCTCAGCCTCCGCGTGCATGGCGCGCCAGTCGAGCAGCCCGAACCGCCCCCGCTCGCGCCCAAGGCAGATGTTCTCCGTCACCGACCGGAACGGGACCAGGTTGATTTCCTGGTAGATGGTGCTGATGCCCGCACGCTGCGCCTCGCCCGGCGAGCCGAACGCCACGGAGCGGCCGTCGAACAGGACCTCCCCGGCATCCCGCGCATGATAGCCGGTAAGGATCTTGATCAGCGTGGACTTGCCGGCCCCGTTCTGGCCGATCAGCGCATGGACCTCGCCGCGCCCAACTTCCAGCGAAGCGCCGGTCAGCGCGGGCACGCCGGCGAAGCGCTTGTCGATCCCGCGCATGGTGAGGAGCGGTAGGGTCATGGGCTG
Source organism: uncultured Acetobacteraceae bacterium (assembly GCA_964242415.1). Classification (GTDB taxonomy): domain Bacteria; phylum Pseudomonadota; class Alphaproteobacteria; order Acetobacterales; family Acetobacteraceae; genus DASWOJ01. Next base: position 23,743 of record CAXTAT010000018.1, read on the forward strand.
TGGCCGCCGTGGAGAGGGGGCGCCGCCGAGACGGGCGGCGCCCGCCGGGTCAGTAGGCGTCGGCGATGAGCTGGCCCGCGTTCGAGGCGTCGAAGAAGCGGTCGGTGTTCACCACCCACGGCTCGATCGTCTCGCCCTTGGCGTAGCGGGCCAGGGTCTCGAACGCCTTCGGGCCGAACTTCGGATTGCACTCCACCGTCGCCAGCATCTTGCCGTCGATGATCGCCTGCAGGGCGTCGCGGGTGCCGTCCACCGACACGACCATCACGTCCTGGCCGGGCTTCTTGCCCGCCGCCTCCAGCGCCGCGATGGCGCCGATCGCCATCTCGTCGTTGTGGGCATACAGCGCGTTGGCGTCCGGGTGGGCCTGCAACAGCGTCTCGGCGACCTGGCGGCCCTTGTCGCGCACGAAGTCGCCGGATTGGGAGGCGATGATCTTCATGCCGGGGCTGGCCTTGATGCCGTCCTCGAAGCCCTTGCGGCGGTCGTTGGCGGGAGACGAGCCGGTGGTGCCCTCGATCTGGATGATGCGGGCGTTGCCGCCCATCGCCTTGGCCAGCGCCTCCCCGGCGCGGCGGCCCTCGGCCACGAAGTCGGAGCCGATGAAGGTCACGTAGTCGCGGCCCGGCTTGCACAGGGTCTCGTCCACGCGGCGGTCGAGCAGGACGACCGGGATGCCGGCGCGCTTGGCCGCCATGACGGCGGGGACGAGCGGCTTTTCCTCACGGGGGGCCAGGAAGATCAGGTCAACACCCTGGGCGATCATGGAGTTGACGTCGGCGACCTGCTTGGCCGCCGAGGCGGCGGCGTCGGTGTAGACAAGCTGGTGGCCGAGCCGGGCGGCCTCGGACTTCATGCTGTCGGTTTGGGCGATGCGCCAGGGGTTGTTCGACTCGGTCTGGGCGAAGCCGACCTTGTACTTATCCTTCGCCTTGAGCTTCGGCAGCTCCTGCGCCGAGGCGGCGGTGGCGGCGAACCCGGTCCCGGCCACGCCAGCGGCAACCGCCAAGAATGTCCTTCTAAGCATGATTTCCTCCATTGTTGGTCCTTCTGGACCTTTTCCGGCATGGCTGCGGCACCCCGGCGGCCTCCTGCGTTCGGATTGGGACCGCAGACCTGGACTGCAAGACTGGGGCTGCAAGGATGGGACCGCAAGACTGGGCTCGGCGTGATCCCTGAGATTGACGTGACCCTGGAGCGTGGCTTGGCCCGCGCGATTGTCTGGCCCGTGATTGCCTGGCCCGCGATCATCCAGCCGGGGAGACCCTGCTGTCGTGCCCTGCGGTTGTCAAGCAAGCCAGGGTCGAACAAGCCGGATGCACAATGAGTGGCCGGAACCGCACACGTCAGGCTTCTCAATCCGCCCCGATGATGTAGGCTGCAAGGATTCAGGCTGGTGCGACAGCCAACGGACGCCGCGGGCAACGCAGCGCCGGGATTGGGGGACACGACACATGAACACAACCAGGCGCACACTGATGGTCGGCGCCGCGGCCAGCGCGGCCCTGCAGACCTTTCCGGCCCATGCGCAGGCCAAGCCCACGGTCGGCATCGCCATGCCCACCAAGGTCTCGGCCCGGTGGATCGCCGACGGCGACAACATCGTGAAGGTGCTGCGCGAACGCGGCTACACGACCGACCTGCAATACGCTGACGACGACGTGCCGAACCAGCTCTCGCAGATCGAGAACATGATCACCAAGGGCTCCAAGCTGCTGGTGGTCGCCGCCATCGACGGCACCACCCTGTCCGACGTGCTCGGCCAGGCGGCGCAGGCCGGCATCAAGGTGATCTCTTACGACCGGCTGATCCGCAACACGCCCAACATCGACTACTACGCGACGTTCGACAACCGCCAGGTGGGCGTGCTGCAGGCGCAGTCGCTGCTGGCCGGGCTGAAGCCGCGCGACGGCAAGGCGCCGCTGTATATCGAGCTGTTCGGCGGGTCGCCGGACGACAACAACGCCTATTTCTTCTACGACGGCGCGATGTCGGTGCTGCAGCCGCTGATCGACGGCGGCAAGATGAAGGTGGGCAGCGGGCAGACCGGGATGGACAAGGTGTCCACCCTGCGGTGGGATGGTGCTGCGGCGCAGGCGCGGATGGATAACCTGCTCAGCGCCTACTACACCGACAAGCAGGTGGACGCGGTGCTGTCGCCGTACGACGGCCTGTCGATCGGCATCATCTCCTCCTTGAAAGGCGTCGGCTACGGCAGCGGCGGCACGCCGATGGCGATTATCAGCGGGCAGGACTGCGAGGTGCCGTCGGTGAAGGCGATCATCGCCGGGGAGCAGTATGCCAGCATCTTCAAGGACACCCGGGACCTGGCGCGGGTGACGGCCGACATGGTCGATGCGCTGCTCAGCGGCAAGACGGTGCAGGTGAACGACACCAAGTCCTACAACAACGGCGTGAAGGTCGTGCCGTCCTACCTGCTGAAGCCGGTCATCGTGGACAAGTCCAACTGGCGGCCGATCCTGGTTGATAGCGGCTACTACAAGCTGTCGCAGATCCAGACGGGGTAGGTCCGATACTGCGGGCACCGTCATTGCGAGCCGGCTTCGGCGCGGCAATCCAGGGCGGCCAGGAGGGTGCGTGCCGCTCCTGGATTGCCACGCCGCAAGCGCGGCTCGCAATGACAGACGCCGGTTGCGGCGGACGGGCTGGAGCTTTCAGCAGCAGGTGCAATAGGCGCAACAACGCCAGGAAGGGCCAGGCATGACCGACATCCTGGAGATGCGCGGCATCACCAAGCGCTTCGGCCCCGTCACCGCCCTGCGCGATGTGGACCTGACCGTCCGCGCGGGCGAGATCCACGCCGTGGTGGGCGAGAACGGCGCCGGCAAGTCCACGCTCATGAAGGTCTTGAGCGGCGTTTACCCGGCGGGCAGCTACGACGGCGCCATCCTGTACGACGGCGCGGAGCGGCACTTCAAGGGGATCAGGGACTCGGAGGCGCTGGGGATCATCATCATCCACCAGGAGCTGGCGCTGATCCCGCTGATGTCGATTGCCGAGAACATCTTCCTGGCCGATCCGCCGGGCCGGTTCGGGGTGATCGACCGCGAGGCGGTGCACAGCCGCACCCAGGCGCTGCTGGCGAAGGTCGGGCTGAACGAGCCGCCGGACGCCCGCATCGCCGACCTCGGCGTCGGCAAGCAGCAGCTTGTGGAGATCGCCAAGGCGCTGTCAAAGCAGGTCCGCCTGCTGATCCTCGACGAGCCGACCGCCAGCCTGAACGAGCGCGACAGCGCGGCGCTGCTCGACCTGCTGATCGAGTTCCGCCGCCAGGGCATCGCCTCCATCTTGATCTCGCACAAGCTGAACGAGGTCGCCCGCGTCGCCGACCGCATCACCGTGCTGCGCGACGGCCGCACGATCGAGACGGTCGATTGCGCCGCCGGCCCGGTCGAGGAGGACCACATCATCCGCCGCATGGTGGACCGCGACCTCGACAGCCGCTTCCCGCACCGCGACCCGCCCACTGGACCCGGCATCGGCGAGGTGGTGTTCCGTGTGGAGAACTGGTGCGCCCGCCACCCGCAGCAGGCCGAGCGGGAGGTGGTGCGCGGCGTCGATTTCCACGTCCGCCGCGGCGAGGTGGTGGGCATCGCCGGCCTGATGGGTGCCGGCCGCACCGAGTTCGCCATGAGCGTGTTCGGCCGATCCTGGGGGCGGGACATCACGGGACGGGCGTTCATGGACGGCAAGCCGGTCGATGTGTCCACCGTGCCGCGCGCCATCGCAGCCGGGCTGGCGTACGTCACGGAGGATAGGAAGCAGCTTGGCCTGCTGCTGGGCGAGGACATCCGCAAGAACATCACCCTGGCGAACCTGGCCGGCGTGTCCAGCAACCTGGTGCTCGACGACGTGCGGGAGCTGCGGGTGGCCGACGACTACCGCACGCGGATGCGGATACGCTGCTCCAGCGTGTACCAGGAGAGCGGCACCCTGTCGGGCGGCAACCAGCAGAAGGTCGTGCTGTCGAAGTGGCTGTTCAGCGGCCCCGAGGTGCTGATCCTCGACGAGCCCACGCGCGGCATCGACGTCGGCGCCAAGTACGAGATCTACCAGATCATCAACACGCTGGCCGGCAGCGGCAAGGGCGTAGTGGTGATCTCGTCCGAGATGCCGGAGCTGCTGGGCCTGTGCGACCGCATCTACGTGATGAACGAGGGCCGCTTCGTGGGGGAGATGCCGGCGGCGGCGGCGTCGCAGGAGGCGATCATGCAGGCGATCATGCGCAACAGGGACGTGCGGGAGGCCCATGAGATGCGGGAGCCCAATGAGCTGCGGAGGATAGAAGCATGAGCGACATCGCCGCCCCGCCGGCCGCGGCCAGACGGGCCGCCGGGCGCAACGTCATCAAGGCCAACCTGCGGCAGTACGGCATGCTGCTGTCGCTGTTCGCGATCATGGTATTCTTCGAGATCGCGACCAACGGCACCCTGCTGCGGCCGCTGAACCTCACGAACCTGGTGCTGCAGAACAGCTACATCGCCATCATGGCGCTGGGCATGCTGCTGGTGATCGTGACCGGGCACATCGACCTGTCGGTGGGGTCGGTCGCCGGGTTCGTCGGCGCGCTGGCGGCGGTGATGCTGGTGCAGTGGGGGGTGCCGCTGGCGCTGGCGGCGGTGCTGTGCATCCTGGCCGGGGCACTGATCGGGGCGGGACAGGGCTACTTCGTGGCCTATGTCCGCATCCCGTCCTTCATCGTGACGCTGGCGGGCATGCTGGTGTTCCGCGGGCTGATGCTGACGGTGCTCGGCGGGCAGTCGGTCGGGCCGTTCCCGGTGGCGTTCCAGCGGCTGTCATCGGGGTTCCTCCCCGAGTTTCTGCCGGAGGTGGACGGCATCCGCGTGTCGTCGCTGCTGATCGGCCTGGCGGTGGGGGTGCTGCTGGTGGTGCTCAACGTGCGCGGCCGGGCGCGGCGCAAGCAGCATGGCATCGAGATTGAGCCGGCGGGGCTTTTCGCCGCCAAGAACGCGGTCATGCTGGCGGTAATCGGCGGGCTGACCTGGCTGATCGTGTCGCACCGGGGGCTGCCGAACGTGCTGGTGGTGATGGCGGTGCTGATCGCGCTGTACGGCTTCGTCACCACGCGGACCACGATCGGCCGGCAGGTGTTCGCCGTCGGCGGCAACGAGAAGGCGGCGAAGCTGTCCGGCATCGGCACGCAGCGGCTGACGTTCCTCACGTTCGTCAACATGGGGGTGCTGGCGGCGCTGGCCGGGCTGATCTTCGCCGCGCGGCTGAACACCGCGACGCCGAAGGCCGGCACCGGGTTCGAGCTGGACACCATCGCCGCCTGCTTCATCGGTGGCGCCTCGGCGTATGGCGGGGTGGGCACGGTCGCCGGTGCGATCATCGGCGCGTTCATCATGGGGGTGATGAACAACGGCATGTCCATCCTGGGCATCGGCATCGACTTCCAGCAGGTGATCAAGGGGCTGGTGCTGCTGGGTGCCGTCTGCGTGGACGTTTACAACCAGCGGCGGTGACCCGGCAGGACACCCCGCGCGCCCTGGGCGAACGCATGGGAGGACGCTGCCTGCATGCTCCTTCTGGGGTAAGCATGGGAGATACCCTGGATAGGACGCTGGGCTTGAGCGTTCCGGCCCGGTGCCGCGAAGGTTGATCCTTCTGCAACTTGGTTGCTGATGGCATTGCTGTTCCGGCCACCCCATCAGGCCCGCCTCCAGCGCGGGCCGGCGCCGCGCGGTTCTGCCGGCCAGGAGCCTCCAGCCTGATTACGGTCACGGATCGGGTTGCAGCCTCTGGGCCGAGGCGCAGGCACCGTGCCTCGGCCAGGCGTGCGCAATTGGATACCGGCCGCCCACCGCTCTGACCGGATTGCCCGCCCCGTGCTCGTCATTGCCCCGTGCTCATCATTGCGGGGAGCGGGTGATGGATGGGCAACCTGCAAAGAAAGTATCGAAGTCACGTCCAAAATGGGGTTGTTTCGCGGAGTGGATTGCGCGGCGGCTGCCATGCAGCGTCGAGGATTGCGGGAAACGGAATGCAACTGGCCCGGCTCCGGGGGAAAGCCCTGCCGAGCTTGCGAGACAGCTGCCCGGGCCGTGATCCGGCCTGCACCGTCCGCGGCAGCGGCGATCCGCCGTGATCGGGTAACAGCCTGGCCAGCGATGATCCCACTGATGCTACTTACAACAACCTTATGCATCCTATGGTCTAGGATATTGCAACATATTGGGGATGCGCCGAAACTATATCGAGTAAGTACAACAGTTTATGGATTTTGGTCCCAGACCCTGGAAGACGCTGGAACAAAGGGGGCAGGGCGGCGGCTGATCGCCTGCTTCGGCCATTGAGTTCGAGACGAAAAGAATGGGGGTTTCGTCCATAGCAAGTCCTGGGGCTGCGGCGCAGGCGGCATTCTGCCAATCGCGCACTGTCCTATCGTACGGTGGACCACATGCGGTTGAACCCCCTGCTCTCGGCTAGTCGGGCGGTTGTGGCGACAACGCCACAGTGCGGCGAAAATGACATTTGCGGGACTGCCAGGGCGCGCCAGGGTGAAATCCGTGTAGCTCTCTGCGCTAGCAAGCCAATAGAATGAGTGTCCGTGCCTGAATGGAACAGAACCCGAGTACAATGGGTAACCAGGGGAGACTATCGTCGTGACTCACGCCCTCTCACCGCATCGGCATCGCTTGCATGCCCTTGCCACCGCCGCCGTCCTGGCGTTCGGCGCGGGCCTGCACCCGGCCAGTGCGCAGCCAGCCAACCCGTCCATCAGCATCGGCCCCAGCGAGGAGCTCTCACCGGCATCAGCTCCGCCAGCCCCGGCGACCGAGCACCTCGTGCCAGACTTTGGCGGCTATCGCTCCAGGCTGGAACGAGTGGGCGTGGACCTGCAGCTCGACTACATCGCCGAGGTTGCCGGCAACGTCACGGGCGGGACCCGCAGCAGCTCGAGCTATGCCGGCCAGGTCGGCTTCGAGGCCGACATCGACTGGAACAAGCTCGCAGGCGTCCCGGGCCTCACAACCCACGTCGTCATCGTCAACCGCCAGGGCAGCAACGTCGGCTCGAACTTCGGCGACAGCCTCAACCAGGTGCAGGAGATTTATGGCGCCGGCGGAGACACGGTGGTCCACCTGGTTTACGCCTACGCCGAAGAGTCGCTTCTGAATGGCCGCGTCAACCTCGCGGTCGGGCGGGCGCCCGAGCTGAACGACTTCTCCGCCTCCCCGCTCTACTGCAACTTCATCAACAACTCGCTCTGCGGCAACCCGAAAGCACTGCCCGAATCGGACGTGGGGTTCAGCTCGTACCCAGACTCCGTATTCTTCGGGCGCGTGCGGGTACGCCCGACGGCTGATACCTACATCCAGGTCGGCGTGTTCGAGGTCAACCAGAGCATCTACACCTATCCCGTGTACCGCTCGGGGTTCACGTTCAACGGGTCAAAAGACAGCGGCGTGATGATCCCGGTCGAGGTCGCCTACGAGCCGACCATCGGCCCGCAAGCGATGCCCGGCCATTACAAGCTCGGCTTCGGCTACGATACGAGCACCTATCCCAAGTTCCCGACGACGATCCCTGCCGTCTTGGCTGGCGGCAATAACGGCACCGGGCAGAAGACCGGCTATTGGGCGCTCGCCGACCAAATGGTGTTCCGCAACGGGCCGGGGGCAACGGATGGCCTGGTCCTGCTGGCTGGTTACGTCCACACAGACCCGGACCTCTCCAACTACACCAACCAGGTCTTTGCCGGCGGCATCTACAAGAACTTCTGGAAAGACCGGCCGCAGGACGCAATCGCCTTCCTGTTCAACTACGCCAACATCAGCGGCGCGCTTGGCAAGGAACAGGCGATCGACCGTGCATTCGGCCTGCCCGTAGCCGGCAGCCCGTCCGGAGGCATCCAGAGCCACCAGGAGATCATCGAGCTCAACTATAACGCCCACATCTACCGGGGCGTGAGCTTCCAGCCGCTGTTCCAGTACTACTTCCGGCCGAACGGCGTCGGCAACATCCCGGACGCCGCGATATTCGGCTTCAAGTCGCACATCAGCTTCTAATCAGCCGCCTACCTGCTGGACCCGTCCAGGCGACATTGCCTGGGCGGGTTCAGTAAACCCCGTGCGGGCGGACCGGCGAGAGGGTATAGAGCGCCCCGTCCGGGCTGGCATCGATCGCGCCGCTTGGGTCCAGCGCGTGCAGCCTCCCATCCGCCTTCAAGGCATAGCCGCCGACCTGGCTCGCCAGGTGGTCGTGCAGGGTGATGAACTTCACCATCTCGCCGTTCACCATGCGTTGCGTGCTCGTCCAAGGGCCGCCCCACTCCTGCGTGCCGTTGTTGCTGAACTGGTTCGGGTTCTGCATGGTGGTCGTGATGTGGTAACTGCCGGATGTGGCTCCCGGACCGCCGCCCAGCACGAGATCAACTGCGACAGGGTAATCGGCACTGCTTCCAGGCGGCTGACCTTGCCAGTCGCCAAACAGCGGCCCGATCGGCTGCGCGCACCCCGCCACCCCAAGCGCCACCGCCAGGGCCAGCCCGTCCCGCCAATCGCGGGTCAGCCAACTACGTGCCATCTGCTTCACCCATCACCTGAATCGCTGTCCCGGCCTTCGGGCCATACATGCAGATCGCGCCCTGCGGCAACCCCAGGCTGCTGCCCGGCCGCAGGATGCAGGTGGCGCCGCTGGTGAACCATGCGCCGATTAGCGGCCCATTCATCCGCGAGCAGGAAACGGGCCAGGCAAGGCGTCCCGAACGGCCAATCACGGCAGCCGCCAGGAGCCGTCACGGGCCGCCCGGCCTGCGGCTCGCGGCCTCGCCCCGGCGCATCGGCATGGCGTCGATCACCTCGATCAGGCGGTCCGCGGGCAGCGGCTCGGCCGAGGACAGCTTGGCGCCCCCGTCCTTGCCGACGAGCACGGCGCGGAAATGCCCCGCATCCGCCCCGAACCTGCGGCGCAGCGCCGGGTCCCCGGGTCCGATAACCTCGACCAGCACGAGGTCGCGCTCACCCATCGCCGCGCCGGCGCCCGCAAGAAGGCCCCGCTGCCGCATCAAGGCCGGGTCGTCCTTGTCCGGCGCGAACAGCAGGAGGACACGGGACTGCCAAAGGTACTGCGCAATGCCGGGCACGGCCGCCTCCGTCATCGCGGTCGGCACGGCGCACAGCAGCACCCCGGCCAGGACCCGCATCCGGCGTGCCCAGCGCGCCATCCAGGCGGCGCGCAACGCCGTGGACGCCATGGCTTGCAGCGCTTCATTGCACCTCCGGTTGGGTAATGCCACTCGTCGCTCCATCAGGCAGGCGCCGCGGACCTCTGGCTCGCCGGCGATCATGGCTTGGAACGGTCCGCGCGGCGAGCGTCCAGGCTAGGTGCAGGCCCAGATGCCGGTCGGCGGAGCCTAGCCTGTCCAGAACCGGCCCCATGGCCCTGCATGGAGCTATTCCGGACCTCTCGCGTTGCAGGCCTGTCCGCGTCAGCCTTGGGGGCAGCGGCGCCGGGCGCCAGCCCCGGCAAAGGCGCACGGACGGTCAAGCGGAGAGCACGCCATGGACAACGATCAGCACCCGCCAGGGGACGGTGTTCCATCGCCAGCCATGGCCGGCGTGGCGGAGGATGCACGGATTGCAGTCGAGGGCTGGGCGCCGGCCGGAGAAGGCGATGCGCCCGAGGCGAGCGAGGCGGACCTGCGCATGCTGGCGGACTCCATCCCGCAGCTTGCCTGGATGGCGGACGCAGCCGGCTCGATCTTCTGGTACAACCGGCGTTTTTACGACTACACCGGCACGACGCTGGCGGAGATGCAGGGGTCGGGCTGGCGCGAGGTCCACCATCCCGATCATGTCGAGCAGGCGACCGAGCGGTTCCGCGCCGCCATCGCGGCCAACGAGCCGTGGGAAGACACCTTCCCGCTGCGGGGCAAGGACGGCCAGTACCGCTGGTTCCTGTCGCGCGCCCTGCCGATCCGCGACGGCGCCGGGCGGCTCGTACGCTGGTTCGGCACCAACACGGACGTGACCGAGCAGCGCGCCTGGGAGCTGCGGGTGCTCCGCAGCGAGGAGCGGTTCCGTTCGCTGGTGGACACGGCGGCGGCGATCGTGTGGACCACCGATCCCTCGAAAGGCGGCTTCCATGAGCCGCAGCCGCGCTGGAGCGCCTTCACCGGGCAGGGCCTTGAGGAGGCGCGCGGCACGGGCTGGATCAAGGCGATCCACCCCGATGAGCGGGAGCGCACCGTCGAGGCGTGGCGGCATGCCGTCGAGGCCCGGTCGCGCTTCGAGGTCGAGCACCGGGTGCGCCGGGCGGACGGGACGTGGCGGCACATGGCCGTGCACGCCGTGCCGCTCCTCGACGAGCATGGCGCGGTCCGCGAGTGGGTGGGCACGCACACCGACGTCACCGAGCGCAAGCAGGCCGAGGCGGCGGTCGAGGCCGCGCGCGACATGGCGGAGGAGGCGAACCGGGCCAAGAGCACCTTCCTCGCCAACATGAGCCACGAGCTGCGCACGCCCTTGTCGGCCATCATCGGCTACAGCGAGATGCTGCAGGAGGAGATCGCGGACGGCGGCGACCTGAGCGGGCTGGCTGGCGACATGGGCAAGATCGAGGCCAACGCACGCCACCTGCTCAGCCTGATCAACGACGTGCTGGACCTGTCCAAGGTCGAGAGCGGCAAGATGGAGGTCTATGCCGAGACGTTCGACGCCGCCGAGATGGTCCGCAACGTGGCGTCCACCGTGCAGAGCCTGGTGGAGAAGAAGGGCAACACCCTGCACATCCAGGTCGCCCCCGACCTGGGCGCGATGCACTCCGACGTGACCAAGATACGCCAGGTGCTGCTGAACCTGCTGAGCAACGCGGCCAAGTTCGCCGAGGGCAGCTCAATCACGCTCGCCGCCGAGCGCGAACCCGGCCCGGACGGCGGCCGCGGGCAGGATTGGTTCATCTTCCGGGTCAGCGACACCGGCATCGGCATGACGGAGGAGCAGTTGGCCAAGCTGTTCCAGCGCTTCCAGCAGGCGGACGCCTCCACCACGCGCAAGTTCGGCGGCACCGGGCTGGGCTTGTCCATCACCAAGGCGTTCAGCACCATGCTGGGCGGTGACGTGACGGTGCAGAGCGCGCCCGGCCAGGGCAGCATCTTCACCGTCAGGCTGCCAGCGGTGCTGCCGGAACCCAAGCAGGCCGTGGAGGATGTGCCGGAAGCCGCCGGAAGCGAGGCCGTCCCTGGGCAGGAAACCGTGCTCGTCATCGACGACGACCCGGCACAGCGCGACCTGATGAGCCGCTTCCTGGAACGCGAGGGGTTCGCCGCGCGCACGGCGCCGGACGGCCGGACCGGGATCGATCTGGCCCGGGCATTGCGGCCCAGGGCCATCCTGCTCGACGTGATGATGCCCGGCATGGACGGCTGGTCGGTGCTGGCCACGCTCAAGGCCGACGCGGAGCTGGCCAAGATCCCCGTCGTGATGATCACGTTCGTCAGCGAGCGGGGACTCGCCACGTCCCTGGGCGCGGCCGGCTACGTGCCCAAGCCGGTCGAGTGGGAGGCGTTCCGGGGCGTGATGGACCGCTTCCGCGACGCGGATGGCGACGTGCTCGTGGTGGACGACGACGCGGACGCGCGCGCGCGGGTACGTGCGGTGTTGGAGAAGAACGGCTGGACCGTGATGGAGGCCGGCAATGGCCAGGAGGCGCTCGACCGCGTCGCGCTCGCGGTGCCGCGGGTGATCCTCCTCGACCTCACCATGCCGGTCATGGACGGCTTTGCATTCCTGCATGCCCTGCGTGAACGCCCCGGCTGCTCCGACGTGCCTGTCGTCGTCCTCAGCGCACGGGACCTGACCCGCGAGGACCGCGGGCGCCTGGACGGGGCAAGCCAGGTGCTCAGCAAGGGCAGCACCAGCCTGCGCGAGCTGGCGGGCACGTTGCGGTCGCTCGCCTCCAAGCCCGCCGGGCACGGCGAGGCCGGCGCGATCACGGGGGAGAGAGGATCATGACGCGCGTTCCCCCTGTTTGGCATCGGCGAGGCTTCTCGCAGGTTCGCAGGACGGCCGAGCCGGCATTCCTAGGCTTGCCCGGGCAGCAGGCACATGCGACCGCACCGGCGCTGGTGGATGCTTTGCCCGTGCGCCCCCTGCCTTGCGGGTGGCGCCATGAACGGAGGCGGGGCAGACACCTGACCGGCAGGCGAGCGGGATGCCGGGGTCGTCGTGCTGGCATGAAGCGGGCAAGCCGTGTGGGAGGGCTGGCATGAACGCCGTCACGGTTGTGAGCCTGTTTGCGGCGACGCTGTCGATGATAAGCTTCGTGCCGCAGGCATGGGCGGTCATCCGGTCGCGCAGCACGGACGGCATCTCGCTCAAGATGTATGTGATCACGGTGATCGGCTTCGTCGCCTGGCTCGTCTATGGCGTGTTGGTGGGGCAGTGGGCGATCATCGTGCAGAACATCATCTGCCTTTGCTTGTCCTCGTTCATCCTGGTCATGAAGCTGCTGCCGCAGCCCAAGAAAGAGGCCGTGGCCGACGCATTGACCCCGGAGTTTGCCAGTGCAGATCATGGTGACAGCCAGTAGGCGGAACCAGGCTGCACATCGGCAGCGGGTCGGGCCGTCCACTTCGAGGTAGTCCCGTCCGTTCGGGCGGCCTTGCGGCCTGAATGGGCTTGATCCTGGTTGCCATCAGGCCGTCAGCGTCCCTGTCCTTGTCCCGTTTGCTTCCTGCCATGCCTCGTCCAAGATGCTACTCGGCTGCGGTCTGCTGGGGGGTGCGGGCGGCCAGCAGGCGCCGGGTCAGCGGCAGCAGGGTGCGGCCATACTCCAGCGCGTCCCCCAGCGGATCGAAGCCGCGGATCAGGAAGGTGGTCACGCCCAGCGCGTGGTAGTCGAGGAACGCCTCCGCCACCTGCTGCGGCGTGCCGACCAGCGCCGTGGTGTTGCCGCGCGCCCCGGTGGCGCGGGCGATGGCGGTATACAGCCGTCCCTCCGGGCGGTCCCCCAGCGCCGCGGCGGCCAGCAGGCGCTGCGACCCGGCGTTGGCCGGCGCCCCAACCACGGGGCCGAGCGCGGCCTCTCCGCGCACCTCCAAGGTGCGGGCGAGGATGGCTTCCGCCCGCGCCCAGGCTTCTTCCTCCGTGGCGCCCAGGATCGGGCGGAAGGACAGGCTGAACCGGACCTGGCGGCCGTGCTTTGCGGCTTCGGCCCGCACCCGGCTGATGATCTCGGCGACCTGCGCCCGGGTTTCGCCCCACAGCGCGTACACGTCGGCGTGGCGGCCGGCAACGCGGATGGCGGCGTCGGACGCACCGCCGAAATAGATCGGGATGCGCGGGCGCTGCACCGTCCGCACCGCGGGCGAGGCGCCCCGGATGCGGTAGTACGCGCCCTCGTGGTCCACCGGAGCGTCGGCGGTCCAGACCCGCTTCAGCACGTCCACGTACTCGTCGGTGCGGGCGTAGCGGTCGTCCTTGCCCAGCCAGTCGCCGTCGCGCGCCTGGTCTTGGTCGTCCCCGCCCGAAATCACGTGGATCGCCGCCCGCCCGCCGCTGAGCTGGTCCAGCGTCGCGAACGCCCGCGCCGCCGTGGTCGGCGCCTGGAAGCCCGGCCGGTGCGCGACCAGGAAGCCGACCTGCTTCGTATGGGCCGCGGCGTGGGCGGCGATCTGGAAGCCGTCCGGCCCGTTGCTGTACCAGCCGATCAGCACGCGGTCGAAGCCGCCGCCCTCCGCCGCATGGGCCTCGTGCGCCTGGGCCGAGGCCGCGAGGTAGCCGGGGTCAACCGCCGGGCCATGCGCCGGGCGGGTTTCCGACTGCTCGCGCGGCTGGATCATGCCGATGAACTCGAGGGTCATGCTGGTCCTCCTATTTGGCCGGGCTATTGGCCGGGTGCCGCGCGCCCGGCGGACTCAAATATGGCACGGCCTGCCGCGACGAATGCGGCGTCAGGCTGCGGCGTATGGACGCGGGCGCACAGCACATCGCGCAGGTGCCGCTCCAGCGGGTTGGCGCGGGACAGGCCGTGGTTGCCGGCGAGCTGCATCGCGGCCTGCACCGCGGCGATGGCGTTCTCGGCCGCAACCGTCTTCAGCAGGCCGCTTTCGGCCGGCTCCGGCGGGCGGCCCGCGTCGGTGTCGGCGGCGGCGCAGGCGACCAGGCGGCGGTTGGTCAGCAGCAGCGCCTCGATCCGGCCCATCGCCTCCTGCATCCTGGGCAGGGTGGCCAGCGGCGCGCCGAGGTTGGCGGGCACGCGGTCCCGCAGGAAGCCGGCGGTCCAGTCCCGCGCGGCCTCAGCGACGCCGGTATAGAGCGCCGCGATCAGCAAGGCGTTCCAGGCCGCGGCATCCGGGTCCGGCTGCGCCCAATCCGCCGGGGCGCGCAGGTCCACGGCGTGATCGTGCGGGATCGTCACCGCCTCGAACACCACGTCATGGCTGCCGGACCCGCGCAGGCCAAGCTGGTCCCAGGTCTCCTCGATCCGCACGCCGGGAGCGTTGGCGGGCACCAGGAACAGGCCGGTGCGCGGCGCGTCGTCGTCCGTGCCCGGCGAACCCCTGGGTTCGACATCCGGCGAACCTCTGGGTTCGACATCCGGCGAACCTCTGGGTTCGACGCGGGCGAACACCAGCATCCAGGTCAGGCCGGGCGCGCCGGTGCTGTAGATCTTGCGGCCGGTGATGGACCAGCCCTCGGCCGTGCGCCGCGCCATGGTGGCGGGCAACCCGCCGCGGGCCGGGGTGCCCAGCGCCGGCTCCACCCGCAGCGCGTTGATCAGCGCCCCGAACCGCCCGGCGCCGCGCCCGACCAGCGCGCGCAGGTGCTCCGGCCAGTCCGAGCGCGCCGCGGTCCGCAGGTGCGTCAACTGCATCGCCAGGATCAGCGCCGTGGAGGCGCAGCCCTGCCCGGCGCGGCGCACCAGGTCCGCCACCCGCGCCAGCCCGGCCTCCTGCCCGCCATCCACGGTGCGGGCCGTCAGCGCCAGCAGGCCGGCCGCGTGCAGCGCGTCCAGGCTCTCCCACGGGAAGGCGCCGGTGCGGTCCACCGCCGCGGCGTGTTCGGCAAGCTCGGGCGGAATGGCTTCCGTTGCAGGCGCACGCAGGGTCATGCCGTCCATCAAACGTCTCCCAGGTCGAACGAGCGGTCCCACAACGGCGACACGTCCACCGCCTGGTGCGAGGCGACCGCGGCGTCGTCGGGCAGGGTCAGGCGGCGGGGCTGGCTTGCCCCGTCCAGCATCAGGAGCTGGTCGCCCGCCTTATACTGGGTCACGCGCTGCGAACGGGTTTGGGCCTGAGCCGGGCAGGTGGCCAGCAGCCCGGCCGCCAGCATGGCCCGACGCGCGATCATGATACCTGACCGGGCCGAAGCAGGCCGGCCCCGGCCGGCCCTGCCAGCGACCGCAGCTCCGCCATCCGATGCCGGCAGGGAGTGGGCATCGCGGCGGCAGGCACGGACCGGGCTGGGGTGAAGACGGGCATGGGCCTGGAGCATCCGAGGTGACACGCCAGACATGGCAGCGGTGCAGGGCAGCATTCAACAGCAGCATTCGGCAAAATAGCCGCGTGCGCTGGAATGGGAGTTCGCCCACGCGGCCGTTTTCAGTATCCGGTTCTTCCGTCCACCAGCCGACCCGTTCACGGCCTAGGCCCGCGAAGTACCGGAAGCCCGGCGCTGCGGATGATTTCGCCATCCCATGCCGTTGGCGGCCGGTTCGGAAGCCCGGCTTGGCAGCATGGAGTGCCGCGGTGCGGGCTGAGACGAACGGCCGGTCCCGGCCAGCGGCGGCCAGTGCCCAACCGCCGCCCGCACCTGGGACGCAGGCCCGGCTGCTGGTTGCAAGCCTGGCGCCACCGGGGTTTGCTGCGCCTGTCGGACGCACACCGCGGCAGCGAGGCATGCAATGGACGAGGTGGACCGCAAGCTGCTGGCCCTGCTGCAGCAGGACGCGACGGTTGCGATGTCTGAGCTGGCCGAGCAGGTCGGCCTGTCTGCCACCCCGGTGTGGAAGCGCATCCAGAAGATGGAGCAGGCCGGCGTCATCCAGCGCCGCGTGGCCCTGCTGGACCCGGAGCAGGTCGGCGTCGGCCTGATCGTGTTTGTGGCCATCGAGGCGCACGAGCATACGCCGGACTGGTTGGCCAGCTTCGCAGCAACCTTAGCGGCGATGCCGGAGGTGATGGACGCCTACCGCATGGCCGGCGAGGTGGACTACATGCTGCGCGTCGCCGTCGCCGGCATGGCGGAGTTCGACGGCTTCTACAAGCGCCTGATCGCCGCCGTGCCGCTGAAGAACGTCACGTCACGCTTTGCGATGGAGCGGCTGAAGGGGACGACGGCCTACCCCCTGCAAGCCGCCGCGTTCCGGGACCGGCGCGCGCCCGAGCCGGACGCCTGACCGGGGCCGACCGCCGTCCACCCTGACCCTGCGCTGCCGCATCAGGTCTGCCACCGTCGTTGCGAGCCGCGCTTGCGACGCGGCAATCCAGGGGGCGCAAGACCGAACCTGCGGCCCGTGCCCTCCTGAAGTGCCATGCCGCAACAACACCTCGCAACGACGGCGACAGGCCTGATGCACAGACGCAATGGTCACGGCAGAGGGTCGTCAGTACTACTCCAGCGTATAGCGGATGCTGACCGCGACGGTAGCCTCGGCCTGCAGCATGGCGGGTGGGAAGGCCGGCACGCGGGCGCCGCGCAGCAGGGCGACCGCCGCCGCGTCAAGCCGCGCCGAGCCGCTGCTGCGGACAAGGCTGGCGGTGAGCACGCGGCCGTCGCGGGCGACGGTGAAGCGCACGGTCGCGGCGCCCTCCTCGCCCTGCTCGCGGGCGGCTTCGGGGTAGGTCTTGTGATTCTGCAGCCAGGCGCTGAGCTGGCCCTGCCAAGACGGGCTTACGGCCGCCGCGGGGGCGGCCGGTGGTGGCGAAGGCGTCGTGGCAGGGCCTGCCGTCGGTGGAGCGGGCACAGCCGGACGCGGCGCGGTCCGGAGCGTTGTCGTCTCGTCTGGGTCTCGCCGCTCGGAAGGAGCCGGGCGTGGCGGTTGCGTGGCGTGCCGGGGCAACGGCGGCGGGCGGTGCGGCACGGGCTGCGTCGGCGGCACCCTCGCCTGCGCCGGAGGGGGCGGCGGAACGGGCGCCGCGTCGGTGGTCGGAGGCGATGGCTGTGCCGTGATCTCTGGCGTGCTGCGGTCGTCCGGCGCCGCGAGCGGCACAGCGGCCGGCGGCGGCGGCGCGGGCTCGGCCGCCGCGTCGGGCGGGACGGGCGTGGTCGCCGCCGGTGGTGGCGGGGACGGCGCCTGCTGCGCCGCCTCCGGCGCCAGAGCCGGCGGCGTGGCGGCCGGCTCTGGCGGCTCCGGGGCCGCGGCGGCCGGCGGGGACGCTGCCTGTGCAAGGTCCGGCGCGGGAGCAGAGGGCGCCGCCGCGGCGGGGGCCTGGGCGGGCGCGGGCAGCATCTGGAACGTGACGGCTGGAATTGATGGGGGAGGCGCCAAGGCCCGGCGGCCGGGGCTGAGCAGCAACAGAAGGACCGCGCCGTGCAGCAGCGCCGCCGCCAGCAGCGCGGGCGGGTGCATCTGGCCCGGCGGTCCGGCCCGGCGGGGCAGCCGGACGGGGCCGGCGGCCATCGCCCCGGGTGCGGCGGGGAGAACAGTATCGGCGGTGGTGGGCCGCATGGGGCCGGCCCAGCCTACTTGGTCAGCTCGGCCCTGGCACGCGAGGAGAGCTGCAGCCGATCCAGGCAGGCCTGGCGTGCCTGATCGGCCGGCGGCGGCGCGTCCTCGTGCTGGCCGGGCTGGCAGGCGAGCACGTCGTTGACCAGCACGCGGCCGATGTCGTCGCAGGACAGGCCCGACAGATCGAACACGCGCACAGCCGTCTTGCGCGGGGCCAGGGGGGCGAGGTCGAGGGCGACGCGCCGGGCGATGACGCCGTCAGTGCCGAACAGGATCAGGTCGAGTCGCAGTTGTGTGACTGGCTCCGCGGTGGGATTGGTCGCCACGATGTAGGCGCGGCATCCCAGGCCGGGCGCGGCGGCGGCGCCTGATGCGGCCGCAGGTGCGGGCAGCGGCTCCAGCTTGTTCAGCTCGACCGGGATCGGCGCCGCAGGGGCCGGCGCCTGCTGGGCTTGCGCGCTGCCGTACCAGGACGCTGCGACCAGGCATATGAGGGCCGCGCTCGATCGCCAGCATCGCCGCGCGGCACGGGCGCGCCCAGCGCCGCTGAGCGGGCTGACCCGCACCATCCCGCGCATCTCCCTTTCGTAGCCGATCGGGCCGGGACCGCACGCCTGATAACCACCGGCAACACCAGCGATCGAAGGCGCTGCCGTCAGGACAGCCAGTGCGCATCGGCGGCGGCCTATGTGCATTGCTCCTATCCCTTGGACCTGCGGCCTGGTCACTGAAGAAGCTTGAGCAGCGCCTGGCCCTGCGGCGTCTTGAGTTCGTCGGCCGAGAGCGAGCCGTCGTTGTCGGGATTGGCGGCATAGAAGTGACGGCGCACTAGGTCGAACCACTCCTCTGCCCCGATGGTCGTGTCGTTGTCCGGGTTGGCCGCGGCGAAGTCCTGCGCCGGCAGCAGGCCCGACAGCTCCTGCTGCGTCAGGTGGCCTTTGTGGTCCTTGTCCAGCATCTCGAACTTGACGATCGCGGCGTTCAGGACCCCCTTCAGGTCCAGCACGCCCTTGCCGCTGCGGTCCCACTTCTGGACGAATGCGGCCGTGTCCTGGGGGGCACCTCCTGGCGCAGTCGTGGCCTGCGCCAAGACCGGTGCCGCGCCGAGGGTGGCCGCGAGCAGGCCGGCGGCGGCAAGCAGGCTGGTTGTGCTACGAATCATCGCTTATCCTCAAATTCAATATCCAAGTCGTGATGCCGTGCGGGTGCTGGCCGACCAGGACCGCCTTGGCCGTCCTTATCTGGTCGAGGTCCACAACGCTGACGGTGTTGTTGCGCTCGTTCGTGACGTAGGCCGTGCAGGCGCGGGCGGACCCGGCGAAGCGGGCACGGAGGGCGGCCGCGGCGGCCAGGGCTTTCAGCGCAGCTTGCATATGCTCTCCGGCCAGTCGATGCCGAGCGTGTCTAGCGCGGTGACCTGTTGCAGGAAACCCGCTTGCGGGCAGATGGAGGCGACGCCGCGCACGTCCGGGAGCAGGACGGGCCGGCGGAGTCGCCAGTCCCAGCGGTGCGTGAGCTGCCGGCCCTTGCAGGCTGCCACGCCGGACCTGGGGCTGCGCATGCAGGCCATGATCCCACCGGGTTGGCCGAGCGCGTTCGCCTCGTGGACCTGCCGATCATGCAGCACGCCCGGCACTGCGCTGGATAGAGACGGCTCCGGCGTAGGCGATGCCCGCTCAGAACGTGACACGCACGCCGCCATAGCCGCCGATCGGCGCAGCCGGCGAGTAGCTGCGCGGGTTGGTCGCGTTCGGAGCCTGGGCCAGGAAGACCGAGGAGACCGGCGAGAAGGTGCCGTAGGTGTAGTACCTGGCGTTGTTGACGTTCTCGATCAGCCCGAAAAGCTGCACGTTCCGCGTGAGCTGGTACTGGGTGTTCAGGTTGAGCGTGACGAAGCCCGGCAGGCGCGGCGTGAGGTTGGCCGGGTCGCCGAACAGGTATTGGCCGCTCTGGTAGATGCCCACCGCTCCCACGGTCCACCGGTCGGTGACCTTGTAATTCGCCCCGAACTTGAGCTGGTTGGCGGGCACGCCGGGCAGGCGGTCGCCGCGCCGGACGGTGATGTTGCCGTTGGCGTCGGCCTGGGGATTGCTGCCGGCGGACTCGACGAAGCTGCTCTGGAAGGTGGCGTCGGTGTAGCTGTAGTTGACGTAGGCCAGCCAGCGCGGCGTCTTGAGCTGCACGCCGGCGTCCACGCCCTGCCGCCGCGTCTGCCCGACGTTCTGGAAGAACGCCCGGTTCAGGTCCACGCTGTTGATGAATTGGATGTCGTCGTCGAGCGTGCTGTGGAACAGGCCCAGGTTGTAGGTGATCCGAAGGTCGTCCGCTGGCCGGACCGTGCCGCGCACGCCAGCCTCCCAGTTGTGCGCGACGACCTGCTTGAGGTTCGGGTCGCCGGTGAAGAAGTTGGCGAGGCTACAGCTATCCGCCGGTCCCGCGCAGGACAGCTCGGCGGGCGTGGGCGCCCGGTTGGCTTCCGAGTAGCCGGCATAGGCGGTGAGCCACGGCGCGACTTCATAGGTGGCGCCCAGGGCCGGGTTGAAGCGGTTGTAGGTGTGCTGCCCGGTGAGATTGCCGCCGCCCTGGTCGGACAAGTCGATCTCGGCCGCGTTGAAGCGGCCGGATGCCGTGACCGCCAGCCGCGGCGTCACGTTCAGCGTATCCGACAGGTAGAAGCCATAATAGGCGTTGCTGGTCGCAAGCCGCACGGGCACGTTGGTGCCTGGCTCATCGATGGTCACGCCGGGACCGATGAAGACGCGGTCCAGCGGCGTCAGGCCGCCGAGGAGCGCGGTGGCGCTGAACTCGGTCTGCGCGCCATCGAAGCTGAGCCCGGCGACCAGGTGGTTCTTGTGGCCGAGCACGTCGCCGGTGTTCGTCGCCTGCACCGACACGCCATAGCCGTTGGTGTTCGTCGTCTGCAGGTCCTGCTCCGAATACGGGCCGCCATTGAGGAAGTCCGGGATCATGCCGCCACCGCGGGTCGTGCTGTAGGCGCCGTTGCTGTTGATGAGCAGCCCGGACCCGTCGTTGGCCGGCGTGTCGTTCGGCGCGTTGCCGTTCACGACCCGCTGCAGCAGGTAGCGGTAGTAGGCGAGCGCCTGGATCGAGGTCGTGTCGGACACGTCGTAGTTGCCGCTCAGGTTCGCCGACAGATAGCGGTTGGCGATCAGGTTCGGCGCGGTGAACTGCGCCGCCGGGTCGGCGGCCAGCAGCTCGACCGGCGACGTGCCGGGGCCGTTCAGCACCGAGTTCGCGAGGGTCAGGTTCAGGTGCACCTCGGCGCGGTCGCCGCGCCAGCCGAGGTCGCCGTAGAAGTTCTGGATGTCGGAGGATTGCAGGTCGCGCCAGCCGTCCCGGTGCTGCTCGCTGGCGGCGACGTAGCTGCTGACGTTGCCAACCTGCGTGCCATACTGGATTTCGCCGACGATCCGGCCGAACGAGCCGCCATAGAGGTCCGCCTCGCCGCCGTGATAGGTGAAGCCGTTCTTGAGTTGCACGCTCAGCGATCCCCCCAGCGCGTTCAGGCCGAACACCGGGTTGGGGCCTTCGAGGTTGATCTGGCCGATGGCGAGGCTGGGGATCAGGTCCCAGTTCACCGTGTCGCCGAAGGCATCGTTGAAGCGCGCGCCGTTCACATAGACGGCCAGGCCCTGCGGCGTTCCCAGCAGGGGAGAGGCCTGGAAGCCGTGATACAGCAGGGTCGGCTGGTCGGGATTGCCCGACGCGGCGTCGAGGTTCACGCCGCCGACCTGCTCGTTGAGCGCCCGCAGCGCG
Source organism: uncultured Acetobacteraceae bacterium (assembly GCA_964242415.1). Lineage (GTDB taxonomy): Bacteria > Pseudomonadota > Alphaproteobacteria > Acetobacterales > Acetobacteraceae > DASWOJ01. The sequence goes on from CAXTAT010000018.1 coordinate 45,181, forward strand.
TCGGGCGTGCCGTCGCGGGTGATGTCGGCGCCGTTGAGCACGTTGGTCTCGGCCGGCAGCTTGTTGCGGTCGATGCCGGAGCCGAGCAGCGGCGAGCTGCCGACGATGTTGACCGTGGGCAGATCGACCTCCGGCGCGCTGGTGGCCGTGCCGCCTGGCGCGGCGGCCTGGGCGAGCACGGCCTGCGGCAGCAGGGCAGCGGGCGTCATCACCGCAATAGCGGCGTACAGCGCCGAAGCTCTCATTGCATCCCCCCGAGGTTTCTCCTTTGCTACGAACTGGCCTATGTCTTGTCCACAGCCAAAGTGAAGCCTGCACTTATTGCAATCGGCACTGCATTTTATGCAATCAAGACCGTAACAGCGACAGTATCCCCTCGGAGAAAACCGTGCATTCGCTGCGGCTGCGCCTGGTCCTGATCCCAACCGTCATCCTGGCCTGCGGCCTGCTCGCCGCAGCGGTGCTCGCGCTGCATGGCGCAAGCGCGCGCATCCGCCGCGAGGCGGCGAGCAGCGTGGTGGCCGGCCGGATCATCGTTCAAGCGGCGCTGCATACCGCCGCAGGCGCATCGAGCCCGCGCGAGGCATTGCAGGACGTCGAGGCACAGTTGCTCCGCGTCAGGCATCTGGACATCGTCGTGATCCCGGGACAGCCCGAGGCGACCGGTCTGCCGCCGCTCGATCTCGGGAACTCGCCCAAGGTGCCGGCCTGGTTCGGGCGACTGCTCCGGCCGCCTTCGACCACTGACACGTTCCCCGTCGTCTTGCACGGGGAGCGCGTCGGACAGGTGCTGCTGCGGTCCAATCCCTATGACGAGATCAGCGAGATCTGGACTGACCTGCGCTGGCTTGCGCTGCTGATCATCCTGATGTCGGCGATCATCGTGCTGCTGATCTCCGTTGCGACCGCTCTCTCGCTGCGCCCGCTCCGAGTGCTGGCCGACAGCTTGGATGACCTGGAGCAGGGGCGGTTCGGCGCGGGCTTGGCGCCGATCCGCCTGACCGAACTCCAGCGCATCGGCACCCGTTGCCACAGCCTCAGCCAAACCCTGCGCAGGCTCTCGGCGGACAACAACCTGTTGATCGACAAGCTGATCTCCGTCCAGGAGGCGGAGCGCCGCGAAGTCGCGCGTGAGTTGCACGACGAGTTCGGGCCGACCCTGTTCGCCATCCGCGCCGAGGTTACCAGCATCATGCGCCGCTGCGCGCCGGAGGCGGTGACGAGGGACGACCGCCTGCCCGCCATCGCCGCCCGCGCGGCGACGATCTCCGGGTTGGTGGACGGCATCCAGCACACGAACGCGCGGATGCTCGCCCGGCTGCGGCCGTTGGTGCTGGAGGAGATGGGCATCGGCCAGGCGCTGGATCAGCTCGTCGCCTCCTGGCGGCAGCTCCGGCCAGAGGTGGCGTGGTCGCTTGAGTTCTCCTGCAGCCTGGCATCGATGGACGATGCCGTGGCACTCGTGCTGTTCCGGCTCGTGCAGGAATGCCTGACGAACGCCGCCCGCCATGCCGGCGCGCGCCGGGTATGCGTCCGGCTGCAGGACGCGCCGGGTGACGCCAGGCTGCAGGCGACGATCAGCGACGACGGCCGCGGCTTCACGCAGCCGCAGCAATTCGGCTACGGACTGCTGGGGATGACCGAGCGAGTGCGCAGCGTGGGCGGCCAAATCCTAATCGGCAACGACGCGGCGGGCGGCGCGATGGTCGATGCGGTTCTGCCGTGGCAAAGGTTGGGACGGACGGAGCGATGAAAATCCTGCTGGTCGAGGACCATCCGATCGTTCGCGCCGGCTGCCGCCGGCTGCTGCGGGACTACGCATCCGATGATGCGGCGTTGGAGGTGATCGAGGCGAGCACCGGCGCGGAGGCCGTGGCCCTGAATGCCGCAGAGTTGCCGGACATTGCGGTGCTCGACCTTCGCCTGCCGGATTTGCCGGGCATGGAGGTGCTCCGCTTGATGCGGGAGCAGACGCCGCAGCTCAAGGTTATTGTATTCAGCATGTATGAGGACATCCCCTTCGTGACCTTGGCCTTGGAGGCGGGTGCGCGGGGTTACGTGACCAAGAACGACGACCCGGCGAGCATGGTGGAAGCAATCGAGTGCGTGCAGGGCGGCGGCCTGTACCTGGCGCCGCGCGTTGCCGAGCTGCTCGCGCTGCGGCCGCCGCGGGAGAGCGATCCCCTGGAGGAATTGACGGTACGGGAGCGCGAGGTGTTCGACCTGCTCGGGCGGGGGCAGAGCTTGACCGAGATCGCGAGTCAACTCGGGGTCAGCTACCGCACCGCCGCCAACGCGGCTGCCCAGATCAAGACCAAGCTGAAGCTCGGATCGGCTGCGGCGCTCATCAAGCATGCCGTCGATAGAACGCGAAGCGATCAGCCATGATGCCCTGGCAAGCCGGACAGGGATGGGTATCGGCTGACAATGCCGTCCCTGGCCATGGGATCAGGCGGCTCACGCGCCAGCCGAAGCGGCCCGGTCCCGCAGCGGAACCATGCGCTCGTGCCGACCCTTCAAGTCGAAGGTGCCCTGGCGCGGGTCGTAGCTTGCTCCGTGCGCGGGTGCGGCGATTGCCGGGCTGTATAATCCCCGCGCCAGGTCCGCCGGCGCCCAGGCTGCACAAGCCTGCTTAGGCCGCCTCGAAAAGGTCCTGCGCGAGGTAGCCGCCGTCCACCACGCCGTGCGGGCAAGCAAACAGGCCACCACCGACATGCGTCACGAATTGGTTCAGCATGTCGAACTTCGCCATCCGGTCGAAGATCTTGATGAACCCGGTGCGCGGGTCGCGCTGGTAGCAGATGAACAGCAGCCCGGCGTCGATTTCCAGGGCGTGACGCCACGGCGGCCAGCGCTCGGCGACCATGCTGACGCCGTTATCGTAGGAATAGCCCCGGCGCAGGATCTGCGCGCCGTCGTTGTTCACCGCCGCCGCCAGCCGCATGTGCGCGTTCTCGGCCACGACCGGGTTGCCGTCCTCGTCCTCGGCATCGAAGTCCGCCACATCGAACTCGTCCTTGCCGCCGATCGGCGCGCCCGAAGCCTTCTCGCGGCCGACCGTCTGCTCCTGGAAGGCCAGTTTCATCCGGTCCCAGTGTTCGAGCGCGATGCGGATTGGGCGGGCGACGACGTATGACCCGCCGTTCATCCAGGGGCCGCCCTCACCCTGCACCCATACGAACTGGTCGAGCGCCTTCGGGTCGGACACGGCGACATTCGCCGTGCCGTCCTTGAAGCCCATCAGGTTGCGCGGGGTTACGGTCGGGTCGTAGCCCGGCACGAAGCCCGCCTGCACCCAGCGCACGGTGGCCACGCCATCGGCCAGGCGCATGAACTGCCGCACGGCGTGCATCGTCGCCTGCGGATCGTCGCCGCAGGCCTGGACGGAGAAGTCCCCACCGGTGCGTTCCGGCGCCAGTTGGTCGCCGACGAAGCGCGGCAGGTCCACGAAGGCTTCGGGCCGGTGCTTGGCCAGGCCGAAACGGTCCTCGCCGTCCTTCTCGAACAGGCTCGGCCCGAAGCCGACCGTGACTGTCAGCCGGCTGGGCGGCAGGCCCAGCACATCGCCAGAGTCGCCTGGGGGGGAGGCCTTCGCATCAGCCGGGCCTGCGGACAAGCCCTGGGTGAGCTTGGCGGCGGCATCGGTCCACCGCTGCATCAGGGCCGCGATATCGGCGACCTTGGTGGTGGTCGCGTCGAAGGCGGCGAAGTAGGTGTGCGCCTGGATCGGCGTCACGATGCCGTTTTGATGGGCGCCGTAGAACGGCAGCAGCCGGTCCTGCGGCAGTGCTTCCGTCTTGGTGAGCGGCGGCTGCCCAGAGGCGGCGGAGGCACGGCCGGCGCCCACCGCCCCAGCGAGACCGACCGCGCCGCCGAGCAGGCCGCGCCGGGTCGCGAAGGGACAGCCGCTCACCGCCCACCCCGCATCAGCGTGTTCACGTCGTCCATCACGTAGTAGAATCCCTTGTTGTCCGGCGTCATCGCAATCCCGAACAGGTCGCCGTTGCCCGGCGGCGATTGCGCCTGGTCGTTGTTAATCCACTGAGCATAGACCTGCTTGCTAGCCGCGGGGTCCACCTCCACCAGGCGGCCGTCCTTGCCGTTGCAGACCAGCAGGTGCCCCTCCGGCGACCAGACCATGGCGAGCGGCCAGGACAGCAGCCCGTCCCTGGTGACCACCCGGCCGGTCCCAGCGCTGTCCGTGCGCGTGGTGGCGTTCGGGATGGCGGTAATGACGTTGTCCAGCCCGTCGGTGACATACAGCGTGCTGTCGGCGCCAAGCGCCAGCCCCGTCGGGCCGAGCAGGAAGTTGTCGTAATCGGCCCGGTGCGCGAAGCCGTCGCCCACCACCGTCTGGCTCAGCAGCACCGGGGGCTTGCCGTCGGGAACCGAGATTTCCAGGCGCAGCACGGTGGCCTTGTGCATGATGACCGGGATGCCGGTTTTCGGGTCGAGCTTTGTCGGCGGCGGCAGGTCGAACCCGGCCATGCTGATGAACAAGGTTGCCGTGGAGCCGTTATCGACCACCGCCATGTTCCCCCAGGGGTCGTTGATGGTGGGGCCAGACCAGGTGGCGACCAGCTTGCCGTTCGGGTCCAGCACCAGCATGCAGCCATCGCCCTTGGTGGCCGTGGTGCCGTCCGTGCTGGGCGTGCTGCCGACGATGATCCAGCCGGTCTTCAGCATCGCCATCGCCGTGGTCAGCCCGACCCCGCCGGGGCAGTGCGGCACCTTTTGCGGCAGCCGGGCGAGCAGGTAGGTCTGTTGCGTGCTGGGGCGGTAGCCCACAATCGTGGTGCCGGTGCCCTGCAAGTTCGAAATGTTGTTGAAGTTATCGACGAGCACGTCGTCCTTCATCACCTTCCCGGCCGATACCGGGGCCACGATCACCGCATAGGGGTTGAGGTCCCCATTATCGGTCACCGTCGAGGTGAGGGTGGTGTGGCGGTGCACGGTCTCCAGAAATCCGCGCGGCTGCGCGCTGGCGCCTCCGGCAAATGCGGTGCTCGCGAGCAGGAGGGCGGCCCCGAGTCCGGACCGCACGGCATTGGGCATGGGCTGTCTCCTCATCAGAAAAGCACGTTGGTACGAAGGCCGAGCACAAGCTCGTTCTTGATGTGCTGGGTGGGTTCGAGCGGGTTCTGCAGCCCGCCGCCGGGCTTGAACACGTATTGCGCGTCGGGCTGGATCTGCCACCAGGGGTGGACCTGGTACTGGTACGTCGCCTCGATGAACGTCTCGCTGCTGCGGACCGGATTGTACGTCGCGGGTGTCGCGTTAAGGCTTGCCAGGGCCGTGTCCTGGTCCAATCCGGCGGCGCGGTGGCTGACATGGGCGTAGCCGAAGCCAAGCCCCACCGTGTCGTCCGCCCGGTTCCGGATCGGGGCGTGCCAGACGACACCGCCATTTGCGCTGTAGTCCACCAGGTTGCGGTCGCCCTGAGGGGTGAACATGGCCCGGCCGAACACGCTGACCGACTGGTTTGGATTCGCGCTGTTGCGCCAGACCATCTGGTCGGCGACGGCATAGACCGAGGTGTTGCCGGAGTGGCGGCGCGGCAGCCCGGTGCTGTTGGGGGAGGCGAGCGACGCACCAGTGTTGTCGTAACGCAGGTCGTCGAATCTCTCGGCATCGTACCAGGCGCCGAGCTTGTAGGTGTGGCCCAGCGGGGCGTCCTCGCCGGGTTCGACCATGCCACCGAGGGATGGGTAGGTGTACTGCAGCTCGGCGAAGATCAGCGGGCCGCGGTTGACGGGGAACTGGATGCCGGACGCATTCACGCGCTGCGAGTCGCCGGTGTTGTTGGAGGCTGGGCTGCCGTTGAAGACGCCGACCAGGATGGCCAGGGAATTGATCGGCCGGTAGCGGACACGGATGGCGGGCGCTGCAAGCGGGTAAGCGGGGCCGCCACCCGGCAGATCGTAGGACGGCACCACGGGCCAGCCAAACATCGTGTTGACGAAGTAGGCGCCGTTCGGATTGACGATGAACTCCTGGTCGGCGCTTTGCTGGCCGATCTTGATGTCCAGGCGATCCTCGTCGAGGAATTTCTGCTGGTACCACAGCTCCCATAGCCGGGTAGCCCGGTCAGCCTCGATGCCGCTGGCGGTTTGCAGGCTGTAGAGGTTGTCCGCGCTGAGGTTGCGGCCGTGGATCTGCAGCGCGCTGACGTTGAACAGGCCACCATGCCAGCCGAACGCGCGCTGGGTGTCGAGCTGGAGCAGCGCCTGGGTAAGGCCGTCGTAATCGGCGCCATGGTGGACGCCGCCGGTGGCGTTGCCGAGGACCTCGCTGGTTTCCTGCAGCGCGATGGTGACTCCATAAGGGCTGAGCGAGCTGCGCAGGCCGAACAGGTCGCCGAGCAGGAAGTTGGTCCGTTCGAGATTGCCCAGGAGGCCGGACGAGGTGCCGGGCTCGCCATTCTCCTCGGAACTGGCTGGGACGGATAGCGGCGGCGGCGATGCGAGTGCAGCGCCAGAGAAGACGATGCCGACGATGCCTGCCAGCGCAGCAAGCTGCGCGCATCGCATTTGGCCGGTCGCGTTAGGGGCGTCTCTCATGTGGGCTGGCAGCTCCTGCGGTCGCATGATCCTCCCTTACATGAGAATGGTTCGCACTTGCAAGACGAGTGAGAATCATTCTCATCGTCGCTGGGGTCCGGTTGCAACGGCTGCGCCAGGCGAAGCTGGCGCGGTCCAGCGAGTGAACATCTCGCCCGGGCAAGGCATGGCGAGCCGCCCGGCAGCGGGTGGTGCAGGTCTGACCGGCAACGGCAGGGCTGAAGCATACGCAGCGCTCGTGCGAGCGATGGGGTTGGGCTACGGAATGACCGGCACCGCCACCCGAAGGCCGGAAGTTTGATCGAGGGCAGTCCGTCTGCTGGTGCGCGGTAGGGCTGCCTGTTGGCCAGCCCCGACCGGATCATGGCGTCCCGTGCCGGGCTACGGCGCGGTCAGCGGCGTCGCCGCATCTCACGGCGTCTAGAAGCACCAGGCCGTCCACGGTAGCGAGCAGCAGGGCAGCCTATGGAGCAGGCCCTTGCGGTCGAGCGGCGCCCTACGGGCGCAGACCATCGAACTGGAGGCGGCCATGCCTCCCGTGGGCGCTGTAAGCGCGCCGGCGACGGTGGTTCTCCCGCACGTCCCGCGCTGTCGTTTGACACCCTTCGGCGGGGCTTGTGGTCCAGGGCAGGTCGAGGGCCGCCTGCACGGCTGGGAGGTCACGCTGCATGCTGGCAGCGGCGGATGCTGCGACAAGGGCCGGGGTCCTACGCCTGTCGGCTGGTGCAGCAATCGGTTTGGCTGTGCTGCCGCTACCGATGTGCTACCTAGACCTAGCTTGCCCAGCCCAGCTAAGCCACTAAGAGAGTTGGCGGACCCGAAACGATTCGAACGTTCGGCCTCTGCCTTCGGAGGGCAGCGCTCTATCCAGCTGAGCTACGGGTCCCGCGCACGCTGGATAGCCCAACCCAACCGCCGCGCCAAGCCCATTCATTGATGCCCGGCCCGCCAGGCCGCCGCCGCCACGTCCGCGCCGGAGGGCAACCAGCCGCCGGGGTCGCCCATCCAGGCGATCACGTCGCCGATCACCTTGTCACGGGCCTTGTCACGCATCAGCAGGTGATAGCCGTTCGGGTAGTATCCCCGGCGCACGTCCGGCGCCATGGCCGCCCAGGCGCGAGCCGTCGCCTCGGGCGGCACCAGCGCGTCATGCGCGCCATACAGCGCCAAGGTGTTGGCTGGCAGCCCCGGCGCGGCAGCCTGGGCAGCGTCCATCAGGTCCGTCAGGCCGCGCAGGGTGTCGAACCGGGTGCGGCGGATCGTCAGCGGGTCCTGCGCCAAGCGGATCAACGCCTCGCGGTTGTCGCTGGCCATCACCCGCAGCGGCACCTCGCCCCCGGTCACCTGCAGGTCCGGCGCGACGCTCGAAACCAGCCACAGCCCGCTGCTCAGCGCGATCCCCTGCTGCTCCCGCCCCCACACGGCCGGCGCCAGCAGCACCCAGCCGTCCACCGGCGGCGCCTGTCCCGAGGCGGCCAAGGTCATCGTCAGCGCCCCCCCCATGCTCTCGCCCATCACGAACAGCGGCACGCCGGGATAGCGCGCGCGCAATTGCCGGATGCCCGCGAATGCATCGGATTGCATCGCTGGCACTCCCGCCCAGCGCCCCCGCTCCGGCGCCGCGCCGAAGCCGCGCTGGTCCGGGGCGAATACCGCCATGCCCGCCGCGGTGAAGGCCGGCGCCGGATACTCCCAAGCGTCGCGGCTGTCGTCGAAGCCATGCAGCGCCAGCACGACCGCCCGCGGCGCCCCGTCCGGCAGCCAGGTCCGCACCGGCAGCCTCGCCCCGTCCGGCATGATGAAAACCGTGTCCGCCTGCAACGCGGAGGCGGGCAACGGCGCCAAGGGCATGTTATAGGTCGGCAGCCCCGTGCAGCCCGCCAGGGCAACGGCCAGCACCAGGCCGCGCAGCCAGGCAGAATGGATTGCAACCACGGTCGCCATGCCTATCATCCCGGCGCACCCCCGACCAGAGAGCACCCCCCATGCCCGACGCACCCTTCGGCAGCGACACCCCGCACCCCGAGCTTGCCATCCCCGAGGTGCTGCACGTGGACGAGCGCGTGGTCGCCTGCGATGGCGGGGATGGGCCGCTGGGCCATCCCCGGGTTTGGTTGCGCATCGACCATGACCAGACCTTCTGCCCCTGGTGTTCCCGCATCTTCGTGCTGAACCCCGGCGCCGGGAACGTGGACCATTAGCGTGCCGCAGACCGATGTGATGGACACCGCCGCGCCGGACCAGGCCGCGCTGCCGGACCAGGGCGCCAGCCCGCCGATGCACCTGATCCTGATTGACGGGTCCGGCTTCATCTTCCGCGCCTTCCACGCCCTACCCCCCATGACCCGGCCGGACGGCACGCCGGTCAACGCAGTGTTCGGCTTCTCCAACATGCTCGGCCGCCTGCTGGAGCACCACGAGGGCACCCACATCGCCGTCGTGTTCGACGCCGGGCGCACCACCTTCCGCAACGAGCTGTATGACAAGTACAAGGCCCAGCGCCCCGAACCAGCCCCCGAGCTGGTGCCGCAGTTTGCCCTCGTGCGGGAGGCGACGCGGGCCTACGGCGTCGCCGGGGTGGAGCTGGACACCTGGGAGGCCGACGACCTGATCGCCTCCTACGCCCGCGCCGCCACCGAGGCGGGCGGGCGCGTCACCATCGTGTCGTCCGACAAGGACCTGATGCAGCTGGTGGACGACCAGGTGACGATGCAGGACCCGATCAAGCAGAGGCCGATCGGCCCCGCCGAGGTCATGGAGAAGTTCGGCGTCATGCCGGACAAGGTGGTGGACGTGCAGGCCCTGATGGGCGACAGCGTGGACAACGTCCCCGGCGTCCCCGGCATCGGCCCCAAGAACGCCGCGCAACTGATCCAGGAGTTCGGCGACGTCGAGGGCGTGCTGGCCGCCGCCCCCACGATGAAGCCCAGCAAGCGCCGCGACATGCTGATCCAGCACGCCGACAGCGCCCGCATCAGCCGCAAGCTGGTCACGCTGTGCCGCGACGTGCCCCTGCCGCTGCCCCTGGAGGGCCTGCGCGCCAAGGACCCCGACCGCCCCGTGCTGGCCGCCTGGCTGCAGGCCCAGGGCTTCAAGACGGCGCTGAACCGGCTGGGGCTGGAGGGCGTGGTCCGCATGTCCGCCCCGGCCATGCCGGCTCTCCCGGTGAAGCTGCCGGGCGAAGGGCAACCGGCCTATGGCCCCTACGAGTGCGTGACGACGCTGGACCAACTGCACGCCTGGATCGCCGAGGCGCAGGCCGCGGGGGTCTTCGCGCTGGACACCGAGACGGACAACCTGGACGCCCTGCGTGCCAACCTGGTCGGCCTGTCCCTGGCGACCGCGCCCGGCCGTGCCTGCTACGTGCCGGTCGCCCACCGCCTGTCCCAGCCCGCGGCGCAACTGGCGCTGGACGGCCCGGCGCCCGAGGCGGCCCCGCCAGCCCTCGTGCAGGTCACCCCCGCCGACGCCCTCACCGCCCTGGCGCCGCTGCTGCGGGATGCGACGGTGCTGAAGGTGCTGCAGAACGCCAAGTACGACCAGATCGTGCTGGAACGCGCCGGCCTGCCCGGCATCACCCCCATCGACGACACCATGCTGATCTCCTACGCGCAGGAGGCCGGGCGGCACGGCCACGGCATGGACGAGCTGTCCCGGATGCACCTCGGCCACAACCCGATCAGCTACGACTCCGTCACCGGCACCGGCCGGGGCCGCATCCCGTTCGCCGACGTGCCGCTGGACCGCGCAACGGCCTATGCCGCCGAGGACGCGGACGTGACCCTGCGCCTGTGGCACCGCCTGCGCCCGGACCTGCGGACGACGCACAGCCTGGTCATCTATGAGCAGATGGAGCGCCGCCTGGTCCCCGTGCTGATGCGGATGGAGCAGGCCGGTGTGAAGGTGGACGAGGCCGAGCTGCGCCGCATGTCCGCCGACTTCGCCGCCCGCATGGCGGTGATGGAGGGCGAAATCCACAAGATGGCCGGCCGCCCGTTCAGCCTCGGCAGCGCCAAGCAATTGGGCGAAATCCTGTTCGACGAGCAGGCCCTGCCCGGCGGCAAGCGCCTGGCCAGCGGCGCCTGGGGCACCGATGTCGTGGTGCTGCAAACCCTGGCCGACCAAGGGCACGAGCTGCCCGCCCGCATTATCGAGTGGCGGCAACTGTCCAAGCTGCGCTCCACCTACACCGAGGCCCTGGTCGAGCAGATCAACCCCGATACCGGCCGCGTCCACACCAGCTTCGCCCAGGCGATCACCAGCACCGGGCGCCTTTCTTCTACTGACCCCAACCTGCAGAACATCCCGATCCGCACGGAGGAGGGCGCACGCATCCGCCGGGCCTTCGTGGCGGAGGACGGGCATGTGCTGGTGAGCTGCGACTACTCGCAGATCGAACTGCGGCTGATGGCGCATGTCGCCGACATCGCGCCGCTGAAGGAGGCATTCGCCACCGGGCAGGACATCCACACCCGCACCGCGTCCGAGGTGTTCGGCGTGCCGATGGAGGGCATGGACCCCGGCACGCGCCGCCGGGCCAAGGCGATCAACTTCGGCATCATCTACGGCATCAGCGCCTTCGGCCTGGCCCGGCAGCTCAGCATCGAGCCTGGCGAGGCACGCAGCTACATCCAGGCGTACTTCGAGCGCTACCCCGGTATCCGCGCCTACATGGACCGCACGAAGGCCGAGGCGCGGGAGTACGGCTACGTGCTGACGCCATTCGGCCGACGCTGCTGGGTGCCGGGCATCAACGACAAGATGGCGCAACGCCGGGCCTATGCCGAGCGGCAGGCGATGAACGCGCCGCTGCAAGGTGGAGCGGCGGACATCATCAAGCGGGCGATGGTGCGCCTGCCCGTTGCGCTGGACGCCGCCGGGCTGCGGGCGCGGCTGCTGCTGCAGGTGCATGACGAGTTGCTGTTCGAGGCACTCGCCGGGGAGGCCGACGAGACGGCAGCGGTGGCGAAGCGGGTCATGGAAGCCGCAGCGACCATCTCTGTGCCGCTGGTGGTAGAGACCGGCCAAGGCCATAGCTGGGCAGCGGCGCACTAGCTGGCCCAGCCGGCCCAAACAAAGGTAGCCTAGCTGCTGCCTCCCTCTCCCCCTTCGGGAGAGGGCCAGGATGAGGGGGTCGTGCGGCGCGGACCTGCCGACCCGGGCAACCCAGTTCCGCCGGCGTCGGATGCCGTGCTGGCAAGCTAGACCTCCTCACCCCGGCCTTCTCCCGAAGCGGGAGAGGGAGAAGATGCGGTTTCCTGCGGCCCTTGCCCGGAGGGAGAAGGCAGGCAATGTCCCGGCGCCACGCGTGTCTGCCCAAACGAAAACGGGGAGGGCACCGCCCTCCCCGCTCCTTAATTGCTCAGGTGTGCTTAAACGCCCGGCATACGCTTGGTCTCGCCGGTGCCGCCGGTCACGCTCGTCGTGCCCGTAGAGGCAACGTTCTCGACGTCGACCTTGGTCTCGCGCACGTTGTCGCGCACGGTCTCGACGCGGTCGGTAGCCTCCTTCTTGAGGCCGATCTCCTCAACGACGCGCACGTCCTTGCCGACCACGGCCTCCTCGGCCGTCCCGCGGGCCTCAATGGTCTGGTCGCGGAACGCCTCGGTGCCGCTGACGCGCTCGTTCACCGGGCGGCGCTCGATGCTGACGTTCTCCTCATGCAGGGTGACCTGCTCCTGCACAGGCGTCTCGACGACATGGGAGGTGACGCGCACACCGCCGGCCTCGACCTCGCGCTTGCCGACGACCAAGTCTTCCTTCATCACCTTGATGGTGTCGGGGCTGCTCATCGTCGTGGTGTCGGACGCCATGGACGTAGTGCCAGACGGCTTCGGCATGGTGGTGCCCATTGGAGCAGTGGTGCCCATCGGGGCGGTGGTGCCCATCGTGCCCGTGCCTGTCGCGTCGGCACCCATCGAAGCATCTCGGGCGGCCGTCGACTCATAGCCGCCAGCCATGCCAGCCGCACCAGCGGCCCCCATGACACCCGTCGTTGCCGTGTCGGCGTATCCGGTCGTCATGCCCATGATCTGCTCGACATGCGCGGCCTGCGCGTCATCGGCGCGGACCGTGACCAGGGTGCCGCCGCTGTTGACGCCCTCCTGATAGGTCTGGGCATCGGCCTCGCTGACGCCGGCGCCCGTCAGGCTGCCCAGCAGGCCACCCGCCGCCGCGCCGACGCCGGCGCCGGTCAGCGCCGCCACCAGCCAGCCAGCCGCCACGAGCGGGCCGATGCCGGGGATGGCAAGCGAGCCGATGCCAGCCAGCAGACCCGCGCCGCCGCCCAGCACCGTGCCGATGGTAGCACCGGTGCCGCCGCCGGTTGCCGCACCCTGCTCCGGGTCGCCGCTGGTCAGGCCGGTGTTCGTTTCGGACGTGCCCATGCTGTCATAGCCGGTGCTGCTAACGGTCTTGTCGCCGGAGACGATGCTGATGTCGCTATGCGGGATGCCGGCGCTCTCAAGCGACTGCACGACGCGGGTTGCCTCGGCGTAAGTCTGGTAAACGTGAGCGATGGTACGCATTGGAGTATTTCCTTTGAGATGCAGCCGCGGTTACGAGGCGGCGCCGACGTTGCCTTGGTAGTCGCAGTAAACGTCAACTGACGAGCCGGACTTCATAGCCTTGCCGCGCCAAATGCCATCGGCGTCCTTCTTCAACGCAGTGACTTGGGTGAAGCCGCCCTTCTCGATACGGCGGCGGGCCTCGCCCATCGTGAAGCTGTTGCGGCCTTTCACCGGGGCGGCCGAGGTCTTATTGTTGGCATTCGAGGTAGTCACCGCCGGCGGCGTGGCGGAGTTGTTGTTGGTCGTGCTCAACTGCGCCGGCGTGTTGGTCGTCGTGCCTGGGATACGCGGGGTCGATGTTCCCGTCGTGCCCATCGTGGAGCCTGTCGTGCCCGGCGTCGTGGTCGTCTGCGCAATGGCCGCCGTGCACAGCAGCGCCGCGGCAAATCCGAGTTTGATTGCTTTCATGGCCGTGGTCCTCCGTTGTGGATGGCGGACCAACGCAGGCCCCTGGTAAATGGTTGCGCCCGGGCCGCGGACGAACGGTGTGGATACGCGCATCAGTGGGCCGACATCTCCCGCACCAGGCGGGCCAGCACGCTGCCCTCGAACGGCTTCGGCAGCACCGCCTCACGCGGGCCGAGCGACCGGCCGGCGAGCGAAGCCATGCGCCCGGTAATGAAGATGATCACCAGGTCCGGCGACAGGGCACGCAACTGATCGGCCAGTTCCATGCCGTTCCAGCCAGCGCCCAAGTCCACGTCCGTCACCATCACCGGGGCATCCAGCCCGCTGCGCATCAAGCCCAAAGCTTCCTCGGCCGTCGCCGCCTCGACCACGCCGAACCCGTCGTCTTCCAGCATAAGCGCCACGGTCATCCGTACGAGGGCATCATCCTCGACCAGCAGCAGGCAGTTGCGTTTATCCGACATGGTTGGGCCGCCACAGATTAGGTCTCTGCGCCGTTAACGGGGCTGGGCCGCATTCGTTCATCGTGTACGACAGCGTACGTGAAATTAATGCGAAACAACGCTGTCTCCCAGCCGGTGGGTGGTTTATCCCAGCAGGCGCCCGATCACCCGGGCGGTGTAGTCCACCACCGGGATGATCCGGCCGTAGTTGATGCGCGTCGGGCCGATCACGCCGATGGCGCCGACGATGCGGTCGGCGCCGTTGCGCGCCGGGGCGACCACCATCGAGACGCCGCTGGCGCCGAACAGCCCGCTTTCGGCGCCGATGAAGATGCGCACGCCGTCCGACGCCTCTGCCAGGTCCAGCAGCCGCAGCATGGTCTCCTGGTGCTCCAGCCGCTCGAACAGGGTCTGGATTGCGGCGAGGCTCTCGATCTGCGTCACCTCCTGCAGCAGCCGGGCCTGGCCGCGCACGATCAGGGCGCCGCCACGGCCCTCGCCGGTCCAGGTGGCAAGCCCGGCTTCCACCACCTGCGACGTCAGCCCGTCCAACTGCGACCGGTCCTGCGCCATGTCGGCGCCGACCACCCGGCGCAGCTCGGCCAGGCTGCGTTCGGACAGGCTGCGGCCGGCCAGTTGCGCGTTGAGGTAGTTCGTCGCCTCCGTCAGCGCGGAGGGCGGCAGGCCCGGCGGGGTCTCGATCACCCGGTTCTCCACCTGGCCGTCGGCGGACACCAGGATCACCAGGGCGCGGCCGGGGCCGAGCGGCACGAACTCGATGTGGCGCACTGCCCCGTCCGACTTAGGCGCCAGCACCAGCCCGGCTGCGCCCGCCAGGCCCGCCAGCATGGTGCTCGCCTCGGCCAGGGTGTCCTCCAGACTGCGGCCCCGGGCCTCCAGCGCGCGGGAGATCGCCTCGCGCTCGTCCTCCGCCAGGCCGCCCGATTGCAGCAGGCCATCGACGAACAGCCGCAGCCCGCGGTCGGTTGGCAGCCGCCCGGCGCTGGTGTGCGGGGAGAACAGCAGCCCGGCGTCGGTCAGGTCGGCCATCACGTTGCGGATCGTCGCCGGGGACAGCGCCATCGGCAGCCGGCGCGACAGGGTGCGGCTGCCGACCGGCTCCCCGGTGGCCACGTACTGCTCGACGATCTCCCGCAGCACGCTGGCGGCGCGCGGGTCGAGGCCCGGCGGAGACCGCCCGGTGCTGCGGGGCGGCGGACGCGGGGCGCCGGGGCGGTCGGTGTTTTGCATGCCCGCTAGGTGCGCCGGGTGACGTTCGGCACGGCGGCGCCGGCCAGGATGGCTTCGACGACTTCCTGCACCTCGAACGCCTCGGTGACGGTCGCCAGGTGGTGCGGCTCGCCGCGGGTCATGCGGGCGACCTGCTGCAACTGGAGGTGCAGCACCAGGGGGCGCAGGCGCTCGTTGGACAGGGCTTCGGGATCGGGCGCCCAGGTGCCGTCGGGGCGCTGGCGCTCGGCAAGCGACCAGTCGCGCAGGCGGATGTCGGCGACGCCGCGCACCGTCCAGATGTTGGTGTCGTGCTCCGGCGTGGACCCAACCGCGCCCTGCACCCGGCCCGGCAGCCCGCCGGCGTCCAGGCGCGCGGTGATCGAAGTCTCGGTGCGGCCCGGGGCCTGGTATTCGGCATTGCTGGACAGCAGGCCCAGCGGCCCCAGCAGGCGGCGGGACAGGAACAGGAAGTGCGACACGACCTCGCGGGTGAAGCCGCCCTCGGCCGGGCCGTCGAGCCAGGGGGCGGCCTGCTCCTGCCATGGCCGCGGCCAGGCGGCGAAGCCGACGTCGATACTGAAGCCGCGCGGGGCGCCGGTCACGCCGTCGCGCAGCCACTCCGCCAGCCGGGCGACGGCGGGGGAGGACGTGAAGGGGAAGTTGACGGCCACCCGCGCCCCGCCGGCCTGCGTCTCCCCCAGGAAGCGCCGGCTGTCGAGCAGATCGACCGCTAGCGGCTTTTCCAGGAACACTGCGCGCCCGGCCTGCCGCGCCATGCGGGCGTAGGCGAGGTGGGTGGCCGGGGGTGTGGCGATATAGACGCAGTCCGCCCCCTCAATGACCGCCTCGGCCGACGCGGCCCGGTTCAGGCCGGGGATGGCGGCGCCGAGCCGGTCCAGCGCGGCCGGCGCCTGGTCCCAGATGCCCGAGACATGCACGGCGTCGGACTCCAGCGCGGCGCGCAACAGGCGCTCCCCCATGATCCCCGCCCCAATGATTCCTAGGCCAACCGTCATGCCGCCATCCCTATTCCATTCTGCCAGCCCGGTTCACGCCATGTTTTGTGGCCTGCCAGAACCGTGTCACTTGCGCTATATGGCCCGCCGCACGAACAGGACACCATCATGCGCCCTTCCGGCCGCGCCGCCGATGAAATGCGGGACGTTTCCATCCAGCCCGGGTTCGCCCGCCACGCCGAAGGCTCGTGCCTGATCCGGGTGGGCGGCACGGAGGTGCTGTGCACCGCCAGCGTCGAGGGCCGCACGCCGGGCTTCCTGCGCGGCACCGGGCTGGGCTGGGTGACGGCGGAGTACGGCATGCTGCCGCGCGCCACCCACAAGCGCGGCGACCGCGAGGCGGCGCGCGGCAAGCAGTCCGGCCGCACCCAGGAGATCCAGCGCCTGATCGGCCGCAGCCTGCGCGCGGTGGTCGATCGCTCCGCCATGGGGGAGTGCAGCATCACGCTCGACTGCGACGTGCTGAACGCCGATGGCGGCACCCGCTGCGCCAGCGTCACCGGGGCCTGGGTGGCGCTGAGCCTGGCGTTCCGGCACCTGGAGCGCAACCGGGTGATCGCCCGCTCCCCGATGACAGGCCAGGTGGCGGCGGTCAGTTGCGGCTTGGTCCGCGATGGCGAGGCGGGCGGTGCTGCGGTGCTGGACCTGGACTACGCCGAGGACAGCGGGGCGGAGGCCGACGCCAACTTCGTGCTGACCGCAGCCGGCGGGATCGTTGAGGTGCAGGGCACGGCGGAGGCGGCGCCGTTCACCGAGGCGCAGTTCATGGAGCTGATGCGCCTGGCCCGCCATGGCACGGCCCGGCTGTTCGCGGCGCAGCATGCTGCGCTGGAGGCGGCTTGACGCTGCACCGCCTGCTGCCCGGCAGCCAGTTGGTGCTGGCTACCCATAATGCGGGCAAGCTGCGGGAGATCGTGGAGCTGCTGTCGCCGTTTGGTGTCGAGGTCGTCTCGGCCGGGGCGCTGGGCCTGCCGGTCCCGGTGGAGGACGCTCCGGACTTCGCCGGCAACGCGGCGATCAAGGCGCAGGCCGCCGCCCGCGCCTCCGGCCTGCCGGCGCTGGCGGACGACTCCGGCTTTTGCGCGGCGGCGCTCGGGGGCGCGCCGGGGGTGGTGTCGGCGCGCTGGGCTGGACCGGGCAAGGACTTCGCCGGCGCCATGGCGCGGGTGTGGCGCGAAGTGGGCGGCAGCACGGACCTGCGGGCCTGGTTCGCCTGCGCGCTGTGCCTGGCGTGGCCGGACGGGCGGCAGGCGACCTATCTGGGCCGGGTCGAAGGCGGCATCGCCTGGCCGCCGCGCGGGGAGCGCGGCTTCGGCTACGATCCGATGTTCGTGCCGCTGGGCGGGGCGCAGACCTACGGCGAAATGGACCCCCGCCTCAAGCACGCCAGCAGCCACCGGGCGCGGGCGATGGCGCAGCTTCTGGCGTCCTGCTTTCAATAGCCGTGCAGGCCCGGAGCTATGTAGGCCCGGAGCTATGTAGGCCCGGAGCTATGTAGGCCCGGAGCCGTGCATCGGCTGGAACTTCGGCGATCTCGCGCCACCTATAGGATTCGCCGCCGTGTGCGGAGCATCCGGCCGCCGCTCGGCTATGCCGGCCAAGCCCGCAACGCCCACTTGGCAATGACCCTGCAATTAGGAGTCCCATGACCCGCACTGCGCCGCCCTTCGAGATCACCGTCTGCGGCATCGACGAGTTGGCCGGGCATTGCAGCGCCAATGCCAGCCATGTCCTGTCCATCCTCGACCCCGACCATCCCGTGCCCGAGGCCTTCGGCACGTTCGGCGAGCACGAGAAGCTGGAGCTGCGCTTCCACGACATCATCGAGGACACGCCCGGCCGCATCGCGCCGAGTCCCGAGCATATCCGGCAAATCCTGGCGTTCGGCCGCGACCTGCTGGCCGAGCCGCGTCCGGCGGCGCACCTGCTGGTCCACTGCCATGCCGGCGTCTCCCGCTCCACGGCCTCGATGGTCCTGATCCTCGCCCAGGCACTGCCGGACCAGCCGGCGGACGGTATCCTGGCCATGGTGCACGGGATACGCGAGAAGGCTTGGCCGAACCTGCGGATGATCGAGATCGGCGACGCGATGCTGGGACGCAACGGCGCCCTGGTGGAGGCGACGCACGCCCTGCATCGGCTGCAGCTTGAGGTCCGCCCCCACATCGCCGAGTTCATGGAGAGGGAGGGCCGCGGGCGCGAGGTCGCCGCCGCCCGTGGCCACGCGGCGCTGCTGCAGCCGGGGAGCGCCTGAACGGGCGCCAAGCCGCGGCTGCCCTGTTCGTTTCCTGATCGGTCATCGGATGGCGTCCTGCTGCTCAGCCCGCCGTCCAACATGGCGGCTGACGCGCCCGGCATGCACCGGATGCCGCATCGAGGGTTTCCATGGCCGCGGGTTCCGGGACGGGGTTCGACCCCCACCTGCAAGTCCGCTCACCCGGTTTCGGTGGCTGTCACGTCGCCATAGCCCCGCCACCGATAGATGATGGCGGAGGCGGTCCAGCAGAGGGCGAAGATGCCGACGACGGCGAAGCCGAGGGAGCCGAAGCTGTCGTTCAGGCTGCCGACCGCCTCCCAGAACGGCCCGGTCAGCGCGAGCTGGCCGCCGAGCAGCCCCAACGCCTCGACGCCGCCGATCAGCAACGCCACGAGCACCGAGGCGGCGGTGATGGTCAGGTTGTACCAAAGCTTGCGCAACGGGTTGACGAACGCCCAGCCATAGGCGCCGACCATCAGCACGCTGTCCGCCGTGTCCACCAGCGCCATGCCGGCGGTGAACAGCGCGGGGAACACCATGGCCTGCCACGGCGACATGCCCAGGGACGCCTGGGTCGCCGAGATGCCGAGCAACCCGATCTCGGTCGCGGTGTCGAAGCCCAGGCCGAACAGGAACCCGAGGGGATACATATGCCAGGGCCGGGTGATAGCCCGGAACAGCGGGCGGAGCAGCCGCGCCAGCAGCCCTCGCCCTGCAAGCAGCATGTCGAGGGCGCCCTCGTCCAGCCGGCCGCTGCGCCGGAACTGCCGGAAGCTGCGCCATATGCCGAGCAGGATGACCAAGTTGGCCGCGGCGATCGCCAGCAGGAAGGTGGCGGACACCAAGGTGCCGACCACGCCGCCGATCTCCTTCATGGCTTCCAGTCGGCCCTGCATCGCCGCGGCGGTCCCGGCGATGGCCAGGGACGCCAGCACGACGATGGTCGAGTGCCCCAGCGAGAACCACAGGCCCACCGTCTGCGGGCGCTGGCCGTCCTGCATCAGCTTGCGGACGACGTTGTCGATGGCCGCGATATGGTCGGCGTCCACCGCGTGGCGCAGCCCGAACACCCAGGCCAGCAGGGCGGTCCCGAGCAGCGTGGGCCGGTCGTGGAAGACCGCCCAGGCCCAGGCCCAGGCGGCGAGGTTGGCCGTCGCCAGCATCATGAACAGGCCGCCGGTTTTCGGGAAATGCCCCCGCATGGGCTTGCTCCTGTGCTGCTTGGGTGGCCCTTGTTGTCCTAATCCGTGGAAGTCCTGGCCTGTTCAGCCAGCAGCCCCCGCTCCCGTCATTGCGAGCCGGCTCCGGCGCGGCGATCCAGTGGCGGCCAGGACTGCGCTCTCCCTCTGGATTGCCGCGCCGCAAGCGCGGCTCGCAATGACGGCGCCCCCAGGGTCCACGCGGCTGCGACGGGTTCTCCCTTGTTTGCTGGCTTGACGCCGCCGGGGACGCGTTAGTTGCCGGTCACAAGCTTGTCCTGGGTCTTGGTGGCGAAGTCGCCGGCGTCGTGGCGTTCATGCAGTTGGCTGGACGGCTCGCCCGTGACACGGTTGACCATGCGCCCGCGTTGCACGGCGGGGCGCGCGGCGATGAGGTCGGTCCAGCGCTGGACGTGCTTGTAGCCCTCCACCTGCAGGAACGTCCCTGAGGCCCCGTACAGCAGGCCCTTGGCCAGGGCGCCGTACCAGGGCCACACCGCGATGTCGGCGATCGAGTAGTCGCGGCCTGCAAGGTATTCGCTGTCGGCCAGCCGCCGGTCGAGCACGTCGAGCTGGCGCTTCACCTCCATCGCGAACCGGTCGATGGCGTACTCGATCTTGGTCGGCGCATAGGCGTAGAAGTGGCCGAAGCCACCGCCGAGATAGGGGGCGCTCCCCATCTGCCAGAACAGCCAGGACAGGCATTCGGCGCGGGTGGCGGTGTCGGTCGGCAGGAACGCCCCGAAGGTCTCGGCCAGGTGGAGCAGGATCGCGCCCGACTCGAACACCCGGATCGGCGCCGGCCCCCGGCGGTCCAGCAGCGCCGGTATCTTCGAGTTCGGGTTCACCGCCACGAAGCCGCTGCCGAACTGGTCGCCGTCGTTGATGCGGATCAGCCAGGCGTCGTACTCCGCGCCGGCATGCCCGAGTTCCAGCAACTCCTCCAGCATGACCGTGACCTTCACGCCGTTGGGCGTGGCGAGGGAGTACAGCTGCAGGGGATGACGACCGACCGGCAGGTCCTTGTCGTGCGTGGCGCCGGCGACCGGACGGTTGATGGAGGCGAACCTGCCGCCATTGCCCTGCGTCCAGGTCCAAACGTCCGGCGGGGCGTAATCGGTTTGGTCGGTCATGGTGCAGCTCCGGTGATGGGCCGGCGCACGTTCATCCGTGCGCGGGCGTCTGTAAGCGGGCCGGCATGACGGCGCGGGGCGCGCCGGGCGCCTCGCGCTTGCGCTGTCCGCCAGCGGCCAAGCACGGACGATATATACGTCTCCGCCCGCAGCGGCCATAGCTCCCGCCGGTCAGGGGCGGGTCGGAGCAGAGGGCCATCGGCATGATCGCGGGAGGCGCGCGGATAACGTCCGCGCGTGCGGTGAACACCCCGGGTTGCCCTTCACCGCCAACTGGCGATGATGCGCCGCGCGTGCCCGCAACCGGCGCCGGGCCGGGTCCACGCCTTGGCTGCTCCGTAAGCGGGACGATCCTAAGTGGAGGTGACGATCATGGGTGACGAGAAGATGCTGGCCCGGATGACCCGGGGGGACGGCTTCATCGCAGCGCTTGACCAGAGCGGCGGCTCGACGCCCGGCGCCCTGCGCCTGTACGGCATCCCGGACAGCGCCTATAGCGGCGAGGCCGAGATGTTCCATCTGGTGCACGAGATGCGCGTGCGCATCATGACCGCGCCCGCCTTCACCGGGGCCGAGGTGCTCGCCGCCATCCTGTTCGAGCGCACGATGGACGGGCAGGCCGAGGGGAAGCCGGTGCCGCACTTCCTCTGGCAGGAGCGGGGCGTCGTCCCGTTCCTGAAGGTGGACAAGGGGCTTGAGGCGGAGAGCGACGGCGCCAGCCTGATGAAGCCGATGCCGGGGCTGAACGCCCTGCTGGAGCGGGCCGTGGGTCTCGGCGTCTTCGGCACCAAGATGCGCTCCGTCATCAACCTGCCGTCGCAGGGGGGCATCGCCGCCGTGGTGGCGCAGCAGTTCGACATCGCGGCGCAGATCAGCCAGCACGGCCTGATGCCGATCATCGAGCCAGAGGTCTCGATCAAAAGCCCGGACAAGGCCGGCGCGGAGGCGATCCTGCTGGCGGAGCTGACCCGGCGCCTGGACGCCCTGCCGCCGGGCCAGGCGGTGATGTTGAAGCTGACGATCCCCGACGTGCCGGACCTTTACGCACCGCTCATGAAGCATGACCGGGTGGCCAGGGTCGTGGCGCTGTCTGGCGGCTACCCGCTGGCCGACGCGTGCCGGCGCCTGGCCGAGAACCACGGCATGATCGCGAGCTTCTCGCGGGCGCTGACCGAGGGCCTGACGCATTCGATGGGCGATGCGGAGTTCGATGCGGCGCTGGCGAAGTCCATCGAGCAGATCTACCAGGCCTCCACCGTCAAGGTTTGAAGGCAGCCTGCGCCGGGCTTGCGCGGCGTCCACTTGTGGCGCCAGTCCGTGCCGCGGAAACGGCAAGGCCGCTGCCGGTCCAGCCCTGACCGGCCGCGGCGGTTCGGCCGGATGCCTGCACCCGCGACGGGGACCGGTTCGCCTGGACGCTGCAGCGGCCCGGCGCCACGTTGCTCGACGAGACCGGGAAGGCCCGCGGGCAGCATGGCGCAGGTCCGGGCTGGACGGCCTGGGACGGCAGCCAGGTGTTCGGCGCCGTGCCGACCTCGGTCCCGGCCCCAACGCCCGGCGCGATCCCAGGCTGGTGCTCCGCGCGGCCCGGCACGTCGGCAGCGGGTTGATGCGCGGTGCCGGGTATGTGCTGCGCCCTGAGGGCGGGACGGCGCCGGCGGCCGGCAGCGGTGCGGCCCATGCGGGAGCCGAGGAGCGGAGGCCCTGCCGCGCGGCCTACACCTTTCTAGCGGAGCCTGCCTTGCCGGAACCAGGCGGTGCGGCGCATTAGGCTGAAAGCGCCGCCAGTCCGGCCGCAGCAGGTGTTGCAAACCCCGGCAAGGATGGGCAACTGACGGCCCATACTTGAAAGATTCACGATGGCACGCAAGCCGAAGCCGATCCCCCTGCCCACTCCAGCGCCGCGCGGCCGCAAGCCGAACCTGGCAGTTGCACCCGAGCCTGTCGCGGCTCCGGACAGCGGCGCCTTGGAGGTCGAGGCCAGTCCCGCAGCTCCCATAATGGACAGCGCACCCGCCGCCCGGGGCCGGGGAGGCCGGAAGCCTCGGGGTGAGGCTGCCGTGCCCTCCCTGACCGAGGGCGCCGCGAAGCAGCCCGGCACCGACTCCAAGGCGGATGTGGACCCGCCGGCCGCCGCAACCGAGGCGGCCGGGGAGGATGCGATGATCGCCGAGATGGCCTATCCGGTCAGCGCCGGCGCAGGCAGCGATGCCGTGCCGCCGTCCCCCAGCCCGGACGCCGCGACCCCGGCCCAGCCTGACGCACCCAAGCCTGCTGCACCCAAGCCTGCTGCACCCAAGCCTGCCGCACAGTGGGACCGGGCCACCGACACCGTGCGGTTCGACTGGGCCGAGATCGAGCGGACGGCGTCGCAGGACGGCGCCAACCAGGTCATGGCCAAGCTGCTGGTCGCCGCCCGTGCCGAGGGCGCCAACTCGCGCTGGCCGCTCTAACCGCCGCCGCCTGCAGCAGAAGAACGCTGCCTGATGCCTCCGGGAGAGGGCTGAGGTCATAGGTGCTGACCGGGGCCAGATGCGGCGGTGTATGGGCCGCGTCATCACGAGCCGCGCTTGCGGCGCGGCATAGGGGCGCCTGGGCGCGCAGCACCGTATCTGGTGGGACGGCGGGCAGCAGCGGCCCAGCGGCTGGCATCAATCCACGGACTGGCAGCAGTCCCATAGGCTAGCGGCGTGCAGTGCGGCCGGGACAGGCTGGAGGCCCGGCGCGGACTCCACCGCGGGCTGCTGCGGGCCGGGTGCGGTTGGGGGCGGCCTTGGCAACCGGTCCCGGTCGAGCGGGGACCCTGGCGTCACGATCGAGGCCGGCGGCAGCGGTGAGACGCCCTGGGCCTAGAGCATATTCGGATCAAGCGGCTTCGCTTTAGCCGAACAGATGCTCGCAAAAACAAAGCCTGGAGCATGTTTGGTGCCTCTACTTGCACCAAACATGCTCCAGGCCGCGCCGGGCAGGAGTGTTGCCCATCCTGCAAGCAGCAGCCGCTTCGTTCGCGTTTGCCGGGGTGCCTGCGGTTGCATCTTCACTGTCCGTGGCCCACAGGGTTTGCACCGGAAACAAAACGGACATCAACGTGTCTTTAGCAGAACGTTGCAGGTCATTGAATGCCTTGAGCAGCACCGGCCTTATGCCGTGCGTTGGCCTCCGCTGGTTGCGGAGAGCGTGTGACTGGCTGCACGCGCCGCCCTGGGATCAATCGGCAGAGCCCAGCCACGCCCCGCCGTCCAGGTTTGAAGGGAGATCGCTGCCTGAAAAGTGGCATTGTTTGGCGTGCCAGGCCTTCGCCCGGAGACCTATAACTTCAAGTGTTGGTAACGGACAACATCAGACGACATTACATAAAGAACATTACATTGCCGTTAGAGGCTGCAACGCGTATCCCCGTCCCCAGAGAACACGAGGATGCGACATGCCGTCGGGTTTTGACATTGATGGAACAAGTATTGTTCCGAGCTAAACCCGCCGGTTTCCGATGCGGCCCTGGATGGGCCGGTTGGATCACCTGGCTCCTTCGCGCCGCGGTCCTTTTCGTTGCGTTCCAACTGGTCGGCCCGGCATCGGCGCAGCCTGCGGCGGAGCGCCGCGTTGCGCTCGTGATCGGCATCGGCGACTACCAAGCCGCGCCCAAGCTGGCGAACCCGGTCAAGGACGCACGCTTCATCGGCGAGTCCCTCCGCGCGCTGGGGTTCGATGTCGAGGAAAGCTACGACACCGACTACCGCACCTTGGCGCAGGCCATTCGGGCCTTCGGCATCAAGGCGCAGCAATCCGACGTGGCGCTGGTGTACTACGCCGGCCATGGCGTGCAGGTCGGGCACGAGAACTACCTGCTGCCGACGGACACCCGCCTCGAACGCGAGCGCGACCTGCTGTATGAAGCCATCCCGCTGGAGCTGCTGATGGGCGAGGTGTCGCAGGCTGGCAAGCTCGCGATCGTCATGCTCGATGCCTGCCGCAACAACCCCTTCGTCGAGCGCATGTCCCGGTCGATGGCCACTGCCGGGCGCGGCGTAGCGACCTCCGGCCTGGCGCGGGTGGACAACGTGCCGCGCAACACGGTCGTCGTCATGGCGACCAAGGCGGACCAGGTCGCCGAGGACGGCCCCGGCGAGCACAGCCCGTTCGCGACCGCGCTGCAGGTGAACCTGGCCACGCCCAGCCTGGAGCTGAGCCTGTTCTTCCGCAGCGTGCGCGACGGCGTGCTCAAGGCAACGAACGGGCGGCAGGAGCCCTACGTGTTCAGCTCGGTCGGCGCCGAGCCGTTCTACCTGCATCCGCGTCCGCCCAGCCGGCCGCCGGTGCTCGGCTCGATGGCGGCGCTGGAGGTCCGCGACACCGCAGGTCCGACCCCGCTCGCCATCGGCGTGCCCAAGTCGCCCGATCGGGATTTACTGACGGTCCGCGTCACCGGCCTGCCGCGTTTCGGCGAGGTGCAGGTCGATGGCCGACCGGTGCAGCCCGGCGCCGCATTCGCCGCCGAGCGGATCGCCGGGGCGACCTACAAGCCGGAGCTTGGCCGGACCGGGCCGGCCGGCACGTTCGACATCCTGGTGGAGGGCAGCGGCGGCAGCGTGCAGGGCAGCATGGCGATCAGCGTCGTCCACCTGGATCGCCCGCAAGTCGTCGAGCCGCCGCGGCGGCTGCGCATCTATACCGGCAGCCTTGAGATACAGCGCCCCGAAAGCCACAACGGCGAGACCCTGACGGTCCTGGTGACCGCCCTGCCGCGCGGGCTGGTGCGGAACGGGCCGTCCGCGGTGCGACTGGGCGACCATCTGCCGCCGGAGGCGCTGCCGCTGCTGGTGTTCGTGCCGGAGCCGGGCTTCGCCGGGGCGGCGGGCAGCTTCGGCTACCAGGTTGACAACGGGCGGGGCGGCGTCGTGTCCAGCGCCGTCGAGCTTGAGGTGATGGACGCCTCGGAGGCGGCGGGGCAGATGGCCGAGGCCGCGCTGTGGGACCGGGTGCGGACCAGCACGCGCACTGATGACCTGGACGCCTTCACCCGTATCTATCCAAACTCGCGGTTCGGGCCTACCGCCGCGCAGCGCCGGATGGAACTTGCCGGGCACGGGGACGAGCCGCCGGCTGCAAGCGCCGCACGGGCGGACCGGTCGCCGGCGTCCCTCCAGGCAACACCCGCAGCCCTCGAAGCTGCGCGGCCGGCCCCGCGGCTCGCCCTGCAGCAGCCGGTCCAGCCACCACAGACTGCAGTTCCCAAGCCATCCCCCTCCGCGCCGAAGCCTGACGCAGCCTCGGCGCCTGATGCCATGCCAAAGGCTGATGCCATGCCAAAGGCTGATGCCATGCCAAAGGCTGATGCCATGCCAAAGCCTGGGGAGCGGGACTGTCCGACCTGTCCCGTGCTGGTCGGCGTCCCCGGCGGCAGCTTTGTCATGGGCCTTGGCGCGAAGGACCCGGCCGCCCTGCCGCAGCACCGCGTCACTGTGCGGCCGTTCGTGATGGGCCAGACGCCAGTCACCGTCGCCGACTGGAACGCCTGCCAGGCCGATGGCGGATGCGGCCCGGCCCCGCACATGGCCGTGGCGGACGATGCGACCCCGCTGCACAACGTGAGTTGGGACGACGCCCAGCAGTATCTCGCGTGGCTGTCCCGCGTGGCCGGGCACCCCTACCGGCTGCCGACCGAGGCCGAGTGGGAGTATGCGGCCCGCGGCAAGTCCACGACGCACTATTCCTGGGGCGATCAGCTTGGCGTTGGCCTGGCGAACTGTGCGGACTGCGGCGGCTCGCAGGACCCGCACGCCCCGGCGCCGGTGCTGGCCTATCAGCCGAACCCATTCGGCCTATACGGGATGTCCGGCGGGGTTGCCCAATGGATGCAGGACTGCTGGTTCCCGACCTATGCCGGCGCCTCGCTGGAGGGAGCGGCGCGGGAGGCCCGCGGCTGCTCCCAGCATGTGCTGCGCGGCGGGTCCTTCCGGTCGGCGCACGACGACATCACGCCCACCGCCCGCAACCGGTATGACGCATCCGTCCGCTACTTCACCAACGGTTTCCGCGTGGCGCGGAACGCCGATTAGCGTGGCAGCCGGATTTTGCTGCCTGCCTTGCGGATGCCGAAGCGCTTTGGCTGCGTGATCGTAACAAGGAACGTCATGGATAGGGTTCGAATGCATCGAGGTTGCGTCGCAGCGGCCATGATCGCTGGGCTGCTCATGTCCGCGCCAGCCGCCGTGCGGGCGCAGCAGCATACGATGCCGGAAGACGCGCGGGTTCACATCCTCTGGCCGGAGGACGGGCAGGTCATCCACGGCGCGTTCTGGGTGCGGATGGGGTTGTCCGGCGCGGGCATCGCGCCTGCGGGCGTGGCCAAGCAGGGGACCGGGCATCACCACATCCTCGTCGATGCCCCCTTGCCCAACCTGGACGAACCGATCCCAAACGACCGCACCCACCTGCATTTCGGCATGGGCCAGACCGAAGTCCGGCTCGACCTGCCGCCGGGCCAGCATACCCTGCAGTTGCTGCTGGGGGACGAGAACCATGTGCCGCACCACCCGCCCCTGTATTCAAAGCCGATCACCGTGACCGTCGTCCGGTGAGGGCGTGGACGGCTGAATGAGCATGAGGACGCCGCAGATGGAAAGATCCAGCTTCATGACGGCGCTTGCCGTTGCCGCCGTGCTGGGGGCTTGCCCTGCAATGGCCCAGGGTGTCGCCTCGCCGGCTCCTGTGGTCCGCGTCCCGGCGCCGCGGGATGCCTATGTCTATATCGGCAGTCCCGCCAATGGCGCCATCCTGCCCCCCGGCCCGATCAAGGTCTGGTTCGGCACGCGGAACTTTGGCGTCGCGCCCGCAGGGGTGGTGAAGGCCAACACCGGGCACCATCACCTGTTGATCGACGTTCCGGTGCCGCCATTGAATGAGCCGATCCCGAACGACCGCAACCACCTGCACTTCGGCATGGGCCAGACCGAGACCGTCATAGACCTGCCGCCCGGGAAGCACACGCTGCAGTTGCTGATGGGCGACGCCAACCATGTGCCGCACGACCCGCCCGTGGTCTCGCGGCCGATCACGATCACGGTGCGGGCTGCACGGGCCACGTCCTGATGCGGCCTGCCTGGGCTGCCCGGCCTCGCTGCGGCGTTGGATCAAGGCTGGGGGTCGAGGCTTGCCGGCATAGCCGCCGGTCGGTGCTCCTGGCCCCCAACTGGCGAACCTAGCTGCCGCGATAGGTGGAGTAGGCGCCGGGGCTGACGAGCAACGGGATATGGTAGTGCGCCTCGGCCTCGGCGATGCCGAAGCGGACCGGGATCATGCCGAGGAACGGCGGCTGCCCTGGCGCCGACCCGGCAAAGTAGCCTCCGACCTCGAAGCGCAGCTCATACAGCCCGATCCGCAGCGGTGCGCCGTGCAGCAAGGGCTGGGCCGTGCGCCCCTGCGCATCGGTCACGGCCGTCGCCAGGGGCACAGGCTGTCCGCCGCCGACCTCGAACAGCGCCACCGCGACCCCGGCGGCCGGACGGCCCACCGCGGCGTCGAGGACGTGCGTGGTGAGCGACCCGTGCACCACGGGCGCACCGGGACCGCTGACCCGGTCCACCAGCCGCAGCCGGGTGATGCGGCCGACCTCCTCTAGCGCCGTCGCCTGCTCGGCCGCCGGGTCCAGGTCCAGCCGGCGCCGGAACTGCTGCAGCAGCGAGGACCGGGTGTGGCGGCGCACGCACACGATGAACGGCAGGTCGAAGCGCGCGCGATAGGCGGCATTCAGCGCGGCCAGGTCCTCGGCAGGACGGTCGAGGCCCAGGGCGCGCTGCTCGGCCGCCGAGGCGTCGCCCACCGTGCCCGCCAGCGCCGCGGCGCCCGACAGCTCCGGATGCCCGCGCAGGAATGCGGCGACCCCTTCGGGCGGCGCGGCGCGCACGGCGTCCAGCATCGCCGCATGCAGCGCCGCGACGGTGGCGAACGGCCGGGTTGCGGCGGCCTGCTCGGCAACCCAGGGCGCGTCCTCGAAGACGCCATCCAGGGCGGCGGCGAAGTCCGGCGCGGACATGGCGTTCAGGTCGTCGAGCGTCACCGCCATCGCGTCAGGTCTCCCACCGTTCCCGGCTTGCCAAGCAACGCCCATGCCGCCAGCCTCGCCGCAGGAGGCGCCATGCTCGATTACGACCTGATCATCCGCGGCGGCACGGTGGTGACCGAAAGCGACCAGTTCCGCGCCGACATCGGCGTACGGGACGGGCGCATCGCGGCGCTGGCCGAGCGGTTGGACGGCGGCTCCCTGCCGGACGCCGTGCTGGACGCCACCGGCCTGCTGGTGCTGCCCGGCGGCGTGGACAGCCACTGCCACATCGAGCAACTGCAGGACGGCGGCGGCGCAGACGAGGAGACGTTCGCCACCGGCAGCACCGCCGCCCTGGCCGGCGGCACCACGAGCGTTGTCAGCTTCTCCACCCAGTTCAAGGGCGCGGGCGTGCTCGGGCCGCTGGCGGAGTACCATCGCCGGGCGGCGGCGGGCGCGATGGTGGACTATGCGTTCCACCAGATCATCACCGACCCAACCGAGGCGGTCATCCACGATGAACTGCCGCAGGTGGTGGCGGGCGGCGTGCGCAGCCTCAAGGTCTTCCTCACCTATGACCCGCTGCGGCTGGACGACCGGCAATACCTGGCCGTGCTGTCGGCGGCGCGCCGGCTGGGCTGCCTGGTGACGGTGCATTGCGAGAACTACGACGCCATCGCCTGGCGCTCGGCGGCGCTGCTGGCGGCGGGCCGCACGGCGCCGAAGTATCACGCCTGGTCGCGGCCCCCGGTGGTGGAGCGCGAGGCGACGCACCGCGCCATCGCCCTGGCCGAGCTGGTCGATACGCCGATAGAGGTCTTCCATGTGTCCTGCCCCGAGGCGGCCGAGGAGATCGCCCGCGCGCAGGCCCGCGGCGTGCGGGTGTGGGGCGAGACCTGCCCGCAGTACTTCGTGCTGGGCGCAGCCGACATGGATCGCCCCGGCTTCACGACCGCGTTTGAGGGTGCGAAATTCATGTGCAGCCCGGCCCCGCGCGACGCCGCCGCAGTCGCCGGGCTATGGCAGGCCGTGCGCGCCCGCACGCTGGAGGTGGTCAGCTCCGACCACAGCGGCTGGAGCTACGCCGGGCCGCGCGGCAAGGCGGTGGCCGGGGTGGACGCGCCGTTCACCGCCATCCCGAACGGCGTGCCGGGCCTGGCCGCCCGCCTGCCGCTGCTGTGGAGCGAGGGGGTGGCCACGGGGCGCATCACCGCCTCCGACTTCGTGCGCCTGACGGCCGGCCAGCCTGCCCGGCTGTTCGGACTGCACGCCAAGGGCCGCATCGCGCCGGGCGCCGACGCCGACCTGGTGCTGTGGGACCCGCACCGCCGCACCCGGCTGACCAACGCGCTGATGCAGCATGCCATCGACTACACGCCCTATGAGGGCATGGAGGTCACGGGCTGGCCGGTGGCGACCATCCGGCGCGGCGCGGTGGTGATGCGCGACGGCGTGGTGCAGGCCGAGCCCGGCAGCGGGCGCTACTTGCCCGTGCCGCCCTACGACATGATCCGGCCCCGCGGCGTGCTGCCGGACGAGTTCGATGCGGCGGCATTCTGCTGACCCCCGGCGCGCCTCCAGGCCCCGGCACGGCCTACCTCGCCGGCCCCGACGTGTTCCTGCCCGACGCGCTGGCCCATGCACGGCGCAAGCTCGACATCTGCGCCCGGCACGGCATCCAGGGCCTGGCGCCGGCGAACGAGGACATCGCCGGGCTGCACGCCCTGCCCGATGCGGAGGCCTGGGCGGCGATCTACCGCAAGGACATCGCCATGATGGAGGGCTGCGCCATGGTGATCGCCAACTTGACGCCGTTTCGCGGCCCCTCGGCCGATAGCGGCACGCTGATAGAGGTCGGCTGGTTCCTAGGACGCGGCCGGCCGGTGTTCGGCTACTCCAACACCGCCATCCCGTTCGCCGAGCGCAGCCGGCGGCAGGTGCTGGCGGTGCCGGACCCGATGCCGGGCCTGGCCGTCGAGGGCTTCGGCCTGCCCGACAACCTGATGATCCCCGGAGCGGTGCTGCAGGGCGGCGGCCATCCAATGGTGCTGCCGGCGAACGGCCAGGACCGCCCGTTCGACGCGCTGGACGTGTTCGAGGCCTGCGTCGCCCTGGCCGCCCGCAGCCTGCGGGCCGGGCAGTCGCCCAGGGCGTGACCCCGCTGCCCCCTCCCTCCGGAGGAGGGCGGAAGCGGCCAGCGGGTGGAAACACCTTGACGCCGCCCCGTCTGGGTGCCAACTGACAACCGACGCGGCCCGGTTCTCGCGGCAGCGTCATCCAAGGAACCGGCGGCCTCCCGGCCCTGTTCCCCCTCCTCCTCCGGGATAGCTGCATCCGCCCGTCTTGGGACGCACCCTGCCCGACATCCGCATACCATCAGAGGCAGCCCATGCACCTCGCCGAACTCAAGGCCAAAACCCCGGCCGACCTCCTGAGCTTCGCCGAAAACCTACAAATCGAGAACGCGTCCTCGCTCCGCAAGCAGGACATGATGTTCGCGATCCTGAAAAACCTCGCCGACAACGAGCAGGCCATCTACGGCGAGGGCACCCTGGAAATCATGCCCGACGGCTTCGGGTTCCTGCGCAGCAGCCAGGCCAACTTCCTGCCCGGCCCCGACGACATCTACATCAGCCCCAACCAGGTCCGCCGCTTCGCGCTGCGCACCGGGGATACCGTCGAGGGCCAGATCCGCGCGCCCAAGGACGGCGAGCGCTACTTCGCGCTGCTCAAGGTCAACACCATCAACTTTGAGCCGCCCGACGCGGTGAAGCACCGCATCAACTTTGACAACCTCACCCCCCTGTATCCCGACCGCAAGCTGAAGATGGAGGTCGAGAACTTCCAGTCCGTCGCCAAGGGGCCGGGCAAGGACATGACGCCCCGCGTCATCGACCTGATCGCCCCCATCGGCATGGGCCAGCGCGCCCTGATCGTGGCGCCGCCGCGCACGGGCAAGACGGTGATGCTGCAGAACATCGCCACCGCCATCTCCGCCAACCACCCGGAGGTGTTCCTGATCGTCCTGCTGATCGACGAGCGCCCGGAAGAGGTCACCGATATGTCCCGCACCGTGAAGGGCGAGGTCGTGGCCAGCACCTTCGACGAACCCGCGACGCGGCACGTCGCGGTGACGGAAATGGTGCTGGAGAAGGCCAAGCGCCTGGTGGAGCACAAGCGCGACGTGGTGATCCTGCTCGACAGCATCACCCGGCTGGCCCGCGCCTACAACACCGTCGTCCCGTCGTCGGGCAAGGTGCTGACCGGCGGCGTGGACGCCAACGCCCTGCAGCGCCCCAAGCGCTTCTTCGGCGCCGCCCGCAACATCGAGGAGGGCGGCTCGCTGACCATCATCGCCACCGCCCTGATCGACACCGGCAGCCGCATGGACGAGGTGATCTTCGAGGAGTTCAAGGGCACGGGGAACAGCGAGATCATCCTCGACCGCAAGCTGTCGGACAAGCGCACCTTCCCCGCCATCGACATCACCAAGTCCGGCACCCGCAAGGAGGAGCTGCTGGTCGAGCGCGGCACCCTGTCCAAGATGTGGGTGCTGCGCCGCATCCTGGGCCCGATGGGCATGACGGACGCGATGGATTTCCTGCTCGACAAGCTGAAGTACTCGAAGACCAACCAGGACTTTTTCGACGCGATGAACACCTAGGCGGGTGTCCTCCGCACGGCCTCGGCCATGCGGAGGACACCCGCCGCCCATCCACACGCCGCCCCAAGCTCACCTAGTCATTGCGAGCCGGCTTCGGCGTGGCAATCCAGAAACGGCTAGCACAGTCTGTGCGGCCCCTGGATTGCCGCGCCGAAGCCGGCTCGCAATGACGGCGCCCTGGTCCCCGGCGGGACCGGAGGGCGGCCGGTACTAGTACCAACCCCCGTCCACCACGAACTCCCGGGCCGTCACCAGCCGGCTGTCATCGGCGGCGAGCCACAGCACCATGCGCGCCACGTCGTCGGCGTGCAGCGGGTCGGGGATGCACTGGCCCCGGCGGCGGCGCTCCTCGCCCTCCGGCGTCATCCACAGGTCGATCTGCCGCTGCGTCATGATCCAGCCCGGCAGCACCGTGTTCACCCGCACATGCTGCTGCCCCAGGTCCCGCGCCAGGCCGCGCGTCAGGCCGATGATCGCGCTTTTCGCCGCCGTGTAGGCCGGCATCCCGCCCGTGGCGAGCAGGAAGGAGTGCGAACTCATGTTGACGATGCTGCCGCCGCCGGCCGCGACCATGCCGGGCTTGACCGCCTGGGCGCAGAAGAACTGGTGGCGCAGGTTGGCGGCCATACGCTCGTCCCAGTACTCCGGCGTCACCTCGTCGATCGGGTGGCGGTCATCGCGGGCGGCGTTGTTGACCAGCACCGTGAAGGCGCCGCCCAGCCCGTCCGCCAGGTCGGTGATGGCCGCGCGCAGGGCGGGGATGTCGCGCAGGTCGGCCCGGGCGAAGCGCGCGCCGGGGCAGGCCGCCACCACCTCTGCCGCGGCAGCCTCGTCCAGGTCGATGAAGCCGACCAGGCTGCCCTGGGCCGCGAAGTGCTCGACGATGCCCCGACCGATGCCGGACGCCCCGCCGGTGACCAGTACCCGCCGGTCGCGCAGGCTGGGATAGGTGGCGTAGTTGCTCATGGCGGCTGGGTTCATGATGCCAGAATAGAGCACCAGCCGCGCCATGGACAGCCCATCCCCCCATGGCCACACCCATCGAGGACGGTCTGCGCCGAGGTTGAGGGAAACGTCGTCGTCCAAGACCTTGGACTGGCGGCCTCATTCGCCTCCGTCGAGGATGCCGCCCAGGGTTCCGGCAATGCGCTCGCCGGGCGAGGGCGCCGTAGCGAGTTGCGCGCCCTCTTCGGCCCGGGCGGCGCGCGCGCGAAACGCCCGGGGATCGAGCCCGTGGGCGTTGCGGAATGCGCGCGTGAAATAGCTCCGGTCGGTGTATCCGACGCTCGCGGCGATGACCTTGACGGGCAGGTTCGTCGATTGCAGCAACTCGGCGCCAAGGCGGAGCCGGACATGCTGCACGAAGCCGATCGGGGTCTGCCCGAAGACCTGGGCGAAGCGGGCCGCGAAGGTCGATCGGCTCATCCCCGCAAGCGAGGCGAGGCTGTCAACCGTGTGCGGCGCCGACGGCTGCTCAAGCACGCCGGTGATCGCGCGTACGAGCCGGTGATCCTCCAGCGCCGCAAAGAACGGTGACTGGACGCCGAGTTGGGTCAGTTGGCCGCGCAGCAGCAGGATGACGCACTGCTTCATCAGCGCCTCGGTCAGGGCGCGGGTGCCGATGCCCGGCTTCGTGATCTCCTCCAGCATGGCGTCGAACAGCCGCCGCATGGCCTCGCTGCGCGAGACGTCGGCCACGACGGGATGCCGCAAGTCGTCGAACAGCCCAAGCGCGCCGGCGTATGAGGCCGAGATGGTCGCACAGACCACAAACGTGTCGCGGCTTCCGTCACCCGCGATGAACCCCACGAGCCCATCCGCCGCGGGGCCGCAGTTGTCTCCGCCGTTGACCTCGCCTTGGACCGCGCCGGCTTCACCGAGGCTCTGGGAAACGCCGCTGGGCACGACGATGATGCTGAAGGGTGCATAGGCCGCCTCCACGGCGCCTTCGACCCGTATCGCGCCGGTTCCGGCCAGGACGTAGTGGATGGTGACGGCCTCCAAGGGACCGAAGGCGAGGCGCCAGCCGGTCTTGATCTCGCAGACCGCGAACGCATGAATTCGCACGGCAAGCGTCGTGAGCAGCCTATCGAGCGTGTCGGTCGCCATCGGTCCTCCATGGGCTTGGCGTACTAAGCCCGTTTCCAGGTGAACCGTCGGACGGGCACGCTCACCGCCAAGCGTGATCCCAATCGACCGGCCACAATCGGACGATAAGCCGCATGTGGCGGACGATGACCACTCGTTCCGAGGATGCAAAGGCCGCTCGTTACCTTATCTGATGTGTTAACGCTACGGTGGCCGGCTCTTGCTCGCGTCGCCGTCAAGCGGGAGAGGCATCGTAAGAATGCCGCGATGCGCTGATTACGAGTGCGAGCCAAGCAGGAGCGCCGAAAGCAACGAAGGGGCAGGAACAATGCACGGCTTCAGGGCCATCGCCCGCCGTCTTGGCAGGCAGTCGTCTGCGCGTGCCCGGGACACGCTGGCCGCGATCATGCTGCTGGCGAGTGCCGGCGCGTCGGCGCAGCAGCCGGCACCGCCGGGCATGGGCCTCGCCGAGGCGGCCGCGAGACGTTTTCCGCAGCCGGTGCGCGTCGGGGACCTGATCGGACGCAGGGTGCTGCGGCCGCTGGAGAGCCAGCCGGTGCTGGGGCACGTGAAGCAGGTCGTGCGGACGGGGGACGGGACGGTGGACATGGTCCTCGACTATGGCGGACTGCTCGGCTTCGGCGGACGGCTCATCGCGGTGCCGGCCGACGCCATGGTGCTGCTCGGCGCCGAGATGGAGGTCGTGGACTTC
Source organism: uncultured Acetobacteraceae bacterium (assembly GCA_964242415.1). Taxonomy (GTDB): domain Bacteria; phylum Pseudomonadota; class Alphaproteobacteria; order Acetobacterales; family Acetobacteraceae; genus DASWOJ01. The sequence goes on from CAXTAT010000018.1 coordinate 80,504, forward strand.
ACGCCGAAGCAGCTCGACGCTTTCGCGACGTTCAACGGGAGCGGCGTCACGCCTGTTCCCGCGCAGGATACCATCCGCGTCGGCTTGGCTCGCCCGTCGCATTGATGCGCCGTGCGTCGTTCTCGCCTGCCTGCCGCTAAAAACCCTCGGAGTCACAGATGAGCGCCGATGCCCTGTCAACCGCGCCGCCCAAGGCCGCAAAGGCGCCAAACGGCCGCCACATGCACCCGGTGCCGGTGCGCATCATGCACTGGACCAACGCCGTCGCCATGATCGTCATGATCCTGTCCGGCTGGGGCATCTATGACGACGACGTCATCATCAACGGCCTGCATTTCAGCCACTCCCTCCGGCTGGGCAGTTGGGCGGCGCAGAGCCTGCTGTGGCATTTCGCGGCCATGTGGCTGCTGGTGCTGAACGGCCTGGCTTACCTGGGCTATGGCATCGCCACGGGCCGGCTGCGTGACCGGCTGCTGCCGATCCGCGTCCGCGACGTGATCAAGACGGTGCGGGACACGGTGCGCCTTCACATCGACCACAGCGATCTCACGACCTACAACGCCGTGCAAAAGCTTCTGTATATCGTTGTGATCCTGGCCGGGGTGTCCCAGGTCGTCACCGGCCTGGCGATCTGGAAGCCGGTGCAGTTTTCCGGCCTGGTCGCGCTGATGGGCGGGTTCCAGGCCGCCCGGCTGATCCACTTCGCCGGCATGTCGGTGATCGCAGGCTTCCTCGTCGTCCACGTTGCCCTGTCGGTCCTGGTGCCGAAGACGCTGTGGGCCATGCTGTTCGGCGGTCCCAAGCTCCGGCCGGGGCGGCCAAGCTGATGCGCTCGCCGTTCCGCCCGGCCGCCCCGCCGGACCCCGCCATCCTGAACGACCACCGCGCCCTGATCCGCTCGATCCAGCGGCGCGGGCTGATCCGCGGCGGCCTGTCGCTGGGCGCGCTGACCATGCTGACCGGGTGCGACGTGAGCACCTCCGGCGCGGTCGAGAAGGCACTGCGTGCGGTCTCGACGCTCAACGACCGGGTGCAGGCGCTGCTGTTCGACCCCAACCACCTGGCGCCGACCTACCCGGCGTCGATGGTCCTGAAGCCGCCGAAGTTCAACGCCTACTACGACATCACGGACGTGAAGCCGGTGGACGCGGCAAGCTGGACGCTGGAGCTGTCGGGGTTGATCGAGGACAAGCGGCCTTGGACGGCGCAGCAGATCGACGCGCTGCCGCAGACCGACATGATCATCCGGCACGTCTGCGTCGAGGGCTGGGACTACATCGGCGAGTGGTCCGGCCCGACCCTGCGCAGCTTCCTTGAACGCGTGGGCGCCGACACGCGGGCCAAGTACGTCGCGTTCAAGACGGCGGACGACTACCCGAGCAGCATCGACATGGCGACCGCGCTGCACCCGCAGACGCTGCTTGCCACCAAGTACGCTGGTGAGACGCTGGCCGACCCGTTCGGCTTCCCGTTGCGGCTGCGGATGTCCACCAAGCTTGGCTTCAAGAACCCGAAATGGATCACCGCGATCGAGGTGACCAACACCTACCCGGGCGGCTACTGGGAAGACCAGGGCTTCAACTGGTTCGCCGGAATCTGACCGGTCCGCGGGCGCGCCGGTCGGAGGGATGCCGGATACGCCGGGGGGTAACGACCCGGGCGAGGCAGCCAGCGTGGTGGACGAAGCGGCGTCCGGGCTGTTGCGAGTTCTCAGCAACTGCGCCTTGCTGACGCCGAAGGTGGCTTGCTGACGTCGCTCGATAGCCTTTCCAGGCTGAATTGCTGATCCATGCACCAGCGCCTCGGGAGGCGGAAGCCGCGGTAAGGATTGGGCGAGGTCGTCATGCCTGGGACGCTGGCGTGGCCCGGCCGAGCCCGCCAACCTGACGACGCCTGGGTGCCGGGCTGGCGGGGTTTTCTGGAAGTCCATGCCTCATCCTTGAAGGGTAGACGGGCGGTTCCCTGGGAAGGGCGGCCGTCCTGCTTCAGGCAACCAGAACGAGAGGCGGAGCTTATTTCTCCACATTGCAGGCGGTCGCAATGATCGAGAGAAGGGCGTTGGCTGTGAACATCCTAATACTTGGCTTCGTCGCCTTGACCGGCGCGCTGAACGTCCTGCAGTCGGGTGCGAACTCGCAACTGGTGCGTTCCCTCGCCCGGCCCTGGGCCGTGGCGCTGCTGGTCAGCTTGACCACGGCTGCATGCTTCGTCGCAGCGCTGCTAGTGGCACGGGAGGCGCTGCCTGACAGCGGCCGGATGGCTGGTGCGCCTTGGTGGGCTTGGACGGGCGGCCTTTGCGGCGCGCTATATGTGACCGGTACCCTGTTCTTTGCCCAGAAGCTCGGCTCGGGCACCTTCACCGGGCTTACCGTTACGGCCGGCATCCTTGCTTCGTTGGCGGTGGACCATTTCGGTTGGATCGGCTTCGAGCAGCACTCGGCGAACTTATGGCGCGTTTTGGGTGGCCTGCTGATGGTTGCGGGTGTGACGCTCGTCGCCCGGTTCTAAGCTTTAGCGGCAGAGTCAGGGTTCAAGCGCAGGTTCATCAGGGCCGTACGCCTCCGTTGCTGCCGGGCGGGCCGCGTAGGGCCTTGTGCGCCAGTGCCGGGCCGAGGCAACCGGCCATCCCACGGCCGACCGTGCCGCTGGCTTCTGTAACCGGGATCGCGGGTGCGTCAGGCCAGCCCGCCTTGTGCCGTCGCCCTTGCGCGCTCAGCCGTGTTACGGCTCGTTGAGGAGTTGCTGCCGGGCTTGCAGGCCCGCACTGGACGGCTATCGGAACATGGTCATGGATGTACCCTCGTGGCGAGGCCGCCCCGAGTCGCCCGCGTAGTAGTGCGCCGCCTGCGATCTCCGCCGCCGTCATGTTGCGGGCGATGTTGCGCATCTGCTGGCTGATGTCGTTGTGCCGGGCGCCGGTGGCGAACGCCTCAAGCTGCCCTTGCAGGTAGGCGGCCGGCGCCCCGTCCAGCCAGGCGCTGCCGGTCTTGGTGGCGATGCCGCCGTGGCAGGCGCCGCAGGGCGGGATGTTCCGCATCGGCGCACCGCTTAGGACGATGGGCGGCGCCGGCCCGGCGTCCGCGCCGCGGTCCAGCCGCGGCAGGTAGGCGTAGTAGGCCGCCAGGTCCCGCATGTCCTGCCCCGACAGGCCCACGGCGCGCGGCCCCATGACAGCGTTGCTCCGGGCGCCCGACTGGTAATCCAGCAGCTCCTTGAACACCGCCGGCGCGTATTGCCCGGCCAGGTTGGGCACGTCCGCGCCGCTCACGCCGCGAGCGCCATGGCACACCGCGCACTGCATCGCCAGCGTGGCGCCCTGCCCGATGGAGGCCGGGCTGGCATCCCCCATCATCCCCGGCGTGACGACGACGGCGGTCGTCACGGGTCCCGCCTGCACCACTGTCGCGGCGGCCGGCGCGGCGCGCAGCACCCCCGCCGCCCGGCAGATCGAATCCCACACCCCGGCGCCGCCCGCCCCTTCCAAATCCGGCAGCACCAGGAACCCCATTGCAACCGACGCCGCGGCCAGCGCCGCCGTGAGCGTGACGGCCACCGCGGTCCAGCGGCTGCGGGCCGGGCCGGGCGTCATCGCGCGGCGCCGATGCGGATGGCCGGCACGGAGGTCTCGGGCGTCGCCAGCAGGTGCAGGATGGGAAAGCCGTAGTTCACGACCGTCAGCGCCACCATCAGGCTGACCCATAGGCCGAACCCGTTCAGCGCCGCCGGCATCCGGTGCGGCGGGTGCGCGGCCACGCTGAACCGGTACTCGCCGGGCTGCACCCGCGCCGCCCGGTGCCCGCGCACCAGCACCGCCAGGAACAGCGCGCCCGACACCACCAGGATCGCGCCGCCCACGACGGACGCGATGACCGGCAGCGCCAGCGCCGCCAGCGCCGGGTCGGTGTAGTCATAGAATGCCATGCGCCGCGGCATCCCCAGGATGCCCACCCAGTGCCAGGGGAACGTCAGCACGATCATGCCGACGAACCAGGTCCAAAGCTGCGTCCGCATCAGCCCGGCATCGGCCAGCGCGCGGCCGGTCAGATGCGGCCATAGGTCATAGGCGATGGCGAAGTACATGATGACGATGGCGCCGCCGAAGATCAGGTGGAAGTGCCCGGTGATCCACTGCGTGTTGTGGATGCTGGCGTCGAGCTGGTAGCTCATGTTGACCAGCCCGCCCGCGCCGCCGAAGCCGAGCATGACGAACGAGAACGCCAGCGCCAGCATCATCGGGTTGCGCCACGGCAGTGCCGTCAGCCAGCCAAGCGCGCCCGTGCCGCCGCGCAGCCGCCCGGCGATCTCGACCGACGCGCAGATGGTGAACACCGTCAGCAGCGTCGGCAGCGTCACCAGTGCGGTGAACACCGAGTGGACGAACTTGAACCCGGCGCCCACCTGCGGGTCGGCGAACAGGTGGTGCACGCCGATGGGCATGGCCACCACCAGGAACAGCGCGAACGAGATGCGCGCCATGGGATCGCTGTACAGCCGCCCGCCGATCGCCCGCGGGATGATGGCGTAATAGGCGATGTAGGCCGGCATCAGCCAGAAATAGACGATGGCGTGCAGCGTCCAGGAGAACAGCACCCGGGACAGCCCGGCGTCGATGGTGTCCGTCAGCCCCAGCGACGCCGGCAGGATCTGGAACAGCAGCTCGATGGCGGCCCCCACCGCCGTCCACGCCCACAGCAGCGACCCCGCGACGTTGGCGAACATCGCCAGGGGCACCGGGGCGCCGGGGTTGCCGCGCTTCCAGGCGGCCAGGTTGACCACCATCAGCGCCACCCAGATCCACGATCCCACTACGACCAGCACGACGCCGATGTAGTAGAACGGGTTGCCGATCATCGGCGGGTAGAAGGTGTACAGCACCGACGCCAACCCGAGCGACACCGGCGCCATCGCCGTCACCGTGCCGACCAGCACCAGCGCGAACCCGGCCCACGCCCAGCGCCGCCCGATCAATGGCCGCTTCAGCGCGGCCTCGGTGATCGCGTAGCCGAAGCCCATCGCCACCAGGGTGGGGAACACGTACGCCATCGCCGTGCCGTGCGCGGTGACGGAGCGGTAGTACAGCTCCGGGTTGCCGATCCAGGCATGCAGCGGGCTGCGGACCACCATCTGCCACTCGCCCAGCAGCAGCGCGGCGCCGAAGCCCGCGAAGGCCAGCCAGAAGTGCGCGAGGATCAGCCGGCTATTGGGCAGCACAGCTCAGCCTCGCCTGGCCCGCCGCGCGCCGCAGGAACGCCGCGCGCCCCATCACCTGCACCCGGCCCCACATGCCCTCGTGCCCGGTGCCGCAGAACTCGTGGCACGGCATGGTGCGCTCGCCCTCTCCGGTGAAGCGCGCGGTGATGACCGACACGTAGCCCGGCACCAGCATGGTGTTGACGTTGCTGCCCTGGATCAGGAAGCCGTGCACCACGTCCGCGCTGGTGGCGCGTATGGTGACGGGCGTGTCCGCCGGGACCACGATGCACTGCGGAGTGAAGGAATACTGCTGGCCGATGGCGCGCACGGTGACGCCGCCGTCCGGCTCCAGCGCGGTGCCCAGGTTGGCCTCGATGAACTCGCCCGCGATGTGCAGGGTGCGCGGGTCCGCCGTTTCCAGCCGGGCCTGCGGCATCACGGCCTGGTGGATGCCGGCATAGGCGGCCATGATGACGAGCAGAACAAGAATCGCCACCGACACCCCGGCCCACCGCCGCTCGGCCCGTGCGGCGGTGGCGGCGCTGTCCATCATGGCGTCCCGCTGCGGGGCAGGAACACCAGCAGGTAGAATGCGAACCACAGCCCGGTGACGACCGCCGTCGCCAGGCCGGCGAGCACCAGGGCGCCGCGCGGCCCGGCCCGCACGACGGCGTCCACCGCCACCTCGTCGTGCCCTTTGTCATCCCCGCCGATGGCGCCGGGTTCGGTATTGATCATGCTGCCCCTTATTCCAGCGGCGCGGCGCGCAGCTCGTTGGCCTGCCGGGTGGAGACCGCCGCCCCGTGGTTGCCCCAGGCCGCGCGGACGTAGGTCACCACCGCAGCCACCTCGTCGTCCGACAGGGACTGCGCGAAGGGCGGCATCCCGTACGGCATCGGGTTGCCGGCCGTGCCCGGCGGGTAGCCGCCGTTCAGCACCATGCGGATCGGGTTCACGGCCGAGTCCATCTGGATCGACTGGTTGCCGGCCAGCAGCGGATAATGCGGCGGCGCCCCAAGCCCCTGCGCGCCGTGGCAGGCGACGCACTGCGCCTCATAGACGCCCCGCCCCAGGCTCATCAGCAGGCTGCCCTCCTGGGCAGGGACCGTGCGGGCCTGCGGGGCAGGCGGGCTGCCGGCGGCGAGGTCCTTGAGATACAGCGACATGGCGCGCGTGTCGGCGCCGGTCATGTGCTGCAGGCTGTCGTACACCACCTCCGCCATCGGCCCGTACACGGCGCCGCGGTGCGACACGCCGGTCCGCAGCAGGTCGCTGATGTCGGTGATGCTCCAGTCGCCGAGGCCGGACTCGCGGTTGGAGGTCAGCGACGGGGCATACCAGTCCTGCATCGGGATCAGCCCGCCTTGGAAGGCCGCGGACTCCGAGCTGCCGCCCAGCGCGTTGATCGCCGTGTGGCACATCGAGCAGTGGCCCAGGCCCTGCACGAGGTAGGCGCCGCGGTTCCACTCGGCAGACTTCACCGGGTCGGGCTGGTAGGTGCCCTCCTGGAAGTACAGCGTCCGCCAGCCGAGGATCAGGGCGCGGTTGTTGTAGGGGAACCGCAGGTCGTGCGGCCTGTTGGCGGCCTGCACCGGCTGCACCGATTGCAGGTAGGCGAAGATCGCGTCCGAGTCCTCGCGCGTGACCTTGGTGTAGGCGCCGAACGGCATGGCGGGATACAGCAGCCCGCCGTCGGGGGACCGCCCGGTGTGCATCATGCCGTAGAACGCCTCGGCCGACCACTTGCCGATGCCCGTTTCGGGGTCGGGCGTGATGTTGGACGTGAACAGCGTGCCGAAGGGCGTCGGCATGGCCCGGCCGCCGGCGAACAGCTTGCCGCCGGGCTGGGTGTGGCAGGCGATGCAGTCGCCAGCCTGCGCCAGGTACAAGCCCCGCTCGATGGCGGTGGCCGGCTGCGCCTGCGCTGTCCCACAACCTGCTGCGGCCAGTGCTGGGGCGACCAGCACACCGGCCAGGGCCGCGGCGCGCCAGGGTCCGGTCATGGCACGCTGCCGCAGTGGAGCGGCATGGCGAGCGACCCGCGCGCCGCCGGCTCCGGATCGGGGGGGCTGGGCAGGGCGGAAAGCCAGGCGGCCACGGCGGTCACGTCGGCCTCGGTCAGCCGCCCAGCCACGGCCTGCATGCAGTCCGGCGCCGCGGCGGTGCGCGTGCCGTAGCGCCAGGCGCCAAGCTGCGCGCTGATGTAGTTGGGCCGCAGCCCGAGCAGGCCCGGGACCGCCGGCTCCATGCCGGTGAAGCCCTGCCCGGGGCAGCCGGCGCAGGCCGGAATGCCCCGGGCAGGGTCGCCCCCGGTCACCAGCAGGTGCCCCCGGGCCATCACCGCCTCGCTGGCAACCGCGATGGCGGGCGGCGGCAGCGGCGGGCGCTGCGCGGCGAAGTGGTCCGCTATCGCATGGAGGTACGGGTCTGGCAGATATTCCAGCAGGTAGTTCATCGGCGGGTAACGGCGCCGGCCATCGCGGAAGGCGACAAGCTGGTTGAACAGGTAGCCGGCCGGCTTGCCGGCGAGGCGGGGGAAGGCGTCGCCGCCCATTCCCGGCGCCTGCACGCCCGGACCCTGGGCAGCCAGACCCTGGATGCCTTGGCCTTGGGCGCCATGGCACGGGGCGCACGCCAGCACATGGGCAGCCAGCGCATCAGGCGCGTGGTCGGCCGGCTGCGCCGATGCCGGGTGAGCCAGCAGCATGAGGACCAAAAGAGGCAGCACGTCTTGCAGACGGCGCATCGTGTCAACCTCCGAAGGCCGGTACGAGAACGTACGAAGAGCGACAGTCAAGGGCGTAGGCCGGATGCGCGCCAGGCTCGGGAACTACCTAGAGGGTCCGTTTGGGGCCGCAGCCATCGCAGCCCCGCGGCAGGTGGGCTCATGGCAGGCGGGACGTGCTGCCCAGGCCGCAGCACGGGCTGCGCCGGCCGCCGCCGACGATGCCGGATGGGACGCTATCGCAGGCCGGTGACGACGCTGCGCGACGGCGGGTCGCTTGCGGGGAAGCTGTCTTCCTCCTCGACATCGACAAGCAGCTCGGCCGCGGCGTGCTCGTCGTCGCTGGCGCGTTGCCAGTGCCGGTCAGCCTGGCCAGCGGGGCAGCCATCGCGCTGCCATAGGGCGTAGGCGCGCTCGCGGATGCGCTGCGTCTGATCGGGAAGCGGTTCGGGCATCACGGGTTCCTGGATGGGGAGAGGCGGCGGCGTGACATGGCAGATGCCCCTCCGCACGCCCGCAACGGAAGCATCGGAAACTACGCATGGCCCGGCAGGCGCCATGCCTGCGCTGCTGCGCTGATGTTGGGCGGCCTGCTGTCCCCCGGGAACGCCGGATGGGTATTTTCCGAGCCTGCCCCCAGCAAGGGCGCCCTCCGATAACCAGACTGCACCAGACGAACGCCCGGCCCAGCCGCGCAGCCAGGTGCGCCGACACGAGCAGCCAACCAGACCAGGAGATCTCCATGTCCCAAGACACCCAACTGCAACAGGCCGTGCTCGACGCGCTGGAGTGGGAGCCGAGCGTCAACCCGGCCCACATCGGCGTCACCGCCAACGCCGGCGTGGTCACGCTGACCGGCCACGTCGAGGACTACCTGCAGAAGCATGCGGCCGAAACGGCGGCGGGCCGGGTCAAGGGCGTGAGGGCCGTCGCGGAGGAGCTGCTGGTCAGGCTGCCCTACGACGCCAGGCGCGGCGACGAGGAAATCGCCGCCGCCGCCGTGGCTCGCCTGGGCTGGGACGTCGCCATCCCGCGTGACGCCGTGCATGTCCGCGTCGAGCAGGGCTGGGTCACCCTGACCGGCGAGGTCGATTGGTGGTTCCAAGGCCAGGCCGCCCAGCATGCCATCCAGCACATGCTGGGCGTGGTCGGGGTGTCGAACGCGACGACGATCAAGCCGAGCGTGGACACGGAGTCGCTCAGCGACGACATCACCCACGCGCTGCACCGCTCCTGGTTCTTCGATCCCAAGGCGGTCCAGGTCACCGCCGAGCACGGGCGGGTGCGCCTGACCGGCACCGTGCACTCGCAGCACGACCGCCAGGTCGCAGCCGAGACGGCCTGGGCCGCACAGGGGGCGACCGACGTGCAGAACCTGATCACCGTCGATTGACAGCGGGCGCCTGAAAGCGGGCGCCAGATAGCCGTGCAGGCCCATCGCCATCGAGGCGGCGGGCCATTGCGCCCCGTTCAACGTGCAGCGGTTTCAGTGACGGATGGCGCTGCCCAGAGGCGGCAGCGTCGCCCGCAACCCCGACAGGACGGCGGCCGATGGCGGCCCTCCAGGAGCATCGTCATCATGCCAGGCTCGTCCCGCCTTGTTCTAGCGGCACTGATCTTGCTCGGAACCGGCGCCAGCGCACGCGCGCAGATGACCGGCTTTGCCGGGTTCTTCGGCGACCAGGGGCCGTTCCTGGACCGGGCCGACCTGGTGCAGGCCGACAACGCCGCCCGCCGGCTGCTGCGCCCACGCCCGGCGGCGGTCGGCGCGTCCGAGACCTGGGCCGAGCCGTCGTCGGGCGACAGCGGCACGCTGACCGTGCAGCGCGCCTACCAGAGCCACGGGCGCGACTGCCGGGAAGTGCAGTGGCACGACGTGTTCAAGTCCGGCGCCGACCGGAGCGTCCTCCTGCAAACCTGCCTCGTCGCGGGCCGGTGGCGGCTGGTGTAGCTAGGCCGCCGTCAGGGCACCCTGCTCTCAGGGCGCTCTGCTGTCAGGGAACGAGGACCGCGGCGCCCTCGAACCGTCCGGCGCGCAGGTCGGCCAGCGCCTGGTTGGCCTGGGCGAGCGGGTAGCGCGTGACCTGGATGGTGATGCCCATGTCTGGCACCAGGCGGAGGAAGTCGAGGCCGTCCTGCCGGGTCAGGTTGGCGACCGACAGGAGCTGCCGCTCCTCCCATAGCAGCCTGTAGGGGAAGCCGGGGATGTCCGACATATGGATGCCCGCGCAAACCACGCGGCCCCCCTTGCGAACGGCCTGCAGCGCCGCCGGCACCAGGTCGCCCACGGTTGCGAAGATGATCGCCGCATCGAGCGGCTGCGGCGGCGCCTCGTCCGAGCCGCCGGCCCAGGCCGCGCCGAGGCTGCGGGCGAACGCCTGGGTGGCCAGGTCGCCCGGCCGGGTGAAGGCATAGACCGACCGGCCCTGCCAGCGCGCGACCTGGGCGATGATGTGGGCCGCCGCACCGAAGCCATACAGGCCCAGCGCCTTGCCCGGCCCGGCGATGCCCAGCGAGCGCCAGCCGATCAGCCCGGCGCACAGCAGCGGGGCCAGCGCCGCATCGTCGCCCGCCTCGCCCAGCGGGAACGCGAAACGCGCATCGGCGACCGTGGCCGTCGCGAAGCCGCCGTCGCGCGTGAACCCGGTGAACTCCGGGTGGTCGCACAGGTTCTCCCGCTGCTCCCGGCAATACGGGCAGGCGCCGCAGGTGTGGCCGAGCCAGGGAATGCCGACCCGCTCGCCCAGGCGCAAGCCCTCGACGCCGGAGCCCACGGCGTCGATGCGTCCGACGATCTCGTGGCCGGGGATGATCGGCAGCACCGGGTTGGGCAGCTCGCCATCGACGACGTGCAGGTCGGTGCGGCACACCCCGCAGGCGGCGACCTTGACCCGAATCATGCCCCGCCCCGGCGCCCGGTCGGGCAGCTCGGTCCACTCCAGCGCGCCGCCGAGGCGCCGCAACACCATCGCCTGCATCGTGCTGCGCCGTCGCGCCTAGTGCGACAGCAGCGAGCAGCGGCCGCTGTGCAGCAACAGGCTGCGCGTCACGCCGCCCAGCGCCCACTCGCGCACGCGGCTGTGCCCATAGGCGCCAGCGACGACAAGATCCGCGTCCCGCCTCTCCGCGATGAAGTCGAGCTGCGTCGAATTATCGCCTTCCTGGGTGGCTGCGAGACCTTCTGCGGCAATGCCATGCCGGCCCAGCCAGCTTACGACGTCCGCAACGCGCGTGCGGGCGGCGGCGAGGTCATCCTCGGCGGCGACCTCGACGACGCTGACGTGCGCGACCTTCTTGAGCAGCGGCAGGGCGTCGGCGACCGTGCGCCGGGTCTCGCGCGTGTCCTTCCAGGCGATCATGGCATGCTGCAGCCGCGGCGCGCTGGCCCCTTGCGGCACGATAAGGACGGGCCGGCCGACCTGCATCACGACCTCGCCAAGGTCTACGCGGCGCCCGATGTCAAGCGTGCCGGCAGTGGCCGCACTCGCGACGACCAGGTCGGCGCAGCGTGCCTCGCTGGCCACCCACTCCGAGGTGGAGGCGAGCGTCACCGCCGAGCGCCACTCCAAGGCATTGGTCCTCTCACGGAAGGCGGCGCGGAACTCTGCCTCGGCCTGCTGGATTTCCCGGTCCTTCTCCTCGCGATCCCGTTCGAAGAGGCCGCCACCCATCCAGCCCTCGCTATAGACGAGCTGGACTGGCCTGCAGACCGCAACGCCAACCACGCCAGCCTGGAACCGTTCAGCCAGCTCTCGCACGGCAAGCAGCGAGTTGGTGTTCGGACGCCCAAGCTGGAGATGCACCATCAAGGTCGCACAGGTCATTCTGAAGCTCCTGCAAGGGGGCGGCTTGGCCAGTCCGCAACTCTGGCCTACGGAACGCAAGCCTCTGGTCGGGCAGCAGCCCGTCGTCCGCATTTCGGCCGGCTGCATGCGGTATGCCCGTCGCCGGGATCGCCAGGCAGGCTCGGAAACTACCTATTCGCACCCTCTGCGCCGTTCCCACGCTGGCGCAACACGCGCAGCAGCCGCCGCACTGCGTAGTTTCCGAGCCTGCCGCCAAGAACCCGATGTCAGGTAACGCTTCCACCCCACGGCGCATGGGCCGCAACGGGCACCGGCCCGTGTCATGGCCGGCGGGCCATGCGGGCCTGGCTCCGGGTCTGCCTACGGCCGATGCCTCCCCATCGGCCGGCAAGCTGGATTGGACCTGAGCATGATGCGTCGTTCCCTCGTCCTCGCTGATCCGCTGCCGGATGCCAGCCGCGTCGATGCCCTGCCAGGCTGAGCCACCTTGGACGCCATGCCGCCCCGGCCGGCCGACGCAGCGGCGTTCTGGAACCAGCGGCTTGCCGCACTTGCGGATGCGGACGCCACCGCCGGGGGCCTCGCCTCCCCGGAGGCCGAACCGCGGCTGCGGCAGCACGGCCCGAACAACGTCGCCGAGGTGCATCGCCCCCCGGCATGGCGGCGGTTCGCCGGACGGTTCGCTAACCCGCTGATCCCAGTCCTGCTCGCCGCCAGCGCATTGTCGGCCGTGGCCGGGGACCTCGCGAGCTTCGCCATCGTCGTCGCCATCGTCCTGCTGAGCGTGCTGCTGGACGTGGTGCAGGAGGGGCGGGCGCAGGACGCCGTGGCCACCCTGCAGGGCAAGGTGGCGCTGCGAGCGGAGGTGCGGCGGGACGGGGCGGTGGTGACGCTGCCGTTCACGGCCCTGGTGCCCGGCGACGCGGTGCTGCTCACCGCGGGGTTCGCCGTGTTCCTCGAGCCGCCCAAGGCGTCCGCCGGCCCGGCCCTGCGCGCGCTGGCCGCCGCGGGCGTCGCGGTGAAGGTGCTGACCGGCGACGGCGAGTGCGTCGCACGCCACGTCTGCGCCGAGCTGGGGCTGCCGGAGCCGGACGTCGTGACCGGCGCGGCGCTGGCGGGCATGGACGATGCGGCGCTGCTGGCCCGGGTGGGGCGCGCGGACCTGTTCTGCCGGGTGACGCCGCAGCAGCAGCTGCGGGTGCTGCTGGCGCTGAAGCGGGCCGGGCGCACGGTGGGTTATTTGGGTGACGGCATCAACGACGCCCCGGCGCTGCACGCGGCGGACGTGGGCATCTCCGTCGATGGCGGGGCGGACGTGGCGAAGGCGGCGGCGCCGGTGATCCTGATGCAGCCGGACCTGGGCGTGCTGCACGAGGGGGTCGTCGAGGGCCGGCGCACCGTGGTGAACGTGGACAAATACATCCTGATGGCCGGCAGCGCCAACCTGGGCAACAACTTCAGCATGGTGCTGGCTGGGCTGGTGCTGCCGTTCCTGCCGCTGCTGCCGATCCAGGTGCTGCTGACCAACCTGGTGTATGACCTGGCGCAGATGGGCCTGCCGCTGGACCGGGTCGATCCGGAGCGGGCGGCGCAGCCGGTGCACTGGGACATCCGGCTGATCCGGCGCTTCATGCTGGTGATGGCGCCGGTCAGCACCCTGTTCGACATGCTGACCTTCGGCTTGCTGCTCCTGGTATTCCATGCGGGGGAGGAGCTGTTCCGCACCGGCTGGTTCGTGGAGTCGCTGGTGACGCAGATCCTAATGATCTTCGCCGTCCGCACCCGCAGGCACCTGTTCGCCAGCCGGCCCGGGCTGGGCGTGGCCGTGCTGGCGGCCGGGGCGGTGGCGTTCACGCTGGCCCTGCCGGTGCTGCCGTTCGGCGCCTGGTTCGGCCTGGTCGTGCCGCCGGCGGGCTACTTCGCCGCCCTGCTGCCGGTGGTGGCCGGGTTCCTGGTGGTGACCGAGCTGGCCAAGCGGCTGTTCTACGCCCGGCTGCCCGGCGAGCGTCCCGGTGACAAGCCGATGCTGACCGCCGCGGCCGTGGACGGGGCTGGCGTCCTGCTGGGCGTTGTTGCAAGAATCGCTGCGAGGCTGGGCTAGCCCATCCCGGCGCGGCAACCAGGCGAGGTGGACAGCGACAGGCTTTGCCGGGGATCATCGTGTTCAGGACGGCGATGGCGGCCTCGCCCCGTCGCGCAGGCAAGCCCCGGGCACGCAGCTTGGGGCTGAACGAGGGCGATGGCGGCAGAGGGAGGCTGCGGCAGCCCTGGGCGGTGCGCTCGGACCGCTTTGTAACTGCGGCCGACCCGCACTCGATGCGCTGTATCCCCGTTCACCCCGCCCGTGAGGCAGGGCGCCATAGCCAAGCCAACCCGACCCGGCCAGAGGCGTCGGCGCGAGCCCTGGCGCAACTGGCAAGCCCCGGCGGCACTGCTGCAATCACGGCTGCAATAATGGCTGCAATAACGAGTCCTAGAGGTTTCCAGGCGACAATGACCAGCCAGTCATCCAAGTATTGGAAACCCCATGCGTCGCCTGTCCACCCAGATCAGCATCGGCGGCAGGATCACCCTCGCCTTTGCGCTTGTGCTGTGCTGCACCGCCGGCCTCGGCTTGTTCTCCATGCAGCGCCTGGCCGCCGTCAACGACGCCGCGACCGCGATCCGGGACAACTGGCTTCCGGCGACGCGCGCCCTGGGCCAGATCGACTCCGCGCTGAAGCAGTACCGGATCTTCGAGCTGCGCCACGTCGTGTCGCGCACCGAAGCCGCGAGGGCGGCCCGGGATGCAGACCTCCAAAAGACGGCGGCTGCCTACGACGCCGCTTGGTCCGACTACAAGGCGACGCTCGCCCCAGGCCGGGACCAGGAGCATGTCGCGGCGATCAGCGCCGCCCGGGCCGGCTATCTCCGCATCAGCGCCGAGGTTCTGGAGCATTCCCATGGGGACGACGGCGCCGCCCTCGACTTGTTCGAGGGCGACGAGTTCAAGACATACCTGGTCCTGGTCGCGGCGATCCAGGCGGACATCGCCTCCAACGTGGCGGAGGGCAAGAAGGCCGCCGATGACGGGGCCGCCCTGGGCCGGTCCGCGCATGCCTGGATCATGGCCCTGGTCGGCCTGGCGGCGGTGCTGTGCGTCCTGATCGGCTGGTCCATGATCCGCGGCATCTCGGCGCCGGTCAGCGCGATGACGGCGGCGATGCGCCGGCTGGCCGACCAGGACTTCACGGTCGGGGTGCCCGGCGCTGGCCGCGGCGATGAGATCGGCGCCATGTCCGCGGCGGTGCAGGTGTTTAAGGACGCCGGCGTCGAAAAGCTGCGGCTTGAAGGCGAAGCGGCCGAACAGCAGCGGCGGATGGAGGCGGAGCGGGCACGGGGCGAGGCGGAGCGCGCCAAGGCCGCCGCCGACCAGGGCGCCGTGGTCGCCGCGGTCGCCTCCGGGCTGGAGCAGCTTGCGGGTGGCGACCTCACCGCCCGTCTGAACCAGACGTTCCCGGCGGGGTATGAGGCGCTGCGGGACAACTACAACGCGGCCATGGTGCAGTTGCAGACGGCGATGCAGGCGATCATCGGCAACGCGCAAGGCATCCGCTCGGGCACGGAAGGGATTGCCCAGGCCTCCGACGACCTGAGCCGCCGCACCGAGCAGCAGGCGGCGAGCCTGGAGGAAACGGCGGCGGCGCTGGACGAGATCACCGCCACCGTGCGCAAGACCGCCGAGGGCGCCAAGCATGCGCGGGAAGTCGTGCTGCAAACGCGCGCCGACGCCGAGCACTCCGGGTCCGTGGTGCGTCAAGCGGTCGGCGCCATGGGTGAGATCGAGGCGTCGTCGCGCCAGGTCGGCCAGATTATCGGCGTGATCGACGAGATCGCGTTTCAGACCAACCTGCTCGCGCTCAATGCCGGGGTGGAGGCGGCGCGCGCGGGCGACGCGGGCCGTGGCTTCGCGGTGGTGGCGAGCGAAGTGCGGGCGCTGGCCCAGCGCTCGGCGGATGCGGCGCGCGAGATCAAGGCGCTGATCCACACCTCGGCGCAGCAGGTGGGCGTGGGCGTCAAGCTGGTCGGCGAAACCGGCGAGATGCTGACGCGCATCGTGACCCAGGTGGCCGAGGTCAGCGGCGTGGTGGGCGAGATTGCGGCGGCAGCGGCCGAGCAGGCGTCCGGCCTGGCCGAGGTGAACACGGCGGTGAACCAGATGGACCAGGTGACGCAGCAGAACGCCGCCATGGTGGAGCAGAGCACGGCCGCCGCCCATGCCTTGTCGCAGGAGACTGCCGCGCTCGCCCAGCTCACGGGCCGGTTCCGGCTTGGCGAGGAGGGTGGCAGCGTTCAGGCTGGAGCTTTGGCCGAGGGCATGGCGGCCAGGCGCCACCCGGCGGCGGCCCCTCCTGGACGGAGCCGTGCCGTGCTCAAGGTAGTGCCTTCTCCGGGCCGGGCCGACAGCGCCGTCCGCAAGCCGGCACGCACCGCAGTGGCTGAGGCGGACGGCTGGCAGGAGTTTTGATCAGGGGCAGCGTCGTTGCATGGACAATTTGCAACTCCATCAACGCTGTGGGCTGTGCCGAAAGCACGGCTTGAGCCCAAGTTCCCAGCTCCGGGCGGATCGACGCCAACGCATCGGCGGGCGCGTGCCGATGCCGCGTTCCTCCCCGCCGATGGTCTCGATGCAAGCGGCTTCAGGGCACGACGCAGGCTGGAACCGGCGGTCCCCGATTGGCGCCGGGCAGGTCACCGCCGCTGCACCGCCAAGGCCCGCATAATGGCCAGTGCGGCCCCGATCGCGAGCAGCGAGACGCCGGTCGTCGCCGCCCCAAGCGCGTAGAGCACCGGCGAGGTCACATTCGTCGTCATGCCGAAGATCTCGAGCGGCAGGGTGTTGTCGCTGCCGGCGGTCAGCAGGGTGCGGGGGAACTCGTCCCAGCTTAGGGAGAAGCCGAACAGGGCGATGCCGACGATGCCGGGCAGCAGGATCGGCAGCACCACGAGCCGGAAGCTTTGCCAGGGCGTCGCGCCGAGGTCGCGGGCCGCTTCCTCCCACGAACGGTCGAAGCGGTTGAGCACGGCGAACATGATCAGCAGGCCGAACGGCAGGGTCCATGTCAACTGCGCCCCGAACGCCGAGCTGTACCAGGCGGTGTCGAGTCCGGCCTGGCTGAACACCAGGCCCACGCCGAGGCTGACGAGGATCGAGGGCACGATGAGGCCCGCGAGCGCCAGCGAGAACAGCGCCGAGCTGCCGAGGAACCTCCGCCGGAACGCCAGGCCGGCGGCGACCGAGACGGCCACGGTCACCAGGCTGACCATGGCCGCCAGGGCGGCCGTGCGGCCGAGCGCCGCCCCGAGGTCGCCGACCGCCTGGCGCGCGAACAGCTCGGAGAACCAGTGCAGGGACACTCCGCGCATCGGAAAGGTGAGGCCGCTGTCCGGGCCGCCGAACGCCAGCACCATGATCGTGATGATGGGGCCATACAGGAACAGCACGAAGGCCACGAACAGCAGCCCGAGCAGGATGCGGCCCACCTACAGCTCCCGCCGGATGTTCGCCAGGCGCAGCAGGCTGCCAACCCCGAGCAGCACGACGGCGAGCAGCACGACCGCGTTGGCGCAGGCGGCCGGGTACTGCAGCAGGCTGATCTGGTTCGAGATCATCAGCCCGACCGACGCGCGCTGACCGCCGCCCATCAGGCGCACGGTGATGAAGTCGCCCATGACCAGGGTGACCACGAAGGTGCTGCCGATGGCGAGGCCCGGCGTGCACAGCGGCACGACGACGTTCCAGGCGATCTGCGCCGCACTGGCCCCGGCGTCGCGCGCCGCCTCGATCAGCCGCCGGTCGATCCGGGTCATGGAGTTGAAGATGGGCACCACCATGAACAGCGAGTACAGGTGCACGAAGGCCAGCACGATCGCGAAGTCGGAGAACAGCAACTGCTCCAGCGGCCGGTCGATCAGCCCCGCGCCGAGCAGCGCGCCGTTCACCAGCCCGTTGCGCCCCAGGAACGGCACCCATGAGATCATCCGGATGATGTTGCTGGTCAGGAACGGCACCGTGCACACCAGGAACAGCGCCGTCTGCAGCGCGGCGGAGCGGACGTGGAAAGCGAGGAACCACGCGACCCCGAACCCGAGCGGCAAGATGATGGCCCAGACCAGCGCCGCGTATTTCAGGGTGTTCCCGTAGGTGCGCCAGGTGACGCCGGACCCGAGCACGTCGCGGTAGTTCTCCAGGGTGAAGCCGGGGATGATGCGGACGCTGTCGTAATCCCAGAAGCTGACGACGACGATGGCGAGCAGCGGAACCAGGAGGAAGGCGACCAGGACCGCGGCAAGCGGCAATGCCTGGAGATAGGGGGCCTGAAGGCGCATCGCTCCCGCAGGCGAGGGCCGGGGTGAGGCGCTCCGCAGCAACCCCCGGGACGGCCTGGTTGAAACCCTCACGCCGCCACGAACTCGTTCCATTTCTGGACCAGGTAGCGGTCCTGGTCCATGACCGAGTTCCAGCATGCCACCTTGGTCATGCGTTCCTGGAACGACCCGCCGTCGCGCTTTGCACCGGCCTTGTCGATCACCTTGCCATCGGGGCTTAGGATGTCGGCGGTGGCGGCCTTGCCCTCCATCCAGTAGCCCCATTCGTCCGCGCTCATGTTCTCCTTCGCGGTCTCCAGGACGGCGCTGTAGTAGCCTTGCCGGTTCAGGTAGGCGCCGGCCCAGCCTGAAAGGTACCAGTTGATGTACTCGTAGGCCGCATCAAGCTCGAGGCCGGTCAGGTGCTTGGCAATCCCAAGCCCGCCGCCCCAGCCGCGATACCCCTCGGCTAGCGGCTGGTAGGTGCAGGCGATGCCGCGCGAGCGCACCGCCGTCACGGCTGGCGACCACATCGACTGGATCACGACCTCCCCCGCGGCCATCAGGTTCACGCTCTCGTCGAAGCTTTTCCAGAACGCGCGGAACTGCCCGGCGTGCTTGGTCTCGATCAGGAAGGCGACCGTCTTGTCGATCTCCTCGCGCGTCATGTTGCCCTTGTCGGCGTATTTCAGGGTGCCCAGGCTCTCCATCACCATCGCCGCATCCATGATGCCGATGCCGGGGATGTTGAGGATGCTGGCGCGGCCCTTGAACGCGGGATCGACCAGGTCCTTCCAGTGGGTGATCGGGCGGCCCACCAGGTCAGGCCGGATGCCGAGCGTGTCGGCGTTGTAGATGGTGGGGATCAGCGTCATCCAGCCGCTGGGCTGCGCGGTGAACTTGGTGGAGGCCGGGCCTTCGACGAAGCTCACGGTATGCGGCGCGGTGCCCTGGCCGATGGTGCTGTCGGGCGTCAGCCGGCCGGTGGTGAACAGCGGCACGATGCGGTCGTATTCCTTGATCCGCCGGGTATCCATCGGCTGCAGCACGCCTGCGGGGAAGACCTTCTTGCACAGGAAGTACTCGATGTCGGCGATGTCGTAGCTGCGGGGCTGCGTCACCGCCTTCTGCGTGACCGCATCGGTGTCGAGCGCCGTCATGGCGAGCGTGATGCCCAGGTCCTGCTTCACCTTGTCCGCAATCGGGTTCAGCGCCGAGACGCCGGTGCCGAACTGCCGCAGCGTCACGTTGCGGATGTTCTGCGCCCAGATCGTCGGAAAGCCGGTCGGGAACGCGGCGGCGGTGCCGGCGGCAACGGTGGCGGCCTTTGCAGCGACTTTGATGAGCGTACGGCGCGTGGTCATCCAGGTTCTCCTGTTGGGGGGTGGTGCAGGCGGGGGGGGATGGTGCAGGCGTGCGGGGCGGACCAGCCGATGGTGGCTGCGCCGGCGGCGGTCGGGGCAGCGTGGCAGCCGGTGCCGGGCATGAGCGCCCGGGCCAGCGCCACGGGCTGCTGAGTGCGGCGCCATGGCGCTTTGTGATCCCAATCAGCTCGACGGTCGATGGCGTTGTCACGGTGGGTTGCCCAGCAACAAGCGTGCCGCGGCGGCCTTGCGCCGGAACACATGCCGAGGCGGGGGCGGCTGGGCAGGGCAATCGCATATGGCGCAGGACCCGCATCGGCTCCCTCTCCCTCCGGGAGAGGGCTGGGGTGAGGGAGGCCGCACGCGCCAAGCCCGGCGTGGTTGGGAGTGGGTTTCGTGCTTGAAGCGGGCGGGTTCGGCCCTTGCCGCTTCCCTCACCCCGGCCCTCTCCCGGAGGGAGAGGGAGAAGGCAGCGCCCTTGAGCCAAATGCAATCGCCCTGGGCGGCTGGGGGTCTCCGCTTGCTTGGAAGCAGCGCCGGCCCGAAGCCGATGCCCGGCATGACCGGCCTACCGTGCCAGCGCCGCCACGATCCGCTCGCCCGAGCCGACCAGCGCCAACCGGATCGCGTCCAGGCCCGGGTGGAGCAGCCGGAAATCCCGCTTGCGCCACCCACCCGCGACCATCACCGCCTCGATATCGGCGCGGCCGGCCTGGAGAACGGTCGCGACGGGATCGTGGACGGGGGCCAGGCTGAGCGACCGCGCGTCGATCACGACCAGGTCCGCCTGCTTGCCGGGCGCCAGGCTCCCCGCCCGATCGGCCAGCCCCAGCGCCTCCGCGCCACGGTTGGTGATCCAAGACAGGGCCTCGCGGGCCGTGATCGATGGGCGTTCGGAGATGGCTCCGGTCCGGGCGCGGATGGAGGCATGATCGAGGGCGCGCTGGTGCGCCAGGGCGATGCGGGCCACGGTCAGCATCTCCCCGGACACGGCACTCTCGATGTCCACACCCAGGGACGGCGCCGTGCCCAGCGCCCGCAGCCGCCCGGTGATCGGATGGCCGTGGCCCATCGCCATCTCTGGCTCCGGCGTGGCGGTGAAGGTTGCGCCCGCGTCCACGAAACGGCGCAGGCGATCATCCGGCAGGTCGTTGCCGTGCACGATGTTGGTGCCCGGCCCCACCAGGCCGGCCGCCTCCACCGCGTCCCAGCCGCCGGGGCTTTTCGGCGGACCGCCGCCCTGGTGCATGGAGGCGACCAGCGCCAACTCGGCCGCCAGGCGGAAATCGGCCAGCGCCACGTCGGTCGTGGAGTAATGCGGCCCGAGAATCGCCATCCCGAGCGTGAGCAGCCCGTCGGACGCGAAGAACCCGCCCCGGCGCAGCCGCTCCACTTCGGCGCGAGGATGCGGCACCTCCGAGAAATGCGGCTGGCCCGGCAGGGGGTCCGGCTTGGGCGAGCCGTGCAGGAAGGCGGCGCGGATGCCGGATGCGGCCAGGGCGTCCACGGCCGCATCCGTGTGGGCCGGGGTCGGGTTGTTGTGGCACCAATCGCCGAGCGTCGTCGTGCCGCAGTCGAGCTGGTTGAGCGCGCCGGCCAGGGTCCCGATATGGACGTCCTGCGGGGTGAAATGGGTGGCCAGCCCGGCATGCACATGGCGGAAATATTCGAGCAGCGTCCAATCCGCCGCCAGGCCGCGCAACGCCGTCTGCCAGGTATGCATGTGCGCGTTGACCAGGCCGGGAATGACGATCCTGCCAGTGAGATCGACGCACTCGGCGTCGCCGCCGTCCAGGTCTGGCGCAATGGCCATGATGCGTGCGCCATCCACGAGGATGTCCAGGGCGCCGTCGGCGATGTCAGGCGCCATCGTCACCACCGTGGCGCCCTGGAGCAGCAGCCGTCTCATTACGATGATCCTTCCATGCGGCATCGCGCCATCGTCCCGAGCTTACGATGTGCCCGCCGGCATGGCGACATCCTGCATGGCGACATCCTGGCCCTCCTCTGTCGAACCCCGCCCGCAATGCCGCGTTGCTGACATCATTGCCGGAGGCGCACATTGCGACACATTCACCTTCAGCCTTTCGGCGGCATCGCCGGCGATATGTTCGCCGCATGCCTGCTCGACGCCCTGCCCGAGCACCAGGACGCCGTGGTCCGTGCCGCGCAGGAGGTGGCGCCGGTCGAGTGTGCGGTGCTGACGCACGACGATGGCACTCTGACTGGTTACCAATTCGTGGTCCGCACCGACCCGGCCCCCACCCATGCCCATGATGCCCATGATCATCACGGCGGGCACCGGCACCATGGCGCCCACGCCGACTGGCGCGACATCCGGGCCAGGCTGCAGGCGTCGGCGCTGTCGCCCGCAGTACAGGCCCACGCCATCGGCATCTTCGCCGTCCTGGCCGAGGCCGAAGGGCGCGTGCACGGCAAGGCCGCCGACGATGTGACCTTCCACGAGGTCGGCGCCGCCGACAGCATCGCCGACATCGCCGCCGCGGCCGCCCTGATCGACGCCATCGGCCCGGCCACCTGGAGCGTCGCGTCCCTACCCATCGGCGGCGGCACCGTCCGCACCGCCCATGGCATCATGCCCGTCCCGGCGCCGGCCACCGCCCTCCTGCTGCAGGGCTTTGCCATGCACGATGACGGCATCGGCGGCGAGCGGGTGACGCCGACCGGCGCAGCCATCCTGCGCTATCTCGGCTGCACGTCCACGCCGCCGGGGGGGGTTCTACGCCACTCCGGCTACGGCTTCGGCACCCGCCGTCTCGGGGGCGTCAGCAACTGCGTGCGCGCCCTGGTCTTCGACACCGCCGAAGCCGCCCCGGCCAGCAGCCACCGCGAGCTTGCCGTCATCAGCTTCGAGGTGGATGACCAGTCCGGCGAGGAGCTGGCCACCGGCCTTGAACGTGTCCGGGCCACCCCCGGCGTGCATGATGTCGTCCAGATGCCCGCCTTCGGCAAGAAGTCGCGCCTGGCCGTCCACGTCCAGGTTCTGGCGGCGCCCGGCGCGCTGGACGCCGCCGTCGATGCCTGCTTCCGCGAGACCACCACCATCGGCCTCCGCACCCACGTCGTGCAGGGCCGCGCCCTGCCGCGCCGCTTCGCCACCGTCGAGGTGGACGGCCAGCCGCTCACGGTCAAGCTGGTCGAGCGGCCCAACGCCGCCGGTGCCCCGTCCCTGACCGGCAAGGCGGAGGCCGACCACGTGATCCCCATCCCAACCCATGCCGCCCGCGCCCACCTGCGCCAGGATGCCGAGCGCGTTGCGCTCACCTCGGACGCCGCACGCGGCCAGGCCGCCGCCCTGCAAGGGTCCGACCCGGCATGACCGCGCTCGACCGGCTCCATGCCGCCCTGGCCACCATGGGTCCTGTCGCCATCGCAGTCAGCGGCGGCGTGGACAGCCTGACGCTTGCCACCGCCGCCCACCGCCGCCCCGGCGCGCAGGTCACGATGCACCACGCCACCTCGCCCGCCGTCCCGCAGGAGGCTACCAGCCGCACCCGCGCCCTGGCCGCCGCGGAGGGCTGGGCGCTCGATGTGTTCGACGCCAACGAGTTCCAGGACCCGGCCTACCGGGCCAATCCCGTCAACCGTTGCTTCTTCTGCAAGACCAACCTGTACGGCGCCGTTGCCGCGCGCACCACGAGCCAGATCCTGTCCGGCACCAACACCGACGACCTCGGGGAATACCGCCCCGGCCTGGACGCCGCGCGCGACCACGCCGTCCGGCATCCCTACGTCGAGGCCGGCATCGACAAGACGGCCGTCCGTGCCCTCGCCGCCGGGCTGGGCCTCGGCGCGCTGTCGGACCTGCCCTCGGCGCCCTGCCTGTCGAGCCGCATCGAGACCGGCATCCGGATCGAGGCGCCTGTGCTTGCCATGGTCCATGCCGCGGAGAAGCTGGTCACCGCCAGCCTTGCCCCGCGCACCGTCCGGTGCCGGGTCCGCGCACGGGGCGTGGTGATCGAGCTGGACCCGGCGGCCCTGGACGCCCTGGACAGCGCCGGTCCGCTCCGCGACGCGCTGCAGTCGCTCGCCACCGCCGCCGGGTTGCCCGCCCCCGTCGCCTTCGCGCCCTACCGCACCGGCAGCGCCTTCCTGCAGGCGGCCCCATGAATGGGGACCACGGCCCCGCGGCCAGCGATCCCGGTGGCGGGGCCGAGTTCCTGCTCGACGAGGCCCGCACCGCCCGCATCGGCTTCGGCGAGGCCATCTTCTGCGCCGGCAAGTCCGCCGCGCAGGTCGCCGCCATCCTCGACCATGCCCAGGTGCCGATGCTGCTGACCCGGCTCGACCCGGCGAAGTTCTCTGGCCTGCCGCAGGCGCAGCAGGCCGACCTCGACTACGACCCCGTGTCGGGGACCGCCTACTTCGGCGCGCCTGTCCCCGCCGCCGGCCCGGCCCGGGTTGCCGTCGTCACCGCGGGCACCTCGGACGTGCCGGTGGCGCGGGAGGCCGTCCGCACGCTGGCGTTCCAGGGGCACGAGGCCCGGCTGATCGCCGATGTCGGCGTGGCCGGGCTGTGGCGGCTGCTGCGGCGCGTGGAGGAACTGCAGGCGATGCGCGTCGTCATCGTGGCGGCCGGCATGGATGCCGCCCTGCCGAGCGTCGTCGGCGGCCTGGTCGGCGGCGTCATCATCGCCGTTCCCACCTCCGTCGGCTATGGTGTTGCCGCTGGCGGCCATACGGCGCTGAACGCGATCCTGGCCAGTTGCGCGCCGGGCATCGTCACGGTGAACATCGACAACGGCTATGGCGCGGCCTGTGCCGCGCTGCGCGTACTCGGCCCCGCCGCGGACAGCCCGGCACGGGCAACCTAAAGGAGCACATCATGCAACGACGCGACCTGATGAAGGCTACCGCGGGAATGGCCGCTGCGACCATTGCCGCTCCCGCATCGGCGCAGATCGTGGGGAGCACCAGCCAGGGCGGCGCGGTCAAGGCCACCGGCCCCGTGACATCGAAGCTGGGGCAGCATCCCGACATGAAGTACCGCCCCCTGGGGACGACCGGGGAGCTGATCTCCATCGTCGGCGTCGGCGGCTTCCACCTCGCCAAGCCCGGCGGGACCGACACCGACGGGGCGATCCGCATCGTCCACGGCGCGGTCGACGCCGGCATCACGTTCTTCGACAACTGCTGGGACTACAACGGCGGCGAGAGCGAGGTACGGCTCGGCAAGGCGCTCGCGGGCGGCTACCGCGACCGGGTGTTCCTGATGACCAAGCTCGACGGCCGCACCGCCGAGGCCGCGACCCGGCAACTGGACGAGTCCCTCACGCGCCTGCAGACCGACCACCTCGACCTCGTGCAGTTCCACGAGATCATCCGCATGGACG
>CAXTAT010000019.1:0-67585 GCA_964242415.1 uncultured Acetobacteraceae bacterium
CGCTCTACTCGGCCGGCACGCAAGCCTTCTCCGTGACCAGCACGGCTGCAACGCCCATCCCCACGCCAACGGCGCCAGTCACGACCGACACCCTCGTGCTGAACCTGTCCGAGGATGCGTGGCAGGGCAACGCCCAGTTCACCGCCACCGTGGATGGTTCAAGCCTGGGGGCCGCGCAGTCGGTCACAGCCATCCATGGCCTTGGCAACACGGAGGCGATCACCTTCACCGGCAGTTTCGGCGCTGGGGCGCATGACCTGGCTATATCGTTCATCAACGACGCCTATGGCGGGACGTCTGCGACCGACCGCAACCTGTATGTCAACTCGGTGAGCCTGAATGGCGCAAGCTACGCCTCCGGCACAACGGCGTTGTATTCAGACGGTACCGCGCACTTCCAGATCGGGGTGCCCGTGACGCATTAGACGCGACCGTGCGGGCGGCGCCGGCCGGGTTGCCATCGCACCCTGGAAGAAGGCCGCCCGGTGGCGCAACCAGCCTCATGCGTTCTAAGATGCGGCACGCCCTATCCGCAAGGAGCCGCAATGGACGAGCCGCCTGACGACCTGCCGCGCTACCGCCTGCTGACCGGACCGGACGACGTTGCCTTCTGCCGCCGGGTCTCCGAGGCGCTGGCATTGGGCTACCAGCTCTATGGCTCGCCGACGATGGCTTGCAATGGCGCAACGGTGGTCGTTGGCCAGGCGCTGATCTGGCCGCAGTCGGAGGGGCCGAACCGCTCGGTGCCGCCGACCCGGCGCCTGGGCTTCCTCTAGCCCCCGGTTGGGGACCCGTGCCCAGCGGGTGCGCGCGTGAGGCCCGGCGCTTGAGGGCGCCAGCTTGAAGGCGCCGGCGTGAAAGTCATCGGCCTGACCGGCGGGATCGGCATGGGCAAGTCCACCGCCGCAGCCGCGTTCCGGCGGGCTGGCCTGCCGGTGTTCGACGCCGACGCCGCCGTGCATGCCTTGCAGGCCCGCGGCGGCCGTGCCGTGCCTGCAATCGCCCGCGCCTTTCCGGCTGCCGTGCGGGACGGCGCAGTGGACCGCGCCGCCCTGCGCGCCGCAGCCATTCAGGACCCGGCCGCCCTGCGGACGCTGGAGCGCATCCTGCACCCGTTGGTCCGTGCCCAGCAGGCTGCGTTCCTGGCCCAGGCCCGCCGCGCCCGCCGCCCGGCCGCCGTGCTGGACGTGCCGTTGCTGCTGGAGACGGGCGGGGGACGCCGCGTGGACCTGGTGGTGGTGGTGAGCGCGCCGCCGTCCGTGCAACTGGCCCGCGTGCTGGCCCGGCGGCGCATGACGCGCGGCGAGGTGGCGGCCATCATCGCCCGCCAGATGCCGGACCGCGAGAAGCAGCGGCGGGCCGACGTGGTGATCCCGACCGGTCTGTCCCGTCACTTTGCGCAGCGCCGGCTGCGGCGGCTGCTGATGACGATGCGGCGGCATGATACCAACGGCCCCTCGCCCTGACCGGCACACCCGTCCCCTGCGTCATCGCCCCGTTTGTCATCGCCCCGTCTGTCATTGCGAGGAGCGCTTGCGACGCGGCAATCCAGGGGCCGGAACACCGAGCCTGCAGCCCATGCCCTCCTGGATTGTCGCGCCGCCAGCGCGGCTCGCGATGACGGCAACAGACGTGATGCGCAGGCGTAAGGGGGCACCGCAGAGGGCCGTCGGGCATGATCGGGGGAAGACGGGTAGAACCGCGCTGATCCCCTCCCCGGAAGGGAGCTTGGCATCAGCCCATTGCAACCCTCCCGGAGAACGGCGATGCACGTAGGCAGCAGGACCAAGGAGCGCCATGCGGATGAGTGACCACCCCCCATCGGACCGCTCGGTGCTGTTCGATACCGAAACCACCGGCCTGGAACCCTTGTCCGGCGACCGGGTGATCGAGGTCGCCTGCTTGGAGCTATGGCGGGACCTGCCGACGGGGAAAAGCTTCCATCGCCTGATCGACCCGGAGCGCGACATCCCTGAGGAAGCCAGCCGCGTCCACGGCATGACCCGCGCCGACCTGCGGGGCAAGCCGCGCTTCGCCGACATCGCGGAGGAGCTGCTGGCCTTCCTGGGCGACGCCCCGCTGATCGCGCATAACGCGCCGTTCGATTTCGGCTTCCTGGACGCCGAGTTCGCCCGCCTGCGCCGCCCCGCCCTGGACCGCGCCCGCATGATCGACACGCTGGCGCTGGCCAAGGCGCGCTCCCCCGGCGCGCCGAACAGCCTGGACGCACTATGCCGCCGCTTCGGCATCGACCTCAGCGAGCGCACCAGCCACAACGCCCTGCTGGATTGCCGGCTGCTGGCCGAGGTCTATGTGGAGCTGACCGGCGGACGCCAGCGCGGCCTGCTGCTGGCCGCGGAGGGCGAGGGGGGGCTGCCGGGCATCACCTACGCCGCCACTGGCCCCCGCACCCCGCGCCTGGTGCAGCCGGACGCGGCCGCCCTGGCCCGCCACGCCGCGTTCGTCGCCCGGTTGAAGGAGCCGCTGTGGCCCATTGGGTAGGCTTTGCCAGCGGATCAGCCAGGGCGGGTCCGCTGCCGGCCGCCAGGGTCCTACACCGTTACGGGCTGGTTCTGCGCGCGGCGGCTCTGCCATAGGGCGACGAAGTCAATGGGCTGCAGCAGCACCGGCGGAAAGCCGCCGTCGCGCGTCACGTCGGCCAGGATGTTGCGGGCATAGGGAAACAGCAGGCGCGGGCACTCGACCAGCAGCACCGGCTCGACCGACTCCTCCGGCAAGCCCGCCAGGGTGAACACGCCGGCATAGGCCAGCTCGGCGATGAACACCGCGGCGCCGCCGGTCGGCTGGGCCTGGCCGTTGGAGTCCCCGGTTGGCTCAGTGGCCTCGGCCTTGATCTGTAGCACGACCTCGAACACGTCCTGGCCTTCCTGCAGCCGGGTGGCCTGCACGTCGAGGTTAATCGCAACGTTCGGCTGGGCGCGCAACGTGGCGTAGATTCCCGGCGCGTTCGGCACCTCGAACGACAGGTCCTTCACGTACTGGATGTTGACGGTCAGCGGCGGGACGGGCTGTGCGGTGGCGTCTGACATGGGGGCCTCGTTGCGGTTCTCGGATGGACCCGGCGGGTAGCATGGCGCTGGCAGGGGCGCCAGGCTGTGGGGTTATGGCTGGAGGCGTCGGCCTGGAAGCAGCGGGCTGGATGCGCAGGCCGGGAAAGCCAAGGCGGCGCGCGGCGAGCGAATAAGCCTCTCTAGGCGTGCCGCCAGATGACCTCCGCCGGGGCCGGTTCAGTCGGGTTGCAGTGCAGCCACTGACCGTTCTCGACGCTTTTGCCGGTCATGGACAGGATGAAGCCCCAGTGGCTGACCACCAGGGTATGCTGCCAGTCGGGCAACGCCGCCATCTCGGCGCGGAAGCGGCCGGCACGGGCGATCACGCCCTCGGCGCCCTCCTCCTCCTGCGGCCACCACACCTCCTCGATCCCCGTGAAGTCGTGCAGCGGCCAGGCGCCGGCCAGGGTGGACCGCGGGGTGCCGACATCGCAGGTGAAAGCGTAGCGCTCGCGCACGACGGGGTGGATCAGGATGGGCAAGCCCAGGCGCCGGGCCACGGGCGTCGCGGTCTGCAGGGCGCGGGTGTAGGGGGAGGCGAGGATGCGGCGGATGTCCTGGGCGGCCAGGGCCTCGGCGGCGGCCTCAGCCTGTTGCTGGCCCAAGGGGGTCAGCGCCGGGTCAGGAATGCCGGGGTCGCGCCGGGTCAGGGTGAAGTGATGGTTGAACCAGCTTTGGCCGTGACGGAGGAGGATCATGCCCCGGATTAGGGCCGCGTGGGGCAGCCCGCAACCACGCCGGCGGCAGCGCTGTGACGGGCGCGTGCGGGTTCATTGCCGCGCCGCATTGGCGTGCCTATATCCCGTGTCTGTTTAGAGGACGTGGACCCCATGGGTGGCAGCGGCAGCTTTCCGATCGACCTCGTGTTGTTTGGCATGATCGCGGCGTTCCTGGTGCTGCGGCTGCGCAGCATCCTGGGCCGCAAGACCGGGTTCGAGCGTCCGGCGCAGCCCGAGACGCCAGCGGCCGGGGTGCCTGGGCTTGGCCGTCCAGCCACGGTGGTGCCGCTTCGCGCCGCGCCGGCCGCCCCGGCGCGTGCGCTGCCCGATCCGGCCAGCCCGACCGGGCAGGTGCTGTCCCGGATGCATGAGGTGAACCGCGCCTTCGATCCCGCGCACTTCCTGGCTGGGGCGGAGGCGGCGTTCCGCATCATCGTCACCGCCTTCGCCGCCGGGGACCGCGTGGCGCTGCGGCCGTTGCTGTCGGACGACACCTACCGCGCCTTCGAGGGTGCGATTGCCGTGCGGGAGACGGCTGGCGAAACCCAGCGCAGCGAGGTCCGCGCCATCGAGACGGCTGCCATCGAGACGGCGGGGCTGTCCGGCTCCCTTGCGACGATCACCGTCCGGCTGGTGTCCGACCAAGTGGCGGAGACGCTGGATCGCGCCGGCCGGCCGGTGCAGGGGACGGATGCGGTGACGGAGCTGACAGACTTGTGGACGTTCGAGCGCGACCTGTCGCAGCCGGACCCGGCCTGGCGGTTGTCGGCAGCGCAGTCGGGCTGAAGGCCGCTACCGGCCGGGCAGGTGCTTGGCCAAGGCTGCCATCAACGGGTCCTCGGCGCCTTGATGCCCCAGGCTGCGTTGGATTTGCTCGCAGTCGTTCGGCGTCAGGGCCAAGTAGCCGGTCGTCTTGTTCAACCGCATCCGCAAGCTGGCGAGAAGCATCCGCGTCCTTGGCCCGCCGGTGGGATCGGTGTGCAGCAACGCCCGCATCTCCTGCTCGTCCAGCATGACGCGCCTGGTTGCCAGGTCCTCTTCCAGCCGGGCGCAGATGACGCCGGCGTAGCTGGGATCGACTTCGATCCCGATGCCGCGTCCCCCGGCCCACCCTGCCGCGACCAGCGTCGAACCCGTGCCGGCGAACGGGTCCAGCACCAACGGCGCCGTCATGCCGGTCAGGTGCAGGCACCATAGCGGCAGCTCAACCGGGAACGCGCCGGGGTGGTTGAACTTCTGCGACTTGCTGCGGACGGTGGCGTAGGGGATGAACCAAGTGTTGCCCCGGCAGCGCAAATCCCGTGCATGGCCGCGCCGCGCGATATTCGACTTGTCCTGGAACGGCACGCCGATCGCCAGCCGGTCCAGCGGCGCCTGGCCGGTCAGCGTCAGGTGGAACAGGTGCTCATGCGTGTGGTGCAGGAAGCGTGCGCCGCCCACCGGCTTGTAGTGCCCGGCCGAGGCCCCGGCGACTGCAATCGACTTGACCCAGGTGATGTGGTTTTGCATGTGGAACAGCGGGCGCAGGCGCACGATGGCCTCGAACGGCGACCAGGGGCGGGACGGCGACCCCGAGAGGTTGAGGAACACCGACCCATCGGGACGCAGCACCCGGCGCAGCGCAGACCCTACCTCGAACAGCCAGTCGAGGTAGTCGGCGTCCGTCTTGCTATCCTGGTAGGATGCATAGGCCAGGTTAAGGTTGTAGGGCGGGGAGGTGACGACGGCGTCGATGCTCCCAGGTTCCATGGCCGCCATGACCTCCAGGCAGTCGCCGGTGACCACGCGGTGCCTGCCGATGAAGCGCCCGGTGCCGGGCCAATATGATCCGTCCGCCATGCCGCGACTCCCTGATCAATGGGACCGTAGCGGATCGGGAGCCTCTGTACAAGCCCGCGCCTGGCGCTGACAGCTCCGGCGGCCTAAATCCCGGAGATGACCCACGCCGAGAAGCCCCGCGTCGCCCTGTTCGTCACATGCCTGGTGGACCTGCACCGCCCCACCATCGGCTTTGCCGCCATCAAGCTGCTGGAAGACGCCGGGTGCCAGGTGGAGGTGCCGCGCGCCCAGACCTGTTGCGGCCAGCCGGCCTACAACAGCGGCGACCGCACCACTGCGCGTGATATCGCCCGGGGCGTGCTGCAGGCGTTCGCCGGGTATGACTACGTGGTCGTGCCCTCCGGCTCGTGCGGCGGCATGATCAAGCACCACCTGCCGCACCTGTTCGACGACGACCCTAACATGCGCCTGCAAGCCGATGCGCTGGCGGAACGCACCTGGGAGCTGGTGAGCTTCCTCACCGAGGTCATGGGCGTCGTCAACGTCCACGCGGCCTATCCCGGCATCGCCACCTACCACGATAGCTGCTCCGGCCTGCGGGAGTTGGGGCTGAAGGCGCAGCCGCGGGCGCTGCTGGCCAGCGTCGCGGGATTGGAGCTGCGGGAGATGGCGGACCCCGAGGTGTGCTGCGGCTTCGGCGGCACGTTCTGCGTGAAGTATC
Organism: uncultured Acetobacteraceae bacterium; assembly: GCA_964242415.1. Lineage (GTDB taxonomy): Bacteria > Pseudomonadota > Alphaproteobacteria > Acetobacterales > Acetobacteraceae > DASWOJ01. Next base: position 6,291 of record CAXTAT010000019.1, read on the forward strand.
CGGACATCTCGACCCGCATGGTGTCGGAGAAGACGCGGGACGTGGCGGCCACCGGCGCGGATACCCTGCTGGCGGGCGACCTCGGTTGCCTGCTGAACATGGCCGGCCGCCTGTCGCGGGAGGGCAGCCCGGTGCAGGTGCGGCATGTGGCGGAGGTGCTGGCGGGCATGACAGGCGATGTGCCGCCGATTGGCGTTGCGCGCGGCGGGGTGGCGCGGGGCTGAACTTCGCAGCCGGCTGCAACCCCGGCCGCGCCGCGGCATTAGGCGTTCATTCCTTTACCGACATTCTGCAAGGCGCCCCGATGAAGACCATGAACGACCTGATGCTGCACTTCCTGCAGGACATTTACTACGCTGAGAAGCTGGGCCTGCGCAGCATGGCCAAGCTGGCCAAGGCGGTCGATAACCCGGAGCTGCGCGACGCTATCCTCGCCCACCGCGAGCAAAGCCGGGGCCAGATCGAGCGGCTGGACCAGGTGTTTGAGCACATGGACAAGAAGCCCCGCGGCAAGACCTGCGCCGCCATGGATGGGCTGGTCGAGGAAGGCGCGGAGGCGATGGAGGAGGCGGACAAGGGTCCGGTCCTGGACGCCGCGCTGATCGCCTGCGGCCAGGCCATCGAGCACTACGAGATCGCCCGCTACGGCGCGATGGTTGCCTGGGCCAAGGAGATGGGGCAGGGCGAGGTTGCAGGGCTGCTGCAGCAGACGCTGGACGAGGAAAAGGCCAACGACCAGCTGATGAACGAGATCGCCGCGCGTGCGGTGAACCAGCGGGCCCATGGCGTGGACGAGGAAGACGAGGGCGACGACGAGACGGACGAGAGCCCCTCCACCGGGGACGAGCCTGCGGCGAAGCCCGCGGCAAAGCCGAAGAAGCCCGTCGCTGCCAAGAAGCCCGCCGCCAAGAAGCCTGCCGCCAAGAAGTAGCAGCGGGCCTGCCCGGGCCGGTCCGCCCGGGCAAGGTCCCCTCAAGCGCAGCCAGCGCCCGGGCGCACCGGCGTCACCACGCCTGGAGTTGTGACGACCGACCCGCGGCTGTCCTGCTCGACCAAGTGGTTGCGCATTAACGCACCCAGCTCGTTCTGCACCGCGCTGTGCCGTCGGCTGGCCGGCGGCACGCCGTCCACAAGCTGCCATATCCGGCCGTCGCCGTGGTCCCAGGCCAGGAACTCCTCGACCGTCATGCCGTCACCGGGCCTGCCAGCAGGTCGGAGCGCCGGGGTTGGCCCCTAGGACCCAGCGCCGGCGCGCAGCCGGATGGTCCGGTACAGGTCTGCCAACGGGACGCGCAGGCCGATGCTGTCCAGCACCAGGTCGCCCCCGGTCAGCCGTTCGGGATTGCGCGGCCAGTGGCCATCGGTGCCCCGGCGCAGCAGGTCGGCGCCGACCTGCCGGACATGCAGCACGAGCACCTTCTCCACGCTGGGGATCGACGTGCAGGCCCAGATGTTGCCCCAGGTCTCCGCATGGTTCTCCGGTGACAGCAGCTCGGCAACCAGCACCGGGCCGGTCAGCCAGCGCTCATCCTCCTCGGACGCGTCGCAGGCAATGGACAGGTCGGGCACGCGGATGTTGTGCCGTGCGTTCAGATGGGGGACGACGCCGACCAGCGGTACCGGGTGGCACTGGCTTCCGGTGGCATCCAAGTGGTTGCCGACCACGCGGGACAGTTCGGCAAGCAGCAGGCCATGCGCGACACAGGGTTGGATCAGCGCCCGCGGCTCGCCATCGACAAGCTGCCACAGCTCATCGCCCCCGGGGTTCAGGTCCATGAACTCCTCGACGGTCATGGCCGGCGTGGGTTTCAGCGCTGCTGCCATTGGCTTAGGGTAGCGTATCCGGCCTCTGCTGGAAATCGGCGCGTGGGCGTCACTGTCCGCCGGCGCTCCCACCAGGGGTGCGCGGAACAACGCAGCCATTGTCCGGGCCAATGCAGTCATCGTCCGGGATTGCTGGCACATCCGGGTGAAGTCACTAGATTAGGCCGCAAGGAGACCCAACCCGATGCTGACCACCTCGCCCGCCTTCAAGCAGAACGCCCGCGCTGCCCTGGCCGACGCCGGGTTGCAGAAGGCCCTGGCGTTCAGCAAGCCGCAGTTCATGGCCCGGCGCAGCGCCGCCGTCGCCAACCTGCCGGAGTTCGAGCGCCTGCGCGACACCGGGCGCGACATCAAGAATCACACCCTGCAGAACCTGGACTTCTACCTGGAGGCGTTCGAGGCCAACGTGCAGCGCGCCGGCGGGCAGGTGCACTGGTGCAGCACCGCCGAGGACGCCCGCGCCGCCGTGCTGCGCATCTGCCAGGCCGCCGGCGCCCGCACAGTCACCAAGGGCAAGTCGATGATCTCCGAGGAGCTGGGCATCAACGCCCACCTGTCCAAGCATGGCATCCAGCCCATCGAGACCGACCTTGGCGAGTACATCATCCAGCTCCGCGACGAGACCCCCAGCCACATCATCGCCCCGGCGTTCCACCTGAACCGCGAGGATTGGGAAGCGCAGTTCCGCCTGTCGCACACCGACCTGCCGGCGGACCGGGTGTTCGCAGAACGCCGCGACATCCTGACCGAGGCGCGCGGCAAGCTGCGGGAGCGCTTCCTAGCCGCCGACGTGGGCATCACCGGCGCCAACTTCCTGATCGCCGAGACCGGCAGCAGCGTCATTGTCACCAACGAGGGAAACGGCGACCTGACCCAGACCCTGCCGCGCGTCCACATCGCGCTGGCCAGCATCGAGAAGGTGGTACCGACGCTGGAGGACGCGACGAGCCTGCTGCGCATCCTGGCGCGGTCGGCCACCGGGCAGGACTTTTCCGTCTACACCACGTTCAGCACCGGCGTGCGGCGGCCGGGCGACCTGGACGGGCCGGAAGAGTACCACGTCGTGCTGGTCGATGCCGGGCGCAGCGCCATGATGGGCACCGAGTTCCAGGACATGCTGCGCTGCATCCGCTGCGCCGCGTGCATGAACCACTGCCCGGTGTATGGCGCGGTCGGCGGCCATGCGTATGGCTGGGTGTATCCGGGGCCGATGGGCAGCGTGCTGACGCCTAGCCTGATCGGCGTGGACAAGGCCGGGCACCTGCCCAACGCCAGCACCTTCTGCGGCAAGTGCGAGAGCGTCTGCCCGGTCAAGATCCCGCTGCCCAAGCTGATGCGCCACTGGCGGGAGCGCGAGTTCGAGCGGCACCTGCAGCCCAGCGGCATCCGCACCAACCTGGGCGTGTGGGCCTGGTTTGCCCGCCGCCCGGCGCTGTACCGGCTGGCGTCGCGGGCCGGTGCGGTCGCCTTGGGATTGCTGGGCCGCCGCCGCGGGCGCTTCGCCAAGCTGCCCCTGGCCAGCGGCTGGACCGACGGGCGCGACCTGCCGGCGCCGGAGGGGGACACCTTCTTCGCCCGCTACGCCAAGCAGCAGCGCGACGCCGTGAAGGCACGCGATGCCGTGAAGGCGGGCGCATGACCAAGGAGGCTATCCTCGGCGCAATCCGCCGCGGCCTGAAGCGCGGCGAGCTGCCCGGCGACCAGCAGGCCATGCTGCGCGCCCGCATGGCCCGCCCGCCACGGCAACTGATCCCGCTGCGCAGCCAGGTCGGCCGGCCCGAGCAGATCGCCCTGCTGGTCCGCAACATCGAGAAGGAGTTCGGCACCCTGGTCCGCGTGCCCGATGGCGACGCGGTGCCGGAGGCCGTCGCCGCCTACCTGGCCGCGCAGAACCTGCCGTCCGAGCTGGCGATGGCGCCGCACCCGGAGCTGCAGGCGATGCCGTGGGGAAGCCGCCCGCTGCTGCTGGTGCGTGAGGGCCGGGCGCAGGCGACCGACCTGGTCAGCCTGCAGCACGGGTTCGCGGGCATCGCCGAGACCGGCACCCTGATGCTGCCGGGCACTGCGGTTCGCCCGACCACGCTGAACCTGTTGGCCGACACCGCCATCGTCGTGCTGCGCACCACCCGCGTGGTCGGCGCGTATGAGGACGCCTGGGACCTGCTGCGGCAGGAGAACGCGGACGCGCTGACCGGCGGGTTCATGCCACGCAATGTGATGCTGGTCACGGGTCCATCCCGCTCGGCCGACATCGAGCAGACCTTGGAGCTGGGCGCCCACGGCCCGCGCCGCCTGCATGTGGTGCTGATCGAGGACGACCCGGCCGCACGCGTGGCATGACTGCGGCGTTCCCTGGCCGGTCCGTGCACCGGGCCTCCGCCCGCCGCCGGACGTTGTCGGAGGCGGACCGGGCCATCTGGGCCGGCTATGTGCAGAACGTCGCGCCGCTGGACGGCGTGGCGAAGCCTGAGGCACCGCTGGCCCTGCCCATGCCGGAGCCGTCCAGCGCCGCATCGGTGGGATTGCCGCCGCCGCGCCCGGTGGCGACGGTGCAACGCATGGGACTGCTGGTCGTCGGCTTGCAGCCTGCGGGCGTGGACAACGCCACCTGGGGCCGCTTCCGCACCGGCAAGCTGCCCGCAGCCCGAACCCTGGACCTGCATGGGCGCACGGCCCAGCGCGCCTTCTTCGCGTTGCAAGGCTTCCTGGGCAGCGCCCATGCCGACCGGCTGCGCTGCGTCGAGGTCATCACCGGGCGCGGCAGCGGCGAGAGCGGCGGGGTGATCCGGCGCGAGTTCCCGCTGTGGCTGAACCTGCACGAGCTGCGCCCGCTGGTGCTGGCGGCGGCGCACCCGCACGCGGCCAACCAGGGGTCGGTACGGCTGCTGCTGCGCCGGGTGCGGCCGGGTGATGGCGCAGCAGGCAGCCGCACCTGACGCTCAGATGCTAACGGCCCTCTGCTCCCACCCAACGCACTGCCGCATGGCTATAGCCGCTGTCATTGCGAGCCGCTTGCGGCGTGGCAATCCAGGAGATGCAAGACCAGAGGCAAGCCCGTGCGGCTCCTGGATCACCGCATTGCAGCCACCCTCGCAATCACGGATGAAGGGGCGGGCTATCCGGTCGAAGCAGGAAGCCATCCATGTGAACGCCACGGGCACCTCGCATCTATCGCGGCGCAAACAGCGCTTGGCGGGCGGCAGGGTCTGACAGCGACACCCATGGGAAAACAGCCGCTGGCGTTCCCAGTTCAGCCATGCTCCGCGCATCACGGAATGCGTGGTAGATGCCCCTGGCGTTCCCGTGGAACCCCGGCGTCTCCCGGTACAGGATTTCGGCAAAGCCCAGTTCTGTCAGTATCTCGTACATGCAATGCGGATTTGGTCCCCACCAGTTCGACTCGTCGCCATACAGAGTACTGCCTGGATAGAAGATCATCGCGGGCCGCGGGTTGTCGAGCGCATCCTGGTGAGTTTCGACCACCAATGCATGACGGGCACACAAGCTTACCTGCCTGGTAAGGTGGACCGGGTTTATCAGGTGATAGAACACGCCAGAGAACAGGACGACATCGAACACCCCCACCGTGTCAGGCGTCACGAAGGGGACGTCGATCTCGTGCGCATCGATGTCGAGGCCGGACAGCTTGCGTGCCAGCTCAAAGGCGTCGCGCCCCTTGAAGAAGGGGTGCGTCCAAACGTACTTGTCCGCCGCGACCACCCGTGCTGCGCCGCGGCGCTTGGCATACAGCGAGTAAGCCCCAGTCCAGGCGCCGATGTCCAAGACCGATTTGCCCGAGAGATCAAAGCGGCTCAGCAGCGCCTCCGCAAACTCGTTTGTTCCGTTCAGGCCTATGGCTGACGGCGTTACGAGCCCATCGCCGAAATCTATCGAGTGATGCCAATACATGGAGTCGATCAGCGCCTTTGCCTCAGCCAAGGACATCCCGTCTGGCAGGCTTGTCCTGCTCCGGACCTCATCCTCCATCGCCGTGCTCATTGCATTCCCCCTACTGCGTCCGCCGTGGCGCCTGCTTGCCCCAGATGCGGGTGATCCCCGCAACGTTCCATCGGCTCGTTATGTGGTCTGACGACAACGCGCAAGGTTTGTGCGGCCCAGCGCCGCGGCCCTGCGGCTCAAGCTGGTACGACCCCTGCCAGGCCCAGCCGCTCTGCCCAGGGCGCCAGCGCCGGCATGATCGAGGGATGCAGTCGCACGCCCTCCGCCAGCGCCTGCCGCCGCCGACGCAGCCCGCGTTCGCCCGGCAGCCGCACCGCCGCCCCGCCCGGCAGCGGCGGCGTGGCCCGCGCGGCGTCCGCCAGCCATCCGGTCTGCCGCAGGAAGGCGGTGTTGCCGCCGAACGCCGCAGGGTCGATCACCTGCAGGAACACCGCCGCGCCCCAACCCTCCGCCGGGTCGGCGCGGCCGAAGCCGCCAAGGCCCGCCGTCAGGGCCTCCACCAGCAGGCCCAAGGCGTAGCCCTTGTGACCGCTGTCCAGCCCGCCCAGCGGCAGGATGCTCCCCGGCGGGTCGGTGAATAGCGCCTCCGGGTCGCGCGTCGGCTGCCCGGCGGCGTCGATCAGCCAGGGGTGGTCCAATTCACCCCCCACCGCCCGCAGCCGACCGGTCAGGCCGTTGGTGGTGGTGCTGGTGCTGATGTCCATCAGCACCGGGTCGCCTTCCCCCGCCTCATCACCCGCCGGAAAGCCGGCGGCAATGGGGTTGGGCGTCATCAACGGCCGAAGCCCGCCATGCGGCGCGACGCTGGCCACCGAGGGATCGCTGCTGCACAGCAGCAGCACCATGCCGTGCCGCGTCACCCGTTGCAGATAGGCCGCCAAGCAGGCGATGTGGTGGCTGCGGCGGATGACGACGGTGGCGGTGCCGTGCTGCCGGGCGCGGTCCAGCGCCAAGTCGATGGCCTGCACCACCAGCCAGGGGCCGGGCAGGCGGCGGCCGTCCCACAGCACCGCGCCGCCGCGGTCGCTGACGACCTCCGGCTCACCCAAGGCGGCCATGCTGCCGTTGACCAGCGCACCCAGGTAGCCCGGCAACTGCGCCAGCCCGTGCGTGTCGTGGCCCAGCAGGTCGCCCTCCACCAGCACTTCGGCCACCACCTCCGCCCGGTCAGGCGCCAGCCCTGCGGCCTGCAGCAGTGCGGCTGCGTAGGTTCGGAGCGCCGTGGCGCCGTGGGCTTGGTCTGGCATGCAGCTCTCCTGTTCGGAGCGAACCTAGCGTGCCGCCGGGTTGCCGTCATGCGCCGTGCGCGCCCAAGATGCCGGCCTACGAGGGGCACGCGCATGGACCAGGCCGCCAACGAGTTCCAGACCCTGCACGAGGTGGTCGCGGCGGCGCACCGGGCGCTGGACCGCAATATGTGGGACTACCTGGTCGGCGGCACCGGCACCGAGACCACGCTACGCCGCAACCGCCTCGCGCTGGACCGCATCGGCTTCCGCCCGCGCGTGCTGGAGGATGTGTCGCGCATCGACACCGGGGCGGACTGGATGGGCCACCGCCTGCGCCTCCCCGTGGCGCTGGCGCCGGTGGGCGGGCTGGACAGCATGGGGCAGGACGGCGGCGTGACGGTGGCGCAGGGCGCCGGGCTGGCCGGGGTGCCGTTCTTCCTGAGCAGCGTGTCCGAGCAGCCGATGGAGCGGGTGGCCGCCGCGTCGAGCGGTCCCCGCGTGTTCCAGTTGTATGTGCGCGGCGATGACGCCTGGGTGGACGAGCATGCGCGGCGTGCGGCGGCGGCGGGCTACGACGCGTTCTGCATCACCGTCGATAGCGCGCTGTATAGCCGCCGCGAGCGCGACATTGCCAACCGCTTTGCCAAGCCGTGGCGGGCCAGCGCGCAGGGCGATTACCAGGCGGCGCTGAGCTGGCGCGACATCGAGCGGTTCAAGGCGACGCACCGGATGCCGCTGATCCTGAAGGGGATCGCCACGGCGGAGGATGCGGACCGGGCGTGCGGGCTGGGGGTGGAGGGCATCTACGTCAGCAACCACGGCGGCCGGCAACTGGATCACGGCGCGGGCGCGGTCGAGGTGCTGCCGGAGGTCGTGGAGGCGGTGGCCGGGCGGGCGTCGGTGATCATGGACGGCGGCATCAGCCGGGGCAGCGATATCGTGAAGGCGGTGGCGCTGGGAGCGGACCTGGTAGGGGTCGGGCGGCTGTACTGCTACGGCTTCGCGGCGGCAGGGGCGGCGGGGATCGCGCGCGTGATGGAGCTGTTGCAGCTTGAGGTGGCGGAGTGCCTGGGACTGCTGGGGCTGACGGGGTTCGCCGGGCTGGGGCGGTCACATCTGCGGGCGGTGGAGGCGGTGGCGGAGGCTGGGGTGCTAAGCGCGTTCCCTTTGCTGGCGCTGCCGGCGCAGACGTACTAGGGCCGCACCGATGCCGCGCGCCCACGCCAACCTGAACCGCCTCCGGCTGCCCTAGCTGCCGCAGAGCGCCACCCGCACCTCCGTCAGCACCTCGCCGAGCCAGTTGGTACCGCGCCAGGTGGCCCGCGCCGCAGCCAGTGGGTCGTCGGCGGCCAGGCCAATGCCCCACACCGTGTCGTCGGGCGCGGCCTCCACCAGCGTCGTGCCGCAGCTCGCGTGCAGGCGGTCCAGCAGGTCCGGGTGCTGGCTGAACTTCGCCATGTTGCCGCGGAACACCACGTCCCGCGCCACGGCGGCCCAGGTCTGTGGCCGGAAGTTGGCGACGCCCCGGCCAAGCGCCTTTTGCTTGAACGGGGCCGGCTCCGCCAAGATCGCCGCCGCTGCTGCCGCGTCCCCGAACAGCAGGGCTTTGCGCCAGTGCATCCAGCCTTCGCAGGTGGTGAATAGCAATCCCTCCAGCCGCATCGGGCGTGGGTAGAACTGGCTGCATTCGGCGTGGGGCGTGCCCTCCCGATGGCGCCAGAAATAGGTGAACCGTTCCTCTGCCTGCGGGAGGCTCATGCGTGCCACGCCCGGGGGCGCAGGCCCGCGTGGAACCAGGACACCATGGAGAAGATGTCGTAAACCGGCAGCCCCAGGTCCGCCTGCATCGCCGCTGCATAGGGCGGCATATTGGTGCATTCCAGCACGATGGCGCCCACCTCCGGATGGCAGCGCACCAGGTCCCGCCCGGCGTCCAGCACGTCCTGCCGGGCCAGGTCCACGTCCATGTCGATGGACTCGGCGCGGATCAGCACACGGAAGAACTCCCGCCCGCCTTCCGTTCCGGCAATGGGGGTATCGGGCGGCACTCTGGCGGCGAGCAGGTGCGCGGGCGTCAGTGACCCGGCGCACACCGTCACCAGCCCAACCCGGCGACCCGCGGGCAGCGTCGCCTGCACCCACGGCGCCTGCATCAGCGAGGAGGTCATCACCGGCACCCCCACATGCCCGGCCAGCTCGCGCTGGAACAGCGACAGGAAGCCGCAGTTGGTGGTGATCGCCTCCGCGCCCATCGCCACAAGCTCCGCCGCCGCATCCAGAAAGCGCGGCAGCAGCCCGGCGGCGCCGTCCAGCACCACCCGCGCCGGGGTGGCGCCGGGGACGACGCGGTACAGCACCGGAAACGGCCAGGTGCCGGCGTGGCCCATGTCGCCGGGGATGCGCGGGAACCGGGCGTCCAGCATCAGGATGCCCAACGGCGCCCCATAAACCGCCTTGCCGCCGCGTGCGATGCGCATGGTCACGCTCCTTCATTCCGATCGCTGGCATCCTGACCGCTGGAAGCCATCATGCCAGCCGAATACAGGGAGAGAGGGGCTTGCTTAGGCCCGTGCGGCTTCCTTCACCCCGGCCCGGAGCGGGAGGAAGCAGGCACCCGGCCGCGCAGGCGCAGCCAGGCCAGGATGGCGGCATCGACCGGCACGGCCGGCACCTCCCGCAACCGCCACCACCAGCGGCGGTTCAGGCTGCCCGCAGCGACGGTGCGCGGCGGCGGGCAGGGCAGGGCGCGTAGCCCCGCCATCCGCAGCAGCAGCACGCAGCGCGGCAGGTGGTATGCGCTGGTGGCGGCATAGACCCGGCCGCGGAAGCCGGGCAGCAGCGCCGCGCAGGCCCGGACGGAGCCGAGGGTGTTGCGCGCGGTCGGCTCCGGCTGGATGCGGTCCGGGGGCACGCCGCTGTCGCGCAGCAGCGCGGCCATGACCTCGGCCTCTGCCGGGCCGTGACGGCCGATGCCCCCGGTGGGCATGTAAAGCGGGTCGTCCAGCCGCGCGCCCAGGCGCAGCGCGGCCTCGACGCGGTCCCGCAGCGCGCGGCTGGGAGTGCCGTCGGAGCGCACCGCGGCGCCGAAGATGATGATGACGGGCGCGGCCATCTACGGCGGCGGGGCGAGCAGGACGCGGTTGACGGACACCAGCGCATCATAGGTCGCGCGCCACGCGCGGGCGAAGGCGTCCGGGCCGGCGCCGCGGCCCTGCAGGGCAGCGGCGATGGCGCCGACGCTGCGCTGCCCGTCGATCAGCCCCAGAATGGCGCGGGCCAGCGGCGGCAGCGGCACCGCGACGCGCAGCCCGTCGAACAGGAAGCCCAAGGTGCCGTCCGGCCGGATGTTGCGCGCCAGCTCGGCTGCCGGCAGCTCGCGCGCCACCGGCACGGCGTTGGGGTCCATGGGATCGGGTGCCGGGCGCACCTCGGCGGCGCGGACGGCATAGGCGATGTGGGTGCTCATGTTGCCGGTCAGCGCCTCCGCCAGGGCGGCGCGGCCGACCGGGTCCAGGCCGGCGATGCGGGCGCGCAGCTTGGGATCGGGCAGGTAGGCGGCGGGGTCGTAGCGCAGCGGCTCCATCAGCGCCGCCGCGTGCAGGCCGGCGCCCTGCAGCAGCGCCATCAGGTCCGGCACGGTATAGGCGCGGTCTCGGGGGTTCAGCAGCAGGTCATACAGCCCGGCGTCGCCGCCATCGATATGGTCGCCGAAGTTAGTGTTGCGGCGTAGCCAGGCGCTGTCGGGCAGGTGGCGCATCACCCGGCGCGCCACGTCCAGCCGGGCAGGGGGCGGCTCGTCCGCAGGGGCCAGCAGGCGCAGGGCGTCCTGCAGCATATAGACGCCGGTGCGGCCATGCGGGGCATAGACCATCAACCCCAGCCCGCCGCCCGGCGCCAGCACCGACAGCAGCGCGGCCAACCCCGCCGCCGGGTCGGGCAGGTGGTGCAGCACGCCGCAGCAATCGATGTAGTCGAAGGGGCCAAGGCCGGACGCCGGCAAGTCCAGCAGGGACCCGGGGTGCCACTCCAGCACCAGGCCGCGCGCGTCCGCCCGCGCCCGCGCCACCGCCATCGCCGCGGCCGAGCGGTCCAGGTAGGTGACGCACCCCGGCTGTCCCGCAGTCGCCATCTGCTGCGCCAGCATGATCGCGCCATCGCCGGTGCCGCCGCCGGCCACTAGCGCCCGCAGCGGCTGCGACCGGGGGCGGGCGGCGCCGAACACCCAGTGGTCGATCTCCCGCAGGTGGCTGGGGCTGCCGATCACCAGGCGCTTGGCCTCGTCGCGGGGGTCGCGCTTGGGGTAGGGGTAGGCTTCGTACTGGGCGGCCAGCGTGCCGTCGGTTGCGTCGTGCATCCGGAACGCATATCCCGCCTGGATGCACTCTGCCAGGACGCGCGGCTATTTCGGCATCGGGGCGGAGGGGGTGTCCAAGGCCGCCAACGTCGGTGCGCTGCTGCGGACCGGGCACGCTTTCGGGGCGGCGTTCTGCTTCACCATCGGCGCCGGATGGGACGCGCGGGCCGGGCGCCAGGCCGACACCGCCGACACCCCGGCGCATGTGCCGCTGTGGCGCTTCGCGGACCTCGACGCGCTGCACCTGCCGCGGGAGTGCGCGCTGGTGGGGATCGAGCTGCTGGACGATGCGGTGGACCTGCCCAGTTTTCGGCATCCGTTGAACGCCGCCTATGTGCTGGGGCCGGAGCGGTCGGGGTTGTCGGCGCCGTTGCGGGCGCGGTGCCGGCATGTGGTCCGCATCCCGACGCGGTTTGCGCTGAACCTGGCGGTGGCGGGGGCGCTGGTGCTGTACGACCGGCTGCTGCAGCACGGGCGGTTTGCCGAGCGGCCCGTGGCGGCGGGTGGACCTGCGGCGCCGCTGGAGGCGCCGGGCGGGCATGGCGACCCGGTGTTCCGGCGGACTATGCCGGACTGGCTTGATGCCGAGCAGGGCAAGTAAGCACCTGTCATCGCGGGCCACGTGTGCGGCACGGCTATCCATCGGCTACATGCGCAGGCCTCAGCGGCACTGGATGGCCGCGCCGGAGCCGGCTCGCAATGACGGCGGCAGGTGGGGGACAGGCGCAGGGCGGGACAGGCTCCATCTGGGGTGAACAGGTCATGACTCTCGGTGGCTGGCCTAAATCTCAGGGCCTATGCAGATGCCAGTGATCGCCCCCATGCTTGTCCATCCAGGGCACGCAACGTATCTGTCAGCTATGTCTCCCACCCCACGCATCCTGGTCGCCCTAGCGCTTCTAGTCCTGGCCGTGCCCGCCCTGGCGCAGCCCCGTGCTGCCCGCCCCGTCGCTCGCCCCGCGCCGGCGCGCTCCGCCAGCCCGCCCAAGTCCATTGGCAAGTTCGAGGACTGGCAGGCCGCGACGCATCAGGAGGGCGGAGCGCTGGTCTGCTATGCCTTCACCCGTGCCATCGCGTCCACGCCGGCGCTGCCAGGCCGGGGCGACGTTGTGCTGACCGTCACGCAGCGGCCCGGCAGCCACGACGCGGTCGCCATCAGCGCCGGCTTCGCCTATCCTGCCGGGGCGGCGGCGGAGATGCAGGTCGAGGGCGTGCAGATGGCGTTCTACACCGCCAACCGCTCTGCCTTCGCCCGTGAGGGCCACGCCGTGGTGGCCGCGTTCGAGAAGGCGCGGCAGGCCGTGGTGAAGTCCCCGGCGCCCCGCAACGCCAGCGTGTCCGATACCTTCAGCCTGCGCGGCTTCACCCCTGCTTATGCCGCTGTCAACAAGGCCTGCTCCGTCCGATGAACGCCCCCCTCACGGATGCCGAGCGCACCCGCATCCTCGCCAAGTCCGCCCTGTTCAACCCGCCGCCGCCGCAACTGCCGGATGGGCGGCGCGAGCTGGTCGGGCTGGAGCGCGACGAGCTGATCGGGGAGCTGGCCGCCATCGGCGAGAAGCCATTCCGCGCTAAGCAGCTTTGGCACTGGATCTACCACCAGGGCGTGACCGACTTCTCCGCCATGTCCAGCATCGCGCGGCCGTTGCAGCGGCGCCTGGCCGAGCGGTTCGTCATCGGCCGCCCGGACGTGGCGACCGTGCAGACCAGCACGGACGAGACCCGCAAGTGGCTGTTTCGCTTCCGCGACGGGCAGGAGGCGGAGACGGTCTATATCCCCGACCGCCATGCCGACCGCGGCGCCGTGTGCATCAGCAGCCAGGTCGGCTGCACGCTGTCCTGCCGGTTCTGCCACACCGGCACGCAGACCCTGGTGCGCAACCTCGGCGCGGCGGAGATCGTCGGGCAGTTCATGGCCGCCCGCGACGCCTACGCCGAGTGGCCCAGCCCCCGCGGGGAGACGCCGCGCCTGCTGTCCACCATCGTGCTGATGGGCATGGGCGAGCCGCTGTACAACTACGACAACGTCGCCCGGGCCATGCGGATCGTCATGGACGGCGAGGGCATCGGCCTGTCCCGCCGGCGCATCACGCTCAGCACCTCCGGCGTGGTGCCGATGATGGACCGCTGCGGCGAGGAGCTAGGGGTCAACCTGGCGGTGTCGCTGCACGCGGTGCGCGACGAGCTGCGCGACGAGATCGTGCCGCTGAACCGCAAGTATCCCATCGCCGAGCTGATCGCCGCCTGCCGCCGCTACCCCGGCGCCAGCAATGCCCGGCGCATCACGTTCGAGTACGTCATGCTGCGCGGGGTGAACGACTCGGAGGCCGAGGCGCGGGAGCTGGTGCGGCTGATCGCCGGCATCCCCGCCAAGGTGAACCTGATCCCGTTCAACCCCTGGCCCGGCAGCAGCTACTTGCCCAGCACGCGCGAGGGCCTGGAGCGGTTTGCCGCCATCGTGCAGGACGCCGGGTTTGCCTCGCCGATCCGGATGCCGCGCGGGCAGGACATCCTGGCGGCATGTGGCCAGTTGCGGACCGACAGCCGGCGCGATGCGGCGCGGGCGCGTCCGGCGGCGGCTGGCGCGGCCTAGTCAGGCCTCCTTGGGGTGTTGCGCGCCTGGCCGGGCCGCACCAAATCCGGGTGATGGAAGACAGCAAGACCACCGTCATCGACGAACACCTGGTGCGCGTGGACGCGGAGCGGACGCCGCCGGCGTCGGTGCCCGACCATCCCGTGCTGCCGCCGGAGCTTGACGGCCCGAAGGGGCCTGAGCCGACGCGATTCGGGGATTGGGAGCAGAAAGGCCGCTGCACCGACTTCTAGGCGTCTGCCTCCGGTCCTGGGCAAACGCGGCTCCATCGCGGGGCTTTCACCATGCCGGAAGCCGGATCCCTGTTGGGCACTAGCCTCATGATCCGGTTGCACGGGGACCTAGCCGCCCGGCTGGCGGGCGCAGCTAGGGCGCGTCCATCCCCAGCACCTCGCCCGTTGCGGCCACCGCCACGGTGCCGCCGGGTCGCAGGACCTCGCCCTCCAACTGGATGACGTGGCCGCCGAGCGACCGCTTGGCCGCAACTGCCACAATGCGCCAGCGCATGGTCACCATCTCTCCCACCCTGACCGCCGAGCGCAGGCGGAAGTTGAAGCCCAAGCCCACCCCAGGCCCTAGCGGGGTGAAGAACGCCGCCACCATCGCCATCAGCAGCGACGTGACCTGCGGGCCGGAGGCGATGATGCCGCCGAACCGGCTGGCGGCGGCATAGGCGGCGTCGTGGTGCAGGGGGTTGGTGTCGCCGCACGACGTGGCGAAAGCGGCGATCCCCGGGGCGTCGAACAGCACGTCCTTGCTGAAGGTCTGGCCCACGAGGTCGCGGTATGCTTGCTGCTTCATGCCGGGCATCCCAGAGATTCCCATACCGCCCGTCAAGGGGCTAAGCAGGCGGGCGCAACGGAGCAGCCTGCATGAGCGATCCCACCCCTGTCTCGCCCATACTGATTCGGGAGGCGGACGGCGTCCTTGAACTGCGGTTCAACCGGCCGGAGAAGAAGAACGCCATCCTGGGCGCGATGTACGACACGCTGACGGCGGCGCTGCAGGATGCCGCTGCCCGTCCAGCGGTCCGCGCCGTGCTGATCGGGGCGGAGGGCGACGCCTTCACGGCCGGCAACGACATCAAGGATTTCCTGGCCATGTCCGGCGGGCTGCACGACGCGCCGCCGGCCCGGTTCATCAACGCCATCGCCACGTTCGGCAAGCCGCTGGTGGCCGCGGTGCAGGGCGCCGCAGTCGGCGTTGGCACCACCCTGCTGCTGCATTGCGACCTGGTGTATGCCAGCCCGGCGGCCACGTTCAGCGTGCCGTTCGTCGATCTCGGCCTGGTGCCGGAGGCTGGGAGCAGCCTGTTGCTGCCGCAGCGCATGGGGCAGGCCCGCGCCGCGGCGCTGCTGCTGCTGGGGGAGGCGATGGATGCCCCCACGGCGCTGGCCGCCGGGCTGCTGACGGCGGTGGTGCCGGCGGAGGGCCTGCACGCCCACGCCCTGGCCAAGGCGCTTAGGCTGGCCGCCAAGCCTGCTGCCGCCCTGGCCGCCACCCGCGCCCTGATGCGCGGCGACCTGGCCGCCCTGCATGCCCGGATGCGGCAGGAGGAGGCTGCGTTCTCCCACGCGCTGGCCAGCGCCGATGCGCGCGAGGCGTTTGCGGCGTTCCTGGAGCGCCGGCCACCGCGGTTCGGATGATGTCGGGTCGCTCGGCTTCGACCGGTCCCATCCCAGGCTCCGCCGTCATTGCGAGCCGGCTTCGGCGTGGCAATCCAGGGGTTCGCAGACGGCGTTGGCCGACTCTGGACCGCCACGCCGCGGAGAACGGCCCGCGATGACGGCATGACCTCAAGCAGTCAGGCCAATGGTGCAAGATGCTGCCGATTACGATAGCAGCATCACCGAATGGTAAAGCGGCTTGACATTGTAGGCGCACTAACGCGCTACTCTACAAACCCAGGATGCAATGGCTGCGCGAAGTGGCTCCGACCTCACGACTTGCAGGATCGGCCCAGCCCTGGCGTGCGCCGGTCGGCTCATGCCTTGCTGACGGCGTTCCACCTACCAGCTTGACGCAAGCGCAGGGGGCAATGGAAGGAAGTGGAGGGATGGACCAGGACCAGCACCCCGACCGGCCCTGGCTGGACAACTATCCCGCCGGCGTGGACTGGGCCGCGCCGATCCCCGCAGCGCCGCTGCACAGCCTGATGCAGCAGGCCGGCGCGCGATTCGGCCCGCGCCCGGCATTCGACTTCCTGGGCCGGCGCACCACTTGGGCCGAGGCGGCTGTGGTGTCGGCCCGCCTGGCCGCCGGGTTGCAACGCCTGGGCCTGCAGCCCGGCGACCGCGTGGGCCTGCTGCTGCCGAACTGCCCGGCCTATCCGCTGCTGTTCTTCGCCGTGCTGCAGGCTGGGGGCGTGGTGGTGAACTTTAACCCGCTCTACACCGCGCGCGAGCTGGACCATCAGGCGCGCGACGCCGGGATTAGCCTGATCGTCACGCTGGACTTGGCGGCGACCTACCCGAAGGCCCAGGCGCTGCTGGCCGCGGGCGTCGTGCCGCGCATCCTGGTCTGCCCGTTCGCCGACATGCTGCCGGTGGCCAAGCGCGCCCTGTTCGGGGTGCTGAAACGCGGTGACCGCGCTGCCCCGCCGCGGGACGCCGCGCATGTGTGGTTCGCCGACGTTGTTTCCGCCGGGGCGGCCCCCGGCCCCGCGCCCGCCCCCGTCCCCTGCGACCCCCACCGTGACGTGGCGGTGCTGCAATACACCGGCGGCACCAGCGGCACGCCGAAGGGCGCGATGCTCAGCCACGCCAACCTGTATGCCAACGCCGTGCAGTGCGCCCGCTGGTTCAAGGACACCCGGCCCGGCGAGGAGCGGGTGCTCGCCGCCCTGCCGTTCTTCCACGTCTTCGCCATGACGACCGTCATGCTGTTCGCCGTCGTGTGCGGCGCCGAGATGGTCATGCTGCCGCGGTTCGAGCTGAAGTCCGCCATCCGCACCATCGCCCGCCGCAAGCCGACCTTCATGCCCGGCGTGCCCACGATGTTCAACGCCATCGCGGCCTACCCGGGGCGGGCCGACCTGACCAGCATCCGGTCCTGCATCAGCGGCGGCGCCCCCCTGCCGCCCGAGGTGAAGGCGCGGTTCGAGGCGCGGACCGGCTGCGTGGTGGTGGAGGGCTATGGCCTGACCGAGAGCAGCCCCTGCGCCGTGTGCAACCCGCCCGGGGGCTTGAACAAGGCCGGCAGCATCGGGGTGCCGCTGCCGGGCACGGTGGTGGAGCTGCGCGACCCGGCGGAGCCGATGCGCCGCGTGCCGGCCGGGGAGCGGGGGGAGCTGTGCATCCAGGGGCCGCAGGTGATGCTGGGCTACTGGCAGAAGGCCGAGGACTCGGCGGCCTGCATGACGGCGGACGGGTTCCTGCGCACGGCGGACATCGCCGTGATGGACGGGCAGGGCTACTTCAGCATCGTGGACCGGATCAAGGACCTGATCCTGGCGGGGGGCTACAACGTGTATCCGCGGGTGGTGGAGGACGCGGTTTACCAGCACCCGGCGGTGGCCGAGTGCACGGTGATCGGGGTGCCCGACGCCTATCGCGGGGAGACGGTGAAGGCGTTCGTGGTCCGCAAGCCCGGGGTGGCGCTGGAGGCGGAGGGGCTGCTGGCGTTCCTGCGGGAGCACCTGTCGCCGATTGAGATGCCCAAGCAGGTGGAGTTCCGGGAGGCTTTGCCGCGGACGCTGATTGGCAAGCTGTCGAAGAAGGAGTTGGTGGCGGAGGAGCGGGCTCGGTGGGAGGCTGGGCGGGGGGTGGGTTAGGCAGACGTGCACAGCCTGGCACGCAGATGCCGGTGCGCGGAGGCGGGCTGCGCGAGCCTGCTTCGTCGTCCCTGCGCGAATCCGGAGAGTGCCTAGGCTGGAGGCGGTGGTTGCCATTGGCCGTGAGCGGGTGCGGGGTGGCGCAAGATCATGGCGATGGTTTTGGCTGGGTCCTCCGGAGAGTCACTGCCGGGGTGGATGGGGCCGGGCTGGGTGCGGGGGATCGCGGCGGGCCTGTCCGGCTGGGGGCCGGGGATGGGGGGCGCGGCGCGGCGGTCGGGTCCCTGAGGTTCGGCACTGTGCTGGGGGGCGCGGCTTGGGGCGGCGGCCTGGGCGCAAAGCTGCCTGATGTCGTCCGGGGTGCGGCGTTTCCAGGGGTGGGTGCCGGGCAGGGCGGCCAGGCCCAGGTCGCGGCGGATCTCGTTGATGATGTCGGCAGCCGGGCGGAGACAGATGTCGTCGTCGAGGTCGGGGGCGTCCAGGCGCTCGCGCAGCTCGGCCTGCAGGGTTTCGGCGCTGTCCTGGCCATCGCTGCGCCCGTCCTGGCTGCTGCTGACGCCGTCGCGGGTGCGGCTGGTGCGCTGGATGGCGTCCTCGACCGCGCGGATGACCTGCCTGCGGGCGGCGGCGCGGGCCTGGGCCGCGGCTTGGGCCGGGTCTGGGGCGGGCGGGACGGGGCGGGCCAGGCTGCGGGCGAGCAGGATGCTGCGTCGGACGCTGCGGGCGATGCGGTCGAAGGCGAGGGTGAGGGGGATCAGGACGTCGGGCGCCGGGGCGGGATGGGGCACGGCTTGCTGTGCGGTGTGGACGGCGGCCTGGCCGTGCAGGAAGCGGGCGAGGTCGGCACCCATGGTGATCAGATCGTTGAGGACCTGCCGGTGGGCTTGCGTGTTCGGGCCGGCGTGCTGCGGGCCGGGGTTGTCGTGAGCTTCGGCAGGGATCGCGTGCGCGGACATGAACGGAACAAGAACATTGCGGAGGCGTCATGTCAAGGCTGCCGTGGCCGGGGCGCCGACGCCATAAGGCCCGGCACACTGCACCAGCCCTGCTGATACCCTGCCGCCTGCAACTCGAACGGCTCCGCATACCGCCCCGGCTCCGCCACCAAGGCCTCATGCGTCCCGGACGCCTCCACTGTCCCCCCGCCATCACCAGGGTCCGGTCCGCGTCAGCACCGCCGTCCGACCCTGGCTCAGCGCTTTGAACCGCTGGAACGTTTCAAACTCGCTCCGGGCATTCAGCGCCGCCGTCGGCTCGTCGGGGATCAGCACTTGGTGGTGGCGGAGGAGCGGGCGCGGCGGGAGGCGGGGCGGGGGTGGGCTAGGGTTGCCGGAACAGGTTGTTGATGGTGAGGCGGGCGTCGATGACGCGGCCGTGCTGCATGTTCTCTGACAGCAGCGTGTCGCAGCCGGTGTCCAGGGCGGAGGCGACGATCACGGTGCCATACAGGGAGGTGCTGTGCTGCGACGCTACGGCTAGCGCGGCTTCGTGGGTGGCGAGGGTGAGCGGGACCGGCGGAGGGTATAGGGCGCGGACGGCGGTCAGTGCCTTGGACACCTCCGGCCAGGACAGCTTGAGCTTGCGGCGGGCCACGGTGGCGAACTTGTTGAGCACCTGGACGCTGATGGTGCCGCCTTGGGCCAGGCAGGTCCGGGCGATGGGCCGGCGCGGATCACCCTCGGCCAACGTGTAGAGGAACACGTTGGTGTCAAGGAACGCCTTGGTCACTCGGTACGCTCGTTAGCCTCGTCGCGGGAGAAGCGGAAGCCGGGAGGCAAGAGGCGGCTCAGGGTAAGCAGTTGTGCTAACGCCTCCTCTCGGGTGCGGTCGCAGGCGACGCGGAAGGTGCGATGGCCGACAATCTCAACCTCGATCTCGTCACCCTCTTTCAGGCTCAAAGCTTCGACTACCGCGGCAGGCAGGCGCACTGCCAAACTGTTTCCCCATCTACCCACCTGCATGGTTTGATCCCCTTGGATACACCTCAAACAACGTATACCATGGTCTAGCCACGAATGCAGTGCGATAACGTTCGTGGCCTGCAAGCCGGGGGTAAAGCTGGGGGCGGCGCTGCTGGTCCTTATGCGGGAGCACCGGACCTAGTACCGGGTGGAGCGGAGGGTGGCATGACCGTCGGGGTGATGCCGGAGGAGTGCTGAGTTCTTGGCCGAAGACCTTCTAACCTCTTACGTTACACGGTGACTATCTACTTCATCTGCGGACAGTTTTCGACGGCTTGACCCTAGTCGCCTGGGTCATCTGACGGGGTTGACAAAATGTACAAACCTGACTCACTTATGCCGATATAAAGCGCAGTTAGATCATAGGTCAGTGGAAAAGGTTGTGCGTGTCCATCGAAGACTTCGACGTATCTTCATACCCCCAGTATTTCGTGATGGAAGGCGAACGGCTAGTGTACAGCCGAACGGGGCACGGTGGAAGGCCGAAAGGTTACATTTGGTCAGATCCTGAAGAAAAAGTCAGGGCATGGTTCTACGTGCAACTTGTCGAGCAGTTTAAGTATCCAGTTGAACGCATAGACTTGGAAGTCGAAGTATACCGCCGCAAGCCTGAGGATTTCGCGGACATCGTTGTTTACGAAGATGACGGTCTTAGTCGGCCATATATCGTCGTGGAGTGCAAAAGATCCGACATAAGTGCTGCGGAGCAGGAGCAGGCACTCAAGCAGACTTGGGGAAATGCAAACAATCTAGGCGCGGCTTATGCGTGTTACGTCATTGGCGCCGCATCTGCCTGCTTCGATCCGAGAAGTTTTGACCTGAAGCAAAGAGACAAATGCTGGGTCAATTTACCAGAACGTTATGGTAAGCCTATCAAGTTCAAGCGTCAGAAAGGAAGTGACGATTGGGACTTGAGTCCGACGACGCTAGACAGCCTTCGTACCCGTTTTCAGAACTGCCACGATGTGCTTTGGGAAGGAGGCAAACGGAACCCAGCACAAGCCTTTGACGAGATGACAAAACTTATGTTCTGCAAACTCCGCGACGAGACAACTTTGACTGCTGACGGGGAGTTCTACGGCTTTCAGATTGGTTCGAATGAAACTCCCAGTGAAGTGGCGACGCGGGTCAAAGGTATCTACCAACAGTCGAAAGCTGTTGCTCAAACTGTATTCCGTTCGTCTATCAACGTGGATGATGATATACTTTATCGTGTTGTTGATGTTTTGCAGGATATTTCTCTCTACAGGACGGACCTGGATGCGAAAGGCAAAGCGTTCGAGCGATTTTTGTCTACGGTCTTCCGGGGAGACATGGGCCAGTACTTCACCCCACGAAATGTCGTGGAATGTGTTGTCGATATCTTGCGTCCAGCAGTAGCAGACAGATTGATCGATCCAGCATGTGGCTCCGGTGGATTTCTCCTATACTCGTTAGAGCGGATTCAAAGTATAGCCAAACGCCGGTTTAAAGACCCTATCGAGCGGCGTGACTACTGGAAGAAATGGGCGCAACGAGGCCTACATGGTATTGAGATAAGCGACCAGATCAGCAGAGTTGCCATGATGGGTATGATTTTACATGAGGATGGCCATACGCATATCTCCTTCGCAGACTCGCTCGAAAACTTTACAGACCTTCAGCGCGTGAATGTCGAACTTAAGCGTGATAGTTTCACAGTGCTGATGACTAATCCACCCTTTGAGTCCAGCATCAAACGCTCGTCACCAAAGGCGAAGCATAAGTATCTAGATGATTATCAATTTGGTCTGAATCGCCCAAGTCAGCGGAAAGAAATTATATTCATAGAGCGTTGCCTCGATTTCCTCAGTCCGGGCGGTCGAATGGGTATCGTGTTACCAGATAGCGTGCTAAACAACCCTTCTCTACACGAAGTCAGAAGCTTCATAGAGGATAGAGCGTTTCTTGATGCAGTGATCTCGTTGCCGGTGGAGACCTTCATATCATCTGGCGCATTTGTAAAGACAAGTATCGTATTCTTGAAGAAGTATTTGCAAGCAGAAAAAAACCGCTTCATGAGAGAGCGGAAGGCAGCTATCGAGGCTGCATTAGAGAAGCACAAGGATTTACGTGAGAGGCTGCTGAAGCAGCGCGGAAACAGCCTAGAGCGAAAGAGTTTCGATCAGATGATTAGAGCTATTGCGAGCAGCAACACTCGGACGCTACTAAACTACTCAGTATTCTTTGCTTCGGCGGAGAGTGTTGGCGTTACTGCCACTGGCAAAGTAAACGAGAATGACCTGCCCAGCATTGCCGAAAAATATCATATTTATCGCTCATCTAATCCTCTTAAGTTCGGGGTCGTTTGATGGCCGCATTCCTTAACGCCTCCTGGAGCGAACTCACTCGCTGGGACCTTAAGTCGGCCCAGGCGGCAAAGTTTCGGCGCGAACATACCTCCTTTAAGCCACTCGGTGATCTTATTGAGGACGCAACATGCCTAGTCGATGTGAGTGCGATGCCCGACAGGACTTGGCCGGTCTATGGTATAAGTAATGTGAAGGGAGTATTCCTTAGTCATCGGAAAAAAGGAAAGACTTTCAACCGCAAATACAAGTACAAAAAGATCGAGGAGGGTTGGTTCATTCATAATCCAACTCGCGCAAATATAGGCTCGATTGGTCGAGTCCCAGAGGTATTCGGCGGTGCTGTAACAAGCCCAGAGTATCAGGTTTGGCGCCCGAAGCAGGGCGTCGATCCAGATTACATTGAGGTGCTGGTCACGTCTCGCATGTTTCGCGGACTAATCGATATTCATTGTGTCGGCGGCGTCAAAGAGAGGCTCTTTCTGGCAAATCTAAGGCAAATACCGGTTCCTGACCTAACCGAAGAAGATCAACGCAAGCTCGTCATCGACATAAAATTAGCTAAAGAGGAATTGCGTAAAGCTAAAGAGGAACTGAATGTTGCGGAACGATCAGCGGGTGATTGGCTGTTAGGTCTTACTGAGGCCGACTTTAGAGACAGATGGAGGTCTATGCCTACCCTTGAGGAAGAGGAGGAGGACAGTGATGAGGATGAGGCTGGTACAAAGATGGAGGATGACGAAGTACCCTCGCCAGCCGAGTTCGACTCTTGACGCAACTGAGGTGATAGTCGTCGCTGCTTTACCGATACCCTGCCGCCTGCAACTCAAACAACTCCGCATACCGCCCCCGCTCTGCTACCAGCGCCTCATGCGTCCCAGACGCCTCCACCCGCCCCCCAGCCATCACCAAAATCCGGTCCGCCATCCGCACGCTGCTGAACCGGTGCGAGATCAGCACCGCCGTCCGCCCCGCGCTCAGCGCCTTGAACCGCTGGAACACCTCGAACTCGGACCGGGCATCCAGCGCCGCCGTCGGCTCATCGAGGATCAGCACCTGCGCGTCCCGCATGTAGGCCCGCGCAATCGCCACCTTCTGCCACTCGCCCCCCGACAGCTCCACGCCGCTGCGGAACCAGCGCCCCACCATCTGGTCGTACCCCATCGGCAGCCGGGCGATCACCGCGTCGGCCAGGCCGCGCGCCGCCGCCGCCTCGATCCGCGGCCGGTCCCGCCGCGCGTCGATCCGCCCGACGGCGATGTTGTCCGAGGCCGTCAGGTGGTACCGCACGAAGTCCTGGAAGATCACACCCATCCCCCCGCGCAGCCCGTCCAGGTCATAGGCCCGCAGGTCCCGCCCCTCCAGCAGAATGCGCCCCTCGCTCGGGTCATACAGCCGCGCCAGCAGTTTTATCAGCGTCGTCTTCCCCGCCCCGTTCTCCCCCACCAGGGCCAGCACCTCGCCGGGCCGCAGCTCGAACGACAGGTGGCGAACGGCCCAGCGGTCCGTGCCGGGGTAGCGGAAGCCCACGTCCTCGAACACGAACCCCGTCCCGATGCGCGCTGGGAACGGCAGCGCCTCCGCCGGGCTGCGGATGCCCGGCACGATGCGGAAGAACGAGTACAGGTCCTCCAGGTACATCGCCTGGCTCGCCATGGTGGAGAACCCGCCCAGCAGCCCCTCCAGCAGCCCGCGCAGCCGCAGGAAGCTGCCCGCCAGGAACGTCAGGTCGCCGATGCTGAACCCGCCCGTCAGCGTCCGCCACGCCAGGTAGGCATAGGCGGCATAGTACCCCAGCGTCCCCAGCGCCGTCAGCAGCCCGCCCCACCCGGCGCGCCGGATGAACAGCCGCCGGTTCTCCGCCTGCATCGCCTCCGCCAGCTCGCGGTAGCGGTCGATCAGGAAGCCGTTGAGGCCGAAGATCTTGACCTCCTTCGCCGTATCCGTGCTGGCCCCGGTCAGCCGCACGTAGTCCAGCTCCCGCCGGTCCGCCGTCCGGGCATTGGCCAGCGCATAGGCCTCGGCATTGAAGTGTGCCTCCCCCAGGAACGCCGGCACCAGCGCCACGATCAGCAGCACGATCAGCCACGGCGCATAGGCCGCCAGCCCGGCGGCGAAGCTCAGCACCGTCACCAGGTCCTGCGCCTGGCTGAACAGTTGGCTGATCAGAGTCGTGCGGCCGATGGTCTGGCGGCGGGCGCGGTCGAGCTTGTCCTGCAGCACCGGGTCCTCGAAGTCCGCCAGGTCCAGCGTGGCGGCGTGCTGCATCAGTTGCAGGCTGGCCGAGTTGGTGAAGCGCTCGGACAACAGGGAGTCCACCAGCGACACCACGCGGGCCAGCACGTCGGTGGAGACCGCCAGCCCGAACTCGGCCAGCAGCAGCAGGGCCACGCGGGTCAGGCGTCCGCTGGCGATCCACCCGGCGGCGTCGGTGGGGTGGGCGGGCTGGCCAGCCAGGTGCAGCACCTCGTCGATGATCAGCTTGCCAATGAACAGGGTAGCGACGGGCAGCAGGGCGCGGACCAGGCGGAGCGCGAGCAGCGCCAGCGTCAGGCCCGGGCTGGTGCGCCAGACCATCGCCAGGAACGGCGGCAGGGTGCGCAGGGCGCCGAAGCGCGCGCGCAGCGTGGGCAGCGGGGTGCCGGCGGTGGCTGACATCAGGCGGGGGCGGTCGGCATGGCTGCGTCCTTCGGCGGCGTCGCCGCGGGCAGATGTCGTATAGGAGGGCTGTTGCGGCGCAAGCCTCAACGGCAGCGGACCAGGCCCGGCGTGCAGGATGGCGGGCGCCGGCCAGCGGCGTGGCGGGTTGCAGAACCGGGCGCAGCGCCTGCCCCCTCTCGACCGTAAGTCAAGGGACGGTTAAGAATTTATTATAAGACGAAACTGATATTGTCGTCATCAGCTCTTTCTTTTCTGACCTTTCATGACAGGAATAATAGCCGCCAGCCTCTATGTCTCACCTGGCTAGGCGACGTGCCGGGCACGGTTGCGGGCGTGCGTGCAGGGGGAGGCCCTGGCCCATCTTGTCCGTCACGCCGGGCCGAACAGGTAGGAATGGTGCCGCATGGATTTCCCCGAGCCTAACCCGATCGGAGTGTATGCCGATGGCATCCTATTCGAGGGGGGAAGCCTGCTGACTGCCCTGAACCGGCTGATCCGCAGCGCCGCGTTCGCTGCGGACTGCATGGCCGCCGTTTTCTACACCGTGGCGCACGGCTCGGCGCAGCTCGCCGCCAGCTTTGATTCCCTTGGATACCTGCGCCTCAAGCCCAACTGGTGGCCGGCGGCCGAGGCGATGATCCCGGCCGTGGGCGTGCTGGTCATTGACGACCTGGCCGCACCTGGCCTGCCAGGCGCCGCCCTGGGACTGCCGGCCGATGCACCGGCCCGGTTCCTGGCCGCCGTGCGCGTCTGCCGAACCGATGGAACGACGTGCGGCGTCCTGATCGTGGGCGATCGCGCACCCCATGAAGGATTGAGCGCCGCGCAAACCTATGTGCTCAGCACGCATAGCCTGCAGATCAACACCCTGTTGCGCAGCCATGGCGCTGATCCCGAGCGCGGTCCCGCGGTGGACACCGAACGGCTGCGCCTGCTGGAGTCCGTCGTCGTGCACGCCAGCGACGCCGTGCTGATCACCGAAGCCTCGCCCGTCGACCTGCCGGGTCCGCGCATTGTCTATTGCAACGCCGCGTTCACGAAGACGACGGGCTACACCATGGCGGAAGTGCTGGGCCGCACGCCCCGCATCCTGCAATCCCCCAACGTCGACCGGGAGGCGCTGGCCCGGCTGCGCCAGGCGCTGGAACGCTGGGCCCCCGTCGAGGTCGAGCTGCTGAACGTCGACAAGGACGGAACCGAGTTCTGGATCGAGCTGAGCATCGTGCCCGTCGCCGACGAGTTCGGCTGGTTCACCCACTGGGTGTCCGTCCAGCGCGACATCACCGGCCGCAAGCGTGCGGAGGAGGTGGCCACCCGCGCCCGCATCGCCGAAATCGAGAACAAGGCGCTGGAGGCCGAAATCCAGCAGCGCAAGCAGACCGAGAAGCGGCTGCTCTTCGCCGCCTACCACGACGACCTGACGCGCCTGCGCAACCGTTCCTACCTGATGGACCGGCTGACCAGCCGGCTGGGCCATGGCGAGCCGCCGCGCTGCGCCGTGCTGTTCCTGGACCTGGACCGCTTCAAGCTGGTCAACGACAGCCTGGGCCACCGGGCGGGCGACCTGATGCTGATGGAGGCCGCGCGCCGCCTGCAAGCCTGCGTGCGCCCCAACGATACCCTGGCCCGCGTAGGCGGCGACGAGTTCGCGGTGCTGATCGAGGACGCCGACGACCTGGGCGCAGCGGTCCCTGTCGCCCGGCGCATCCTCGAAAGCCTGCGCCAGCCTTTCAAGCTTGGCCAGCACGAGGTGTTCTCCTCCTGCAGCGTCGGCATCGCCTTCGCGACCTGCAACCACATGACGCCCGAGGAGCTGCTGCGCGACGCCGACATCGCGATGTACGACGCCAAGCAGCGCGGCGCCGGCGGCCACGCCATCTTTAACGAGGCCATGCACGCCGACGTGGTCGAGGCGCTGGCCCTGCAGACCGACCTGCGCCGCGCCATCGGCCGCCAGCGCACACCCGATCCCACGTTCAATGAGTTCCGGCTGCACTACCAGCCCATCTTCGACCCGGCCGTCGGCGGGCTGATCGGGGCCGAGGCGCTGATACGCTGGTCCCATCCCAAGCGCGGCCTTGTGCAGCCCGCGGCCTTCATCCCGATCGCCGAGGAAATCGGCGTCATCCGCGACATCGGCCGCTGGGTGCTGCGGCAGGCATGCAAACAGATGCGCGCCTGGCAGGACGTGCATGGCGTCGATGGGATGTACATCAGCGTGAACGTCTCCGCCGACGAGTTGCGGGACAGCGCCTTCATCCCGGAGCTGCGCGCCGTGCTGCAGGCGACCGGCCTGGCCCCACGCTGCCTGCAGTTGGAGATCACCGAGAGCGTGTTCCTGCAACAGCCGGAGGGGGTCGGCGCCGTGCTGAAACGCCTGCGTACCCTGGGCGTGCGGATTGCGTTGGACGATTTCGGCACCGGATATTCGTCGCTGGGCTACCTCGACCGCTACCGGATCGACACGGTGAAGATCGACCGGTCCTTCATCGCCAGGATGCTGCGGCAGCGCCGGGCCATGTCGATCATGGACGGGATCATGAAGCTGGGCCTGGCGCTGGACTTGAACATCGTGGCCGAGGGCGTGGAGACCTCGGGGCAGTTGCGGACGCTGGTGGGCATGGGCTGCGGTGGCATCCAGGGCTTCCTGATGGGGCGCCCGCTTCCGGCGGCCAGCATGGAAGCCATCCTCAGCAAGGAGCACGGCAAGCCGAGTTAGCCGGGACGGGGTGCTGCCGGAACCGGCTGGCGCTCCTATATCGTCGGTCATGCCCTACCTTCTTGTCCTGTTCATCGTTGTCTCCATTGGCACAACAAGCTTCGACCTGGTGCTGCGCGCCCGGCAGGCGGGCCATGTCGCCCGCCACCGCGACGCCGTGCCGCCCGCCTTCGCCGACACCGTCAGCCTGGCCGACCACCAGCGCGCCGCTGCCTATGAACGGGCGCGGCTACGGCTGGGCGCGGCGGCGTCGGTGTTCGGCCTGGTGGTGGCGCTGGCCTGGGCCACGTTCGGCTACGATGCGCTGTATGGCTGGGTCGCAACCCTGGTTCCGGTCGGCCTGACCCGCGGAGTCGCGTTCCTGATCGCAACCGGCGCGGTGTCCACCCTGCTGGGCCTGCCCTTCGCAATCCTTCGCACCTTCGGGATCGAGCAGCGGTTCGGCTTCAACCGCACCCGCCCCGGTGCCTTCGCGCTGGACCGCGTGAAGGGCTGGGCTCTCTCCTTGGCGCTGGGCGTGCCGCTGCTGTATGGCCTGCTATGGCTGATGCGGCAGCCGGGACCCTGGTGGGTGTGGGCCTGGCTCGGCCTGATGGCGCTGATGCTGGTCATGATGGACGCCTTCCCCCGGTTCATTGCCCCGCTGTTCAACAAGTTCACTCCGCTGGATGGACCCTTGCGCGACCGCATCGAGGGCCTGCTGCGCCGCTGCGGCTTCCAGGCCAGCGGGCTGTTCGTCATGGACGCCTCGCGCCGGTCCGGCCACGGCAACGCCTACTTCTCCGGCCTCGGCCGCAGCAAGCGCATCGTGCTGTTCGACACCCTGATCGCCGGCAACAGCGAGGCCGAGCTGGAAGCGGTGCTGGCGCACGAGCTGGGCCACTTCAAGCTGAACCACATCCTGATCGGGCTCGCGCAGACGGCGGTGCTGAGCTTTCTGGGCTTCTTCGCCATTGGCTGGGGCCTGCGCCAGCCATGGCTCCTGCCCAGCTTCGGCATCCGGCACCAGGACCCGGCGCTGGCGCTGGTGGTGTGCGTGCTGGCGGTGCAGATGGCCGGGCCGGCGCTGGGCATCATGGCCAACTGGATCAGCCGGCGGCATGAATACCAGGCCGACGACTTCGCCCGCCGCATGGTCGGCGCTGGGCCGATGGTGAGCGCGCTGGTGCGTCTGTCCCGCGACAACGCCAGCACGCTGACGACGGACCCGCTCTACGCCCTAGTGAACTTCAGCCACCCCCCGGTGCCGCTGCGGGTCGCCCGCCTGCGGGAAACCGAAGTCGCCGCATAGGACCAAGCTGCCTCCCTCTCCCCGCTTCGGGAGAGGGTTGGGGTGAGGGGGCGGGCAAGCCGCAGTCCATGGTCACTGCAGCCTGGCTCCGGCTGCAATCATGGTTTCCAGCGCCGCAACCAAGACCCCTCACCCCGGCCTTTTCCCGGAGGGGATAGGAAGCAGATACTATTCTTGCGCCGACGCCAGCAACGCCCGTACCACGGCGTCCCGCACATCGGGAGGCGTGCTGCCCTCGACGGCATCGCGCAGGCGGCGCAAGCGGCGGCGGGCGTCATAGAGCTGGTCCATCAGCCGCAGCACGACCGGCAGCGCATCCTCCTCCAGCCGCAGTTCGTGCCGCAACTGCTGGATCAGCCGCAGCCGGGCCACGTCGATGTCGCGGAACAGCCAGGCGCCGCCCTGCCCGGCTGGGCGCAGCAGGTCCTGGGCAATCCAATGCTCCACCTCTGCCCGGTCCAGGCCGTGGATGGTCACGACCAGGGTGTCGATGGTGATCATGCCGCGTCCTCCAGCCCCGCCCGCGGGTCGAAGGCGGGCGCATCCTGGCGATCTCGCAGGTAAGCGGCCAAGCCCTCATCCGGTGGACCCAACACGATCCGCAGGGTGGCATAGGCATCCCCGGCCGGCTGGCCCCCAGAGGCCGGCACGCCCTTGCCGCGCAGCCGCAGCCGGGCGCCAGTGTCGGACCCGGCCGGCACCGTCATGGTCACCGGCCCGGTTATGGTCGGCACCGTCACGCGCCCGCCCAGCACGGCCTCCGCCACCGTCACCGGCAGATCCAGGAGGATGTCCCGCCCCTCACGGCGGAACAGCGGGTGCAAACCGACCGTGACCTCGATCAGCGCGTCGCCGGGCGGGTCCCCCGGGTCGCCCTTGCCGCGCAGGCGCAGCACCTGGCCGCTCTCCAGCCCGGCCGGGATGCGGACATCCAGGCTGCCGCCGTCCGGCAGCGTCAGCCGCTGCGTGGCGCCGCGCACCGCGTCCAAAAGGGACACCGGGAGCGAGTAGCGGCGATCTCCTCCCCCGCGCGGCGCCCCGCCCCGCCCGCGTGCGCCGAACAGCCCGGACAAGATATCGCCTAGGTCGTCATCATCGCCACCAAACCCTGCTCCTGCGAACCCCGCTCCAGGCCGGGCGCTGTAAAAGGCGCCCGCCGCGCCGTCCGCATGGTCCCGGTAGCGCCTTTGGCCCGGCGGCGGCCCTGGCGGCGGCTTCTGCTGCCCGGCCGCGTCGATCTCACCACGGTCGAACTGCGCCCGCCGCTCGGCGTCCGACAGCAGGTCGTGCGCGGCGTTGACGGCCTTGAACCGCTCCTCCGCCTTCGCGTCGCCGGGGTTCAGGTCCGGGTGGGTGGTCTTGGCCAGTTTCAGGTAAGCACTGCGGATTTGCTTGTCCGTCGCATCCTGCTTGACGCCGAGGACTTGATAGGGATCGTCAGCCATGGGGTCTCCGGTGGCGGGACGCTGCGGGTCGCCGGGGCATTATGCGCGAAGGCCAGGCTTTGGTTGCGTCGGTGATGGGCGCCCGACCTGCCGCATCAGGCAGGCCGCCATGGGCTTGCTGTTAGTGGGACAGGACCTTGCCTGTATGACTTACCATGACGTGCAAGACCCATCCATCCTAAGCAAACCTCTGCAGGTTTGCGCACAGATGAGAACCTAAGCAGGCTTGCGCGGCTTGGCACGACCGCAGGCCATTTGTGTGACAAGCCGCGCAAGCCTGCTTAGGCGCACAGACCCTGCAACGATCCCAATCGGCAATGCCCAGGCACGGCTAAGGCAGCCATCATGATCAGGCTTCTCATGGCCATCCACCTCCTTGAAGCGCGGGTTGTCCCGGAACTGCTGCCAGCCTACACAAAACCGCCGGGCAAAACAGGCAGGGTCATGGGGGGCCGCCAATGGACCAAACAGTCGCCATAGTCGGCGCCGGCCTGATCGGACGCGCCTGGGCGGCCGTGTTCGCCCGCGCCGGCTGGGCAGTGCGGCTTTATGACCCACACGCCCCCACCCTGGACGCCGCGCCAGGACTGGTGCGGGCGGAGCTGGAGATGCTGCACGCGCACGGCCTGGCCGGCGATCCCGGGACGGCCGTCCAGGGCATGACGGCGCATGCGGACTTGGCCGACGCACTGGCCGGCGCAGCATTCGTGCAGGAAAGCGGGCCCGAGGCGGTGCACGACAAGCAGGCGCTGTTCCGCGACCTCGACCGGCTGGCCGCGCCCGAGGTGGTGCTGGCCTCCTCGACCTCCGCCATCGTTGCGTCCCGCTTCACCGAGGGCTTGCCGGGCCGCGCACGCTGCATGGTTGGGCATCCCGTCAACCCGCCGCACCTGATCCCATTGGTGGAGCTATGCGGCGCACCATGGACCGCCCCGGCCACGCTGGACCAGGCTGCAGCCATCTATGGCGCTGTCGGCCAAGTGCCGGTGCTGGTCCGGCAGGAAGTCGAGGGCTTCGTGCTGAACCGTTTGCAGGGCGCCCTGCTTGCCGAGGCGTTCCGCCTGGTCGGCGACGGCGTGATCTCCCCGGAGGACTTGGACCGCACAATCAGCGACGGGCTGGGTCTGCGCTGGTCGTTCCTGGGTCCATTTGCGACGATCGAGCTGAACGCGCCCGGCGGCATCCCCGATTATTGCGCCCGTTACACCGGATTTTACCGAAGCTTGGCTGGGGCGCCCGCCGGTCCCGAGGTTTATGGGGAGGCCAACCTTGCCCGCATCGCCGCGGCATGGCCGCATGTGCCAGAACCGGGCCGCCTGCAGGCCCGCACCGCCTGGCGCAACGCCCGCCTCGCCGCGTTGGCTGCGCACAAGCAGGGCCAGGCGGGCGAGCCGGTCTAAGCCCGGCCGGCCCGCGCGGCGCGCAACATCCCCGCCACCGTGTCGGCCAGTTGTCCCAGCACGGTGCTCATCGCCGCCACCAGGTCGGCCGTGGCCGGGCTAGCCGGACGCATCGTCCGCCGGACGGTCTGGGTGGTGGCGGTGGCGCGGTCGCGCCCGCGCGATACCGCCACCTGCGCCAGCAGCACCACCTGGCCGCCCGCATCGGGATCGAACCGCAGCACGTCCAACTCGACCGTCGCGTCAGGTTGGGCGCTGATGGTGCCGGCGGTGGTGAACACGCTGCTGCCGGGCAGGCGCTGGTTCAGGTCCTCGGCCAGGACGCGGCCGATCAGGTCGCCCAGCGGCTCTCCCCACCGCTCCATGCCGGCAACGCTCAGTTGATAGGCGCTGTTGGCCCGCACGATGCCGGGGCGGTCCAGGTAGCCGGCCAGGCCGGGCCGCTGCACCTCCACCAGCCGCGGCCCACCAGCCCCGGCTTGGCCAGGCATGGCAGCTAGGGTGAAGTAGGCGGGTTCCGCGGACCGGCAGGCCGACAGCGCGAGACCGGCCAGCACCATGCGCCGTTTCAAGTTGGGGGCCTCATCCGGACCGCCTCATTGCGCCACCCCCGCCCGGCCGCGCACCAGCGCCTCCGGGTGCCGGTCCAGGAAGTCCGCCAGGATGCGGATGGACCGCGCGGTGTCGCCCACCTGCGTCATCGCCCGCTCCAGTTCCCGC
Organism: uncultured Acetobacteraceae bacterium; assembly: GCA_964242415.1. Classification (GTDB taxonomy): domain Bacteria; phylum Pseudomonadota; class Alphaproteobacteria; order Acetobacterales; family Acetobacteraceae; genus DASWOJ01. Next base: position 38,547 of record CAXTAT010000019.1, read on the forward strand.
TGAAACTGCGAGTTGCTGCCGTAGCTGTTGTCCAGCGAGCCGAACGTCCGGCTGGCCTTGGCGGCAGCGTCCTGCAGGGCCGCCGTGATCTCCGGCACCCGGCGGAACAGCGGCGTCAGCCCGGCATTGGCGTTGCGAACCAGCTCCTGCACGCTGGCCAGCGCCCCCGACGCCGACCGCAGCGTGCCGTTCAGGTTCTGGCCGATCTGGTCCAGCGGCAGCCGGTCCAGCTTGGCCGCCATGTCGGTGACCGCAGCCAGGATATTATCAAGCCCGCCGCCCTGGCTGGGGATCACCAAGTCCTTGCCGTCCTGCACGATCTCCCCCGGTGTCGCCCCCGGCGGGATGTTCAGCGACAGCACCTGTTGGCCCGTGATGTAGCTGGCGGTCTGCAACTGCGCTTTCATGCCGCGCGCGACCAGCCGGCGCGCGGTGGTGACGGGGTCCTCGGCTGCCACGCCGTTAAGGCCGAGCACCCGCTCCGGCTGGATCTCCAGATCGACGCGAACGCGGATGCCGTCGGTCGCCGTATCCGGCTGCAGGGTCACCCCCGTCACGGTGCCGACCTGGATGCCGTAGAACTCGACCGACGCGCCCTTGACCAGCCCGCGCACCGAGCTTTGGAAGTAGGTCACGAAGGCCTGCGACGAGGTGAACCCGGACGCCTGCGCCTCGTCGTAGCTGTGATACAGCGGAAAAACCGTCTCGGCCGCAGCCTGGACCGTATCGCCGACCTGAAGCGGCGTGTCGAACGCGACGCCGCCGGACAGCAGCGCCTGCAGGCTGGCGATCTCCACATGGAAGCCCGTGGCGCCGACCTGCACCGACAGGCCGGAGGCGTTCCAGAAGTGCGACTTGCTGCGAACGAACCCGTCGTAGGGCGCGCGCACGAAGATGTTGAGCGTCACAGGCCCCTTGCCGTCGCCGATGTCGTAGCCCAGCACCTCACCGACCGTGATGTCGCGCCAGAACACCGGAGCGCCCGCCGTAAGCGAGCCGACGCGCTCGGACTTGAGCACGAAGGTGCGGCCAGGCTCGCCGTAGCGCACGCCGGGCGGCTGCTCCAGCCCGGCGTAGTCCAGCTTCGCAGGCCCGTCCCGCGCGCCAGGGTCCATCTCGATGTATCCGCCGGACACCAGGGTTTCGATCCCAGCGAGGCTGCCGGAACTCAGCCGCGGGCGGACCACCCAGAACCGCGCGGTGTCGGTCAAGTAGGGCAGGGCCGCCCGCTGCATCCGCAGGGTGACGATGACGCTGGACATATCGTCGGACAGCCGGATCCTCTCCACCACGCCAAGCTGCACGGCCTTGTGCCGCACCTGGGTCTGGCCGGCGCTCAGGCCATCGGCGCTGCGGAAGGTCAGCGTAACCAGCGGGCCTTCCTCCGATACGGTGCGGTAGCCGAGATAGGCGGCGATGCAGATCGCCACCAGCGGGATGATCCACACTGCGGAAATGCGGCTGCGCCGGACCGTGGCAGCCGTTTGTGGGGCGCTGTATACCACGCCGCCGCGCGTGGCCTTGGGACGGGAGGGGGGCGCCGGGTCGCCGGGAGGCGGGCTGGAGGGGGGCAGGCTGGAGGGAGGCAGGGGCGGCTGGTCGCTCATGCTTCGGCCTCCGCCGCGGCGCAGGCGGTTTGCCCGGCCGCATCCCACATCAGCCGCGGATCATAGGCGAAGGCCGACAGCATGGTCAGGATCACGACGGCGGCGAAGCAGATCGCGCCGACCCCCGGCGTGACCGACGCCAGGAGCTGCATCCGCACCAGCCCCACCAGCACCGATAGCATGAAGATGTCGATCATCGACCAGCGCCCCACGGCGTCCACAATGCGGAACAGCCGCGTCCGGTCGCGCAGCCGCGTCCCGGACCGGCGCTGCGTCATGATCAGCAGCGTCGCAAGGCCCCCCAGCTTCAGCACCGGCACCATGATGCTGGCGGTGAACACCAGGAGGGCGAGGGGCCACATCCGATATTCGATCAACTCCTGCACGCCGCCCAGGATGGTGCTGGGGTGGCCGCTGCCGAAGCGGATCAGCGTCAGGATCGGATACAGGTTGGCCGGGATATACAGCGCCGCTGCCGCCCCCAGGAATGCCCAGGACCGTGCGATGCTGTCCGGCTTCCGCAATTCCAGCGTGGCGTTGCAGCGGAGGCAGCGCTGGCCCGGCGCCGCGCGGCTGACCCGGCCGCAGGTGTCGCAGCCGATCAGCGGACCCGTGCCCATCGGCGCCGGGGTGCGCCGCGCCTTGCCGATCGCTTCCCACAACGCATGCTCGTCCAGCCAGGCGTCGGCGGCGACCATGGCCAACATCATGCCGCCCAGCGCCCACAGCCCCGGCCCGACCAGGACGGTCGCGGTGACCGCCAGGCGGGTGTAGGCGACCAGGCTGCCGAGCAGGAACACCTCGATCATCGCCCAGGGCGTCATCGCGTGCCGCAGCCGCGCCATGGTGGCGAGCGTAGAAGCCGGGACACCCTGGCGCAGCCCGACGATGACGCCGACGGTCAGCCCCAGCTTCAGCATCGGCGCGATCACGGTGAAGCACAGCACCACCAGGGCAAGCTGCCACATGCCCTGCGCCTCGAACGCGGCCGGCAGGGTTTGTAGCGTCGCCTCGCGCTGCTGCCCCAGCACGCGGATGCCCATGAAGGGATAGGCCAGCACGACGGCAAACAGCACCAGCCCGGTGACGCTGAGCGCCAGCGTCGTGGTCAGGCTGTCGCGCCGCCGCCGCCGCAGCAGGGCGCTGCATCGGGTGCACAGGGCAACCTGGCCATGGCGCAGTAGCGGCACGGACTGGAACAGCCCGCACTCTGGGCATTCCCGCATCGTGGCTTGCGGCGCGGGCGAGTCATAGGTGGCAGCATCGGGCATTTGGGTCCTGAACGCCGGGGCGGCGATTGAGGTTCGCCGGGGAGCATAGCACGGGGACGGCCGGTGCGAATGCCGGATGGGTGACAAGGGCGTTGCAGGCGGTGGGGGGACTGTCCTGCCTTGCCTCTCGCTTCGACAGATGCTGTCCCGGCCTTGTTGGCGGCAGCCCAGGGAGGACCAAGCGGCAGGTTGCGGTGGGAGGGTTGGGCGAGTATACGGCCGGGTGCGGGGTCCAGGACCCCTACGGCGCCGACTTAGCTCAGTGGTAGAGCAACTGATTCGTAATCAGTAGGTCCACAGTTCAATCCTGTGAGTCGGCACCAAGCGTTTTCAATAGGTTACGCCTAGTTCTATGTTATAGGCGAAACGGTCAGTTTTCGGCGGCGGACCCGCCGGGATGGCGTCTTGTCGTGGTGTCGGGCACCAGGGGCTTTCACCCTTAAGACCCCGGCCCCCGGACCCGCAATACCCGCCGCTACCACCCCGGCACGCGGTTACCCAGGGTAGCCCGCTCCACCGGGCTGCCGCACGTTCGGCGGCGCATCCGGGTCAGAAGCCGCGCAATCGTGATCCTTGCCGGCAACGGACACAGGGATGGCACGCACGCATCCGCTCCCGCATCGCACGATCAGGTCCCATGAGGCGAAGGCGTCCACCCGGGACCCTATCACGACAAGATGCAGCTTGAGTTGCGGGGTGTTGGACGCCATCCGGCCAGCGTCGATTGCCTGGCCGGGCGGCGTGAGGGCCGCGCCAGGAGGTACAATTTCTAACACGGGGAAGCCCAGGTCATCCCTTTGCGGGTGCGAAACAAGCCTCTATTCCATATCCCGCATCTTGCTTTGCAAGGGCATCGTCGGAACGGAGCGCATCATGGACGCCGAAGCCGCCAAGGGTGGGAAGCCCGAGGACGCCCAGAGTGCGGGCTGAACGGTCAAGGAGACTAGCTTGGACGACCGCGCCATGATGAACGGCGCCACCCGCCGTGCCGAGATGACACTAGGCACGTGGCTGGTCGAAACGGCCCGGCTGCTCATCGCCCAAGAATGGATGACCCGCGTGCCCGCTGTACAGTCCGCGCCTGACCGGGCTGTGCAGGATGCCAGCCACGTCCCGAGCCTGCCGGACCTCGCACCCCTCATACGCGAGCTGCTGGCGCTCGCCAACGCGCACGGCTGCCACAAGGTGGCCGCCAGGGCACGCAAGGTGCTGCTGGCCGGGCTGGACGCCCACTTGCCGCCAAGCCCGCAGAGGGGCCAGCACAATCACCGTTTCAGCTATAAGGTCCAACTATAATGCCTGCTACCGATCAAGCCACTTCGCTTCCTGCTTTGCCCCACCCGCTCGATGTCCTGCCATCGTTGCGACCGACGACGCCGAAGTGGCAGCCTGGGGCTCTCAAGCGCCTCGCATCGCAGCTGGCGTTCCCGGTGATCCTGGCGCTGAACCGGCCGAAGCTGCAGTTCCTTGCGGAGGCTGTCTACGACTTCGCCTTGCGCCTGAACGGCTATGCCATCAACTTTCCTGGTTCGCACGGCGTTGGCCACGCCGAGGAGCGCTTCTTGGCTCGCCACCTGCCAAAACTGGGCTGCGCCGTGCTGTTCGACGTCGGCGCCAATCACGGTTCCTACACCCGCGAGCTGCGCCGCCTTTCGCCAAATGCGACCATCCACGCCTTTGAACCACATCCCAGGACCTTCGAATCGCTCAAGGCGCGCACTTCGGCGCCCGGGGTCACGCTAGTCAATGTGGCGCTGTCCGACGCCGCAGGGATCATGGAGCTGCACGATTTCGCAGACGCAGATGGATCGACCCAAGCCAGCCTCGCCCAGGCATCAGTCGCGATGTATGACGCCCACACGGTAGCTCATCAGGTGCAGGTCACAACCCTTGACGCCTATATGGCGCAGGCCGGCGTCACGACGGTTGACTTGCTGAAGATTGATACCGAAGGCTTCGACTTGGCCGTGTTGCGCGGCGCGCGGGACGCCTTGGCCCGTCGAGCAATCAAGGCCATCCAGTTTGAGGTGATTCCGGCCGACATCGCCATGCATGTAACTGTCCGAGAGTTTTTTGAGGTGCTGCACGGCTACCGGCTGTTCCGGCTTTGCCTAAACGGTGATCTGATGCCGCTGCCCCGCTACGACGTGAAGCGGTGCGAGGTGTATGTCACCCACAACATCGTAGCACTGCTAGATTAGCTGCGTCCGTCATGACGTGATGCCGATCGCGAGCTGGTAATCGTAGAACGTGCTGGTCGGGCCCGTCGCCCGCACCTTGAGGATGTCCGCCCGCGACTCTGGATACTGGCCGCTATGGCGAGAGCACATCTTAAGCCCAAGATGGCATATATTATTCCGGATTAGATGATGTTTCCGGGTTGTTGATAGTTCTTATCGACTGTGCCTCGCCTACGCCGAAGGTATCTTGCTGAGATCACTTGATAGCCGCTTCAGGCCCAACTGCTGATCCATGCAGCAACGCTACACACTGCGGCGTCAACCGTCGTCACCTCATCTGACCCAAGCGGCTTTAGCCTCACCTCAGGTGAGTAGTTACCGCTATCACATTGAGAATACATCCCAAAGCCTATATCCATACCTAACATAACGATAAATGTTTCTTTCTAACTTGAGAAGGCATCTCGACTCTTATACGCCCTGTACATGAAGATCTTGTTTCTTTCCGGCTGCATGCACGCGGGAGGCAATGGCCATAAGCGCAGCGAGGGCCCAGATCCCCACCTGCTGCACGATGGACTGACTGCTCGTGGTTTCACGGTCCATCGCAGCAGCCTGAGCCGGTTTCCGCTAAATCCTTTGGCGCGCAAAGGAACCTTCTACGCCGGGTTTGATCCCCTGCGTGCGTTGCGGGTGCTGGTGCGGCATCGGGATGCGGACTTCATCATACCCGTGGGCGAGTCCAGCATCTTCGTTGTTCTGTTGTTGGCAAAGCTGTTCCAGTTCAAGCCGCTAATCCTGCTGCGTGAAATCTCCGGGCAAGGCTGGACGAAGCGCGATCGCATCGTGCGGTTTGTGCTAGCGCGCGTGGATGGCGTGCTGGCCCTTACGCCGCATCAGGTCAGGATGGCCCAGTCGCTCTATCGGCTGAAAGCGCCACCAGATTTGGTGGGGTTCGCTATTGACGAGAACTTCTTCCGCCCTCAACCATGTAAAGAAGCACGCGAGGCGGATAGGTATGTGTTCTCGGTCGGCGACGATGCTGGCCGTGACTACCAGACCCTGATCGCGGCGTGTCGATACACACCTTATCGCCTCGTGTTGCGGACTAGCCTAAACGTGCATGTTCCCGATGACATGCGCAGCCGAGTCAAGGTTATCAGTCACCTTTCATACACCGATCTACGCGGCCTGTATGCTGCAGCTTCGATCGTGGTCGTGCCGCTGCAACCAGTGGACTATCCAAGCGGCATAACGTCGTTGTTCGAGGGATTGGCCATGGCACGGCCAGTGATTGCCAGTGATATCGGCTCGACGCAGCACGTCCTGCAACACCGACTCAACGGCCTGCTCGTGCCGCCGGGCGATGCGATGGCATTGCGCGCTGCGCTAACCGAACTGATGGAGGATCGCCCATTTGCTGAGCAGCTCGGCGCCCAGGGCAGGGTGACAATTGAGAGGACGCAGACTTATGGCGCCTATGTGGATCGGTTCGCCGACGCCTTGCGGCATCATGCCCAAGTTCGACGCGAGCAGGAGCTTGGGAGCAAGCACGATACCATTGGCGAACTCGCAAACAACCCTGCTTAGCCAGCCATAAGGCGCAAGAGACGTAAGGCCCATGTAGCTGCTAGTGGTTTGCCCTACAGTTACATAATCACCCGGCCCACAGTTCAATCCTGTGAGTCGGCACTAGAATGCCTTGGCAAGCCCGCACGCCGCCTGCCCGCAAAATCGCAAGACAGCAGCGGCCGCGGCATCCCCATGCCACCCAAACGCCTCCCCCAACATCAGACGCCACCAAGAACCTGGGCGACAGTCTCCTGCGCCTGCGCCTGTATCTGCGCCAGGTGCTCCGCATCCCGGAAGCTCTCGGCATACAGCTTGTAAACGTCCTCCGTGCCCGACGGCCTCGCGGCGAACCAGCCGGTGTCCGTCACCACCTTCAGCCCGCCGAACGGCGCGCCGCCCGGCGCACGGGTCAGCTTGGCGCGGACCGGCTCGCCGGCCAGCTCGGTCAGGCCGGCCTGGTCCGGCGACAGCTTGGACAGCAGCGACTTCTGCCGCGCCGTCGCCGGCGCGTCAATCCGTGCGTAGAACGACTGGCCCAGCTCCCGGGTCAGCCCGTCATAAACCCGGCTCGGGTCCTGTCCCGTCCGCGCCGTCATCTCCGCCGCCAGCAGGCCGAGGATCAGGCCATCCTTGTCCGTCGTCCAGGTCGTCCCGTCCCGCCGCAGGAACGATGCCCCGGCGCTTTCCTCCCCCGCAAAGCCCAGCGTGCCGTCCAGCAGGCCGTCAACGAACCACTTGAAGCCGACCGGCACATCGACCAGCCCGCGGCCCAGGCTTGCGGCAACGCGGTCGATCAGGCTGCTGGTCACCATCGTCTTGCCCACGGCGCAGTGGGCGCCCCAGCCCGGCCGACCGCTGAACAGGGCGTGGACCGCGCTGGCCAGGTAGTGGTTGGGGTTCATCAGCCCGCCCGCCCCGGCCACGACGCCGTGCCGGTCGGCATCCGGGTCGTTGGCGAACGCGATGTCGAACCGCCCTGTCATGCCCACCAGCCGCGCCATGGCATACGGCGAGGACGGGTCCATCCGTATCCGCCCATCCCAGTCCGCGGTCATGAACCCGAATGCAGGGTCCACGACATCGCTGACGACCGTCGCCGCAAGGCCATAGCGCTCGATGACCCGCGGCCAATACCCGACGCTGGCGCCCCCGAGCGGATCAATGCCGATCCGGACGCCCGACGCCCGGACCACCTCCATGTCGATGGCCGCCGCCAGGTCCGCGACGTACGGCCCGATGTAATCGTGGCGATGCACATGGGCGGACCCGATTGCCCGGCTGTACGGGATGCGCCGCACGCCGGCCAGGCCCGCCTCGAGCAACGCGTTCGCCGTGCCCTCGATCGCCGACGTGACCGCCGTGCCGGCCGGCCCGCCATGCGGCGGGTTGTACTTGAAGCCGCCATCCTCCGGCGGGTTGTGCGACGGGGTGATGACGACCCCGTCCGCCAACCCGTCCGCACGGCCCCGGTTGTAGGCGAGAATCGCATGCGAGATCACCGGCGTCGGCGTGAAGCCGTCATGCTCGTCGATGAACGCCTCGACCTCGTTGGCGGCGAACACCTCCAGTGCAGTCGCCATGGCAGGGCGGGACAGCGCATGCGTGTCGATGCCGATGAACATCGGCCCATTGATGCCGGCCTGCTTGCGATACCCGCAGACGGCCTGGCTGACCGCCAGGATGTGCGCCTCGTTGAACGTGGCGTTGAACGCGGACCCGCGGTGGCCCGACGTGCCGAACGCGACCCGCTGCGACGCAACCGCCGGGTCCGGCGCGATGGCGAAGTAGGCGGTCACCAGCCGCGGCACATCGACCAGTTGCGACCGCTCGACCGGGCGCCCGGCCAGCGGGCTGATGCGCGTCGTCACACCGGGGCTGCTTCAGGCATCGTGAGGTCCTCCACCACCGGCGCCGCCAGGCCGAGCCGAACCTCAACCTGATGCAATGCGCCGTCATCGACAAGACCGAGGCGCAAGGGCCGGGCCGCGACGGCGCTCCCGTCCAGGCTGGCGGCGGCGACCCCGCGCTCGACTCCATCCGGGTTGCTGACCACGATTCTGTAGCGCGCCGACCCGTGCCGCAGCAGGACCTCGAAGCCGGGCCAGTCCTTGGGGATGCAAGGATCAAGGTGCAGCACGCCGGCCTGCAGCCGCACGCCGAGAATGCCCTCCAGTCCCGCACGGTGCATCCATCCGGCTGATCCCGTGTACCAGGTCCAGCCGCCCCGCCCCACGTGCGGCGGGGCCGCGTATACATCCGCGGCGACGGCGTAGGGTTCGACCTTGTAGAGCTGCATGTCCGCCGGGCTGCTGGAGTGGCCAATGGGGTTGAGCAGCGCGAACAGCCCGGCCGCCTTGCCGCCCTCGCCCCGCTTGGCGAACGCCAGCACCGACCACATCGCCGCATGGGTATACTGCCCGCCGTTCTCGCGCACGCCGGGCGGATAGCCCTTGATGTAGCCGGGATCGAGCGGCGTGCGGTCGAACGGCGGCGTGAACAGCAGCGCGAGCTTGTCGGCGGGACGGATCAGGTCACGCTCCAGCGCCGCCATCGCCAGGTCCGCCCGCCCCGACGGCGCCGCGCCCGACAGCACCGCCCAGGACTGCGCGATGGAGTCGATGCGGCACTCCTCGCTTACGGCCGAGCCGAGCGGCGTGCCGTCGTCGAAGAACGCGCGCAGGTACCAGCCGCCGTCCCAAGCCTCCCGCTCCAGCGTCGCCTGCAGCCCGGCGGCGTGCGCCTGCCACGCCGCTGCCCGCGCCAGGTCGCCCCGCGCCTCCGCCACCGGCGCGAACGCCTCAAGCGCCGCGTGCAGGAACCAGCCGAGCCAGACGCTCTCGCCCTGTCCGCCCTCGCCGACCCGGTTCATCCCGTCGTTCCAATCGCCCGTGCCCATCAGCGGCAGGCCGTGGCGGCCCACCTGCAGGCTGGCGTCCAGCGCCAAGGCGCAGTGCTCGAACAGCGAGGCCGCCTGCCCCGACACCGTCGGCAGGAAAAAGGCGTCGTGCTGGCCCGGCTCAAGGGCCTGGCCCTCCAGGAAGGGCACGGCCTCATCCAGCACCGCCGCGTCCCCGGTCACCCCGACGTACTGCGCGACGGTGTAGGCCAGCCAGGCGCGGTCGTCGGCGATACGGGTGCGCACGCCCTGGCCGGAGTGCGGCAGCCACCAGTGCTGCACGTCGCCCTGCGGAAACTGCCGGGCGGCGGCGCGCAGCAGGTGCTCGCGCGTCAGCCCCGGCGCCACGGCCGCCAGTGCCATGCCGTCCTGCAACTGGTCGCGGAACCCATAGGCGCCGCTGGCCTGATAGAACGCGGCGCGTGCCCACACCCGGCAGGCCAGCGTCTGGTACAGCAGCCAGCCGTTGAGCATGATGTCCATGGCGCGGTCCGGCGTCGTCACCTGCACGGACCCCAGCACGCCGTCCCAGAACCCGGCGACCTCCGCCAGCACGGCATCAAGGTCCGCCGCCCGGTATTGCCGCACAAGGCTGCGCGCCTCCTCGACGGATGCGGCCTCGCCCAGCAGGCACACCACCTCTGCCGTCTCGCCCGGGGCAAGCTGGACCTTGGCGCGCAGGGCGCCGCAGGGGTCCAGGCCCGCACCGGTCACGCCGGACAGCGCCAGGGTGCCGGCGAGCGCCGCCGGGTCGGCCAGGGTGCCGTTGCGGCCGATGAACTCCCGCCGGTCCCCCGTCCACTCCACCTGCGCGCCGCGGAGATCGATGAAGGCAACCGGCGACCCGAACGCGGCGGTCCACGAGTTGCAGGCGAACATCGCCCCCGTCTCCGGGTCGATCCAGGTCTGCACGAACGCCAGCGAGGCCGTCCGCGACGGGCCGAGCACCCACTCCACATAGGCCGTTGCGCTCAGCCACCGCGCGCGCCGCGACCGGTTGCACAGCACCAGGCGCGACACCTTCACCGGGGCGTCGAGCGGGACGAACTGCACCAGGCTGGCCGTGATCCCATAGGCCGCGTGCTCGAACCCGCTGCGGCCCCGGCCATGGCGGGCCACATAGGTGCCGGCTGGGTTGCGGATCGGCTGCGCCGTCGGGGTCCAGACCGTGCCGGCGTCCTCGTCGCGCACGTAGAACGCCTCGCCTGCCCGGTCCGTCACCGGGTCGTTCGACCAGGGGGTGAGCTGGTTCTCACGGCTGTTGGCGGACCAGGTGACGCCCGCGCCCTCCGTCGAAGCGAGGAAGCCGAAGCGGGAATTGGCGATGACGTTGATCCATGGGGCTGGCGTCGCCTGGCCTGGCCCAAGCGTCGTCACGTACTCCGTGCCGTACCCTGTGCCATCCTGGGCAAAGCCGCCGAGGCCGTTCGGGAATTCAAGCCGCGGCTTCAGCGATGGTGGCTGCGGCTCCCACGGTATAGTGCTGCGCCGCGGGCTGGGGCGGGCCTGGGCCGCATCCCGCCGCTCGACCTGGTCGGACAGGCTGCCGCGCTGGGCAACCAGCACCACCCGTGCCACTGCGCCCAGCAGCGCCTGCGTCTCCGCCGGCACCAGGTCGGCCCGCAGCACATAGACCCGGCCGGCCGAGCCGTCCTTGCCAGGATGCGACTGGGCGGCGCGGACCAGGGTCTCCAACGCCACCTGCAGATCCTGGACATAGGAGGACTGCCGCTCGTTCAGGATCACCAGATCGACGGCAAGGCCCTTCATGCGCCAGTAGCCGTGCGCCTGCAGCAGCTCGCGCGCGACGTCGGTGTCCTCGTTGTCGTCGATCCGCAGCAGGACGATGGGCAGGTCCCCCGAGATGCTGAGGCCCCACAGCCCGGATTGCGGCCCGGCGCCCCGGCGGATCAGGTCGGACGGCGGACGCAGCGTGGGCGAGGCGAAGATGGCGTGTCCCGCAAGCTGCTGGAACAGCCCGGCCTTCGCCGCCGTGATGCCCAGGTGGTACAGCTCCGCCTGCGCCTGCGTCCAGGCCAGCATCGCCGCGCGCCCGAAGGCGGCGGTGTCCCGGTGCTTGTCCACGCCGTCCAGCAGCGCCGCCCGCGTCCCGGCCACCACCGTCCAGAACGCCACCCGCACCATCCCGCCCGGCGGGACCCGCAGGCGGTGGCGCACCGCAAAGATCGGGTCCAGCACGTTGCCGACCGTGCCGGACAGGGCATGGCCACCCGTCATCGCGGCCGGGTCGCGGATGCTCCGGCCACGGCCGAGGAAGCGGGCACGGTCGGTCTCGACCTCCGCGCCGCCGACGGCCTGCCCCTCCACCACGGCCCCCTCCACCACGGCAAAGTGCGCCGCCCAGACTTCCGCCTCGTCCGGCGTGCGCCGCCGCCGGGTCGCCAGCAGGGCGCCGTCCAGGTGCTCGGTCTCGACGAACAGCTTGAAGAACGCCGGCTGCGCCACATCGTCGGCCTGCGACGACAGCGCCAGCTCAGCATAGGACGTAACCTCGATCTCGCGCATCTGCGGGCCGCCGTTCAGGGCGGTGACGCGGCGCACCTCGGCGTCGTCCTCGGCGGACACCAGCACCTCCAGCGTCGTCGTCAGCGCGCCGTCGCGGCGGGTGAACTCGGCGCGGTCCTCGTTGAACACGACGTTGTAGGCGTCCGGCTCGGCCCCGCTCGGCTGCAGGCCGGCCGACCAGGCCGCCCCGCCCTGGACGTCCCGGATCAGGATATACTGGCCAAACCCGTCGCAGGTGGCGTCCTCGCGCCAGCGGGTCACGGCCAAGTTCCGCCAGCGCAGGCAACCGGACCCGGCCGCCGTCAGCAGCGTGGTCAGGCTGCCGTTGGACAGCAGGTGCGTCGCCGGCTCCGGCTGGTGCGCGGTGCTGAAGCGCCGTCCGCCGGACAGGTCGGCGTCCCCCGTCGCGGCGGCTGGCTTCGCCTCCGCCGTCCAGGGCCGTGCCGCCGTCACGTCGCGCGGCGTGCGCTCCTGCAGCAGCAGCTCGGTCGCCTGCACGATGGGTTCGGCATGGAAGCGCTTGCGCATCACGCCGTCGAACAGGGCGTCGCCGATGGCGATGATCGACATCGCCTGGTGGTGCGCCATGAACGCCCGCACCACCGCGACCGCATGGCCAGCCGGCACACGGCCGGGGGTGTAGTCCATCGCCTCATAGAAGCCGTAGCGCCCCCGCGCCCCGGCCCCCGCCAGCCGCGCCAGGTTGGCCGCCGCGGCGCGCGGATCGACCATCGCCGCCAGCGCCGTCGCATAGGGCGCGATCACCTGGCTGTCGCGCAGCCCGCGCTTCAGCCCCAGGCCGGGCACGCCGAAGTTGGAGTACTGGTAGGTGAACTCCAGGTCGCGGGCGTTGTAGGCGGATTCCGAGATCCCCCACGGCAGCCGCAGCGACGCCGCATAGGCCATCTGCCGGCGCACCACCAACCGGCCGGTCTGCTCCAGCAGGCTGCCCAGCGGCGCGCGCATCACCAGCGACGGCATCAGGTACTCGAACATCGACCCGGACCAGGAGATCAGCGCCGCGCCGCTGCCGACCGCCGTGACGGCGCGGCCGAGGCGGAACCAGTGCTTGGTGGGCACGTCGCCCTTGGCGATGGCGATGAAGCTGGCCAGCCGCGCTTCCGACGCCAGCAGGTCGTAGCAGCTTGGGTCCAGCGCGCCCTCCGCCACCGAGTAGCCGATCGACAGCAGCTTGCGGGCGGGGTCGAGCAGGAAGCCGAACTCCATCGCCATCGCCATCGCCCGGGCGGTGTCCTCCAGCGCCTGCAGGCGGGCCCGCAGCGCCGGGTCGGCCGGTTGGGCAAGGTCGGTCCGGTGGGCGCCGATGCTGTCCAGCACCGCCTGCGTCCAGTACAGCACGTCCGCGCCGGCCTTGGTGCCCTCCGCCGCCAGCAGGCGTGCGATCCCCGCCATGGCGTCTGCGTGCCCGGCCAGCTCCTGCAGCCGCGCCGCCGGGTCGGCCCCGCGCACGCCCGCCTGCTGCACGGCCATCGCCAGCCGCGCCAGGGCGTCGTCAAGCTGCCGCCACGTCCCGGCCTGCGCCTGGCGTGCGCCCTGCAGCAGCGCCGCCTCCTCCCGCGCCAGGCTGATCGCGTCGCCGATGCCGGCCAGGCGCGCGCCAGCGTTGACGGGGCTGCCCTGCCATTCCCGGCAGGTGTTGGCCAGGGCGATCAGGTGCCCGGCCAGGTTGCCGCTATCGACGGAGGACACGTAGCGCGGTTCGAGCGGGCGCAGGTCGCGCGTGTCGTACCAGTTCAGGAAGTGGCCGCGGAACCGCTCCATGCGGCCCATGGTCGCCAGCGTCGCCTCCAGCCGTCCGGCCGCGTCCGCAGTGCCGATCCAGCCGAAGTCGCGCGCGCTCGCGACCGACAGCAAGTACAGGCCGAGGTTGGTCGGCGAAGTCCGGTGGGCGAGGACGGGCGCCGGGTCCTCCTGGAAGTTGTCCGGCGGCAGCATGGCGTCGCCGGCGGTGACGAACGTCTCGAAGTAGCGCCAGGTGCGCCGGGCCGTCAGCCGCAGCGCGCGGGCGTCGGCGGCGGGCATCGGCCGTCGGCCCGCGACCTGCGGGGACAGGCTGACCCACCGCGCCACGACCGGCGACGCCAGCCAGAGCAGCGCGAAGGGCATCGCCAGCACCACTGTCCCCCGGCCTGCCAAGCCGTGCGCCTCCACGCCGGACAGCCAGGCAACTCCGGGCGCCGCCACGGCCAGCACCAGCGCGCCGGCCATCCGCCGCAGATAGCCCACCAGGCTGGGCCGCCGCCCGTTCGTCGCCTGCGCCGCCGTCATCCATTCCAGCATGTGCCGGTGGCTGCGGTACAGCCGGTGCAGGGTGCGCGCAATCGCGTCGCCCATCAGCCAGGCCTGGTGCGCCAGGAACGTGACGTTGAGCAGCGACAGCACCGCACCCAGCCGCAGGTCGCAGCCCAGCGCGCGCAGATGGCTGGCGGGGGTGATGCCGGGCCGCCGCGGCGGGATGGCGGCCAGCACGGGGAGCACCATCGGCAGCAGCACCGTCAGCAGCACCATCGCGGTCCAGGCCAGCGCGGCATTGAACGGCATCGCCCACCCGGCGATCAGCGCCGCGACGGCCAACGGCGCCGACAGGGTGCGCCGCAGGTTGTCCAGCATCTTCCAGCGCCCGATGCCCGGCATCGTCCCGGCGCCCCGGCGTCCCAGCAGCCATGGCAGCAACTGCCAGTCGCCGCGCGCCCAGCGGTGGTGCCGCAACGCGCCCACGTCGTAGCGCGCCGGGAAGTCCTCCACCACCTCCACGTCCGACGCGAACCCGGCGCGGGCGAAGGTGCCCTCGAACAGGTCGTGGCTGAGCAGCGCCCCCTCCGGCACCCGGCCGGCCAGCGCCAGCTCGAAGGCGTCCACGTCGTAGATGCCCTTGCCGGCATACGACCCCTCGCCGAACAGGTCCTGGTACACGTCCGACACCGCGGAGGCATAGGGATCGATGCCGCTCAGGCTGCTGAAGATGCGCTGGTACGGCGATCCCTCGCGCCCCACCGGCAGGGACGGCGTGACACGCGGCTGCAGCACGGCATAGCCCTCGATCACCCGGCCGGCGAGGGCGTCGAAACGGGGCCGGTTGAGCGGGTGCGCCATCTTGCCGATCAGCCGGCCCACCGTGTCGCGCAGCAGCCGGGTGTCCGCGTCCAGCGTGATCACGTAGCGGACCCCGGCCGGGACCGGGGGAGGGCGGCCCTCCGCGCCCAGGAAGTTGGTGTCGGCCGCGCCGCGCAGCAGCCGGTTCAGCTCCTGCAGCTTGCCGCGCTTGCGTTCCCAGCCCATCCATCGCCCCTCGCCGGCGCTCCAGGTACGGCGGCGGTGCAGCAGCAGGAAACGGTCGCCGCCGGGGGCCGGGCCGTAGCGCCGGTTCAGCCCGGCGATCCCGGCCTCCGCCGCCGCGAGCAGGCCAGCGTCGCCATCGGCGTGCTCGCCCGCGGCGTCCGTCCAGTCCGACAGCAGGGCGAAGTGCAGCTCGCCGTCGGGGCTGGCCAGGTAGTGGATTTCCAGGTGCTCGACGGCCTCCGCGATCTCCCCCGCGGTGGTCAGCAGCATCGGCACCGCGACCAGGGTCCGCAGCGGCAGCGGCACCCCGTGGCGCAGCTCCATGCCGGGCAGGAGCTTGGGGCGGCAGGCGGCGGCGACCCCGCGGTTGACCAGCGCCGTCGCGGCGTCGATGGCGGGGATGGCGCCGAGCACCCCAAGCAGGGCCAGCCGCACGCCGCCCAGCCCGCAGGCCGCCACGGCAGACAGCGCCAGCGCCAGCAGGACCAGGGCCGCAACCAGGATGGCGCCCACGTAGCCGCCGAGGCCGAGGGCCCGGTTCAGCCGGGCCGGCACCCGGGGCCAGGGCATCCGGTAGCCGACCGACGCCTCGAACCCGCGGCGCCCGCCGGCCAGCAGGAAGTAGCCGGGGTCGGCCAGGCGCGCATCGTCCGGCGGCTGGGCAGTCCGCGCCGCCAGGACCGCGGCGTGGGCCACGTCCAGCTCCGTCTGGCCCGATCCGCGCGCCAGTTCCTCGATTGCGCCGCGGTACAGGTTGCGGGTCGGGAAATCCATTGCAGCAAACCCGGGCGCAGCGAACCCGGGGCCCGGAGCGGCGGGGCCACTGCCGGCCGCGAGCACGTCGTCCACCAGGCTCATGCGCTCGAACAGGTCGTTCCAATCCACGTCCTGGATCAGGCGCAGGCTGGTGATGATGTTGCGGACCGTGACGTTCGCCGTGCCGCGCCGCCGGTGCACGTCGCGCACCGCCGCCTCCGCCGTCGTGCCCTGCGCCGCCAGGTGCTGGTCCAGCCAGGCCAGCGCCGGGAACGTCGAGCCGTCCTGGTCGCGCAGCCGGTGCACGAGCTGCACGGCGAATGCCTCCGGCAGCCGGGCGTCCCCGTGCCCGGCGGCCACCTCCGCCAGCGGCTCGGCGGGATGGCCGCTGCGGCCGAGTAGCCGGTCGGCGACGGCGTCCGCGTTCTGCCGTGCGACGCAGTTGCGCACGGTTTGCTCCGCCAGGCGGCGCAGGTTCTCGATCAGCACGGTCCGCAGGGTGATCGACACCGCCCACAGCTCGCCGATGCTCAGCGGCTGCACCTCCTGGTAGGCGCGCACGGTGCGGACCAGCCCGTCCCCATCGAACCGGCTGTCGGTGTGGGCGACGTAGGCCCAGGCCAGACCGAGCACCCGCGGCGTGCCGGCGAAGGGTCCCGACGCCAGCTTCGGCAGTTGGCGGTAGTAGCCGGGCGGCAGGTCGAGGCGGATCGCGCGGACCTGGCGCTCGACGAGGTGGTAGTTGTCGATCAGCCACTCCGCCGCGGGCGTGATGGTCCGCCCGTCCTCGACGACCTTCATGATGCTTTGATAGCAGCCGAGCAGGACGGCGCCGTTTTCGGCCAGGCGGCTGGCCAGCGCGTCGGCGCCGGCCAGCCGCCTTGGCAGCGTCCAAGCGGGCCGGCGCGACGACCGCGGCATGATCGGCTGCGCTGCCGCGAGACTGCGCGCGTGCTCCTCCAGCCGACCGGCGCTGAACAGCTCTTCCCGGATCGGGTCCTGGCCGTCCCACGGCGTCGCACGCCGCCGGCGCCCGAAGCTGGCGAGGGTGGCGCCGGAGTTCGCAAGCGCGAAGCTGCGGCCTAGGAAGCCGGGCCTGCCACCGGCCGGCGGGGAAGGAAACCCATAGTCCATCGAGTGCTCCCGGTCAGAGGCCGGGAAGCCCCTGCTTCCCGCAAGTCTGAGGAGCCGGCCGGGACCGCTGCGCCCGAAGCGCGGTATCCCAGCGTCCAGTGCAAGATCCGATGCTGCGCGGTCGCGCCGAACCGCCAGCCAGGCTTGGCCTCATTCCCCAATGCGACGGACGTTAGTGTAAGAACGTCGGGCCGGGCAGGTTCGGAAACTACCTAGTCCGACCCAGCAGGAGCTGCAGTCATGCCCGCATGTCGTGCAGCGCCCGGAACGCGCGGAGCAGCACGCGCGGGTCGAACCGGCCCTGGTACACCGCCGGCGGCCCGTGCGGCAGGCCGAGCAGCCCCTGCACGGCGACCTGCGCGGAGCGGATGGAGTACTCGACGGTGAACACGACATCCAGCGGCAGCTCGACGAACTGGCCGATGAACGCCAGGTTGCGCGTGCGCTCCGGCAGCACCCGCGGCCGGTCGCCCCGGCGGCGCGGCATGAACTGGCTGGTGATGAACGGCATCATGCAGGGGATGCAGATGCAGCTCTGCAGGATGCCGGCCGCCTCCGCCCCGATCCGCAGGTGGCCCAGCACCTCGGCCATGATCTCCCGCCCGGTGCAGGCGTGCATGGGCTTGCCCGTGAAGTCGCCGGGCTGGTCCACCTTCAGGCCATAGCCCCAGGCGACGCCGACCGCCTCGGGCTGGCCGAGGAAGTGCGGCTGGTGCGGCACGACGATGGACAGCAGCCAGGCGCTGTCGGGGAACGTCACCAGCCCGCCCTCGCCGGGAGCGTTGCTCGTGAGGTCGCGGACCAGGTGCAGGAACGCCGGGTCATGCAGCGTGATGGTGAACGAGACCCAGCGGGACTGCGCCGGGTGGCCGGAGAACACCTCGGGGTGGCCGAAGTCCGGCTGGCCGGCGGCGATCCGCTCCCACAAGGCCCAGGCGCCGCCGTCCGGGCGCATGGCCATCGCCGGCGCCGCGTCCATGCCGCCCAGGCTGGAGGCGTCGGTCATCGACCCCAGGGTGACGAGCACCCGGTCGCCAGGCCGGACCTCGATCATGGTGGCGATGCCGTCCTGCTCGACGACGATGCCGGTCACGGCCAGCTTGCCGTGCTGCGCGCCGAAGCTGAGGTCGGTCACCCGGGTGTCCAGCTCGAACTGCACGCCGTGGCCGAGCAGCCACTTGTGCAGCGGGCGCACCAGGCTGTCGTACTGGTTGAGCGGCGTGCGCATGATGCCCTCCAGCCGCTCGAAGCCGGCGACCATGTGGGCGAAGCGGGCGAGGTAGCGCTTGAACTCGACCGCGCCATGCCAGGGCTGGAAGGCGAAGGTGGTGCACCACATGAACCAGAAGTCGGTGGTGAAGAACGCCGGGTCGAACTGGTCGGCGATGCTGGTGCGGCCGAGCAGGGTTTCCGGCTCCAGCGCCAGGCGCTCGATGGTCATGATGTGGCGCTCGTGCAGGCCGAAGCGCGGCGCGTCCTGCCGGCGGCCGTTGCGGACCAGGCGCGCCCGGGACGAGGTGGGCTGGGCGCGGTTCCACGCCTGGATCTGCTGGGTGACGGATTGCTGGGCTGCAGGCTGGTGGGTTGCAAGCTGGCCCCCATCCCCCGCGGCATCGAGGGCCGGGATGTCGGCGAACAGGCCGAAGGTGCAGAGGTACTTGCCTTCCAGCATGCGGCCGCCGCGGAGCACGTAGCCGTGCTCGGGCGACCCGGCGCCGTCCAGGCTGCCGCCGACCGTGCCCAGCCCCTCCAGGATGGTGATGTCGGGTCCGGGCACGCCGCCGTCGCGGATCATGAACGCCGCCGCCGCCAGGGACGCGATGCCGCCGCCGACGAGGAACGCCTTGGCGCCGGGCTGGCCGGCACCGTCCGGTCCGGGGCGGCCTGGCGCGGGGCGGTCGGTTGCGACGTCCATGCTCAAGCCCTTGCACTGCCGAGTGGGGAGCGGCGTGATGCTGCAGATGACCCGTCGCGGGCTGGCAGTGGAAGGGTCGGAAACTACGCAGGGCCTGGCACGCGCTGCACGCGGCAAGCTCCAGACCTTGCGCTGCCATGCGTCCTGCTTGCCCATCGGGGATGCCGGGCAGGCGTCCGACCCTGCCGCTGGTCATGCCAACCTCCGAAGGTCCTGACCTGCGATGGGTGCGTCGTCATTGCGAGGAGCGCTTGCGGCGGGCCGGCCAGCGCAGCCCTTACCGCTGGATCGCCGCGCCGACGCCGGATCGCATCGATGGGCGGCCGGTTCGGATGGGCAGGCCATGACCAGCGGGCGCCGGCGATGGCCGGGCATGCCGCAGCCTACCGCCCCCCGGCCGTCGGCCCCGCAGCCAGTGCCAGCCGGGCCAGGGCGGGCAGGGAGCGCGTGCCGGTCTTGCGCATGATGGACGCCCGGTGGTTCTCGACCGTGCGCTGGCTGATGCCGAGGTCGGCGGCGATGTTCTTGCTGGGCTGGCCGGCCAGCACCATCGCCATCACGTCGCGCTGCCGCCCGGTCAGCCCGGCGATGCTGGACGCCGCCGCCGCCCGCCAGGCCAGCAGGTTGCCGGCATCGCGCGACTGGTCCAGCGCGCGGGCGATGCCGGCCAGCAGGTCCGGCGCACGCACCGGCTTCTCGATGAAGTCCAGCGCCCCCGCCTTCATGGCGCGCACCGCCATCGCAACGTCGCCATGGCCGGTGATGACGATGGCCGGCAGCCGGTGCCCCGTTTCGCCCAGCTTGGACTCACCCAACCCCGGCTTGCTAGGTCCCGGCTTGCCAGACCCAGAATTAAGCTGTGCCTCGTCCAACCGCCGCAGCACCTCGAACCCATCCATTCCAGGCATGGCGGCATCGACCAGCAGGCACCCGCCGCGGCCGGGATGCACGGCGGCCAAGAAGGCCGCACCGTCCGGGTAGTCCTCCACCGCCAGTCCATGCTCCTCCAGCATGGCGCGCATGGCAGCGCGGACGGCGGCGTCGTCGTCAACCACGAAAACGACGGCCTCCAAGGCAGGCCTCGTCGGCGGCAACGCAGCGCCGACAGGGCCTGGCGCGGCGGACAGGAGCTGCTGGATGGCCTGCACCAGCTCCTCCGTCCTCACCGGCTTGCTGAGGTGCATGCAGTCCTGCAGGCCGCTCGCGCGCACGGTGGCCGAGGTGTCGCCGCTCAGGATGATGATCGGCACCAGCCGCTGCAGCGCGGTCCGCAGCCGGACCGCGGTCTGCAGGCCGTCGAGGCCGCCCGGCAGGTTGAGGTCGGCCAGGACCAGGTCGGGCCGCACCAGGTCGGGCCGGCCAGCACCGCCCGCCACCAGGGCGAGCGCCGCAATCCCATCCGGCGCCGTGGCGACCTGGTGGCCGCAGCCCTGCAGCAGCAGCCGCAGCAGGTCGCGCAGGTCGGGATCGTCCTCTACCACCAGGACGGTGCCGGTGCGGCCAGCAGCGGCGGCCATCCCGTTGCCGCCTGCCAGCCCATTGCCGACAGCCAGGCCATCGCCGCCAGCCAGCCCGTTGCCAGCCAGCCCGCCTCCAGCATGCGGAGCCATGTCCCGGATGCGCGCAACCTCGATGGTGAACACCGATCCCTTGCCGGGCCGCGACCGTACACGGACCGGATGGCCCAGCAGCCCGCCCAGGCGCTGGACGATCGACAGTCCCAGGCCCAGGCCGCGGCTGCGCTCCCGCGCTGCATTGTCGAGCTGGTAGTATTCGTCGAACACCGCCTGCAGCTCCGTGTCCGGGATGCCGACGCCGGTGTCCCAGACCTCGATGCGCAACGCATCCGGCAGCCTGCGGCAGCCCAGCAGCACCCGGCCGCGCTCGGTGTACTTCAGGGCATTGGACACCAGGTTGCGCAGCATCTGCTCGAGCAGTTGCGGGTCGGTGCGGACCACGGCGCTGCACGGCATCACCCGCAGTTGCAGCCCCTTGGCATGGGCATGGTAGCTGAACTCGTCCCGCAGCCGGTCCAGCAGGGCGCCGATGGGGCACTCCTGCACCGCCGGCTGCACGACGCCGGCCTCGATCTGGTTCAGGTCCAGCAGGGTGTCGAGCATCCCCGACATGGCGCCCAGCGTCTCGTCTAGCCGCACGACCAGCCCGTGCGCCTTGTCCCCGGTGACGCTGCGGGCCAGCAGCCCCTGTAGCAGGGCCAGCGTCTGCAGCGGCTGGCGCAGGTCGTGGCTGGCTGCGGCCAGGAAGCGGGACTTGGCGAGGGTGGCCGCCTCCGCCGCCTGCTTGGCCTCCTCCAGCGCGGCGGCGGCCTGCTTGCGGCGGGTGATGTCGTTGAAGGTGATCACCACGCCCTCGACGCCCCTGTTGGCGGCGTCGTTCTGGCGCCACGGCCCCTCGGTGCGATAGGGCAGGATGCGGCGGCGGAACCAGGCGCCGCCGGGGGTCTCGATCTCGCGCTCGACCGGGTCCAGGGTGTCCAGCACCGCCTGCGCATCAGCCGGCAGCAGGGTGTCGGTGGCCAGCGAGTGCAGGTCCGACAGCGGGCGGCCGATGTCGCCGGGGATGACGTTGAACAGCGCCCGGGTGGCGGGCGTGAAAAAGCGGATGCCGAGGTCGCGGTCCAGGAACAGGGTGGCGACGTTGGTGCTGTACAGGATGTTCTGCAGGTCGTTGGCGGTGGTGCGCTGGCGTTCCAGGGTCTCCTGCAACTGGCTGTTCAGCGCCTGCAGCTCCTCGTTCAGCGATTGCAGCTCCTCCTTGGAGGTCAGCAGCTCCTCGTTGGTGGACTGGTACTCCTCGTTGACCGACAGCGCCTCCTCGTTGACCGCGCGCTGCTCCTCGCCGTTCGCCTCCAGGACACGCGCACTCTCCGCCAGCTCCGCGCGCACCGTTTCAAGCTCGCGCTCCAGCTCGGCGATGCGCGGGGCGTCGCTGCCGGCCGCGCTGCCGCGGGCGTCGCCATCGAGACCCGCATCCCGTGCGGGCGGACCAGCCGGCCCATCGACGAAGCAAACCAGCAGCAGCATGTCGCCGATGCCGGCGGGCGGTGCGTCGTGTCCTGATCCCTCGCGTTCTAGGCTCTCGTGTTCCAGGCCCTCGCGCGCCCGCTTGTCATTCCCCCGGCCTTCATTCCCCCGGCCTTCATTCAGCGGCTGCACGTCGATGCTGAACGGAACCTGCAGTCCGTCCCGCACCACCCGGCCACCGGGGATAGTGACGCGCACGCCGCCGCGGGTGGCCTGGCCCAGGGCCGAGCGCAACCGGGTCCGCATGGTCCCCCGCGTCATCGCCAGCAGGTCCGAGGTGGCGTGGCCCGGCGCAACACGCAAATAGCGGTCAGTCGGCCCCAGCGAATACAGGCACTCGTACTGCGCGTTGCAAAGCACCGCCGCCGGGGCGTGCGCATCCAGCACCGCCTGGCGGCACAGCTCGGCCAGCACGGCCTGACGGGACGGCGTCCCCGGGCGGCCTGGGCTGCTGGCCCGGCCGCCCTCCATCGCCGACACGGCGAAGTTGAGGTCGCCCGGCCGTTTGTGGCCGACATGGCGGTAGAGCCGCGTGGACTTATGCATCAGCTTGAACCGTCCATCGGCCTCGCCGACGGTCTCGGCGCTGCCCAGCAGCAGGGCGCCGCCCGCCTTGAGGGCAAAGTGGAACAGGGCGACCGCCTTGGCCTGCGCCTCCGGGCCAAGATAGATCAGCAGGTTCCGGCACGACACCAGGTCCAGGCGCGAGAACGGCGGGTCGATCAGCAGGTCCTGCACCGTGAACACCACCGCCGCCCGCAGCTCCGGCAGCACGCGGTAGCCGCCGCCGTCCTCCTTGGAGAAGAACCGGGCCAGGCGCTCCTTGGAGACATCGGCGGCGATGCTTGCGGGATACAGCCCCTCCCGCGCGGTAGCCACGGCGTCGGCGTCGATGTCGGAGGCGAACACCTGCAGGCTGATGCCGCTCCCCTGGTTGCCAGGCGGCTCGCCATCCTGCTTCCTGCCGTCAAGGTCCGGCCCGTCATGCGGCGGCTTGCCACCGCCGGTCCCGTTTGCGCCGTCGTGCCCTCCGCTGCTGGCCGCGGCCATCGCCTCGTGGAACAGGATGACCAGCGAGTAGGCTTCCTCGCCGGTGCTGCACCCGGCGACCCAGACCCGGATCGGCTGGCTCGCCGGCCCGCCTGCAACTGGCGCGCCTGGCGTCCCCCCGCCTGCGATCCGGTCGCGCAGCAGGCCGGGAATCACCGTCTCCGCCAGGGCGGCATAGGCTTGGGGGTCGCGGAAGAAGCCCGTCACGTGGATCAGCAGGTCCTTGGCAAGCAGGTCCAGTTCACCCGCGTCGCCCCGCAGCTTGTCCAAGTAGCGGCCAAGGTCATCCTTGCCGCCCGGCTTGCCCGGCGGCGCAGAGGGTGCCCCGATGAACACCATCCCGATCCGGCGCTCGATCCGGCGCTCCAGGGTCCCGCGCTTGTACGGCGTGAAGTCGTGCCGGGTGCGGGCGCGCAGCAACTCGAGGATGTCCTCCAGCGGATCGGGGCCTGCTGCCTGCGAAGGCTCAGCATGCGGCTCGGTTGGGTGCGCGGCAGGGGGCTGGGCGGCTGGCGCTGCGGCGTCCGCGGCGCCGGCCGCCTTGGCAGCAGGCGCCGCTTCGGACGATGGCGGACCTTGGTGGCCCAGGGACTCCGCCAAGGCCTTGGGGATGCCCGCGGCCGGGGCCACCCGGTCCACCAACCCGGTGCCGATGGCGCTGCGCGGCATCCCGTCATAGATGGCGTCCTCCGGCTCCTGCGCGATGACCACGCCGCCCGCGTCATGCACCGCCCGCAGCCCGGCGGCGCCGTCCGCCCCGGTTCCCGACAGCACGACGCACGCCGCGTGCGTCCCATACTGCTGCGCCAGGGAGGGCAACAGGACGTCGAAGGGCAGCCGCGCGCCGCGCGCCGCCCCGTGGTGCGTCTCCGGCGCCGAAAGGCGGAGCGCGCCGCCATCGACCGACAAGTAGGAGCCGGGCGGGATGACATACAGGTGCTCGCGCTCGATAAGCAGGCCGTCCGTGGCCTGCATCACCGCCATGGCGGTGTGCTCGGCCAGCAGTTCGACAAGCAGGCTTTTGTGGTTGGGTTCGAGGTGCTGGACCAGGATGAAGGCCATGCCCGAGGGAACAGGCAGGGCGTTGAGCAGCTTCGCACAGGCTTCCAGCCCGCCGGCGGAGGCACCCAACGCAACCACAGGAAAGCCGGAACCGTGACCCGGCGCGTTGTGCGGTGTCCCTGGGCGGTGGGCCGGTCGTGGCCGCGTCGCCTTAGCTTGGGGTGTCACCGCATCCGGCATTCCACGTGCGCTCCTAGGCAACGGCCCCCGGTACGGCCGCTTGTAAGCGACTGTTAGCACAGTTCAGCCAATGTGCAGATTTTCGTACGGCTCGGCACAGAACCGGGCATGGCATCGAACGGAGCCAGGCGCATGGCGCTGGGCTGCATGAGTAGTTTCCGATCCTGACGGGGGGCAGGGGACGGGTGCTATCGTTTCACTTGCGAATGTTCCAGGGTAGATGGCCTCCGGCGGCCTGCGACCCTGGGCGCCCGCGACTGTCTTCCTCACGCATGTAGGACCGACGATGCCGCCAGCCTATCGCACGTCCTGCCAGAGGGTTGATCCACCCCCGTCCATGAGCCTTGCCGGTGGCCCGGCCCGCCGGTCCGGCAAGGCTCCGGCGCTCCCGGCCGCAAGGTGTGCCTGCTCCGCTGCCGCGCGGCGGGACCCGCTTGCGGCCTCGGTGGGTGACGCTGGCGCAGGCGGCGTCGTTCCGCGATGACGTTGTTGCGGGTCATCGTGGTGGAGGATGACGCGGTGATCGGGATGTTGCTGGCGGAAACGCTTGCGGGCCTGGGCTACGAGGTGTGCGCGATCGAGGCGACCGAAGCCGGCGCGGTGGCCGCCGCCGCCCGTTGCCGGCCGGACCTGATGATCGTGGACATGCACCTGGCCATCGGCACCGGGCTGGCGGCGATGCGGGCCATCACGTGCGCCGGACCGGTTCCGCACGTCTTCGTGACCGGCGGCGGCCCGCTGGGGGCGGCGCCTGGCGCCGTGGTGCTCAATAAGCCGTTCCGCGAGGCCGACCTTGTCCGGGCTATTGGATTGGCGTTCGGCGCGGCGGCGGTTGCCCTGGCGGCGCCGCCGGGCTGGCTTCCCTCGGCTGCGCGGCCTTGATGTGCCGCCGCCGCACGGGACCGCCGCCCAGGCACCCCTTCGGCATGGCTCGCGCGCCGCAGGCGATGCGGCGCTATGGCCCTCAGACGAGCATGCCGAGGAGCCGGCCGATCGAGTTGGCCGACAGCACGGCGGGCTGTCCGCACGGGTGGAGTTCCAGGTGCGACGGGTTGAGGGCCTTGAGCATGCTCTCCGCCTGGGCCAGCTCGCCGGTTCCCCCATGCGCCATGACCAGGACGCCGTCGGCGGCGATGGCGGTCTCATATCGCAGCACGACGTCCCGCGGCGCGTCGATGCCGGCCAGGCCGCCGAGGCCGCCTACGACCACGGCACCCTCAACGGCCGTCACGGCCGCCGCCAGGTAGCCCTGCACGACGACCTGTCCGGCCGGAGGGATGGTCATGAGCACGCCATCGAGCGGCAGGCCCGACACCCCGCCCCGGACCCCGCCGCGGCTGTCCCAGGCCTTCACGCGGTCGCCCATGGTGCGGAGGCCGGCCACACTGTCGTCGGCGTAATGGCCCTTGCCAACGATGCTGATGGCCTGCAACGGGACCCCCGCGGCCGTCAGTTGCTTCACGGCGCTCTCGGCCGCCTGGGCATTGGGGAACACGGCGGCGACGGCATCATGTGCAGGCGATTGCATGGAAGGTGCCTTTCCTAGCCGATTGCAACCTCCAGTTGCATAAACCAGAGGCAAGCGCAAGTGCCCCGCAGGTTCGGAATCTACCTAGTGCCCCCGTGCCGCTGCCCGGCAGGCGAACGGGGAACGACAGGTCCTGCTGCCGAGGCAACATTGCTGTTGATGGCGCGCCAAGCTGGGCCTGCTCTGCGCGCGGGCACCCGGCGCACGCGGCCGCAGCCCGCCAGTGCCGGGGCGGCATCTGGACGAGTTGCAGCCCTGGAGACGTTTACAGCAGGGTTTTATCCCAGGCATGCTGCAGGTCCTGCGACGCTTGCTCGAACGACGACTTCGCGTCGTCCCAGCCTGCGGCGGATGCAGTCTGCAAGCTGCGCGCATCCGCTTCGGTCTTGCTCCACGCGGCGCGCAGGTCGGACTTGGCGGCGGTTGCCGTTTCCTGGCCTGTCGCCTCCGCCTGGTCGGCCATGCCGTGCAGCTTCAGCCGCCAACCGTCCATCTCGACCTGGACGCGCTGCAGATAGGCGGCGTGGTCGGACGAGGCGACTGCGCCGGCCGGTGCCGGCAACGGCTGGCCCGCCGCCGGCAATGCGGCCGCCAGTGCCAGCAATCCCAGCATCGCCGCAATGGCCGCGACTTGCCGGGTCGCCGTGGCGCTCCTGGACCGGCCTCCGCGCCGGGGGCTGCCCGCCGCGCCGGCCATCAGGCGCTCACGCCGGCAAGATGGTCCGCCTGACCCTGGGGCACGAACGTCTTGCCGCCCTGGTGCAGCTCAAGCTGCGACGGGTGCAGGCCCTTCAGCGCATACTCCGCCTGCGCCATCTCGCCGGTCGCCCCGTGCGCCATCACCAGGAAGCCGTCGGCGGCGATGGCGGTCTCGTATTGCAGCACGCTGTCGCGCGGGATGCCGATGCCGGCCAGCGCACCGCCCAGCGCGCTCAGGCCGCCGACGACCACCGCGCCCTCGACGGCCGACACCGCCGCCGCGGCCAGGTAGCCCAGCACGATCACCGGGCCGGTCAGCGGGATCGTCAGGAACACGCCACCGAAGAACAGTCCCCACAAGCCGCCCCAGAACGCGCCGCGGCTGCCCCAGAACTTCACCCGGTCGCCCATGTTGTAGAACCCGACCACCTTCTCGTCGGTGTGGTAGCCCTTGCCGACGATGCTGATGGACTTCAGCGGCACGCCGGCCGCAGTCAGCGCCTTTACGGCCGCTTCGGCTGATTGATGATTGGGGAACACGGCGGCGACAGAGTCCTGCGCCGGGATCTGCATGATGGGCGTGGACATGATGGATGCTTGCATGGGATGTGCCTTCCTGGCTGGATACTTAGCAGCAAGGCCAGGGGTTACCGGCAAGCGGGGTTCCCCGGCAGCCTCGGAAACTACCTAGCGCAACGGTTCTTGCAGAAGCTGCTGCTGCGCCTGCGTGGCGCAGTCCACCAGCCAGCCCGCGACCTTGGCGGCCGGGGCGGGGCTGCCGTTGGCTTGCAGCACGCCAGCGATATGCTGGATCAGCAGCGCGTCGTGGCCGGGGCCGTCGCGCAGCTTCAAGACGGCGGCGGTCAGCTCGTCCCGCGCCGCGTCCGCCATCCCGAGCCGTTCCGCCACCAGGTGCGCCATCAGCTTGTCCCGCCGCGCGGTGACCAGGAAGCGGAACTTCTCGTCATGCGCATACTTCGCCTCGAACGCCCGTTCCCGGCTCTCGAACATCGTCATGCCATTGCTCTCCTGGGTTGCAGGTTGCGGCGCCTGCCGGTCTGCGGCGGGCTATGCGGCCTGCTTGCGCAGGGCGCGGCGGCCGAGGTCGAGCAGTTGCGGCTCCGTCAGGCTGGACAGGTTTGCCACGACCTCGGTGACGGTGCGGCTGTAGATGTCGCGGTGGTGGGCCTGCAAGTGCTCGATCAGGTGGTGCGCCGCGTCGCTGTGGCCGTGCCCGTGGCCGAGCACGACGACGTGCGCCGCGGCCATGACGGTGTGGGCGATGCGCTCGTAATAGGCGGGGTCCTCGGCTGCGCGCTGGCCGCGCTCGCGCGATTCGTCCTTGTGGGTCAGGTGGTGCAGGTAGCCATGCGGGTCGTAGGGCTTGATGGTGTGCCCGGCCGGCTCCGCGGAGGCGATGTCGATCTCGAACACCTTGGCCCCGTGATGGTCCATTGCGACCAGCAGGCCCGCAACGGGCGGGGGTGCAGGCTCTGCCGGGTCGGGGTGGCTGGCCGGCAGGGTGGGCATGAGGCCAGCGCGCTCGATCAGGTGGCGCAAGTTCACCGCCTCGGGCGCCGACAGGTCCACATCGCGCGGCTTGTGCACGAGGTGGTGCTCGGCGCCGATCCGGAAGGCGAACCTGCCATCGGCCCGCGGCTCGACCGCGCCGAGGACGCCGAACAGCGCGACGGCCGCGTTCCAGCCGATGTAGGGCAGGGGGTTGGCGAACATCGCATCCAGCGTCAGGCGGTCCGCCTCGGCGAGGAACGGCATGTCCCGGGCTGGTGTGATGGCGGCTGGCGCGATGGCTTGGCGGCTGCCGGATGGCTTGGTCATGTGCGTTTCTCCAGGGTTTGCAGGCTTCGTCCGCGCCGCTCAGTGCGACAGCAGCGAGCACCGGCTGCCGTGCATCAGCAGGCTGCGCGTGACGCCGCCCAGCGCCCACTCGCGCACGCGGCTGTGGCCATAGGCGCCGGCGACGATCAGGTCTGCGCCGTGGTCCCGCGCGAAGGCGTCCAACTGCGCGGCGTCGCCGCCGTCCGATGGCACTGTCTGGCCACTCGCCGCAACGCCGTGCCGGCCGAGCCAGGCGGCCACGTCCGCGACATGGCTGCGGGCGTCGGCCATGTCTTCCGCACCGGTGGCCTCGACGATGCTGACCCGGGCGGCCTGTTGCAGCAGCGGCAGCGCGTCCAGCACTGCGCGCCGGGTTTCACGCGTGTCCTTCCAGGCAATCATGACGTGGTCCAGGCTGATGCCGCCAAGCCCGGTGTGGTCAAGCCCGGTGTGGTCAAGCCCGGTGTGGTCAAGCCCGGT
>CAXTAT010000019.1:67685-103475 GCA_964242415.1 uncultured Acetobacteraceae bacterium
TCAAGCCCGGTGTGGTCAAGCCCGGTGTGGTCAAGCCCGGTGTGGTCAAGCCCGGTGTGGTCAAGCCCGGGCGCGTCCGCGCCGTGCGGCACCACCAGCACGGGCCGGCCGGCCTGCATGACAAGCTCGCCCGTGTTGACCCGGCGGCTGGGATCGAAAGGATCGGCCGGCGCGCCCACCCCCGTGACGACCAGGTCGGCGCAGCGGGCCTGGTCGGCCACCCAGCCGCAGGAGGCCCCGGGCGTGATGGTCGAGCGCCACTCAAGCAAGTTGCTGCGCGCCCGGAAGGCGGTGCGGAACGCGGCCTCGGCCTCGGCGACCTCACGGTCCTTTTCCTCGCGGTCCCGCTCGAACACGTCGCCGGCGATGTAGCCGTCGCTGTAGACGAGCTGGATCGGCTGGCACGCGGCGACGCCGATCACGCCGGCCCCGAACCGCTCCGCCAGCCCGGCCGCGGCCAGCAGCACCGCCCGGTTCTGCTGGCCGACCTGCAGGTGCACCATCAGTGTCGCGTAGCCCATCGCAGGTCTCCTGGAAGTGGATCAGGCGCCGTCAGGTGACGGCGTTCACGGCCGCATCCTGCGCGGCCTAGCCGATCGCCAAGCAGGGCTTCACAGCCCCAAGCGTGGATAATCCTAATCCGCTGCTTCCCGACCCAGGCAGGCTCGGAAACTACCTACTCGTGCCGCCCGGGTTCGCACGGCCCGGCGCCGTTCCCCCTTCGACAGCGCTGCGGCCATGGGGATTGCGGCCGTTGCCCATCTTCATCGGCGTGCTTGCAGCCATTCCGGTCAGCCGGCCTGCCGCTCGGGACGCCCCAGCGCGGGATGGCCCAGCGCGGGATGGCCCTCTATTAGAAACGGGTAGGTAGATTCCGAACCTCCCACAACTCCCTTGTGGACTGCTATTGCTTGTTTTGGGCATTCGCAGGACGACGAGGCCCAATCCGTCTGGGAGGGCTGGTGATGGACGCAAGCCTGGTATCTGACGGCTCCGTTCTTGGAACGGCGATGGCGTTTATGGCAAGCGGGACCAACCTGCGAAAGCGCTGCCTGACACTTTGGAACGGAGTCACCCTCATGTTGAAGTCACGTCCTGGCCTGCTCATTGCCGGAGTAGTTGCCGGCTTTGCTTCGCTGTGCACCATTACGGCGGGCGCATCGGCAGCCGATCTGCCAGCCCCTGGCAGCGCCGCGGCATCGGCACCAGTCACCGAGGATTATGCGCGGGCGCAGATTACGAGAGACGGATATACCAAGCTGTCGGATTTGCAAAAGACAGATAAGGGATGGACTGCAAAGGCGCTTGAGGACGGAAAGCAGGTTTCGCTGGTCGTCAGCAGCCTCGGCGGCGTGCAGAAGCAGTAGGCCGGCCTTGACGACCGCAGAGGCGACGGCTCCATCCGGTGCCGCCATTCTGCCCGCGGCTGATACGGCGGGCGCGTCCCGGTCCGCCGGCGCCTCACCGACGGCGTGCAAGGCCGCGGCAACCGGCGTGATCGTGTCGGTCCGCGGCGCCGTGGTGGACGTGGTGTTCGACGGCGCCGCGCTGCCGCCGGTCAACAGCGCGCTGGTCGTCGAGTGGGACCGCCCCGAGCCCTTGGTCCTCGAGGTCCACAGCCACGTCGATCCCGCAACCGTCCGCGGCATCGCCATGCAGGCCACGTCCGGCCTGGCCCGCGGCACCAGGGTGCGGGCGACGGGCGCACCGATCACGGTGCCGGTCGGGGAGGCCGTGCTCGGCCGCCTGCTCGATGTCGTGGGCACGCTGCGTGACCGCGGACCCGCGCTGCCCGGCGGAACCCCGCGGCGCGGCATCCACAACCTGCCGCCGGCCCTCAAGGAGGAGACCTCGGCGACGGACCTGTTCGAGACCGGCATCAAGGTCATCGACCTGCTGGCGCCGCTGGCCCAGGGCGGCAAGGCCGCGATGTTCGGCGGCGCAGGCGTCGGCAAGACCGTGCTGGTGATGGAGCTGATCCACGCCACGGTGGCGAAGTACCAGGGCATCTCGGTGTTCGCCGGCGTCGGCGAGCGCTCCCGCGAGGGGCACGAGATGCTGACCGACATGCAGGGGTCGGGCGTGCTGGCGCGCACCGTGCTGGTGTACGGCCAGATGAACGAGCCGCCTGGCGCCCGCTGGCGGGTGCCGCTGACGGCGCTGACCATCGCCGAATACTTCCGCGACCAGAAGCACCAGAACGTGCTGCTGCTGATGGACAACGTGTTCCGCTTCGTCCAGGCCGGCGCCGAGCTGTCGAGCCTGCTGGGCCGGCTGCCGTCGCGCGTCGGCTACCAGCCGACGCTCGCCACCGAGGTCGCCTTGCTGCAGGAGCGCATCGCCTCGGTCGCCGGGGCGTCGGTCACCGCGATCCAGGCGGTGTACGTGCCGGCCGACGACTTCACCGACCCGGCCGTGACCGCGATCTCCAGCCACATGGACAGCATGATCATGCTGTCGCGCGACCTGGCGGCGGAGGCGTTCTACCCGGCCATCGACCCGCTGACCTCGACGTCGGTGCTGCTCGACCCGCTGGTGGTCGGGGAAGAGCATTACCGCCTGGCGGAGCGCGCCCGCGAGGCGCTGGCTCGGTTCAAGGACCTGCAGGACATTATCTCCCTGCTGGGGGTGGAGGAGCTTGGCCCGGCGGACCGGCTGGTGGTGAAGCGCGCCCGGCGGCTGCAACGCTTCCTCAGCCAGCCGTTCGTGGTGACGGAGGCGTTCACCGGCACGCCTGGGCGCAGCGTCAGCCGGGCCGACACGCTCGCCGGCTGCCGGGCCATCCTGGACGGGGAGGCCGACGAGTGGGCGGAAAGCTCGCTGTACATGGTCGGCACCCTGGACGAAGCCCGCGAGAAGGAGGCTGCGTCCACAAAGCAAGGCGATGCTGCCCAGGCCGCTCCGGCCAAGGCGCACGTCCCAGCATGAGGCTCACCATCACCACGCCGCTGCTGCAGGTCGTCGAGGAGGACGGGGTGCTCGTGCTGTCCGCCGAGGACGCCAGCGGCGGGTTCGGCATCCAGCCGGGCCATGCCGCCTTCCTGACCAGCCTGGCGATTGGCGTCGTGAGCTGGCGCAGCCGCGACGAGGCCCGGCATCACTGCGCCGTGCGCGGCGGCGTGCTGACCGTCAGCCCGGGGAAACCGGGCGGCGGAGAGGTCGCCATCGCCACGCGGGAGGCGGTCCTGGGCGACGATCTGGCGACGCTCGACGCGGCGATCCTCAGCCGCTTCCAGGCCGACGCCGAGGCGGACCGGGAGGAACGGATCGACAGCACCCGCCTGCAACTGGACGCCATCCGCCAGATCGTCAGCCGCCTGCGGCCCGGCAGGAGCTTCGCATGACCATGCCGGACGACCAGGACCCGTTGGTCATGCAGGCGCGGCTGCGCGGGGACCGCCATGGGCGCTGGCTGCGCGACGGCGACTTCGCCGTATCCCGGCGGCTGGCGCAGATCGGCGTGCTCGGCTGGATCATTGTCGTGCCCATGCTGATCGGGGTGTTCGCGGGCCGCTGGCTGGATGCGCGGTTCAACTCCGGCCTGTTCTGCACCGCGCCGCTGCTGATGCTCGGCGCGGCGCTGGGCTGCTGGTCCGCCTGGAAATGGATGCAAACCGCATGAGCCTCACCTGGTTCAACGGCCTGACCGGTTGGGGCGTGCCGGCCTGGCCCATCATCGCCGTCCTCGCCGCCCACTTCGTGGTCGGGGTTGGGGTGGGCGCCTGCTACTTCGGCGGGCTGTGGTGGAACGCCTGCCTGTTCGCCAACGGCGCCCACCTGGTGGCCGCAATCGGCCTGATCGCCGGCCGCTTCGCAGTCCTGGCGGGTTTCCTGACGCTGGCGAGCCTGGAGGGCGCGCTGCCGCTGCTGCTGACGGCGTTGGGCATCGTGACGGCCCGGCCCCTGGTCATGCGCCGGGTCAAGGCGACCGCGCCTTGATGTCGCCGCTAGCGAGCGCCACGCTGTTCCACATCGGCCCGGCGCCGATCACCGAGGGCGTCGTGGCCACCTGGGCGATCATGGCGGCGCTGGCCGGCGGCGCCGCCCTGGTCACCCGCCGCCTCAAGCTCGCGCCATCCCGCACCCAGGCGGCGTTCGAGCTGGTCGTGGAAACCGTGGACGGCCAAATCCGCGACACCATGGGGCTGGAGCCGGCGCCGTACCGCGCCTTCGTCGGCACGCTGTTCGCCTTCATCTTCGTCGCCAACTGGTCCTCGCTGATCCCCGGGGTGAAGCCGCCCACGGCGCAAATCGAGACCGATGCGGCGCTGGCCCTGCTGGTGTTCCTCGCGGTGATCTGGTTCGGCATCCGCGCCGGCGGCGTCGGCGGCTACTTGCGGACCTTCGCCACGCCCAGCCTGCTGATGGCGCCGCTCAACTTCGTCGAGAGCATCACCCGCACCTTCTCGCTGATGGTCCGGCTGTTCGGCAACGTGATGAGCGGGGTGTTCGTGGTGGGCATCGTGCTGTCGCTGGCCGGGCTGCTGGTGCCGATCCCGCTGATGGCCTTGGACCTGCTGACCGGGCTGGTGCAGGCGTACATCTTCGCGATCCTGGCGATGGTGTTCATCGGCGCGGCGGTGCGCGACGGGATGCCGGCAACCCCCAAACCAGGAAGCAAAGCATGAATTGGCTGGCGTTCATCAGCATCATCTCGGCCGCGGTTGCGGTGTCGTTCGGCGCCATCGGCCCGGCGCTGGCCGAGGGCCGGGCGGTCGCGGCGGCGATGGACGCCATCGCGCGCCAGCCGGAGTCGGCCAGCACGATCTCGCGCACCCTGTTCGTCGGCCTGGCGATGATCGAGACCATGGCGATCTACTGCCTGGTGATCGCGCTGCTGCTGCTGTTCGCCAACCCGTTGCTGAAGTAGCGACCATGTCGGTCAACTGGTGGACGCTCGGCATCCAGGCGGTCAACGTCGCCATCCTGGTGTGGCTGCTGCAGCGCTTCTTCTGGCGCCCGGTGTCGGCCATGATCGGGGAGCGGCGCACGGCGGTGCAGCACACGGTCGCCGAGGCGGAGGCCAGCCGCGCGCAGGCCGCCGCGGCGCTCGCGGATGTGGCGCGGACGCGGGCGGGCTTCGGTGCGGAGCGCGACAAGCTCCTGGCCGACGCGCACGAGGCGGCGGACCGCGAGCATGCCGCGACGCTGGGCGACGCCGCCAAGCAGGCCGCCGCGCTGCTGGCCACGGCGAAGGCGGAGATCGCCACGGAAAGGGCGGACGCCGAGGCGGCCTGGAATGGGCGGTCGAGCCAGCTCGCCGTGGATATCGCGGGACGGCTGGCGAACCGCCTGGACGGTCCCTTGGTCCAGGCTGCCTTCCTGGATTGGCTGGTCGCGGCGATCCAGGCGCTGCCGGCCGGGGAGCGGCAGGCCGCGGACGGCGCGGCGCTGGAGGCCCTCAGCGCGACCGCGCTCAGCCCCGCCGACCAGGAGCACGCCGGGGCGCTGATCGGCAAGGCATTTGGCGCGATTCCAAGAATCGCGTTCAAGGTGGACCCCAGCCTGATCGCCGGGCTGGAGCTGCATGGCGACCACTTCACCGTGGGCAACTCGTGGCGCGCGGACCTGGCGACGATCCTGGCGGACCTGACCCATGCCGCATGACGCCGCCGCCCCGGCTGACTCGTGGCTGGCGGAGGCCCGCACACGGCTGGGCGCCGCCACGCTCGGTGCGCAGGCCGAGGAGGTCGGCCGGGTCGAGGAGGTCGGCGACGGCATCGCCCTGGTATCGGGCCTGCCCGGCGTGCGCCTAAATGAGCTGCTGCACTTCGGCCGCGGGCAGTCCGGGTTCGCGCAGGTGCTTGAGCGCGACCGGATCGGCTGCGTGCTGCTGGACGGCGTGGACGGGGTGGAGGCCGGGGACGCCGTGCACAGCACTGGCGATGTCGTGCGGGTGCCGGTGGGGCCGGGGCTGCTCGGCCGGGTGGTCGATCCGCTCGGCCGTCCGCTCGACGGCAAGGGGCCGGTGGCCGCCGAGCGGCTGGACCCCATCGAGCGGCCGGCGCCCGAGATCATCGACCGCGACCTGGTGGTGCAGCCGGTGCAGACGGGTCTGCTGGTAGTCGATGCGCTGTTCGCCCTCGGCCGCGGCCAGCGCGAGTTGATCATCGGCGACCGCGCCATTGGCAAGACCACCATCGGCATCGACACGATCCTGAATCAGGGGGGCATCAACCAGGCAGCGAGCGACATCGTCTGCCTCTACATCGCCGTCGGCCAGAAGGCGTCCAGCGTGAAGCGCGCCATAGACGCCATCCAGGGCAGCGGCGCGGCCGCGCGGAGCATCGTCGTCGTGGCCGGGTCGGCCAGCCCGCCGGGGCTGCAATGGATCGCGCCGTTCGCGGGGATGGCCATGGCGGAATACTTCCGCGACCGCGGCGGGCACGCGCTGGTGGTGTTCGACGACCTGTCCAAGCACGCCGCCACCCATCGCGAGATCGCGCTGCTGACGCGGCAGTCGCCGGGGCGGGAGGCGTATCCGGGCGACGTGTTCTACGTCCATGCGCGGCTGCTGGAGCGGGCGGCGAAGCTGTCCCAGGCCAAGGGCGGCGGCAGCCTGACGGCGCTGCCCATCGTGGAGACCGACGCGGGCAACCTCAGCGCCTACATCCCGACCAACCTGATCTCGATCACCGACGGCCAGATCGCGCTGGACGCCAAGCTGTTCTACGAGGGGCAGAAGCCGGCCGTGGACGCGGGCACCAGCGTCAGCCGGGTCGGCGGCAAGACCCAGGCGCCGGCACTGCGCGAGGCTGCGAAGACGCTGCGGCTCGACTACGCGCAGTTCCTGGAGCTGGAGGCGTTCACCCGGTTCGGCGGCATGCCCGACACCAGGGTCCGCGGCCAGTTGACGCGGGGCGCGCGGATTCGGGCAATCCTGCACCAGCCGCAGCACGCGCCTCTGCGGCTGGCCGACGAGGTGGCGCTGGTGATGGCGGTGCAATCGGGCCTGCTGGACGCGCTGCCACTGGCGGACCTGGCGCGGTTTCGCGCGGGGCTGGGTGGTGCGCTCGACCAGGGGGCGGCGGAGGCCGTCCGGGTGGTCCAGGACACCGGCAAGCTGGACGATGCGCAGAAGCAGTCGATCCAGGACGTGCTACAACGCTACGTGGGGACGGTTGCGCTGCCCAAGACGGCCGATGCGCCGACGGCTGCCCAGCCGGCATGACCGAGCGGCTTGCCGACATCAGCGCGCGCATCGGCGGCATCCAGCAGCTTGGGGCCGTCGTGAACGCGATGCGGGGGATCGCGGCCGCGCGGGTGCAGCAGGCGGGGGGGCAGCTTGCCGCGGTGGACCGCTACGCCGCGGTGATCGCCGCCGCCATCGGGCGGGCGCTGGTGCTCGCCCCCGCCGCCCGGCCCGGCGATCGCAAGCCGTCCCGCCCCGCCCTGGTGCTGTTCTGCGCCGAGCAGGGGTTTGCCGGCGCCTTCAGCGGGCGTGTGCTGGACACCGTCGGCGGCGGCCTCGGCACGGCGGAGCTGTTCCTGGTGGGCACGCGGGGCCGCGCGGCGCTGGCCGAGCGGGGGATCACCGCCGGGTGGACCGGCGCGATGCCGTCGCACTCGCCCGGCGTGCCCAAGCTCGCCGACCGCATCGCCCAGGCGCTATATAAGGGGATCGCCCAGGGGCGGATCGACCAGCTCGACGCCGTGTTCAGCCAGTGGCAGGGCGGCCAAGGCATCCGCGTGGAGCGCCGGCGGCTGTTCCCCTTCGACATGACGGCGTTCCCGCCCGCAACGGCCGCCGCCCCGCCGCTGCTCTACTTAGCACCAGCGGTGCTGCTGCAGGACCTGACGGCGGACTACCTGCACGCGCAGCTTTGCGAGGCCGCGCTGCACTCCTTCGCGGCTGAGAACGAGGCGCGCATGGAGGCGATGGCCGCGGCGCGCAGCCAGATCGAGCGCCAGCTTGCGTCCTTGCAGGCCAAGCAGCGACAGGTGCGGCAGGAGGAGATCACGGCGGAGATCATCGAGCTTGCCGCGGGGGAGACGGCGAGCCGGTCCGTTGCCTAGGACCAACCGCCGAAAGTTTTGGCGTGTTCGCCCCAACGTGCCGAGTCAGTGCGAGCCGGCTTCGGCGCGGCAATCCAGGGCAGTTGAAACCGCCCGTGCCGCTCCTGAATTGCCACGCCGCAAGCGCGGCTCGCAATGACATCGGCTGGACTCACTCGAAGTCGGTCGGCAGCGCAGGGTCGCGGAGGTGCGCGAACATCCGCCGGAGCTGGCGCGGCAGCACGCGGGCCGATGACACATCATCCGGTAACGCGTCCTCGGCAAACCAGGCGACCTCCGACGTTTCGGAGCTGACCGCCGCCGACCCGCCGATGGCTGCGCAGATGAAGAACATCTTGCAGCACGAGAACACGCCGGGGTGGTGGCCCTGGCGGGTGCGGTCCCACACGGCGGCGAGCTTCTGCACCTGCACGGCATAGCCGCTCTCCTCCTGCACCTCCTTGATGACGTTCTCGGCCGGGGTCAGGTTCACGTCCGCCCAGCCGCCGGGCAGGGTCCAGCGCCCGGCGTCGGCCACCTCCCGCACCATCAGCACCCGGCCCTGCCCGTCGAACACCGCGCCGCGCACATCGACCTTGGGCGTGGCATACCCCGCCTCGCCGGCAAACAGCGCCTCGATCCGCTCGGCGGGGGCGCCCGTGTGCGCCGCCATGATCCGGGACGCCAGCGAGCGCAGCATCTCGTAGCGTTCGCGGTCATACGGGCCGGGGTCGAAGGCCAGCCCGGTCTGCGCGATGGCCTGCAGCTCGCGCGTCCAGGTCAGCCATCCCGGTTCCGCCGTCATGCCGGCCTGCTACGCCACAGGCGGCAGGTGCAGCAGCGCCACGTCCGGCTGGCCCGGCAGCGTCGGGAAGCGGCGCAGCACTAGGGGGTCGTGCCCGGGGATGACATGGTCGGGGCCGTCCGCCAGTTCCTCGCAGATGCGCCAGCCCTCGGCCATGCGCGCCACATCCTGCACCAGCGGGAACGGGTTGCGGGTGCGGATGTTGGCCCAATAATGCGCGGCGTCGCTGGCCAGCACCACATGGCCGCGCGCGGTCGGCACGCGCACCACCTGCAGCCCGCCGGAGTGCCCGCCCACCAGGTGCAGCGTGACGCCGGGCGCAATGGCGGCGGTCCCGTCGTGGAAGCGTACCCGGTCGGCGAAGACGTGGCGCACGGCGTTGGTCACGTCCTCCACGTCCAGCGGGATGCGCAGCACGCGGTGGCACATGCAGCGCCCGGTGGCGTAGGCCATCTCCGCATCCTGCAGGTGGAACGTGGCGGCGGGGAAGGCGTCCATGCAGCCGGCATGGTCGTAGTGCAGGTGGGTCAGCACGACATCCCTGACCGCCGCGGCGTCGATCCCCACCAGCGCCAGGGCCTCCGCGGTGCTGCGGAGCAGGGTGCGGTTCCGGCGGGCGCCCGCCGCGGCGCCAAAGCCGGTATCGACCACGATCGTGCGCCCCTCGCCGGTGATGGCCCAGACGAAGTAGTCCAGCGGCATCGGCGCGGCATGGTCGTCGGGGAACAGGAAGCTTTCTGCCGCCGTGCGCTCCTGCTTGGTGGCGTAACGGATCGCGAAGGCTTCGTATGTCATCTGGTTGCCTGACGATGGTTGCCGGCCTGGCGGGCTTCCTCCTAGCATGGGCCGAAATGGGGGAGGAAGCGGTGGCGGACCATCCGGAGTACGAGGGCGAGAAGTTCGCCATGGGGTTGCAGAACCGCCGGGAGGTGCTGGGGGCGGAGTATGTCGATGCCTCGCTGGCCAATGCGGACGAGTTCATGCGGGCGTTCCAGCGCGTCACCACCGAGTGGTGCTGGGGCGACGTGTGGGGCCGCCCGGGGCTGGACCGGCCGACGCGCTCGCTGCTGAACCTGGCGATGCTGACGGCGCTGAACCGGGCGCCGGAGCTGAGGCTGCACGTCCGCGGGGCGCTGAACAACGGCGTCACGCGGGAGCAGATCAAGGAGGTGCTGCTGCACGCGACGGTGTATTGCGGCATCCCCGCCGGGCTGGATGCGTTCAAGGCGGCGGCAGGCGTGTTCGCGGAGATCGACGCGAAGGCAGCCCCGGAAGCGCCCGCTTCGAAAGCGCCCCCCTCGAAGGCGGCGGAGTAGCGTGGCCCAAGACAATGGAGCACAGGCGGTCGGCTTCGTCGGCATCGGCAACATGGGCTGGCCGATGGCGGCCCGCGTCCATGCCGCCGGGCACACGCTGCTGGTGGCCGACCAGCGGCGCATCGTGGCCGAGAACTTCGCGCAGCAGGTGGGCGGCACGGCGCCGGACACCGCGGCGGAACTCGCCGCCGGGTCGGAGGTGATCGTGACGATGCTGCCGACCAGTGCTGCGGTCGGCATCGCGTTGGACGGGCTGCTGCCCAGCCTGCGGCCCGGCACGGTGGTGGTGGACATGACCTCCGGTGCGCCCGGCGAGACCCGCGCCCTGGCGGACCGTGTGGCGCAGGCCGGCGGGGTGATGATCGACGCCCCGGTGTCCGGCGGCGTCCCCCGGGCCAGGACGGGCGAGCTGGCGATCATGGTCGGCGGCGACGATGCGACCGTCGAGCGGGTGCGCCCGCTGCTGCAGTCCATGGGCACGTCGATCCTGCGCACCGGGGCGGTCGGCTCGGCGCATGCGATGAAGGCGCTGAACAACCTGGTCAGCGCCGGCGGCTTCCTGATCGGGATCGAGGCGCTGCTGATCGGCCAGCGCTTCGGCCTCGACCCGGCGCTGATGGTCGATGTGCTGAACGCCTCGACGGGGATGAACAACTCGACGCAGAGGAAATTCCGCCAGTTCGTGCTGTCCCGTTCGTTCGACAGCGGGTTCGGGCTGGACCTGATGCTGAAGGACGTGGGCATCGCGATGGGGGTGGCGCGCGACACCGCGACGCCCGCGCCGTTCAGCGCGCTGTGCCGGGAGCTGGCCGCCGCCTGCGCCGCGATGCTCGGGCCGGGGGCGGACCATACGGAGCTGGCGAAGCTCTCTGAACGGCTGGCGGGCGTGGAGTTGGGGCAGCCGGCGCGGGACTGACCAAGGCGGGACTGACCACGGAGGGAGAAGCGATGGCGGGGATCGGCCGGCGTGAGGCGCTTGCGGGGGGGCTGGCCGCCACGGCCGCGCGGGTCCGCGCGCAGGGGAGGGCGCCGCTGCGGATCGGCGTGGTGAATGACCCCAACGGCATCTACAGCGACAACGGCGGCGTCGGCTGCGTTTACGCCGCGCGGCTGGCGACGGAGGAGGTCGGCAACACCCTGCTCGGCCGGCCCATCGAGGTGCTGCACGGCGATTGCGCCAACAAGCCGGACGTGGCGGCGGCGATCACCCGGCAGTGGATCGACCAGGCCGGGGTGGACCTGATCGTGGACGGCGCCAACTCGGCCGCCGGGCTGGCGATCCAGCAGGTGACGCGCGAGAAGGCGCGCATCTACATCCCGATCGGACCCGCCACGTCGGACCTGACGGGCAAGGCCTGCTCGCCGTTCTGCTTCCACTTCGCCTACGACACCTATGCGCTGGCCAAGGGCACCGGGGACGCGGTCACCAAGGCCGGCGGCAAGACCTGGTTCTTCATCACCGCCGATTATGCGTTCGGCGACGCCCTTCAGCGCGACACCACCCGGTTCCTGGAGGCGGCCGGCGGCAGGGTGATCGGGGCGGTCCGGCATCCGTTGGGGACCAGCGACTACTCGTCGTTCCTGCTGCAGGCGCAGGCGTCCGGGGCGGACGTGGTGGCGCTGGCCAATGCCGGGGCGGACACGCAGAACGCGCTGAAGCAGGCGGCGGAGTTCGGCGTGGGGCGGGATGGCAGGCAACGGCTGGCGGCGCTGCTGATCTTCGTGACGGACGTGTTCTCGGTCGGGCTGGCGGTGGCGGGCGGGCTGGACCTCACGACGTCGTTCTACTGGGACCGCACGGATGCCACGCGGGCCTTCACCCGGCGCTTCATGGCGTTGAAGCCGAAGCCGCCCTCCATGCTGCAGGCCGGCACCTACAGCGGCGTGCGGCACTGGCTGGCGGCGGTGGGGCAGGCTGGCACGGTGGAGGCGGCGACCGTGGCGGCGGCGATGCGCGCGATGCCGGTCAACGACATGAACAACACCGATGTCGCCATACGCGGGGATGGCCGGGTGATGTGCAACATGTACCTGATGCAGGTGAAGACGCCGGGGGAGAGCACCGCGCCGTTCGACGTTTACAAGCTGCTGGCGACGCTGTCGGGCGAGCAGGCGTTCCGGCCGGTGTCTGAGGGTGGGTGCCCGCTGACCATGTAGGGGGACGTCACTTGCCCAGGCGTTGCCAAGGCATTCGCAGGCCACCAGAACCGCACTGACTCCCTCTCCCTCCGGGAGAGGGCTGGGGTGAGGGAGGCCGCAAGAACCGAACATCCCCACGTCAGCAGCAAGCTTCGCCCTTTCCCAAGCGAACCACGTTCTCGCCGCTTCCCTCACCCCGGCCCTCTCCCGGAGGGAGAGGGAGCAGCAAACACCCTCATGCCGTGTGCATCAGCCCTGCCCTGGTGCTGCCCTTGTCCGTATCGCGGGAACGCCGGCCAACTCCCGGTATTGCAGCAAGCGGCGCGCATAGGCGTCAGCCAAGCCCGGGTCCGGCAAGATCGTCTCCTCCCGCACCGGCGGCAGGCACACAGCCGCCGGCGCCTCCCCCGTCACCGCCATGCGCGCCAGCCGCGCCGCGCCGAACGCGCCGCCGTGCTCGCCCGCCGCCAGCCGGTGCAGCGGCACCCCCAGCGCCGCCGCGATCACCGCGATCCATACTCGGGACCGCGACCCGCCGCCGATCACGTCCGCCTGCGTGACCCGCGTGCCCGACGCCGCCAGCGCATCCAGGCAGTCGCGTAGCGAGAACGCCACCCCCTCCAGCACCGCCTGCGTCAACGCCGCCCGGTCCGTCCCATGCGACAGCCCGGCGAATGCGCCCCGCAGCGCCCCATCGTTGTGCGGCGTCCGCTCACCGCCGAGATAGGGCAGGAACAGCGCCGGGGACGGCGCGGACGGCATCGGCACCTCGTCGAGCAGCTCGGCCTCGGTCCGTCCGGCGATGCCGGCCCACCACGCCAGCGAGTCCGCGGCCGACAGGGTGACGCCCATGTTGTGCCAGGTGTCCGGCAACGCATGGCAGAAGGCGTGCACCGCCGCCTGCGGATAGGGGCGAAAACCGTCCGTGGTGGCGAACAGCACGCCCGACGTGCCCAGCGACACGAAAGCATCGCCGGGCCGGATCGCCCCCAGCCCGACCGCCCCGGCCGCGTTGTCCCCGGCGCCGCCGGCCAGCAGCGGCGGCCGGGCTATGCCCCAGCGCACCGCCAGCGCCGAGTGCAGAGTACCGGCGGGGGCGTTGCCCTCGACCAAGCGGGGCATGGCCCTCCGCGACAGGCCGGTGGCGGCCAGCGCGGCATCCGACCAATCCCGCGCGCCGACATCCAGCCAAAGCGTGCCGGAGGCGTCGGACATCTCCTCCAGCATCTCGCCGGTCAGGCGGTAGTGGACCCACGCCTTGGGCAGCAGCACCTTGCGCGTTTGGGCGAACACGCCGGGCTCATGGGCGCGCACCCACAGCAGCTTGGGCGCGGTGAAGCCGGGCATGGCGATGTTGCCCGCCACTTGGCGCAGCGCCGGGAAGTCCCGCTCCAGTTGGGCACACTCCGCCGCGGCGCGCACGTCGTTCCACAGGATGGCGGGGCGCAGCACGTCCCCGGCGGCGTCCAGCAGCACGGCGCCGTGCATCTGGCCGGACAGGCCGATGCCCTGCACCGCGGCCAGCGCCGCCGGGTGGTCCCGGTGCAGCGTGTCCACGGCCGATAGCATGGCCTGCCACCAGGCCTCCGGGTCCTGCTCGCTGTGGCCCGGCGCGGGGCGGGACACCTGCAACGGCGCCGCAGCGCTGCCCACCACGCGCTGCGCCCCGTCCACGAGCAGCGCCTTGACGGCGGAGGTGCCGAAATCCAGGCCTAAGAACATGGCGGCGGTCGAGGATGGCTGCCTGCTCCCTCTCCCTCCGGGAGAGGGTTGGGGTGAGGGAGGCGGCAAGGGCCGACGTTGGCCCCTGCTGACCCGCGCTTCATCGGCGGAGGACCGCGCTTGCCCGCCCCCTCACCCCAACCCTCTCCCGGAGGGAGAGGGAGAAGCGAGGCAGGCAGGCTCATGCGACCAGGGGATGGTGGGCCAGGTGCGGCAGGGCCAGGCCGGTGCCGTCGAACAGGTGGCACGCCGCCGCATCCACCTGCAGGCGGACCGGATGGTGCGCCTGGGTGGCGTCGTCGCCATCGACCTGCACCGTGATGTCGCCCACGCCCTCCGCCGTCACATGCAGCAGCGTCAGGCCACCCAGCCGCTCGACCATCCGGACCTCTCCGGCCATCAAGCCCGCCGGGTCCGGCCGCAACGCCTCCGGGCGGATGCCGAGCGTCGCCGCCGCCCCGGTCCGCAACACC
This sequence comes from uncultured Acetobacteraceae bacterium, assembly GCA_964242415.1. Taxonomy (GTDB): domain Bacteria; phylum Pseudomonadota; class Alphaproteobacteria; order Acetobacterales; family Acetobacteraceae; genus DASWOJ01. Next base: position 82,136 of record CAXTAT010000019.1, read on the forward strand.
GCGCCGTCGGCCGGCACATGCAGCCGCTCGCCGGACGGCAGCGTGACCGCCACCCCGGACGCATCCGCCGCCGCAACCGTCACCGGCAGCAAGTTCATCCGCGGCGAGCCGATGAACCCGGCGACGAACAGGTTGGCCGGGTAGTGGTACAGCTCCATCGGCGTACCCACCTGCTCGACCATGCCGGCCTGCAGCACCACGATCTTATCGGCCATCGTCATCGCCTCGACCTGGTCGTGCGTGACGTAGATCATCGTGGCCTGCAGCTCCTCGTGCAGGCGCAGCAGTTCGATCCGCGTCTGCCCGCGCAGCGCGGCGTCCAGGTTGGACAGCGGCTCGTCGAACAGGAACACCTTGGGGTCGCGCACGATGGCGCGGCCAATGGCGACGCGCTGGCGCTGCCCGCCGGACAGGTCCTTGGGCTTCCGCTCCAGGTAGGGGCCAAGCTGCAGGATGCGCGCGGCCTCCCCCACCTTGCGCGCCCGCTCGGCCTTGGGCACGCCGGCCAGGCGCAGGGCAAAGCCCATGTTGTCCGCCACCGTCATGTGCGGATACAGCGCATAGGACTGGAACACCATCGCCAGCCCGCGATCCGCCGGGCCGACCTCGTTCACGCGTGCGCCGTCGATCCGCAGCTCGCCGCCAGTGATCGCCTCCAGCCCGGCGATCATCCGCAGCAGGGTCGATTTGCCGCAGCCCGAGGGGCCGACGAACACCACGAACTCGCGGTCGGCGATATCCAGGTCGATGCCCTTGATGACATCGACGGGTCCGTAAGCCTTGCGCAGGCTGCGCAGCGTCAGCGTGGACATGGAACGGCTCCTACTTCACGGCGCCGAAGGTCAGCCCGCGCACGAGCTGGCGCTGGCTGAACCAGCCGAACACCAGGATGGGCGCCACCGCCATCGTCGATGCCGCCGACAGCTTGGCGAAGAACAGGCCCTCGGGGCTGCTGAACGACGCGATGAACGCCGTCAGCGGCGCGGCGGCGGCGCTGGTGAGGTTCAGGCTCCAGAACGCCTCGTTCCAGCAAAGGATCAGCGACAGCAGCCCGGTGGAGGCGACGCCGGGCAGGGTCAGCGGCAGCAGCAAGTGCCAGACCTCCGCCCCAGTACGGGCACCATCCATGCGGCCAGCCTCCAGGATCTCGACTGGCACCTCCTTGTAGAAGGTGAACAGCATCCAGACGACGATGGGCAGGTTCATCAGGGCGTAGATCACGACCAGCCCGGTCCGCGTGTCCAGCAGCCCCGCCGTGCGGAACAGCAAGTAGATCGGCACCAGCACGCCGACCGGCGGCAGCATCTTGGTCGATAGCATCCACAGCAGGGTGCCGCGGGTGCGCGCCGTCGGGTGGAACGCCATGGAGTAGGCGGCGGGGATGGCGAACAGCAGCGCCAGCACGGTGCCGCCGACCGACACCACGACGCTGTTCAGCGCAAAGCTCAGGTAGTCGGCGCGGGACAGCACCTCGCGGTAGGAGTCGAGCGTGGGGGTGAACAGCAGGCGGGCGCCGATGGCGTCGGTCTCGGACTTGAGGCTGGTCAGTCCCATCCAGAATATTGGGAAGAACAGCAGTATGGCCACGCTCCAACCCAGGGCGGTGACGAAGATGCGGCGGCCGAGGCTGTCTTCCACCTTACACCTCCAGCCGGCGCGCGATGGAGCGCACCAGGAAGAATGCCACCACGTTCGCCAGCAGGATCGCCACGACCCCCCCGGCCGAAGCCCCGCCAATGTCGAACTGCAGCAGCGCGCGGGCGTAGATCAGGAAGGCGAGGTTGGTCGTGGCATTGCCCGGGCCGCCGGAGGTGGTGACGAAGATCTCGGCGAATACCGTCAGCAGGAAGATCGTCTCGATCATCACCACCACGCCGATCGCCCGGGACAGGTGCGGCAGGGTGATGAACACGAACTGCGCCACCACCCCGGCGCCGTCCATCCGCGCGGCCTCCCGCTGCTCCCCGTCCAGCGACTGCACCGCCGTCAGCAGGATCAGCAGCGCGAACGGCAGCCACTCCCACGACACGATGGCGATCACCGACGCCAGCGGGAACTGCGCGAACCAATCGACGGGCTGCAATCCGAACGCCATCGCCACCGCGCCCAGCACGCCGTAGATCGGGTGCATCAGCAGGTTCTTCCAAACCAGCGCGCTGACGGTGGGCATGACGAAGAACGGCGAGATCGCCAGCACGCGGGCGATGTTGCGGCCGGGGAAGGGCTGGTCGAACAGCACCGCCAGCAGGGTGCCCAACCCCACGGTGATGACCAGCACCGCCCCCAGCAGCACCATCGTGTTGCGCAGCGACACCCAGAAGTCGGGGTCGGTGACCAGGAAGGTGTAGTTGTCGATCCCGGCGAAGCCCTCGCCCGCCGGGTTGAGCAGGTTGTAGTACTGGAACGAGAACCACAGCGTCATCACCAGCGGGACGATCATCCACGCCAGCAGCACGATGACGGAAGGCGCAACCAGCAGCCCGCCCACCCGCCGGATCGGAGCAGCAACAGGCGCCACGGCCGGACGGGTCAGGGCAACGGACATGGCAGCGCCTACTTCTTCGGGTAGCCGGCTTGGTGGATCGTGCGTTCCGTCGCCGCCTGGGCGGTCTTGAGCGCCTCCTCCACCGTCGATTGCCCGGTCAGCGTGCCCGCGACGGTCTGGCCGACCTGGGTGCCGATGCCCTGGAACTCGGGGATCGCCACGAACTGCGCCCCCTCGTATGGGCGCGGCTGGGCGGTCTTGCCATCCGGGTTGGCGACCTCAATGGCCTTCTGCACGAAGGCGGCGAACGGCGCGACCTGCTTGTAGTCCGGGTTGTCATACGTGGACTGCCGCGTGCCCGGCGGCACCGACACCCAGCCGTTCTCCTTGGCAACGAGCTGGATATACTCCTTCGACGTCGCCCAGGTGATGAAGGTGCGCGCCGCATCCTTCTGCTTGGACGACGTGGGGATGCCCAGGTTCCAGCTCCACAGCCAGGTCGGCCCACCCTGGTAGCTGCCGGTCGGCATCGGCGCGAAGCCCACCTTGTCCGCCACCTGCGACTGCTTCTTGTCGAACAGCAGCCCGCCGGCCACCGTCGCGTCGATCCACATGCCGCAGTGCCCGCTGGAGAACAGCGCCAGGTTCTCGTTGAAGCCGTTGGACGACGCGCCGGGCGGGCCATCGGCCTTTAGGATGCTGCTGTAATAGCCCAGCGCCGTCCGCCAGGCCGGGGTGTCGATGGTCGGCTTCCACTGCTCGTTGAACCACTGGCCGCCCATCGCGTCCACCAGCGAGGTCACGTAGGCCATGTTCTCGCCCCAGCCGGGCTTGCCGCGCAGGCACATGCCGTAGATCTGGTTGGGCTTGTCGGTGATCTTGTCGGCGAAGCCGCGCACCTGCTCATAGGTCGGCGCGTCGGGCATCTTGATCCCGGCCTTCTCGAACAGGTCGGTGCGGTAGTACGTCATGGCGCTTTCGGCATAGAACGGTAGGCCATACAGCTTGCCGTTGTAGGTCAGGCCCTGGCGCACCGGCTTCAGGATGTCGTCCACGGCGTAGGCCGCCGGCAGGTTGTCCATCGGCTCCAGCCAGCCCTGCTTGGCCCAGATCGGCACCTCGTAGTTGCCGATGGTCATGACGTCGAACTGCCCGGCCTTGGTGGCGATGTCGGTGGTGACGCGCTGGCGCAGCACGTTCTCCTCCAGCACCACCCAGCGCAGGTGGATGTCGGGGTGCTGCTGCTCGAACTGCGACGACAGCTTCTGCATGACCACCATGTCGCCGTTGTTCACGGTGGCGATGGTGATGGTGGAGTCCGCACGGGAGGGGCTGGCGGCGAGGGTCAGGGCGGCCGCTGCGAGCAGGCCGGTGATACGGTGCGTGATAGTACGGTCCTCCGTTTGCCTCTGGCTATCCGTTTGCCGGGCATATTACCAATCAAGTTGGCACTGCGGCTCCAAAGGGTCAACGGTAAGCTTCTCCCTCTCCCTCCAGGAAAGGGCCGGGGTGAGGGGGTCTGGGAGGGCCTAGCTCTCCCATATCGGGGCGGCGTTCGCTTCCGACGTGGGAGGAGTTTGGTCCTTGCCGCATCCCTCACCCCGGCCCTCTCCCGGAGGGAGAGGGAGCAGCATTAGAAGTCTAGCGTCCGTGCCGCCTCGTTCAGCGTGGCCCGGCTGCCAGTGCGGTACAGCAGCGCCAACCAACGCCTGACCGGCCCAACCAGGCGCGGGTCAGCGCCCATGTCGCCGAACAGTTCCCCGATGCCCAGCAGCGGCGCCGGGTCCTCCCCGCCGGCAACCGCGCGCTCCCGCAGCAGCGCCGCCATCGGGTGGCGCACGTCGATGGGCTGCCCTGCCTCGTCCTCCCCGCGCACCCGGCGCATCCAGGCGGCCAGCGCCAGCGCCAGCAGGTCCAGCTCCCCACCCTGCCGCAGGCGGTCGCGGATCGGGTCCACCAGGACGTTCAGCGGCGCGTCGGTGTTCACCCGCTCCACCGTATCCTTGATGGCAGAGTTGGCGAAGCGGCGGATCAGCGTCGCCTTGTAGTCCACAAGGTCGATCCCCGGCACCGGCAGCAGCGTCGGCCCGGTCTCGCGGTCCATCAGCGCCGCCATGTAGCGGGTCATCACCGGGTCGGCCATCGCCTCGTCGATGTACACGGCCCCTGCCAGCCGCCCCAGCCCCGCCACGGCCAGGTGGCTGGCGTTCAGCAGCCGCAGCTTCATGAACTCGTAGGGCGCGACGTCGCCGACGAACTGCGCGCCCACCTCCTCCCACGCCGGGCGGCCCTGCCCGAAGCGGTCCTCGATCACCCACTGCGTGAAGCTCTCGCAGAACACCGGCCAGCGGTCCTCGATGCCGTGCCGGGCGGCCAGGTCGGCGACCTCGGCCTCGGCCGTCACCGGGGTGATGCGGTCCACCATGGTGCTGGGGAACGGGACGTTGGCCGTGATCCACTCCGCCAGCGCCGGATCGCGCAGGGTGGCCAGCGCCAGCACGGCGTCGCGCAGCACGTCGCCATTGTGCTGGATGTTGTCGCAGCTCAGCGCCGTGAAGGGCGCCGCCCCGGCCGCACGGCGGCGGCGGCAGGCCTCGACGATGATGCCGATGGCGCTGCTGGGCTGATCGGGCTGGGCCATGTCCCGCCGGATCAGCGGGTGCTCGGGATCGAGCCGCTTGGTGGCGCGGTTGAGGCAGTAGCCGTTCTCCGTCACCGTCAGGCTGACAATGCGGATGCCCGGCTGATCGATCCGCTCCAGCAGCGCCGCGCTGCCGTCGCCGGCGAACACCACCTCGGCCAGGCTGCCGATGACGGTCGCGGCCTCCTCCGAGCCGCTGCGCTCGACCAGGGTGTACAGGTTGTCCTGCGGCGCCAGGCTGTCGTGCATCCGCCGGTCCCCCGGCAGCAGCCCGGCGCCGACGATGCCGAACCCCAGCATGTCCGGCCGCCGGTCCATCAGGTTGTGCGTGTAGCGCGCCAGGTGGGCGCGGGCGAAGCCGCCGAGGCCGAGGTGGACGATCCCCGGCGTGACGGCCGCGGGATCGAATCGCGGCCCCTGCACCGAGGCGGGCAGGCGTCCGAGCGCCTGGCGATTGAGCGGCATTGCCATGGCGGGCCTTGTCCTGTTGCAGCATCGTTGCGGTCGGGGCGGGCGGGCCGCCCCGGCGCAAGCATGGGCCACCTCAGCCGTTACAGCCAGAGGCCCAGGCCGGTGATGTTACAGAAGCCAGGGCGCCCCGCTCTCCTCCGCGATCCCTCGGATGGCGGCCAGCAGGTTGGCGCCGACCGGGATGCCCGCCTCCCGGCGGCGCGCGGCGGCCTTGCGCTCCGGGTCGCCGGCGACCATCACGGGGCGCGCCGGGTCGGCCGGACGAGTTGAGCGCATCGCGTCGCAGAAGGCGGCCACATCGGCCTCGAACGCGCCGGGGCCGCGGAACAGCGCCGGGCTGAGCGCCAGGAAGAAGTGGCCGATGTCCAGGCCGTCCGGCCCCCGCGTGTGCTGCGGGTCGGTGATCAGCGTCGCGCCGGACAGGCAGGACCCCAGGATGTTGACCATCATCGCCAGGCCGTAGCCCTTATGGCTGCTCCCCTCGGGGCTGCCGCCGAGGGAGGTCAGGAAGCCGCCCTTCTGCGCGGCCTCAAGCGGATCGGTCGAGGGCAGCCCGTCCTTGGTCAGCAGCCAGCCCGGCGGCGCCGGCAGGCCCTCGTTGGCCTTGTTGCGGACCCGGCCCGCCGCCACCGTCGTCGTCGCCATGTCCAGCAGGAACGGCTCGCCCGGACGCCCCGGCGCCGCGAACGCCCAGGGATCGGTGCCCAGCCGCGCCTGCGCGCCCCCGGTCGGCGCCACCTGCACGATGCTGGCCGAGGTCGCCACCATGCCGACCATCCCGGCCTCCGCCGCCATCGCCGCATAGAACCCGCAGGCGCCGAAATGCGCCGAGCGGTGCACGGACACCACGCCAATACCAATCGCCTGCGCCTTGCCGATGGCGGCCTCCATCGCCTGGCGCGACGGCTCGTGCCCCAGGCCGCCGCTGCCGTCCATCAGGGCGGACACGGGGGTGTCCCGCTCGATGCGCGGCTCGGCGTCCATCCGCACCTGGCCTGCCTTGTGCCAGGCGTGGTAGGCGGGGATCATGGAGATGCCGTGGCTGTCGATGCCGTGCAGGTCGGCCCAGGACATCACCTCCGCCGTGCGGGCGGCATAGCCGGCGGGCATGCCCCAGGCGGTCAGCAGCGCCTCCAACTGTGCCCGGTGCTTGGCATAGGAGTGGGCCGCAGGAGGCGGTTGGGTCATGCGTCCTCGCTGACGAAGGGATTGCGGAGGGTGCCGATGCCGGTGATCTCGACCTCGACGACATCGCCGGGGCGCAGGTCGGGTGAGGCGCCGTCGGTGCCCATCCAGATGACGTCGCCAGGGTGCAGGGTCACGTAGCGCGTCATGGTGCTGATGAAGCGGCGAACGCCGAACAGCATGTCGCCGGTGGGGAATTGGGTGCGGACCTCGCCGTTCAGCCGCACGGTGGTCTGCATGGCGTCCAGGTCGGCGTCGGTCTCGATCCAGGGTCCCATGGGCTTGAAGGTGTCGGTGTTCTTGCTGCGCCAGAAGGTGCGGTCGGACGCCTGCCAGCCGCGCTCGCTCACGTCGTTGCCGATGGTGTAGCCCAGCACGCAGCCCAGCGCCTCGGCCTCGGACAGGTGCTTGGCCCGGCGGCCGATGACGACGGCCAGCTCGCCCTCATACTGCACCCGGCTGGCGTCGCGCGGGATCACCACGGGCTGATCGTGCGCCACCAGGGCGTTGACGGCGCGGTAGCCCATGTCGGGCTTGGCCGGGATCGCCGGCGCGACCCCGGCGGCAGCGGCGACCTCGTGGATGTGGCGGACGTAGTTCAGCCCGGCGGCGTAGAAGGTGCGAGGCACGAAGGGAACCTCGATCCGCACCTCGTCCAGGGCATGGGTCCGGCCGGTCCGCACCGGGACGCTGCCGAGGCTGGTGAAGGGATCACCGGCTACCTCGGCGACGGCGTCGCCCTCCACCAGGCCGTAAACCGTTTGCTCGCCTGCCGTGAACCTGACCCAGCGCATGACACCCTCCCCATCTTACCAACGACGATCGCACGCGACGCAAACCCAAGCTGCCTGCTGCTCCCTCTCCCTCCGGGAAAGGGCCGGGGTGAGGGAAGCGGCAAGGGCCAAACCCGGCCGGACCGGGAGCGGCTTGCGTACTCATGTGGACAAACCCGGCCCTCACGGCCCCCCTCACCCTGGCCCTCTCCCGGAGGGAGAGGGAGCAGAGGTCATCCTCACCTCAATATACTGCCGCCTCTATCCGGTCCGACCCGCACCATACCGGCCTCAACGCAGCAGCCTGCTTCCGGGATGAAAACTGGGATGCTGCCCGAAGCACCTCCGTTGCCCCCCGCTGCCGCTGTGCCAAACTCCCCGGCAACGCAGCCCGAAGCCGCCACGGAGGACACCCGATGCAACGCCGACAGCTTCTTGGGGCCGTGCCCGCCGCCGCCCTGGCCAGCACCCGCCGTGCCCGCGCGGCAGTGCCGGAAATCCGCTTCGCCCGGCAGTTCTCCATGGGCTACCTGCAATTCAACGTCATGGAGTACCAGCGCCTGCTGGAGAAGCACGCCGCCGCGCTCGGCCTGCCCGAGGTCAACGTGTCCTGGATCACCTTCAACGGCCCCGACACCATGAACGGCGCGCTGATCTCCGACTCCGTGGACGTGGTGTCCGGCGGCATTCCCGGGCTGGTCACCCTGTGGGCGCGCACGCACGGCACGGCGCAGGAGGTGCGCGGCATCTGCGCGCTCAGCTCGCAGCCCTGCCTGCTCAACACACGCAACCCGGCCCTGCACGGGATCGGCGACCTGACCGAGGCCGACCGCATCGCCCTGCCCACCGTCAAGGTGTCGATCCAGGCCGTCACCCTGCAGATGGCGGCGGCCAAGCTGTTCGGACCCGCCGAGTTCGCCAAGCTCGATACCCTGACCCTGTCCATGTCGCCGCCGGACGCGACGATCGCCCTGCTGGGCGGCGGCGCCGGCATCAGTTGCGCCTTCAGCGTGCCGCCGTTCCAGGAGCAGCAGTTGGAGCAGCCGGGCATCCACACCCTGCTGAACTCGTTCGAGGTCGCGGGGCCGCACTCTTTTACCCTGGCCTGGACCAGCGCCCGGTTCCGCGCTCGCAACCCGGTGCTGTACCAGGCGCTGCTGGCGGCGTTGGCGGAGGCGACGGACATCGTGAACGCCGATAAGACCGCCGCCGCGGCCCTCTGGATCGCGGACGTGAAATCCAGGCTGCCCCTGGAGAAAGTCGCCCGGGTGGTGTCCGGCCCGCAGGTGCGCTGGACGATGGCGCCGGAGAACACCATGACCTACGCCGCCTTCATGCACACCGCCGGCACGGCACGGGCGGTGCCGGCGTCCTGGCAGGACCTGTTCTTCCCAGAGGCGCACGCCCGCGGCGGCAGCTAGTGGACTGGGTGAAGACACCTGCCAGCCGTCCGTGCGCTTGACCGCCTGGATGCGCTTACGCTTGGCCGCGACGCAGGAACGCACACGCGAAGCCGTAGGACCCAGGGTTCCGCACTGCTAGGCTCACCCAGTCATGCGTATCCCGATCCTGCTTGCCCTGGGCTGTTACGTGTCGCTGCCTGCCGAGGCGGCGCCGATCACCTAATTCCTTCACGGGCACGGTCCTGCAGGTAAGCTCCTTCGTGTCCGAGCCGCTGTCGGTGGGTCAGCAAATCCCGATCGTGATCACGCTGGACGCCAACGCGCAGGCGACGCAGGGATCACAACCAGGCTTCTACTTCGGTTTCACGCCCTCCCTGTTCACCACCGCCACGTTCGCCGGACTGGATCACGCAGGCGGGCTGGAGCAAACAGTCACCATCATCCCGAACCAGAGCATCGACTTCCACGTCGTGGGATTGCAGATCTCATTCGGGTTCGACCTGCTGCTTTCGGGTCCGCTGCCCGGCGCCTTGCCAAACGGCGACCTCCCCCTGACCCTTGATCCCAGCCAGTTCACCCAGGGCGCATTCTCGGTCACCGACGCTTTCAGCCCGAGCTACGACGGTTATTCAGGCACGATCAGCCTCGCCGCCGTGCCCGAACCGGCAAGCATGGCCATCATGCTCGTTGGCCTGCTGGCATTGCGTGCAGCTCGTGGTCGTTCAGTTGCCCGGGTTGCGGGCCGCGCTTGCGGCGTGGCGCCCCAAGGGTAGCGAGCCCGGCCCTTACTGCCTGGATCGCCGCGCCGAAGCCGGCTCGCGATGACGGTGCGCCCACCAACGGTCAGGCGCACCGGCAGTTGGCGTCAACGCAAGCGGCTTCCAACCCTGGTCAGGCTGCCCGGGCCTCGCCCTCCGGCTGCAGGACGGCCTGGCCGGCGAAGGCCGGGTCGAACAGCCGGTCCGCCATCACCTGGCAGCGCTTGATCAGCCGGTGCTCGTCCGGGCCGTAGTCCGGCCAGGCGTTGTGCAGCGTGCACAGGTCGTCCCAGATCAGCACGTCCCCCGCCGTCCAGCGGTGGACGTAGCGGTACTGCGGCTGCAACTGGTGCTCGAACAGGAACGCCAGCATGTCGTCGCTCTCCCGCTCATCCCAGCCGTCGATGCGGATGGCGTAGCCGGGATTGGCATACAGCACGCGCCGCCCGGTGATCGGGTGCGTCATCAGCACCGGATGCGACACCGGGGGCTTCAGGCGGCGCTGCTGCTCGGTCAGCGGCGCGCGGGTGCTGCCGGGGCGGTGGCGCATCTCCTCCCAGAACTTGTTGAAGTCGTGCGTGGCGGTGGCGCCCTCCAGCCGGGTACGGACCGCGGCGGGCAGGTCGTCGCAGGCGGCATACATGCTGGCGAACTCGGTGCCGCCGAGCGGCTTGCCGTCCCGGTGCGGGATGGTGATGCCGTACAGCACGTTGGCGAAGGCGATCTCCCGGCTGTACGACATATCGGTGTGCCAATCCTGCCCGGCGTCGGACAGGCCGATGGGCTTCCCGTCCTGCTTGATGTTGGACAGGATCATCACCTCCGGGTGGCCCGGCTCCTGAAAGCTGTTGGCAACGTTGATCTCCAGGCTGCCGAACCGGGCGGCGAACGCCTTGAGCGCCGGGGCGTCGATGGCTTGGCCGGGGATGCGCAGCACGCCGTGCTGGCCGAGTGCCCCGAGCACCGCCCGGAACGCCGCATCCTCCATCGGCTGCGAGAGGTCGAGGCCGTGCACCGTCGCGCCAAGCACCCCGTCATTCCGCCGTATGTCAACCATGTTTCAGCTCCGCTGTTCGACACAATGCATTTAACCTGCCCGCGCGAAGAATGTGCAGATTTGCTTTACATAACGCGGTTTCCAACCGGCGAACTCACCCCAGTTGTCTGGTCCGTTGCCGCCCCTTGCGACGCCTTGCTCACGAATGTGTGAGGATCTCCGCCAGGGGTGGCAACGTGGCGGCAGTGCGGTCTTAGTGTCGCGGGCAACCCGGAGGCGAAGTGGGCAAGCTGGTTCTACTCATGATGCTTCTAGGCGTCCCAGCATCGGCCATCCCAGCATCGGCGCAAGAAGCCGATGCATATGCCTTCGATCAAAAGCCCGGCAGCCAACTTCCGCTTGACGCGCCATTCACCGATGCGGCCGGCCAGCCGTCCAGCCTGCGCGCGCTCGGCGGCAAGCCGCTGGTGCTCGCCTTCGGCTACTTCCACTGCCCGAACCTGTGCGGCGTGGTGCGGGAGGATATGTTTGCCGCACTCGAGCGGACCGGCCTGGCCGCCGGGGGCGACTACCAGCTCGCGTTCGTCAGCATCGACCCGAGCGAGACGCCGGCCGACGCCGCCAAGGCGCAGGCGGACGATCAGGCCCGTTACCCTACGGCCCCCTCCCAGAATGGCGCCGACGGCTGGCACTTCCTGACCGGCCCCGCCGCCAGCATCGACGCCGTCACCGCCGCCGCCGGATACCGCAGCAAGTTCGACCCGGCGCTCTCGCAGTTCATGCACCCGGCCGGCCTGGTGTTTGCCACGCCCGGCGGCCTGGTGTCCGGCTATCTGCTCGGCGTCGGCTACTCGCCAGGCGATGTGCAGGCCGGGCTGTCGCGCGCCGGGCGGGGCGAGATCGGCCAGGCGGCGTCCCCGGTGCTGCTGCTGTGCTTCCATTTCGACCCGACGACCGGGCGCTACACGTTGGCGATCATTAAGGTGCTGCGCATTGCGGGGGTGGTCACGGTGCTCGGCATCGGGGCCATCGTCTTCGCGGCGCAGCGCCATCGCCGGGCCATGAGGATCAATTCATGAAGCAGCTTTTCGCCCCGGGCGCAGACGCCGTGCTGCGGCTGTTCCTGTTCGGCGCGGTGATCGTCGTCGTGCTGGGCTTCGTCGTGGTCGGCGCGGTGGCGCGGTCGGATTACTTCTATGGCGTCGGCATCGCGCCCGAGCAGCCGGTGCCGTTCAGCCACAAGCACCATGACGGCGAGCTTGGCCTCGACTGCCGCAACTGCCACCAGCAGGTGGAGTATGCCGCGTCGGCCGGGCTGCCGCCGACCTGGACCTGCATGACCTGCCACTCGCAGATCTGGACCAACTCCCCCATGCTGCAGCCGGTGCGCGACAGCCTGATGAACGACACGCCGATGCAGTGGACCCGGGTGAACCGGCTGCCGGACTATGTGCAGTACAACCACTCGATCCACGTCACCAAGGGCTTCGGCTGCTCGACCTGCCATGGCGCGATCGACACCATGCAGCTCACCTACCGCGCCAACGCCTTCAAGATGGAGTTCTGCCTCGACTGCCACCGCGCGCCGGAGAAGTATATCCGCACGCAGGAACAGGTATGGAACATGGAGTGGCAGGCGCCGCCGGACCAGGCGACGCTGGGGCCGAAGCTGGTCGCCGACGCGCACCTGCGGTCGGGCAACCAGCTCTCCGACTGCTCGATCTGCCACCGATGAGCAAGGCGCACCCGATGCCCAACCCCCCGAAGCCGCCAGCTCCCAAGCTGCATGACATCGCGGCGTTGCGCGCACACCTGGCCAACAGCCCCGCGGTCTGGCGCAGCCTGGACCAGGTGGCGGGGACGCCGGCCTTCCGCAGCTTCATGATCTCGGAGTTCCCGGCGGCGTCGAAGCTGGCGAACGGGCCGGACCGGCGGCGCTTCCTGCAGATCATGGCGGCGTCGTTCGCGCTGGCCGGGCTGACCGGGTGCGACGACCGCCAGGACGGGCGCAACTGGGAGGTGACGCATGTGCGCAACCCGCTGCACGAGCAGCCCGGCATCCCGCTGACCTACGCCTCCGCCTCGGTGATCGACGGATACGCCAACGGCGTGCTGGTGACGACGCAGAACGGCCGGCCGCTCAAGGTGGAGGGCAACCCGCAGCACCCCTGGAGCCGCGGCGGCACCGACATCCTCGGCCAGGCGTCCGTGCTGGGGCTGTACGACCCGTTCCGCTCGCAGACGGTGCTGCACCTGAACCGGCCGGCCTCCTGGCAGGGCTTCACCCAGGGCATGGCGGGGGAGGTCACCGGGCTGCGCGCGCAGCGGGGCAAGGGCCTGCGGGTGCTGACCGGGACGGTCACGTCGCCGCAGGTGCAGGCGCAAATGGCTGCGTTGCAGAAAATCTACCCGGAGATGCGCTGGCACACCCATGCGGCGGTCTCGCGCACCGGCTCATACGATGGCGCGCAGGCGGTGTTCGGGCGGCCGCTGGAGACGCGGCTGCACTTCGACCGGGCGAAGGTGGTGGTGTCCCTGGCGGGCGACTTCCTGGACGTCGGGCCGGGGCAGGTGGGCTGCTCGCGGCAGTGGATCGAGGCGCGCCGGACCGCTGCGGCCGGCGGGCGCCTGCTCCCGTTGTACAGCGCCGCCGCAACGCCGAACCTGACCAGCGCCAAGGCCGACTACCACGCCGTCGTTGGCCCGGCGGAGCTGGCGACCCTGGCGGACCGGCTGCTCGCCGCCGTGCAGGGCGGCGCCTCCGACGATCCCTGGATCACCCAGGCCGCCAAGGCGCTGCAATCAGCCAAGGGCGAGTCGATCGTCACCACCGGCCTCGCCCAGCCCACGGCGGAGCACGCGGCCGTGCACCGGCTGAATGCGGCGCTGGGCAACACCGGCCGTACCGTCACCTACACCGAACCGGTTGCCGCCGCCGCGGCATCCCTGGCCGATCTGGTGCAGGCGATGAACGCCGGCGAGGTGTCCACCCTGGCCATCCTGGACAGCAACCCGATCTACACCGCCCCAGCCGACCTGGGCTTCGCCGAGGCGATGGGCCGCGTTCGGCTCAAGCTGCACGCCGGCCTCCATGTGGACGAGACCGCCGCGCATGCCGACTGGCACATGCCCCTGGCGCATCCGCTGGAGTCATGGGCCGACGCCCGTGCGGTGGACGGGACGGTGACGCTGCTGCAGCCCACCATCGCGCCGCTGTATAACGGCCGGACCCTGGCGGAAATCCTGTCGCTGTTCGACGAGGCCCGCAGCGGCCTGGACCTGCTGCGCGAGCATCACGGCGACGGCCAGGACCCGGCGTTCGAGACACGGTGGCAGCAGGCCGTGCGCGACGGGTTTATGCCCGGGACAGCCCTGCCGGAGGTAACGGTGACCGCCCCGCCGGCTGCCCTGGTGGCCACGCCGGCTGCTCCCGCACCGGGCCTGACCGTGCTGTTCCGCCCCGACCCCACCGTCTGGGACGGCACTGTGGCGGGCAACGCCTGGCTGCAGGAGCTGCCGAAGCCGCTGACCAAGGTCGTGTGGGACAATGTGGTCGCCGTCAGCCCCGGCCTGGCCGAGCGCGAGAAGCTGGTGAACGGCGATGTCGTGACGCTTGCGGCGGGCGGGCGCAGCATTGCCGGGCCGGCGTGGATCGTGCCGGGCCAGGCAGACGACACCGTGACGGCCTACTTCGGCTATGGCCGCTCGGCGAAGGACATCCTGGCGGCCGGGGTGGGCTACGACGCCTTTCCGCTGCGGACCGGAACCGAGCAGCAGGTGGCCGGCGCGACGCTGGCCAAGGCCGGGCGGTCGGAGCGGATCGTGTCCACCCAGGACCACGGCAGCATGGACGGGCACCACTTCGTCCGCGTGCAGCCGGTCGGCGTGCCTGCCGAGCCGGAGCCGGAGCTGGCGTCGTTCTACCCCAAGCAGTCCGACAACGGCCGCGCTTGGGCCATGGCCATCGACCTGGACGCCTGCACCGGCTGCAACGCCTGCGCCGTCGCTTGCCAGGCAGAGAACAACATTGCCGTCGTCGGCAAGGAGGAGGTGGCGCTCGGCCGGGAGATGAACTGGCTGCGGATCGACCGCTACTACGAGGGGCCGCTCGACGCGCCCACCACGCATTTCCAGCCGGTTCCCTGCATGCACTGCGAGGACGCGCCCTGCGAGCTTGGCTGCCCCGTGGAGGCGACGCTGCACGACCATGAGGGGCTGAACCTGATGGTGTACAACCGCTGCGTCGGCACCCGGGCGTGCAGCGGCTACTGCCCCTACAAGGTGCGGCGGTTCAACTGGTACGACTACAGCGCCAAGGTCTCGCCCGCGGTGGGGCTGCAGGCCAACCCGAGCGTGACGGTGCGCTCGGCTGGCGTGATGGAGAAATGCACCTACTGCGTGCAGCGCATCGCCGGGGCGCGGATCGACGCCGACAAGGGCGACGGGCACATCCCGGACGGCGCGGTCATCACCGCCTGCCAGGCTGCCTGCCCGACGCAGGCGATCAGCTTCGGCGACCTGGGCGACCCGGCCGCCGCCATCCATGGCCCCAAGAACGACAGCCGCAACTATGCGCTGCTGGGCGAGCTGGGCGTGCGTCCGCGCACCACCTACCTCGCCAAGCGCGGCCCGGGCGAGGGAGCAGGCTGATGCCGAGCGATATCCCGCTGCCCGGCGGCTACATCGGGCCGAACGAGACCTACGACACCATTGGCCAGGACGTCGCCGGCATCGCGTTCGACAATCCGCTGGGGTGGCGCTGGTGGGTCGCCTTCGCCGCGGCGATGGGACTCGCCGGGCTGCTGGTGGTGTCGCTGGGGGCGCTGTTCATCTACGGCGTCGGCATCTGGGGCAACAACATCCCGGTCACCTGGGCGCTAGACATCGTCAGCTACGACTGGTGGATCTCCATCGCCAGCGGCGCGCTGCTGGTGTCGGGCGCGCTGCTGCTGCTCGGCGAGGAGTGGCGCAGCGCAGTGAACCGCATGACGGAGACGGTGGCCATAGTATCGGCCGCATCCGCCGGCATTTATCCGATCATCCACCTCGGGCGTCCCTGGTTCTTCTATTGGAACTTGCCCTATCCCAACACCCTGCTGCTGTGGCCGCAGTTCCGCAGCCCGCTGGTGTGGGACGAGTTCGACATCCTCGCCTTCCTCGTGCTGTGCCTCGGCCTTTGGTACGTCGGCCTGATCCCCGATTTTGCGACGCTGCGGGACCGTGCGGTCGAGCGAATGCAGGCGTCGGGCAAGGGCCGGATGCGGGCGCAGATCTACGGGCTGCTGTCGCTGGGCTGGCGCGGCTCGGCGGTGCATTGGGAGCGGTGGCGGCAGGCTTACCGCACCCTGGCGCTGCTGGGCGTGCTGCTGACCGTCACCCTGCAGACCGGGGCGGCGGTGATGTTCACCAGCTCGGTCGAGCCAGGCTGGCACGACACCATGCTGCCGACCTCCAACCTGTTCGCGGCGATCCTGGAGGGCGTCGGCATCGTCTCGGCCGTGGTGGTCGTGCTGCGCAGCGTGCTGCGGCTGCAGGCGCTGATCACCACCCGGCACATCACGACCTTGGCGCTGCTGATGCTCGCCCTGGCGGCGGCCAATATCTATTGCTACGGGGCCGAGCTGTACGGGACCGCCGTGCATGGCGATTCCTATGAGCATGCCGTGATGACGCGGCGGTTCTACGGGGAGCACGCCTGGGCGGCGTGGTCCATCATCCTGTGCGCGCTGCTGCCGGTGCAGTTGTTTTGGATACCGGCGCTACGGCGCTCGCCGGCGCTGCTGGCCCTGGTCGGGCTGCTGACCGGCGTGGGCATGTTCGGCGACCACTTCATGATCATCGTCGTCACCCTGCAGCACGACTTCCTGCCGTCCATCGCGCACCCGTATGCGATGAACCTGTGGGAGATCGCGACGTTCGCCGGATCGATCGGGATGTTCCTGGTGCTGCTGCTGCTGCTGGTGCGCAACATGCCGGTGGTGTCGATCCTGGAGCTGCGGCGCCAGCAGCCGGGCCGGGAGGTGAGCGATGGCGCATGAAGCGAAGCAGGAAACGCCGCTGTTCGGCGTCAGCGCCGAATTCGGGTCGGCCGATGCGCTGCTGGCTGCGGTGAATGCCTTGCGCGGTCAGCGGCTGGGCCGGCTGGACGCCTACACGCCGATCCCGGTGCCCGGGCTGGCAATGGCGCTGGGTTTGGAGCCGGAGGCGCTCCGCCCTTTCGTGGTGCTGGGCGTCATGCTGGGGTTCGCCGGGTTCATGGGGATGTGCGTCTATGCGCTGGGCTATGCCTACAAATTCAACATCGGCGGGCGGCCAGACGTGAGCTGGCTATCCTACGTCGTGCCGAGCTTCGCCTTCGCGCTCATGCTGGCCGGCGGGCTGGTGGTGCTGACGATGGTGATCCTGAACCGCCTGCCGCGGCTGAACCACCCGGCGTTCAACATTCCCCGCTTCACCCGCGCCTCGCAGGACCGTTTCTTCCTGGCCGTGGAGGCGCTGGACGAAGGCTTCGACGCGGACGCGGCGGCGCAGGCGCTGCGCGGGCTGGCGTCGCAACCGCTGGCGATCCATCCGGTGCCCCGATGAGACATCACTTCAGCCGCGCCGCCGTTGCCCTGGTTGCCGTGCTGGCGGTCGCGGGATGCAAGCGGGACGACATGTACACGCAGAACCGCAAGCAGACTTGGGACCGCACCACGTTCTTCCGCAACGGATCGACGATGCGTCCGCCGGTGGCCGGCACCATGGCCCGCAACCCGACCGATCCCGACGTGCCGGAGCCGCAGGTGATCACCACCGCGATGCTGCTGCGCGGCGAGCAGCGCTACAACATCTTCTGCTCCAACTGCCATGGCCTGAACGGCAACGGGCACGGCATGATCGTGCAGCGCGGGTTCCAGTATCCGGGGACGCTTTACACGGACAAGCTGATCCACTCCCCGGCGAGCTACTATTATGACGTGCTGACCCACGGCAAGGGCGGTATGTACAGCTTCGCCAGCCGCCTGCCCTCCACCGACCGCTGGGCGATCACCGCCTACATCCGCGCGCTGCAGGCCAGCCAGGCCGCCGACCCGGCGCTGCTGCCCGAACAGGACCGCTCTCGGCTGGAGGCAGCCCGTTGAGAAGCCGGGCGGCGCTCGGCTTCGGGACATTGGGCGTGGTGGCGCTTGGCCTCGCGCTGGTGCTGGCCCTGTCGGGCACCGTGCTGATGCCGTCCTACTTCGCGGCGTGGCTGCTGTGCCTGGGCATGCCGGTCGGTGCATTGGCGGTGCTGATGGCGCTGGAGACTGCCGGGGCGGCGCTGGTCCCGGTGACGGTCCCGTTGCGCGGCGTGGTCGCGGCGCTGCCGGTGCTGGCGGTGCTGTCCCTGCCGGTGCTGCTGCGGGCCGAGGCGGTGTTCGGCGCGGGGCGGGCCACGTTTGGCTTCATCGTGCAGATGGTGGTGATCCTGGCGGCGTGGACGCTGCTTTCGCTGGTCTTCATGCGCGCTCCGGCCCGGCCCGGCGGCTTGCGGCGCGGCGTCGCCATCGTCGGACTGGCGGTTCACCTGGTCATCGGCACCGTGGCGGCGACCCAGTGGGCGGAGATGCTCGATCCCGGGCTGGGGTCGTCGGCGTTCGGGCTGTCGCTGATGATGTCGCAGTGCGGGGCGGCGGTGTCGCTTGCGGTGCTGCTCGCGGCCTCGAACGCTCGCCCCTGGGTGGCGCCGCGCGGCCTGGCGGCGCTGTTCCTCTGCCTGCTCGGGGCGTGGATGTTCCTGGACTTCACCCAGTTCCTGACCGTGTGGCAGGCCAACCTGCCGAAGGAGGTGCTGTGGTACCAGCACCGGGACGGCGGGCTTGGCACCGTGCTGGAGTGGGTCGCCGTGGGCGCCTGCTTCACCGCGCTGCTGCTGTTGCTGCCCCGCCGCTACGAGGTGCTGACCACCAGCCTGGCCTTCGCCGCCGGGGCGGTGCTGGTGGCGCATGTGATCGAGGTGTTCTGGCTGGTGACGCCGGCGTTCCGCAGCAGCATGGGCGTGACCGTGGCGGACCTGCTGGCGCTATGCGGGCTGGGCGGGTTGCTGATCGGCGCCTGCCTGGCGCTGGGCCGTTGGACGGAGGACCGCGTTGAGCAGGCTTAAGCCGCTCCGCCGGGTGGTGCCGGCGATCACGGCGCTGCTGGGCTTCATTGGCGGCGCCGCGCTGATGCGCCGGACCCCGGCAGCGCCAGCAGCGGCGTTGCCGGATGGGACGGCGCCGGACGGGACTGCCGCAGGGGCCTCGGCGCCGGGCAGGGTTCAGGCCGGCGGCGCCGCATACAACGGTGGCGAAGGCGTCCGGGCCGCGAGCGGCGAGGGTGAGGCGACCGAGACCTACAGCGGCCCGCCGGGCGCGACCACGCCGGAGGGCGCCGAGGCGCCGACCCCGCCCAGCGCGGAGGCGACGGCCAGCGGGTTCGAGACCAAGGAGATGGACATCAGGGTGGTCGTCCGCATCCTGGCCGGATGGGGTGCGACCGTCATCGTCGCGGTCGGCGTCCTGTTCTGGATGATCCACGGCTTCCATCGCACCGATGCCCGCGACCAGCCCCTGCTGACGGCGCAGCAATCCGCCGCCATCGTGCCTCCCGGCCCGAAGCTGCAAGGCGATCCGTACCGCGACTTGCACGACCTGTATGACGGTCAGCAGACCGAGCTGATGAGCTACGGCTGGTCCGACCCGGCGCACGAGAAAGCCCACATCCCCATCGCCCGAGCCATGGCGCTTGTCACCGGACGCTCGCTGGAGCCGACACCATGATCAACCTGCCGCAGCAGCTCCTGGAGCTATGGCCGCAATCCGCCTCCGCCAGCGCGCAGGAGACGGACTACATCATCCTGGCGTTCACCATCGTCACCCTGCTGCTGACGGTGCCGATCTTCATCGCGATCACCTACTACGCGATGTTCTACCACGCCGGCCGCCGCGCCAACCGCGTCACCAGCGAGGCCCGCAGTTCGGCGATCGAGATGAGCTGGATGATCATCCCGTTCCTGCTGACGCTGTTCTTCTTCGTCTGGGCGGCCCGGATGTTCGACGAGCACAAGCACCCACCGGCCGGCGCGCTGCAGATCAGCGCGATCGGCCGGCAGTGGATGTGGAAGTTCCAGCACCCCGGCGGCCAGGGCGAGATCAACGACCTGCATGTCCCGATGGGCGAGCCGGTGCTGATCCGCATGATCTCGCAGGACGTGATCCACAGCCTGTACGTGCCGGCGTTGCGCATCCAGATGGAGACGCTGCCGGGCCGTTACACCGAGATGTGGTTCAATGCGGACAAGCCGGGCAGCTATCACCTGCTGTGCTCGGAGTACTGTGGCACCGATCACTCGGTGATGGGCGGCACGATCACCATCATGACCCCGGCGGATTACGAGGACTGGCTGGGCGGCAACGGGACGCGGCAGTCCCTGGTGCAGGCGGGTGAGACCTTGTTCACCGCCTATGGCTGCGCTGGCTGCCACACCCCGGCGCCGACCGCCCGCGCTCCGACGCTGGCCGGGCTGTACGGCCAGCCGGTGCCGATGCAGGGGGGCGGCACGGTGGTCGCCGACGACGACTTCCTGCGCAAGAAGATCCTGACCCCGGAGCTGCAGCCCATCGCCGGATACCGTCACGTCATGCCCAGCTTCAAGGGCGTGCTGCCGGAGGACGAGGTGATCCGGCTGGTTTCCTACATCAAGAGCATCGGTCCCGAGACCAAGGTTTCGGACGCTGCCCCGCCAAAGGCCAATGCGAGGGAGGCCCTGCCATGAGCCCATCCGACATCGTCATGCGAGACACCTCCACGCTGCCCGCCACGCTGGACCGTCCGGACGATTACCTGCACGAGACGCACACGCTGCGGTCGTGGTTCTTCACCGTCGATCACAAGCGGATCGGGCTGCTTTACCTCGCCAGCATCACCGCCTTTTTCATCATCGGTGCGATTGCGGCCGGGCTGGTGCGGCTGTCGCTGGTGGTGCCGGACGGGTCGATCTTCACCAACGACACGTACAATAAGCTGTTCACCATCCATGGCGTCGTCATGGTGTGGTTCTTCTTGATCCCGTCCATCCCGGCGACGTTCGGCAACTTCCTGATCCCGATCATGATCGGGGCCAAGGACCTGGCGTTCCCCGAGCTGAACCGGCTGAGCTGGTATCTGTTCGTCG
This sequence comes from uncultured Acetobacteraceae bacterium, assembly GCA_964242415.1. GTDB lineage: Bacteria > Pseudomonadota > Alphaproteobacteria > Acetobacterales > Acetobacteraceae > DASWOJ01. The sequence continues at coordinate 103,026 of CAXTAT010000019.1, forward strand.
GCGGCGCGCTGTTCGCGCTGATCTCGATCATCCTGGGCGGCGTCGATACCGGCTGGACCTTCTATGCCCCGCTCAGCACGAGCTACAGCAACACTTGGGTCGTGCCGGCGCTGGTTGGCGTGGTCATCACCGGGTTCAGCAGCATCCTCACCGGGCTGAACTTCGTCGTTACCATCCACACCATGCGCTGCCCCGGCATGACCTGGTTCCGGATGCCGATCTTCGTCTGGACGCACTACGCCACGTCGCTGATTTTCCTGCTGGGCACGCCGGTCATCACCGTGGCGCTGATCCTGCTGCTGATGGAGCGGGCGTTCCACATCGGCGTGTTCGACCCGACGCTGGGCGGTGATCCCGTGCTGTTCGAGCACCTGTTCTGGTTCTACTCGCACCCGGCGGTTTACATCATGCTGCTGCCGGGCATGGGGGTGATCAGCGAGATCGTGCCGG
>CAXTAT010000020.1:0-101970 GCA_964242415.1 uncultured Acetobacteraceae bacterium
CCGCCTCGGCGACCGTGGCGGCCTCCGTGGGATCGAACCCGGCGGATCGCAGCTCATCCGCCACCATGCCGCGGAACTCGGTGTCGCCGTTCAGCAGCAGGACGGGGGTCATGCCCATGGGCCAGCCTTTCTGGAATGCACGACCGCAGGTGCATGCCTCAGCATCAGCCAGCGATGCACATGATGTCGCTCAAGCTGCCCGAACGATTGCAGGACACACCTGGGCAAGCCGCTAGAGGGCTGCCCGGCGATCGCCAGGCTGTCCCACAGCCGACGATCTGTTAGTGCCCACCGCACCGGCTGAGGTGTCCGCCAGGCCTGCATGAGAAACGGCCCAGATCGCAGCGACGATCAGCAACCACATCGCTAGCGCTACGCTGAACGCGGCGCCGGTCCGCAGCGTGATCCTCATGCAGCCATCATGCCGCGTGCGGTCCGCAAAGGTGTCCAGGGCCGGATGGTCCTGGTCCGGCAGCAGCGGCACCAGGCAGAGCGCGACCGTCCTTGCATGGGCGGCTGGCAAGCTGCCCGCAGACAAGCACGCAATCGTGGCTGCCAGGCTGTCCGCAGCTGCGGCCCTGGACAGGCACGCCAGCCGCGCAGCCTCAGTCCAGGGGTCATGGCCCGCCCGTGCGAGCAGAGACAGCATGCTCAGCTCCATGCCGTTGTTCTCCACTCTTAAGGTAGTGTGGAGAAAACAGTCGAGCTGTGAGGACGGCGCGAAACGGGGCGCCGACGGTGCCATGATCATCTGGCCCCACCCTGTGCGTCCTGCTGGTAGCTGATGCCGGCCAAGTTTAGGCGATCCACCGCAGTGTCCAACCGACCGGTCAGGGCAGCTTGCCGAGAGGTAAGAGGATGCGCCTCGCTTCTGGCGGCCTCAGCAGGTCGTGCCGGATTGATCTGGTGCATGAATGGGCAGGCCTCCTCGAAGCGTCCCATTGCATCCCGACCCATCGCTTCGAGCCGTTAGCAACAAACCCGTAGAACGCAATGCACAGAGAAAAGAGGGTGGCGCCTGAGGGTACCACCGAGTTCAGAAAGGAAACGTTTGTCAGGGGCTACCCCACCTGATCGCGGACGCCAGCAGCACCCGCAACAGATCGGTCTGTATGCGACCAGAGATCGCCGGGATAGGTTCGGAAACTACCTACGACCCGCTTGCGGAGACTACTCACGGCCTGGAGTAGTGTTTGCACTTACCCTGACCCTGGACAGGAAGGGACGCGCCTAGCATGGGGGTCATCACGCTGGACGTAATCCCGCCCATCATCATGGTTGAGGCCGTCAAGCTGGTGCTAGCTGGCCGTGGCATGTTCGTGCTGGCGCGGCGGCTTGAAACCGAAGTGGACATACGGACGACGCTATGAAACGCCCTGTTGCAACGCCTCCAAGATCGCCTCCCCCAATGGCTTTGGCCAGTTCAGCAGGCAGCGCGACGGCGGGTATGTACACACCGGACTTCGGATGCCGCCACTGCGGCGGCTGCACCGCCAGGCCACCGGACTGCTTGACCACGCGAACGCCTTGCAACTGCCAAGCCACCCCGCCCACGTCCAGGTCTATGATCGCGAGATGCGTCACCTTGCCCATGCCGGTCACAGCCTCAAGAGCGGCCACTGTGACGATGACGGTTCCCGTATCGGGTTGCAGATTGGCAGAGTCCATGGGGCGTGATCCTCGGCAGACAGGCTTGCTGTGCGGCTGCCCAAGGATGGCGCTGGATGCGGCGTTGTTTAGGGATCAAGTGGAATAAGCGACGCCACCGCCCGTCACGACCAGCCGGACAGCGTGACCGTGGCCTGGTTCTCAACTCCCGCCCCAGACGGCGCTAGCGTGGTCGCACGGGCGCACACCAAGGCGCACGATAGCGGTCTGTAGTCTGGCGGTGTCGCCGGCTCCGAAGGCCCCAAGCTGGGCACCGGGACAGGAGCGAGGGTACTGCCGCTCAGGACGCCCTTTTCCGTCAACATACTCTTGTCTGCTTTTGGCGTCTTTTGGCAATACATGGCTATTGAAGGCAAGTAAGATCAACAGTAAGTTGGCTTTGCATGCTGCTAATTCTAAGTCAGAGTAAGCAATTTCTTCGGAACACGCAGGCATTGGTCGGAATAGTTCTTGCAGTGCAGGTCTGATCTATCCCACAATGAGGCTGTCATACTTGCGGACGACCACGATGCGCTGGCGCTTCACCCTCCATCTATCTTCTGTGCTGGCATTGCCAGCCGTTCTGGCGCTTGCAGCACCACACTTGGCGCTCGCCCAAACCCCTTTGACCCTAGCCCCACGCGTCGTAGGCACCACTTCCGGCACGGTCGCGCTCGGCAATGACAGTCGCATCGTCGGTGCCGCGACGGCTGCGGCGCTGGCTGCTGAAGCAACACGCGCCCTCACTGCGGAAGGAACGCTAGTCACGCCTGCACAGATGGCGGCGGCGCTGTCCGGCCTCGCTGATGGCACGACGCTGACCTACACTGGCGGGCATCTGACCGTCATCGGCCAAGCCCCCACAGCGGTCAGCACAACGCCCACCCTGGCCGGGCTGCAGGTGCTGCTGGCGAATGGGCAATACGTGACCGGCGCGCAGTTAGCGGCGCTGCTGGGGACCACAACGAGTTCGAGCACCACGCCGACTACCATAGCCGCAGACGGCACGCTGTCCGGCCTGCCCTCCACCACCGTGGCCGGTCAGCCGTTGTCAGCGGCGAGCTACGTTCCCACCACAGGGGCAGCCCCCTACCTCGTGCTCTACAACGTCGGCAGCGGCGCCGAGGAGGGGGCGCGCTTCACCCCCAATGTGATGCCGGGCGGCAATCTCTCGCTGCTGATCCCGCAGACGGCGAACGGCTACACCGTGCGCGGCTTCGCTGCTGCAACCGGCGGCAACGCAACCTATGAAAGCGCGCAGTTCAACGTCACCGCGGCCCCTGGAGCGCTGCCGGCCACGCCGACGCAGACAGCAGACACCGGGGCGACTTCAAGCGCCGTCACGATGAACTGGACAGCAACAGCTTCGGACTACCGGGTGCTGACCCGCACCGGCGTTGGCACTGCTTATGGGAGCTTGAGCGACACGACTACCACGGCGACCAGCTACACGTTCGCCAACCAGGCAGCCAGTTCGCTCGTCCGCGCCGTGGTGATCCCGCAGAACGCGAACGGCAGCGGGACGCCGACTGGGCAATTCATCTCCTTCACCGCCAGTGCTGGCTGACCTATGACCATCCTGACCCCCACCGACGCCGCCAAGGCGCTGGTCCCGCCGGGACCCCAGCACATCCTGCAGCTTCTGAACCCGGACGGCACCCCGGCCGGACGCGCGGCGCTGGCGACGCTGACCGCGCTGATCGCATCCGCCGCAGTCACTGTCCCCGTCACCACCGTTGCCGCATCCGGCGCGGCGCAAACCTTGACCTTCCCAGCATCGGGCAACGCCGCATACGACCTCACCTTGACCGCCAACTGCGCCCTGTCCCTGTCCGGCGGCACGGCCGGGCAGTTGCAGGCGTTGACCCTGATCCTGCGCCAGGATGCGACAGCGGGCCGCCTGCCAGCCTTGCCGGCGAGCGTGAAGTGGCCCGGTGGCACCGCGCCCACGCCGAACACCGCAGCGGGCGGCATCGACGTGTTCACCTTCACGACGCCCGACGCGCGAGCCACCGTGCTGGGGAGCTACTAGGATGGCGAACAACCTCACCCTGGCCGGCGCGGCATTCAGCGCCGGGGCGTCTGGGTTCGGCCAGGCCATGTCCGCCGGCACTGGTGCCTCGGCCGGCAACGTCATCCCGGCATCCGGCGGCTTCTACGTCGAGGGGTTCATCGACCTCGCCAGCACGACGGGCACCTATGTTGCCATAGGCTCCAGCGACACGTTCTGGATCGGCACGTCAGGCGGGAACATCGTCGCGTACTACGGTTCCGGTTCAGGTGATGTACCCCTTACGGGTCCTGCCTTCCCGTTCGGAACACGCCCCCATGCGCGCCTCATCGCCAGCGAGGCCGGCGGCGCCTTGTTCGTCAACGGGAACCAGGTTGCAAGCAGCCCGACGAAGCTGAGTGCATCCGGTGCGCTGTTCGACACTGCCCTGGGCGTGCATGGGTTCGAGCGCACGGACAGCTTCTTCGGCGGCTATGTCTGGCCGGGCACGGTTGATGAAGTCGCGGTGTTCAGCGGCGTTCCCGCCTCTGGCAACTTCACCCCGCCCTCTGCGCCCTACCCGAACGGGACGGCAGGGCTGATTGCGCTCTACCACCTGGACGGCAATGGGTTGGACAGTGCCGGGGCCGCGCAAGCAACTCCCACGCCGACCCCAGCACCCACGCCGGCCGTCACCAACGCACCCGACGATCCCGGCATCCTCTATTCGCCGTACAACTGGAACGTCACCCACGGCGCGGCGGCAAGCTGGAACCCGGGCGCCTACTTCAAGACGCTGTTCGGCGGTGCGAGCTGCACCCTCAACTTCGACGTGTCGGCCAATGCCGCGCCGCTGCCGCAGATCATGTATCGGGTGGACAACGGCGGGTGGACCCAAGCACCGGTTGCGGCGACGATCTCTTGCACGATCCCGCCGGCAACGACCGGCAACGCCGACGTGGGCTATCATCTGCTGGAGGTGATCTACAAGTCGCGCGACACCAGCGGCGGGTCTGTCATTTGGTCCAATCCCTCGCCAACCGTGCCCGTGTTCGTCGGCCTGACCCTTGCTGCGGGGGGCGTGCTGGTTGCGCCGGGACGCGCGCCGCTCAACGTCGCCATCTTCGGGGACAGCATCACGGAAGGCATCCGCACGCTGGGCGAAGCGGCCAGTGGCACCCCGGACGACAACGACGCGCGGCTGTGCTGGGCGTATGAGATGGGCCGCCTGCTGGGTGCGGAGGTGGGCATCATCGGCCATGGCGGCAGCGGCTACAACGAGGGCGGCGTAGGCGGCATTCCCGCGTTCCCGACCTCGCTTGCCCTGATCGGGCCGGGCATCAGCAGGGTGTTCGCCCCGCAGCCCGACCTGATCTTGGTGAACCACGGCACGAACGACGGCGGGGACGTGACCGCCAACGCCACGGCATCGGTCAACGCACTCCTGGCCGCCTGCCCATCGGCAAGGCTGGTGCTGCTCAACCCCTTCCCGAGAGGGGACAACGCCGGCCTTCAAGCTGCGGCAGCGGGATGCGCTGCGCCCCTACGGGCGCGCTGGGTGTCAACGGCCGGGTTCTTCAACACCGCCCTGGGCAGCGACAGCTATAATCTGCACCCAAGCGGGCCGAACGGCGTGCTGGTGATCGCGCCCAAGGTGGCAGCGGCGGTGCGGCCTTTCCTGAGTGCTGGGGTGCTGGACCGATGGACGCACTCGTGAGGCCGCCCGCATGAACATCCTGACCGCCCTGGACGCCCCCGACGTGTTCGCCCCGCATTTCCGCGGCGGCACCTGGCGGCCCTGGCGTGCGTTCCTGGCCAGTCCTCCGACGGCGCGGCAGGTAGCCTGATGCGCGCTCTGATCGGTCGGCTGCTGCTGTGGTTTACGAGCGCCGTGCAGCCCTCGCGGCCCGAAACAGCGGCAGATCATCGAGCCTTGCAGTCGTTGATTGAGTCTCGCGTAGCTGCACGACTAAGTCAGGCGTCGCGCGCTGGTCGCCCATCGCCTCCTCCACCACCAGCGTCGATATGTCCTGCATGTCCAGAATGCGGGAGGGCGGGATAGTGCCCATTTCCCCAAGCATCTGTTGCAGGCCGCGTGCCAGGGCCAGGGCGGTGTTCGCGCGCCCAAGTGCCTCGTCCAGCAGAAAGCGTTCGTCGTCGGTCATAGGTGCCGCCTGCAGTTGGATGACGATGGTGGCAAAGGCGGAAGTTGCGGGCAACCGCCCCTCTGCCGAGTGCGACGCTTGGCGCTTGCGGGACCGCGCGACGGGCAATGGAGGCCCTGACCACTATGAGCTTTGAAGTCCTGACCAAAGACGAAGCCGCCAGCCGCGCCCGCATCTCGCGCCGGTTCCTGGACAAGCAAATTGCGCTCGGGCGCGGTCCGGCGGTGTTCCACATCGGCACGCGGGCGCTGGTGCGCTCGGACGCGCTGCAGGCGTGGATCGAGTCGTTGGCGGCGCCGCAGCAGCCACCCGGCGCGGCGCCATAGGCGGCAGCATGAGCCGGAAAGCTCCCACCAAGTAATGAAAGTCGGGTAAATGGCCGCTGGCTACAGCGTTTCAATTGTTGCGAATGACCGCGCCACCGCGACGATCAACAAGGTCAACGCGGCCCTAGCCGGCACGTTGGCGCCGATCAACCGGATGAGCGGCGCGCTGGCGAAACTGGGCGACACGTCGGGCATCAACCGCCTGGGGTCCGGCCTGGCGAACCTCGAACGCCAAGCCGTCCGCACCGCCGAGGGCATGAGCCGAATTGTCCCGGCCTTGGGCGCCATCACGGGGGCTGCATCTCTGGCAGGAATCAGCCGGCTTGCCTCAAACTGGGCCGACTTCGGCGACAAGTTGGGACTGACGTCGCAGCGCATCGGTATCAGCACTCAGCAGCTCCAAGGCTTGCAGGGTGCAGCACGGCTGGCCGGGTCCAGTTCGGAAGCGATGACCGGCGGCTTGCGCGGCTTGCAGCAGACCTTGCAGGACGCGGTGGGCGGCCGGAACAACGACGCCGTAGCGATGTTCAACAGGTTGCACCTCTCCTTTGGAGACGTGGAGCACGGCGCACGCAAAGTGACCGACGTGCTGCCGGAGCTGGCCGATAAGATCGCCGGGATCAAGAATCCTCAACTACAGGCGATGATCGCCACTCAGATGTTCGGCGGCGCTGCCGAAGACCTGCTGCCGCTGCTGCGCCAAGGATCGGCCGGGTTGCGCCGATTGACCGAGGAGTCCACGGCCTACGGCACCCTGTCCGAAGGTGGGGCGGCAAAGGCTCGGGAGTTCGCCGCGGCGCAGACACGCATTAGCATGGCTGTGGAAGGGCTTGGGCTCAAGCTAGGCGAGCGGCTTGTGCCCGTTCTGATCCCGCTCCTGGACCGCTTTTCCGGCTGGGTGCAGGCCAACAGCCCGGCGATCATCGCGTTCTTTGACAGGGCTGCAACCGCGCTGACCCGGTGGGTAGACAGCGGCGGCGTGCAGGACATGATCACGAAAATAGAGGCGTTCGGCACCAAGGTGAATGCAGTAGTGCAGGCATTCGGCGGCTGGGAAGTGGCGGCAACAGGGCTGGGCGTGGTTTTGGGCGCCAGGCTGCTAAGTCCCCTAACCGGCATTGTCAAAACGATGGGCGTCCTGGCAGCAACCAAGCCGTCGCCTTGGATGCTCAAAATGATGGGCGTCGGTGGCGCTGTCAGCATGGCGATGGACCTTGCAGGCGGCAAAACAGCGGACGATCAGCAGGCCACCAACACGGAAAGCCTAGTCGCGCAGCTCGGGAAATCGCTGGGCGAACGTTTGGGCATGAGTTTCGACAGCGAAGGCAAGTCGGAAGGTTTGCTGTCGCGCTGGTTTGGAGGCGGGCGCGCGTCCAGCCCAGGCACCGGCAGCGGCTATGCCGGTATGACGCCAGGCGAGGCGAACCGAGGCGGTCGGCCGCAGTCCAGTCCGGCAACGCGAACCTTCGATACCTCTTTAACTCCGCAAGCACGCGGCCTGCTGGACACCATCGCCGGCACGGAAAGCCCTGGCTACAACGTCATGTATGGCGGGCGCCGGTTCATGAATATGAGCGAGCATCCAAACACTCCAGTGCCGATCACGTCCGGACCAAACGCTGGCATGACCAGCACCGCAGCAGGTCGCTACCAATTCCTGAAAGGCACTTGGGACGAGGCGTCAACCGCGGCTGGTGTGCATGACTTCAGTCCAGGAAGCCAGGATAAGGCAGCATGGTGGTTGGCTCAGCGGGACTACAACCGCCGTTCCGGGCGCGACTTAGCAACCGATCTGCAATCCAACGATCCCCGTATCAAGGCTGGTATCGGTCAAGCTCTGCATAGCACTTGGACATCGCTGCCAGGCGGCATCGAGGCTGGAACGAACAACAGCCGCTTCACCAGTCAGTTGGATGCGGCGGTCGCACGCAACCAGCCGGGTCCGCCTATGCCTGGCCCAGTCGCCCCCGGCATTCAGCAAGCCGCTCCCGCTGTCGCTGGGCGCGTTGCTGTCGATGTCACCCATCGAGGTGATCCGGGCAACACGAACGTCCGCGTCACGACATCTGGCGCCGCCGAGCAAGACCGCCTGCGAATTGAGCGCACGCCGCTATTGATGGGAACGCCGTGAGTTGGAACCTCGGGGGACGAGGCATCAAAATTTCATAAGGGGGAAGCCTGCGAAAGACGGGGGGCGGTCTGCACTCGCTTGCCGCTCCAGGTCTGACGACCCCCCCGGGGGGGGTCCTAATCTCTACCGGGTTTTGGGTTTGCAAACCGACCCCCCATCAAAAAATCGCACCGTCAAGTTAAATTTTCCAGGTGAGTTAAACTTTGGGCATTGAGGGAGGGCGGGTTCCGGTCATGAAGCGAGGCACTAAACCAGATGTCCCGGCAACGAAGGTTGGTCGGGGCACCTATCGTCCTGATCGTGATGGCGGGACCGCGGTCATCGCCACGCCGTCCCCCGTGATCGCTATACAGCCGCCAGACCTCCCGTATGACGTGGCGCTAGTTTGGGAAGAATACCTTCGCGATGCAGTGGCCCACGGTGCCCGTCAGTGCGACGCCGACAGCTTCGCCCAATGGTGCACGATGACGGCGCACCTCCGGCAGTCGCGCGCGGCACCGAGAGATGGGCTGCCGCCTGCCTCCTACATCCAGCAGTGGCGCACGCTGGGGGAACTGTTTGGGCTGGCTGGGGCCAAATCCCGAGTTGGGCAGAGGCCGGACGGATCGGACAAGCCTAACCCGTTTTTGAAACGCCAGCCTCTATAGGTGCGAACTGAAATCGAGTCTAAACCGAAAGCATGATGAATAAGGAGCATGTGATGAACAAGTTGTTGAATGCCGTGAAGCGGGCAACCAAGGGCAGCGAAGCCGTCCCAGCCGGACCTGCACCGATTGATCTCAAAGCGCAGTATATTGAGGCCGTAACCCAGCTCATCGGCGCCGGGCGTCGGTACGACCGAATGGGCGAGGTGTATCACTGGCGTGCTCAATTGCACGAAATCCGCCACTGTGCAGAGGAGGACGGGCACGCCGATGCAATGGCCGGGGTATGGGTCGAGCCACCCGTGCACCTGAACGCCGAAGTCCTCAACTGGTACGAAGCAGCCACGAACCACGCCTTGCACGGCGGGCCGGCGCCGGGCGAAAGGCCCTTGCACCCCTATGAGCCGGAATACTGGTTTGCGCGCTACCGTGCCCTGGTTACCGACTTTCTGCGCGCCCGCCGTTCCGGGGACCGTGCGGCAGCCGGCCGTTCCGCGAACCTGCTCGGACAGTTTCCGCGTCTCGCCTCCGTCAGCCTGGGAGACAAGACCGACAAGGTTCTTCCCCATTTCGGCCCGCATCCTACGTTCGTAGAAGGTGAAGCTGCGCTCGTTGCGTGGGAAGAGGAGGTCGACTACCGCCTGCAGCACGGGGCGCCATCGGGCCGCTACGTGCCGCCTCAAATGCCGGCTCCGTTCCTTCGCAGAGTGGCCGATGGATTGACCCACAGCGCGGTCGTGCTGCTCGCCGCGCATGGGCCGGACCCGCTCGGCGCCCGCGTCGTGCTCGATCCCGGCGTATCGCATGAGCTGGTCGAGGCGGGATTGGCGACCTGGTGCGCCCCCGAGAGCATCCCAGAAGACCCGCGGCCACCCATCGAGTCCGCCCCCGGTTCGAACTGGCGCCGGGTGACTTTCCGGCGCCGAACCCGCACCGCGTCCCGTCATGTCCGGCAGGAGGGCGAGGTTGTTGCGTTGCCGCCTGACGAGGCCGACGAGATGGTGCGAACCTACGCGGCGGAGTTTTGGGTGCCGCCTGCTCCGCCACCTCCGCCCCCGCCGAGGCCGATTACTGTTTTTGGCGCCGCCGACATTTGACGATTTTCGGCGCCGTCGCGGTCAACGCGGAACTTGCAGTGGTATGGGGTGACACTGCACTTTTCGCCGCAGACACGACGGCGCCGATCGGTCACGTGCCCAAGGTCGCACTGAACCCGCTGGCCTGCATGGCGGGCGTCGGCGCGGGATGGAACGCAGTCGCGGTCGAGGGCATGAACGCCTTGACCGCGGCGATGAGCCTGGACGGGCTGGTCGAGGAACTACCGGCCCGACTTCGCCGGGTGGCCTTCCGCATGGCGCCGCAGATGGAGCGGCTGGACCCCGGCAGCTTCAGCTCCTGCGTATTCGCTGCTGTGGGATGGAGCGGTCAGTGTGGCCGGATGCTGGTGTTCGAGTTTGCGGCGACATCTGCGTTCGAGGCGAGGATGACGACCGCCGTCTGCATCCCAGAACTGCCGCCGCGCATCGTCCCGGCCAGCGCGGATTGGTCCGCCATCACGGACGCGGCGGAGCACCAGATACGAGAATTCCGCCGTGTGGCCCCGGGAACGGACGGCCAGCTCGTCGCCGCGGTGATCCGGCCGGGCGTCATCGTGGCGGGGCCGCTGCTGAACTTCGCAGCAGGAGCGCCCGCTTCGTTCTGAAGTGGCTCTGTTGGGTCTGACGTGCCCTCCCGTGCGAAGTTTGCGAAGTGTTTTGAAGGGGAGCCTGGGCTGGGATAGCTGATTTCTGCCGCTGCAGGATCGGCGGTCATGGGCGTAACTCCACAACCGGCGCGCGTTGGGCCAGCCAGGGCGGCACCGCCTCGACTTGGCCGAGGACGTAGCCCCGGCCGCGCGGGTCGGCGCAGTGCGCCAGCCGGTGTCCGAAGCCGCCGTGGTGATGTAGCAGCCCGGGATTTCCGGGTTGTCGCTTACTGCGACCCACTCCTGCCGCGGCTCGTCCAGGCCAAGACAGGTGCTCGTTCATCGAACATCCCCCCAAAGGCTGCCAGGCGCGGGATGCGCGGGATTCGCGGGGTTTATCAGCCGTTGGCCCGGAACCCCATGGTTGAATCTGGGGTCCAGGGCGCTGTCAGACTCAGAAATCACACTCCCGGACCCGCGAGCATAGTTGAATAAACCCGCGAATCCCGCGCATCCCGCGTCCTCTACACACCCCAGGGTCATAGGGCGCGTACTCTGAACCAGGTGATCCGCTGTGACGCCGCACTCTCAGGCCGATGCCGCACAAGTTTCACGGTTCGGTCCCCCACCAGAACGGGCGCGTCAACCATGGTGCTCAGCCGCTTGCCTATCATCACGACACTCAGGTCGCCGGCATTGCGCCGACCGCTATTGTCGAAAAAGGACCGCAGCCTGCCTGAGTTAAGGGCCTCGTCTCCCATGGGCGAGTTGATGATCTGCGCCACGTCTGAGGCCCGGAAAGCATCTTGCAACCAAGTCGTATGCAGAATGTCCAGCACGTCAGCTAAATCAGAAGACTCCTCGTCGTCGCCTTCGACATCCGCGAACAGCTTGACGAAATCAATCTCGGTTGCCACGCGAGCCGTTCCCGGCGGCGCAGACTGCTCGACCTTCGCCAGACACGCCGCGGCGTTCTCGACGGCAGACCCGACAAGGTGCCACCACCGCTTGAACCGTGTCTTGGGTGCCTTCGGGGTCTTGAGCTGAGGGTTGCCCAGCAGGATCACATACAGGGCACGCAGGATTTGGCCGCGGTTGCAGAGGGTCCAAGCGATGGGGTCGGAATGCTTGAAGGGCCGGTTTTCCGGGTCCGGCCGGTCCACATCGAGCCGGGCCATTAGGCTGCGGGATGCGAGATCGCCCTTGGGACCGATGTTGTTCCCGGTAAGCGTCAGGATCGTGAACGCCGGCACCGTCACGATGGCTGTCTGGCCGAGGATGCGGTCAGAGTAGGACTCTGCGGTCAGTATCTTCTCAATGGTGGGGCAGGCAATCGTCTGGCCGAGCGGGATGTTGTCGAACACCATCGCCGCCAACCCTTCCGACAGGTAGGCCGCCAGCGCCTTGCGCCGCTCGTCCTCAGAGAACGACCAGGCAGCCGCGGCGGGCTTCTTGCCCGTTACGGCTAGGATTACCATCGCCAGCGCCGTCGTCTTCCCGCCGCCCCGCTTGCCCGCTGTGACGAAGAAGGCGGGCCGCTCCGGCAGCAGCACCCGTTCGAGGATCGACAGCCCGAGTGCGATCAGCACGCACTTGCCGGCGAAATCGGTGGCAACGTCGCACAGCCATTCGTTCACCAGGAAATCCATAGCCCTGGCAACCTGCTTGGACTGCGGGATGGGGTCCTGCGGCTTGGGAAGGATGGCGCGCAGCTCCGGCGGGATGCGGAACACCAGCTTGCGATCCCGGTCCAGTCCAGAGAGCGCGAGCATTGAGCCGTCCGACAGCACGAGGGGCGCGGTCACGACAGCCCCGACGCGGGGCAAGGCCGAGTCCCGATAGTTCATGAAGTGATCAACGAACACTGGAGGGAGCGCAACTGGCCGCGGCCCCGCGTCGCCCCTTTCTTCCACAAACTCGACGTGTTGCTCGACCTGGTGCGCGAAGCTGAACCGGTCATGCGGCGTCAGGAGGGGCATGGCAGGCGCCGGGAGCTGGGCCTTCTCAGGCTCTGCCTGGTTGGAGCCGCCCGAGGTCAGCTCGTGCAGCATCATCGGCGGCCGGTCCCTGACTTCGACCGGGTGGCCCTCCAGGTCACGCATCGGCGGCTCGGGATCGTCAACCGCGCAGAGGATGTCATCGAGGGCTTCCAGGACCGGCAGCCGCTCATCGTCAGGAGCAGGAACCGGCAGGCGAAGGCGGCGATCAACGCGCGTCGCGGTTGCGCGGTCACGTTCGGCCTTGGCGTGCTGCTGCTCCTGCTCGGCTCGTGCCTGCTTGATCTTGGCGCCCAGAGGCCGCGCCTTCACGTCCGACAGCTTTGTGGCCAGCTCCCGCAACCGCTGTTCGTCGTCCGCCGGCAGGTCCGCCTGAAGGAGCATCCGAACGAGAACGTCGGCTGCTGCTGCTGCAGGATCAGCCTTGTGCATGGCTGCTTCTATGCTGGCCGCGTCATACTTGAGTTCGTACGCGGTCCGGCCGTGCGCGAAGCTGTTAACCCACAGCGTCCCGTCCGGACGCCGCATCAACTTCGCCTTGCACCGGCCGTAAGCGACGCCCTCCAGCGGATCGGCCAGGGTCGCGTCAACGAAGCGGTCAGGATCGGCCAGGACATCGCCCACGGTCGCGCCGGCCATGTCGTCGGCGTCGAATGGAAGTTCCAAGTCCGGAAGCAGAACCCCCCTGCAGAACTGCTCGACCGTCCGTTCCGCCTGCGCCGACGAACCGCCGACACGAGCTGCAATACGTGCGGACTGATCCTTGACGAACGCCGCACGAACCTGCGCCGCAGGTGCGCACAGCCGGTGACGTTCGGCGCTTTTGCAATCAGCCAGGGCCGCCTTCTCAACCATCGAAAGGCTGCGGCAGGCCGCGGTTGTATTCGCGGGCAGGCCGTCCGACACCGCCGGGGCGCGTAGCTTGGCATTTTGCGTCAGCGGCTCCAGGAGCAATGGCGCCCCTTCGAAGACTAGGCGTTCAGCCGCATAGACCATGCGGTCAACGATGGAGCGTTCCAGGAGCTGTCCGCCGGCGCCGACCATCATCCAGCCCAGGCCGTGCAGCCAGCACCGATCATGCAAAGTGCGCAAGAACCGTTCGATATCGGCGCCGTCTTGGACGAGAACGAAGGCATGCAGGCCATCCGACCCTTTCAGCGCCTCCCCAGTATCGCTCCGGACGATGCCGGAGCTGGTTGACCGCCGGACCACTGTCGCCGCGTGTTCGAGATCGGGGGCAACCGAAACCACCGCCGACCAGAAACCGCCCAGGGCACTGACGCGCTCGGCTACCGTCGCCGGCATCCCTTTGGTGTCGTAGTCCAACAGCGCCAGCGCGGGCTGCTTGGTGGCGTAGCTAATATGCCCGGCGGTGCGAGCGATGGTGTGACAGGAGGCGGAGCTGTTCAGCTCCGCAAGCTTGCGCGCCGTCGTGACCTGCACCTCGTCCGGCAAATCGTGCCGCAGCGAACCGAGCGCGATGGCCTCGCTCGACTTGAGGCCCCCGATCAAATCGGCAAAGGCGGTCATGCCGGGGAGTCGCACGCGCTTGGCCGCCCCCTGCGCCATGACGCATGCGCTTCCGTCGCTGATAAGCAAGCCGTCATCGCCAAGGCTGATCCGCTTCGTGAGCAAACCCGAGGCGCTGGTCAGCCCGACGATCTCGAATGGGACGCCCATCATTCAATGCCGTTCCTGCGGAGTGCGTCCGCGATTTCTGCGAGCTTGCGAGATTGGGCGGGCGTCCGCCGCGAAACTGTGGCCACTGACCGGACGAACTTGCGTTCCCAATCGCTGAGCTGGGCGAGGTGGCGCAGGCATAGTGCGAGGTCGGCGCCGTTGCCGGCATCACGGCAAGGCGCTTCCGTGTTCTGCTCGTACGCCGGCAATCTGACCTGCAACACGTCCGACCAGGTCAGGCCCCGGTCCCGCAGCATCCGGCTTGCCAGCAATCCGGCGGCGGCCCTTTCACCGTCGAAATCGGACTCAAGCCGGGCCAGGACGCCGACCAGCCGCCGCAGCTCCACAGTCGAAAACATGGCGCTCACGCCCTACCTCCATCGGGGTGCGTGATCTCGATGCACCTCGCCTGGGGCCAGATCAGCCGCAGTGCCGTAGTGGCTGCAGCCTTGATGGCGCCCAACGTCGTCCCGCAGCGGTAGCAGATCGCCAGGCCCAACCCCTTTGCCGTGTCGCCTTCGGCGGGGCGGGCCACGACCAGGTTGTAGCGGCCCTGCCGCAGCGGCTTGCCGCAGCAGCCGCACTCCATGGGCGCGGTGGCCGGGGCGGACTGGATGCGGGCCAGGAAGCTGTTGACATCCAGCAGCAGCCGGGCCGCGTCGGCGTTGCCGGCTACTGCGGCCAGCAGCAGGCCGGGCGCATCACAGCGACGCACCACGTCCAGGTTCAGCAATCCGGCCGCGGCGTCATGCAGCCGGCGGATGTCGTTGGCCCATGTGCTGCTCATCGTGTGCTCTCCCGCAGCGCAGCCGCGCGCCAGGCCAGCACCTCGGCAGCGGCGCGATACCCGGCTTGCAACAGGCAGTCGGCTTCGAGGTCGAGGCGCCGGGCCTCAATGGTCCGATGATCTGGCAGGGAAAGGATCGGCGCGGTTTTCAGACGGCGCCGGGTGGGCTTACTCTTGTCGGTTCGCATCTTCTGCGGTCCTAAAAAGGACGCAGGGGGTGCTTGAAGAACGGGCCGAAACCGGGCATATAGCGTGCGCGACCACACTATTGCCTTGCCGATCCGCCCCTCCGCACGCCGCCGCGTCGGAGGGGTTTTCTATGCAGCGTCGGCGTGCTGGGCGTCGGCTTCGGACGAGCTGCGGCGCGGCTGGCTCATCCGGCTCTGCGCCCATTCCAGCGCATCACCCCAGCGATACAGGGCGCGCGGTCCATACATGCGATAGGGCGGCCCACCGCCGCGCGTAACCTTGGTCGCCAGCGTGGCCGGGCTGGTCGGATAGCCGGCGGACGTAAGCGCCTCGGCAATCCGCGTCCGGGTCAGCAAGGTATCCAAGCCGTCAGAAAGTTGTGCCGTCATCTGCGCCCCACTCATTTGCGAGCAAACATGCTCTGGAGTGAATGAGTGATGGCACCGCATGGGACTGGACTGCACGGCGGAACCGGGTGGAACCGCGCGGAACCTACTACGACGGCGCGTGTGGGCAGAACTCCGCAATCTTGCGCCGGATCGTGCTTTCGTCTGGAGCGTCCCGCCAATTGTGGGTGCACCAGTCCTTCATGTGACGGTTTAGCTCCCGCTTGGATTTGATCCCGTCGAAGTCTGCATACCGCACCACCTCTGCAATGAAAGCAGGCCAGCCGGGCTTTGGAGGCGCACCACCCTTGTCTATGCGTGACGTAGCGGCGGAGGTTGGATTGAGACTTGTAGGCGCTCCGGAGGTGGCAGACTCTCGCGGCCGTGCCCTCAGACGGCGATCCGTAGCATCCAACACAGCCCATTCTAAGAGCGTGAAGACACGAAGCGACATGAATGGGGCTGCCCCCGGAAAAAGTGGGTCGGCTACATCTTGCCCAGGAACGAAGCGCCAATGATGCAGCATGTTCGGTGCGAAAGGGACATACTGCGGGTCGGGCACTGGAGGGCAAGGCACGCCGGCAATCATCACGTCGCCATAAGTGGCGGCCCGGATAAGCGGCTGAAGCAATTCCCGCTCCTCCTCCTTGTTTAAGGCCTGTCCCCGCTTCTCCATGAATGCAACAAGCATCTCCCTCGGCAACGCACGAACCACGGCGTCGCCGAAAGATAGGCCGGGTAGGCGATGCCTCTCGTCGGATGTAAGAGCAAGCGGGAAGTCCTCTGCCAAGACTACGCCCATGCCATCTGCGACCAAGCCAATGTCGGGATGTTTGTATAGAATGTCGAGCACGGTCACATCCGCTTTGGTGCGGTCGAGAAACGTGGCACGGCCTAGAACTAGACGGGCTGGCAGGTTGGATTGAGCTATCGATGACATAGGCTCGTTGCTCGCAATAGAAGTGGGCCGCGGGGATTAGGCAGCTTACCGCAGTTGAAGACTCTATAACACCGGCCGGGCCAGGGGAGGCGCGGCGGCCTCCCCCTCCCGTCAGCAGCCCCGTCACGGCGCGCCCGCCAGCAGCACCGGCCCGCACTCCGCCGGCCCCATCGTCGGCGTCCACCACGCGCCTTCCTGGTGCGGCTCGGCCTCCGCATCCGCCGGGTCGCCTGCGTGCCAGTCCAGCCCCCGGACACCCCGCAACGGCCGGGACGACGCAGCGTCGTCGTCGCCCGCCGGGCAGCAGTCGTCGTCGTCCGGCTCCAGGTCCATATCCGGCGCGTCCAAGGCGTCCAGCCGGTCGATCAGCCGCGCCGCTAGCGCCGCCAGGGCAGGCGCCGGCAGGGCCTCCAGCACGGCCAGCGCACACGCGATACGCCGCGGGCTGGGTAAGGTGCCGCTCATGCCGGCACCCCCAGCCAATCGCGCAGCATCCTCAGCGCGAAAGCCGTCTCCGGGTCGCCGCCGCGCGTCTCATGCTCGTCAAGGTCGGCCAGCAGACACGCCGCAACCCTCCCCCTGGCCCGGTGCCCGACCTCTGTTGCCGGCACCATGCGGTGAAGCTGCTTGATGGCGTCCTGCATGGCGCTGGTGGCCCAGCCCCGATAGGGATTGGCCTTGTCGCTGGCCTCGGCGTGCGCGCGGTGGAACGTGGCGCAGAGCGCCAGCAACGCGGCGTCAGGCTCGCCGGTATGGGCTGCAACCGCAACGCCAGTGCCGGCCAGGATCAGGACGGCAGCCGCGCCTGCGTAGAGAAGACCGCGCCGGCTCACAGCTTCCCCCGGCGGAGATGCCGCGCTGTCTGCCGCGCGTCCATCACCTCATTGATTTCCCGGAGCAGCCTGGAGATTTCGGCCGCCTTCACCGGGTCCGGGACCACCTGGCCGAGCAGCATCGCCTCGATATACTTGCGGGGCAGATAGCGGTCCGGCAGGCCACCGCACATGAATTGCACGCCGACCCGGCCGTCAGCCAAGTTGTGGCAGTGAGCGGTGATCGCCTTGCCGTTCACCTCCAACACGTAGTGGCCGGACACGATGCCGGCGCCGCTGCGCTCGAAGGCGCTGATCGGTCGCACCTGCGCTGCAGCGTCCCAGAGGTAGAGCCCTCCATCCTTCCCGATCCCAAGGAGGTCCATGGTGCGGGTAGGCGCAGGCGGCAGCTTGCGGCGGCAGCGTGGGAGTTTGGGTTGCGCCATGGCTATGCCTCCCCCAACCAGTCTTTGAGCGTGTCCAGCGCGAACAGCGCGTCTCTGTCGCCCATCCACGCCCCGTCGCTGGTTCGGTTCCTATCCATCTGGGCGACCGCAACCGCCGCCTTGGCCCGGTGCCCAGCCTGTGTGACCGGCACCAGGTCACCGATCTTGTCGGCCACCTGCCAACTTTCGTGGTGCGCCGCCTCCCAATCGTCGTTGCCCTCAAGGTAGGCCAGCCCGTGCAGCCGCCGATGCTCGGCGCAGAGGGTCAGCAGCGCGGCATCGGGGTTGGGCCTGGCCGGCGCCGCGGGCGGGTCACCCACCATGCTGCGGACCAGCGTCAGCATCAGACGCTCGTCTGTGCAGCCCTGCATGGGGTCGCTCTTGAGTAGCTCGGTGTCCCATAGCGCCAGGCTGCCAGCGAGGGCCTTGAAACCGGCCAGCGTGGACGGACGGCAGGCGGTGATGGCGTCCAGGATCGGGGCCTGTTCGTCGGCCACCCTTTCGGCCACTGCGTCGGCACGGTCAGAGTCGGCCGCCGTTTCGACGCCGACGTAGGCGGCTTGCAGCTTGTGTTCCAGCGCGTCGAAGGCGGCGCAGAGCGCGACCAGCTCCGCGTCGGGCTGAGATGCGCGGACGGCAACCGCGGTGCCGATGCCAGCGCTGGCCAGGACCAGGGCGGCCGGGGCGACGTTCAGCAGTTGTCTTCTGGACGTGACGCCGCCGGACTGGCGTTCAGTTTGGACGATAGATGTGGTATGCGCGTGTTCGATCATGGCCTGCTTGCGCTCCAAGCTGGGTTGATGGTCAGGCCGGGCGCGAGGCTCCTACCCCTCATGTCCGGCCACTTGCCACTTCCGTGGTGGCGGAAAACCTGCCATCTTGCGTGAATGAATGCAAGCGCAAATGGCGGAATATCCGCCATCCTACCTAGTCAGGTCCGGGCAGCCCGGGCATTGCTCGGCTGGTCACGGGAGCAGTTGTCGTCTGCATGTGCCACGCCCATCCGCACTCTGGACCGGCTGGAGAAGGGTGAAGGTGCCCCTCAGCAGCGCACACTCGCGGCCGTCGCCAAGGCTCTTGAGTCGGCCGGGGTTGAGTTCACCAATGGCGACGAACCGGGCGTGAAGCTCCGAAAGCAGGCGGAGTGACGCCGGATCAGGTCATGGGTGCTCGGAACCTGCTTGGCTGGTCCCGCGAGCGACTTGGTGCCATGAGCGGCGTATCGGTCAGCACCATTGGTGGCTACGAACGACACGGGCGTCTAACGCGGGGTTCCAACGGCGTGTTGGGGACTGACCAGCTTGTTGCCATTCGCGGCGCACTCGAAGCGGCTGGCGTCGTGTTCATCAAGGAGAGCGGGGGCGAGCCAGGGGTGCGGCTGCGGCGGGCCGGTTGACGAATGGACCACTTCACCTGATTGCATGTGACACACAAGATGCTTGCATGTAAGAGATAGATGTGCTTGCATCTAACCTGGCTACATGAAGGCAGGTGAGGTTCACAATGAAGCGCATCATCAACGGCGTGGCTTACAACACCGAGACATCCACCAAGGTCGCCAGGTCCGAGTACGACAACACCAGCCAAGGCGGCCCTCGCGGTGAGCAGGTCCTGTATCAGACCCGCGGCGGCGCCTTCTTTCTGCATACCTTTGAGGTGTCAGCGCACAAGGACCGCGACGGCGAGTGGCAGGAGCGCGAGAGCAACGATTTTGAGGTGATGTTGCGGGACGAAGCGCAGCAATGGGTGATGAATGCGGGGCAGGTGGAGTTGCTCGGCAACGTGTTCGGTGATCCCCCGGAGGCTGCTGCCGACGAGTCTGCCGTGCCGAACGCCACCATCTATGCCCGGGTGCCGCTGGCCCTGAAAAGCCAGGTTGAAGCGTCCGCTAAGGCCGCTGGGCTGTCCGTCAACTCTTTCTTGATTCGCTGCATGGAGACCTGTGCGGCCACCGCAAGGGCGTCGGACGCGCCAGCACAGAACCGCCTTACCGGGATGCCCAACAACCTAGCGGCTGTCTCCCGGGGGCCAGTCGTTTCGATGCAGAACGACTTGGCCCGCATAGCTGCCGGTTCGGCTGTCGCTCCAGCAAGCCGCAACGCATTGCTGGAGGGGTTGGGCGACGCGCCAATACCGACGCCTCCGCGCAATCGGCTGCTGGGAGACTAATGCTGCGTCGGCGCGGGCAACCCCGTGCCGCCACCCACGCCGTTGCGGCTGCTGTCCTGCTATCCGTGGCAGGCTGACAGCGGAGTCATCAGGGCGGCTTAGGAACCCTGCCCGGTGATCGCCTCCTGGGCCGGACGTGTGGACGGAGCGCGGGCCGTTGACGGTCCCGCCGCGATTGATGCCGGACGGGCACCTTACCTGCCTTCACCAGCAGAGCTTGGCAAGGGACGAACTATTTAGGCCATACATCCACAACTAACCTAGCGTAATCGCAAGCGTTCTTTCAATATCACATCCTCAACAGGATCGCCCGTATGGCCTCCCAGCTCTTGTCCAAAAGCATTGACACTGCATTTGTTGGAATATCCAACTCCTCTGCTATATCGCTTACTGACATGCGGCCATCATCGTGCGCGCTGATAAAGTCATCGCGGATTTCATGCGGAAACAGAACAGCATATGCCATCAAGAGCGCCATATGGTCAAGAAGAGCCTGGTTATTGGCAGGCAGAGGACTTGCAGGCAAGGCGTTCTTCACATCAAGAACACCATCAACAAGCCTGCTGAAATCTGCTGATGTGCTAGTATGAACGTCTTTCCCATCAAGAAGATGCATCAGTTCTTTGCAGCATATTACCCTTTGTAGGTCTCTGCTCACATTTGTATTATAGAATATGATGGAACAGTTTCTTGTTTCACCATACATGGTTGATGGCTCATAGCTAACCAGCATACCCAGCAGCTTTTCTGGTGGTACATCCATAGGGACAAGCAAAATCTCGTCCTGAATACCCATTTCGACTATCTGGGCGCAAACATCTTCAACATAAACTGGCAGACGAGTGAAAGTAGAGAAGAAGGCAATCAGCTTTCCAACAGACATTACTTCCAACCATAAAAAAGGGGGGCAAATGCCCCCCAATCGTTAGTGCATCTAGATACAGCTAGTAGCTAGCAAGTATCTCCTTCGCTTCGCGCTGAACGCGCCCATTCGTAGGAAACTTGCTACGATGCTCTGCGCGATCACCGCTCCAGAACTTCTCTAGCACGCCTCGCGCCGTCGCGCACATCTCATCTGCGGACAGCGTCGGCGACTCTCCCCGGAAAAACCTGACGTTCACCATCTTCCGACCTTCGTTCCCGAACAAGGCAGCAGAGAGCTTCTCCCGCTCACTCATTAGCATGACATACTCCTCCACCCCACCGCACACTTATGGGCATTTGCAATCTCAGTTCGCCTCTCTGGCAAGAGCCGATCCGCACATAGTTGGTGGCGCAGCCAATTACGTCCGCCGGGCGACTCTCACCCCTCGGTTCACTTGGCATCCACGCCTCCTAGCAACTTGCAACCTCGGTGACTGGAGGTTACCCACCAGGCTGTTGCCTCATAGGTGTCTCCGAGGTGCGACCTTGAGATGCTATAGTATGGACCGTTTAACAATAACAAAACGTCACCTCTCAAGAGAGTTGATCGGTTATCCACAGACTTATCCACAGCATCTAGCGTCTTGGCAGTTGACATGGGTATAATGCTCCTGTCTCCAAATCGACCATTGTAAGAAAGTCAAGAGAGAGTTGTCCTGACTCCAAGGGTTCATCACTCGGTCGGGGGGATCAGCCGCTATCGTTCATCCCCGCCACATGCGCCGCCCATGCCTCCAGCGCCACCTTCCGCTCGGCCAGGAACTGCTGCCGCTGATACACCGCCGCCACCCCGCTAATTGTTCCGGCGACGTGGTTCAGCAGTTTCCGGGCTTCCCCATCAGATCCACCACCCGCCCTGCCACGGCATCCGCCGCAGCGGTCAGCGCACCATCCGGCACATGAGCATACCGGGCCGTCACGCCTGCCACGCGGTGCCCCAGCAGCCCGGCTATGGTCAGCTCCGAGTAGCCCATGCCGGCCGCTACAGCGGCGTAGCTGTGCCGCAGCACATGCACGGTGATGCCGTCCAGTTTCGCCTTGGTGCAGGCCCGTTCCAGCAGCGCGGGAAGGCCGATGAAATGCCCATCGCCCCGTGCGGCAGGGAAGGCCCATGGCGTGCCCTCGAACCGCGGCAGGGCGTCCAGCAGGTCCAGGGCGGCGGTGCCAACCGGGCGCAGCTCCACCCTGTTGCCCACCTCGCGCGCTCGGATGCCCTTGGAGTCGCCCAAGCGCAGACACCGGGCGTTGCGGTCCACCCACGCCAGCGGCAGCGATAGCGCCTCCATGCGCCGGCAGCCGGTCAGCAGCAGGAACCGGATGGCGGCCAAGCCGGTGACGTTGCCGCCCGCGGCCTCCAAGGCGTGCAAGACTGCGCCGAGCCTGCCGAACTCGGCTTCGGTCAGGAACCGCGTCTGGCGTCCGTCAGACAGCTTCTCGACGCCGCGGGCGGGATTCGCTTTCAGCAGCTTCTTGCGGCGGCCGAACTCCAGGATGGTGCCCAGCATCCCGATGGTGCGGGAGGCCGCGCCAGGGCCGCCCGTTGCCACGCCGCCCCGGCCATTCCGGGGTTTGGCGGACTTCCCGGCGGCGATGTCGGCCTGCAGCCGCTCGATGTCGTCACTGGTGACGGCGGCGGCGATGCGCGATCCGATCAGCGGCTTGACGTGGACTGCCACGCGGCTGCGGTCCATTGCCAGCGTGGACGCTTTCACGCGGCCTTCGGCCTCCTGCAGGTAGAGGTCGCACAGGTCGGCCACCGTCATTGCAGCCCGGAGCGCCTTGCGTTCGGCGGACGGATCGGCGCCCTTGTCCACTTCGGCCAGGCGCCGCCGGGCCAGTGACCTGGCCTCGTCCGGCGTGAGCGCGCCGACCCGGCCAAGCGCCAGCTTACGTTGCCGCCCTTCGAGGTTTCGGTACTTGAGGACATAGCTGCCGACGCCGCTTGGCATCATGCGGACGCCGAAGCCTTTCAGCTCGCTGTCCCACACGTAGGTGTCAGGTGCGCCGGGCAGCGGGGTGATGGCGTCGATGACGCGCTTGGTGATCTTGGGCAAGGTGGCCTCGATTTGGTTCCGCGGCTTGGTTCCGGAAGGTCACGGAACCACGGCGGAACCAGATGAAAGCAAGTCAGATCATCTCAGGTCAAGCCATCGCAAGCCATCGCAACAGCCTATGTGAGCAAAATCAGCAATTTAGCAACGCATGGCAACAAGGATCAAGCCAGCGCAAAGAGTTGATCCATTGTTGCCAAGGTTGGGGTCGAGGGTTCGAATCCCTTCGCCCGCTCCAGCAAATCAAGCACTTAGATCAGCTTTCCTGATCCCCAGGTTTGCGGCTCGTCAGGCGTTCTTCGGCACGATAGGGCGCCAGCCGGGCATCGACACCTTAGGCCCGCGCCAAGCCGACCTCTCGACAGCAGGACCACATCGTCACCGCGGGTGCCGCATACCCCACCGCCGCAGCGGTCTGCGCCGCGGGAAGCCGCAACCGCCGCGTGCTACCGCGCCAAATGGTGGTCGAAGAAGGCCGCAATTTCCTCGAAGGCTTCGCGCGTCTCAGGCGCGGTGTCGTCGCGGGCGAACTCTGCGTGCGACTGCCCCTCCCAGACCTGCAGCGACGCCTCGACCCCCGCCTCCCGCAGCTTGCGGTGGACCCGCACGGTGTTGCTCAGCAGCAGGTCGCGCGTGCCAGTGGTGAGGATGGCGGGCGGAAAGCCGTGCATGTCGCCATACACCGGCGACAGCAGGGGATCGGCCAGGTCGTGCCCATGCGCGTAGAACTTCGTCGCCGCATCGCAGAACCCGTCCGCGGACACCAGCACGTTGTCCACCATCGCATTGGTGCTAAAGCTGTCGCCCACCTTCGTCACGTCCGACATCGGCGTGCCCGGCGCGATGGCCGCAGGCATCGGCAGGCCCTCCTGCTTGATCCGCAGCACCATCTCCAGGGTCAGCGCGCCGCCCGCCGACAGCCCGAAGATGCCCATCTTGTGCGGGTCGCCCGACGCCGAGACCGCCTTCCACACCGTCACCGCGTCGTCCAGCGCGGCGGGGAAGTAAGCCTCGGGCGGCATCCGGTAATCGACCGAGATCACCTTGATGTGGCCGAAGCCCGCCATCAGCACCGCCTCGGACGTGGCGGCCTCGCCGGGGCTGAGCAGGTAGCAGCCGCCGTGGACATGGACCAGCAGGCGACCCTGGTTCTCGGGCGCGACCACATCAGGCGTCACGGTGAAGGCACGCACGCCGGCGATGGTCGTAGGCTCCACCTTGACGTGCAGGCGCTCCCGCATCCCTGGCAGCATCCGCATCGTCGCGGCGGCCCCGGCGGCGGCGGTCGCCTGCCACTCCGCGCCATCCTTCGGCAGCACGTCCCAATTGGCGCGCAACGGGGCGGCAATGATCGCCTGCATCTGCGGGCTGACATCCCCTGGCACCGGGACCGACTTCGCCGGCACCTCGCGCGGCGCCGGCTGGGCATGCACGTTGCCCACGGCCAGGGCCGCCACCGCGGCTGCCAGCACGGCCTTGCTGCTATGTCGCATGTGATCGGTCACTTCTCGATGGCTCCATATGCCAGCGTGTTGATCAAGTAACGCCGGCCGGGTCAAGCGCGTGGTGCTGCCGCGGCCGGTCGAGCACCTGATCGAGGCCGGCATGCACGGGCTGCCGCCGTTGGGCAGCGCCGGGGGGCGCCTGCCCCGGCGCCGGGCAGCGGCTGGGGATCGTGGGGGCCGTCGTGCAGGCGGCGCGTGGCCCGCCGCAGCCGCCGCTGAGCGGAAAACGGTGCGGTCGATCCTTATGCATGTAGGAGCACTTCCGGCTCCCTCACCCCGGCCTGCAGGCAGAGGGAGCAGCAGCTACATGCCCAACGCGTGCGGCAGCCACAGCGAGATGCCCGGCACATACGTCACCAGCACCAGGAACCCCAGCATCACCAGCAGCCAAGGCCACACTGCCACCGTCAGCTCGGTGATCCCCATACGTGCGATCCCCGACGCCACATACAGGTTCAATCCCACCGGCGGATGGCACAGCCCGACCTCCATGTTGACCGCCATCAGCACCCCCAGGTGGACGGGATCGACCCCCAGCCCCTTGGCGATGGGGAACAGGATCGGCGCCATGATCAGCAGGATCGACGTCGGCTCCATCACGTTGCCGGCCACCAGCAGCACCACGTTGATGACGATCAGGAACACCCAGGGGTCGAAGTGCCGCGCGACGATCCAGGAGGCCATCGCCTGCGGGATGTTCTCGCTGGTCATCAGGAACGAGAACAGCACCGCGTTGGTGATGATGTATAGCAGCATCGCGCTCATGTTCGCCGCGTTCAGCAGCACCCGCGGCACATCGCGCAGCCCCATGTCGCGATAGACGAACACCGCGATCACGAAGGCATACACCGCCGCCACCGCCGCCGCCTCGGTCGGCGTGAACACCCCGCCGTAGATCCCGCCCAGCACGAGGCCGATCAGCGCCAGCCCCCAGAACGACTCCCGGAACGCCGTGAACCGCTCCCGCCAAGTGGAGGCGGTCATCCGCGGGTAGCCCTTGCGCCACGCCATCACGCAGGTCAGCCCGGCCAGCAGCAGCGCCAGCAGCACGCCCGGCAGCACCCCGGCCATGAACAGCGCGCCGATGCTGGTGTTGGTGCTGACGCCATACAGCACCAGGATCACCGAGGGCGGCACCAGGATGCCCAGCGCGCCCGACGTGGTGATCACCCCGGCGCCGAACCCCTTGGGATAGCCGTGATCGACCATCGCCGGCAGCATGATCGACCCGATGGCCACCACCGTCGCCACGCTGCTGCCCGACACCGCCGCGAACAGCGCGCTGGCCGCCACGCCCGCCAGTCCCAGCCCGCCGGGCCAGTGGCCGACGAGCGAGGTGGTGAAGCGGATCATCCGCCGGGCCACGCCGCCATGGGTGAGGAAGGTGCCCGCCAGGATGAAGAACGGGATCGCCATGATGGAGAAGTTGTCGAGGCCGGTGAACAGCTTGAGCCCGACGCTCTCGATGGGCACCTGCGTCATGGTGAACAGGAACAGCAGCACCGTGGTACCCAGGGCGATGCTGATCGGCATTCCCGTCAGCATCAGCGCGATCAGCAGCCCGAAGATGATGACGGCGGTCATGGAGCGGGAGTCATCGGACCGGCTGCCGCTCCAGCGCCTGCGCCATCTCGATGGCCTCCGCCTCGTCGTGCACGCCCTCGACGCGGCCGGGGTCGTGGTGCGGCAGCTCGCCGCCGCGGGCGTAGCGCCAGGCGACTTGCAGGAAGCGGAAGCACATCAGGTAGGACCCGAGCGGGATGCACAAGTAGATCATCCAGCTCGGCCATTCGAGGTCCGGCGTCGTCTGGTCGGTGCCCATCAGGCCATAGACGAAGCTCGCACCCATCGTCCCCACCGCGCCGGTGAACCCGGCGCCGGTCAGCAGGCTGAACAGCACCACCGCCCGCTGCCGCGACGGCCGCAGCTTCCGCACCAGCACATCGACGCCGACGTGGATGCCGGTCCTGACGCCATAGGCGGCGCCGAACTTCGCCATCCAGATGAACATGAAGATGCACAGCTCCTGCGCCCACGTGAGGTCGATGCCGCTGGCGTAGGGATACAGCCACGCCGTGCTGGCGGCGAAGCGCTGCACGACGGAGGCGAAGATCAGCAGCGTCGCGCCCGCCATCAGGCTGGCGATCAGCACCTCCTCCAGCCGGTCGAGGATGCGCAGCGGCATGGGCTGGCCTAGACCGTGCCGACCTCCTTGCGGAACTCGTCGATGGTGTCCTTGCCGACGCGAGGGGTCATCTCGGCCTGCACCGGCTCCAGCGCCTTGCGCCAGGACGCCTTCTGCTCCGGCGTTAGCTCGATGAACTGGATGCGGCCGGACTTCCTCATCTCGGCCATGGCGTCGTCGTTGTCGGCCTGGGCGGAGTCGTTGGCGTAGGCCGTCGCTTCCTTCATCGCGCGAGTCAGCGCGTCGCGGATGTCGCCGGGTAGGCCGTCCCAGAATTTCTTGTTCACGATCACCGCGTAGCCGATGTAGCCGTGTTCGGACAGCGTGGCGTACTTCTGCACCTCGTGGTGCTTTTGCGTGTACATGTTGGACGGCGTGTTCTCCGACCCATCGACGACGCCGGTCTGCATCGCCTGGTACACGTCGGAGAACGGCAGCACCTGCGGCAGCGCGCCGAGCGCCTTGAACTGCGCCTCCAGCACCTTGGACGACTGGATGCGCATCTTCAGCCCGCGGAAGTCGGCGACCTCGCGCAGCGGCTTGTTGGCCGACATGACCTTGAAGCCGTTGTCCCAGTAGGCCAGGCCGGTGATGCCCTTGGTCTCCAGCTTCTTGAACAGCTTGGCCCCCAGCGGCCCGTCCGTGACCCGGCGCAGCGCCGCCTTGTCCGGCAGGATGTAGGGCAGGTCGAACACCTCGAACTCGCGGGCGCCCAGCGGGCCGAACTTCGCCAGCGACGGCGCCAGCATCTGCACGGCGCCGAGCTGCAGGGCCTCGACCTCCTCCTTGTCCTTGTAGAGCTGCGAGTTGGGATAGACTTCGATGCGCACGCGGCCGTCCGTGTACTTCTCGGCCAGCTCCTTGAAGCGGTCGGCGCCCTTGCCCTTGGGGGTGTCGGGGGCGACGACGTGGCTGAACTTGATGATGATGGGACCGTCGGCGAGTGCGGGCCGGATCGCGGGCAGCAGGGCTGCGGCGAGGCCGGCCTTGAGCAGCGTGCGCTTCTTCATGGTGGTGCGTTTTCCCGTGGTCTCGTTGCCGGGGAGTGTGCCAGCAGAACGCAATCAGCGCGAGTGGCATGCGGCGGGTCGTCCGCCGCGCACGGCATTACGGGGTTCCCATTGCAATGCCACGGTTCCCGGTCAGTGGACCTCCTCAGGGAAACTCCCGCCGTGCAGGAAAGGCTTCAATTTCGCTGCACTCTCCATGCAGGCGCGAGGTGACCGTCCAACGCCCGTCCCTGAACCGGTAGGTTTGATACATCTGCAGGCGCTGGTCGTTGTTGCCAACCTGGCAGTACACCACCTCGATCTCCTCCGTCGTGCCACCGCGCGAGGGCACGATTTGCCAGCCCGCATGCATGGTCCGACCCAGATAGATGGGACCGGCGCTCCCGCCGCGGTCGGTGACAGCTTCCACCGGGTCGAGGCGCCGTTCCGAGGGGACCAGGAGTTGCGCTGCCGGGCCGTTATATCCGCCCATCCCGATGCTGTAATCGACTGTGAAAAGGAACGTCGGGGCCGGCAAGCCGTGCAGCGGAGCCGGTTCGACCGTCGCCAGCGGGCGCTCCAGTTGCTTGCGCGCGACCGTGGCGCCAGATGCCGAGACCAGGAGCAGTTGCGCGTTCAGGAATGGCCTCCGCGTGAACTCGGCCGCGAGCGGGCTGCCCTGGTCGAACATCATGTAGGGGTCGCCGCCATTGCCTTTCGCCAACTCGCGCATGGCCGGGGTGATCCGTCGGTCCTGCAGGATCACCAGCACGTCGCCGTCCGGTCCTCCGGCCGGAACGCGTTGCGCGACCGAGTAGCCGCCCGGTACTGCGAACGCAGGGCCACCTGGTCCAGCCGGGGCGGGCGCCTGCGTTGCGGCGGCCTCGGCCGCCGGACGGAAATCAACGTTGGGCACAATCATCGTGCCGCCTGGCGGTGCGCCTTCGCCCGCATAGGTGACGACAGAAGTGTTCTTGAACGCCCTCTGCACCGTGACCCTGGCGCCAAGCGGGATGTCGATGCAGCCACCCGAGGCCGCCAGGCCCAGATCCCCGGCGGTAGGGGAGGGCAGGTGTGTCCGGCTCTCACCGCCAGGAAGCGTGAGCCTGCCCAACGCCTCAGGCGACGTGCACATCACGCCCGGCCTGATTGCGACGAGACCATCGGCCCTCGCCTGCCCAGGCATCGTCAGCGCAACGCCGACCGCCATCATGGCCAACCCTGCAATCCGCATCGCACGCCTACCTCACTCTGCGCGGTGCAGTTTGCCTAAGGCATCAAGGCCTATCAACTCTGCCCTTCATCGCGCTGAAGTTTGGCGCTCCAGGAACGGGAAGACCGGACGTTCAGTGCATACGGTCCCGGGTTGCCAAGCCGAAGGCAGCTCGCAATGACGGTGGCTGATCGGGGGCAGCGGCGTAAGGGTGGCAGCAGAGGGCTGCCGGGATCAATACGACCGCGGCATCCCCAGCACATGCTCGGCCAGGTAGGACAGGATCAGGTTGGTCGAGATCGGCGCCACCTGGTACAGCCGTGTCTCCCGGAACTTGCGCTCCACGTCGTATTCCTCGGCGAAGCCAAACCCGCCATAGGTCTGAATGCACGCATTGGCCGCCTCGAACGAGGCGTCGGCGGCCAGCATCTTCGCCATGTTCGCCTCCGCCCCTGGGTTGGCGCCGGCCTCGTACAGGCGCAGCGCCTCATGCACCATCAGCTCGGCGGCGCGCATGTTGGCGTAGGCCTTGGCGATCGGGAACTGCACGCCCTGGTTCTGGCCGATGGGACGGCCGAACACCACCCGCTCGTTCGCATAGCCGCTGGCACGCTCGATGAACCACTTGGCGTCGCCGATGCACTCGGCGGCGATCAGGATGCGCTCGGCGTTCATGCCGGACAGGATGTAGCGGAAGCCGCGCCCTTCCTCTCCGACTAGGTTGGCGGCGGGGATCTCCAGGTTGTCGAAGAACACCTCGCAGGAGTTGTGGTTCATCATCGTCCGGATCGGCCGGATGGTCAGGCCGTGGCCCGCCGCCTCGCGCATATCGACGATGAAGGTGCTCAGGCCCTCCGTCTTCTTTGCCACCTGGTCGCGCGGGGTGGTGCGGGCCAGCAGCAGCATCAGGTCGGAGTGCTCGGCCCGCGAGGTCCAAATCTTCTGGCCGTTGACGATGTACGTGTCGCCCTCGCGCCGGGCCGTGGTGCGCAGGGCGGTGGTGTCGGTGCCGCTGGTCGGCTCGGTCACGCCGAAGGCTTGCAGGCGCAGGGAGCCGTCGGCGATCTTCGGCAAGTACTCGGCCTTCTGCGCCGCGCTGCCGTGCCGCAGGATGGTGCCCATGATGTACATCTGCGCGTGGCAGGCGCCGCCGTTGCAGCCCTGGCGCTGCACCTCCTCCAGGATCGCCGCCGCGCCCGACAGCGGCAGGCCGGCGCCGCCGTACTCCTCGGGGATCAGCGCGCCCAGGTAGCCGCCCGTGGTCAGCGCCTGGACGAACTCGGTCGGATAGCCCCGCACCTCGTCCAGCTTGCGCCAATAGGCGCCGGGGAAGCCCGCGCACAGCTTGGCAACCTCCTCCCGGATTTCGGCATAGGGGTGGGTCGTGATGGGGGAAATCTGGTTCATGCGTCGGCTCCCTGCCGCATGCTAGGCCCGATGCCGCGTGCGAGGGAACCCGCGGCGAACCTGGCCCGGATGCACCTCATGCTCCGAGCGAGAGGCAGGTCAGCGGTCGGAAGGACGCCATGGGTCCGAACACCCGCGATCCCGCGTGGACCGGCGCTGCGTAACCAGCGAGCACGGCCGCCAGCGGCATCCCGCACCGAAGCATCCGTCTAACCCGGCTCGTCCGGCACCTGCCCGACCTCCCCGAGGTACTCCGGGGCGCCGAACTCCTCGGCGTCGTCGTCATGGTGCATCCGCACGATCCGCGCGCCCAGGATGGAGCCGCCGGCCAGCGCCTTCTCCGCCCGCCGCATCCCTTCCTCCGGGGTGCGGCAGATGATCGGGATGCCTGGCTTCAACGCGCCGCGGGCGCCGGCGATATAGGGTTGGTAAACGATTTGCGCCGAGACTGGCATGGTGCCTCCTGATCATGGTCCTCACAGCGGTATGCTACCCCCGAACCGCCAGTGCGGGATGGCAGTTTCGCCGCACCTGTCCGCGAGTGGCGCCCGTCCACGAGTGGTGCCGGTGCGGCCACTCCGGCATTGCCCGCCGGCCTTGGCCGCGGCACCATGCCTGAACGCAGCGGACACGGGGGTGCAGCCATGCTGGTCGTCGCC
Organism: uncultured Acetobacteraceae bacterium; assembly: GCA_964242415.1. GTDB lineage: Bacteria > Pseudomonadota > Alphaproteobacteria > Acetobacterales > Acetobacteraceae > DASWOJ01. The sequence goes on from CAXTAT010000020.1 coordinate 30,927, forward strand.
GTCATCGCGCCCGGGGCCATGGGCGCCGCGGTCGGCCAGGTCCTGGCCCGGCACGGCGCGGAGGTGCGGACCCTGCTGGCCGGCCGCAGCCCCGCCAGCGCCGCGCGCGCCGCTGCGGCAGGCATGCAGGCCGCCGATCCCGCAGGCGTCGCCGAGGCGGACATCGTGCTCTCCATCGTGCCGCCCGGCGAAGCCCTGTCCCTGGCCGAGCGCCTCGCCCCCGCGTTGCGCCAGGCCGCGCCATTGCGCCAAGCACGATTGTCCCAAGCCCGGGCCGGCCTGATCCCCGGGCTAATCTACGCCGACTGCAACGCGATCAGTCCGCAAACGGCGCAGCATGTCGGCACCGTGATCGCCGGGGCAGGGGTGGGGTTCGTGGACGCCGGCATCATCGGCGGGCCGCCGCAGCCGGGCCGGCCAGGGCCGGTGTTCTACGCCTCCGGCCCGGACGCGCCCAGGCTCGCCGTACTGGCGCAGCATGGCCTCGACGTGCGGGTGCTGGACGGCCCGGTCGGCGCGGCATCCGGCCTGAAAATGAGTTACGCCGGGATCACCAAGGGCGTGACGGCGCTTGGGGCGGCGATGATGCTGGCCGCCACCCGGTTCGGCGCCGCGGCGGACCTGCATGCGGAGTTGGCGAGCAGCCAGCCGGAATTGCTGGCTTGGCTCAGCAGGGCGGTGCCGGGAATGTATCCCAAGGCCTACCGGTGGGTGGCGGAGATGCAGGAGATCGCCGCCTTCGCCGGCGAGGACCCGGCGACACAGGAGATCTATCGCGGGATCGCAGCCCTGTATGAGAAGCTGGCGCAGGACCAGGCGGGGCCGCAACGGGACACAGGAGCGCTGGATGCCTTCTTGCGGACGTGAACGACGCCCCGGCTCCGCTGCCGCGGGCCGCTTGGCGATGCTGCTGATGCTGGCCGGCTGCGGACAGCAGAGGTATGCCGGGGATGGCTTCGTGCCCTACGACGGCACCGTCCCGCCCGCCGACCGGGTGGGGCGGGCCGGCCGGATCGCGCCATCGCGCTTCTATCCGCCGCCGGGTCCGTCGAACGATCCCTGGGGACCCTACGTCCGGGAGGCCGCAGCCCGGTTCCGCGTGCCCGAGCAGTGGGTGCGCGCCGTGATGCGCCAGGAGTCCGGCGGGCGGGAGCAGGCGGTGTCCTCCGCCGGGGCGATGGGCCTGATGCAGGTGATGCCCGCCACCTATGCCGGGCTGCGGGCGCGGCACAGCCTCGGCGAGGACCCCTACGATCCGCACAACAACGTCCTGGCAGGCACGGCCTACATCCGCGAGATGTATGACCGCTATGGCTCGCCCGGCTTCTTGGCGGCGTACAACGCCGGGCCGGACCGGGTGGACAGCTACTTGGCGGGCGCCGGCGGCCTGCCGGACGAGACGGTGAACTACCTGGCCGCGATCACCCCCAACCTTGGCGGCGAGGTCCCGCTGTCCGGCCCGCTGGCGGCGTATGCCGACGCACGCGCGCCCGCCGTCCTTGGCGGCGAGAGTCCCAGCACCATCAGCCTAGCCTCCGGCTGCGACGTGAACGCGGCCTACGACCCGGACCGGACCTGCACCCGGCTGGAGCAGGCCGCAGCCACCCCGGTCCAGACCGCCGCGGCGCCCCAGCTTCAATTGGCTGCGGCGGCGGCCTGCAACCCGGACGCCGCCTATGACCCGGACCAGCCGTGCCGCCCCGTCGCGTCGGCCGGGCCGGCGCCGTTCCCGGCCGTGGCAACCCGCCCTGCCCATGCCGAGGTCTCCGCCGCACCCAGGCTGCTCACCGCAGCGGCCCTGCGCAGCCCGGCTCCGGCACCGGTGCCCGAAGCGGCGTGGGCCATCCAGGTCGGCGCCTTCGCCAACCCCGGCCTCGCCCGCGCCGTCGCGGAGGGCGCCCGGGCCGAGGCGCCGGACCAGCTCCGCACCGCCCGGGTGGCGCTGCCGACGACGACGCCGTTGGGCAGCGCCCCGCTGTATCGCGCCCGCATCGAGCATCTGTCGGCCAACGCCGCCACGGCGGCCTGCCAGCGCCTCAACCAGCGGCAACTGCCCTGCATCGTCGTGCAGCCGGCAAGGTCCTGAATGGGGGCCGTGCAGGGCAGAGCCATGCCAACATCCGCAGCCAATCAGGCCCCCTCATTGCGAGCCGGCTTCGGCGCGGCAATCCAGGGCGGCAAGGGCTGGGGTCCCGGTCTTGCGCGCCCCCTGGAGTGCCGCGTCACAGGCGTTCCCCGCAATGACGAACGGGGGGGCAATGACGAACTACGGAATGGTGGACCGTTTGGAACAAGGGACAGGCAGCCGCACTCCTCGCCGCGGCAGTGCGCGATGACCGTTTGCATGGCTTGACCCTGCAGCACGTCGGCTGGCAACGGCGGCGCGCGTCCGCCGCGAAGCATGGCCAGCGCCGCCTGGTCCAGCAGGTCCGCAGGGTGCCGCCGCGGTTGCACCCAGGCGCAGCCGCCAAATCCACTCCGGGCCACGCACCCTATGGCGCGGCCATCAAGGCCCAACCGCTCCCCACCCCTGACGCTGAAACGGCCCGCACCGCATAGTCACGCCGCCGCGCCGCCGGCGCCGGATCGGCCAACCCATCATCGACCCACATCGCGGACCGCAGCGGCGCCGGGGAGATCAGGACGCCGTCCCGCAGCACCTCGTAGCTGTAGAACGCCGGGTCGGTGCTGGGCGTCCAGCGCAGCCGGACGACGGCGCCGTCCCGCCGGGCCTCGATCCAGCGGGGCGGCGCCGGCGCCCGGGCCTGGAACGGCGACACCCACAGCAGGACGGTGCCGTACGGGGCCAGTGCGATCGCCTGCGGAGCCGGCGCCGCATCGCGGCGGATCGGCTCCACGGCCGCCAGCTCGGCCGCGCGCCGCATCGCCGGGTCGGCCAGGCCGGGCCGGGCGCCGGTATGGCCGGCGTCGATGCAGAACTGCACGATGTTGACGCGCCGCCACGGCACGGCATCCAGCGAGCAGGTGAAGTCCCGGCCATCCGGCCCGTAACGGCTGAACAGCGCCGCCATCCCGGCCTCGCCCATGGTGGCCAGGTGCGCGACGCCCGGGGGCGCATCCGACGGCAGGCGGCGACGTCCCATCAGCCGCAGCAGCTCATAGAAGCCGAACACCGGCAGCTTCACCAGGTCGTCCGGGTCGTCGGCCAGCGGCGTCAGCAGCGTGCGCCGCCCATCGAAGGGGCCGAGCGTCAGGTGCTGGTTCGCATTGTCCGACGCTGCCCTGAAGCGGATGCCATGGGCGGCGTAGGCGACGCTGAGCCGGTCATGCGCGGCCATGGATGACGCCAGCCATGCGACCGATTGGTGGGTCATGCGCGGGGCGTACGGCCGGTCGAAGCCCACCATCATGTCGGCCTCGTCGTCCACGATCACCATGCCGCGGGCGCGGCCGGGCGTCAGCCGCAGGATGGCCTGCGCCGTGTCGTCGGCTGCCCGCACCAGGCGGTCCAGGTCCGGCTCGCCCTCCTCGGTGGTCCAGCTTCCCTTGCGGTGCAGCGAGACGAAGTCGCAGCGGACCCCGGGCGAGGCGGCCAGGAACGTCAGGAAGCGCTCCATCAGCGCCGGGCCGCCTCCCCGCCCGTCGCCGGGCAGGTAGGCCAGCACCGGGCCGCCCAGCCGGATCGGGTGGCCGCTGGCGACGACGGCAGCCGAGGTGACCTGGTACAGGTCCAGGTACTGGTCGAAGCTGCCGGTCCAGAATGGCGGCATGTTCGGCTCGTTCCAGACCTCGAACCACCAGCGCCCCACCTCCGCGGTGCCGTAGCGGGCGACGATGGCGTCCAGGAAGGCGCGCACCAGGGTGACCCAGCTGTCCCATGCCGCGGGGGGTTGCGCCGGCGCCGGGGAGAGGTGCGGCGGGAAGAACGTCAGCGGCAGGAACGGCGTCAGGCCGCGGCTGGTCAGCGTCTCCAACGCTTGCAGGGTGCGGGAGAAGTCGGGCGGCCCCGGCCCATCCCACACCCCGGCGCTGTGCAGCGGCGCCACCCTGTCCCGCCCCAGGCTGAGCGCGCCGAACACCCGCACCGCCCGGACCGCGCCGGGCGACGCCGCCAGGGTGTCCAGCAGGCGGGTGAAGCGCGGGTCGAGCAGCCAGTCCAGGCCGAACACGCCGACCATGGCGAATTCGTCCGTCAGGAACGGCGGCTCCCCTGGCGTTGCCGCGGCCCGCGCCGCTCCATGGCCGATCAGCCGCCGGCGCGTGATCCCAGATGCGGTGCTCATCGCCGGCATGATGCACCCGCAGGGCGGCGCGTCCAGGACCGCCTGCCCGGCGTCCCTGGTGATCCCGCCTGTAATCTTGGTGATGGCGCTGCCTGGGAGGGTCGGGCTACGCTTCCGGCATGAAGCAGCCCGGCCCGCGGCGGAACGCCCTATCAGCAGTCCTGGTCACAGTAGGGGCCACAGTAGGCGCCATCGCCGTGCTGGCGTCCGCAGCCCCGCCCGCGGCGGCGGCGACCATGACGGTGCCGCAGGTGATCGCCGCCCTGCACGGCCCGCACCCCGCCGACCTGTCGGGACAGGACCTGTCGCGGCTGGACCTGGCCGACGTTGACCTCAGCGGCGCCAACATGGCCGGCGTCAACCTGTTCGGCGCCGACCTGACCGGGGCGCGCTTGGTCGGCGCCAACCTGGCCGGGGCGGACCTGGACCGTGCCATCATCATCCGTGCCGACTTCTCTGGCGCCAACCTGGCCGGGGCGAGGATGTTCCTCCCCGCCGCGTCCTCCAAGGCGGGGGAGATGCCGGCCGAGGACGCGCCCCGGTTCCGCGGCGCCAACCTGTCCGCGGCGCACCTGCTGGCCAAGCTGGGCAACGGCGACTGGACCGGCGCCAACCTGTCCGACGCCCACTTTGAGCTGGGGGAGACGCAGTTCCTGGCCGCGCTGAAGTCGGACCTCAGCGGCTGCAACCTGGCGGGGGCGAACCTCGCCGGGGCCGACCTGTCGGGCGTTCGCATGCGCTTCGTGAAGCTGCAGGGCGCCAACCTGCGCGGCGCCAACCTGCGGGGTGCGGACCTCGCCGGGGCGCGGCTGGAGGGCGCGGATGTGACCGGCGCTAACCTGGCCGGGGCGGACGTGCGCCGCGCCTCGCTGCACGGCATCATCGGGCTGGAGGCGGCCCAGGGCGTGGACGGCCTCCGCAACGCCGACCTGGCCGAGCGCTGATTATGCGCTGGTGTGCCGCCCTGCTGGCGATCCTGCTGCTGTCCGCACCCGCCGCGGCGCAGCAGGAGAAGGTGGACCTGGCGCTGGTCCTGGCCGTCGATGTGTCGGAGTCCATCGATGCCGCGCGCTTCTCGCTGCAGATGCAGGGTATCGCGGCGGCGTTCGAGTCCGCCGACGTCCAGGCCAGCGTGCTGTCCGGCAAGCACAAGTCCATGCTGATCGCGATGGTGCAGTGGTCGAACCGGCCGTTCCTGGTGCTGCCGTGGACCCTGCTGACCAGCGCCGACGACATCCGCTCGGTGGCCGCCCGGGTGCGGCGGCTGCGCCGGGCCGACAGCGGCTTCACCTGCATGTCAACGGCCCTGCGCAGCATCGCCGACAAGGTGCTGACGCAGATGCCGATCCCGGCCGAGCACCTGGTGGTGGACGTATCCGGCGACGGCCGCGACAACTGCAACCCGCAGGAGACGGTGGACCAGGTCCGGGACAGCATGGTCGCCGATGACATCACTGTGAACGGACTGCCGATCCTTGAGGGCGACGAGGCGGACACCTTGGAGGGCTGGTACCGGGAGCATGTGATCGGCGGCCCCGGCTCCTTCCTGCTGCCGGCGTCGGGGTTCGACGACTTCGAGCGGGCGATGCGGCGCAAGTTCGTCGTCGAGATCAGCGCCGGCGCCTGCGGCGGCTGCGTGCGCGAGGTGCGGCGGTAGGCTCAGCCGGCGTTCCAGAGCGTCCCCGGCTGCAGGTGCGTCGCGGGTCCGACCAGGGCGGGTCCGCCGATGTCTGCCAGCAGGTCGTACAGCCGCGGGACCGCCGCCAGGTTCCACGCCGCCGGAACGCCGCGCCGGTACCAGGTCCGCAGCCGCGCCAACTCCTCGGGGCTTGAGGCCCCGGTGAGCGGCGCGATGCGGTCCCACTCGGCGTCGGATTCGACCAGGATGGCCCGGGCCTTGGCCGACGCCTCGACGAAGCCCTGCACCGCCGCGGTGTTGCGCCCGGCAAAGGCGTCGGAGAACACCCAGCCCACGAAGGGCATGCCCGGCGGGATGCCCAGGGCGTCCACCGCATCCTCCATCGCCAGCACCCGGCGCTGTCCCGCCGCCTCCGCCCGCGCCGCAAACGGCCAGTAGGTGAGCACGGCGTCCAGCCGCCCCGCCGCCGCCTGCTCGGCCAGCAGGGGCGGCGGGCCGAAGGTCTTGCTGGCCGCGGCGTCCAGGTCCAGCCCGGCGGTGCGCTGCGCATAGGCGCGCAGGATCAGCCAGCTTTTGTCCAGCGGGCTGCCCGAGATGCCCAGCCGCCGCCCGGCCAGGTCCGCCACCGCCTGCACCGGCGACCCCGACGGCGCCATCACCGCCCCCAGCGCGCCGGAGGTCGGCGACAGGGTCCAGTCCGCGCCCGACGCCCGCTGGCGCGACACCCACAGCCAGTCCTGCACGATGGCGTCCACCCGGCCCGCCTGCAGCGCCACCTGCGGCGCCTGGGCGGACGCGAACTCGACCGCCTCCACCGCCACGCCCGCGGCGCTGTCCAGGCCATGCACGCGCATCACGTCCAGCTCCCAGGCGACTGACCCGAAGCGCAGCGTGCCAATGCGGATGTCAGGCGCCGCTACGACCTGGCGCGTGCCAAGGGCGGCGGCGACCGGCAGGAGCAGGATTGTGCGGCGTGCGTGTTGCATCGGCCCCTCCCCGGGCGTCGTTGGCCTTACTGCTTGGGGAATGCAGCCCGGTTGTCAATCGCGGTACCATTGCGAGCAGGGCCCCCTCCCTCTCCCCCTTTGGGAGAGGGCCGGGATGAGGGAGGCCAGGAGGACCTGACCTGGCCAAGGAGAGAGCGGAGCTTGGCTCCTAATCCGGCGGAGGTCGGCCCTTGCGGCTTCCCTCACCCCGGCCCTCTTCCGAAGGGGGAGAGGGAGCAGGCAGGCGGCTCCTGATCGTCTGGCCCGGCAACGGGGGCTGACAACGCGGGGCCGAGGGTCCATTCTCGTCTCAAGGCGCTGCACAGCAACGCAGCCGTCATGGAGGACGCGATGCCAGCCCTGCCCGGTCCGGCCCTGATGCTCGCAGCCCTGTTGCTCGCGGTCCCGGCGCGTGCGGCGGACCCGGTGACCGTGGGCATCGCCTATTTGGCCCTGGCCCCCAAGCGTGTGTCACCACTCGTCACCCTGGACCCGCCCCCCGCCGACGAGGGCGTGCAAGGCGCGCGTCTCGCGCTGGCGGACGACCAGACGACCGGGCGGTTCCTGGGCCAAGCCTACGCCCTGCACGAGTCGATTCAGCCCGACGCCGCCGCCGTCATCTCGGCCGCCCAGGCGATGCTGGCCGAGGGCGAGCGGGTGATCGTCGCCGACCTGCCCGCCCCCCTGCTGCTGCAGGTCGCCGACCTGCCGGAGGCAAAGGGCGCGGTGCTGCTGGATGCTACCAGCGAGGATGACAGCCTGCGCGGCGCCGGGTGCCGGGCGGGCGTGCTGCACCTGCTGCCCAGCCGGGCCATGCTGGCGGACGCGCTGATGCAGTACCTGACCGTCAAGGGGTGGCGCAACCTGTTGCTGGTGCAGGGCCGCACCGACGACGACAAGGCGTATGCCGACGCACTGCGCCGCTCCGCCCGCAAGTTCCAGCTCCGCATCGTCGCCGACAAGCCCTGGACCTTCCAGCCCGGCGCCCAGCGCACCGACACCGGGCACGTCGCCATCGGCGCCGAGGTCGCCCGCTTCACCCAGGGGCTGTCGTACGACGTGCTGGTGGTGGCCGACACGGCGGCGGAGTTCGGCGACGACCTGGCCTATCGCACCACCGACCCCCGGCCCATCGCCGGGACCCAGGGACTGCAGCCGACCGCCTGGGCGCACGCGTTCGAGCAGTGGGGCGCGACGCAGTTGCAGGCGCGGTTCCAGAAGCAGGCGGGCCGGGCGATGACGGTGCGGGACTTCGGCGCCTGGATGGCCGTCCGCGCCGCCGGTGAGGCCGCGCTGCGCGGCGGCAGCGGGGACCCGGCCGCCATCGGCGCCTACCTGCACAGCCCGAAGTTCGAGCTGGCGGCGTTCAAGGGCGCCCGGCTGACCTTCCGCCCCTGGGATGGGCAGTTGCGCCAGCCGGTGCTGCTGGCCGACGCGCGCAGCCTGGTGTCGGTCAGCCCGCAGCCGGGTTACCTGCACCAGTTCTCGGAACTCGACACCCTGGGCATCGACCAGCCGGAGACCCAATGCAAGCTGTAGCCGCCGCCCTGTGCCTGTGCTTCCCCCTCTTGCAACTGGTCGGCGCCCAGGCGGCCCGGGCGGAGCGGCTGTTCGTGTCCAACGAGAAGGACAACACCATCACCGTCCTCGACGGCGCGACGCTGGCAGTGACCGCGACGGTGCCGGTCGGCGACCGCCCGCGCGGCATCGTCGCCAGCAAGGACGGCCGCAGCCTGTACATCTGCACCAGCGACAGCGACCATGTGGAGGTGCTGGACCTCGCCACCCTGGCCGTCAGCCGCGTGCTGCCCAGCGGCCCCGACCCGGAGCTGTTCGCCCTCAGCCCCGACGGCAAGACGCTGTATATCGCCAACGAGAACGACAACATGGTGTCGATCCTGGACATCCCCGCCGGCCGGATCGTGACCGAGATCCCGGTCGGCGTGGAACCGGAGGGCATGGGCGTCAGCCCCGACGGCAAGGTGCTGGTGAACACGTCGGAGACGACGAGCATGGCGCACTTCATCGACACCACCACGCAGCAATCCATCGCCAACGTGCTGGTCGGCAGCCGCCCCCGCGTCGCCCGGTTCACCGCGGATGGGTCGCAGGTCTGGGTCAGCTCGGAGGTCGGCGGCACCGTCGCGGTGATCGACGCCGCCGAGCACAAGGTGCTGCACACCATCAGCTTCGCCATCCCCGGCGTCCCCGCCGAGAGCGTGCAGCCGGTCGGCATAGTGTTCACGCCGGATGCCTCCACCGCCTTCGTGGCGCTCGGCCCGGCCAACCGCGTCGCCGTGATCGACGCCAAGACCTACGAAGTCCGCAAGTACCTGCTGGTGGGACAGCGGGTGTGGAACCTGGCGTTCTCGCTGGACGGCAAGCGGCTGTTCACCACCAACGGGGTCAGCAACGACCTGTCGGTGATCGACGTGGCGGCGCTGCGGGTGACGAAGTCGGTGCCGGTGGGGCAACTGCCCTGGGGCGTCGTGGTGGCGCCATGACGCCCCCCGCCGCCCTGGATGTCCGCGACCTGACGCACCGGTTCGGCACCCGGACGGTGCTGGATGGCGTCAGCTTCAGCCTGCAGCCCGGCGACTTCACGGTGCTGCTCGGCCAGAACGGCGCGGGGAAGACGACCTTGTTCGCGCTGATCACCCGGCTGTACCACGCGCACCAGGGCAGCATCGCCGTGTTCGGCCAGCCGTTCCGTGCGGACGCCTCGGCGGCGCTGGCGCGGATGGGGGTGGTGTTCCAGCAGCCGACGCTCGACCTGGACCTGACTGTGCGGCAGAACCTGGCCTACCACGCGGCGCTGCATGGCATTGCCGGGTCGGTCGCGGCGCCGCGCATCCGGGACGAGTTGGCGCGGGTCGGCTTGCAGGAGCGGGCCGGGGACCGGGTGCGCCTGCTGTCGGGCGGCCAGCGGCGGCGTGTGGAGCTGGCCCGCGCGCTGGTGCACGAGCCGGCGCTGCTGTTGCTGGACGAGCCGACCGCCGGGCTAGACATGGAAAGCCGTGCCTTCCTGCTGGAGCATGTCCGCACGCTGTGCCGGGAGCGGCGGATGGCGGTGCTGTGGGCGACGCACCTGATCGACGAGGCCGGCGGCGACGCCAAGGTCGTCGTGCTGCACCGTGGGCGCATCCTGGCCGACGGCCCTGCCGCCGGCATGGTTCCCGAGGGCGGCAGCCTGAAGCAGACCTTCGAGACACTGACCAAGGTTGCGGCATGACCGTGCCCTCATTGCAGGAGGCGCAGCCGCTCGGCGCCATCCGCACCGCCAGCCCAGCGATTGCCGAAGGCCCTGGCATCGCCATAGGTAACCCGGGCCTGACCGCGGCGGCCTATGCGCGCTGCATGGGCGGCATCATCCGGCGGGAGGGACTGCGCTGGGTGCATCAGCGGGGGCGCTTCATCTCCGCCCTGGTGCGCCCGCTGGTGTGGCTGGCGATCTTCGCCGCCGGGTTCCGCTTCGTGCTGGGCGTGTCGATCATCCCGCCGTATGAAACCTACATCCCCTACGAGGTCTATATCGCCCCCGGCCTGATCGCGATGATCGAGCTGTTCAATGGCATGCAGAGCAGCCTGTCGATGGTCTATGACCGCGAGATGGGCAGCATGAAGACCCTGATGGTCAGCCCCTTCCCGCGCTGGTACCTGCTGCTGTGCAAGCTGCTGGCGGGCGTCGCGGTGGCGGTGGTGCAGTCCTACCTCTTCCTGGGCATCGCCTGGTTCTGGGAGATCGAGCCGCCGCCGGTCGGCTACTTCGCGGTGCTGCCGGCACTGGTGCTGTCCGGGCTGATGCTGGGGGCGCTGGGGCTGGTGCTGTCGTCGTTCATTCGGCAGTTGGAGAACTTCGCCGGGGTGATGAACTTCGTCATCTTCCCAATGTTCTTCGCGTCGTCCGCGCTGTATCCGCTGTGGCGGGTGAAGGAGAGCAGCCTGGTGCTGTGGTGGGTGTGCCAGTTGAACCCCTTCACCTCCGCCACGGAACTGATCCGTTTCGCGCTGTATGGCCAGGTGGATTGGCTTGCCGCCGCCGTGGTCATCGGGTGCAGCGCCGTGTTCATGGCATTGGCGGCCGTGGGCTACGATCCCGGCCGGGGCCTGCTGGCGCGGCGGGCCGCGGCGGAGTGAGCCGCCTGCGCGCACCCTGGATGCTGGCGGCAGCGGTGGTGCTGGGCGCCGCCGGGCCGCCGCCGGACCCGGACTGGCCCTGCGTGCAGCGCCTGGTGCCCGAGTTGGCCGCCGGCGCCTACTGGGGTGGCCCGGCCGCGCCCGGCGACTGGCACGCCGACCCGCGGGTGGCCGCCGTAGTCGCCAGCGTCGCGCCGCGTGCGGTGCCGGCCCAGGCGGGCGCGGACCAGCTTTCCGCGTTTGCCGACACCGTGCCCGCGCCGGAGCGTCCAGCCGTGCTGGCCGAGGTGTTCGCCGGGCTGGTCGAGGACACCAACACCCAGCGAACCGAGATCATCGACCGCCTGCACGCCATCGCCCACCGCCAACGCCTGCTGGCGGAGACGACGTCCCGCATCACCGCCGAGTTGCGCGCCCTGCCAGCCGACGCCCCGGCCGCGCAACGCGAGGAGGTCGTCAGCCGCCGGGCGCTGCTGATCCGCGAGTTCCAGGAGATCGAGCGTACGATCCGCTATGCCTGCGAGGCACCGGTGCAGATGGAAGCGAAGCTCGGCGCCCTGGCGCAGGCGTTGCAGGGCAAGCTGGGGGGCTGACCGCTCCCACCTACTCCGGCAGGTCCGGGGCTGCTACTGCAGTCGGCAATCCCGCGGCGATCCATCCATCCGCGCCCTCGGGGTACCATCCGGCCCGCACGCCCAGCGCCGCGGCACGGCGGGCGGCGTTCCAGCTCATCCAGCAATCGTTCAGGCAGAAGAACACCACCAGGCGGTGTGCGTCTCCGGCTGTGACCTCCCGCAGCCGCTGCTCTAAATGGGCCTCGAACGCCGGGGGCAGGGCGCCGCGGCCGACCTCCGGCCACCAGAGCGCGCCGGGCAGAGTCTGGTGCGGCACGGGCAGCCAGGGGCTGCCAGGGCGCGTCGCCTCCGGGCGGCGCGGGGCGGGGAGCACATCGATCAGCACGGCATCACCGCGAGCAACGACCTCCTGCATTGCCGACAGGTGCAGCACGACAACTCCCGGCACGGTGTCCGGAACGGGCGCACGGTAGTCGTCCTGCCGGTAACCTTCCGGCACCGGTACCGCTGGGTCGGCCCAGCACGGCCCCGCGGCCAGCAGCATCGCCAGGGCCAGCCGCCTCACGCCTGCAGGCTCATCGGTGCTACTCCTTGGCGGCCAGCGGGCGGCCCTGGTCCGGCACCAGCGGCACGCCGTAGTCGGCGATCACCGCGGCGATCTCGGCCTGGTGCTTGACGATGGCCTGATTGATCCGCCGCCGCCACTCCGGCTCCCCGGCACGCACGCCCATGGCGATCCGGTAGTCCAGCCGCGGTGCGTCCGGCTCCGGCTCGATGAACGCGGCGGTCAGCGGCAGGTCGTCGTGCTTGATCGCATAGCCGGCGGGTGGACCCCACACGAGCGCCACGTCGATCACGCCATCGGTCAGGTCCTGCAGCATGGCGCGCGGCGGGTTGCTGATGCGGGTATCGACGCGCAGGGAGTAGGGCCGCACCTGATCCATCAAGTGATGCCGCACCAGCAGGTCGGTGGGCGGCGTCGCGGCGATGACGCCGAACTTCTTGTTCGCCAGCGCCGGGTCGCCGACCGAGCGCGCCGTGATGTGGTCGGCCGTGCGCGTCACAATCATGTAGCCGGTGTGGTAGTACGGGTTGGTGCTGTCCATCATGCCGTCGCCGGAGACCGCGCCCATCACCAGGTCGCACTCCCGGGCCGCCAGCGTATTGCGAACGAACCCGGTGGTCTGCGGGAACCAGACATAGGTCACGGGCAAGTCCAGGTCGGCGCCGATGATCTCGGCCACCTTGTTCTCGAACCCGGCCTTCGCCTCGTTGGAATACGGCAGGTCATGCGGGTCGGCGCACACCCGCAACTCCGTGCGGGAAATCAGCTCGGCGCGCTGGGCCTGGGCAGGCGCCGCGGCCAGCAACGCCGCGCCAACCAGGGCGGCGGCGCTGCCGAGACGGCTAACCGCCATCGTCGCCGATGCGCTTCGGCCGCCCGCGCGGCAGCTTCTCGTCGGAACGCGCCTTGAGGTAACCATAGATGTCGTCGATGTAGAGCACGACATCTTCGGTCGTGCCGAAGGCCGGCATGACGTTGTTCTGCGTCTTGGTGACGTTCTGCCGCCCGTTGACGATCGTGTTGACCACGTCGTCATAGGACATCCGCTGCAGCGACTGCGTCAGGTCCGGCGCATAGGAGCTGCCGGCGCCATCAGGGCCATGGCAGCGCATGCAGGACTCGCCGTAGCGGCGGTAACCATTGAACGTATGCTGGTCCACCTTGCCGCCATCGACGACGTAAACCGGATCATTCTCGGCCTTGGCGCCGGACGACAACGCGACGACGCCCACCAGCCCGGCGCAAATCAGGCCGGACAGCGCAATCAGAGACTTCTTGTGCATTAAAACTCTCCAGAAGCAGCCCCGGCCGCGGAGCCTCCACGGCCGGGAACCACCTGTGTGTTGGCTTAGTCGAGGCCGAACACCGTCAGCACGCCACCAAGCTGCGTGTAGTTGGACAGCGACTTGTACGCGCCGACCGCACCCAGGCCATCGGTGTCATTCGCCAGCCCGGCCGCCATGCCGATCCCGGCCCAGCCGCCCACGCCCGACAGCACGGCGATATACTGCTTGCCGTTATGGACGTAGCTGTTGACGTTGCCGATGATGCCGGACGGCGTCTTGTAGCGATACAGCTCCTTGCCGGTCTTGGCATCGACGCCCTTCAGGTAGCCGTCGAGGGTGCCGTAGAACACCACGTCGCCCGCGGTCGCCAGCGCGCCGGACCAGACGGAGAACGGCTCCGGGTCGGACCAGGCGATCTTGCCCGTGCCAGCGTCCCAGGCAATGAAGTTGCCCAGGTTGGTGTCGCCCTTCGGCGGATACATCGAAAGCGTCGCCCCGACGTAGGGCTGGCCCGCGGTGTAGGACACCTTGAACGGCTCGTAGTCCATGCAGACGTGGTTGGTCGGCACGTAGAACAGGTTGGTCCGCGGCGAGAACGCCGAGGGCTGCTGGTCCTTGGAGCCCAACGCTGCCGGGCAGACATTGCGGCTGTTCTTGTCCTCGCCGTTGTACTGCGTCGAGTACTGGTTCACGACCTCGGGCCGCCCGGTCTTCATGTCCACGTGGGTCGCCCAGTTCACCGCCGGGTCGAACTTCTCAGCCACCAGCAGTTCGCCCGTCTCACGGTTCAGCGTGTAGCCGAAGCCGTTGCGGTCGAAGTGCACGAGCGCCTTGGTCATCACGCCCTTAACGGGGATGTCGGCCAGGACCATCTCGTTGATGCCGTCGTAGTCCCACTCGTCATGCGGGGTCATCTGGTACACCCACTTCGCCATGCCGGTGTCGGCGTCGCGGGCGAAGATGGTCATGGACCAGCGGTTGTCGCCGGGGCGCTGCACCGGGTTCCAGGTGCTGGGGTTGCCCGTCCCGTAATAGATCAGGTTGGTGGCAGGGTCATAGCTGTACCAGCCCCAGGTGCTGCCGCCGCCGGTCTTCCACTGGTCGCCCTGCCAGGTGCTGAGCGATGAGTTCTCGCCGATCGGCTTGCCCATGTTCGTGGTCTTCACGGGATCGACCAGAAGCTGGCTGTCCGGACCCACCGAATAGGCGTTCCACGCGAGCGAGCCGTCCTTCATGTTGTAGGCGGTCAGGCGCCCCTGCGTGCCAAACTCGCCGCCGCTGATCCCGACATAAACCTTGTCCTTCACGATCATCGGCGCCATCGTCATGGTCTCGCCCTTGGCGGGGTCACCGTTCTTGACGTGCCAGACTTCCTTGCCGGTCTTGGCGTCGAGCGCCACGACCGTCGCATCGGCCTGGTTCAGGATGATCTTGCCGTCGCCGTACGCCACGCCGCGGTTCACGGTGTCGCAGCACATCACGGCGATGACGTTGGGGTCCTGGCGCGGCTCATACTTCCAGATGACCTTGCCGTTGTCGTTCAGGTCGAGCGCGAACACGTTGTTCGGGAACGGCGTGTGGACATACATCGTGTCGCCGATCACCAGCGGCCCGCCCTCATGGCCACGCAGCACGCCGGTCGAGAACGACCACACGGGATGCAGCTTGCCGGCGTTGGTGGTGTTGATCTGGTCGAGCGCGGTGTAGCGCTGGCTGGCATAGTTGCCGGCGGGCATCACCCACTGGTTCTTGTCGCCCTGCAGCTTGATCAGCTCGTCATTGGCCGAGGCCGGCGCGCTGGCCACGGCGGCCAGGCCCATCATCATCGTGCAGCCGAGCAGTAGCTTGCGGTTTAGCATCACGTTTGGTCCTCCTTTTATGGACCGCTTTATGCGGCCGTTGCGTCCTGCCCGGCGCATCCGCCCCAGGCCGTCCAAGTCACCCGCCCTGACCCCTAACCCCAGTCACAGGGGGCGAGCGGAACGTGCGGTCGCCAGCATATGCAGGCATTGCCGAAACGGACAAGCGCCGCAGCCGCAGAATATTTTGCAGAATATGCAACCGTTGCGTGTTGCAGTGCAGCATAGGACAGGATTGATGCAGTAACGGCGCCGCCCCCCCTGGCATTACCCTGGTAAGCCGCTACTGTCCTGGGAACGAGCAGGAGGACTTGCGTTGGACGTACGAGCTGCTGTGGCCCATGCGGCGGGTGAACCGCTGACGATCGAGACGGTGCAACTGGAGGGACCGCGCGAGGGCGAGGTGATGGTGGAGATAAAAGCCACCGGCATCTGCCACACCGACAAGTTCACCCTGTCGGGCGATGATCCCGAGGGCATGTTCCCCGCCATCCTCGGCCACGAGGGCGCGGGGATAGTGGTCGAGGTCGGCCCGGGCGTGCGTTCGCTGAAGAAGGGCGACCACGTCATTCCGCTCTACACCCCCGAATGCCGGGAGTGCAGCTACTGCCTGAGCCAGAAAACCAACCTGTGCCAGAAGATCAGGGTGACGCAGGGGCGCGGGGTGATGCCGGACGGCACCAGCCGGTTCAGCTTCCAGGGCAAGCCTGTGCTGCACTACATGGGCTGCTCGACGTTCGCCAACTACACCGTGCTGCCGGAGATCGCGTTGGCCAAGGTCCGCGAGGACGCGCCGTTCGACAAGATCTGCTACATCGGCTGCGGCGTGACCACCGGGGTGGGGGCGGCGCTGTTCACCGCCAAGGTGGCGCCGGGCGACCGCGTCGTGGTGTTCGGCTTGGGCGGCATCGGGCTGAACGTGGTGCAGGGCGCGCGCATCGCCGGGGCCGACCAGATCGTCGGCGTGGACATCAACCCGGCGCGCAAGGAACTGGCCATGAAGTTCGGCATGACCGACTTCGTCAACCCCAAAGAGGTGCAGGGCGACATCGTGCCCTACCTCGTGGACATCACCGGAGGCGGCGCGGACCACAGCTTCGAGTGCGTGGGCAATGCGACCCTGATGCGGCAGGCGCTTGAGTGCGCCCACAAGGGCTGGGGCAAGAGCACCATCATCGGCGTCGCCGGCGCAGGGCAGGAGATCAGCACGCGGCCGTTCCAGTTGGTCACGGGCCGCGTCTGGCAGGGCAGCGCGTTCGGCGGCGCACGGGGGCGGACGGATGTCCCGCGGATCGTCGATTGGTACATGGAGGGCAAGATCAACATCGACGACCTGATCACCCACATCCTGCCACTCGATCGGATTAACGAGGGCTTTGACCTCATGACCAGGGGCGAGAGCATCCGCAGCGTCGTGGTTTACTAGGCAGCCGCCGCACCGCTACGCCGGGCGTTCCTTGGGCCGGTCCACCTCGCACCGCCACCCCTGCAGGCGGAAGCGGGGATGGGCATGGACGAACTCCTGCGCCATCGTCTGCGCCTTCATGGTGCATTCGATGGCGCTGCCCACCTCCTCGCGCAACTCGCGCCGCTCCAGGCATTGGTCGGGTTCACTGGACAGGCAGTACACAAGGACAAGTTCGATCATGGACATCCCCCTGCGTGACACAATGAGGCTGCTTCGCGCTGGTTCAATGACAATCGTGCTTGCGGCTCCCATGCTGGCAGCCTCCATGCTGGCAGTCCTGGCGCCCGGCCCCGCCCGGGCCGACGAAGCGCCGCCCGACGACACCCGCCCGCTCAGCCCGGCGCAGCTCGCGCTGTTCGAGACGCCGCACCTGCGCAACGTCGATCACCCGGAAACGCTGGACTACGGCTTCGTGCGCGACGGCGGGGCCGGGTTCACCGACAAGGTCGAGCTGCACATCCGGCGGGTGAACGCCGACGGGACCAAGGACCTGTCGTTCGACTACCTGACCGGCCAGCATCACGTGCAGTTTCCCGAGCTGGACCACTTCCGCGGCAACCCGCTGCTGATGCTGACCCTGGAGCGCGACGTGAACGAGATGCGGGACGCCGTGGGCCTGTCCGCGTCCTACTTCCGCAACAAGATACGCGAGGCGTTCGTGACCGGCGCCACCATCACGGACGCGACCTTCATCCTGGCAGGCTCCTCGCTGCCGGCGCGGGAGATCACCGTGCACCCGTTCCGCGGCGACCCGCGGCTGGAGCGCATCCAGTCGCTGCAGGAAAAGAGCTACACGTTCGTCCTCGCGGACGGCGTGCCCGGCACGATCGCCGAAATCCGCATTGCGGTGCCGGCCGACGCCGCCATGTCCGCCCCGGCCTTCAGCCAACGCACCATCTTCATCGGAGTGGAACCATGAAGCGCGCCCTTGCCTTTGCCGCCCTCGCCACGATCTTCGCCGCCGTGGCCGCCCACGCCCAGGTGCGCCATCCAGCCAACGACTACCCGACCGCGGCCCGCGCCGACTATGTGATCGGCTGCATGGCCAGCAACAACTTTAAGCGCGAATTCCTCGACCGGTGCGCGTGCGGCGTCGATACCATCGCCAACATGATGACCTACGACGACTACGAGCAGGCTGACACCATCCTGCGGATGCAGCAGGGCGGTCTGGGCGACCGCGGCGCGATGTTCCGCGACACGCCCGTCGCCAAGGAACGAACGGAGCAGCTTCGCCGCGCGCAGGCAGAGGTGGCGCTGCAGTGCAAGTAGCCGCCTAGCTCTTCCTCTCCCTCCGGGAGAGGGTTGGGGTGAGGGGGGCGGCAAGGGCCGGTCTCCGCCGATTGCGAGCGGGCTTCGCTTCCTCCTTGGGGTAAGTTCGGTGCTTGTCGCCTCCCTCACCCCGGCCCTCTCCCGGAGGGAGAGGGAGCGGCTAGCTCCGTCCCGCCACCGGGAATTCCTGGTGGAACGTCGCCCGGGTGCTGTCCAGCACGTCCACCCGCAACGGTCCCGGCCCCTGCGGCACGAACCCGAAGGTGATCGCCGGGTCCTCGCTAAGCGAGATGTCGGCATCCACGTCCAGCACCAGCGCATCGCCGAAATGCACCGCAATATCCTGGATATAACGCGGCGGGATGAAGTTGTGGGTGAGCTGGTCCACCTGCATCCCGTTATTGTTGGGATGGCTGATCAGCAGTTGCGCCGTCGCAGCCTCCCCCTCGGGCGGCGGTCCCTCGCCATCCACCCGCAGCCGCATCTGCCCCAGGCGGGCGAGCGCCACCTGCGGGTCCTTGGTGGACGGCGCCGAGCAGCCGCCAGCCGCCTTCACGTAGCGTTCGGCCGCGAACAGGTGGCCATCCTCCGTCTCGGCGACCGCGTGCATCAGCGTATACTGATCCACCCGCACCCGCGTCTTAAGCTGCCGCGCGTCGGCTGCGGGGCCGAAGTGGAAGGTGCCAGCCAGCGGCGAAGGGTTGCCGTCCACCAGCAGCCACACCGCCCTCACCCGGCCCGGCCCAGCGCCGCCCCCTGCCGACAAGGTCACCGTCACCGGCACAAGCGAGGCGTCCAGGGCACGGGCCGGCGCCTCCAAGGCAATCACGCCGCCGCCGTCTGCCACCACCCGGTCGCCGAACACGGCGTGCTTCAGGTCCTGCCACCGCTCCGCCTGCGTGGCCGGGTCCTCCTCCGCCAAGGCTGGCGCCGCCAGGCACGCCATCAAGCCGATTGCCGCCGCCAATGTCTTCATAAGTCCGCTCCCCTATCAGCGCCTGCCCGGTTGCCCCCGGGGTTGGCCTACTCCCACTCCAGCTCCTTGAACGCGCTGGTGACGTTGCGGCCGTTGTACTCGTCAAACAGCACCCAGCGGTCCCGCTCGGCCTGTCCGACCGACGCCACCGCCTGCTCGATGTCGCCACCATGCGCGATGGAGGCGCGGATGTCCCGCACCAGGCCGCCCAAGTAGCGGTCCTGCGCCGCGGCAGCGCCGGGCCAGGCCACGGCGGCGGGGCCATGGCCCGGCACGACCCGCCCCGCCGGCGTGCCCCGCAGCGCCGCCACCACCGCCAGCCATCCCAGGATGCTGCCGTCCAGCGCCGGAACCCGGTCCACGAACAGCAGGTCGCCGAGCCATAGCGTGCCCGTCGCCTCGTCCAGCACCGACAGGTCGTTGTCGGTGTGCGCCGTCGCGTGCGCCTGCAGCCGCAGGGTGCGCCCGCCGAGGTCCAGTGCCGCCGTGTCCTGCACCAGCAGCGTCGGCTTGGCGTAGTCGCCCGCCTCCTCCAGCCCCAGCACGTCCACCAGGGCATTGCGGTAGAACTCGCCGCGCTCCACCAGCATTCCCGCCATCCGGGCATGGCCGACAAACGCCGGCTTATCGTCCACGAACGCGACGGCGCCGAACACGTGGTCCGGGTGCAGGTGGGTCATGATGACGTAGCGGATCGGCAGGTCGGTCCGGCTGCGTATGGCGGCGCGCAAGCCCTCCCCATCGGCGCGGCTGCCGCCGGGGTCGATCACCGCGACTGCGCTGACGCCGATGATGAAGCCTATGTTGGCGATGCCGTCCTGGTTGGCGACCGTCGCCTCCTCGTGCACGCCCGGCCGGACGAAGTTGCCCGGCGCGACCTCGGTCATCGCAAACGCCGGTGCGGCGAGCGCAGAGAGGGGACGCAGCGCCGCGGCGGTTGCCAGCAGCAGGGCGTCCCGGCGCCTCACCTGACCAGTGCCGCCGTGCGGATGCGGCGGTAAACCAAGTCCGGCGCCGGGCCATCCGCCAGCGCATCCGAAGCCGCGACGGCATCCGCCATCAAGGAATGGTGCGGCGACAAGGCGCAGGCCGGGTCGGTGGCGGAGGCGTCGCCGGTCAGCGCCAGCGCCTGGCAGCGGCAGCCGCCCCAATCGATCTCGCGCTGGTCGCAGGACCGGCACGGCTCCGGCATCCAGTCGGTGCCGCGGAACCGCGCGAAGCCCGGGTCGTCGTGCCAGACCGCCGCCAGGCTGGTGGTGCGGACCGAGGGGAAGTGGATGCCCGTCAGCGTCTCCGCGGCATGGCAGGGCAACGCCAGGCCGGACGGGGTAATGTTGATGATCCGCCGCGCCCAGCCGCCCATGCACGCCTTCGGGCGCGCGGCGTAATAATCGGGAACAACGTAGTCGATGGTGATGCGCCCGCGCAGGTCGGCACGGGCCTGCACGACGGCGGCGTTGGCCTGCTCCAACTGCGCGCGGCTTGGCATCAGGGCGGCGCGGTTGACCAGGCCCCAGCCATAGTACTGGACGTGCGCGACCTCGATCCGGCTGGCGCCGATCTCCTGGCCCAAGGCCAGCATCTCCGGCAGGCGATCCAGGTTCTGCCGGTGCACGACGAAGTTGGCGGTCAGCGGCAGCCCGGCCTCGCGGATCAGCCGCGCCACCACCAGCTTGCGCGCATGGCCGTTGCGGTATCCGCCGATGCGGTCCGCCTGCGCCGCGTCCGCATCCTGGAAGCTGAGCTGCACATGGTCCAGCCCCGCCTGCGCCAACGCGCCCAGCGACCCGGCGTCCAGCATGACGCCGGAGGTGATCAGGTTGCTATACAACCCGACCGACGCAGCATGGCGCACCAACTCCAGCAGGTCGCGCCGCGCCGTCGGCTCACCACCGGAGAAGTGGACCTGCAGCACGCCAAGCGCCGCCGCCTCATCCAGCACGCGCATCCAGGTTGCGGTGCCCAGCTCGGTCGCCGCGCGCTCCAACTCCAGCGGGTTGGCGCAGTACGGGCACTGCAGCGGGCATCGGTGCGTCAACTCCGCCAACAGGGCCAGCGGCGGCTCGATGCGGGGGACGGCCGGCAGCGCCGGGATCGGCAGCACTTGGTTCACAGCCGGATTGCTCCCTTGTCCGCCAGGTCTCGCAGCATCGCCTCGACATCCACGGCGATCACCTCGCGCGGCGCGGCGAACCGCTCGGCCAGGGCGTCGATGATCTCCGGCACGCTCCGCACGCCATCGACCAGATGGAGCACTTCCACCCCGGTCTCGTCCAGCAGAAACAGCCGCTCCGGCGCCAGCACCACCCAGGCGTTGCGCACCGGATCGTGCCGCAGCCGAAAGCCGCGGTTGAACGTCGGAACGGCCGCGAGGGCGACGTCCGTCATGCCGGCACGAAGGCGCCCGGCGGCACCCGGCCCGGCTCGACATAGGCATAGTGCAGCGCATCAAGTTGCGACCACAGCACGTCGCACTTGAAGCGCAGCGCGGCCAGCACGCCCTCCTGCGCCGCCCGGGTGCGGGCGTGCTCGTCGATGTAAGCCAAGGCGAAATCAACGTCCTTCGGCGCCTGGGTCATGCGGGGGGCGAAGTACGCCAGGGTGTCCTGCGTCACGAAGTCGTAGTGGGTCAGCATGCCCGACACGCGCTCGGCGATGATCGTCGGCGAGAACATTTCTGTGAGTGAGGACGCGATGGCGTCGAGGATGCTGCGGTCGCGCACGAAGGCGACATAAGCGTCCACGGCGAACCGGGTGCCGGGCAGGATGCCGGAGGTGCTCTCGACATAGGCGCGGTCCAGCCCAACGCCCTCGGCCAGCTTGAGCCAGCGGGCCACGCCGCCGAGGCCGGGTCCGGTGCCGTCGTGGTCGTCCAGCCGGCTGCGCCAGGCCCGGCGCAGGTCGGCGGTGGGCAGGCGGGCCAGCAGGGTCGCGTCCTTGGCGGGGATGCGGCTCTGGTAGTAGTAGCGGTTCAGCGCCCACGCCTGCACCTGGCCGCGGTTCAGCCGGCCGTCGTGCAGCATGCGGTGGAACGGGTGGTGGATGTGGTAACGCTCGTCGCCGATGGCGTTCAGCGCCGCTCGAAGGTCGGCAGGGGACAGCAGGCGGTCGCTCATAGGGCAAGCTCCATCCCGTCATACGCCACGTCCCACCCGGCCGCGGCGACCAGCGCCCGTTCGGGGGAGTCGTCCAACAGAATCGGGTTCGAGTTGTTGATGTGCAGCAGCACCCGTTGCCGCACCTCCAGGCCGTCGAAGGCCGCCAAGGTGCCGTGCGGGCCGGAAACGCTCATGTGGCCCATGCGCTGCCCGGTCTTCGGACCCAGCCCGGCGCGGACCATCTCGTCATCGGTCCACAGCGTGCCGTCGAAGAACACCGCCGCCGCACCGCGCAGGCGATCCGCCAGCCGGGGCGTCATGGCGGCGCAGCTTGGGATGAAGAACAGGGTGTCGGCGCCATCGCTGACCGCGCAGCCGACGGTCTGGTCGGTTTCACCGAGCTCAGGTGTCGCGCCGGGCTGCTCCAAGTACAGCGGCACCTTGCCCGGCACCGCAAACAGCGTGATCGTTAAGCCGCTCGGGCGCCCGTTGGGCAGCGGCACCGGACAGGGCGTATCGAGGCCAACCGGCTGGCGCATGACGATCTCCCGCGACAGCACCTCAAACACCGGATTGGCGTCAAGGACGGAGTGGACCTGCGGGGTGGCGAGGACGGTGAACGCCTGGCGCTCGCGCAAGGTCAGCAATCCGGCGATTGCATCGACATCGCCGCCCGTCAGCACGACGGCGGCAATCGGCGAGGACCGCAGGCCGTCCTGCGGCTGCATTGCCGGCGTCTGCTCAATTTGCTGGCGCAGGTCCGGAGAGGCGTTCAGCACGACCCAATTGCGGTCATCGGCGCTGACGGCCAGCGACGCCTGAGTGCGGGGGCGGGCAGCGGGGTCACCGGATCGCGCACGGCGGCATCCCGTAGCATTGGAGTTCCATTGCGGGAACGCACCGCCAGCAGCGGCGCCGAGCACGACAGCGCGCATGGGATGATAACCCGAATGGAATGGTGGGTCGGCTCATCCCAAGGCCATTGCCCGGGATGAGCGTTCCAGTCGCGCCGGCTCTGCAGACGGCGCTTAGCGCGCCTACTTCTTCAGGTCAGCGCAAGCATAGGAGTTAATTTCCGCGCCGAGAGCAATCTCGACAATCTTCGGGTTCTTCCAAGCCATCGTAACCTCCAGTTTTTCGTTGCAGCCAAAGCGAAGTATGCGAGCCGGCGGTCGGAAGTCAAGACGCGGTTGGCGCATAACGACAGCGTAGCTCACAACTCTGTGTTGCAATCCAAGCGGAAAGACCGGACGATTAGCCCGTTGCAGTAGCAACCAAAGCAAAATGAGGGGGAACGCAATGCTGCTACGATCCAACCTAGTCCTGGGCCTGTCGGCCCTCTGCCTCGCCGCCGCCGTTGCACCGGCGGCCGCCATTGCCGGGCCATGCTCGGACGGAATCGCCGAACTGGGCCGCAAGCTGGCGCCGAGCGCAAGCCTCGGCCCGGTGACGACCGGCACGGTATCCGGCACCGCCCCCACCGCATCGCCGCAGCCCAATGCACCCACCGCCAGCGGTACGTCGGCTGACGCCCATGTGGGAGGGACCGCCGGAACGAAGGAGGCGAACGCCGCTGTCGGCAACCTCGTCGCCACTTCATCGCAGGATGTGCGCCGGCAACAGGAGGGCCTGCCGACCGCCGCTGCCGTCGCTGCTGCCGGGTCGGGCAAGTCGGTCGAGACCACGCCGAGCCAGGCCAGCTCGCAAGGGCCAGACGACCGCATGTCGCAGGCGAAGATGGAGTTGGAAAAGGCCCGCATGCTGGACCAGAACGGCGACCAGTCCTGTCATGCGTCGCTGGACCGCACCCGGCAGCTTATGAACTAGGGCCTGCTGTCAATCTGGGGCTGGGTTGCGCCGTCCGGTCCGGGTCAAGGCATATCGACCCGGCCGGACCAGGCTGCTGCGATGGCAAGGTGTCTATGACGGTCGATGACAACCGATAGGGGACCCCTGTTCCGGACGAAGTAGGCATGTCGGGGCAGGGGCCGCAGAGGGTGACCGGACTGATTGCTGCGGCCCTTCGCCAGCGTCGCGCCACACCCGGCGTTGGGGTCGAGGCCGGACCTCGCCGTGACCGTGCTGCATGGCTCGGGCGGATCGGTCCCGTGTTCATGCTGGTTCTTGCCTGGGAGATTGCCGCCAGGCTGATCGGCAGCCGGCTGTTCCCACCCTTCAGCGCCGTGCTGGCTGCGCTGATGCACGAGGCGGCGTCCGGCGCCCTGGCTCGCAACCTTGGCATCACGCTTTGGCGCGTTGCCTGCGCCTTCGTGCTGGCGATGGTGCTGGGCAGCCTGCTCGGCCTCGCCATGGGCCGGTGGCGCCTGCTGGACCGGGCGCTGGACAGCTTGCTGATTGCCCTGCTCAACCTGCCGGCGGTGGTCAGCATCGTGCTGATCTACGTCTGGTTCGGCCTGAGCGAGTGGACCGCCATCGCCGCCGTCGCGCTCAACAAGCTGCCGAGCACGGCGGTGACGGTGCGGGAGGGCGCACGGGCGCTGGACCAGGGCCTGATCGACATGGCCCGCAGCTTCCGCATGGGGCGCGGGGCGGTGCTGCGGCATGTCGTGCTGCCGCAGCTCTACCCCTACTTGTTCGCGTCGGCGCGGTCCGGCCTGGCGCTGATCTGGAAAATCGTGCTGGTGGCGGAACTGCTGGGCCGCAGCGACGGCGTGGGATTTCAAATCCAGGTGTACTTCCAACTGTTCGACGTGACCGGCATCCTCGCATACACGCTGGCGTTCATCGCCGTGGTGCAGGTGATTGAGTGGGGTGCCCTGCAACCGTTGGAGCGACGGGCCAACCGGTGGCGGTGATCCTGGACGTGGAGATCACCCGCCGCGCGGTGCCGGCGCGCGGCGGGCCGCGGACTGTGATCGAGGACCTGCGGTTCAGCCTGGGCGAGGACGAGATCGTGGCACTCGTCGGCCCCTCCGGCTGTGGCAAGACGACGCTGCTGCGGCTGATAGGCGGGCTAGATCGGGGCTTCGAGGGACGGATCGCCTGGGCTGGCGGCGCCGCGCCACGCATCGGCACAGTGTTCCAGGAGCCGCGGCTGTTACCCTGGCGCACGGTCCGCCAGAACATCGCCCTGGTCCATCCGCCCGACCCACCCGCTGCCGAGGCGCTGCTGGCGTTGCTGGGCCTCGCCGCCTATGCCGACCTGTATCCCCCGGCGCTGTCCCTGGGCATGGCCCGCCGGGCCGCCATCGCCCGCGCCTTCGCCATCCAGCCCGCCGTGCTGCTGCTGGACGAGCCGTTCGTCTCGCTCGATCCCGCGATGGCGGAGCAGGGCAGGGAGGTGCTGGCCGAAGCTTGGCGCACCCGGCGCTGCGCGGCGCTGCTGGTGACGCATGACTTGGCCGAGGCGGCGTCCCTGGCCGACCGCATCCTGCTGCTGTCCGCCGGGCCGGCCCGCATCGTGCGGGAGGTGGTGGTGCCGGAGGCCAGCCGGCGGCGCGGGATCGCCGAGGGCGCCCGCACCGCCGCCGCCCTCACTGCTTGAGGGTTTCGAGGTAGGCGATCACGTTCGCCCGGTCCTCGTCCTTCTTCAAGCCGACGAAGATCATCCGCGTGCCCGGCACCACGCCGCGGGGATCGACCAGGTAGTGGTCCAACGTCGCTGGGTCCCAGGTGACGTTGTAGGCTTTCATCGGCTCGGAATAGTTGAAGCTCTCGATGCTGTGCGACGGGCGGCCGACGACTCCGGCGAGG
The DNA here is from genome assembly GCA_964242415.1 of uncultured Acetobacteraceae bacterium. Classification (GTDB taxonomy): domain Bacteria; phylum Pseudomonadota; class Alphaproteobacteria; order Acetobacterales; family Acetobacteraceae; genus DASWOJ01. The sequence goes on from CAXTAT010000020.1 coordinate 56,746, forward strand.
CTCGGACCAATCTTGTTCTCCCCCGCCTTCACCGAGTGGCAGACGGCGCACTTGTTGAACACGGTCTTGCCCAGCGCGGGATCGCCGGCGGGGTGGTCGTCCTGAGCGAACGCAGGGGGGGCGAACGCCGGGGTGGTGGCCAGGGCAGCCATGGCCGCAAGTGCTGCAAGGTATCGCATCGTCTGCTCCCAAGTGCCGCGCATTGCCGCGCGTGCTGCACCGATTATGGGACCGGACCGGGAATTGTCGAGACGCCGTGGCGAACTCGGGGCGGCCAACTCGGGGCAGCCAACCTGGGCGCGATCTTGCCGCAGGCCCTTTCCGATCCCCCGCCTGGCCCGTAGCATGGCCCGCAACATTCAGGGGAGGGCTGCAATGCTGATGGTGTCGGTGATGTATCCGGGTGGCGACGGCGCGCACTTCGACCACGCCTACTACATGGCGACCCACATGCCGCTGGTGCGCCGGCTGTGGAACCCGATGGGGCTGCAGTCCGACCAGGTGATGACGGGCCTGCCGGGGCCGGATGGGGCGCCATCGGCCTACATGGTGACGACGCTGCTGACCTTCGACTCGATGGACAGCTTCAAGGCCGCCGCCGCCCGGCATGGCCAGGAGATCTTTGCCGATATCCCCAACTTCACCGCCGCCACCCCGGCGCTGCAGTTCAGCCAGCCCGCGGCCCAGTAGCCGATGGAAACCCGCAGCCAGCACGCCTGCTTCGGCGGCACCATGGGCTTCTATAGCCACACCTCCACCGCGACCGGGACGGAGATGCGCTTCGGCGTGTTCCAGCCGCCGCAGGCGCAACAGGGGCCTTGCCCGGCGTTGTACTACCTGGCCGGCCTGACCTGCACCGAGGAGACATGCGCCATCAAGGCCGGCGCGCAGCGGCTGGCCGCCGAGCACGGGCTGGTGCTGGTCATGCCCGACACCAGCCCACGCGGCCTGGACCTGCCGGGGGAGGCGGCAAGCTGGGATTTCGGCCTTGCTGCCGGGTTCTACCTGGACGCCACGCAGGCGCCGTGGGCCGGGCACTATCGCATGGCGCAGTATGTGACGCGGGAGCTGCCGGCGCTGGTGGAAGCCGGGTTCCCGGTGCGGCCGGACAGGCGCGGGGTGTTCGGCCACTCGATGGGCGGGCACGGTGCGCTGGTGACGGCGCTGCGCGACCCGGCGCGCTGGCACTCGGTGTCCGCCTTTGCACCCATCTGCAACCCGGCCGCGGTGCCGTGGGGGGAGAAGGCGTTTACCGGCTACCTCGGCCCGGACCGCGCGGCCTGGGGGGACTGGGACGCCAGCCTGCTGATGCGGACGCGGCCGTATCCCGGGCCGATCCTGGTCGATCAGGGGCGGGACGATCAGTTCCTGGAGAAGCAACTGCATCCGGAGGCGCTGGAGGCCGCCGCCGCCGCATCCGGCCAGCAGCTTACCCTGCGGCGCCAGCCCGGCGATCACAGCTACTGGTTCATCCAGACCTTCATGGGCGACCACATCGCCCACCATGCCAGGGAACTGCTGCGATGAGGCCCATGCGCCCCCTGGTGCTCGCCGCGCTCTGCACCCTCGCGCTCCGCATCGGGGCGCCGGCCCTTGCCGCGGAGCGCATGACGTTCTGGAACCTGACCAGCGCCACCATCACCCGCCTCACGATGGCGCCGGCCGGCACCGCGACATTCGGCCCCGACCAGTGCGCCAACGACCGCGACGGCAGCGTGGACCATGACGAGCGCCTGCGCCTGACCGGCATCGAGCCGGGCCGCTACGACGTGCAGCTTGTCACCAAGCCAACCCCCACCAAGCCCGCCCGCACCTGCACCATCCGGGATGTCGAGGTGAAGGGCGGCGGCAAGTATTCGTTCTCCCTGGCGGACGGCGACTTGACGGCGTGCCAGTAACCTATTTTGATGTCTGCGTAACGAATACAGAGGGGGGAACAAGATGGCTGTCCTAATTCATCCGTCCGTGGACAACGGCATCGCGCCGGCGAAGCCGGACTTTGCCGGCGGCACCCTGACGTGCCACTGCGCGACCGACCCCGTGACCGTTAAGGTCGATGCGCAGACCGCCTACAACCACGCCTGCGGCTGTTCCAAGTGCTGGAAGCCGGAGGGCGCATTGTTCTCCGTCGTCGCCGTGGTGGGGCGCGACAAGGTGCACGTGACCGCCAACGAGCAGAAGCTGCACATCGTGGACGAGGCCGCGACCATCCAGCGCCATGCCTGCAGCGGCTGCGGCGTTCACATGTTCGGGCGGATCGAGAACAAGGACCACCCGTTCTACGGCCTGGACTTCATCCACACCGAGCTGTCGAAGGAGCCGGGCTGGGCGGCGCCGGGCTTCGCGGCCTTCGTGTCGTCGATCATCGAGCAGGGCGCCCGGCCCGATGGCATGGATGCGGTGCGGGCGCGGCTGCACGAGCTGAAGCTGGAGCCGTACGACTGCCTGTCCCCGCCGCTGATGGACGCCATCGCCACCCATGTCGCAAAAAGCCGGGGCCTGCTGGCGGCCTGATCCACGGCCGCTTTGCCTCTGGCGTCCGCCGCCATTCCGCGCAACTCTGCCACCAGCGCACTGAGAGGCGCGGGATGGAGACGGACATGCTTTACCTGCCGAGACGGACCCTGTTGGCTGCGCTGGCGACGGGGGCCGCGCTGCGTCCCGCCCTCGCGCATGGGCCGACCCGGCAGAAGGTGACGCAGACCGTCGATATCGCCCGCACGCCTGATCAGGTCTGGGCCATCTGCGGCGACTTCGACAGCATCGCCCGCTGGCATCCGATGATCGCCAGCAGCCCGGCGAGCAAGGGCAACGAGATCGGTTCGATACGCACCATCACCCTGAAGGCGGAGGGCGACCCGCACTTCGAGGAGGAGTTGGTCAAGTACGACGCCGCCGCGCACAGCTATCAATACCGGATCGAGAAGGTCGATCCCAAGGTGCTGCCGGTGAACAACTACAGTTCATGGTTCGAGCTGCAGGACGGCCCGGCGGGCGGCACCACGATCGAGTGGCGGTCGGCGTTCTACCGCGGCTACATGCTGAACGACCCGCCGCCGGAGCTGAACGACGCGGCGTCGTCCAAGGCGGTGAAAGAGGTGCTCCGCGCCGGGCTGGACAACATCAAGGTCATCGCCGAGCGCACCGGGTGACGCGCGTGCTGCCCGTCTGTGCGTTGCTCGCCTGTGCGCTGCTGGCCGCGCCGGTGGGGGCGCGGGCGGGACAGGCTTACGTAACCAACCAGGGCGATGACTCTGTGTCGGTCGTGGACACCGCGACCGGCGCCGTCATGCAGACCGTGCGGGTTGGGTCCAAGCCGGCCGGGGTGGCGGTCGGGCCGGCGGGCCGCGTGTATGTCACCAACCCCGAGGGTCGCAGCATCACCGTGCTGCAGGCCCAGGACGGGCGGCTGTCGGCGGTGGCGGAGGTGCCGGCCGGCGCGGGTCCGCTTGGCGTGGCGGCCAGCCCGCGGGACGGGCGGGTGTTCGTGGCGGACTGGTATGGCGACACGGTGGCCGTGCTGGACCCGGGTAGCCTGGCCATCACCGGCACGGTCAAGGTGGGACAGTCGCCCTCCGGCCTGGCCGTCAGCCCGGACGGCGCGCGGCTTTATGTGGCCAACCGGGAGAGCGACACGCTGTCCGTGATCGACCTGGCGACGCTGGGCACGGTGGCGACGGTGCCGGTCGGCCATGCGCCGTTTGGCGTGACGCTGCAGGGCGGCCGGGTGTTCGTGGCCAACGTGCAGTCCGGTGACGTGTCGGTGCTGGATGCGGCGACGCTGGTGGAGACGCGGCGGATCAAGGTCGGGGAGTTCCCCTACGCCGTGGGCGTCACCCCGGACGGGTCGCGCATCTTCGTCACCAACCAGCACAGCGGCACCCTGTCAGTGTTCGATGGCGGCTTCACGGCATTGCCGGACATCGCCGTGGGGGAGTACCCCGAGGGGATCGCGATGTCGCCCGACGGGACCCGGGCCTGGGTCGCGGTTTGGATGGACAACAAGCTGGCCGAGATCGATGTGGCCGCCGGCAAGGTGGTGCGGCGGATCGCGGTCGGGGAAAGCCCGCGGGCGTTCGGGACCTTCCTGGCGCCGCCAACGGAGTAGGAGACCGGTGATGAGGTATGCGATCATGGCCGCCCTGCTTGCGGCGCCCCCGGCGTTCGCCGAGGCGCCGCCGAAGCTTGCGGCATTCGACTTCACGCTGAACAACACGTCGCCCGCGCCCTCCACGCCGGAGGAATTGGCACGGCTGCACCGGCTGGACGGGCAGTTGCAGGAGGCGCTGCGCAGCCGCTTCACCCTGGTGGACCTGGCGCCGGTGCAGACCGAGTTGGCACGGTTGGACTCCATCCGCGGCTGCAACGGGTGCGAACTGGACATGGGCCGCAAGCTGGGCGCGCAGGAGGTGGCCTACGGCTGGGTGCAGAAGGTCAGCAACCTGATCCTTAACGTGAACCTGGTGATCGAGGACGCCGCAACCGGCAAGGTGCTGCACGCCGACAGCACGGACATCCGCGGCAACACGGACGAGTCGTGGACCCGCGGGCTGCGTTACCTGCTCAACGAACGCATCTTCCGCGAGGACTGACCCCCCTTCTCCCTCTCCCTACGGGAGAGGGCCGGGGTGAGGGAAGCGGCAAGCACCGTTCCATCCAACGCGGGAAGCGGTCTGCCAAAGGTTAAGGTCAGTGCTTGCGGCCTCCCTCACCCCAACCCTCTCCCAGAGGGAGAGGGAGAAGGTCAGCCGGCGTCGCTTGCCGCCGCGCCGGACTCTGCCGGCGAATCGGTGACCTTGCCCACCGGGTTGTCCGCCTGCGGCCAGCTTTGCAGCGCCTCCGCCACCAGCGGGTCCAATCCCGGCGCCTCCGCCCCCGCCAGCATCTGCGCCCGCATCACCGGCGTCCAGAACGACTGCATGTGCCCGCGTATCCCGGCGCACGCCTCGTCATCCGGATAGGCGCGGAAGAACCCGGCAATCTCGTTCGCCATCCGCACCAGGACTGCAAGCTGCATGGCGCTAGTCCGCGTCGTCCAGCGCCGGCGCAATCCGCGTCAGGCTCACATCCTCCTCGAAGAACCGCGCCTGCCAATCCGAGGGACGGTTGGTCCGCCGCACCTGCACCGCCGTCACCTTGTATTCCGGGCAATTGGTCGCCCAATCCGAGAAGTCCGTCGTGATGACGTTGGCACCGGTCTTGGCATGGTGGAACGTGGTGTAAACGACGCCGGGCTGCATCCGCTCGGTAACCCGGGCGCGTAGCGCGATGTCGCCCGACCGGCTTTCCAACCCAACCAGGTCCCCGTCGCGGATGCCGCGGCTTTCGGCGTCGAACGGGTGGATGTCCAGCACGTCTTCCTCGTGCCAGCGGCTGTTCTCGGTGCGCCGGGTCTGCGCGCCGACGTTGTACTGGCTGAGGATGCGCCCGGTGGTCAGGATCAGCGGGAACAGCGCGCCGGTGCGCTCCTGGGTCGGCACGAACTCGGTCATCATGAACCGGCCCATGCCGCGCACGAAGCGGTCCACATGCATCATCGGCGTGCCCAGCGGCGCCACCTCGTTGCACGGCCACTGCAGCGACCCCAGCGCATCCAGCTTCGCATAAGACACCCCGGCGAAGCTCGGCGTCAGCAACGCGATCTCGTCCATGATCTCCGCAGGGTGCTTGTAGTCCATCGGGAAGCCCAGCGCGTTGGACAGCGCCATCGTCGCCTCCCAATCCGCCAGCCCGCCCAGCGGGGACATCACCCGGCGCACCCGGTTGATCCGCCGCTCGGCGTTGGTGAAAGTGCCGTCCTTCTCCAGGAACGACGACCCCGGCAGGAAGACGTGGGCATACTTCGCCGTCTCGTTCAGGAAGATGTCCTGCACGACCACGCACTCCATCGCCCGCAGGCCTGCCGTCACATGCTGCGTGTCGGGATCGGACTGCGCGATGTCCTCGCCCTGGATATACAGGCCTTTGAACGTGCCCTCCACCGCGTCATCGAGCATGTTGGGAATCCGCAGGCCCGGATCAGCCGACAGCGGCACGCCCCAGGTCGCCTCGAACACCTCCCGCGTCGCATCGTCCGACACGTGGCGGTATCCCGTGAACTCGTGCGGGAAGCTGCCCATGTCGCAGGCGCCCTGCACATTGTTCTGGCCACGCAACGGGTTCACCCCGGCGCCGAGCTTGCCGATGTTGCCCGTCGCCATCGCCAGGTTCGCCATCGCCATGACGGCGGTGGTGCCCTGGCTGTGCTCGGTGATGCCCAGGCCGTAGTAGATCGCAGCATTTCCCCCGGTGGCGAACAGCCGGGCGGCGGCGCGCACCTCGGCGGCGGGCACTCCCGTCAGCGCCTCGCTGGTCTCGGGCGAGTTGCGGTCCAGGGCGATGAAGCGCGCCCAGCCCTCGAACTCCGCCAAGTCGCACCGCTCGCGGATGTAGTCCTCCGCGATCAGCCCCTCGGTGACGACGACATGGGCCAGGGCGTTCAGCAGGGCGACGTTGGTGCCGGGGCGCAGTTGCAGGTGGTGCTGCGCCTGGATGTGCGGCGACCGCACCAGGTCGATCCGCCGCGGGTCGGCGACGATCAGCCGCGCCCCGTCCCGCAGCCGCTGCTTCATGCGCGAGGCGAACACCGGGTGCCCATCGGTCGGGTTGGCGCCGATCACCAGGATCACGTCGGAATGATCGACGGATGCGAAGTCCTGCGTCCCCGCCGAGGTGCCCACCGTCGCCATCAGCCCATACCCGGTCGGCGAGTGGCACACCCGCGCGCAGGTATCGACGTTGTTGTTGCCGAACGCCCCGCGGATCAGCTTCTGCACGAGGTAGGTCTCCTCGTTCGTGCAGCGCGACGAGGTGATGCCGCCGATGCTGTTGCGGCCGTGCTGCGCCTGGATACGCTTGAACTCGCCCGCGGCGTGGGCGATGGCCTGGTCCCACGTCACCTCCTGCCAAGGGTCGGTGATCGCCGCGCGGATCATCGGCTGCGTCTTGCGGTCCTTGTGCGTGGCGTAGCCGAAGGCGAACCGGCCCTTGACGCAGCTATGCCCGGCATTGGCGCCGCCGTCCTTGTAGGGGACCATGCGGACCACGGTTTCGCCCTTCATCTCCGCCTTGAACGTGCAGCCGACGCCGCAGTAGGCGCAGGTCGTCAGCACCGAATGCTCGGGGGTGCCCAGCGTGATGACGGCCTTCTCGTTCAGCGTCGCCGTCGGGCACGCCTGCACGCAGGCGCCGCACGACACGCACTCGGACCCCATGAAGTCCGTGCCACCCGCAGAAATCTTCGACCCGAAGCCGCGCCCCTCCATCGTCAGCGCGAAGGTGCCCTGGATGTCCTCGCACGCCCGCACGCAGCGGGAGCAGGCGATGCACTTGCTCGCCTCGAACGTGAAGTACGGGTTGCTGGCGTCGGTCGGCGCCGATAGGTGGTTCTCGCCTTCGTAGCCGTAGCGCACGTCGCGCAGGCCGACCTTGCCCGCCATGTCCTGCAGCTCGCAGTCGCCATTGGCCGAGCAGGTTAGGCAGGTCAGCGGGTGGTCGCTGATATACAGCTCCATCACGCCCCGGCGGCGCTTGGCGATCTCGCCGTTCTCGGTGTGCACGACCATGCCGGCCTCGGCGGGGGTGGTGCACGACGCCGGGTATCCGCGCCGGCCCTCGATCTGCACCAGGCACAGCCGGCACGAGCCAAACGGCTCCAGCTTATCCGTCGCGCACAGTTTTGGGACTTGCGTGCCCATCACGGCGGCGGCGGCCATGACGCTGGTGCCCTTGGGGACGGTCACGCTCTGGCCGTCGATGGTCAGGGTCACGGTGGTGTCGGCCACGCGGATGGGGGTGCCGGTGTCGAGTTCGCGGATCAGGGCCATGGGGCGCTCCTACTCCGCGGCCAGCGGCAGGCGCCGGGCGCGGTCGAAATCCTCGGGGAAGTGGGTCAGCGCGCTGTTGACCGGCACGGGCGTCAGGCCGCCCATGGCGCACAGCGAGGCATCGGTCATCAGCTCGCACAAATCGTCGAGCAGGGCGAAGTTCTTCGCCGGCTCGATGCCTGCGGTGATGCGGTCGATGACCTCCACGCCACGGACGGCGCCGATGCGGCAGGGGGTGCACTTGCCGCAGCTTTCGACGGCGCAGAAGCTGAACGCGAACCGGGCCTGCTGCGCCAGATCGACCGTCTCGTCAAACACCACGACGCCGCCGTGCCCGACCAGGCCGCCGGCCTTGGTGAACGCCTCGTAGTCCATCGGCGTATCCAGCAAAGCCTCGGGAAAGTACGCGCCCAAGGGTCCGCCGACCTGCACCGCACGGAACGGCCGGCCGCTGCGAGTGCCGCCGCCCCAATCATTGATGAGGCTGCGCAGCGTGACGCCGAACGGCAGCTCGATCAGCCCGCCGCGGGCCACGTTGCCGGCCAACTGCACCGGCAGGGTGCCGAGCGACCGCCCGGTGCCCAGCGCCGCATAGGCCGCGCCGCCGTTGGCCATGATCCACGGCACGCTGGCCAGCGACATCACGTTGTTCACCGCGGTCGGGCGGCCGAACAGCCCCTCGATGGCCGGCAGCGGCGGCTTGGCGCGGACCATGCCGCGTTTGCCCTCCAGGCTTTCCAACATGGAGGTTTCCTCGCCGCAGATGTAGGCGCCAGCGCCCATCCGCACCTCGATGTCGAAGGCGTGCCCCGACCCCATGATGTCCGGCCCCAACAGCCCGGCCCGGCGCGCGGCCGCAACCGCCGCCTCCATGGTGCGGATCGCGTGCGGATACTCGGACCGCGTATAGACGAAGCCCTTGGTGGCGCCGACCGCGACGGCGGCGATGGTCATGCCCTCGATCAGGCTGAGCGGGTCGCCCTCCATCAGCATGCGGTCGGCGAAGGTGCCGCTGTCGCCCTCGTCGGCGTTGCAGGCGATATACTTGCGGTCGGCGGGCGCCAGGCGGACGGTGTTCCACTTGATCCCCGTCGGGAACCCGGCGCCGCCGCGCCCGCGCAGGCCCGACACCTTGACCTCATCGACCGTGGCCTCCGCGCCCAACGCCAGCGCGCGTTCCAGCCCGGCATAGCCGCCATGGGCGCGGTAGTCCTCCACCGACACGGGATCGACCACACCGCAGCGGGCGAAGGTCAGCCGGGTCTGGTTGGCGAACCACGGGTGGTCCTCGGGCCGGCCGATCCGCAGCCGGTGCGCGCCGCCGTCCAGCAGGCCAGCGTCCAGCAACTCGGCAACGTCGGCGGCCTCCACGGGACCATAGGCGATGCGCCCCTCGGGCGTCTCCACCTCCAGCAGCGGCTCCAGCCAGATCGCCCCGCGGGTGCCGGTCCGCACCACGTCCAACTCCAGGCCACGCCGGCCGGCCTCGGACCGCAAGGTGCGCAGCACCGCCTCCGCGCCGAGCGCCAGGGCGGCCATGTCCTGCGGCAGGTAGATGCGTGTCATGTACGGCGTGCCTCTGCGGCCAGGGCGTCGAGCTTGGCGTCGTTCAGCCGGGCCATCGGCTCGCCGTCCAGTAGCGCCGACGGGCTGCAGGCGCACAGGCCCAGGCAGTACACCGGCTCGACCGTCAGGCTGCGGTCCGCTGTGGTGCCGCCCCAATCGAGGCCCAGCCGCGCCAGCAGCCGGTCCGCCAGGGCGACGCCGCCGTTGGATTGGCAGGACTCCGCCCGGCACAGCTTCAGCACATGGCGGCCCGGCGGCGCGCGGCGGAAGTCGTGATAGAAGGAAATAACGCCGAGCACCTCGGCGCGCGACAGGTTCAGCGCCTCGGCGATCAGCGCATCGCACTCGCGGGGGACATAGCCGAACTCGTCCTGCAGGGCGTGCAGGATCGGTAGGGCGGCACCCTCCAGGTCGGCGTGGGCCGCGATGATGGTTCGTGCAAGGGTAGCATCCCAATGCGGTGAAGGTTCCGCTGCGGGAGCAATGCTGAGTGATGCTGCTATGGTGGCCTCCCAGTCGTGGTACCCCCCTTTGGGGGAGGTTCCACAGGCATTTAGACACGTTTTGCGAGCCGAAGATCAAGGCCGCGTTCCGGTGTTGCGATAGCGAAGTCCTATCAAGCACCCAGCAGCCGCACCTCCGCCAGCAGAGCGGCGGACAGGACCGGCATCGGTTCGCGGTCCGGCAGCACCAGGCCGACCCGGTAGGTCGCATCCGGCTCGGTGATCGGCAGGCTGCGCAGCCGGGGCGCCAGGGCAAGCGTCGCCGCTAGCTTCTCCGCCAGCACCGTTGCCCAGCCGCCTGCCAAGACGTGCGCCAGCAGCACCACCTGCGTGTCCGTCTCGACCCGTGCGCGGGGGGTCACCCCGGCGCCCTGCATCAGCCGGTCCATGATGCGGCGGTTCTGCATGTCCGGCGTCAGCAGGCACAGCGGCGCATGGGCCAGGTCCGCCCAGGTCACCGCGTCCCGGTCGCCGAACACGCCATCCGCCGTGGTGATGAACCGGTAGCGTTCGACATACAGCGGCACCGACCGCACCCGGCCCAGCGCCTCGCCATCGACGTAGGTGATGCCGGCGTCCACCTCCAGCCCCTCCAGCATGTGCAGCACCTCGGCGCTGCTGCGGGACAGGATGGTGAAGCGCAGCGCCGGGTGGCGGCGCAGGCAGGGGTTGGTGAGGTCCGGCACCATCGCCAGCGCCGTCGGGATGACCGCGATCCGCAGGTGCCCGGACAGGCCCTGCCGCATGCCATGCAGTTCCTGCCGCATGGCGCGGGCGTCGCCGACCATGCGCCGGGCCCAGTCGAGCACCTTCTCGCCCTCCGGCGTCAGGCCGTGGAAGCGGCTGCTGCGGCGGACCAGCATGACGCCCAGCTCGTCCTCCAGCGCCTTGATCCCGGCCGACAGGGTGGGCTGCGCGACGCCGCAGGCCTCGGCGGCGCGGCGGAAGTTGCCCTCCCGCGCGACGGCGACGAGGTAGGCGAGCCGGTCGATCACCGAGGCCGGAGGGATTGGGGGGTCATGTCAACTGCCCGCTGCTCTGAACCGCTACACTGCTGCATTCACGCAGCACTGTCATTGCGAGCCGCACTTGCGGCGTGGCGGTCCAGGGGCAGCCAGCGCCGTCCCTGCCCGCCGGATTGCCGCGCCGAAGATGGCTCGCAATGACGGCAAGGCTTGGGACAGCGCCGGTCAGGATCAAAGGCAGCCGGTATAACGGGTTACCGGCCCAGGCTGAGACCCTCAGGCCTGGATGGTGGCCCGGCGGCGGCGGAGGGCGCCCAGCCCAGCCAGGCCGGTGCCGAGCAGCGCCATGCTGGCCGGCTCGGGAACGGCGCTGGCGGCGGCCGAGACGGTGCCCGACACGCTGGAGGTGAAGCCCTGCAGCGTGCTGCCGACGATGGCGGCGGGCGCGGTGACGTCGGCGAAGCCGAAGCTGAGCGCGCGCGGGTCGGCCAGGATGCTGCTGGGCAGCACGCTTGAGGTGAAGGTGACGGTGCCCGGCGGCTCGGACGCGGACAGCGTGAGCGAGGAGCCGCCGCCGGTGCCGAACACGAAGTCGGTGAAGGCGGCGGTGAGGTAGTTGGTCCCGCCGCCGTTGGCCTGCGAGGTGAAGGAGGCCGTGCCCTGGAACGGCTGCAGGATCTGGCCGGCGAAGCTGCTGGCCGCGCCCTGGCTGGCGAGGTTGAGGTTGAGGAAGGCGCTGATCGGGGCGCCGGCGCCGGCGTACTGCGAGATGGTGACCGCAACGGCCGTGCCGGTGATGGTGGTCGTGGTGTCGGCGGCGTTGTTGACGGCGGTGATGGTGGGGCTGTTGGAGGTCTGGCCGAAGGTGAGGATGACGGCGGCCTGAGCCATCGAGGCCATGCCGAGGCCCACGGCGGCAACGGCAGCGGCAGCGATCTGGGTCAGTGCGGTGCGGGCAGGGCGAGGCATACTGGTTCCAATCGGGCTAATGTCTAACTATTATGACATTACTTAAATTACTAATGAGTCGTCAAGGATTGTTTAGGCATGTCATGCAAAAATGTGCCGGCCGAACGGAGGTGGTCCGTGTCCCGCTGCAAGGTGCGCGTGCATAGGGGCCGCTTGCCGGCATACGCGCGGCGACACACTCAGCATGGAGGTGTGGGAGAGCCGCGCCGCCATCGTGGACGGACCGTTGTCGTGAACGATTGGGGCAGCCCCAGGTATGGCCTGACGAGGGACGCCGCGCCCTCCATCCCCATCACCGGCCGCGGGGTGGGCGGAGGTCAAACTCCCGGGCGGCTGGCGCTAGAGGAACGCCTCGTGCCCACGCGGGCGGGTTAGGCCCTCGCGCCTCACCCCGGCCCGGAAGGAGCAGAGGTTAGGGCGGCCAGGTCCAGCACCGGGCCGGGCAGGGCCGGGCCACGCAGCACCCGGCATGGCGCGCCGGGATCGCCCAGCCCGTCCACGACCAGCAGCGCGTCCTCGAACCCGGCCGTCCCGCCATACAGGCTTGTGGTCACCACCGTCGGTATGCCGGCGCCGCGGGCGGAGTTCAGGCCGTTCGGCGTGTCCTCAAAGGCGATGCAACAGGACGCAGCAAGGCCCAGGCGCCTCAGCACCCACCGATAGATATCCGGGGCCGGCTTCTTGTGCGGCACCACGTCCCCGGCGCCGACCACCTCGAACAGGCCAGGCCCATCTGCTCCCAGGGTCGCGTGTAGCAGCGCGTCCACGTTGGCCGGGCTGGTCGTGGTGGCGATGGCGAGGTGCAGGCCGGCGTCGCGCGCCTCCATCAGCAGCCGGCGCACGCCGGGGCGCAACGCGATCCCGCCGGCCGCCACGGCGGCGACGTAGTGTGCGGTCTTGGCCGCGTGCAGCCGCCGCACCGCGTCGCCACCCAGCCGCGCCGGCAGCGCAGCCATGTAGCGGGCAATGCGCTCCTTGCCGCCCGTCACCTCCAACAGTCCGGCATACGCGGCTTGGTCCCAGTGCCAATCCAGCCCGGCCTCCGCAAACGCCGCATTGAAGGCGTGGCGGTGCAGCTCCTCCGTCTCGGCCAGGGTGCCGTCCACGTCGAAGATCAGCGCCTGCAGGGTGTCCATCAGGACGCCCCCGCGGCAATGCGGGCGTGCTGTCCCATGATGCCCTCGATCACGCCCTGGCCCTCCCCGATCAGGTAACCCCGCAGCCGCGCCTGCACCGGCAGCAGCGGCAGGGTGCGGCGCTGGACGATGTACCAGGACCGCATCAGCGGGAAGCCCTCGACCGGCAGCACCCGCAACAGGCCCAGCGCCAGCTCCAGGCTGATGGTGTGCTGCGAGATCAACGCCAGCCCCATGCCGGCGATGACGGCCTGCTTGATCATTTCGTTGCTGGACGACACCATCGCCACCCGCGGCTTGAACCCGGCGCCCTGGAAAAAGCCATCTGCCATCGCCTGGGTGCCCGACCCCTCCTCCCGGACCACGAACGCCTCCCCGGCCAGCGCGTTGAGCGGCAGCGACGGCGCGCCGCACAGCCGATGCCCCGGTGGCGCGATGATGGCGGAGGGATGCGGGGCAAACCGCTCGGCCACCACGTCAGCGTCGGCCGGCGGCTGGCCCATCACCGCGAGGTCCACCGCGCCACCCAGCAGCAGGGACAGCACGCGGCTGCGGTTGCCCTCCTGCAGGTGCACGGTCACCCCGGGATAGGCCGCCCGGAACCGCGCGATCATGTGCGGGACGATGTACTTGGAGGTGGACACCAGCCCCAGCCGCACCCGGCCGCCGCTGAGGCCCTTGAGGTTCGTCATGGCCTGGTCCGCGTCCTGCAGCGAGCGGAGCACCACCTGCGCGTAGCCCACCAGCACCTGCCCCGCCTCGGTCAGCGTCACGCGCCGCCCGACCCGCTCGAACAGCGCGAACCCCGTCTGCAGCTCGATCTGCTTGATCTGGAACGACACCGCGGAGGGCGTCAGGTTCAGGCGCTCCGCCACCCGCGCCAGCGACAGCCGCTCGGCCGCCTCCACGAACACCTGCAACTGCCGGATGGTGACGTTGCGCATCGGACGACAAGCGATCCCTCATGTATTCGATAAATCTATTTCGCTTTCCCTTGCCGTGTCCATCGGCCAACGTTTCGACATCAGGGACACACCTGGGTCGCAAGGGATGGAGGCGGACGATGAACAAGGCGCTTGATGTCAAGATCACGGACATGAAGGAGCGCTACACCTCTGGCGTGCTGAAGTACCGCCAGATGGGCTACTGGGAACCGGACTACGAGCCGAAGGACACCGACATCCTGGCCGTGTTCCGCCTGACCCCGCAGGACGGCGTCGATCCCGAGGAGGCCGCCGCTGCGGTCGCCGGGGAAAGCAGCACCGCCACCTGGACCGTCGTGTGGACCGACCGGCTGACCGACAGCGAGTACTACCGCGCCAAGGCCTACAAGGTGGAGCGCGTGCCGGGGTCGCCCGACCAGTGGTTCGCCTACATCGCCTACGACCTCGACCTGTTCGAGGAAGGCTCGATCAGCAACCTTACCGCCTCCATCATCGGCAACGTCTTCGGCTTCAAGCCCTTGAAGGCGCTGCGGCTGGAGGACATGCGGATCTCGCCGCACTACCTGAAGACGTTCCAGGGCCCGGCGACCGGCATCGTGGTCGAGCGCGAGCGGATGAACATCTATGGCCGCCCGATGCTGGGCGCGACGATGAAGCCCAAGCTCGGCCTGTCCGGCCGCAACTACGGCCGCGTGGTGTATGAGGCGCTGAAGGGCGGCCTCGACTTCACCAAGGACGACGAGAACATCAACTCGCAGCCGTTCATGCACTGGCGGGACCGGTTCCTCTACTGCATGGAGGGCGTGAACAAGGCGCAGGCCGAGACGGGCGAGGTCAAGGGCACCTACCTCAACGTCACCGCCGGCACGATGGAGGACATGTACGAGCGCGCGGAGTTCGCCCGCGACCTCGGCAGCATCATCATCATGATCGACCTGGTGATCGGCTACACCGCCATCCAGTCGATGGCGAAGTGGGCGCGCAAGAACGACATGATCCTGCACCTGCACCGCGCCGGGCACAGCACCTACACCCGGCAGAAGAACCATGGCGTGTCGTTCCGCGTGATCGCCAAGTGGATGCGCATGGCGGGCGTGGACCACATCCACGCCGGCACCGTGGTCGGAAAGCTGGAGGGCGACCCGAACGTGGTGCGCGGCATCTACGACACCTGCCGCGAGATCTACGTGCCGAAGAACCCGCAGCACGGCATCTTCTTCGACCAGCCGTGGGCGAGCCTGAAGAAGATGATGCCGGTGGCGTCGGGCGGCATCCACGCCGGGCAGATGCACCAGTTGCTGCACTACCTGCAGGACGACGTGGTGCTGCAGTTCGGCGGCGGCACCATCGGGCACCCCATGGGCATCCAGGCCGGCGCCATCGCCAACCGCGTCGCCTTGGAGGCCATGGTGAAGGCGCGCAACGAGGGCAAGGACATCTGGAACGAGGGGCCGGAAATCCTGACCGCCGCCGCCCGCTGGTGCCAGCCGCTGCGCGCGGCCTTGGATACCTGGAAGGATGTCAGCTTCAACTATGCATCGACGGACTCGGTCGATGTGCTGCCCACCCCCACGGCATCGTAAGGAGACCCACAGATGAAAGTCACCCAAGGCCAGTTCTCCTTCCTGCCGGACCTGACGAACGAGGAGATTTCCCAGCAGATCCAGTATGCGCTCGGCCAGGGCTGGTCCCTGGCCGTCGAGCACACCGACGATCCGCACCCGCGCAACTACTACTGGTCGATGTGGGGCACGCCGATGTTCGACCTGCACGACGCGGCCGGCGTGATGCTGGAGCTGAAGGCGTGCCGGGAGGCGAACCCGCAGGACTACGTCAAGGTCCTGGCGTTCGACAGCCGCAAGGGCTTCGAGACGATCCGCATGTCCTTCATGGTGCAGCGTCCGGCGCACGAGCCGGGCTTCGAGCTGGTGCGGCAGGAAGGGCCGGGGCGGACCATGCGCTACACCCTGCGGAGCTACGCCACGTCCAAACCCTCCGGCGAACGCTACCTGCCGTGACGGGCTACCTGATCGCCCCGAGCATCCTCTCGGCTGACTTCGCCCGGTTGGGCGAGGAGGTCGGGCGGCTGCAGGCGGGCGGGGCGGACCTGATCCACTTCGATGTGATGGACAACCGCTACGTGCCCAACCTGACCATCGGCCCCTTGGTGTGCCAGGCGATCCGGCCGCATGTGGACCTGCCGATTGACGTGCATCTGATGGTGACGCCGGTGGACGAGTTGGCGGTGATGTTCGCCAAGGCCGGGGCGAACATCATCAGCTTCCACCCGGAGGCGTCGGGGCATGTGGACCGTACGCTGTCGCTGATCCGCGACCATGGCTGCCGGGCCGGGCTGGCGATCAACCCGGCGACGCCGCTGGACTGCCTGGATCACGTCATGGACCGGCTGGATCTGGTGTGCGTCATGTCGGTCAACCCCGGCTTCGGCGGGCAGAGCTTCATCCCGCACGCCCTGCAGAAGATCGCCGCCATCCGCCGCCGCATCGACGCGCATGTGGCGGCAGGCGGACAGCCGATCCTGCTGGAGGTTGATGGCGGGGTGAAGGTGTCGAATATCCGCGCGGTGGCGGACGCGGGGGCGGACACCTTCGTGTCCGGGTCCGGCATCTTCGGGGCGCGGGATGCCGACGGCGGCTACCATGGCGTCATCGAGGCGATGCGCCGTGAACTGGGTCCACTGCAACAGGCCCAACAGAGGGATCGCGCGGCATGAGCGCAGCACTCGAACTGCCCACCCAACAAGACGACCGCCGGGTTGACCTGAATGCCCTGTATGCCGAGAGCAACATCGGCGAGGTGATCGGCCAACTGGACCGGGACCTCGTGGGACTGCTGCCGGTGAAGACCCGCATCCGCGAGGTCGCGGCGCTGTTGCTGGTCGAGAGCGCCCGCCGCGGCCTGGGCATCCAGGCGGAGCCGCCGCCGCTGCACATGAGCTTCACCGGCAATCCCGGCACGGGGAAGACCACCGTGGCCCGGCGCATGGCGGACGTGCTGCACCGCCTGAAGTACATCCGCCGCAACCATGTCGTCACCGTGTCGCGCGACGACTTGGTGGGCCAGTACATCGGCCACACCGCGCCCAAGACCAAGGAAATCCTCAAGAAGGCGATGGGCGGCGTGCTGTTCATCGACGAGGCATACTACCTGTATCGCCCGGAGAACGAGCGGGACTATGGGCAGGAGGCCATCGAAATCCTGCTGCAGGTGATGGAGGACAACCGGGACGACCTCGTGGTGATCCTCGCGGGCTACAAGGACCGCATGGACACGTTCTTTCGCAGCAATCCCGGCATGTCGTCGCGCATCGCCCACCACATCGACTTCCCCGACTACTCCGCCGGGGAGCTGCTGCGGATCGCCGAGCTGATGGCGACGTCGATGCAATACCGGTTCGACGACGAGGGCCGGGCGGCAATGGAGGAGTATGTCACGCTGCGGATGGCGCAGCCGCGCTTTTCCAACGCGCGCAGCATCCGCAACGGCATTGACCGGGCGCGGCTGCGGATGGCCAACCGGCTGTTTGCCGGGCGCGACCAGTTGCTGGACCGGACGGCGCTGGAAACGATCACCGCGGAGGACATCCGAGCCAGCCGAGTATTCCAGCAATAACGCCGCTGCTCTGCTCCGCTCCCTCTCCCTCCGGGAGAGGGCCGGGGTGAGGGGGTCTTGGTTGCGGAACGGAGCGCACGGGTCAAACGGGACAGAAGCTTATGGTGGGCAACGCCTGCTCTAGCGGACAGACTCCCTCACCCCGGCCCTCTCCCGGGGGGAGAGGGAGCAGCCAGAGGACAAGAACGCCAGCCACAAGGCTGCACCGATAGGGGACGACCAATGCCATACCGCCGCACGACGCTGTCGAAGTTCATCATCGAGGACCAGCGCCGGGCCGGATCGCCGGACCCTGACCTGACCTCCTTGCTAAACGACATCCAAACCGCCTGCAAGCTGATCGCCGTCGCCGCCTCCCGCGGGCGCATCCACCCGCCCGACGCCGGCCAGCTCGCCATCAACGTGCAGGGCGAGCAGCAGCAGCCGCTCGACGTGGCGGCCAACAACATCATGGTCGGCACCTGTGAGTGGGGCGGCCAACTCGCCGGCATGGTGTCCGAGGAGATGGAGCAGCCCCACCCCATCCCCGGCCACTACCCCAGGGGCCGCCTGCTGCTGGTGTTCGACCCCCTCGACGGCTCGTCCAACATCGACATCAACATGCCCGTCGGCACCATCTTCTCCGTCCTGCGCTGCCCCGAGGGCGTCGCCGAACCCACTGCCGCCGACTTCCTGCAGCCCGGCACCACCCAGGTCGCCGCGGGCTATGCCATCTACGGCCCGACCGCCATGATGGTGCTGACGGTCGGCGACGGCGTGCACGGCTTCACCCTGGACCGCGAGATCGGCGCCTTCGTCCTCACCCACCCCGGCATGGCCATCCCGCCCGACAGCCGCGAGTTCGCCGTCAACGTCAGCAACGAGCGCTTCTGGGAACCCCCGGTCCGCCGCTACGTGGACGAATGCCTGGAGGGCGCCGAAGGCCCGCGCGGCGCCGACTTCAACATGCGCTGGATCGCGTCGATGGTCGCCGAGGTCCACCGCATCCTGATCCGCGGCGGCCTGTTCATGTATCCCCAGGACACCAAGGACCCCGGCAAGCCCGGCCGCCTGCGCCTGCTGTACGAGGCGAACCCAATGGCCATGATCGTCGAGCAGGCCGGCGGCGCCGCCTCCACCGGGCGGGGGCGCATCCTGGACGTGCAGCCCACCGGCATCCATCAGCGCGTGCCGGTGATCCTGGGATCGCGCAACGAGGTCGAGCGCCTGGCCCGCTACCACGGCGAGTACGACCGCGGAGAGGACGAGACGTTCGCCGCCCCGCTGTTCAATGCCCGCTCCTTGTTCCGGACCGCCTGAGCCATGTCGCAAAAGCATCCGGTCATCGCCATCACCGGGTCATCCGGCGCCGGCACCACCACCGTCACGACGACGTTCGCGCAGATCTTCCGCCGCGAGGGCGTCAACGCCGCCATCATCGAGGGCGACGCCTTCCACCGCTACGACCGCCTGGCGATGCGCGAGAAGCTGAAGCATGCCAACGGCGGCGGCCAGGTGCTGAGCCACTTCGGACCCGACTCCAACCTGTTCAACGAACTGGAGGCGCTGTTCCGCAGCTATGGCCAGCACGGGGTCGGTATGACGCGGAAGTACCTGCACGACGCCGAGGAGGCCGCGCCCTATTGCCAGGACCCCGGCACCTTCACCGCCTGGTCAGAGCTGCCCGCCGGCACCGACGTGCTGTTCTACGAGGGCCTGCACGGCGCCGTCGTGACGCCGGAGATCAACATCGCGCAGCATGTGGACCTGCTGGTCGGCGTGGTGCCGATCATCAACTTGGAGTGGATACAGAAGCTGCACCGCGACAAGAAGGTGCGCGGCTACTCGCAGGAGGCGGTGGTGGACACCATCCTGCGCCGGATGCCGGACTACGTGAACTACATCTGCCCGCAGTTCTCCGAAACCCACGTCAATTTCCAGCGGGTCCCCACGGTCGATACCAGCAACCCCTTCACCGCCCGCGACGTGCCGAACGCCGATGAGAGCATGCTGGTCATCCGCTTCCGCAACCCCAAGGGCATCGACATGCCGTACCTGCTGTCGATGCTGCACGGCAGCTTCATGTCGCGCGCCAACACCATCGTCTGCCCCGGCGGCAAGATGCCGCTGGCGATGCAGTTGATCTTCACCCCGATGATCCTGCAGCTCGTAAGCCGCAAGAAGCGGTCGGCCTGACCCCGTGACAGACCGTTATTGCGAGGGGCGCAGCGACGTGGCAATCCAGCGGCCGCCGTGGCCGCCATTGCGTTAGCGGCCCTGGATTGCCGCGCCGCACGCTGCGGCTCGCAACGACGGCTCCCCATCACCTGCCCGACCCAGAAGGACCCCCCATGGCACTCGTCTCGATGCGGCAACTGCTCGACCACGCCGCGGAGCACAGCTACGGCATCCCCGCCTTCAACGTGAACAACATGGAGCAGGTCCGCGCCGTCATGGAGGCCGCCGACGCCGTGGACAGCCCCGTCATCCTGCAGGGATCGGCCGGCGCCCGCAAATATGCCGGAGAGGCCTTTCTGCGCCACCTGATCGACGCCGCCGTCGAAAGCTGGCCGCACATCCCCGTCGTCATGCACCAGGACCACGGCGGCAGCCCCGGCGTTTGCCAGCGCAGCATCCGCAGCGGCTTCACCAGCGTGATGATGGACGGCTCGCTGCAGGAGGACATGAAGACACCCGCCGACTACGACTACAACGTCGGCACCACCCGCCGCGTTGTGGAGATGGCGCACGCGGTCGGCGTCTCCGTCGAGGGCGAGCTGGGCGTGCTGGGGTCGCTGGAAACCGGGGAGGCCGGCGAGGAGGACGGCTCCGGCGCCGAGGGCAAGCTGTCGCACGACCAGTTGCTCACCGACCCCGAGCAGGCGGCGGACTTCGTGCGCGACACCGGGGTGGATGCGCTGGCCATCGCCATCGGCACCAGCCACGGCGCCTACAAGTTCAGCCGCAAGCCCACGGGCGACATCCTGGCCATCGGGCGCATCAAGGAAATCCACGCCCGCATCCCGACGACGCACCTGGTGATGCACGGCTCCAGCTCGGTGCCGCAGGAGTGGCTGGCGGTGATCCGCGAGTTCGGCGGCGACATCAAGGAAACCTACGGCGTCCCGGTCGAGGAGATCCAGGAAGGCATCAAGCATGGCGTCCGCAAGATCAACATCGACACCGACATCCGCCTGGCGATGACCGGGGCGATGCGCCGGCTGATGGCGCAGAAGCCGGAGGAGTTCGACCCGCGCAAGTTCTTCGCCGCTGCGACCAAGGCGGCGACCGACCTGTGCCGGGCGCGGTTCGAGCAGTTCGGCTGCGCCGGCCATGCGTCGCGCATCAAGCCGGTGACGCTGGACCGGATGACGGAGATGTATGCCAAGGGGGCGTTGAACCAGGTGGTGCACTGACCCGCGCACGGCTGCCGCAGGGCTGACGGCGCCAGGGGCGCTGCACTCTCAACGTGCGGCGATGATCCGGTCCGCCAGTGCCGGCAGCTCTGCGAAGCTCGCCGCGACGGCTGTCGCGCCGGCTGACATCGCGGCAGGTCCGTAGCCCCATCCCGCGAAGATGCACGGCAGGCCGGCGCCGGCCGCTGCCTGCACATCGTTGCGGTGGTCGCCGACCATGATCGCCGCCTCCGGCGTGCCACCGGCGGCGGCCAAGGTCATCAGCAGGTGCGCCGGGTCGGGCTTGCGGGTGGGGAAGCTGTCGCCGCCGCCGACCGCGGCGAGCCAGGACAGCAGGTTCAGCGCCTCAAGCAGGGCATGGGTCGCGGCGGCCGGCTTGTTGGTGCAGACGGCGAACTGCCATCCCTGGTCCCGCAGCGTGCCGAGCGCCTCGATGGCGCCGGGGAAGGGCCTGGTCTCGACGGCGGCGTGGGCGGTGTAGTCGGCCAGGAACGCCACGAATGCCGCCTCATCGAATGGCACGTTGCGGGCGGCGCAGGCGCGTTCCACCAGGACACGCGCGCCGTCGCCGACCATCAGCGCGGTTTCCGGCAAGGTGAACGGCGCGATGCCGCGCTGCCCCGCCATTCGGTTGAGGGCCGCAGCAAGGTCCGGCACGGAATCGACAAGGGTGCCATCCAGGTCAAGAAGAAGCGTCCGCAGCATCCGGTTCATCCTTGCAAGGGCTACTCTGCCAACGGGGCAGGGATGTGAATGGGCGCGGCGCAGTTTGTCCAGCAGCTAAAAGGCAGCCCAGCGGTTGATAGCCTGCACATGGGCGAAGGCCGGACGTCGGGGCCACACTCGTCGGGTGCAACACAAGCGGGTTATAGCATAGCCCCCGGAACCAGAATGGATCGACCGGTGCGTGAGGGCGGATTGGGAACGGCGATACTTGGATCACAGTGCCGCCGCACCCACAACTTCGGGACATCGCCGATCAAAGGAGAACAGGTTGAAGGTCTTTCTTAGCTCCGTCGCAGCCCTGGTCATCATCGCCGCCGTATCGCAGTTCGTGCTGACCCACTTCGTGGGGGAGAGTTCGGAGCAAGCCTACTCCACCCCCTCGACCCGGCCCTGACCGCTTATTCCGCCGGGTGCGGCAACGCCGTCGGCCCGGCGGTGCCCGCCTGCTGCTTCGCATCCTCCTCCGCCAGCCACAGCGCATGGTGCTCGGCCGCCCAGTTGCGGTCCACCCGGCCCGTGGTCATCGCCTGCAACGACCCCTGGACGCCAATGGACCCCAGGTAGATGTGCCCGATGATAACCGCCATCATCAGCGCGGCAATCACCGAATGCACCACCTGCATAAGCTGCATGCCCTCGATGCCGAAAAAGTAGAACGGCACCAGCAGCAGGACGCCGGTCAACGAGATGCCAGCCCCGCCAAACACCGCGATCCAGTAGATCATCTTCTGCCCGGCGTTGAACTTCCGCGCCGGCGGGTGCGGGCCGCCGAACATGCCGCCCGCCGCCTTGATCCACTCCAGGTCCAGCTTGGTCGGCAGGTTCACCGTCAGCCACTGCACCGCCATCACCGCCAGCCCGGCCATGAAGGCAAACCCGACCGAGTTGTGCGACAGCTTCGCTAGCGCGGTGAAGCTGGCATAGGTGTTGTCACCCAGGATCGGCTCCAGCAGCCAGCGCCCGAACACCAGGTTCAGCCCAGTCAGCGACAGCCAGACGAACGACGCCGACGTCAGCCAATGGATGAACCGCTCGAACTTGGTGAACCGCTGGATGGTGCGGCCCTGCGGGTCCTTCTTGTAGCGCATCGGCCCGGCGATGAAGTAAAGCGCGGCCATGGCGGCAATCGCGATGCCGAGCAGCGCCCCATCGACCAGCGGCTGCACCCGGGTGCGGAAGCTGCGGAACTCCCGGCCCTCCGGCTGGATCAGCACGCCGGCCTTGGCGTCGGGGATGTGGACGAAGCCGCTGATCTGCCCAGGCGGCAGGTCGCGCTGCTGCTCCAGCTTTTGTTCCAGCGCGGCGCGGTCCTTGTTCGGGAAGTTCTGCGGCAGCAGCTCCGCGACCGCCGGGGTGGACACGCTGGCGAAGGCGAGGGCGGCGAAGCCAAGGACCAGGGCAATCCGGGAATGGCGCATCATGTGCCTCAGACCGTCGGGGAGTCGCGATAGGCCGTGGACCACGCCCACGCGCCCGAACCATAGCCGCGCCGCAGCACGCGCTCCTTGTAGATTGCGCCGATGGTCGCCCCGTCGCCCGCCAGCAGCGAGCGGGTGGAGCACATCTCGGCGCAGATCGGCAGCTTGCCCTCGGCCAGGCGGTTGCGGCCATACTTGGCGAACTGCTCGGGCGTGTTGGTGCCCTCGGGACCGCCGGCGCAATAGGTGCACTTGTCCATCTTGCCGCGCCCGCCGAAGTTGGACGCGGATGGGAACTGCGGCGCCCCGAACGGGCAGGCATAGAAGCAATACCCGCAGCCGATGCACTGGTCCTTGTTGTGCAGCACGATGCCGTCCGCCGTCTGCACGAAGCAGTTGACCGGGCACACCGAGGCGCACGGCGCATCGGTGCAGTGCATGCACGCCATGGAGACCGACAACTCGCCGGGCTGGCCGTCGTTCAGCGTCACCACCCGGCGGCGGTTCAGGCCCCACGGCACCTCATGCTCGTTCTTGCATGCGGTGACGCAGGCATTGCAGTCGATGCAACGCTCGGCGTCGCACAGGAACTTCATCCGGGCCATCAGCGCCCCTCCTCGAAAATGTGCATGAGCCTCACGCCGCCTCGATCCGGCACAGCGTGACCTTGGTCTCCTGCATGTGCGTCACCGCGTCGTAGCCGTAGGTCGTCAACTGGTTCACCGCATGGCCCAGCACGATCGGGTCCAGGCCCGGCGGATACTTCCCCCGGTTGTCCACCCCGGCCGTCATGCCGCCGAAGTGGAACGGCACGAACACCACACCTGGACCCGTTCGGTTGCTGACATGCGCCCGGAACTTCGCCCGCGAGCTGCTCTCGACGCCATACACCCAAACCTCGCCGCGGTCGGTGATCCCCAGCCGCTTCGCATCCTCGCTGTTGACCTCGGCGTATGCCTCCTCGACGATCTCCGCCAGCCAGCGGTTCGACCGCGTCTCGTCGCCGCCGCCCTCGTACTCAACCAACCGTCCAGAGGTGAGGATCATCGGGAACGCCGACACGTCCTGCACCTGCAAGCTGCGGCCCAGGTAGGGCAGGCGGTAGTCGCGCCGGTCCTCCAGCGCGGGATACTTGGCGATCAGGTCGCGCCGCGGCGTGCGGATGGGCTCGCGGTGGATCGGCACCGGGTCGATCAGGTTCCAGGCCACCGCCCGCGCCTTGCCGTTGCCGAACGGCGCGCAGCCATGGCTGACGGCAACGCGCTGGATGCCGCCGCTCAGGTCGGTCTGCCAGCTCACGCCGTCGATGTTGCTGCCGCCGATCTTGTTGATCACGGCCATCTCGTCCGCCGTCAGCTCGCTGTCCCAGCCGAGCTTCTTCAGCACGGCGATGGTGAACTCGGGATAGCCGCCCTTGATGTCCGATCCCACTGGGTAGTCGGCCGCCAGCAGCGACACGCCCTCGCGCTCCACGCCCCACCGCGCCCGGAAGCCGCTGCCGCCCTCCTTCACCGGCACCTTGGTGTTGTACAGGAACGCCGTCCCCGGGTGCTTCATCTCCGGGGTGCCCCAGCACGGCCAGGGCAGCCCGTAGTACTCCCCGGCGCACGGACCCGTGCTGGCCTTCAGCGTCAGCGGGTCGAAGTCCGCCTGGTGCTTGGCGTGCAGCTTCAGCCGCTCCGGCGACTGGCCGCTGTAGCCGATGGCAAAGCAGCCACGGTTGATCTCCCGCAGCACGTCCTCGGCCACGGGTATGCCGTCCTGCACCAGGATGTTCTTCACCAACGGCTCGCCGAAACCGAACTTGTTGGCCAGCAGCAGCAGGATTTCGGCGTCGTTCTTGCTCTCGAAGATCGGCTTCACCACCTGCTCGCGCCACTGGATCGAGCGGTTCGATCCCGTCACGCTGCCGGCCTGCTCGAACTGCGTGCAGGCCGGCAGCAAGTAGGTGCCGTTCTGCCGCTCGCCGCTGATCGCGAACGTCGTGGGGTGCGGATCGACCACCAGCAGCAGGTCCAGCTTGTTCATGCCCTCCCGCATCACCGGCTCGCGGGTGATCGAGTTGGCCGCGTGGCCCCACGCCACCATGGCGCGCACGTTGTCCGGCTGGTCCAGCTCCGCCTTGTCGGCCAGCACGGCGTCGAACCAGCGCGTGCTGGGGATGCCCTTGTTCTCCATCAGCTTCTTCGACGCGAAGCGCGACACCAGGTAGTCGTACTCCACGTCCCAAACCCGCGCCCAGTGCCGCCACGCTGCCTCGTCCAGCCCGAGGTACGCCGGCAGCGTCGTCACGTCCAAGCCGAGGTCGGTCGCGCCCTGCACGTTGCAGTGGCCGCGGAAGATGTTGGTGCCGCCGCCGCTGATGCCCATGTTGCCCAGCGCAAGCTGCAGGATGCTGTAGGCGCGGACGTTGGCGGTCCCCACGGTCTTCTGCGTCGCGCCCATGCACCAGATCAGGCTGCTCGGCCGGTTCTGCGACATGATCTCCGCCACGCGCTTCAACTGCAGGGCGGGCACGCCCGTCACGCGCTCGCTCTCGGCCGGGTCCCACTTCGCCACCTCGGCGCGGACCTGGTCCATGCCATAGACGCGGTTGTTGATGAACTCCTTGTCCTCCCAGCCATTCTCGAACACGTGCCACAGGATGCTCCAGATCACCGGGATGTCGGTGCCGGGGCGGATGCGGACGTACTCGGTGGCGTGGGCGGCGGTGCGGGTGAAGCGCGGGTCGATGACGATCAGCTCGGCCTGGTTGATCTCCTTTGACCGCAGCAGGTGCTGCAGGCTGACCGGGTGCGCCTCGGCGGGGTTGCCGCCCATGATCATGATGGCCTTGGCGTTGCCGAGGTCATTGAAGCTGTTGGTCATCGCGCCGTAGCCAAAGGTGTTGGCGACCCCGGCGACGGTGGTGCTGTGGCAGATGCGGGCCTGGTGGTCGCAGGTGTTGGTGCCCCACAGCGCCGCGAACTTGCGAAACAGGTAGGCGCTCTCGTTGCTGAACTTGGCCGAGCCGAGCCAGTACACGCTGTCCGGACCCGACTTCTGCCGGATCTCCAGCATCTTGTCGCCGATCTCGTCGATGGCGGTCTTCCAATCCAGCCGCTGCCACTGGCCGTTGACCAGCTTCATCGGATACTTCAGCCGGCGGTCGCCGTGCGTCAGTTCGCGGACCGCGGCGCCCTTGGCGCAGTGGGTGCCCATGTTGTTCGGGCTGTCGTAGTTGGCCTCCTGCGCCACCCAGACGCCGTTCTGCACCCGCGCGAGCACGGAGCAGCCAACCGAGCAGTGGGTGCAGACGGTCTTGCGAAGCTCGCTCGGCTCGCCCGGCACGACCTCCCCGGCGGTGGCGCGCTGCACGGTGGACAGGCCCAGGCCGCCCAGCGCCGCCAGGCCGCCCGCGGCGAGGCCCGAGCTGCGTAGGAAGCCGCGGCGGTCCAGCGCGCCGCTCGACACGGCGGGGAGGGTGGGCAGGCCGCGTGCTGCGGCGGTGGGGCGTTGCTTAGTGAGCATGTGTGTCCCCTACCGGCGGTTCAGCGCGTAGAACCGCTGGTTGTGCTCGCTGTCGATATAGCGGGCGGGCGCCTGGTGGTTGGTGGGCTGCACCAGCGTCTCGGCCTCGGCGGCCAGCGGCACGGCCACGGCAGCCAAGCCGGCGCCGCGCAGGAAGGCGCGCCGGTCGGCCCGGAACGGCTTGCCCTCGGTCTTATTGGTCTGGTCGGTCATGCTGCACCTTTTTGCAGGGAGGGGTCGGCGGCGAGCGCGAAACCCTGCCGGTCAAGTTCAATCATCAGGCGGCCCAGCGTGCCCACCGGCCGGTACAGCCGTGCCGAGGCCGCCCGTTCCAGGTCGGTGAAGAAGCGGGACGCCCAGGGGTTCAGGTGGCGGTCGAAGAACTCGGCCTGCACGTCGGCCGGGCGGTCGGCGAGGCTGGCCATGACCTCGCATTCGGTGGCGATGTGGTCCTCGGGGTCGGACCGGCCGGGCCGGCGGGCCAGGCCCAGCCGCGCCAGGTCGG
Source organism: uncultured Acetobacteraceae bacterium (assembly GCA_964242415.1). Lineage (GTDB taxonomy): Bacteria > Pseudomonadota > Alphaproteobacteria > Acetobacterales > Acetobacteraceae > DASWOJ01. Next base: position 83,881 of record CAXTAT010000020.1, read on the forward strand.
CGCGCAGCCGGGCCAGCGGACGCTCGTGCAGGAAGCCGGTCATGTAGAAGGAGCCGTAGGGCACCAGCTCGCCCCGGGCAACGCCGATGAACAGCAGGTCGTATTCGGCACGGGCCGTCTTGACCGTCGCAGACTGCGCCTGCACCGCCATGTCGCGCAGCGCCGCGCCGATCTCGCCGCCGCCGTCCAACCTCACCAGGCGGGCAAGGAAACCGGCCTCCGGCGGCTGCGCCAGGGCATGGCCGAGCAGGCCGTACACGAGCGCCCGTGCAGCCTCCACGTCATCCATTCCCTGCGTTGCCGCCCCCATCACCGTCCCAACACCATAAGCCAGCACTGACTTAGCAGCATGCAACCGTTTGGTAATCTAGGCATCAGCCTGATTTCCGGAAAAAAGCCGTGATCAGGACGGCATTGCGCTGCCATGCCGTGGGGCTGCCGCGCGTGGCGGCTCCGCCTCGGCAACGGCGGCCGACCCTGGTTCGGCGGCCGGCTCCTGCAAGTGCTGCGGTGCCCCCGGCAACGCCAGGGTGGCCTGTCCAGGGTCCTGGGGACCAGGCTCGGCGCGGTCAGGCTCGATTTCGGTGGGCGGCGCCACGACAGCCTGCAACAGCCTCGCCACATCGTCCGAGGCCCACAGCTTGCCATAGGTCGGAGCGTTGAAGTCCCAGTCGTAGTCGGCCATCCCGCGGAACCCGGCAATCTGCTCGTCGCTGGCCCAGGCGCGTTGCAGGGCGATGCTCTGCACCTCGGCCGCCACACCCTTCTGGAGGAACGCCTTGTAGTCGCTCCCGGGGCCGAGGGTTTCAAGGTCCGGCAGGACTGGCCCCGGCAGGGTTAAGGACAACTCCGCGGAAGGCTGCTCCGGCAGCGCCGCGGGGGGCGGCGCATGGTCCGGTGCGGCCTTCGCCTCCTGCTTGCGCCGCGCCCAGCGGCGGAACAGCCCCTCCGTCGCCTCATTCGTCATCGGCGTCCACCTCCTCGCGCCTGCCGCCGCCATCCCCCCGGCCATCCCGGTCGCGCTTGCGCTTCCAGCCGGGCCGCTCGACATGGTTGCGCGCCACGAAGTCGCCCACCCAGGCGGCCAGATCCGGCGGCATCGGCACCGCCTCCACCAGGTCCGACCCGGTGTCCACATGCGCCTGCGCCTCCCCGGCGCACACCGTCGCGCCCAGCAGCGACATGCCCGGCGCCACCTCGGTCGCGCGCAGGAACACGTACACCGCCGGCTGCGGCCCCTCCAGGTTATGCTTCAGGGTGTCCGTCTCCAGCGGATACAGGTGCAGCTCGGCATTGCCCGCGAAGTACCGCCGCACGCCCGGCGAGCTGGCCAGCAGCGTCCAGGGCGGCGCCTGCGCCGCGCCGGGCAGCAGGTCCACGACGCGCCAGCGGTGGTCGGACCACTCGCTCTCGACCGCCTGCCACTCGGCGATGACGCCGACCTCGCGCTGCTCGTGCCGGGTCACGCGGCCCCATCCTTCATGCGGAACCATCCCGGCTGACCGCCAGGGCCAGCAGGTCGAACGGCTTGCCGAAGTCAGGCCCGGCATCCCCCTCCGGCGCAGCGTCCCGCGTGACGGTGGCGAACTGCTCCACCACGCCATCGGGGCCGTGCTGGCGGAAGATGGTCAGCAGGGTCCCGACCGGGTGCTCGCACAGGCTGGCGGCAAAGGCGACCTCGCGCCCCGCCACCTCCCCCGCCGCGGCCAGGGACGGGGCGCCGTGCTGGTCCATGAAGTGCCGGGCCAGCGCGTCGGTCACCGACTGCACCACCGCGGGCGCGGCGTCCGTCACCATCACCAGGGTGGACCAGCCAAAGCTGCCGGTGCCGAGGAAGCCGTGCTGGAACGCAGTGCGCCGCTTGCCCGTCAACTCCTCCCCGTCTTGGGAGCCGTCACCCAGAAAGGTGAACGTGCCGGTGACGGCCCACTCGCCGGGTTCGGCGGCATGGTCGAACACCGACCGGTCGGAGGCGTCCAACTGGATGGTGCGCGGCAGGCGGACGGTCATGCCGCCACCACGTCGGGCCGGGTGCGCCGGGCCACGATGCGGGCCAGGCTGGCGGGTCCGTCCTGCTGCCACGCGTCCAGCCAGCTCAGCAGATGCCGGCAAGTATGGGTCAGCACGTCCGCCGTGGTCACGTCGCCAAAGCCTTCCTCATGCAGGCAGGTCCGGTCCGGTTGGTCGCCCGGCGCCGCGTTGATGCGGCCCACCGCAACGTCGATGCCCAGCACCGCCCACTCCGGGATGGCGCCGGGCGCTGCCGCGGCCTTCTCGGCGCGCAGGGTCGCCACGCGCCCGCCATCCACGGCCAGGCCGTCCGGCAGGATGACGTGCATCGGCACCTGCGGCGGCGCGACGGCGGCCAGGGCGTCGAACAGGGCGAGCGCCCCCAGGTCCAGGACCTCGCCCTGCAACGGCCGGTCGGGCGCCAGCACGAACGCGGCACGGCACCAATCCGTCGCACCGTCCCAGAACACGCTGCCGGGTTCGGCGCCCAGGGCCGCAGCGCGCAGTGCTGCCGCCCATGGGTCGCCCCCAGCCGGCATGAGGCTGAAGCCCGGCGGCAGCGCGAGCAGGTGGTCTATGGCGAGGCTCCGTTCGACATCGTGCATAACAGATCGGCGTGCAGGGCAGGTGGGGTGGACCCGCCGGCCTCGCCGCAACATATGTGTCCGCACCGGCAAAGCGAAGACTTCTGTCTTGCACCTGGCGCCGGCAAGGGATGCACCACGGATGAGTATGGATGGCTGCACGGTCCTGACCTGCACGTGCCGGGGGACCATGCCGGTTGACGCTGGCGCGCTGGCGCGGGCTGGCGGGGCACAGGCTGGCGGGGCACAGGCTCCCGCGGCGCATGAGCTGTGCCGGGCGGACCTGAACCGGTTCCAGGCGGCAGCTGCGGAAGGCGCCGTGCTGGTCGCCTGCACCCAGGAAGCGCCGGCCTTCCGGGACGCCGCGGCGGAGGCGTCCCTCGGCTTCGTCAACATCCGCGAGGCCGCCGGCTGGTCGGACGAGGCCGGGCAGTCCCTGCCAAAGATCGCCGCGCTGATCGCCGCCGCCAAGCAGGACGCCGCCGCGCCCCCGGCCGACGCCGCCATGCAGCAGGTCGCCATGCAGTCGGCGGGCGTGACCGTCATCTACGGCTGCGACGACCGCGCCATCGAGGCGGCCGAGCAGTTGAAGGGCCGCCTGGACCTCACGGTCATCATCACCGGCGCCGCCCCGCTGACGCCGCCGCGCGTGGCCGCCTACCCCGTGGTGCGCGGCACCATCAGCCGGGCCACCGGCTACCTCGGCGCGTTCGACCTGGTGGTGGATGGGTTCGCCACCGCCCTGCCATCCTCCCGCGCCGTGCTGGAGTTCGGACCCGCCCGCAACGGCGCACGCTCGCGCTGCGACGTGGTGATCGACCTCAGCGGCGGCTTGCCCCTGGTGCCTGCGCCGGAGCATCGGGACGGCTACCTGCGCGCCTCGCCGGAGGACCCCGTCGGCATGCAGCGCGCGTTGCTGGCCGCCACCGACCTGGTGGGCACGTTCAGCAAGCCCCGCTACGTCGCGTTCCACGCCAGCCGTTGCGCGCATTCCCGGTCGGAGCAGATCGGCTGCACCCGCTGCCTGGACGTATGCCCGACGGGGGCGATCACCCCTGCGGGCGACAGCGTGGCCATCAGCCCGCACCTCTGCGCCGGCTGCGGCACCTGCGCCGCGGTGTGCCCGACCACCGCGGTCGAGTACGCCGTGCCGGGCGCCGAGGCCACGGCCCGGCGGCTGCGGACCCTGCTGACCACATACCGTTCAGCCGGCGGCACTGCCCCGCCGGTGCTGCTGGTGCATGACGCCAGCCATGGCGCGCCGCTGATCGACATGCTGGCCCGCCATGGCGACGGCCTGCCGGCCCGGGTGATCCCGTTCCCCATGGCGGGGCAGTTCGGGCTGGACGCCTTCGCCACCGCCGTCGCGTTCGGCGCCGCGGATGTGCGCGTGCTGGCCAGCCGCCGCGACCAGGCCCGCCGCGATGCCGTCCTGCGGGAAGTGGAACTGCTGTCGGCCATCCTGGAGCCGCTCGGCTACGGCGAGGGCCGGCTGGACCTGCTGGTGGCCGACGATCCGTTCGAGCTGTCCGCCACGCTGCGCGGCATGGCGGCCCGGCCTGGCCCGGCGCCGGCCGCCTACCTGCCGACCGGCGACAAGAACGCGCTGACGATGCAGGCGCTGAACGCCCTGCACCAGGCGGCGCCCACGCCCACCGAGCCGCTGCCGCTGCCGCGCGGCGCCCCGGTCGGCCGGGTGCTGGTGGATACCGCCGGCTGCACGCTCTGCATGTCCTGCGTCTCGGCCTGCCCGACGTCGGCGCTGCGGGCGCACCCCGACCGGCCCATGCTGAAGTTCGTCGAGGACCTGTGCGTGCAGTGCGGCCTGTGCGCGACCACCTGCCCGGAGAACGTCGTCAGCCTGCAGCCGCGCGCCACCTTCGGCGCAGCCCGGCGCGACGAGGTGGTGATCAAGGAGGAGCCGCCCGCCATCTGCATCCGCTGCGCCAAGCCGTTCGGCGTCAAGTCGTCCATCGACAGGGTTGTCGAGCAGCTTGCAGGCAAGCACTGGATGTTCCGGGACCCGGCCATCGCCGACCGGATGCGGATGTGCGCGGATTGCCGCGTGACCGCGCAAGCGCGTGCTGGGCTGGACCCTTATGCCGGGCCGCCGCGGCCGCCAATCCGGACGACGGACGACTACCGGTAAAGGCTGCGGGCGTTGCGTAGGGTGCCCGCTATGCCCACCCCATGCCGTGCGTCACCCCCAAGCCACCGCCATTGCGAGCCGCACTTGCGGCGCGGCAATCCAGGGGTGTAAGGGCCGCGCCCCGGTCTGCCGTACCGCAAGCGTTCCCCGCAATGACCGCTGGAACGATGGGTGATCGGCTCTACTGCGGCCGTTGCGTGCCGCCCTGGGCCGGGTCGGACTCGATGGGGCCGCCGGCGCCCTTGCTGCTCCCGGCGCCGATGCCGGTTGTGCCGCCGTTCACCCCGGCGACGGTGCTGGTGGCCTTGCCGGGGCTGCTGTCCAGCGACCCCAGCGTGCCGACGCCGTTGTTGCCGGCGTCCTGGTTGGCCGTCGCCGGACCCATGGGGCTATTCTGGTGGCTGGCCTCGCTCTGGTTCGGCCGGGTTGTTGCCGGGCCGCCGGTCTGGGCGGCTGCGGCTTGCAACCCGAGGGCCAGAAGTGCCGCGGCGGCGATGAACTTGGACCGCATCTGGGCAGCTCCTCCGTTGTGGGCTGGCCCAGGTGGACGGGGGCCGGCGCGATGGGTTCTGAATGCCGGGCGCCTCCGTTAGTTCCGGTCACCAGGCCGCAGGGCTGCCACACGGCGCAGCCCGGGCCGGGGCGCCAGGTCCTCGGGCTGCCGCAGCTCCCACACCAGCCCGAGCCGCCGGAGCGCCAGCAGCACCCACCACCCGGGATCGTGCTGCCCCGGCTCAAGGCCCATGCGCGCCGACTCCGGCCAGGCATGATGGTTGCCGTGCCAGCCCTCGCCGAACGTGAGCAGCGCCGCGGCGGGCAAGTTGTGGCCCTGCACCGCAACCCCGTCCACCACCCATCCCTGCGGCCCCCGCCGGTGCGTCAGGTGCCCGACCAGCCAGTGCCCGGTCAGACAGACGGTGATGCGGACCGGCACGCCCCACACCAGCCACGGCAGCCCGCCCATCCAGAGGAACAGCACCGCCCACGGCGCCTGCTGCAGCATCCACGTCGCCTCCAGCCAACGCAGGAACCCGTCGTCCAACGCAGGCTCCGGCACGAAGCGGGGCGGGCGGGCCAGCACCAGCCGGCAGTGCATCTGCCACCAGGCATCCCGCAACGGCGAGGCACGGTGAGCATGCAGGTCGTGGCACGCGCCCTGCCGCTGCGCCCAGTCCCGCATGTCATGCAGCCGGACCATGCTCAGCGGCCCCGCCATGCCCACCAGGGTGCCGAGCAGGACCAGCACGCGCTCAACCCACCGCGGCGCCGACAGGCTGCGGTGGATCAGCAGCCGGTGCAGCCCGATGGAGTGCCCGGCGCATAGCGTAACGGCGCTGGCGCCCAGGAACAGCACCACCGCCCCAGGCGTCACGAACACCGGGGCGAGCAACAACGCCGCCAGCGTCATCCCGCCTGTCCACAGTGACCGCCCGGGCGCCCACCTCACCCAGCCGTCCTCGGCGGAGGTGCCGGGGCCGGCGATGACCCGTGCGGTGGAGAGGCAGTCCATGGCGAGCGCCTTTGTTCTGTAATTAGGAATATGCCTAATTATATCCAGTCGGGTTTGTCAATGGTTAGTTCAATGCTTAAGTAAGGGCGAACAGGTGTCCGGACCCCCAATGCAGCCCGTCTTCGAAGCCCTGGCCTCCGCTACCCGGCGCAAGATCCTCGCCTACCTCGCGCACACCGAGCTGAGCGCGGGCGAGATCGCGTCGCGGTTCACCATGTCCAAGCCCTCGATCTCCCAGCACCTGTCGATCCTGGAGGCGGCCGGGCTGGTCACCAGCGAAAAGCGGGGCCAGTACGTGTTTTACCGCCAGGTCCGCGACAACCTGGTGAACACCTTGAACGGCTTCGTGCAGGAGGCCTGCCCGGTCAGCCGGCCGCTCAAGCGCGAGAGCGCGGCCTTGGCGGCAAGCAAGCCCGCCGCACCGTTGGACGGAGCCTAGCGGGATGGCCGTGCGGCGGATGTCCGGCACCGGGCGGACGGAGGTGCCGGCTGCACCTGACGCAGTGTTGGCCGCGTTGCTGGACCCCGCCGTGCTCGCCGCGCTGATCCCTGGCGCGGACAGCGTCGAGCAGTCCGGCGACGGGCGGTTCTCTGCGCTGCTGTCGTTCGGCGTCGGCACGGTCCGCAGCCGCTACCGGGTCGAGCTGGACCTGTCAGGCCGCGACCATGCCCAGGCGATTCTGCTGCAGGGCAACTCCCGCGGTGGCCTGGGCGGCGGCAATGCCACCGGCCGTGTCGCCCTGCGCCAGTCCCGGCCCGGGCGCACCAGCATCGACTGGACCTATGAGGGCGAGGTCACGGGCGCCGTTGCCCTGGCCGGGGACACGCTGCTGCAGATTTCGGCGCGGCTGTTCGTCCACCGGTTCTTCGCGGCGCTGTCCCGCTTCCCGTTCCCGGCCGATGCCACGCGCCGGCCGCCTCGGCAGAGGCTGCCCCTGGCGTGACCCGCGTCCGGTTCCTGTGCAGCCGCAGGCGGTGTTGCGTTGCGCGTCGATGCCGAGGTCCCAGGTCGGGCCGAGCCGGAGGGTGTTCATGCATGCTTCCTTAGGCCACGAAGTTTTATAGCGGTCCGCTATCTTTCCATTTGCCCGCTATATAGCAATATGCTATAACACTGACGTGCGAACCGTCACTTACACCTTTGACGCCACCCGGGATCTCAAGCGGCACGGCAACGTCGCGGCACGGGTCCGCAAGGCGGTAGCGGAATATGCGGCGGACCCGCAGGCCCATGCGAACAACGTCACCCAGCTTGTCGGCTCGCCGTTTTGGCGCATCCGGGTTGGCGATTTCCGGGCCGTCTTCGAGGCGACTGACACCACGATTACTGTGGTCAAGGTCGCAACCCGTGGCGAAGCTTACGATTAGGAGGCATCCATGTCCGACACCATCACCCTAACTCGCACCGAGTATCAGGATCTAATTGACGCCCGCGACGCCGCCATTGCGATGCGCGACGTGGCTAGCGGCGTCATGCCGGTTCTGTCCGAGGCTGAGGTTGATGCTTACCTCGCCGCGCCGACGCCCCTCGCCTTTTGGCGTAAACAGCGTGGCCTGACCCAAGCGGCACTAGCAGAACAACTCGGGGTCAGCCAGCCCTACCTAGCGCAGATCGAACGCGGACAGCGCGGCGGGGATGTGAGGCTGTATAGCAAGCTAGCAGCGGCGTTGAAGGTGCGAATTGAAGACCTGGTGCCGGACAAAGTGGAGTAGCAGGGGTTAGTCTTCGGTCGGGCCGAGAAGCAAGGTATGTGTTCCTTCGCAGCCCGACCGCGGAGCAGGCGTTCGGCAACCGGGCGGACCCTGATGTGGCGTCTGCCGGGCTGAATGCCGACGCCGACGTGCCCTGCACGCTGGACCTAGTGGACTGGGCCGACGTCATCTTCGTTGTGGCGCGCGCACCGCGCCAGGCTGACCCGGCGATTCCGGCGGCACGTGCCCGGGTAATCTGCCTGGCTATCGCGGACGACCCCGCCTCCATGGACCCGGCGCTGGTCGCCCTGCTGCACGCCAGGGTGGGCCGGCGCCGGCCTATGGGCGCCAGGCGTCCGGCCAAGCCGGCATAGCAGGGAGTCAGCCGTTCCGCAGGCATTGCGCGCCCCGCTGCCGCGTCACCATCTAACCGGCATGGATCAGATGGTTGACCGACTGAACGGTGACACGCTGCTGCGCGGCCAGGCCGCCCTGGCGCCCGATGCGGTGCGGTGGGACCTGCGCCTGACGGGCCTGAGTTGCGCCGCCTGCGTCAAGCGGGCGGAACGTGCCGCCGCCGCTGCCCCCGGCGTGCGCGCCGCCACGGTCAACCTGGCCACGGAAGTCGCCGCCGTCACGGCCGGCCCCGGCGTACGGCTGGCCGATGTCGCGCAGGCCCTTGCCGCCGCCGGCTACCCCATCGCCGAGAGCAGCTTCGACCTGGCCGTTCAGGGCATGAGTTGCGCGTCCTGCTCCGGCCGCGTCGAGCGGGCGCTGCTGGCGGTCCCCGGCGTGCTGGCCGCCACGGTCAACCTGGCCACCCAGCAGGCGCGGGTGCGCGTGGCCGAGGGAATGGCCGGCGCGGGCGACCTGGCGGCGGCGATCCGGTCCGCCGGCTACGACGTGCCCGCCACGGCGCCGGCTGGCCCGGCCGTGGCGCCTCGCGACTGGGAGGGCCTGGCGGCGGTGGCGGCGTGCGTGCTGGCGCTGCCGTTGCTGCTGCCGATGCTGGCGATGCCGTTTGGCTGGCACGCTGCGTTGCCGGGTTGGGGGCAACTCGTGCTGGCCGGGGTGGTGCAGGCCGGGTTCGGCGGGCGCTTCTACCGCGGCGCATGGCATGCCCTGCGCGCGCGTGCCGGCAACATGGACCTGCTGGTCGCCCTCGGCACCTCCGCCGCCTTCGGGCTGAGCCTGTGGGCGCTGGCGCGCGGGCGTGGCGACCACCTGTACTTCGAGGCGTCCGCCGCGATCATCGCCCTGGTGCGGCTCGGCAAGTGGCTGGAGGGACGCGCTCGGCGCGGGGCCGGCGAGGCGATCCGGGCGTTGGCGCGCTTGCAGCCCGACCGCGCGCGGGTCCGCCGGGCGGGCGCCGACCGGGACATCCCGCTGGCCGACCTGCGCCCCGGCGACCTGCTGGTGATCCGCCCCGGCGAGCGCATCGCCGCAGACGGCATCGTCCAGGACGGCACCGGCGGCGTGGATGAGAGCCTGCTGACCGGCGAGGCGCTCCCGCTCCCGAAATCGCCCGGCAGCACGGTGGCCGGCGGTAGCCTGAACGGCGAGGCACCCCTGCTGGTGCTGACGACTGCGGTGGGCGCCGAGGGGCAACTCGCCCGCATCATGCGCCTGGTCGCCGACGTGCAGGCCGCCAAGCCGCCCGTGCAGCGCCTGGTGGACCGTGTCAGCGCCGTGTTCGTGCCCGTCGTCGTCGGCCTGGCGGTGCTGACCTTGGCGGGCTGGTGGCTGGCCGGCGCCGGCGTCGAGCCCGCCGTGGTCAACGCCGTCGCGGTGCTGGTGATCGCCTGCCCCTGCGCCCTGGGCCTGGCGACTCCGGCCGCGATCATGGCCGGCACCGGCGCCGCGGCCCGGCACGGCATCCTGATCCGCGACCCGGCGGCGCTGGAGCGGGCGGGCGGGATCGCCACCGTGGTGTTCGACAAGACCGGCACCCTGACCGGCGGCGCCCCCGTGCTGGTGGCGCTGCACCCGGCGCCGGGCTTCGAGGCCGGCGGGGTCTTGCGGCTGTGCGCGGCCGTGCAGGCCGGCAGCGAGCATCCCCTGGCGCGGGCGGTCCTGACCGAGGCCGCTGCGCTGGCCGTGCTGCCTGCCGCCGGGGTGCGGTCGCTGCCGGGACGCGGGCTGGAGGGGCAGGTGGCCGGGCAGGCCGTCCTGCTGGGCAGCGCGCGGCTGATGAACGAGGCCGGCGTGGACACGGCGCCGCTTGCCACCCCCGCGACGGCGCTGGAGGCGGAGGGCCGCACGGTTTCCTTCGTTGCCGCCGATGGGCGGTTGGCCGGGCTGCTCGGCTTCGGCGACGCGCTGAAGCCGGGGGCGAAGGCCGCCGTGGCAGCCCTGCACCGGCGCGGGCAGCGTGTCGCGCTGCTGACCGGCGACAACGCCGGGGCGGCGGGCGTGGCGGCGCGGGCGCTCGGCATCCAGGAGGTCCACGCCGGGGCGCTGCCGGCGGACAAGGCGGCGCTGGTCGGCGCGCTGCGGCGGCAGGGTCCGGTGGCGATGGTCGGCGACGGCGTGAACGATGCGGCGGCGCTGGCGGCGGCGGACCTGGGCCTGGCAATGGCGACCGGGACCGACGTTGCTGCGGCGGCGGCGGCGATTACGCTGATGCGCGGCGACCCCGGCCTGGTCCCGGCGGCGCTGGACATTGCGGCACGGACGCACCGGCGCATCTGGCAGGGGTTGGCCTGGGCGTTCGCCTACAACCTGGTCGGCATCCCCCTGGCGGCGGCGGGATGGCTCAGCCCCGTAGTGGCTGGGGCGGCGATGGCGTTCTCCAGCGTGGCCGTCGTCGGCAACGCCCTGCTGCTGCGGCGCTGGACGCCCCGGGCCTGATGTCCCCGCCTGATGTCTGGGCCTGATGTCTGGGCCTGATGTCTGGGCCTGATGTCTCTGGGGCGTGATCGCCGCGGCACGGTGCGCTGCAGCGATGCCGTCCCATGTGGGACCCATGGATAGAAGCTTTCTCCCCACCCGTGCCGCCGCGCTCGCCCGGCTGGCCGAGTTCTCGCCCGCGATGGGCCGCGACTACGCCGACGGCCGCAACACCGATGCCGGGCCGAACGCGGAGGCTACAACCTCTGCCCTCTCGCCCTACCTGCGCCGCCGCATGGTGGTCGAGCAGGAGGTCGTGGACGCAGCCCGCGCCATGCACGGCGCCCGGGCGGAGAAGTATGTGCAGGAGGTGTTCTGGCGCAGCTACTTCAAGGGCCACCTTGAGACCCGGCCGGCGCTGTGGACCGGCTACAAGCGTCTGGCAGAGCAGGGCCATGCCCGGCTGGCCGCCGAGTCAGGGCTGCGGAAGGCTTACGAGAAGGCCGTCACCGGGCACACCGGCATCGAGTGCTTCGACGACTGGGCGCAAGAGCTGACCGGGACCAACTGGCTGCACAACCACGTCCGCATGTGGTTCGCCTCGATCTGGATCTTCACCCTGCGGCTGCCCTGGGCGTTGGGCGCCGACTTCTTCATGCAGCACCTGCTGGATGGCGACCCGGCGAGCAACACCCTGTCCTGGCGCTGGGTCGCCGGGCTGCACACGCGGGGCAAGGTTTACGCCGCGCGGGCGGAGAACATCCGGCGCTACACCGATGGCCGCTACGACCCGCAGGGCCTCGACGAGGACCCGGTCGCGCTGGAGGAGGCCGACCCGCCGCCCGCCACGAAGCTGCCCCATGCCGATGCGCCACCGGAGGGCGAGGTGGCGCTGCTGCTGCACCTGGACGACCTGAACCCGGAAAGCCTGCCGCTCGGCCGCGCCAAGGTGGTGCGCGTCGGTGGGCTGGTGGCCCATGCCGACCGGGCGGCGGCGCGGCCGAAGGCAATGGACCGCGACGCCATGGCGGACGCGCTGGCCCGGGCCGCCGAGCATTTCGGCTGCCCGGCGGCGCTGGCCGGGGACGGCTGGGCCGACGGCCTTCCGGTCGTCACGGCCTGGGCGCCCGTCGGTCCCTCCGCCGAGGGCTTGCCGCCTGTCCTGCGCATCCGCCGTGCCTGGGACGACGCGGTGTGGCCGCGCGCAACCAAGGGCTACTTCCAGGTGAAGGCGGCGATCCCCGGAATCATCGGCCCCGGAAGCATCGGCGAGGCGCGCTAAACAGCCTCTGCCGCCGCGCCAGGCGCCATCTGGGTACTCAGTTCAGCCAGCCGGCGCGTCGCCACCAGGACTGCTTCCAGCGCGCGGGCATCCCGCTCGCCATTATAGCCCTGCGCCGCCGCAATCTCGCTCACCAACCGCTGGAACTCGGCCGTGATCTCCGCCGGCATGTGCGCCCGGCCGAAGTTGACCTCCGACAGCCGCGGCGGCAGGCCCTTGGTGATGTCGTGCTGGTTGGCGAAGTAGTGGATGATCCGGCCTTCCCCGTCATGGACCGGCGACAGGAACAGCAGGTTCCAGAAGGTCCGGCCATCCTTGCGGTGGTTCACGATCCACTCGACGCAGCCGTCGCCCTCGGCGATCACCCGGCCCAGCCGCCGCGCCACCTGCTGATCCGTCGCCGGACCCTGCAGCATACGGCAGTTGTGGCCGACGATCTCCGCAGCCGGGTAGCCGGACATCGCCTCGAACGCCGCGTTGACCGCGATGATCGGGTGGTCCGGCAGGTGCGGATCGGACAGCGCCATGGGTTCGGTGCTGCACGCGATGGCTGCGAGCAGGGCGTCGGTGATGGTGTAGGCGTTCATCCTGGACCCTCCCTTGTTCCGTGCATCCTGGACCCGGCACGCCGTTCTCGCAATCGGCGTTCATCCGCGCTACATCCCGCGCGCAGCCCCACCGAACGGCAACTCATCAAATGCTCCAAATAGACGGCCTCGTCTTCAACGCTTGGGGACGGCGGTTCTTCGACCATGCCAGCGTCCTGCTGCCGCCCACCGCCAAGGTCGGCCTGGTCGGGCGCAACGGCGTCGGCAAGTCCACCCTGTTCAAGCTGATCCTGGGCGAGCTGCAGCCGGATGGCGGCGAAATCGGCGTGCCCCGCAACGCCCGCGTCGCCGCCGTCAGCCAGGAGCACCCGGCCACCCCCGTCAGCCTGCTCGACACCATCCTCGCCGCCGACGAGGCGCGCGACACGCTGATGGCGCAGCTTGAAACCGCCGAGCCCGAGCATATCGCCGATATCTACGCCCGCCTGGAGGAGATCGGCGCCGACCGCGCCCCGGCCCGAGCGGGGGAAATCCTGGCCGGGCTGGGGTTTTCCACCGCCGACCTCGCGCGCCCGATGTCGGAGTTTTCCGGCGGCTGGCGGATGCGCGTGGCGCTGGCCGCGGCGCTGTTCGCGCAGCCCGACCTGCTGCTGCTGGACGAGCCTACCAACTACCTGGATCTGGAGGGCGCCATGTGGCTGGAGGCGCGGCTGCGCAAGTACCCCAACGCCGCCATCATCATCAGCCACGACCGCGAGCTGCTGAACAACTCGGTCGACAGCATCCTGCACCTGCGCGACGGCAAGCTGGACCTCTACACCGGCGGGTATGACGACTTCGAGCGCCGCCGGGGCGAGAAGGCGCGGCTGCAGACGGCGTCCCGCGCCAAGCAGGAGGCCGAGCGCGCCCACCTGCAATCCTTTGTGGACCGCTTCAAGGCCAAGGCCAGCAAGGCCGCCCAGGCGCAGTCCCGCATGAAACGCCTGGCCAAGCTGGAACCCATCGCTGCCGTGATCGAGGAGCGGGTGTCTCCGTTCCTGCTGCCGTCCCCAGCCCGGCCCCTGGCGCCGCCGCTGATGCGGCTGGAGTCGGCGTCGGTCGGCTATGGCGACGCCGAGCCTGTGCTGCGCAACCTGAACCTGCGGCTGGACGTGGACGACCGCATCGGCCTGCTTGGGGTGAACGGCGCGGGCAAGAGCACCTTTGCCAAGATGGCCGCCGGCGCCCTCACGCTGCAGTCCGGGCACATGCAGCGCGAGCGCCGCATCCAGGTCGGCTGGTTCCACCAGCACCAGATCGAGGCGCTGGACCCGGCCGACACGCCGCTCGACATCATTCGCCGGGCACGGCCGGAGGACAGCGAAACCAGCTACCGCTCCCGGCTGGCGGGCTGGGGCATCGGCTTTGACAAGCAGGGCACCACGGTGGAGAACCTGTCCGGCGGGGAGCGGGCGCGGCTGCTGCTGAACCTGGTCGCCATGGCCGCGCCGCACCTGCTGATCCTGGACGAGCCGACCAACCACCTGGACATCGACAGCCGCCGCGCGCTGCTGGACGCGCTGAACGACTATCAGGGCGCGGTCATCCTGATCACCCACGACCGGTCGCTGATGGAGCTGGTGGCGGACCGGCTGTGGTTGGCGGCGGACGGCACGGTGGCGCCGTTCGATGGCGACATGGACGACTACGCCCGGCTGGTACTGGACCGCGCCAAGGGTGCTGCCGCGCCCAGCCAGAATCGGGTTGCCAAGCAGAAGCGGAAGAAGGCCGCATGACCGCCGACGAGCTGCGTGCATGGGCGCTGGGCAACGGCTGGCAGATGATCGCCGGGCACCCCAGCCTGACCAAGCCGTCCAACCCAAAGGAGGCCATCGTGCGGATGGTGCTGAAGGCGAAAGTGGTGCACGTCGAGGCCAAGAAGCCGGCGGGCAAGTGGGAGAAGCTGAGCGGCGACGCCTACGCAAAGGTGGTCGCCGACGAGGAAACGGGGGTGCCGGGCGGGCTGGGGTTCGAGAAGATCCCGGGCTTCCGGATGCTGATGCAGGAGAACCGCGACCGGCAAGTGTTCGCCAACTGGGGCGGGTAGGGCGTCCTACTTCTGCTCCCTCTCCCTCCGGGAGAGGGCCGGGGTGAGGGGGTCTTCAAGCGCGGTCTATGGCCTGGTAGGGGCTTGGTCCAACGGCAACGCCGCTTCATCGCCGGGCAACGAAGACCCCCTCACCCCGGCCCTCTCCCGGAGGGAGAGGGAGAGGCACCTCCTCCCCGTTGCGCCAGCCGCTTCAGCGTCGCCACCTGGCGAAAGAATGCCTTGATCGGCTGGGCCGGGCTGCCCAGCACGACCGCCTTGTCCTCCAGGTCGCCGATCACCCCAGCCTGTGCGCCGATCTGCACGCCGTTGCCGATCCGCAGGTGCTCGGACATGCCGACCTGGCCGCCCATCTGCACGAAGTCGCCGACACTGACCGAGCCGGAAATCGCCACATGCGCCGCAAACGCGCAGTTGCGCCCGACCTGCACGTTGTGGCCAATCTGCACGCCGTTATCCAGCCGCGTGCCGGCGCCGATGCAGGTATCGCGGGTCGATCCGCGGTCCACGGTGGCGTTGGCGCCGATCTCCACATCGTCGCCGATCAGCACGCGGCCAAGCTGCGGCACCGTCTGGAACCCCAGGGGTCCGATGGCGAAGCCAAAACCCTCCTGCCCGATGCGCGCGCCGGGGTACACGTACACCCGCGCCCCCAGGATGGCATGGCTGAGCGTCGCATGCGCGCCGATCCGGCAGTCGTCGCCAATGATGACCCCGGTGCCCACCACCGCGCCGGGTCCGATCCGGCATCGGGCGCCGATCTCCGCGCCCGCCTCGACGACCGCCATCGGCCCGACTTCCGCAGACGGGTCCACCACGGCCGCCGGATCGACGTAGGCGGCCGGATGCACGCCGGTTCGCACCGGGGCAGGCGGATGGAACAGCGCCGACGCCAGCGCCCAGCCCAGGTAGGGATTGCCCGTCACCAGGGCTACCGTGGCGTCCGGCACCTGGCTGCGCAGGTCGGGATGCACGATCACCGCGCCGGCGCGGGTGGCCTGCAAGGCTGGCAGGTGCCGCGCATGGCCTATGTAGGCCAGGTCCGCCACCTCAGCCTGCTCCAGCCCCGCCACGCCGTGCAGCAAACCGGTTCGATTCGGCAACTCGGCTCCGGCAACCTGCGCCACCGCGAAGATGTCGTGCGGCCCCGTCTGGGCGAAGAACCGCGGATGGCCGACGTCGTTGGTTCGCATTGCCGCCTTGTATGTCCCCGACGGTACAGTCGCATGTTCGACCGCAGGCTGCAACAAACGGCTGGGATGGCTGGCTAGTCCAGGAGGGGTCTGCGATGGTGCCGGGACTATGATCCCGGACCCTTGCCCAACCCTGCTTGGAACAGTCATTGCCCTGTGCCGCTATCCCGTGAAGTCTATGCAGGCCGAGCCGCTTGAGGCGGCGGAGTTGTTCTGGACCGGGCTGCACGGGGACCGGCAGTATGCCTTCGTCAAGGCCAGCAACACCTCCGCATTCCCATGGCTGACCGCACGGGACTTGCCCGGCCTGGTGCTGCACCGCGCCCGCTACGCCGACCCGGCGGACCCCCGGCGCGCCCGGGTGCAGGTGGCGGCCCCGGACGGGACGGCGTTCGACCTGGCCGACCCGGCGCTGGCCGCGCGCTTGGCGGAGGCCGCGGACACCCCGGTGCGGCTGATGCAGGTCGGGCGCGGCGCCTATGACGCCATGCCGGTTTCGGTTATGACGACGGCGACCGCGGACGCCATCGCCCAGGCGCACGGCGCGGCGGTCGGGCTGGGCCGGTTCCGCGCCAACATCGTGATCCGCCCGGACGACCCGGCCGCGATGGAGGCGGACTGGGCTGGCCGCACGCTGCTGTTCGGCGACGATGCTGTGCCGCCGGGCTTGAGGCTGGACTGGGCCATCCCGCGTTGCGCCATGGTCGCCATCGACCCCGGCACCGCCGCGAAGGACGCCAGCGTGCTGCGGACGGTCGTGCAGCGGTTCGGCAACCGTGTGGGGATGTACTGCGCGGTGCGGGCGCCGGGCACCATCCGCATGGGCGACCGGGTGCGCTGGGCCGGCCCGTAGGTGCCAGCCACCCCGCTGCCGCGCTTCCTGCTGCTGTATGGGGCGCTGTTCGCCGCCTTTGGCGTGGCCTCGCCGTTCCTGCCGAGCCTGCTGGCCCAGCGCGGGCTGGAGCCTGGCGACATCGGTGCGGTGCTGGGCATGGGCACCGCCATCCGGCTTGCGGCTGGCCCGGCCGCGTGCCGCCTGGCTGACCGCCTCCGCCTGCGGCGGGCCGTGCTGACCCTGCTGACCGCCGCCTCGGCTGGTGCGGCGCTGGGCTACTTGCTGCCCGGCGGTTTCCTGGTCCTGATGCTGGTCAGCCTGCTGCACGCGGCTGTGCTGGCGCCGCTGGTGCCGCTGGCCGATGCCCTGTCGCTGGGGGCCGCGCCGGGGCGCTTCCGCTATGGCTGGGTGCGGGGGGCCGGGTCGGCGGCGTTCGTGGCCGGCGCCACCGGGGCCGGGCAGGTCGTCGGGGCGCTGGGGCTGCCCAGCATCATCGTCCTGAACGCGGGGCTGCTGGGCGTGGCGGCGCTGGCCGCCGTCGTGGTGCCGAACCGGGTGCCGAGCCTGGCCCCGGACAAGGCGCCGGGGCGCCGGGGCGGCGCGCGGGAATTGCTGCGGGTGCCGGGCTTCGTGCTGCTGATGGGGGTGGCGTCGCTGGTGCTGGGCAGCCACGCCCTGCACGACGGGTTCGAGGTGCTGCGCTGGCGCAGCGCCGGCATCGGGCCGGGCACGGCGGGGCTGCTGTGGTCGGAGGCGGTGCTGGCCGAGGTGGTGGTGTTCGTGCTGTGCGGCGACTGGCTGCTGGAGACCTTGGGTCCACGGGGGGCCGCGCTGCTGGCCGCCGCGGCGGGGGTGCTGCGCTGGGGGGTGACGGCGCTGACCGCGGCGGTCCCGGCGATGGTGCTGACGGAGCCGCTGCACGGGCTGACGTTTGCGCTGCTGCACCTGACCTGCATGAAGCTGATTGCGGAGACCGTGCCGGCGCATCTGGCCGCGACGGCGCAGGCGGTTTACGGGACCGTGGCCGTCGGGGCGATGTCGGCGCTGCTGACGCTGCTGTCCGGGCATTTGTATGGCGCGTATGGCCCTGGGGCGTTCTGGGTGATGGCGGGGCTGTGCGCGGCGGCCATGCCGCTGGCGTTGGGATTGCGGGTGCCGAGGTAAAGTGTTTGGAGGATCGTCACTCCTGCGGACGGCTAGATGGTGTCTTGGTTTGGATGTCTGCAGTTGACGGAGAGCAGATTGCCGTTGTGGTTTCGCACCGAGGACGGCTGTCCGCCCAAGCAACCCTGACGGACACTGCGCCGGCCGTGGGTTGTACCACTTGGTCAAACGGTCGGACCCTGTTGGCGAAGTCCGGAGCCTTGGCCCG
>CAXTAT010000021.1:0-98705 GCA_964242415.1 uncultured Acetobacteraceae bacterium
ATCAACGACGTCGCCACCGCCCGGCACGCGATCGCCGAGGGCAAGCTCGACATGGTCGGCATGACCCGCGCCCACATCGCCGACCCGCACATCGCCCGCAAGGTGACGGCCGGCCACGAGGCGCGCATCCGGCCCTGCGTTGGCGCCACCTACTGCCTGGACCGCATCTACGAGGGCAACGAGGCCCTGTGCGTCCACAACGCCGCAACGGGGCGGGAAGCCACGATGCCGCACGACATCCCGCGCGCCTCCGGCCCGGCCCGGCACGTGGTGGTGGTCGGCGCCGGCCCGGCCGGGCTGGAGGCGGCGCGCGTGGCCGCCGAGCGCGGCCACCGCGTGACCCTGCTGGAAGCGACCGAGCGCGCCGGCGGCCAGGTGCTGCTGGCCGCCCGCACCCCGCGGCGGCGCGAGCTGGTGGGGATCGTCGATTGGCGGCTGTCCGAGCTGGAGCGGCTGGGGGCGGCGCTGCGCTTCAACAGCTATGCCGGGGCGGACGATGTGCTGGCGCTGGAGCCGGATGTGGTGTTCGTCGCTACCGGCGGCGTGCCGGACACCGAGGTGCTGGCCGAGGGCAACGAGCTGGTGGTCTCAAGCTGGGACGTAGTCGGCGGCGGCGCCACCTTGTCCGGCCGCGTGCTGGTGTATGACGATAACGGCGCGCATCCCGGGATGCAGGCCGCCGAGGTGCTGGCCGAGGCCGGCGCGGCGGTGGAGCTGGTGACGCCCGAGCGGATGGTCGCGCCGGAGATCGGCGGGCTGAACCACGCGGCCTATGCCCGCATCTTCCGCCGCCGGGGCGTGCGGGTGACGGTGAACACCCGGCTGCTGTCGGTGCGGCGCGCGGGCAACGGGCTGGCGGCGGTGCTGGGCAGCGACTACGGCGCGGAGACCGAGGAGCGCCTGGTCGATCATGTGGTGGTCGAGCACGGAACCCTGCCGCTGGACGAGCTGTATGAGGCGCTGAAGCCGGCATCGCGCAACGGCGGCGAGGTGGACCATGCGGCCCTGCTCGGCGGCCGGGCGCAGGCGGTGGTGCGCAACACGTCCGGGGCCTACCAACTGTTCCGCATCGGCGACGCCGTGGCCAGCCGCAATATCCATGCCGCCGTGTTCGACGCTCTGCGGCTGGCGAAGGATTTGTAGATAAGCCCCGGGATGCTCTGGCCGGCTGCATATCGGCAGTCGTATCAACGGCCCTCGGCAGGCACCCTCACGCCTGCGCACCAAGTCTGCCGCAGTCATTGCGAGCCGCGCTTGCGGTGTGGCAACCCAGGAGGGTCAGCACAACAGCCCGGCCTCGCGGAAGCTGGTCGTGCGTCCGTTGCCGACAATGATGTGGTCGCGCAAGCCAATCTCCAGGGCCGACGCAGCCAAGTGGACCTGCCGGGTCATTGTGATGTCGTCCCGCGAAGGCGTCGGGTCGCCGCTGGGATGATTGTGGACCAGGATCAGCGCTTTTGCGTCGAGCTCCAGCGCCCTGCGCACAACCTCCCTGGGATAGACAGGCGTGTGGTTCACCGTTCCCCGGGCCTGCACCTCGTCGGCCAACAGCATGTCTTGGCTGTCCAGGAACAGCACCCGGAACTGCTCGATCCGCTCATGAGCCAGCACAGTGGCCAGGTAATCGGTAAGCCGCACGCGATTATCGAGTATAGGCTGCAACGCTATCGCTGCCCGGCCGAACCTTATCGCTGCCTCATGGATCAAGCGGATTGCAGCAACGCTGTGCGGA
This sequence comes from uncultured Acetobacteraceae bacterium, assembly GCA_964242415.1. Lineage (GTDB taxonomy): Bacteria > Pseudomonadota > Alphaproteobacteria > Acetobacterales > Acetobacteraceae > DASWOJ01. Next base: position 1,733 of record CAXTAT010000021.1, read on the forward strand.
CCCAGGCCCTGTACTTGCGAAAGCTCCGATGCAGGTGACGCCAAGACCGCCGCGTAGCTTCCAAACCGTTGCAAGGCCCGAATGGCGGTCGCCCGGTCCTCGCCGGGTAGAACGAAGCCGAGCAACCGGACCAGGCGATCGACATCGGACGATGCCGGCGACGGCGTGGCCGGCGATGACCGGACCGCTATCGGCGCCGACGCCACGCTACTTGCCAGTGCAGCCAGCGCCTCCAAGCCAGCCGCGAACCTGTCCGTCGGCATCTCCGCAAAGCCGGGCTGGGCTTGAGGCTCTGGCGACGTGTCGTGGTGGGGAACCTGCGTGAGCGCGTCCCTTGCCCCTGCCAGCAGGCGCTCCCGCAACGCCGACCAAACCTCCCCTTCGGGTTCCAGCGTGCGCCCTGCCGCGAAAAGGCGCAGCACCACTGGCGCTGGCGCGTTCCGGACCCGCACGCGCAGCCGCTGGACCCCGGCCTCTCTGGCCAACCGGTCGGTCACGGCCTTCATCGCGGCCTCCGGGACAACTCCTAGGGGCAGACTGGCTGCGTCCAGATCGAGCACCGCATCGAAGAGACAGCTTGGGCGATTGGGTTCGGCACGGGTTCGCCAGCGTCGCAGCAGCCCGAACACGCTAATGGCGCCCGGCCAAGCTGCACCAGCGCCGGTCCCTCCCGATCACGACGAGATCGTGGAGCGTGATCGAGAGCGCTTCAGCACGCTCCTTGATTGTCCTGAACAGCGCGCAGTCGGCCTCCGTGACCTCGGGAGCGCCCGCGCTTCCCCGCACCAGGATGGCCGCCGTGGCATGCCGTCCCAACGCTTCCCTCAATACTTGCCCGGCGACTGACGGCGCATCCGCCGCGTCGCAGGCATGCTCCGCAAGAACCTGATTTCGGGAGCCAAGGAGCAACGCCGACCAGCCCTGCCGCCAGGGTCGGGCACCATCAGCAAGGTAGCGGTCCAGAGCATGGTGATCGCGCAGCATCACCGGGTCTCGATGCTCGGCCTTGGTCAACTGCTCCGCAGCATCGGCAATCATCTTGAGCGCCTCGGCGGCCCGCGGCGGGATACCGGCTTCATAGAGCGGCTTGGCTCCCGCCATAAGGGTTTTGGCCAACCCGCCGAACCGCATGATCAGCCCTTTGGCCAACGGCTTGGTATCACGACGCGGGATGCCAAGAAAAAGCAGCATCTCGAGTATCTCGTAGTCGGCCAGCGCAGTCGGGTCTTTGAGCAGGCGTCCTCGCATGCGCCATCGATGCCCGTGGGGGCCTGTTCCCTGGATTACGTCTGTTTGTCGTCCCTGCATCGTCGCCCTGCATCAAGCTACGCAAACCTAAGCAAGTTACGGCAGCGGCGCTAGTAAAAACCGGTCCTAAAACCCGGCCTATAGTATAGGCGTATTCAGATTATTCTAAATACTAAAGCGCACGACGTGCAATTAGCGTGGCATTTGGCCTTAATAGACACAAGGGCTACACTGCATTACCAGGCCGAACTTTTCTTTACACCAATTTGGCGCTTACGTGCATCCCTTCTATGGGTCGGTGTGCATCGGCAAATATCGGCTAAGCCAACCTCTTCAGGTTTGCGCAGGGATGAAACCTAAGCAGCCTGGCTACACTGGCGGCCATTTGTGCGCCAGGCTGCGCAAGTCTGCTTAGGAGACGCAGACCTCCAACAACAGCGATCGTTGTCGATACAAGCTGTCAGTGCCCCCAGAGCGGCCGTGGTGCAGGAATGAGGCAACTGGGCGTACTGACCTTAACCCCGTCGAGGATCAGGGGTCCGGCTGCAGCGGGTGCTCCAGAAGAAGCTGGCGCACCCGCTGCTGCCGGACCCCCGTGACAGACAGGGTAATGACGAATTCGGGGATGGGTGAACCGGTCAGAGCAGGGAGCCGTCGGTGTCACCCAGATGAAGCAGAACCCCCCTATCCATTCAACATCCCCCAAACCCGGTCCGCGGTGAACGGCGGCGCCGTGAACCGCACCCCCGTCGCGTCCGCCAGCGCGTTGGCCACCGCCGCTCCCACCGGATTGAACGGGCTTTCGCTCATCGACTTCGCCCCCATCGGTCCGAACGCGTCATGCGTGTCGGCGAACAGCACCTCCGTCCGCGGCACGTCGGCCCAGGCGGGGATGTGGTAGTGCCGGAACGCCGGGTTGCTGACCGCGCCGTCGTCGCCGATCCGCACCACCTCGTGCAGCGCCGCCCCTAGCCCCTGCGCCACTGCCCCCTCGATCTGGCCGCGCAACTGCATCGGGTTCATCACCCGCCCGGCGTCCGCGGCATGCACGCTGCGCAGCACCACGATCTCCCCGGTCCCCCGGTTCACCGCCACCCGCGCCCCATGCACGTTGAACGCCAGCGAGCGCGGCGTCGCATCCGCCTTCCGCATCACCGCCAACCCCGCCCCGGCGCCGGGCAGGTCCGACAGGGGCACTGCCCGGTTGCCGCACAGCACTGCGCCCTCGATCAGCCGGCACTCCGCCACCGGGTGCCCCGACAGCGCCGACGCCGCCAGCAGGACGCGCTCCCGCAGCGCCAGCGCCGCCGTCTCCGTCGCCCGCGCCGCCACCACGGTCCCCGTGCTGCCGAACGCGCCGGTGTCGTGCCCCACCAGGTCGGTGTCCGACTGCCGCAGCCGGATGCGCCCCGGCACGGTCCCCAGCACCTGCGCCGCCACCCGGCAATGCGTGGTGGAGGTGCCGTTGCCGAACTCCGCCGTCCCCACCAGCAGGTCGAACCCGCCATCCGCCGCCAGGAACAGCCGCGATTCCGCCCGGTGCCCGAACGGCGGCGCCGTCGCCAGCATCCCCATCGCCACGCCCTGCCCGACGCACCACTCCGCACCCTCGGGCGGCGGCGGGCCGGGGTCGGCGGCCAGGGCGTGCTCCACCAGGTCCAGGCACTGGTCCAGGCCGTAGCTGCCGAACTCGATGTCGTCCAGCCCGCCATGTGGCGCGGCCAGGCGGTCGCCCGGCCGCACCATGTTACGGCGGCGGAACGCGAACGGGTCGATGCCCAGCCCGCGCGCCAGGGCGTCCACCGCCTGCTCCAGCGCGAACAGGGTCTGCCCCAAGCCATAGCCGCGGAAGGCACCGGCCGGCACGGTGTTGGTGTAGGCCGCCACAGCATCCACCTGGGTGTTTGGGCACCGGTACAGGTTCATCAGCTCGGCGCAGCTATGGTCCAGCACCGCGGCGGTGTGGTTGCCGTAGGCGCCGCCATTCGCCACCACGTCCACCTGCAGCGCCGTCAGCACGCCGTCCTGCGTGGCGCCGACGCGGACCCGGACCCGCATCGGGTGCCGCGTGGTAGTGGCCGCGAACTGCTCGGCCCGCGTCAATTCCAGCTTCACCGGGCGGCCCAGGCGCAGGGTGGCCAGGGCGGCGATGTCCTCGACCAGCATCTCCTGCTTGCCGCCAAAGCCGCCGCCGACGCGCTCGCACAGCACGCGCACCTGGTGCGGCGGCAGGCCGAATAGGTCCGCCAGCCCCTGGCGCACCAGGAACGGCACCTGCGTGCTGCTGCGCACCGTCAGCCGGTCCCCGTCCATCCAGGCGATGGCGCAGTGGGTTTCCAGGGCGGTGTGCTGCACCCGTTGCAGGTCGCACACGACCTCCTCCATCCGGTCCGCCGCGGCGAAGCCGGCCGCCACGTCGCCGCTGCGGCCGTGCAGGGTGGCGACGATGTTGCGGGCGGGATTGGCGATGCGGCTGGCGGGCTTGTCGTGCAGGACGGGCGCGCCGGGCTGCATGGCCTCCACCGGGTCGAACACGGCGGGCAGGATGTCGTACTGCACGGCCAGGGCGCGGCAGCCGGCCTCGGCGGCGGCCTCGGTCTCCGCGACCACGGCGGCCACGCGCTGGCCGACGAAGCGGACCACATCATCCAGCAGCCGCGTGTCGTCCGGGTTGGCGCGGTAGTCCTCATGCCGGGCGGTGGAGTACAGCCGGGCCGGCGCGTCCTCGTGCGTGAACACCGCCACCACGCCCGGCACCGCTATCGCGGCAGAGCGGTCGATGGCGCGGATGCGGGCATGGGCGTGCGGCGAGCGCAGCAGCCGCATGTGCAGCAGGCCCGCCATGTCCACATCCATCGTGTAGCGCGACGCCCCGGTCACCACCGCCTGCGCATCCGGCGCGGCATCGCTGCCCGGCAGCGCGCCGACATGGCGCACCCCTGCGATGGCGTCCTCGATCGCGCGATAGCCGGTGCAGCGGCACAGGTTGCCCTTCATCGCCCGCGGCAGGTCGTCTTGCTGTGCCGGGGTGAGGCTGCTGGCGGTCAGCACCATGCCCGCGGTGCAGAAGCCGCATTGGAACCCCTGGGCCGCCATGAATGCGCGCTGCAGGGGGTGCAGGCTGCCATTTGCCAGGCCCTCGATGGTCGTGACCTCGCGCCCTTCCGCCCGCCAGGCCGGCAGCAGGCAGCTCTGCACCGCCTGGCCGTCCAGCAGCACGGTGCAGGCGCCGCAGTCCCCGGCGTCGCAGCCCTTCTTGACCCCGAACCAGCCGAGGTCCCGCAGTTGCGTCCGCAGGCACTGGCCCGGCGCGGGATCGCAGGACTGGGCCACGCCGTTGACGTGCAGGATCGTCATCCCAGCAACTCCTCATGCAGTTCCGCCGCCAGCCGCCGGGTCATGTGGCGGCGCCAGGCTGGGGCGCCGTGTACGTCGTCGAACCACAGTTCCGGCGGGATTGCCTCGATATAGGCGTCCAGGACCTCGCGCGAAGGCGGGACCGGCCATGCGGCGTGCAGCGGGCGCACGGTGCTGGCGGTGATGGTCAGGGCGAACCCGTCCGCACCCGCAGTCGCCACCAGCAGCGCGGCGGAGCGTCCGTGCGCCGTCAGCGACGCCTGCCGCGCCGCGCCGCGCCGGCGCAGCGCCGCAATGGGCAAGTCGATGCAGCGCAGCAGCTCGCCCGGCTGCAGCACGGTTCGTTGCGGCCCCGTGGTGAAGCCCGCCATCGGCACCTGGCGCCCTGTCCCATCCGGCCGCCACACCTGCGCCACGCCGTCCAGCGCCACCGTCAGCGCCACCATCGGCGCGGCCGGCAGGGACAGGCAGACGTTGCCCCCCACCGTCGCCACCGCCCAAATCTTGAACGACCCCAGCAGTGCCCGGCAGCACCCGGCGAACAACGGTGCGGCGAGCCAGTCGGCGGGGGCCGCGAACGCTTCCAGTTCCGCGATGGTGCAGGTCGCGCCGATGCGCAGCCCGGCCGCGGACGGCTCCAGCGCCGGCCATTGCAACCCCGCCAAATCAATTAGCGCGTGCAAGCCCGGTTGCGGTTCCGAAAACAGCCAGGTCCCGCCTGCGAGCCAAGCGGACCCGGCGGCGACGGTGGGCATCTCGTCCCGGGCACGGGGGCGGGCGATGGCTTGGATGCCGGGCAGGTCCATGGCCCTACGCCAACCGTTGAGGGGGCTGACCGGCGACTATCGTGCCGTCATTGCGAGCCGCGCTTGCGGCGTGGCAATCCAGGGCTGCACGGGCTGTAGTTCCGGTGTTGCGACCCTGGATTGCTGCGTCACAATCGCTCCTCGCAATGACCGGCGTTATGACGTGCGCTGGGACCGACACTACACGGCTCTCCCGGCGATGCTGTCGAGCGGGTAGCGGATCATCTCCGCCGCCAGCGCCGCCACGCCGCGGGCCTTGGACAGCGTCAGCCGCCGCCCCCGCTCGGCATCCGCGTCCGTGGCATCCCCGCAGGCGCCGGCCGGGTGCAGGTCCTGCGCCTGCCAGCCGAAGCCCACCGCCGCGCCCTCCGCCCGCAGGAAGCGGTACTCCTGCTCGATCCCCAGGGTCCGCGGCGCGAAGTCCGCGCGCTCCGCCGCCCGCACCAGGTCCGGCCGCAGGTGCAGCATCTCCGAGGTCTCCGCCGCACCGCCATGGATGCCGTGCCGCCACTCCTGCGCCGGGAACAGCCCGCGCTCGTCATGCAGCCCCGACAGGTTGGCCGCCACCGCGAACAGGCCCAGCCGCACCCGCAGGTCGCGCGCCACGATATCCATCACCTGCGGCTGCCCGCCATGGCTGTTGAGCATCAGGAACTTCCGCACCCCGGCGCGGGCGACGCACTCGCCCAGCTCGGTCCACACCCGGATCAGCGTCTCGGCGCCCAGAGTCAGGGTGCCGGGGAAGGCCAGGTGCTCGTTGGACTTGCCGACGTGGCTGGGCGGCAGCACCAGCACGCTGTCGGGCATCAGCGGCATGGCGGCGGCGACCACGCCCTCGTTGATGAAGTCGTCCACGCCCACCGGCAGGTGCGGCCCGTGCTGCTCCACCGCCGCCACCGGCAGGAGGGCGATGGTGGCGGCCGGGTCCAGGCCCTCGAACTCCGGCCAGGCGAGGTCCCGCCACCAGCGTGCCATGCTAGGCCGGCTCGACGATGGCGGCTTCCGGCACGGCGGCCTTGGGCTGGTAGGTCCGCATCTTGCCGGGGTTCAGCAGCGCGTGCGGGTCCATGTCGGCCTTCAGGGCCGGCTGGCCCTCGCCGACCCGCTTGTGCCCGGCGCCGTCCTCCAGCGTGTAGAAGTGCGGGTTGGCAATCGAGATGCCCCGCGCCTCGTGGTGCGCCACGATCTCCGCCATCCGCGCCGCGGTGGTGAAGCGGATCACCGGCAAGCCGCTGCACGTCACCCGCCCGCCGACGCGGATGAACTCCAGGTGCTGCACCAGCTCGTCCGGGTAGGCGGCGCGCATCTCGGCGACCAGCTCAAGCTGCCGGTCGGCGGGGAACAGGCACTGCAGGTAGGTCACGCCCTTGTCCTGCCGCAGCGCGTGCAGCGTCGTGTGGTTCCAGGTGTACTCGTAGATCGGCGCGCGGCCCCCCTCGGCGTCGTCGGACGGCACGCGCAGCACCTCCTGCCCGCCGTGGCGGCGCAGCAGGTCGCTCCACGGCACCAGGCCGTGCCGGGCCACGATGGCGAGCACGACATGCGCGCCCGGCGGCAGGTCCAGCCCGCGGAAGCTGTCCGGCAGCGGCGCGGCCACGGCGGTGACCAGCTTCTTGGCGATGCCGTCCGCCTGTCCCAGCGCCAGGCCGAACCGCGCGGCGGCATCGAAGCTGTCGAAGGTCGCCACCAGGTCCATCCAGGGCTGCACCGGGGCCATGGCGATCGTCAGCTCCGTGATGACGCCCGTGGTCCCGTAGGCATGGTTCACGCCCATCACCGCCTCCCCGGTCAGGGTCACGACGCGCGGCACGGCCTCGCACGACACCACGCGGGCGCTGATGACGTTGCCGGCGTCGCGCAGCCCGCCCCAGGTGATCGACCCGGCCCCGCCGCTGCCGCCCGCCACGAAGCCGCCGATGGTGGCGGTGCGCTTGGTGGAGGGGTGCATCCGCAGCTCCCACCCCTGCGGGCGGGTGGCGGCGTCGATTTCGACCAGCCGGCGCCCCGGCCCGACCGTCAGCAGGCCGTCCTGCAGCGACACGATCCCGTCCAGCGCCGTCATCTCCAGCACCACGCCGCCGTGCAGCGGCACCGCCTGGCCATAGTTGCCGGTGCCGCCGCCGCGCGTGGTCAGCGGCACCTGCCAGCGGGCGCACTGGGCGGCGACGGCGACCACTTCGGCCTCGGTGCGCGGGCAGACCACGATGTCGGCGGACATGCGGTTGAGCTGCGCCTTCAGGATCGGGCTGTACCAGAAGAAGTCGCGGCTTTTCTGGCGCACCAGCGCCGGGTCGGTGATGGCGGGGATGCCGTCAAGCTCGGCGGCGAAGCGCGTCCAGTCGGTCATGGGCATAGGCTCCTTGGCGGACGGCTGCTGATTTAGGGGGCGGCTAGGGAAAAAGCATATCCTGTGCCAACCACCCTCCTGCTTCCACCCTTACGCCGCTGCATTCCCGTGGAGCAGTCATTGCGAGCCGGCTTCGGCGTGGCAATCCAGCGCGGCAGGGGCTGCGTCCTGATCGTGCGACTCATGGATTGCCACGTCGCAAGCGCGCCTCGCAATGGCGAGGGGACGGGCGGTATGATGCCGCCGGCTATGCCACGGGCGGACCGGCCACCGGCAAGTGCAGCGCCGTCCCGGATGCCGCGCCATGATGCAGCATGACGGTGATGATCCGCTGGTCGATCAGCCGCTCCTCCGCGGGCGGCTTGCCGGTGCCCGAGTTGACGGGGAACGCGGGGTAGGCGCCCGCGGCGACGGACAGGCGCAGGCGGCTGCCGGCAGGAATGCGGGCGCACACCGCGCGCATGTCCACCTCGATTGGCCCCTGCGGCATGCCATCCACCCGGCGGTATCCGCTGGCCAGCTCGTAAACGCCGCCTTCCGCCGGAGCCTCCGACAGGATGGCGTGCAGGTCGAAGCTGGCGGCGTCGGATTCTGCGCGAAGGGTGGCGCGCACTGCACCGGCCAGGTGCAGATCGTGCGGGAGCGGCGCGGTGGTGAAGGTCAGCACGTCACTGCGGGCGTCCGTGCCGGTGCGGTCCAACGGCCCCGGCGGATACCCGGCATGGCCGCCCACGGACGGGGTCGGCCGCCAAGGGTCATAGACGATGATGTCCAGCCCCGGGACGTCCAGCCCCGATGTGTCCAGCCCCGGGGCGCCAGTGTCGCCACGTAGCAGGGTGCCGTCCGCCTCCGTCATGCCAGCGCGGCCGGTGCTGTGCAGGTTCCACTGCTCCGCCGGGCTATCCGGCCACGCCGGGAAGCTGCGCCAGCCGCCGCCCATCTCAAACAGCGACACCGGCGCGGCGTCCCCCGGCCAGGTGCCGGCGTCCTTGAGCCAGTGGTCGAACCAGCGGACCTGCAGGGCGTCGATCCCGCCCGCGGCGGCCGGGCCGAAGTCGCGGTCGCCGACGTGGCGGCTCCAGGGGATGTGCACCCACGGCCCCACCACCAGCGCCTGCGCCGACCGGCCGGCGGCGGACAGCGCGGCGTGGCAGGCCAGGGTGCCGCTCAGCAGCCCGTCGTACCAGCCGCCGATGTGCAGCGCCGGCACGTCGATCGCGCCCGCGGCAGAGGGGGACACGCGCGCCCAGTAGGGGGCGCCCTGCGGCTCGGTCAGCCAATCCAGGTAGTGCCCGTGCTGCCCCAATGCCTCCGCAATCGGCGGCAGGCACGGCACCGCCGTCCCGAGCGGCGCGGCGCGGGATGCGGCATGGATCGCCTGGTGCGCCGCCACGTCGCCGAGCCGGCGCACCGTCTCCAGCGCAAGCTGGCACCCCCAGCCGAACCCGGCCTGCAACCGGAACGCCCCGCCCTCGGTGGCGAAGTCCTCGCGCACGTCCCACGCCGCCATGGCCGGGGCGATGGCCCGCAGCGCCGGCGGCCGGGCAGCGGCGGCGAACAACTGCGTCATGCCCTGGTAGGAGAACCCATACATCCCCACCCGCCCCGACGACCCCGGCAGCGCCGCCGTCCAGGCCACGGTCTCCGCCCCATCCGCCTGCTCTGCCTCGCACAGCCGGAATTGGCCCTCGGAGGTGCCGCGGCCCCGCACGTCCTGGATCACGACGAGGTAGCCGTGCGCGGCATACCAGGCCGGGTGCGCGTAAACGACGGTGGAGGCGATGGACCGCCCATAGGGCTGCCGCATCAGCAGCACCGGCCATGGCCCAGCGCCAGAGGGCCGCCACACGTCGGCGTCCAACCGCACCCCGTCGGTGGTGACCATGTGCGCCGCCTCGCGCACCACGCCGTTCATGTCCATGCAGGCCCATTCCGATCAGTCCGGGGACGAAGCCTAGCGCGATGCTCACCAGAGGGGCAAAGCCGCACCGCCATGCCAGGGCAATTGCATTTGGTTCGAGGGCGCTGCCTGCTTCCTCTCCCTCCGGGAGAGGGCCGGGGTGAGGGGGGGCGGCAAGGGCCGAACTTGCCCGCTTGGAGGACGCAATCCGCTCCCATGCAAGCCGGGCTTGGCGCTTGCGGCCTCCCTCACCCCAGCCCTCTCCCGGAGGGAGAGGGAGCCAGTACGGTCCTTGCTCCAGATGCGATTGCCCCGATCACCATGCCCAATGGCGTTGCATCTCACCTGCGTTCTGCGTCAAATTGCATCATTACGACGGGACGGCCCGACATGATCGCACTCGGTTCCGCCTTGCAGAACCGCTGGGCCGTGTCCGCCGGCCATGCCGACCTGGTGCGCCCGCCGCGTCCCGCACGGTCCGTGCAGGTGGAGGCAATGCCGAAGACGGTCACGCTCGACCTGGCCCGCACCGCCGTCGTGGTGATCGACATGCAGAACGACTTCTGCACCCCTGGCGGCTGGCTGGACCATATCGGGGTGGACGTGACGCCGACGGGGCGCGCCACCGCCGGGCTGCAGGCGCTGCTGCCGGCGCTGCGCGGCGTTGGGGTGCCAGTGATCTGGGTCAACTGGGGCAACCGCCCGGACCGGCTGAACCTCAGCCCGGCCCTGCTGCACGTGTATAACCCCGGCGGCGACGGGATCGGCCTTGGCGATCCCCTGCCGCGCGGTCCGGTGCTGGAGAAGGCAAGCTGGGGCGCCGCCGTCGTGGACGCCCTGCCGGCCGCGCCCACCGACATCCATGTGGACAAGTTCCGCATGAGCGGCTTTCCGGACACCCCGCTGGACAGCATCCTGCGCAACCTGCGCCTCGACACCCTGCTGTTCGGCGGCGTCAACGCCGACCAGTGCGTGATGGCGACGCTGCAGGACGCCAACTTCCTTGGTTACGATACCATCCTGCTGGAGGATTGCAGCGCCACCACCTCACCAGCGTTCTGTTGGGATGCCACGCTCTACAACGTCCGCCAATGCTTCGGCTTCACGCTCAACGGCGCGGAACTTGCACGGGCGATTGCAATGATGCCGAACGCCACGACGCCAGACGCTACGACGCCAGACGCTACGATGTCAGACGGAGCCGCCCGATGAACGCCCCCATGAGTATGGCCATTGCCAAGCCCGCGCAGTCCTATGAGGCCTGGCGCATCAGCCCCGGCGACAGCAACCGCCTGGCGCTGATCTTCGACCCCGTGGCGGACGGCGCCAACTTCATCGCCGCCGTGGAGATCTTCGACCATGGCGGCTGCACGCCCCCCAACCAGCACGCGGTCGGCCAGGAGATGTTCTTCGTCCTCAAGGGCGAGGGCCGCGCCAGGTGCGACGGCAAGACCATCGACGTCCGCGCCGGCGACAGCCTGCTGCTCAAGCCCGGCACCACGCACGAGCTGCACAACACCGGGCCGGGCCGCCTGTATTGCCTGACCATCATGGTGCCGGACGACGGGTTCGCCGCCCTCATCCGCTCCGGCGTGCGGGCGGAGCTGGACGCCGAGGACCTGGACGTGCTGGGCAGGCTCGGGCGGTAGATGCGGGTCCAGGTCGTTTACGCGCACCCGGTCGAGACCAGCTTCAACGCGGCCCTCAAGGACCGGATCGTCACCGCGCTGGCGCCGCGCCACACCGTCGATCTGCTGGACCTGAACGCCGAGGGCTTCAACCCCGTGATGTCCCGCGCCGAGCGCATCGGCTACCACGACATCCCCGGCAACGTGGCCCCAGTGGCGGAGTATGTCAGGCGGCTGCGGGCGGCGCATGCGGTGGTGCTGTGCTTCCCCGCCTGGAGCTTCGGCCCGCCCGCCATCCTGAAGGGTTGGATCGACCGGGTGATGCTGCCCGGGGTTTCCCTGCATATCCGGCCCGATGGCACGGTGATGGGCGGACTGACGCACCTGCAGAAGCTGGGCGGCGTCGTCACCTATGGCCAGACGCACTGGCGGGTGCGGATGATGGGCGACTACCCGCGCAAGCTGGTCCGCCGCTACCTGCGCTACAGCATGGGCATGCATAAGCCGGCGGTGTTCCTGGCGCACCATGCGATGAACGTGTCCACGCCCGAGACGCGCAGCCGCTTCCTCGCCAAGGTCGGCGACGCCATGGCGCGGTTCTGATGTCCTGCTCCCTTCATGCCGCCGGTGAGCCTGGCTGGTGCAAGCCTCCCGTCATTGCGGGCCGCGCTTGCGGCGTGGCAATCCAGGGCGGCGGGCGCCGTGCGTGCGGTCCTGGACTGCCGCGCCGAAGCCGGCTCGCATGGACGGCAAGGGTCGGGATGGGACCGGTCGCGGCCCAAAGGCAGCCATCACCGACACCCAGCCTCCCCAGGACCAGCCCGTCGAAGAAAGGTCGCCCGACATGACGCCATCCTCCCTGACACGCCGCGCCGCCCTGTCCGCCGCCGCAGCCGCGGGCCTGGTCCGCCCGGTGCGTGCCGCCGCACCAACAAAAATCACCTTCCTCACAAGCTGGTTCGCCCAGGCCGAGCACGGCGGGTTCTACCAGGCCAAGGCCACCGGGCTGTATGAGAAGGCCGGGCTGGACGTGGACGTGCGGATGGGCGGGCCGCAGGTGAACGGGATGCAGTTGCTGACCGGCGGCGCGGCCGATGTGGTCATGGGCTATGACATCCAGGTGCTGAAGGCCATCGAGAACGGCGTGCCCGTCACCACCGCCGCCACGACGTTCCAGTTCGATCCGCAGGGGATCATGACGCATGACGACATCCCGGGCATCGCGGCGCTGAAGGGGCGCAAGATCCTGATCGCCTCGTCGTCCCACACCACGTTCTGGCCGTGGCTGAAGCAGCGGTTCGGCTTCACCGACGACATGGCGGGGGTGGACACCTTCAACCTGCAGCCGTTCCTGCAGGATAAGACCATCGCCATGCAGGGCTATCCGTCGTCCGAGCCGTTCGAGGCCGCCGCTGCCGGGGCGAAGGTGAACTTCTACCCGCTCGCCGACGAGGGCTATCCGCCGTACGGCAGCACGATGGTCACGACCAACGCCTTCATGGCGAAGAACCCCGAGGCGCTGGCCGCCTTCGTCCGCGCGTCGCTGGAGGGCTGGCGGGATTACTTCCGCGACCCGGCGCCAGCGAACGCGCTGATCAAGGTCGACAACCCCAAGATGACCGACGAGCGCATCGCCTTCGCCATCCAGAAGATGAAGGACATGCACATCCTCGACCGCGGCGCGGCGGTGAAGGACGGCATCGGCACCATGACCGCCGGGCGGTGGGAGCAGACGCGGGACTTCCTGGTGAAGGCCGACCTGCTGAAGCCCGGCACCGATTGGCGCAAGGCGTTCACCACCCGCTTCACCGACGGCCTGAACATCAGCGCCTGACATGCTGGTGCGCGTGTCCGATACGGCCGCCTCGGCGGTCGAGGCCTCTGCGGTCCCGGTCCCCGCGGTCGAGGTGCTGTCGGCGGATAAGGTGTTCGCCAACGGCGCCCGCGGCCTGGCGCCCATCGCCCTCAGCATCATGCCCGGCGAGTTCGTCAGCCTGATCGGCCCCTCTGGCTGCGGTAAATCCACATTATTGAAACTGATCGCCAACCTGATCGAGCCGAGCGACGGCCGGGTGCAGTGGTGGCGCGGCGGGTTCGGCCAGGTGGGCACGCCGGGCCGGCGGCTGGCCTTCGTGTTCCAGGACCCGACCCTGATGCCGTGGTCCCGGGTGGAGGGCAACGTGCGCCTGCCGCTCGACCTGGCCGGCGTTGGGCGGCGCGAGGCGACGGAGCGCACCGCGGCGGCGCTGGCCCAGGTGGACCTGACGCCGGCCGCCCGGCGCTATCCCCGGCAGTTGTCGGGCGGGATGCGGATGCGCGTCTCCATCGCCCGCGCCCTGGTGACGGAGCCGGACCTGCTGCTGATGGACGAGCCGTTCGGCGCGTTGGACGAGTTCACCCGCAACAAGCTCGACGAGGACCTGGTGCGGCTGTCGCACGAGCGGCGGCTGACCAACGTGTTCGTCACCCACTCGATCTACGAGGCGGTGTTCCTGTCCACCCGCATCATCGTCATGGCCGCCAACCCCGGGCGGGTGTTCGGCGAGTTCACCGTGCATGAGCCGCTGCCGCGTGGCGAGGCGTTCCGCAGCTCCGACCGGTTCGCGCTGCTGTGCCGGGACCTGTCGGGCCTGCTGACCGACGCCTCCATTGCGAGCCGCCTGCAATGACGACGATCGTCATCGCCAGAGCAGTTGCACACCTTGCCTCTCCCTCTCCCACTTCGGGAGAGGGAGCAGGGTCGGCATGATGCGCCCGCTGATCGCACAGCCTTGGTTCGCCCGCGTCATGGCGCCGCTCGGCGTGGGCGTGTTGGTGCTGGCGGTCTGGCAGTGGTCCTGCGCGCACTGGGAGGTGCCGAAGTACCTGTTCCCCGCCCCGTCCGACATCGCGGCGTCGTTCGCCGACGGCTGGCCGGTGCTGCTGCATGGCCTGTGGAGCACGTTGCGCGTCACGCTGCTGGCGTTTGCGGCCTCGGTGATCGTCGGCACGCTGATCTCGTTCCTGTTCGTGCAAAGCCGCCTGCTGGAACTCAGCCTGCTGCCCTACGCCGTGATCCTGCAGGTGACGCCCATCGTGGCCGTGGCACCCTTAATCATCATCCTGGTCAAGAACACCGCCGCCGCGCTGACCCTGTGCGCGACGGTGATCGCCATCTTCCCGATCATCTCCAACACCACCATCGGCCTGCGCAGCGTCGATCCCGGGCTGGCGGCGTACTTCCGCATGAACAAGGCCGGGCGGTTCGCGACCCTGTGGCGGCTGCGCATCCCCGGCGCGCTGCCGTTCTTCCTGGCGGGGCTGCGCATCTCGTCCGGCCTGGCGCTGGTGGGCGCGGTGGTTGCGGAGTTCGTCGCCGGCACGGGGGGCACCAGCGCCGGGCTGGCGTATGAGATCCTGCAATCCAGCTTCCAACTCGACATCCCCCGGATGTTCGCCGCCCTGTTGCTGATCACGGCGACGGGCGTCATCCTGTTCGGCCTGATGGTCTGGCTGGAACGGGCGCTGCTGGGGCGCTGGCACGAGAGCACAATGACCGCGGAGCGATAAAGCCATGCTGACCACGCAACAGAAGACACTGAGGAAGTTCTGGTATGCCACCGTGCGGATGGACGCGCTGCGGGACGGACCCGTGCCGTTCCGCCTGATGGGCGAGGACATCGTGCTGTTCCTCGGCGCGGACGGCCAGCCGGCGGCGCTGGCCGACCGCTGCTGCCACCGCACCGCCAAGCTGTCGAAGGGCTGGATCGACGGCGGCAACATCGTCTGCGGCTATCACGGCTGGACCTATGACCGCACCGGCGCGCTGGTCCGCATCCCGCAGTTCGATCCCGGCACCGTGCTGCCCAAGCACCGGGTGCCGGAGTACCGCTGCACGGCGCGCTACGGCTATGCCTGGGTGGCGCTGGACGAGCCGCTGCAGGACATCCCCGACGTGCCCGAGGACAGCGACCCGGCCTATCGCCGCATCTTCCAGTTCTACGACCAGTGGCAGACCGCGCCGCTGCGGCTGATGGAGAACTCGTTCGACAACGCGCACTTCTCGTTCGTGCACAAGGGGACGTTCGGCATGATCAACGCGCCGAAGCCGAAGAAGTATGAGCTGGAGGAGACGCCCTACGGCTTCCGGGCGACGACCGTCATTGACATCCTGAATCCGCCCGTGGCGCACCAGGTGACCGGCAGCACCGACGAGCTGACCGAGCGGCGGATGCGCAATCACTGGTACCTGCCGTTCTGCCGCCGGCTGGACATGGAGTATCCCAGCGGCATCCGCCACATCATCATCAACTGCGCGACGCCGATCGACGACGGCCGCATCCAGCTCGTGCAACTGCTGTATCGCAACGACACCGAGGCCGACTGCCCCGAGCAGAAGCTGATCGAGTGGGACCGCGCGATCATCACCGAGGACCGCGAAGTGCTGGAGAGCACCAGCCCCGACGCGATCCTGAACGTGGACCGCCGCATCGAGCAGCACATGCCCTCCGACCGCCCCGGCATGATCATGCGCCGCCGCCTGCTGGACCTGCTGCGCGAGAACGGCGAGGAAGAGGTGACGCGCGCCTATGCCTGATTTTCCTTCGCCTAGCGGCGGCGACGCAATGCTGCTTCGCCGCGCCCGGGTGCCGCGCTGCCTGCTGGACGCCCCCGCCGCCGGCCCCGAGCTGGTGGAGTGCGACATCCGCATCGCCGACGGCGTGATCGCGGAGGTCGGCCCGGCGCTGGTCCCGCACGCCTCGACGGCGGACCTGGCCGGCGGCATCGTGTTCCCCGGCTTCGTGGACATGCACACCCACATTGACAAGGGCCACATCTGGCCGCGCGCCAGCAACCCGGACGGCACCCATGGCGGGGCGCTGGGCGCGGTGAAGGCCGACCGGGAGGCGAACTGGAGCGCCGAGGACATCGCCGCCCGGGCCGGGTTCAGCCTGCGCTGCGCCTATGCCCATGGGACGGTGGCGCTGCGCACCCACCTGGACAGCCTGGGCGAGCAGCTTGAGATCACCTGGCCGGTATTCAAGCAGTTGCGGGCGGAGTGGGCCGGGCGGATCACCCTGCAGGCCGCCTCCATCGTGCCGTTGTCGGCCTACGGCACGCCGTTCTGCGAGCGGCTGGCGGACGTGGTGGCGGAGGCGGGCGGGCTGCTCGGCGGGTCCGGCGCGTTGGAGCTGGAGGCTGCGGCCTACATCCGGCGCATCTTCGACCTGGCGGTGGACCGCGACCTCGACATCGACCTGCACGTGGACGAAACGGGCGATCCGGCCGCCCATACTCTGCGCCTGATCGCGCAGGAGACGCTGCGCCGCAGCTACGCCGGCCGGGTAACATGCGGGCACTGCTGCAGCTTGGCCGTGGTGGACCCGGCACAGGCGCGGGAGACCATCGCCATGGTGGCCGACGCCGGGCTGTCCGTGGTCAGCCTGCCGATGGTGAACCTGTATCTGCAGGGCCGCCGCGCGCCGGAGACCCCGGTGTGGCGCGGCGTGACGCTGCTGCACGAGCTGCGCGCCGCCGGGGTGCGAGTGGCAGTCGCCAGCGACAACACGCGCGATCCGTTCTACGGTTTCGGCGATCTGGACATGGCGGAGGTGTTCCGTGAGGCCGTACGCATCGGCCACCTCGACATGCCCGTCGGCGACTGGCCTGCCGCCGTCACCTCGGTGCCCGCGGCGGTGATGGGCGTGCTGGCCGGCCGGGTTCGGCCGGGCGCTCCGGCGGATTTGGTGCTGTTCCAGGCCCGTGCCTACAGCGAGCTGCTGTCCCGCCCGCAATCCGACCGGATCGTGCTGCGGGCGGGACAGCGCATCGACGCCACGCCGCCGCCGTACCGCGAGCTGGACCACTTGTTCTCCGGGGCGAAGGTGTAGCCATGGAGCTTCCGGTCCTGGACATGGCTGTGCTGGACCGGGGGCAGGGCATCGCCGCCCTGCATGGGGCCTGCGTCGGCACAGGCTTCTTCTACGTCGCCAACCACGGCGTTGCGCCGTCGCTGATCGACGCGGCCCTGCATCAGGCCCGGCTGCTCTTCGCCCTGCCGCTGAAGCAGCGCATGGCGGTGTCGCTGGCGCACTCCCGCTGCAGCCGCGGCTATGAGGCCATGCAGACCCAGCGCCTGGAGCCGGGGACGCCGCCGGACCTTAAGGAGGGGTTCTACATCGGCAACGAACTGGCGGATGACCATCCGCATGTGCGGGCTGGGCTGTTCAACCAGGGGCCGAACCAGTGGCCTGCGGCGCTGCCCGGCTTCCGCCCGGCGATGGAGGCGTACTTCGATGCGCTGACCGGCCTGTCGGTGCGGCTGATGCGTGCCATGGCGGCGTCGCTGGGGTTGGCGCCGGACCACTTCGCCGGGTTCTGCGACGATCCGATGTCGGTGCTGCGGCTGCTGCACTATCCGCCGCAGCCGCCCAATCCGCAGCCCGGCGAGAAGGGCTGCGGCGCGCACACCGATTGGGGCTGCCTGACCCTGCTATGGCAGGACGCAGCGGGCGGGCTGCAGGTGCGGGTGGGCGGGGAGTGGATCGACGCGCCGCCGGTGCCAGGCACGTTCGTGGTGAACATCGCCGATATGTTCGCCCGGTGGACCAACGACCGCTACCGCTCGACGCTGCACCGGGTAGTGAACGTGTCGGGGCGGGACCGTTACTCGATGCCGTTCTTCTTCGAGGGCAACCCGGGCCATCCGGTGACGGTCCTACCCGGCTGCGTCCCGGCCGGGGAGGTGCCACGCTATGCGCCGACGACGGTTTCGGAGCACCTGGCGGGCATGTTCCGGCAGACCTATGCAGTTGAGCCTTCTCCCTCTCCCTCCGGGAGAGGGTCGGGGTGAGGGAGGCCGCAAGCGCCAAACCCGGCAGGCATGGGAGCGGAGTTCGTCCCTGAAAAGGGCAAATCAGGCCCTTGCCGCTTCCCTCACCCCGGCCCTCTCCCGGAGGGAGAGGGAGCAGTGGCTCCCTTATCCGGCCGGCTCGCCGACGCCTGGATAGGCCCGCAGCAAAGCGCACAGCGCCAGCACCGTCAGCCCGGCGTCGGTGGCCAGGATCGCCTCAGCCGGGTTATGGCTGATCCCCCGCCAGCAGCGGGTGAAGATCATCCCCACCGGGCACAGCCGGGCCATCATCATCGCGTCGTGGCCGGCCCCGCTGGCCAGGTGTAGCGGCGGCACGCCCAGGCTCTCGATGGCGGCCTGGATCAGGGATTGCAGCGCGGGCGCACACGCGACGGCTGGGGCGTCGTGGATGCTGTCCCACTGCATGCCCACGCCGCGCTCGGACCCGACCTGGCGGATCGCGTGCTGGATGGCCGCCACGCCCTTCAGCCGGACCGCATCGTCCCCAGAGCGGATGTCCACCGTGAACTCGACCTCGCCGGGGATGCTGTTCGGCGCCCCGGGCCGGACGAGCATCTGCCCCACCGTCGCCACCAGCCCGCGCTGGCCCGCCGCGACGTGCTCGACCGCCATCACCATGCCTGACGCCGCCACCAGCGCATCGTGGCGCATCGACATCGGCACCGTGCCGGCATGGCCCGCCGTGCCGCTCACCACCGCGCGCAGCCGGGTCGCGCCGGCGATGCCGGTGACGATGCCCAGCGGCAGGTCCTGCGCCTCCAGCACCGGGCCTTGCTCGATGTGCGCCTCGATGTAGCCCAGCACCGGGCGGCCCGCGCGCGACACGCCGGGGATGCCGCCGGGGTCGCCGCCGAACGCGATCAGGGCATCGCGCAGGGTGATCCCGTCGGCATCGGCCGCCGCCAGGGCGGCCGGGTCGAAGCAGCCGGCGACGGCGCGGGACCCCGTCATGGTCACCGGGAAGCGTACGCCCTCCTCGTCGCCGAACGCGATCACCTCCACCGCGAACGGCAGCGTCTCGACGCGGTCGCGCAGCTCGGCCAGCGCCGCCAGCGCCGCCAGCACGCCGAATGCCCCGTCGTAGCGCCCGGCCTGCTGGACCGTGTCGATGTGCGATCCCATCAGCAGAACCGGCCGCCCGTCGCCAGCCGGGTGCGTGCGGCCGACCACGTTGCCGATGGCGTCGATCTCTGACTGCAGGCCGGCGTCCCGCATCCAGGCCGCCACCTGCTCCGCCGCCGCCCGGTGCGCGGGCGTGAGGAACAGCCGCGTCAGCGATCCCGGCGTGGAGGTGAACGCCGCCAGGTGCGCCAGCCGGGCCATCAGGGGTTCGCCGAGCCGGAACGCCTCGTGGTCGAACCGGTCGGGCTGCGGCGCGAGGGAGGCCTGCGTCATTCCTCCAGCGCGAAGCGGATGTCCTGCGCCCCCTGCCACAGCACCATCCGGCCCAGTGCGGCCAGGTTCTCCCCCCCGCCGGTGACGGTCAGGAAGTGGTTGCCGGCGAGCTGGCCGAGCTTGCTGGCGAAGTTGACGCTGCCATAGGCCAGCAGGATCTCCGTCTCGCTGAGCCCGCCGGGATACAGCAGGATTTGCCCCGGCGCCGGATAAGTCGTCGCGTTCTCGTGCCGCAGTCCCAGGTCTAGGTCGCCCAGAGGAATCCAGCACGCCTCCCCGCTCCAGCGGACGTGGATGATCTTCTGCACGTAAGGCAGCATGCCGCGGAACCGCGCGACCGTCTGCGGCGCGGCGTCCTCGAACTGCGCGTTGAACCGGTAGGGGCCGGCGTCTATCGTGATCATGTCGTGCTCATCCTCTGGCCAGGCCGGCGATGGATGCGCCGTCATCGCGAGCCGCGCCTGCGGCGTGGCAAGCCGGGAGCTGCAAGGACAGCGCTTGCCGCCGCTGGAGTGCCACGTCGCTGCGCTCCTCGCAATGACGAGGGTGGCTGCTCCTTCCAATGAAGGGCGTGGGCGATCCTCGCACCGACGAGCGTGGGCGCGCCCTACGCCGCTCCTAGCCTCGCGTGATATCGAGGTCGGTCGTGTCGCGCGACGCCAGGGTGGCGGCCAGCGTGATCGCCGCCAGCGCGATCAGATATAGCGAGATGGGCCACGTGGCGCCCGCCCAGGCCAGCAGGGCGGCCGCGATGATCGGCGCAAAGCCGCCGCTCAGGGCCGCCGACACCTGGCAGCCCAGCGACGCGCCGCTGTAGCGGGTGCGGGTGCCGAACAGCTCCGGCAAGTACGCCGCCTGCGGGGCGAACATCAAGCCATGCGTCAGGCTCATCACCACCACAAGGGTCAGCACGACCACGGTGGGATCGCGCGTCTCCAGCAGCGAGAACACCGGGAAGGCGAGGGCTGCCGACAGCACGGCGCCTGCGACATACAGCGCCTTGCGGCCGACCCGGTCCGACAGCGCCCCGAACAGCGGGATGGTGACCAGCTCCGCCAATGCCCCGAGCAAGATGCCGTTCAGGATCAGGGCGCGCGGCAGCCCGAGCCGGGTCGTGGCATAGACGATGGAGAACACGGTCAGCACATAGACCCAGGCGACCTCGGACACCTTCAGCCCAACGGCGATGAGGAAGGTGCGCGGCTGGCGCAGCAGCACGTCCAGCAGCGGCGCGCGGGCCACGCCGTCGCGCTGCACCTGCGCGAAGGCCGGGGTCTCTTGCAGGCGCTGGCGGATGAACAGCCCGACCCCGATCAGCACGGCGCTGAGCAGGAACGGCAGCCGCCAGCCCCAGGCCAGGAAGTCCGCCTCCGCCATGGCCTGCGACATATACAGGAAGGTGCCCGTGCTGGCGGCGATGCCGAGCGGGAAGCCGACCTGCACCAGGCTGCCGTAGAAGCCGCGCCGGCCGGCGGGGGCGTGCTCAATCACCATCAGCACGGCGCCGCCCCATTCGCCGCCGATGCCGATGCCCTGCAGCAGGCGCAGCAGGATCAGCAGCAGGGGCGCCCAGACGCCGATGGTCGCGTAGGTGGGCAGGCAGCCGATCAGGAACGTGCCCGCGCCCATGATGAGCATGGTGAGCGTCAGCATCGTCTTGCGCCCGGTGCGGTCGCCGAAGTGGCCGAACAGCGCGCCGCCGAACGGCCGGGCCACGAAGCCCACGGCATAGGTGCCGAACGCGGCCAGGGTGCCGACGAAGGGATCGAAGCTTGGGAAGAACAGCCGGTTGAACACCAGCGCCGCGGCGGTGCCGTAGATCAGGAAGTCGTACCACTCGACCGCCGTGCCGATCACGCTGGCCCAGACGATGGCGCGCATCTGCGCCGCGCGTTGCTTCTCGGCCCGGGTATCGGCGCCCAGCCCTGCCGCCGCATCTGCCTGCATCGCCGCCTCCGTTGCCGGCGCCATGGCACGCCCGGCGCTTCCATCGCTGTCCCTGCTACACCGTGGCGGGATAGGAAGCAGCCTGCAACGCTGGAAACGCCATCAAGGACAGGGAGGGTCGCCCATGAGGGACCGGACGGCCGCGGCGCGGATCGGCGTCGTCATCTACGGGGGCGTCGAGCCGATCGACATCGGCGGCACCGTGGGCGTGGTGTCCATGGCGAGCCGGGTGCTGCCGGGCCTCGCGGCCGTCACCGTGGCGGCCTCCGCCGGGCCGGTGCGGCTGGCCGGCGGGCTGACGGTGCTGGCGTCGCACGGCTTTGCCGATGCCCCGGCATGCGATGTCCTCGTGGTGTGCGGCGGGCCAGGATGGCGCGGCCAGGTGGGCGACGGGGCGATGCTGGAGTTCCTGCGCCGGCAGCCACCCGCGCGGGTGGCGTCGGTCTGCACGGGCGCCCTGATCCTGGCGGCGGCAGGGCTGCTCGATGGGCTGCCCGCGACCACCCGGCGCCGGGCGGCCGGGGGAGAGGAGCACGCGCCGCTGCAGTTGCTGGCAGGGCTGGGCGTGGGCGTGCGGCCGCATGAGGCGCTGGTGGTCGATGCGGGCGTGGTCACCGGCGGCGGCGTGTCGCTCGCGATCGATGCGACGCTCTACCTGATCGGCCGGCTGTATGGCGAGTCGGCGCGGGATGAGGTGGCGCGGGTAATCGAGTATGACCGGGCTTGGAGCGCGAACCGGCAGGCGCTGGGCATCCTTGGGCCGTACTGACGCGAACGGCCATCCGCTGTGGCCCTTTCACGATCGCACCCTGTCTGCCGCCGCCATTGCGGGGAGCACTTGCGGCACGGAGGGGTGCGCGGACTGCGGTTCCAGCCTGGCGCTCCCTGGACTGCCATGCCGCAAGCGCTTCTCGCAGTGACAGGCCGGGCAATGACAGGCGGGAGGACGGGCCCATCGGTCATGACGGACGGCCGTTGGCATAAGTGCCACACCGAGATGACGACCCATCGCGGATGAGAGATGCCTGGCGCGGAGGGACGGACGACGGTTCTCAAAACACTTGCTGCTTGGTGGAGGGCCGCCGATGCGAAGTGCCTGGGGGCCGCCAGGGGTATCGCCGATTGCACCCTCCGTCACGGTTTGGGCGCCCCCCGGCAGCACGGTCGCACGCATTCAGGGCCGTCGATCACATTACCACTTTAACGGTTTGTTGACAGAAGTTTTCCGGTCCCCGTCATGAATTGTCGCTTATAGGTTAGGAAGAATTTGAATCAGGGCATGGGGTCAGACTGTGTTTTCCCACGGCGTGGACGTAAACCCGATGGCGTTGGCGATGCACGGGGCGGACATAGACGTCCTGGACCCCCCGGCAAGGTCAACCGCAGCAGATCAGCCATCGCCTGCCGCGGTGCAGGTGCAGGCGATGTCGGTTCCGGTCCTGACCAGGGCCATTCGCGCTGCTGATTTCCTGTTGGTGATGATGGCCGGCGCGTCCGCAGCGCTGGCCCTCAAGGTGGTGCTGGGCAGCGTTCCGGCTGGCGATCTCGCGCTTTCGACCTGCATCGGCGCTGTGGCCTTCGTCGTCGCGGCCGGGCGTTGCGGCAGTTATGACATTGCCGTGCTAGGTAAGCTGGAACAGAGCGCCAAGCGATTGCCGGTGCCGCTTCTAATCAGCGGCGCGGCGGTTGCCATTGCAATATTCATGTTGCACGACGGTACGATCCCGCTTCGCAGGTGGCCGTTTTGCTTTGTCGCAGCCAGCAGCGTGTTAATTTCAGGTTTCCGATTGGTCCTGGCAAATCTGATACGCCGTTGGCGCGGTTCCGGCCGGCTGATCCGGCGGGTCGCCGTGGTCGGGGTCAGCGATTTCGGCGCCGTGTTCCTGCAGCGGTTGGCAAGCCAGCCAGACCTGTTCCAGGTGGCGGGCGTTTATGATGACCGCCAGTCGCGCATCCCCGCGCACCTCGGGCACATCCCGGTGCAGGGCGGCGTGGAGGCGCTGCTGCGGGCCAGCCGGACCGAGCGGATCGACATGGTCGTCCTCGCCCTGCCGCTGGCGGCGGTGGAGCGGATCAACACCATCCTGATGCAGTTGGGCAGCCTGGTGGCGGACGTGTTCCTCACCACCGACGTGGCCGGGCTGCGCTATGAGGGCGCGCGGTTCACCGCCATCGGCGCCAACCCAGTCGTGGCGGTCGGCGAGCGCCCGCTCAAGGACTGGCAGGCGGTGAACAAGACCCTGTTCGACCGCGTGGTGGGCGGTGTGCTGCTGCTGCTGGCCTCGCCGGTGCTGCT
The DNA here is from genome assembly GCA_964242415.1 of uncultured Acetobacteraceae bacterium. Lineage (GTDB taxonomy): Bacteria > Pseudomonadota > Alphaproteobacteria > Acetobacterales > Acetobacteraceae > DASWOJ01. The sequence goes on from CAXTAT010000021.1 coordinate 25,510, forward strand.
GGCGGTGGCGCTGCTGATCAAGCTCGACAGCCCCGGGCCGGTGCTGTTCCGCCAGCCGCGTGTCGGCTTCGACAACCGCATGTTCAGCATATACAAGTTCCGCACGATGCGCGCCGACCAGGCCGACCTGCTGGCCGATCGGCAGACCACCCGGGGCGACCCGCGCATCACCCGCGTCGGCCGCTGGCTGCGCCGCTACAGCATCGACGAACTGCCGCAGTTGCTGAACGTGCTGGACGGCACGATGTCGCTGGTCGGCCCGCGCCCGCATGCGCCAAACACCAAGGCCGCCGACAAGCTGTTCGTCGACGTGGTGGGTCAGTATGCCCTCCGCCACCGGGTCAAGCCCGGCATCACCGGCTGGGCGCAGGTCAACGGCTGGCGCGGCGAGACGCGGACCGAAGAGCAGTTGCTGCAGCGTGTGCGGCACGACCTGGATTACATCCAGAACTGGTCGCTGTGGCTGGACGTGAAGATCATCGCGCTCACCGTGATGCGGGAAATCCGCAGCACGACGGCGTTCTAAGCGGAACGGCGCAGTTTAGCGTACGCAACAGCCTGGCGCACACACCGGCGTCAGGCTGCGTAGGTCCTATCCGTATACAAGCCCGAAGCGGCCTGCTTGGAGGGTCACGCAGGTGTACACCGGGCGGGCCTTAGAAGCGTGGCCGCACCCGCATGCTCGCCGGCGGCCCGGCGCCTACCAGGCCGGCGATGGCACGCTCCGCCGTCAGGTGCGAGCCGTGGACCGCAACGGCAACCATCAGCGCAGCGCCGGCCGGCGCGAACCGCCGCAGCCTTGGCGGTGGCAGCCCGGCCCACCGCACCAACGCAACCGCCCCCATCACCCCGACTGGCGCGGCAACCAGCACTTCGGCCAGCGAGTGAGCGCCCAGCAGGAGACGGGTCGCACCAATCCCCACGGCGCCAACCGCCCCGGTCAGCAACACTGCGGCCGTGCGCCAGCGGGGGGTGCGGGACAGGCTCCATGCGCCGCCGGCTACCACGCCCGCCATGGCGACATGACCGCTAGGGCTGTAAACGCCGGCAATCCCGCCTGCCGCGGCGAAGGTGAGCTTAAGCACCAGCATGGCAACCCCGACACCGGCCATCGCCGCCAGCCAGGCCAATGCCCCCCGCCACCAGCCCATCAGCGCCAGCCCAGCCGCCAAAATGGCCAGTGCGGGCAGCACGAGGCCCGGGTCGGCGAAGTCGGTAATCCATTCCAGGGCGTAAAGCACCGAGTATCGCCTATGCCACACGCTCGAACGCCATCACCATGCTTGCAGGCCTGACGCATGCAATTTGGGTGCCGGCGAACCAGCCCCATGCGGACAGGATGATGTACAGCAATCCGTGGAACCGCAGCCAGCCGCAAGGGGAGCGACGGCCAACGCACTGTCTCGAAGCCTGCCCATGCCCACTCCACCCCGGCGAACGGCGCCTAGGGACCCGATGGGAAGCCCAGGCGGCAGGTCCGGCAGCGTCCAACTACCGCCATTGCGTCCGGTACGAAAGAGCGGGGTGACAGGGCTGACAATTGCTGACCCGGTCTCCTCCAGTACCCGTCTCCTCCGGCACCGGCAAGCGAGTCAGGAGCTGGCCGACAACAACTGCCCGGTCAGCTCCCCGAGCAGCACCGGCCGCCCCGGCTCCGCCTATGGCATCAGGTGCTGGTCGAAGAACGCCGCGATTTCTCCGAACGCCTCCTTGGTCTCCGGCGCCGCCGGGTCGAACAGATACTGCGCGTGAGAGAAGCCCTCGAATACCTGCAGTTGGGCCTCAACCCCGGCTTGGCGCAGCTTGCGGTGGGTACGGACGGTATTGGACAGGAACAAGTCCCGTGTGCCGCTGGTCAGGATCGCCGGCGGAAAACCGTGGAAGTCGCCGTAGATCGGGGAAAGCTGCGGGTCCCGCATGTCATGCCCGTTGGCATACAGCGCGGCGGCATGGGCTAGATAGCCGCTGTAGCTGACCAGGACGTTATCGACCCACTCGTTGGTATGGTAAGTGTCGCCCGTCTCCGTCAGGTCGGCCCAGGGCGTGCCCGGCGCGATGGCGGCCGGCATCGGCAGGCCCTCCGCCTTGGCGCGCAGGATCATCGCCAGGGTCATGCCGCCGCCGGTCGAGGTGCCGACGATGGCGATGCGCTTCGGGTCCGCCATTCCCACTGCCGCGCGCCACACCGCCATCGCATCGTCCATCGCGGCCGGGTAGGGCGCATCCGGCGGCATCCGGTAGTCGAACTCGATCACCCTGTAACCGCCGTAGGCCGCCATCAGCATGGCCTCGCCGGTGCCGGACTCGCCGGGGCCATAGACGTAGCCGCCGCCATGGACATTGATGATGAGCTGGTTGCGGTGCGCCTCTGGCATGGTGCGGGGGGTGAACACGAAACCCTTGACCCCGCCGATGGTGGTCGGCTCCATGGTGACGCCGAGGTCCGCCCGCGCCTTTGCCAGCCCCGGTAGCGCGGCGGCGGCCAGCTTGGACACCAGGGCGCGCCAGGCGGCGGCGTCGGGCGGGTTGGCATCCCAGGCGGGCACGCGATACGGGGCGCCGACCAGGGCCTGCGCCGCCGGGCTGAGGTCCGCCTGCGGGACGGGGATGACCTGTTGCGGCCGGTTGCGCGGGCCGGGCTGGCTGTTGGCGGCGTTCTGCGCGGCCTCGATCGTCGCGAAGTCTTCTGGGGCCTGCGCCGACGCGGGGACTGCGGGAGCTGCCAAGGCCGGCGTTGCCAAGGCCAAGGCCAGCATGGACGCGAACAGGTGACGGATCGGTAGGTGACGAACCTGTATGTTGCGGAGTGGTGGGATGGTGGCCTCCTGTGCCTTGCGCCGGGTTAAGGGGGCTGTGGCCCCATCCTGCCGCATAGGCGCTTACTGGATTTGCTCCAAGCGCCGTTGTCAGTGCGGGCCGGCTTCGGCGCAGCAATCCAGGGAAGCAGGGATTGTATCCGCCTGCCTGGATCGCCACGCCACAGGTAAGGCACGCAACGACTGGGCTTGCATGTTCCCTCAGACCGCTTCGCGGCTGGCCTCAGTCAGCGCACATACGGTGGGGAGCGGTAGGGAGGAAATTCCCCCCCGCCGCTGCCCGTTCGAGCTGCGTTCTGATCAGGCCGCGTTCGGCACGCTGCCGCTGGCTTCGAACAGGAACCAGGCGCGGCGCTCGGCCTCGTCGATGAAGTTTTCCAGCAAGCTTGCGGTCGCCACGTCCTTCTGCTCGTCGATCATCTCGTGCGCGTCGCGCATCCGCTTCGCCAGCCCGCCATTGTCCGCGCGCAGTTCCGCCAGCATCGCCTGCGGCGTGACGTAGGCGTCGTCGTTATCCTTGATGCGCTGGGTGCGCGACACCTCGCCGATGGAGTGCAGCGTCAGTTGGCCCAGCTTGCGCGTCCGCTCGGCCAGCACGTCGGTCATGGCGAAGATCTGCTCGGACTGCTCGTCGAGCATCAGGTGATAATCGCGGAAATGCGGCCCGCTCATGTGCCAGTGGAAGTTCTTGGTCTTCATATACAGCGCGAAGGTGTCGGCCAGTAGCCCGTTCAGGGCGACGGCGATGTCGCGCGTGGCATTGGCGCCGAGGTCGGACGGTGTGGCGAGCGCGGGCGGCACGCTGCCTGAAATTTGTTGCGTCATGATGTCTGGTTCCCTGTTGCGGCCGTTCGTCAGCCGGCTTGCGATGGCAACGCCAGCGCGCAACGATGTTTTAGGACCCAGTTCTTCACGGTTCCGTGAGTGGAGCGCAATGCCGGCCTGGTGCTCACCCGATTGGGAGCGATTTCCGTTTGGCGCCCGCAACCTTGCATCTGACCCCGCTGCGGCAGCCGTGCGCCCCCCTGGCGGCACACCCCTTGGCAGCGCCCCCCCGGCAGCGATGGCGTCCAGCCCGCATCAAGCATGGCCGGCACACGTCCTGCTGGGCCGTCAGGCGGCGGGTCTTCGTCCAATCATGTTGCATCCCACGGCCATGACGGCCCCCAGCAGCATCAGGGACCCCATCGATACCGGTTCGTAGCCCGGGACCAGGCCGACGCCGACCGAGCCGAGCGCGCCGATCGCGAACACCAGCGTCCCGTAAAGCGCAGACGCGATGCCGGCATCGCGCTGGTAGGGTCCGACTGCGCCGATCGCCGCGTCGGGCAGCAGGCAGCCCAGCGTCAGCATGACCGCGGCGACCAGGACCGCCATCACCCACACGCCGCCGATCCCGGCAACCATGCACACCAGGATCAGCCCCGAGAGGCCGACAAGCACATGGCCCGCACGACGCAGCACACGCCAGCGCCCATACAACTTGATAAGGCGGGAGTTGAAGGCGGTCCCCAGGGCATAGCCGGCGCCGTTGGCGATGAACGTGGCCCCGAACAGGGTCGGGCTTATGCTGAAATGGCGCATGAACACCGCCGGCGCCCCCGCGAGAAAGGCAAACAGGCTGAACGTTGCAAAGCTTCCGGTCAGGGCGTGCGTGAAGAAGTACCGGTCGCGCCCCACCCGGAGGTAATCCGCCACGATGGTCAACAGTCCGCCGTGGCCGCGGGCGGCCTTCGGCAGCGTCTCGCCGAACGACGTCAGGATCAGCGCGACGCAGGCCACGCCATACACCACGGCCACCCAGAAGATCGTCCGCCAGCCGGCAAACTCCACGATAAGCCCCCCAAGCGTCGGCGCCAGCATCGGGATCACGGCCAGGATAAGCTGCTGGCGCGAGATGAGGTCTGCGGCCTGCTGGCCGTTCCTGGCGATGTCGCGGACGATGGCGAGGGGGATGACGAGGTTCGCCGCACCCCCGAATGCGGCCAGGGCGCGGAAGGCGATCAGCTCCGGCATGCTGGTCGAAAGCGCGCAGGCGGCGGAGGCCAGGGAGTATAGGAGACACCCCAGCAGCATGGGCGTCCGGCGTCCGAAGTGATCGGAGAGCGGGCCGTAGATCAACTGTCCCACCGCGAGGCCGCCGAACCAGGCGGCCAGCGTCAAGGGGGCCGCCGCCGCGCCGCCGTGCAGATCGGCGCGCATGACCGCAAAGGCCGGCAGGTACATGTCGGTCGAGATCGGGCCGACCGCGGTCAGCACGGCCAGGAGGCCCGGCCCGGCGCCCCGGCCTGCTTGCCCAGCTTGAGGTTGCCCGGCTTGAGGTTGCCCGGCTTGAGGTTGCATGAATTTCACGTCAGCTCTTCCTGTGTCGCGGTCGGATTCTTCACCGGGCATCCGGCGCAATGAGGCGAGCAACGCCGCTGCCTGGATTAGGCTGCTGTCAAAGTCGGGCTGGCAAGCAGTTCGGCCCGGCACTTACGGCATCCGGCGATCAAGGCAACCAAGTGAATGGCGTTAGGGCTTGCGGTCGGCATTGTTCGGGGTTGAAGAGCGCCGACGCCTTCACCTGCACCACGATTTTAGAAAACCGGCGCCGACCATCGCCAACCCCCTCGAAGCCTTGCTCCAGCGATCAACGCAAGCAACTCTCGAGTGATACCAACGGCTGTTCGCTCTGACCGGTTCACCGATCCCCTGGTTCGTCATTGCCCCACCTGTCATCACTCCGTCTGTCATCATTCGGAGTGCTTGCGACGCGGCAATCCAGGGGGCGCAGGACCGAGGCTGCAGCCCGTGCCCCCCTGGATTGCCACGCCGCAAGCACGGCTCGCAATGACGGCGGCAGACCTGATGGGCAATCGGAAGGGCCACTGTAGAGGGCCGTTGGCAACGACTCCCCCGGCCTGGCACTAGGACGTTGCGGAGCCGGCGGAGCAGGTCCCAGCAATGCGCTCGGCAACGCTGTTCGGCACGCCGGCCTCTTCAAGCAGTGCAGCGATTTCCACCGCAGGCGCGCCATTGCGCGCGGCGGCGACCAGGGCGGCCAGGGCGGCCTCGTCGAGGGTCAGCGCAGGTGCCTCCCCGGCTTTGCCTGCGGCCTCCCCAGGCACGCCCATCGCAAACGGCTTCACCCGCAACCGGCTGCGATGGTCCGGCACCGGCCGCTCGTCGGACATCAGAACACCGCGGTAGTAGCGCTTCTGCCACCGCTCGGACGGCTTGGTGGCCCGGCCGACCTCGGCCTGGAACTGGTCGCGCGACCGGCTCCAGGCCTTGAACTCGTGATGCAGCGCTGGGTTGTCCTCCAGATCGACCACGATCGGGTTCATCTGCTCCAGCACGCCGCGCAGCACCGGGTAGATGAAGCAGACCGGCTCGCCGCGCCGGAAGCGCACCCAGTGGTTCCGCCGGGTGAACTTCCAGTTCATCGTGAAGGTGTAGGGCGACCAATCGGTCTCCACGACGCCGGACAGCGGCATCATGCCCTCCTTGGGCCGGTTGGGCGACCCGGTGATCATCAGGTCCCAGCCCGGCGGCGTGCGGAACAGCGCCTGGATGTGGAAGGTGAGGGTGCCCTGGCCGAACAGCGACACCGCCCTGTTGTGCGCGGCCGTGTCCGGCGCGTTGCGGACGATGACGCCCTCGGCGCCGGGCCGCCCGGTCCAGTAGGCTTCGACGTCGCAGGGCGACAGGACCTCCCAGCCATGCGAGTTGGCGATGTTCAGCGGCAGGCAGCGATAGGCGAACTTCTCCGCCGTGGCGTCCATCCAGGGCCGGGTCGCCTCCGCCGGGCGGATCAGCGGGTCCCAGCCGGGATGCAGGTAGCAGATGAAGTCCATCGCCGGTCCCCTCGCGTTGACAGCCTGGCCAGGGTGCTAGACCGGATCGGGAACCGTATCAAACCGCTTCGGCTGATTGCGTTCCGATGATGCCAAAAGTTCTCTGCCCAAACGCTCTCTGCTCTGAACCCCGCCGCCGCATTTGCTCGGACGCTGTCATTGCGAGCCGGCTTCCAGACGCCGTCATCGCGAGCCGGCTTCGGCGCGGCGATCCAGGGTTGTGGGAGCCGCAGGTCCGGTCTCACGGCCCCTGGATTGCCGCGTCGCAAGCGCTCCTTGTAATGACGAAGGGACGGGCCGCCATGCCGGGTAGAGCAAGAGGGCGGCTGGCGCCAGTCCAGCCACCTTCTTGGCGAAGCGCCGCCGGACGTGCATATGCGTCGCAGGCACCGGGCGTGACTGCGGTGCGGGCAACGGAGACACGATGCGAGTTTTCCTGATCGCTTTGGCGTTGTGCATCCCGGCGGCGCTGACGGCAGCGGCGCAGGACCTGGCCAGCCCGGTCGGACGGTGGCAGACGGTGGACGACAAGACCGGCAAGTCCTCGGGCATCGTGCGCATCTACGAGCAGAACGGCGTGCTATATGGCAACATCGAGAAGGTGTTCGACCCCACTCGCGAGCTCCTCAACTGCATCGCATGCACGGACGACCGCAAGAACAAGCCGCTGCTCGGCCTGAATATCATCCGCGGCCTGAAGCGCGACGGCGAGGCTTGGACCGGCGGGACGGTCATCGACCCGGAGACAGGGTCGGTTTACAAGGCCTCCGCCCGGCTGGACGATGGCGGGCGCAAGCTGGTGCTGCGTGGCTATATCGGCATCAGCCTGCTCGGGCGCAGTCAAACCTGGCAGCGCGAGCCGTAGCGGCTGGACCCCCGCCTCGATTTGTCAGCCGGGTGGAACATCTTACGACTTGCGCCGCATTTGCCCGGCAGCGCATAGCTCGAACCCGGGCCCCGCAAGCCTGCAGACCCTGGGAAGCCCATCCATGCAAATCCTCATCACCGGCGCCGGCGGCCTAATTGGCCGCGAACTCGTGGGCTACATGGCCGAGCGCGGCCATGGCGTCGTCGCGGTGCAGCACCGCAGCATGGCGCTGCATCGAAACGATGGCCGCCCGATCGCCGCCGCGCCCTGGGCCGGCGCGCCGCCCGCGCCGGGCCAGGTGGCGACGCTGGCGGGCGATGTGCGCCGGCCCGGGCTGGGCCTGGATGCCGCGACCCAGGCGGTGCTGCTGCCGGGGCTGGACCTGGTTGTGCACTGCGCAGCTGTCACCGGCTTCAACCTCGATCCGGCCGTGTACCGCGACGTGAACGTCGGAGGGGTCGCCAACATGCTGGCCCTCACGGGCGGCTCGCGGCCGCTGCCGCTGCTGCACGTCAGCACCGCCTATGTCTGCGGCCTGCGCAGCGGACCGGTGCGGGAGGACGAGCTGGACGCTGCCCAGGAGTTCGCCAACGGCTACGAGGCGAGCAAGGCCGCGGGCGAGCGCCTGATCGCCGCCGCGCGCGCACGGGGGCGGCGGATCGCGGTCGCCCGGCCGTCCATCGTCGTCGGCGCCAGCGGGGACGGCATGATCAGCAGCTTCAGCAGCATCTACGGCCTGATCCGGCTGTTCACGGAGGGCCGCATCCAGGTGCTGCCCGCCCATCCCGGCGCCAGCCTGGACTTGGTGCCGATCGACCACGTCGTCGCCGGGCTGGCCGACATCGCCGAGCGGATGGATATGGCGGCGGGGCTGAACTTCCACTTGGTGTCCGGCACTCCCGTGCCCGTGGCGGGGTTGCCGGACGTGGCGCTGGGCTACCCGCAGCTTCATGCGCCGCGCTTCGTGCCGCCCGAGGCGTTCGACCCCGCCGCCCTGACGCCGTTGCAGCAGGCCTTGCACCAGCAGATGACCGGGCTGCTCGCCAGCTACTTGCAGCGCAGCCCGCACTTTGCCGACGGCAACCTGCGGGCCTTGAGCGGGCGTGCCTGCCCGCCGACGGACCACCGCTTCCTGCGCGCGTTGCTCGACCACTGCCTCGCCGCCGGTTACATCAAGGGACGCCGGGCCGAGGCCGCCTAGCGCCCCGGAGTCAATGTCCCCAGCCTTAATGCCCCCAGCCTCGACGCCTCCAGCCTTTGCTCCGGCCTGAACGCTCCGGCCTCAGCGTATGTCGGGGTAGTCCCGCTCCAGCCGCTTGCGCCGGCCAAGACCCCAGCGCAAGCCGACGCTGAGATAGATCCAGTTGGCGCGCAGCCCACCCCAGGCCGCCACGCGCCGGTCGCTGGTGATGACAACGCGGTTCACCAGCCGGGTGCGGCCGAAGCGGGTCAGCCGGATGCACAGGTCGGCGTCCTCCATCACCAGCAGATCGGGGTCGCAGCCGCCGGCCGCGAGGAAGTCCGCCCGCCGGAAGAACATCGCGTGATCGCCGAATAGCAGCCGCCCGCCGCGCAGGAACAAATGCGGGCGGAACAGCAGCGGCACGTACCAGGTCTTGAGCCAGTTGTGCAGGCTGGTGCCCCAACGCACCGTGTCCGGCCCGCTGATCAGCGGCGTGAACCCGGCCAGCGCGGTGCGTGGATCAGCCATCACCTTGCGCATCACCGCGACCGCGTCGTCCGGCAGCAGCGTGTCGGCATGCAGGATGCAAACCAGGGGCGAAGCGACCTCTGCCACCGCGCGGTTGACCCCCGCCGCCCGCCCGCGGACCGGATGGCGGATGACGCGCAGCCCGCCGGCCTCCGCCACCGCGACGGAGCAGTCGGAGCTGCCGCCGTCCACGGCCAGCACCTCGTCCGGCGGCGGGTCGAGCACGGCCAGGGAGCGTAGCAGGCGGGGCAGCGCCGCAGCCTCGTTCAGCATGGGGATGACGATGGCAACACCGGGGCCGGCTGGCGGGACCGCGCCGCTCACGTTGCTGGGCCGGTGGCGCGTGGAAGCCTACATCGGCCATGTGCGCCCGGGCCAACGGTGCCCGGGCCATGTGCGCCGGGACCGCTGCCATCCCGGCACGCTGCGCGCTCAAAGATTGCTCGACAGCCCCAGCGTCTCGAGGGCCATGCTGAATAAACGCTTATGCGACACAAATTTCGACAAAACCTTGCTAGACAGCCGCCGTGGAACGACTTAACGAGTGATAATTGATAGCTGCATTCAGGAACTTTTAGCATCTATACCCTAGGTTGATGGCCATGCAGCGTTTTTTGACACGCCGAACCGCAGCATTTTCTACGTCGCGGCGGTGCATATCAGGGGCAATAGGGACATGGTGCATGGCTTGCCGCTAATCTGCCCTCCCGCACGTGCTGCGCCGCCAGACTGCACAGCAGCCTTCATGCGCCCGCAGCAGCCCATGCGCCGGAACCGGGAGCCGGGCCGGCGTGTCGCGGCCGTGGCGGATCGCATGGCCTGTAGAGGCGTCTAGCAGCCATGCCCCACAAGCCCCAGGTCGGCCCCCAAGTCGGCATCGAGTGTAGAAGGCAAGCGATGGCCGGGTTGTCGCTGCTGGCCAGCTTCGCCGGCCTGCCCGGCATGCTGCGCCGTTTGCAAGCCATCCTGCGCGCAGCGTTGCGCCTGATCTTGGACGATGGCGGGGCCGGGCGGGACAGCTCCACGCTGCCGGACGGCATGGAAAAGCCTGGTGCGCAGCACTCGTCCGGCCAGGAAGCGGAGTTGCGCCGGGCCAACCTGCGGTTCGCGACGGCGTTGAGCAATATGTCGCAGGGACTATGCCTGTATGACGCCGATGACCGGCTGGACGTGGTGAACCAGCAATTCCTCGACATCTACCACCTCGACCCGGGCAAGATCCGGTTGGGCATGTCGTTCGCCGATGTGCTGCAGGCTAGGATCGACACCGGCCAACACCCTGGACACACCCTCGACGACCTGATGACCGTGCAGCAATCCCTGGCAAACCGGCTTGCCGTCGGCGTGGTGCTGCAGACGTTGGGCGACGGGCGCACCATCGCCATCTCGCACTCCCCCATGCAGGATGGCGGCTGGGTCGTCACCTATGAGGACGTGACCGCCCGGCGCGCTGCGGAGGCGCAGGTGGCCCATATGGCGCGGCACGATGTGCTGACGGCGTTGCCGAACCGCCTGGTGCTGCACGAGCGGCTGGAACACGTCATCAGCGAGGCCGGACGCGGCGCTGGGTCAGTGGTGCTGTGCCTGGGCCTGGACCACTTCAAGGCGGTCAACGACACCCTGGGCCACTCGATCGGCGACGGGCTCCTGCGCCTGGCCGCGGACCGGCTGACGGCCTGCGTGCGGGAGGGGGACCTGGTTGCCCGCCTGGACGGCGACGAGTTCGCCATCATCCAGGCGAACATCGGCCGGCCGGAGGCGGCGCGGCTGCTGGCCGAGCGCATCGTCTCTGCCCTGCAGCGGCCGTTCCTGGTCGAGGGGCACGAGATCGTCATCGGCGTAAGTATCGGCCTCGCCATCGTGCCGGAGGATGGGATGACCGCAGCAACGCTGCTCAAGCACGCCGACATGGCGCTGCACCGGGCGAAGCAGGACGGCCGCGGCAGCTTCTGCTTCTTTGAGCCGGAGATGCACCGGCGGTTGCAGCGCCGCCGCAGCCTGGAACTGGATTTGCGCCACGCCGTGCTGGCGGAGGAGTTCGCGCTGTTCTATCAGCCGCAAATCAACCTGGACCGCAACGAGGTCAGCGGTTTCGAGGCGTTGCTGCGCTGGCCGCACCCGGAGCGCGGCATGGTGTCGCCGGGCGAGTTCATCCCGGTCGCCGAGGAAATCGGCGTGATCGTCGCCCTTGGTGAGTGGGTCATCCGCCGCGCCTGTGCCGATGCGGCGTTGTGGCCCGGCGACGTGAAGGTCGCGGTGAACCTGTCGCCGGTGCAGTTCCGCAGCCGCAACCTGGTGCCGACGGTCGCGGCGGCCTTGGCGGAGTCCGGCCTGGCGCCAGGGCGGCTGGAGCTGGAGATCACCGAGTCCGCGCTGCTGCAGGACAACGCCGCGACGCTGGCCATGCTGCACGAGTTGCGGGCACTGGGCGCGCGCATCTCAATGGATGATTTCGGGACCGGGTACTCGTCGCTGAGCTACCTGCGAAGCTTCCCGTTCGACAAGCTCAAGATCGACCAGTCCTTCGTGCGCGACCTTTCGACACGTGAGGACTGCGTTCACATCGTGCGCGCGGTGGAGGGGCTATGCGCCGGGCTGGGCATTGCGACGGTCGCGGAGGGCGTGGAAACCGAGGGTCAACTGGCCCGGCTGCGCGCCGAGGGTTGCAAGGAGGTGCAGGGCTTCCTGTTCAGCCGGGCGCGCTGCGCGGCCGACGTGCCGGGGATGCTGCGCCGGTTGAAAGGCGGGCCGAAGCGTGAAGTGCCGCAACTGACCATGGCGGGATGACCGCTGCTCCCTCTCCCGAGGGGAGAGGGAGCCGGTGGGCTACTCCGCTGCTTGCACGAAGCCGCCGGATTGGCGGTGCCACAACCGGGCATAGACGCCGCCGGCCTGCAGCAGCGCCTGGTGCGTTCCCTGCTCGACGATCCGCCCGCCGTCCATGATCACCAGCCGGTCCATGCGGGCGATGGTGCTCAGCCGGTGGGCAATGGCGATCACCGTGCGGCCCTGCATCAGGGACACAAGCTGGTCCTGGATCGCCGCCTCCACCTCCGAGTCCAGCGCCGACGTCGCCTCGTCCAGCACCAGGATCGGCGCGTCCTTCAGAATCACCCGGGCGATGGCGATGCGCTGGCGCTGCCCGCCGGACAGCTTTACTCCGCGCTCCCCCACATGGGCGTCGAAGCCGGTGCGTCCCTGCCAGTCCTCCAGCGCCTCGATGAAGTCCAGCGCCTCCGCCTGGCGCGCAGCCTCGATCACCTCGGCCTCGGTCGCCCAGGGCCGGCCGTAGCGGATGTTGTCGCGGATGGAGCGATGCAGCAGCGAGGTGTCCTGCGTAACCATCGCGATGCCGCCCCGCAGGCTTTCTTGCGTGAGATCGGCGATGTCCTGCCCGTCGATCAGGATGCGCCCGCTCTCCGGCGCGTAGAAGCGCAGCATCAGGTTGACCAGGGTGCTCTTGCCCGCGCCCGAGCGTCCGATCAGCCCGATGCGCTCCCCGGGTGCGATGTCCAGCGACAGGTCGTGCAGCACGCCGCGCGCGGTGCCATAGCCGAAGCTGACCCGGTCGAACCGCACGGCGCCGCGGGGGATCGCCAGCTCCCGGGCGCCGGGTACGTCGGGCATGCCGCGCGGCACGGCGATAGACTTCATGCCATCCTGCACGACGCCGACGTTCTCCGCGATCTGCGTGATGTTGAACGCCACCCATCCCGCCATGTTGCTGATCTGCCAGGCCAGCGGCAGCGCCATCGCCACGGTGCCGATCGCCACGGACCCCCGCGCATACAGCGCCAGCGCCAGCCCGCCGGTTGTCACCAGCATCACCGCGTTCATCGCCGCGAGCGTCAGGCTGAACTGGGTGTTCATGCGCTGCATGTCGTGGAACACGGCGGTGTGCTCGTCCACACCGTCGCGGACGAAGCTGTCCTCGTCGCGGGCGCGGGCGAACAGCTTCACGGTCAGGATGTTGGTGTAGCTGTCCACCACGCGGCCTACCAGCGCCGACCGCACCTCGGAGTTGCTGCGCGACCGCTCCCGCAGCAGGGGGATGAAGTGGCGCAGGAACAGGAAGTATGCGCCGAACCACAGCAGGATCGGCAGCGCCAGCACCGCGTCGGCGTGGGCCAGCAGCAGCATGGCGCTGGTGCCGTATACCAGGATGTACCAGGCGGCGTTGGTTGTGGCGGTGATGCTGTCGCGCAGGCTCGGGCCGGTCTGCATGACGCGGTTGGCGACGCGGCCGGCGAAGTCGTTCTGGAAGAAGGTCCAGCTTTGCCGGACGACATGCCAGTGGCTCTGCCAGCGGATCAGGTTGGTGAAGTTGGCGGCGATGGCCTGGTTGGTGATCAGGTTCTGCATCAGCAGCGCCGCCGGGCGCAGCAGCAGCAGGAACCCGGCCATGGCGAGGAGCTGCGGCCAGGCGTCCTGGAACAGGGTGGCCGGGGCGTGCGTGCTGGCCAGGCCGACGACGCGGCCGATGATCACGGGGATGCCGGCGTCGCACACCGCAACCACCAGCCCAGCGGCGAACAGCGCCACGATCAGGCCGCGCACCTGCCGGGCATAGTGCCAGTAGAAGCGCAGCAGCCCGCCTGCCTCGTCATGCGAGGGCGGTGGCGAGGAGGGGTCGATGGCGGTGGGTTGGACCAGGGTCTCGAAGAAGCGGAACATAGGCGGCAGGTGGATGGTGCCCCTCAATGCGTCAATCTGGCCGGGGAGATGGCATACGGCAGCTACGCCATTGTTGACCGGCTGCGCCCGGTTGCCGCCCCGTAGCCGCCATCCCTTTTTTGCTGCACGCGGCGCGATGGCCCCGTGTGATGCTACCGGCCCTACGTTCTAGCCCTTACGATGCTGCATCCAATCAGGGCCTGTTATTGCGAGTCGGCTTCGGCGTGGCAATCCAGGGTTGCACGGGCTGGGGGTTTCGGTTTTGCATCCCTGGATTACCGCGTCGCAATCGCTCCTCGCAATGACGAGCGCGGGGCAATGACAGATGGGACAATGGCGAGCACGGGGCGGGCAATCCGGTCAGAAAAGGAGGTTGTTGGTAATGCGATGGTTCTGCCACAGCCGGGTAGGGAGGTGTGTGCATGGGACAGGGTTTAGCTTGTCAATCGATGTCTGCCTCGCCTTGGCGGCCAGTAGCGCAGCCGCACAAAACCCCAGCTTGGATGCCGCCGGGTGCGACTGCCGGCCGCTGATCCTGGGCGCCATCACTGCGCCGCCGCGGTGGGCCGAGCCGCCGCGATAGGCCGGTGGTCCGGCTTCGCGCTCTCGACGATGACCCGCCCGCCGCGCTGGTGCGTCGCATACGAGATCAGCCACTGCGCGCTGACTAGGAAGCGGTTGCGGTAGCCGATCAGGAAGAAGATGTGCGCCACCGCCCAGGTCACCCAGGCCGCAAATCCCGTCAGGTGGACCCCGCCGAACTCCGCCACCGCCTTGTTGCGCCCGATGGTGGCCAGGGTGCCATAATCCCGGTAGCCGAACGGCCGCGCGCCTGTCCGGCCGCGCAGCCGCCGCCGGATGGCGCGCGCGACGTAGCTGCCCTGCTGCTTGGCCACCGGCGCCACGCCCGGCAGCGGCTTGCCGCCCGGGGTCGGCGGCAGCGCGGCGTCGCCGATCACGTAGATGCCGGGGTGGCCGGGCACGGCCAGGTCCGGCCCCACCGGCACGCGTCCGCCCTTGGCCGGCTTCACCCCGAGCCACTCCGCGACCGGGGTGGCGGCGACGCCCGCAGTCCAGATGATCGTCTCGGCCTGGATGGCCTCGTCGCCGATGTGGACCACGCCGGGCTGGATGTCCGTCACCTGCTTGCCAGTGCGGACGTCGACGCCCATGCCCTGCAGGTCGCGCACCGCACGCGCCTGCAGCTCGGGTGCGAAGCCTTCGAGGATGTGCGGGCTACCCTCCACGATGATCACCCGCACCTGGGCGCGGTTCACGCTGGTGAAGTCGTGCCGCTGGGTGTCGCGCGCCAGCTCGGCGATGGACCCGGCCATCTCCACCCCGGTCGCCCCGCCGCCAACCAGCACGAAGGTCAGCAGGCGGGACCGCTCGGCCGGGTCGCATTGCGGCAGGGCGGCGCGCTCGAACGCATCCAGGATGCGCTCCCGCAGCTTCCGGGCATCGTCCAGGGTTTTCAGGCTGGGCGCTGCCGCCTCCCAGGCGTCATGGCCGAAGTAGCTGGGCTGCGAGCCGGTGGCGATGACCAGCGTGTCGTACGGCACGCGGGCGCTGCCGCACAGCACCTCCCGTGCGGCGGTGTCGATGCCGGTCACGTCCTCCATCAGCACATGGGTTCTTGGCTTGCCAGCGAACAGCGAGCGCACCGGGGAGGCGATCTCGTCCTGCGACAACGCCGCAGTGGCGACCTGGTAGAGCAAGGGCTGGAACAGGTGGTGGTTGTGCTGGTCCATCACCGTCACGTCCAGGCCAGGCCGGCCGGCCAGGGCCTGCGCTGCCGCCAGGCCGCCAAAGCCGGCGCCGATCACCACGACCTTAAGCGGCGGTTGGCGCCCCGATTGGCTGCCCGCACGGCGTTCCGCCCGCTTGGAGCCCGGCCGCTTGGAGCCCGGCCGCTTAGAGCCTGGCCGGCTAGAGTCCGACCGCACCAGGAGCAGCACGGCCGCCGCGCTGCCGAGCAGCAGGGGAACACGCAGGGGGTGGGCCACGGATCAACCTCCAATACGCTTGCGGCGACGCCAACGTCTACGACTGCCAGCGGGTTCGCCAAGGCTGGCATCAGCCCGGCATCTGCCCCTCCACCCCCTGCTCGCGCTGCGACTGCCGCTCCCGCACCTCGGCGTCGCTCAGCCGTGCATCGTAGATCGACCGCGGCTCGATGGTGCGGGCGATCAGCGTCGCCACCGACACCGCCACCAGCAGCGGCAGGATGGCCGCCCGGGCATAGCCGGTCATCTCCATCATCAGCACGACCGCCGAGAGCGGGCCCTGCGTGGTGGCGGCGATCATCGCGCCTGCGCCGACCAGCGCGAACAGCCCGGGCGGCATGCCGGGCCACATCCAGGCCCAGGGCAGACCCAGCACGCTGCCCAGCAGCGCCCCGAACGCCAGGGACGGCGTGAACAGCCCGCCCGGAATGCCGCTGCCCAGGCACAGCACCGTCGCCGCCGGCCGCAGCAGCACCAGCGCGCACAGCAGCCGCGGCCCGCCGGCCATCCCGGTGAACGCCTGCTGCGCCACGTCGCGCCCGTTGCCGAGCAGTTGCGGGAACCGGATGGACGCGAAGCCCAGCGCCAACAGCACCAGCGCCGGCGCCACCACGCGTTTCCAGCCCTTCGGCCTATGGCCGTCCATCCAGGCCACGACGCGGACATACCCGACCGAGACCAGGCCGACGACCAGTCCCGCCGGCAGCGCCCAGGCGATGCTGGAGGGCGATCCGGAGAATGCTGGCAGGCGATACAGCGGCGCGTCGGGCAGAAACAGCCAGGACACGCCGGTCGCCACCAGCGACGTCACCAGGGCGGGCAGCACGTAGCGCAGCGCCAGCGCCCCACGCAGCACCTCCAGCGCGAACAGCGCCCCGCCCAGCGGCACGCCATAGGCCGCCGCCATCCCCGCCCCGGCGCCGCACGCGACCAGCAGTTGCCGCTGCTCGTCCCCCAGGCGTGTCCGGTCGGACATGAAGTTGGCGGCGACGGCGCCGGCCTGCTTCGGCGCGCCCTCCCGCCCTAACGCGGCGCCCATGCCGACCACCACCACCGACAGCGTGGCGCTGGCCAGCGTCCGCAACGCCGGCAGCCGGCCGGCGTGGAACCAGATCGCCGCGGTGATGTCGATGCCGTTGGCGCTCGACAGGCGGGTGAGCAGGAGCTGCATGACCCCGGTCAGCAGCCCCGCCCCGAGCAGGATGGCCACATGCCGCCACGCCGCATCGCCCGTGGCCGTCTGCAGCACGTTGAGGCCGTTGCCGCCCCACATGGCCTGCTGCACCAACTCCAGCAGCCCGGTCAGCGCCGCGGTGGCAAGGCCGGCGCCGACGCCGGTCAGCAGCACCGCCGCCCAGAACTTGGCGGCGCTGCGCTGCGCCAGGATCGGCGCGATCATCCGTGTATCATGCCGGGGGATGGCAGCGGGACAGCGCAGAAGGCTGGCGGCGCGGCACCGTCACAAGCTGGGGCACGACACCGTCATTGCGAGCCGCTTGGCGAAGCAATCCAGGGGACGCCCGGCCTGACCTCCCGCGCTGGCGACCCCTGGATCGCCACGCCGCAAGCGCGGCTCGCGGTGACGGCGGTAAAGCGCGGCCCGCGGCGACGGCGGTGAAGCCTAGCGTTCAAGCCGCCGTCACCGGAACCCGGTGCCAGGCCGCGCACAGGTAGCCCTTGATGTTCCAGGTGTCGTCGGGCTGAGCCGGCATGGTCTGGCCGGCGCTGTCCCAGGCGCGCACCGCAAGCTCGTGGACGCCGGGCCGCAGATCCAGCGTGGCCAACCAGAACACCCAATCCCAGGGTCCGCCACCCTGCTGCAGTGCCGCCTGCACCCAGTGCCGTCCTCCGTCGGCGGATACATCGACGCGCACGACCTGCCGGCCGCTGGCGATGGCATACCCGCGCACCGGCGCCGGCCCGGCTGCCAGGTGCGCGCCAGCCGCCGGCTCGCAGATGACGGCGTTCAGCGGCATCTCGTTGATCGGCGCCCCCGGCAGCCAAGTGGCGTCCTGCTCGGTGTCCGCCTCCGTCACATGCGGCGGCAGCAGCTTGTAGTCGTGCTGCTGCACCGGGCTGGCGGCCGGGGCATCCTGCACCGTGACCGCCGAGAGCCACTTGGCGCTGCGCACCCCGGCGTAGCCCGGCACCACGGCGCGCAGCGGATGACCGTGTTCTGGCGCCAGCGCCTCGCCGTTCATCGCCCAGGCCAGCAGCACGTCGCCGTCCATCGCCTTCGTGAGGGTGACCGACACCTCATACCGGACCGGGGTGCCCTTCACGTCCAGGGTGTCCTCACCGGACAGCACGACGTGCAGGCCCGGCTGCGTGGACGCCCTGGCGGCAAGCAGCACGTCGCGCAGCGCCACGCCGGTCCAGTCGGCATGGCCGATGGCGCCGCCCTGCCACGGGTCGCCCATGGTGGGCGCGACCTGCTGCAGGTCGGCCCGCCGGTTGCCCGCGCATTGCAGCACCGCCGCCAGGGTGCGCGGGGCGAAGCGTGATTGCAGGTCGGCCACCGACAGGTCGAGCGGTGTCGCCACCATGCCACCCACCCGCAGGCGGTGCCGGGCCGTGTCCAGCTCGGGGATGGCGCCGTGGCAGCGGACGTAGAACTGCGGCTGCGGCGTGGTGAACGCGGTCCGCAGGATGGCCAAGGGGGTCTCGGCATTCAGCGGCTCGTGCGAGTGGACGATCAGGTCATGCGGCATGATGGGTCGTCCTGCTGGGCTGGCGATCAGGTTGGGCTGGCGATCAGGCTGGGGTGGTCTCCGGCGCCCGCGCGGCGGCGCGCAGGTCGTCCACGATGTAGTCGCGCAGGATCGGCACTGCGTCTATCTGCTCGGACAGCAGCAGTTGGAACACCATGTTGCTGCCGTTGGAGAAGCCGACGTCCACGGCGGCCAAGTACCATTCCCACATGCGGCAGAACCGCTCGTCGTACAGCTCGGCCGCCCGGGCGCGGTTGGCGGCGAAGCGGCGGCGCCAGTGCTGCAGGGTGTAGTGGTAGTGCAGCCGCAGCACCTCCATGTCCGCCACCCATAGGCCGGCCCGCTCGGTGGAGGCGAACACTTCTGACAATGACGGCACGTAGGCGCCGGGGAAAATGTACTTGCGGATGAACGGCCCCGTGCTGCCCGGCGGCCGCATGCGCCCGATGCAGTGCACGAAGGCGAAGCCGCCCGGCGCCAGCAGACCGCGTATCTTACGCAGGTACTCGTCGAAGTGGCCGACGCCGACGTGCTCCATCATGCCGACCGACACCACGCGGTCGAACCGGCCCTCCAGCGCGCGGTAGTCCAGTTCCCGGAATTCAACCAGGTCGGCGACGCCTGCGGTGGCGGCAGCTTCCTTGGCGATGCGGAGCTGCTCGGGGGAGACGTTGATGGCCACCACGCGGGCGCCGGTGGCCTTGGCGATGTGAATGGCGAAGGCGCCCCACCCGGAGCCGATCTCGGCCACCGTCATGCCGGGGCGCAGGCGCAGCTTGGCGGTGGCGCGTTGCAGCTTGCGGTGCTGGGCGGCCTCCAGGGTGTCGGTGGCCGGGTCCTCGAACACGGCGCAGGAGTAGTTGAGGCTGTCGTCCAGGAACAGGCGATATAGGTCGGTCGAGAGGTCGTAGTGGTGCCGGGCGTTGGCCTTGGCGGCCTTTTCGGGGTTGGCCTGGTGGATGCCCTTCATCGCGCGCCAGCCGCGGCGCAGCAGGGCCTGGGCGGGATGCGCGGCCAGGCCGCCGCGGTTGGCTGCGAACAGCTCCATGAAGCCGCCGACGTCCGAGCCGTCCTCGAAGGTCAGGGCGCCGTCCATGTAGGCCTCGCCGGCGTGCAGCTCCGGGTTGAAGAACAGCTTGGTGTAGAGCCCGGCGTCGTGCAGGCGCAGGGTGACAGAGGGGCCGGGGCCTTGGCCGCCGAAGGTGTGCAGCGTGCCGTCGGCGGCGATCAGGCGCATGGTGCCGTTGCGGATGAAGCGGCGCAGCAGGTGGGCCAGCAGGCGCAGGCGCATCGCGTCGGTTCCGGCAGGTTTCATGGGGCTGGTTTCCTGGTTTGGCTGCGGCGCAGGTGGGTAGCATACGCCCGCCGAACCCGCATACGTCTCCCTCTCCCTTCGGGCTTGGGCCGTGAAACGGACCAAGGCCGGGGTGAGGGGGTCTTGCTTGCTCGCTTGTAGCGCCGGGGACCGCCAGCTCCGCCGACACCAAGCTGCCCAAACCGCGGGGACTGCGCTGCACGACCCCCTCACCCCAGCCCTCTCCCGAAGCGGGGAGAGGGAGCAGCAAGCAGGGCTTAGCCCTCCCGCATCGCGCCTATTTGCGGCATGATCGCTTGGCAACCAGAGGTTCCCCATGCCGGACACCCCGCTTCCCCAGCTTGAAACCCCCAAACTCGAAGGCCGGGGCATCCCGCAGGCGGCCGACCCCTTTGCCCTGTTCCGCGACTGGATGGCAGAGGCCGCACGGTCCGAGGTCAACGACCCCAACGCCATGACCGTCGCCACCTGCACCCCGGACGGCACCCCGTCGGCGCGGATCGTGCTGCTGAAGGACTTCGATCCGCAGGGTTTCGTGTTCTACACCAACAAGCAGGGCCGCAAAGGGGGCGAGCTGCTCGCCAATCCGCGCGCTGCCCTGCTGTTCCACTGGAAGACCCTGCAGCGCCAGGTGCGGATCGAGGGCACGGCGGAGGACGTGACCGACGCCGAGGCCGACGCCTATTACGGCACCCGCGCCCGCATCAGCCGGCTGGGCGCTTGGGCGTCCGACCAGTCCCGCCCGCTGCCGTCGCGCGCCGAGCTGGAGCGCCGGGTGGCGGAGCTGGACGCCCGCTACCCCGGCGAGGCCATCCCCCGCCCGCCGCACTGGTCCGGCTTCCGGGTGCGGCCCGAGCGGATCGAGTTCTGGCAGGACATGCCGTTCCGCCTGCACGACCGGCGGGTTTACACAAAGGCCGGCGAGGGCTGGACGACGGAAAGCCTGTATCCGTAAGCGGCTGGTGCCCGCCCCCATGCACCCGTCATGGCGAGCCGGCTTTGGCGCGGTAAGCCAGGGTGGCCAAGGCTGCGCGCACTGCCCCTGGATCGCCATGCCGCGAGCGTGGCTCGTGATAACACGCCGCAAGTGTGGCTCGCGATGACTGGCGGTTAAGACTGCCATGATCCCACCCGAGCAGGCTGAGGCGGCTGCGTTCTTCGCGAACCTGTCCGGCGGCCCGCCCCTGGAGACCCACATCTCCGCCGTGTTCCGCGGGGCCGGTACCGTCTGGAAGCTGAAGAAGGCGGTGCGACTGTCCTTCCTGGACTTTTCTACCCTGGCCGACCGGCGCCGCTTCCTGTCGCGCGAGCTTGAGCTGAACGCGCCCTGGGCGCCCGGGCTGTACCAGGATGTGGCGCCGCTGGTCCGCACCCCGGCCGGGCTTGATTTTGGCGACGGCCCGGCGGTGGAGTGGGTGCTCCGCATGGCCCGCGTGCCGGATGCCGACCTGATGGATGCGGTCGTTGCCCGGGGCGGGCTGACGCCGGACCTGCTGGATGGTATTGCCGATGCGGTCGCCGGGATGCACCTGGCCCTGCCGCCGGTCGCGGTGACCGATCCGGCTGGCCGGATGCGGGCGGTCGCGCTCGGCAACCAGCAGGCGGCGGTGTCGGCCGGGTTGCCTGAAGCGCCGGTGCACGCCTGGCTTGACGGGATGCTGGCGGCGCTGGCGTCCCGCGCCGGCGGGCTGGACGACCGTGCTGCGGCCGGGCTGGTCCGCCGGGCGCATGGCGATCTGCACCTGGGCAACCTGCTGCTATGGCATGGCCGCCCGGCGCCGTTCGACGCGCTGGAGTTCGACGAGGGCATGGCCACCATCGACCTCGGCTATGACCTGGCGTTCCTGCTGATGGACCTTGACCTGCAGGCATCGCGTGCCGCGGCGAACCGGGTGCTGGGGCGCTACGTCGGGCGCACTGGGGACGCCGCGCTGGTCGGGGCGCTGCCGCCGTTCCTGTCGATGCGGGCGTTGATCCGCGCCCATGTGGCGGCCAGCCGGGGCGGGGACGGGACGGCCTACCTGGAGGCGGCGCTGCGCTACTTGCGCCCTGTGCCGCCGGTCGTCGTGGCCATCGGCGGCCTGATGGGCACCGGCAAGACGACCCTGGCGCGCGCCCTGGCGCCCGGGCTGGGCGCGGCGCCGGGCGCGCTGCACCTGCGCAGCGACGAGTCCCGCAAGCGCCTGCACGGCCTGTTGCCGGAGGACCGGCTGCCGCCTGGCGCGTACGACGCCGTGGACGCGGCGCGGATCGACGCCACCCTGCTGTATGGGCTGCGCAATGCGCTGGCCGGTGGGCACGCGGTGGTGCTGGACGCGACGTTCCGCTCCCCCGCGTTGCGCGCCGCGGCGGCGGCGGCGGCACGGGCCGCAGGCGTGCCATTCGTCGGCCTGTGGCTGCACGCGCCGATCACGGAGCTGGAACGCCGGGTTGCGGCCCGGCAGCGCGATGCCTCAGACGCGACGCCTGCGGTGCTGCGGGCGGCCGGGGCGGTGGCGACGCCGGCGGATTGGTGCGGCATCGACGCGGCCGACACCGCGACGGCCCTGGCGGCGGCGCAGTCGGTGGTCTCCGCGGTGCTGGCCGGGTAAACCTGCTGAACCCGGCTTGGGCCTGTGCTAGGCTCGAATCCATGAGCGAAGCCGTCAAGATCCCCGTCCGCATGTCGGTTGACGAGTTCATGGCCTGGGAGCCGGGCGACGGCCGGGCCTGGCAGCTTGTGGACGGTGAGCCACAGGCGATGTCGCCCGCCAGTATCCCGCACGGCATCCTGCAGCTTGAGCTTGGAGGTCTGCTCCGTGATCACTTTAATGCCCAGGGCAGCCCATGCGTTGCCGTTGGCGCCCCGGGCGTTCGGCCGCACGTGCAGGCCAGCCACAACATGCGCGTCCCCGACCTGGCAGTGACCTGTTCGCCCTCCGACCTGGAGGGAACCAGCATGGCTGAGCCTGTGCTCATCATCGAAATCCTGTCCCCCAACAATCAGCGGGAGACCTGGGCCAACGTCTGGACCTACACCACCATCCCGAGCGTGCAGGAGATACTGGTGCTGAACAGCTTCCGCCTCGGCGCCGAGCTGCTGCGCCGCAACCCCGATGGCAGTTGGCCGCAGGACTCCCTGGCCGTCATCTCCGGTGACCTCGTGCTCGACAGCGTCGGCTTCCGCGTGCCGCTGGCCGACATCTATCGCAACACCCGGCTGCGCCCGCCCGCCAAGTAGCCGTATTCGTCGCCCTGGCCTGGCATGCCCGACGACCCAAGGGGCGTTCGCCATCGGCATCACGGGTCAACATCAGGGCCAGGGGGGCATGGCAGGGGCGGTTCTTGTCAGGCTTGGTTCGCAAGCAGGGCCTGGCTCGCAAGCAGGGCCTGGTCCGCAAGGTCCTCCGAGAACAGCAGGCCCGGCCGGGCGCCAACGCCGTAGTACTCGGCCCGGGCCGAGCCGCTGCCGGGGTCCAGCGCAATGACGGCGTAGCCGTGGTCCAGCACGGCGCCGTCGTCGCCCAGGCGAGGCGGCAACAGGGCCGGCGGGTCCCGCAAGCCGGCAAGCGGGGCGTAGGGGTGGTCGGTGGTGAACATCGGGATGGCGCCGCAGCCGATGCAGCGGCCCCGCACCAGGCCACCATAGGGGGCATAGAGCGCCATCGTATGCTCATGGCCCCAGAACCAGGCCGCAACCGGCCCGGCCGCGGTGAACCGGGCGAAGCTGGCACGTAGGTTGGCGTTCCAAGGGTCCGACCCGCCGGGACCGATCCGCGCCAGCGCCGAGACGGCGGGATGATGGGACAGCAGGATGGTCTGGCCGGGGAACTCGGCGATGCGCGCCGTGATCCAGTCCTCCTCGGCCGGGTTGAGGAAGGTCAGCGGATGCGGCTCAAACGGGTCGTAGGCGTGCAGGCCGGTGTCCATGGCTAGGAGCTGCCAGCGGCTGTCGGTGCTGCGCAGGCAGAAATAGCTGGCGCGCTGCCGGGCCGCGCCGGCGTTGAGGCCCGCATTCAGGCGGGCGATCAGGCCGTAATAGCCGTCGCCGCCGCTGTACATGTCGTGGTTGCCCGACAGGGTGAACACCGGCACGTCCGGCCCCAGCGCCGCCCGCATCGGCTGGGCGAAGTTGCGGTCGCACTCGGCGGGCGTGCCGGCATAGTAGATGTCGCCCAGGTGGACCAGCACGTCCGGCTGCTTGGCGGCCAGGTCGTGCAGCACCGCCAGCGCGGTCCGGCCCCCAGTGCCCCAGTCGCTCAGCAGCGCCACCCGGGCGTCCGGCGCAATCGGGATCACGCCCGGCCCGGCGGCGTCCGGCGGGATGTAGGGGATGCGCCGCCGCAGTCCGTCCGGGCCGAAGTAGCTGAGGTAGCTGACCAGCGTGCCAGCCCAGCGCGGGTCGCAGCGGCTGCCAAGCAACTGGTCCTGCAGACGTGTCCGCAGCGCCGCATCGCCGCCCAGCTCGGCCTGCAGCAGTTGATAGCCCAGGCGCGCGCAGGTCCATGCCTCGGGCGATTGGCCGGCGGGCGCCTGCACGGGCAGCGGCGCGCCGTTGGCGGCCAGGCCGGCGACGCGGCCCGCCGCCTGCTCCAGCGCCGGCATCGGCCCTGTTGCAAATGGGCGCGAGGACACCGCCGCCGCGGCCTGGAACAGCGACAGGCCATGGTTGCGAAAGGTGCGGAACAGGTTGACGGGCATGAGGACTCCGGGCAGCGGCCGCGCGCAGCCTGGAATCAACCGAGCCGCCGCTCAAGCCAGGCGAACACCGGCGGGACCAGGTGCACATACCATTCCGGGGCAAGCCGCTTGGCGGCCCAGATCAGCCGGGCCTGCATGGGATAGACGGCGTGGAAACGGCGCCGAGCCATGCTGCGCAACAGGCGGCGGGCGGCCTCGTCGGCGCTGATCGGGGCGAGATCGACCAGCGCCTGGGCCTGGCGGCGGGTTTCGGCGTCTCCGCGGGTGTGGCGGCCGATGGCGGCGTCGCGGTAGAAGGTGCTCATCTTCAAGGTCACGTCCACGCCGGACCCGGCCAGTTCCGCCCGCAACGCCTCCGACAGGGCCGCCAGCGCCGCCTTGGAGGCCGAGTAGGCGCCGAACCGGGGCAGCCCATGGAAGGCGGCGGCGCTGGCGACGTTCACGACATGGCCGGATCCCTGCGCCACCATGCCCGGCACGAAGGCGCGGATGCCGTGCACCGCGCCCATCAGGTTCACGTCCAGCACCTCCCGCCAATCGGCCAGCGGGGTGTCCAGCACCGGGCCGCCGCAGCCGATGCCGGCGTTGTTGAACAGCAGGTCGGCGCCGTCCCGGGCTGCGGCGGCGAAGGCCCCGGGGTCGGCCACGTCGAACACGAACAGCCCCGGCGCGGCGCCGCCGGTGGCCAGGATGGCGGCGGCCACCGCGTCCAGCCCGGCCGCGTCCAGGTCGTTCAGCCCCAGCCGCCACCCGGCCGTGCCCAGCCGCAGCGCCAAGGCCCGGCCAAGCCCGCTGGCCGCCCCGGTGATGAAGGCGCGCCGCCCCGGGTGGCGCCGGGCCAGCACGGCCAGGCTGTTGCCCGCGGAACCATGCATCATCGGCACGCGCCCTCTCGTCTTTCTGGAGCCCTGGTCCCTGGAGCCATGGCCGCGGCGCTACCGGGCCGCCCGCCGCCCCGCCGCCTGCCGCGCCAGCCCTGCCACCAGCCGCCGCACCAGCAGCGCATCCGGCGCCCCGGTCTGCTTGCACGCCAGCTCGACCCGGCGCGCCTCGTTCATCGCCTGCCCCAGCCGCCCGGCGTCCCACGCCTGCACCGACTGCGTGAAGTCCGCCACCCGCTTGAAGAACACCGGCGGCCGCAGCGCCCGCACTGCATCCCCCGCCGCCATCCCCGCCGCCATGTGCCCCCGCGCCATGTGCAACCGCGCCAGGTGCCCCAGCACCCCGCGCACCACCGCCACCGGCGCCATGCCCTCGGCCAGGGTGCGATCCAGCGACTGGTCCGCCAGCGCCACGTCGCCCAGGGTGGCGGCGAACACCGCGTCGTCGAACGACACCGCCGCCTGGTCCCCCACGCAGGCCCGCACCGCATCCAGGCTGACCGTCCCGCCTGTTGCAGGGAGGTCCCCGCCAGCATACAGCACCAGCTTCTCCACCTCGCCCCGGGTCGCCCCGCGGTCGGCGCCCACGTGGTCCAGCAGCCACTCCATCGCGTCCGCGTCCAGCCGCAGCCCGGCCTGCTGCAGCCCGCCCTCGATGGCGTCGCGCAGCGCCTTTCCGTCCTCGGGATAGCACGCCAGCGCGGCACCGTTCGGCGCTGCCTCCAGCAGCGTGCGCAGCTTGCTGCGGCCCGGCAGCGCGCCGGCCTCCAGCACCACCAAGCTGTCGCCGGGACCGTCCAGCACCGCCTTCACCGCCGCCGTCAGGCCGTCCCCGGCGTCCCGCACCCGGATCACCCTCCGCCCGCCCATCATGGCGATGGCGGACGCCTCCTCGGCCAGGCGTCCGTGGTCCTCCCGCGACAGCCAGGCGACGCGGAACGGGTCGTCGCGGGCGCCCACGACGGCCTGGGTGAGCTGCCCGGCGCGGTGGCGCACCATGCCCTCGTCGTCGCCGTGCAGCAGCACCGCGCGGACCGGGCCGGGGTCGCGCAAAAAGCCGGGCAGGCGGCGTGCATCCAGCTTCAAGCCGCCCACCCCTCGTCCGGCGTCATCGCGTCTCCGGCTGTCATCGCCCGGCTTGTCACTGCCCAGCTTGTCATCGCGGGGAGCGCTTGCGACATGGCAATCCAGAAGTCGCAAGGACTGCACCAGCCCCCCCCTGGATCGCCGCGCCAAGCCGGCTCGCGATGACGGCGGCCCACCGCCGTCCGGGTCATCATGCCGGCGCGGCAGCCTGCTTGAAGTAGATGCCCAGCTTCAAGGTAATCTGGTCGGCCAGCGACTGCGCGATCCGCTCCTGCGCGGAGTCGTTCTCCAGGCTGGCGGCGAAGTACTCCTGGTTCAGGATGTTGTAGCCGTCCAGCACCCGCGCCGTGCCAGACGTCAGCGGCTTGTGCGCCAGCGACAGCTCCCGCAGGTTGAAGGCCGCGCTGCCGACCAGCCGGATGCGCGTCGTGGAGGTGTCCCGCTGGATCGCCTGGCCCTCGGAGGCGATGCCGTAAGTCACCAGCAGCTCATACCGCTTGGCCGTGCCGGTGCCCGTGCCCTCAAATCGCTGCTGCAGCGCCTGACGGATCAACTGGCCCATCCGCTCGGCGATCGGCGGGATGTAGATGGCTGCCATGTCCGCCGCCGCCGGGCCGGGCGTGCCGCCGCTGCTGGGCGCATACAGCGGGTGGAAGCCGCACCCCGAAACCGCCGCCCCCAGCAGCAAGGCCCGGCGGCGCATGCTAACCCGCGACCACGAAGTTCACGATGCGGTCGGGCACGTGGATGCGCTTCACCACCCGGCGCCCGTCCAGCAGGCGCGCCACGGCCGGCTCCGCCTCGGCGGCGGCGATGGCGGTGGCGGCGTCGGCGCCCGGTGGCAGCGAAAGGGTGGCGCGCAGCTTGCCGCCGACCTGCACCGCGACCGTCACCTGGTCCACCGCCACCAGCGCCGGGTCGGCGGCGGGCCAGGGCTGGGTGCACACCAGCGCGGCGCCGGGGTCCAGCAGGTGCTGCACGCTCTCGGCCAGGTGCGGCGCCATGGGGGCCAGCAGGTGCGCCAGGATGCCCGCCGCCTCCCGCCGGGCCCAATCCAGGCCGTCGGACGGGGCGGCGCGCTCGGCCTCCTGCAGGGCGGAGGTCAACTCGTGCAGCCGGGCCACGGCGACGTTGAAGGCGAAGGTTTCCAAGGCGTCCGTCACCGCGGCGACCGCGCGGTGGGCGACGCGGCGCAACGCCATCGCGGCCGGGGCGAAGCTCGCCGGCGCTGGCCCAGCCCGTGTCGTGGCGGCGACCGCCTGCGACAGCCGGAACACCCGCTGCACGAAGCGCGAGGCCCCGGCGATGCCGGCCTCCGTCCACTCGATATCGCGCTCCGGCGGGTTGTCCGACAGCACGAACCAGCGCGCGGTGTCGGCGCCGTAGCGGTCGATGATCGCGCCGGGGTCGACGGTGTTGTGCTTGCTTTTCGACATCTTCTCGCCGCGCCCGACCAGCACCGGGCGGCCTGTCGAGCGCTGCGTCGCGCTGCCGTCCGGGCGGCGCTCCACCTCCTCCGGATACAGCCAGGCGCCGGCCTCGTCCTTGTAGCTTTCGTGCGTCACCATGCCCTGGGTGAACAGGCCGCGGAACGGCTCGGCCACGCCGACCTCCCCGGTGGCCTGCAGCGCACGGGTGAAGAAGCGGGAGTACAGCAGGTGCAGGATCGCGTGCTCGATGCCGCCGATGTACTGATCGACCGGCATCCAGTGGTCCACGGCATCCCGCAGCAGCGGCGTCGCGGCGTGCGGCGAGCAGAAGCGGGCGAAGTACCAACTGCTGTCCACGAAGGTGTCGAAGGTGTCGGTCTCGCGCCGGGCCGGGCCGCCGCAACCCGGGCAGGCGACGTGCGACCAGGTGGGATGGTGGTCCAACGGGTTGCCCGGCCGGTCGAACGTGACATCCTCCGGCAGCCGCACCGGCAGGTCGGCGTCCGGCACCGGCACCGCGCCGCACGCCGCGCAGTGGATGACCGGGATCGGGCAGCCCCAGTAGCGTTGCCGGCTGACCCCCCAGTCGCGCAGCCGCCAGTTCACCACCCCTGCGCCGGCGCCGTCCCGTTCCAGGGCGTCGATGGCGGCGCGCTTGGCGGCCATGGTGTCCATGCCGTTCAGGAAGCCCGAGTGGATCATCGTGCCAGGACCATCGTAGGCTTCGGTGCCCACGGCGAACGCGACGGCGTCCTCCCCCGGCGGCAGCACCACGGCGGGGGTGGGCAGGCCGTACTTATGCGCAAAATCCAGGTCCCGCTGATCGCCGGCCGGACAGCCGAAGATGGCACCGGTGCCATACTCCATCAGCACGAAGTTGGCGATCCACACCGGGAAGGTCTCGCCGGGCAGGAACGGGTGCGCCACGCGCAGCCCGGTGTCGTAGCCCTGCTTCTCCGCCGTCTCGATCGCAGCCTCGCTGGTGCCGAGGCTGCGGCACT
Organism: uncultured Acetobacteraceae bacterium; assembly: GCA_964242415.1. Taxonomy (GTDB): domain Bacteria; phylum Pseudomonadota; class Alphaproteobacteria; order Acetobacterales; family Acetobacteraceae; genus DASWOJ01. Next base: position 54,528 of record CAXTAT010000021.1, read on the forward strand.
GCGCAACGAACGCCGCCGCCGCCGGGTCACGCGCGGCGGCGTGGGCGGACACCGGGTGCTCCGGCGCCAGGGCGATGAACGACATGCCGAACAGCGTGTCGGGCCGGGTGGTGAACACTTCTATCGCTGTCTCTGGCCCAATTTCTGACCCGGCCGGCGCGGTCAGGGGGAAGCGCACCCGGGCGCCCTCGCTGCGGCCGATCCAGCGGGCCTGCATGGTCCGCACCCGCTCCGGCCAGCGGTCCAGGCCGTCCAGCGCCGCCAGCAGCTCGGGCGCAAACTGCGTGATGCGCAGGAACCACTGGCTGAGCTGCCGCTTCTCCACCGGCGCGCCCGACCGCCAGCCGCGGCCGTCGATCACCTGCTCGTTGGCCAGCACGGTGCCATCGACCGGGTCCCAGTTGACCCAGCTCAGCTTGCGCTCCGCCAGGCCGCTTGCCATCAGCCGCAGGAACAGCCGCTGCTGCTGACCGTAGTACTCGGGGTCGCAGGTGGCGAACTCACGCGACCAGTCGAGCGACAGGCCCATGCGCTTCAGCTCCGCCCGCATGGCGGCGATGTTGGCGTAGGTCCAACCGGCGGGATGCACGCCGCGGTCGCGCGCCGCGTTCTCCGCCGGCAGGCCGAAGGCGTCCCAGCCCATCGGGTGCAGCACCGAATAGCCGCGAGCGCGCTTATACCGGGCCACCACGTCGCCGAGCGTGTAGTTGCGGACGTGCCCCATGTGGATCTTGCCGCTGGGGTAGGGGAACATCTCCAGCACGTAGTATTTCGGCTTGCCATCGCCGGGCAGGTCGGCGACCTGGAAGCAGCCGGCGGCGTCCCAGGCGTCCTGCCAATGCGGCTCGGCCTGGGCGAAATCGTAGGCGGGGGCGTCGGGAACGTCGTTCATGGGGCGCGCAATCTGCTGGGAGGCGGCCCCCTGTATCCTCCAGGCCAACCGGGGCGGCAAGCGGGAGGTTCTCCCTCCTCCTGCGGGAAAGGGGGCCGGGCGGGCCTGTTCCCGTTGAAGGGCGCAAGCAGGCCCTGGGTCAGCGGAACTTGGCCCTTGCGGCTTCCCCCACCCCGGCCCCCTCCCGGAGGGAGAGGGAGAAGGCGGCCGGCTATTGCCCCATCATCGCCTTCACGTTGTCCAGCCCGCTCCGGTACAGGCCGTGGATGGCCTTCGACGCCGTTGCATCGTCAGCGCCCCCCGCGGGTTGGAACGTGCCGCGCCAGGTGACGAGCGAACCGCTGCCGGACGGCGCGACGCTCATGGTCGAGGCGTAGTTCGTCACCGGCAGCACCTTGGGATCGACCTGCAGGATCACGTAGCTGAGGCTATCGGGCGCAATCGCGGTCAGCCGCTCCACCACCTTCGGGTCGCCTGGCGCCTTCAGGGTGATCGTGCGCACCGATCCGACCGCGCTGCCCTTGTCGGCCGGGCTGCTCACCACGCCCGGCAGCCAATTCACGATGCCGTCGAACTGGCCCATCGTGGCCCAGACCTTCGCCGGGGGTGCGGCCGTCATCACCGTCTCCTGCACCTCCAGCGCGAGGGCTGGTTGCGCCGCGGCGAGGACGGCTCCGGCAAAGGCAAACGTGCTGAGGGCGGCGATAAGCGGACGGATCATGGCGTTTCCCTGGACTGTTATCATTGCGCGGCATAGTGGACGGCGGCCCCGCATCCTACAAGCCCTCGGGACGCCCAGCCCTGGGAACGTCGAGCCTGGGAGGAAGGCGACAGCCTCCGGGCAGGGCGGCAGAAGGCGTTCCACCCTGCCGGACGCCGGGCTATGCTGAGGGCCCCCAACCCGCCAAGGTCCGCCCATGCGCCTCTACGGCATGTCCGCCTCCGGCAACTGCTGGAAGGCGGCCACCATTCTGCGCCTCACCGGCCACGACTTCGAATGGCAGGAGACCGACGGCAACACCGGCGCCACCCGCACCCCCGAGTACCTGGCCGTCAACCCCGCCGGCAAGGTGCCGGCCGTGGTGCTGGACGGCGGCGAGGTGCTGACCGAAAGCAACGCCATCCTCCTGCACTTCGCCGAGGGGACGCCCTGGCTGCCGCCGCCCGGCCTGCCGCGCACCCGCATCCACGAGTGGCTGTTCTTCGAGCAGTACAGCCACGAACCCTGCATCGCCGTCGCCCGCAACATCCGCGCTTGGCGGCGGGAGGCGCACCTGCACCCGGACCGCCTGGCCGACTGCAGCGCCCGGGGCGGGCAGGCGCTGGACGCGATGGAGCGGCGGCTCATCGCCCAGCACTGGCTGGCGGGCGGCGGCCCCAGCGTCGCCGACCTGGCGCTGTTCGCCTACACCCACCGTGCCGACGAGGCCGGGCTCGACCTTGCCGCCTGGCCCGGCGTCGCCGCCTGGGTGGCGCGGATGGCGGCCGTGCCGGGGATCACGCTGCTGCCCCGGCCGCAGGGCTGGCGCGATGCCTAGTCCCTCGATGCCGCCTGCTGTCGCCGAGGGGGTCCTGAGCCGCCGGGGTTCTGGCCTTCATCCAGGCTCGCCGCCGGAAGGCGGGCGACGGCTTCACCCGGGATAGGATCGGCCCGAGCAGGCTGACCAGCTAGACGGGACCGCAGCCTCACGGCATAGTCCTCACAGTATAGTGATGTACGCTGTCGTACATCGGTGCCGGAGTTGGCGTCCGAGCGACCGCCGGCAGACGACATCGCCGATCAGTGCCCGTCACCAGGAAAGGCTTGCATGCCGATGGTTCCAAACACTGCCCCAACCCGCCGCATCCGACCTTGAGCGTCCCCGCGGCCGGCTTCCTTAGGCGCATCCTCGCCCATCCGACATTCATCCTGCCACGGGACTTCGGCCTGTTCCTGGTGAGCGCCCGCACCGACGCCGCCATCGAGCGGACGCGCGCCCGGTCCGGCGCCCGCGCGGCGTTCGAGGAAGCCTACACCCGGTCCCGCGATCCCTGGCGGTCCGCCGCCCCGCGCTACCGCTACCAGCAACTGAAGTATGAGCAGATCATGGCGCTGCTGCCAGCCGGGCGGTTCCGGCGCACGCTCGACCTCGGCTGCGGCCTTGGCCTGCTGTCCCAACACCTGGCCCAGCGGTCGGACGCGGTGCTGGGGCTGGATGTCGCGGCGGCGGCGGTCGGGCACGCGCGGGGGCGGGCGGCGGGCATTGCCAACCTCAACTTCGAGCAGGCCGACATCCTCGACTTGCCCGCCAGCCTGGACGCGACGTTCGACTTGGTCGTGGTCGCGGACACCCTGTACTACCTGTCCCCGCTGGGCGACGACTTGCTCAAGGCGCTCAGCGCCCGGCTGGCGCGGCTGCTGGCGCCGGGCGGCACCCTGGTGCTGGCCAATCACTTCTTCTTCGCCGCCGACGCCGATTCGCGGCTGACCCGGCGCATCCACGATGCCTTCGCCTGGTCGCCGTACCTGTCGTTGATCGGCCACCATCGCCGGTCGTTCTTCCTGGCTACCCTGCTCAAGCCAAGGGATGCTAAGTCGGAGGATGCGAATTTGGGGGCTTCCATCCTGGAAGATGCCAGGCTGGTGCAGGCCGCGCCTTAGGCGGCCGGGCATGCGCAGGCTGCTGGCGGCGGCTGCGGGGGTTGGCATCCTGGGTTGTGCAGGCTGGGTGGCCGCCGGAGTCTGGGGCGATCTGGCCCGGGTAGGATCGGGCGCCGTGCAGGCGTTGTGGACCGTCCCGGCGGCGGTGGCCGTGCACCTGGTGCAGTTGCTGCTCTCCGCCCTTGGCTGGCGCGTCCTGGTGGTGCGGTCCCGCATCGGCCTGCCGGGCTTCTTCCGGCTGCGGCTGATGCGCGAGGGGCTGAACACCCTGCTGCCGCTGGCACATGTCGGCGGGGAGGTCATCGCCGCGCAGGTCATGATCCGGGCGGGCGTCCCGGCCGCCGTAGCAGTGGCGGGCATGGTGGTGGACGTGACCGTGGAGGTGTGCGCGCAGCTCGCCTTCCTGGCGTTGGGCTGCGTGCTGCTGGCGGCGTTGGCCGGGACTGGGACCGCCTGGCTCTGGTGCGGCAGCCTCGGCCTGGCGGCGTTGGCAGCCGCCAGCCTGGCGCTGGCGCAACGCTTCGGCGGCCTGCGGCTGCTGGAGGCGGTGGTCCGCAGCATCGGGCGGCGTTGGCCTTCCGTGGTGCCTTCCGTGGGCCCTGGGTTGCAAGGCAGCAGTCTGGACGGGCTGGAGGCCGCGGCGCTCGCCATCTACCGCCGGCCACGCCGCTTGCTGCTGGCCTTCTGCCTGCAGGGGGCCGCCTGGGCGCTGGGGGCCGGCGAGACCTGGCTCGTGCTGCAGGCGCTTGGGGTGGACGCCTCGCCGGGTCAGGCGTTCGTGGTCGAGAGCCTGGGGATGGCGGCGCGCAGCGCGGGGTTCGCCGTGCCGGGCGCGCTGGCGATCCAGGAGGGCGGCTTCGTCCTGGCCGCCGCCGCCGTTGGCCTGCCCGGTGTAGCGGCGCTGTCGCTGTCGCTGGTCAAGCGGGTGCGGGAGCTGCTGATCGGCCTGGCCGGGCTGGCGTGCTGGCGGCTGGTGCGTGCGGCCGGGGCGCGGCGGGTGGCGGCGGAGCTGGCGGTGGCGCACGCCGGCAGCCAGGACGGCTAGGGCGCACGCCCTGGGATGGGCATGCGCGGCCCGGGACAACAGCGATCGGACCGTGTCCATCTCCGAGCCGGTGAAGCTGCGGACCGCTGCGGATGGAGGGCAAGCCCTTCGCCGTTCACCCCCTCACGCTGACGGCCATCTGCACCGACCAGTTTGCCCGCTTCCTCGTCCGTCATTGCCCCGCCTGTCATTGCCCCATTTGTCATTGCGAGGAGCACTTGCGACGCGGCAATCCAGGGGCCGCCAGACCGCAACCCCGGCCCACGCAGCCCTGGATTGCCGTCCCAAAGCTGGCTCGCAATAACGGCACGGTCTGGGACAGCGCCGGTCAGCGTCAAAGGCGCCTGGAGTCAGCTCCGCCGCCGTGCCTCTGCGACCTCCAGCTCCCCCGCATGGCGCTCGGCGCTGTTGGCCGGGGCGGGCGCCAGCGGCGGCACCTGCCCGGCGACGCGGCGCACCTCGGCCAGCAAGTCCCGCATGTCGGCGCTGTCCTTGCGGATCAGCGCCGCCTGCGGGCCGAGCCGCTCGCGGTCCGCCCGGGTCATGTCCATCGCCGTCACCACCACCACGGGGATGCCGGCCCAATCGGAGCTGTTGCGCAGCTCCTTCAGCACCGCGAACCCGTCCATGCCCGGCATCATCAAGTCCAGCAGGATCACCGCGGGCCGGGCGGCGGCGACATGCTGCAGCGCGGCGCGGCCGTCTGCGGCCACCTGCACGGACCAGCCGGCCCGGGTCAGCATGGTGCGCAGGCGGTCGCGCGTGCCCTCGTCGTCATCCACCACCAGCACGTCGCCCCGGCCCTCCGGCGCCAACGCGTCGAGCGCCCGCTTCAAGCGGTCCCACTCGACGGGCTTCACCAGGTAATCGGCGGCGCCGAGCGAATAGCCGAGGCCGCGCTCGTCCACGAAGCTGACCACGACGACCGGAATGGAAGACAGCGCCGGGTCGGCCTTGAGGCGGGACAGCACGGCCCAGCCGTCCACGTGCGGCATCAGGATGTCGAGCAGGATAGCGCTGGGACGCAGCTCGGCGGCCAGGCGCAGGCCGGTCTCGCCGTCGAGCGCGGTCCGCACGGCGAAGCCCTCGCGCTGCAGGAAGCGGGTCATGAGGTCCAGCACGGCCGGGTCATCGTCGATGACCAGGATGGGGACCAGAGCCGGTGCCAGGCCGGGGACCGAGCCGGTTGCCGGGGTTTCGGCCCCGGGTGCGTCCGCGTCGGGGACCTGAAGCGGCTGCCAGGCGGCGGGCAGGCGCAGGGTGAAGCTGGTCCCGCGGCCCTGCATGCTGTCCACCGCCACCGTGCCGCCCAGCATGGAGCTGAACGCCTTGGTGATCGACAGCCCAAGCCCGGTGCCGCCGAACCGCCGGGTGGTGGAGGCGTCGGCCTGCTGGAACCGCTGGAACAGCTTGTCCAGTTGCTCCGCCGTCATGCCGATGCCGGTGTCGGACACACGGAACAGCACCTCGCCGCCGACGCGGGAGGCGGCCAGGGTGATGCTGCCCCGCTCGGTGAACTTGGCGGCGTTGCTCAGCAGGTTGAGCAGCATCTGCCGCAGCTTGGTCATGTCCTGGTGCATCCGCCCGAGGTCGGGGGCCAGCTCCACGGCCAAGGTGTTGCCGCGCTTGTCCACCAGGGCCTGCGCGGTCGCGGCCACGTCCTGCACCAGCCCGGCCGCGTCGAAGTCCTCGGCATAGACCTCCATCTTGCCGCTCTCGATCTTCGACAGGTCCAGCACGTCGTTGATCAGGCCCAGCAGGTGCCGGGCGTTGCTTTTCACCTTGGCCATGTCGGGCAGCAGGCCCCCAGGGTCCCCCGAGTCCGAAATCTCCTCCTCCAGCATCTCGCTGTAGCCGATGATGGCGGATAGCGGCGTGCGCAGCTCATGGCTCATGTTGGCGAGGAACTGGCTTTTAACGCGGTTGGCGTCCTCGGCGGCATCGCGGGCGGCACGCAGGTCGTCCTCGGCCAGGCGGCGGTCGGTGATGTCCTCGTGCACGCCGACCCACTCGCGCGGGCGGCCCGCCCGGTCCGTGCCGGATGCGCCCAGCGATGCGGCGTCCGGCATTGATCGGTCCGGCATCGGCTCGTCCAACACGGGTGCGGCGCGCACGGCGAACAGGCGATAGACGCCGTCGTGCCGGCGCACGCGGTGCTCGTGCACGAACACCCGGCGGCTGGCGACGGCCGCATCCCAGGCGGCGAGCGTGGCGGGGAGGTCGTCGGGATGGATGGCCTCGGCCCAGCCGCGGCCGGCGAGGCGGGCGGCGGTCTGGCCGGTGTAGCGGGACCAGTCGGGCTGCTCCCCGGTCATGTTGCCGTGGGCGTCGTTGGTCCAGATGATGTCGCCGACGACCTCGGCAGCGGCGCGGAACCGCTCCTCGCTGGCAAGCAGGTCGCGCTGCACGCGGGCCTGGTCGAATGACGACGCCAGCAGCGCCAGGAACAGGATCAGGAAGGTGGCGCCGGAGACGTACAGCGCCAGCATCTCCGGCGGGATGCCGTCCATGCCGCCGGCGTCCATGCTGGCGGCATGGGGGGTGCCGTGGGAGATGCCAGTAGAAATGCCAGTAGAGGTGCCAGTAGAAATGAACGTGGCGGCGAGGATGCCGCAGTAGTGCATCCCGTACACGGCGAAGCCCATCACCGCCGCCGCGCCCAGCCTCTGCCCGACGCCGCTGCTGCGCAGCGCCAGCCACAACGCTGCAGTGGACGCGGCGACGGCGATCACCACCGACAGCGCCACCAGCGGCCAGGAATAGGCGGCGTCCGCCGGCATCCGCATCGCCGCCATGCCGGTGTAATGCATGGCTGCGACGCCGCCGCCCATCAGCACGCCGGCCGGCAGCACGTCCCACCGCCGCGCGCCTGCCCGGCACACCCAGGCGAACGCCGCCCCAGTCGCGCCGATCGCCGCCACCAGGGACAGCAGGGTGCCGCGTGCGGCATAGCCGACCGGCATGTTCATCCGCAGCGCGAGCATCCCGATGAAGTGCATCGCCCAGATGCCGCCGCCCATCACCAGCGCCGCCATGCCGATCCACACCGGGCGGAACGCCCGTGCCGCCCCGCGCACCCGGCCGGCAAGTTCTAGCGCGCCATACGAGGCAAGCACGGCGATCAGCACCGACAGGGCCACCAGGGGCAGATCGAGGTGGGTGGCGACGGGCATGGCGGTCTCCGGCGCGGTCTCCAGGGGCGGGACGGCATGTGCGCTTATGGGCAGAACACCTTGGGGGCCGTTGCGTTGCGTCGCTGGGCCTAATCCGGGGCCTGCTGATCCGGGCCTGGGATGCCCATGCCAACTGTTCCTGACCCGGTACAATTTCTTTTTACTGCATTCGCTGGGCGATGCTGTCACCGTGTGCCTGCGTGTCCCGAACGCTCCAATAACGAACGATAAAACGAACGGAGGACAGCTATGGCCGAAGTATTTGCCTATCACGCAGCGCTTGGCGTAGGCCGGCCCGCGGTGCGGCGCATCACCTTGGGCGACCTGTGGTCCGCTCTGGCGGCGGGCTGGGCGGACTTCATGGCAATTCCGACGCAGCTCGTGTTCCTGGGCCTGATCTACCCGGCCGTGGGGCTGGTGGCGGCCCGGGCCGCGTCGGGTGGCGGCGTGCTGCCGCTGCTGTTCCCGATGGTGGGCGGGCTGGCGTTGCTCGGGCCGGTGCTGGCGGTCGGCACCTATGAGATCAGCCGCCAGCGAGAGGCCGGGCTGAACCCCACCTGGCGCAACGCCTTCGATGTGCTGCGTTCGCCGGGCCTGCCGGGCGTGGTGGCGCTGGGGGTGCTGCTGCTGGTGGTGTTCCTGCTATGGATTGGCGTGGCGCGGGCGATCTACGTCGATACCGTCGGCGCGATGGCGCCTGCGTCGGTCGGCGGCCTGTTGCAGGCGGTGCAGGACAGCCCGCGCGGGTGGGCGCTGGTGGTGTTCGGCAACCTGGCGGGCGCCGGGTTCGCGGCGGTGGTGCTGGCGGTCTCGGCGGTGTCGTTCCCGATGCTGCTGGATCGCGCGGTGACGCCGGCGGCGGCGATCGGCGCCTCGCTGCGGGTGGTGCGGGCGAACCCGGCGGTGATGGCGGCGTGGGGCGTGCTGGTGGCGGTGGTGTTGGCGCTGGGCTGCCTGCCGCTATTTGTGGGGCTGGCGGTGGCGATGCCGGTGCTGGGGCATGCGACGTGGCACCTGTACCGGCGGGCGGTGGCGTAGCCCGGTCGAGGAACCATCCAATCCCCGTCCCTCGGGCAGGACGATCCCATTAAGGCATAGGGCCGCTGTCTGCCTGCCCCCTCTCCCTCCGGGAGAGGGCTGGGGTGAGGGGGTCTTTGGTGCGGCGCGGGAGATGGATCGCGCCACAGGAACGCAGCCCGTCTTGGGCCAGGATCGCGTTTGCCCGCCCCCTCACCCCGGCCCTCTCCCGGAGGGAGAGGGAGCAGGCAGTGCCTTCACCCCGGTCCCTGATCCAGCGCGGACCACACCTCGACCAGCACCCGTCCGGCCTCCACCCGCACCGGGTAGGTCGCCAGCGGCCCGCAGGGCGGCCCTCGCCGCTGCGCGCCCGTCGGGATGTGGAACTGGCCCTGGTGGCGCGGGCAATCGATGCAGTCGCCGCTCAGGCCGCCCTGCGACAGGAACGCGAAGTGGTGCGGGCAGATGGCCGCCGTCGCATAGACCGCACCCTCGATGTCATACAGCAGCAGCGCCCGGCCGCCCGCCTCCACCTCCATCCAGCGGCGCTCGCCCAGGGTGGCCCGGCTGCCCGCGTCGATCCACGCCACCGCCGCTACCCCAGCCGCAACGGCGCGCGGCCATGGCCGTTGCCGGCCTCCACCAGCCGGGCTAGCGCATCGGTGAAGGCCCGGCGGTCCGCATCCGGCAGCGCCGCCACCGTCCGGGCATGGGCGCGCCGCGCCGGGGCGTCCATGCGGGCCAGCAGCGCCGAGCCGGCCTCGGTCATCTCCACCAGGCGCACCCGGCGGTCGGCCGGGCTGGCCCGGCGCAGTACCAGGCCCCGTGCCTCCAGCCGGCCCGCCACGTTGGCCAGGGTGGCGCGGTCCACCCCCACCTCCTCGCCCAGCCGCGCCTGGTCCAGGCCGGGATGGGCCTGCACGGCGGTCATGATGCTATACTGCACCGGCGTCACCTCGAACGCCGCGCACTCCTCGATGAACAGCGCGACGTGGATCTGGTGCAGCCGCCGGAGCAGGAAGCCGGGGCGCGCGGCAAGGTCGAAGGCGGTCGGGGCGGCGACGTCAGGCATCGGGGCGGGATACCAGCCGCGGGTCGCTAAGGCCATGCGCGATCATGCTATGACGGACCATCGCTGCAACGCCAACCGCCGGAGGTTCTGAGCTGCCAACCGCCGGAGGTTCCGACCGGATTGTCCCAACAGGCGCCCGTCATTGCGAGCCGCGTTTGCGGCGCGGCAATCCAGGAGCCGCAACTGCGGCGTGGCAGTCCAGAAGCCGCACGCGCCGTCCTGGCCGCCCTGGGTTACCACGCCGAAGCCGGCTCGCAATGACGGGGCGCACCGTGCCGGTCAACGCCCGCAGCCGCTGGTTGTAAGGCGCCATGCAGTATTGGCAGCGGTTCGAGGCGCCCGGGCCGGACCAGGTGGCCTGGACGGACCGGTATCCGGCCGCCATGCCGGACGGTCGCCGCCTGGTGCTGCCGCTGCGCGACCTGGGCGAGGTCGCGGTGGCCGGGTTCATCGCCAATCAGGCTTCGTTCGCCGTGCTGGACCAGGTCGCCGCCTGGACCGCAGCCGCGGCGGAGCGATTCCAGCCCGAGGTCGTCGTGGGCTTGCCCACCCTGGGGCACACCGTCGGCGCGGCGGTTGCCCGGGCGCTGGGCCATCCCGGTTGGGTGGCGCCGTCCACTACCCGCAAGCGATGGTACGACGACGCGCTGTCCGCCCCGCTCGGCTCCATCACCGCCCCGGCCACCGGGGCCAACGCAGCCCGGCGGATGTGGCTCGACCCGCGGCTGCTTGAACGGCTGCACGGGCGCCGGGTGCTGCTGGTGGACGACGTCGTCAGCACCGGCAGCAGTGCCCTGGCCGGGCTGGCGCTGCTCCGCGCCGCTGGGATCGCGCCGGTCGGCCTGGCGGTCGCCATGGTGCAGGGCGAGGCCTGGCGCACCGCCTGGCCCGCGTCGGTCGAGGTGGTGGGGGCGTTCGGCACGCCGCTATTCCACCGTGCGACCGGGGATGAGAAGACTGGGAATGGGAAGACCTGGGGATGGACCCCTACCGCCTAGCGATCATGTCGATCTCGATGATGCCGCCGCGGGCCAGGCCAGTGACGCCCACCGTGGTCCGCGCCGGCAAGCGGTCGGCCGGGAAGTACGTCGCATACAGCGCATTCATCGCCGCATAGTCGCGGTCGAACTGCGTAAGGAAGATGCGGACGCATACCACGTCCGCCAGCCCCGCCCCGGCGCCGCGCAGGGCGCGCTGCAGGTTGTCCATCACCTTGGCCGTTTGCGCCTCGATGCCGTCGGGCAGCGGCAGGGCGTCATCGGCCGGGTCGGTGGCGAGCTGGCCGGTGACGAACAGCCAGCCGTCCCGCTCGACGACATGGCTGTATGGCGCCACCGGCTTGGGCGCGTCGGGGATCATGTGGAAGATCGGGCCATTCGTCATCTCAGTCGTCATGCCTTGCACGGTCTCGGTCATCGGGGAGTCTCCTTCGGGGCGTAGCGCAGCAGGAACTGCCGGGCGCGCTCGGTGCGCGGGGCGGTGAAGAACGTCTCGGGGTCGCCGCTCTCGACGACGCTGCCGCGGTCCATGAACATGATCCGGGTCGCGGCGTCGCGGGCGAATGACATCTCGTGCGTCACCACCAGCATCGTCATGCCGTCGCGCGCCAGGCCCTGCATCACCGCCAGCACCTCGCCGACCAGCTCCGGGTCCAGCGCGCTGGTGGGTTCGTCGAACAGCAGCAGGTCCGGGCGCATCATCAGCGCGCGCACGATGCCGACGCGCTGCTTCTGCCCGCCGGACAGCCGGGCCGGGTAGGCGTCGCGTTTGTCCAGCAGGCCGACCTTGGCCAGCAGCGCCTCGGCCTCCGGCAGCACCTCGGCGCGGGGGCGGTGCTGGGCGTGCAGCGGGGCCTCGGTGATGTTTTGCAGCACCGTCATGTGCGGCCACAGGGCGAAGTGCTGGAACACGAAGCCGATGCGCGTCCGCAGGTGGGCCAACTCCCGGTCGGACATGGGGATGTGGCCGCCGGGGCGCAGGCCGACCTGCACGCCGCCGAGGTGGACCTGGCCGCGGTCCGGCCGCTCCAGCCAGTTGATGCAGCGCAGCAGGGTGGACTTGCCGGAGCCGGAGGGGCCGAGCACGCACACCGTCTCCCCCCGGCTGACGTCGAAGTCGATGCCGTCCAGCACGGTGTTGGCGCCGAACTCCTTGCCCAGGCCGCGCACCCGCAGCACTGGGCTGGTTACGGCAGGCGGGCTGGCCGCAGCGGGGAGACCGGCCGTCGTCGGGGGGCTGGTCACCCCCAAGCGGTCAGCCGCAGCCAGCGGCTCCGTCACAGCCGGGCCTCCGCCCGGACCATTGCCACCCCGACCACGCCCTCCACCGCCAGGCACAGCACCCAGTACAGCCCGACCGCCACGATGAACGAGGCGAACGGCACGTAGTACGTCGCCTGGATCGCCGTCGCTGCATGCGTCAGCTCCTGCACGGCGATGATCGTGAGGAATGCGCTGTCCTTCACCACCTGGATCACCTGGTTGCCCAGCATCGGCAGCGCCGCGGCCACCACCGGCGGCAGGATCACCCGGCGGAACAGCCCGAACCCATGGAAGCCGAACGCCCGCCCGGCCTCGGTCGACTCCTGCGGCAGGTTGCGCCACGCGCCGCGCAGCAGCTCCGCCATGTAGGCCATGTGGTAGATCACCAGCGCCGCCAGGCCCGAGACCCAGTTGGACAGCCGCAGCCCCAGCGACGGCAGGCCGTAGTAGATCAGGTAGGCGAACAGCAGGAACGGCACGCAGCGCATCGCATCGACCAGCGCCTCCGCCACCCCGGCCACCGCGGCCCGCCGCGACATCAGCCCGGTGGACAGCAGCGCCCCCAGCGCCAGCGCCGCCGCCGAGGCGAGTGCTGCGATCCCGACCGTGTTCATGAACCCGCCCAGCATCAGCGCCCGCTGGTCCCAAACGACGGCGAACTCCTCGATCATGTCAGGAGGGCGCTCACGCGAGGCTCGCCCCGATCCGCCGCTCGACCACCCGCTGCAGCCGCACGAACAGGAAGACGATCAGGCTGTAGATCACCAGCGCCGCCATGAACGGCGGCAGCGGCTCGTAGGTCTGCGCGCCGATCCGCACGGCGGCGCGGGTGATGTCCACGACGCCGAGCACCGCGACCGCCGGGCTGACCTTCACCAGCAGGGTCAGCTCGTTGACCAGCGCCGGCAGCGCCGCCCTGGCGACCTGCGGCAGCACGATGCGGCGGAAGCGCAGGGTGCGCCCCATGCCCATCGCCAGCGCCGCATCGAGCTGGTCCCGCGGCAGCGCCAGCAGCGATGCGCGCCAGATTTCGGCGTTGAACGCCATGGTCGATAGCGTGAGCGTCAGGATGCCCGCCGGCACCGGGTCGAGCGACACGCCGACCCGGGGCAGCGCGAAGAAGATCAGCAGCGCCAGCGTGACCGCCGGCGCGGCGCGCAGGAGGCTGACCAGCAGGGCCACGGCCTGGGATAGCACCGGCACACCCCGCCAGCGGATCAGCGCCAGCCCCAGCCCGGCCGGCACGCCGATCACCACCGCCGTCACCGAGAACAGCACGGTAAAGGCCGCGCCCTGCAGCAGCGCCAGCAGGTCGTTCGCGGTCATACGATGGGACTGGCGTCATCGCGAGCCGCGCCTGCGGCGTGGCGATCCAGGAGGCAAGGACCGCCCTGGCTCCCTCTCCCGCCTCGGGAGAGGGGGCAGGCAGCGTCCCTATGCGCCGGGCGGGGCAAGCAAGCTTTGCCCTGGCAATCCCGATTGCCACGCCGAAACCGGCTCGCAACGACCGTGGGGGCCTGGGATGTTGGCGTGCTTGTCGAGATAGCCCCAAAGCCAGAGCCGGTTGCGGGCATCGGGGCAGGTCGCTACGCGGCCGTCCAATGCTCCGGCATGTCAAACGTGATGCCGAACCACTTCTGCTGCAGCTTCGCCATCTCGCCATTCTTGCGCTGCGTCAGCAGGAAGCCGTCCAGTATGTCCAGCACCTCGGTGTTGCCCTTCTTCACCGCCCAGGCGATGTAGATCTTCTTCGACACCGGCTGCCCCAGCTCGAACACGCCGGGCTTGTCGTTGACCAGGCTCTGCAGGTTGATCTGCGTGTTCACCACGTAGTCCGTCCGGCCGATTGCCAGGTCCTGGTAGGCCTCGGGGTAGCTGACATACTGCACGACCTCGCCCATCTTGCCGCCGGTCGCACGCAGCATCGCCTCCAACTCCGGCAGCGAGGCCAGCATGGCGCTGCCGGCTTGCACGCCGCACGTCTTGCCCGCCAGGTCCTTGATCCCCGCGATGGCCGTGTTGCCCTTCTTCTTCACGTAGTAGTCGGTGGACTCCGCAATGGGGCTACAGAAGTCCAGGAACTTCTCCCGCTCAGGCGTGATCAGCGCGGCGGTGACGGCAGCGTCGTACTTGCCGCTGCCGACGCCGGGCAGCAGGCCGGTCCAGGGGATCGTTTCCTGGCGGACCTGGAACGGCACAGTCTTGCGCATCAGCTCCAGCAGCTCGGTGTCGTAGCCGGTGGGCTTGCCGTCCTGGATGAACTCGAACGGCTTGAAGTCGTCCTCGGTGGCGACGACCATGTAGCCGCGGGCCTTGATCTCGGCCAGCGAGGCCGCCCGGGCAGGATGCAGCACTCCGGCGCCGGTCAGCAGCGCCGCGGTAGCGCCGGTCTTCAGCAGGTCGCGTCGTGTGGCCTTCATGGATCGGTCCTCTTGTGGTGATCAGTCGCCGGCTTTGGTCGCCCGCCCGCCTTGGTCGGTCGCCGGCTATTGGTCAGTCAAACGTGAAGCCCTGCTCCCGCAGCCACGGCGGGAAGGCCGCACCCTCGCCCTGGGCGGATTGGCGCGTTTTGTCCTCGGACCAGCCATACTGCGCGGCGGCGCCGAACCGCTCCGGCGCGCGCTGCTTGGCCGGAGGGGTCGGGTTGCGCGCCTCCCGCTCGGTGTCATAGCGCGCGATGGCCTCTGGCAGCGCCGCGTCGTCGTAGCCGTCCCGGTGCAGCGTCAGGCTGGGCGGCAGGCGCAGGCTGGCGTGGCCCTCATCCGCCGGCCAGCCCAGGCACAGCCCGGCCACGGGGAACACGCCGGCCGGCAGCGCCAGCACCTCCGCCACCAGCGGCGCCTGGTTCCGCAGCACGCTGATCGGGCACACCCCCAGCCCGGCGCTTTCGGCGGCGAGGATGCAGGTCTGCAGCGCCAGGGCCGCATCCACGGCGGCGTTGAAGAAGCCCTCCAGCCCCCTGTTCGTCGCAGGGTGGCCGCGCAGGACGCCCAGGGTCTCCAGGCGCCGTGTGTCGCCGAGGAACACCAGGAACACCGGCGAGGCGCCGATCCAGGGCATGGCGGGGAACGGCGCCGCGAGCGCGGCCCGCTTCGCCGGGTCATCGACGACGAGGAGGCCGGCCTGCTGGAAATCGGACTTCGATGACGCGCACAGCGCCGCGTGGCACAGCAGGTCGATCAGCGCCGGGGGAACGGGGCGGTCCGTGTACCAGCGGTGGGTCCGGCGTTGCAGCACCTGGGCGATGAACGGGCATTCCGGTGCATCAAGCCCCGTTGCGCTGGCCGCCGATCCGACGGTCATGGATGCGGCGGACCCAAAACGGTCACGCATGGCGGTGTCGATGGTCATTGTTGGCCGGTCATGTGCTGCAGGTCAGCAAGGGACGTGCCATCTGCGGTTCAACACCCCGTACCCGCCATGAACCGTCAGCATGCTGACGGCTGCCTGCCGCTTGGGCAGCTTCGCCCCGCCGTGCCCAGGCGCTGCACACCGCTACCGCCCAAAAACCTGCCGCAGCCGCAGCCACGCCAGGCGCAGCAGCAGCCGACCTCCCGACAATGCCGCGGGTGCCGGCGCCGTGCCGCCATCCAGGCGCGCAGCCAGGTTGCGGGCGAACACCCCGGCGATCTCGCCCGCCAGCAGGTCCACCACCCGGCCGCGTGCCAGTTGCGACAGCGCGCCCCGCAGCCCGTACTCCACGGCCACGTCCAGCACGCAGCCGTCCTCCCCATCGGGCACAACCTGGAAGCGTGCGACGGCGTTCAGCCGGGTGCCGCTGGCCTGGTCTTGCCCGGTGCCCTGCACCACCCCGCTGCGGCTCGCCTCGTCATACGACAGCGTCGCCGTGCCGCCGAAGCGGGCGCGCACCGGACCCAGCGCCACGACCATATGGCCCTCAATGCGGTCTTGCTCGGCCATGGTGAGCTGTGCGCCGGGGATGCAGGCCGCCAGCAGCGCCGGGTCCTGCAATGCCTGCCAGACCCGCTTGGCGGGCTGCTCGAAGCGCAGCCGCTGCCGCAATCCCTCGGCGGCGGAGGCCCGGCTCGGCTGATCCGTCGCCTGGACCCGGCCAAACCGCGCCGCCGACACCGGCAACGGGGCCGGGCGGTCGATCGCCAGGCGCTCATCCAGCACCCGGCGCACCGCCCGCACGATGCCGTTGTAGCCGGTGCAGCGGCACAGGTTGCCCGCCAGCTCCAGCCGCACCCGGTCGTCATCCGCGTCTGGCAGCCGCCGCACGATGTCGCGCGCCGTCACCAGCATCCCCGGCGTGCAATAGCCGCACTGCAGCGCATGCTCGGCCGAGAACGCCACGCGCAGCCGGGCCATGACGGGATCGTCCTCCAGTCCCTCGATGGTCCGCACGTCCGCGCCATCGCACCCGGCAGCATAGGCGATGCAAGACCGCGCCGGCTCGCCGTCCAGCAGCACCGTGCAGGCGCCGCAGACGCCGTGCTCGCAGCCGGTGTGCGTGCCGGTCAGCAGCAGGTGGCCGCGCACGAAGTCCGCCAAGTGGGTGCGCGGCTCCACCTCCGCCGTCACGGCCCGGCCGTTCACCACCATGCGAACGGCCGTCATGCGCCCGGCGCCGCTGCTGATGGCGCCACCCCGACCATCGCCAGCGCCCGGCGCATCGCCACGATCTGCAGGCGGCGGTCCACCGGGTCCAGGAAGGCCAGCGCCGCCTCCACGCCATCCAGCCCGTCCAGCACCACCGGCGGCCCGCCGACCGCGCCGATCACCACGCGGCGGGCGTCCGGCCCCACCACGCAGGCCGCCATGGCGTGCGCGAACTCGCCGGGCTTGCGGCACAGCTTGCAGTAGCCCCAGCGCGCCCCGGCCGGCAGGCGCGGCACCCGCACGGCGCGCACGATCTCCCCCGGGTCCAGCACGGTCTGGTAGGGGCCGGTCACGAAGCGGTCCAGCGCCACCGCCCGCCGGGTGGTCAGCACGGCGGCGCGCAGGGCGGTCAGCGTGGTCAGCCAGTCCGCAGCCGGGTCGGCGTGGCACAGGCTGCCGCCGATGGTGCCGCGGGTGCGGACGGCCCGGTAGGCGATGCCACCCGCAATGCGCGCGAGGATGCCGACGCCGGCAGCATCCACGATGTCCGGCGTCCGGCCGTCCGCAATGGCGGCGTGCGTGATGGCCGCGCCGAGGGTCACGGCATCCGCCGCCGCCTCCGCCCCTTGCAGCTCCGCCAGGCCCGCCAGCGGCACCACGGTACCGGGCCGGGCGGCGCGCAGGTTCAGCATGGGGCCGAGCGACTGCCCGCCCGCCATCGCCCGCGCCATATCCCCGCCCAGCAACGTCGCGGCCTCTGCCAGCCCGGCCGGGCGCGCCCAGGCGAACGCGGCCGGCTTCACGGCACCCCCGTCATGCCGCCGCCAGCACGGCTGCGACCACCCGGCGTGCGGTGATCGGCAGCCGGTCCACCCGCGCGCCCAGGCCGCGCAACGCATCGTTGACCGCGTTGGCGATGGCGGCCGGCGGGCCGATGGCGCCGCCTTCGCCGATGCCCTTCTGCCCGAACCGGGTGTAGGGCGACGGCGTCTGCATGTGCTCGATCCGCAGCACCGGCACCTCGGTCGCGCCGGGCAGCGAGTAGTCGGACAGCGTTGCCGCACCGGGCTGGCCGGCGTCGTCGAACGGCATTTCCTCATGCAGCGCGGTGCCGATGCCCTGGGCGACGCCGCCGGTTACCTGGCCATCGACGATCATCGGGTTCACCAGAGCGCCGCCGTCCTCGGTGATGGCGTAATCCAGGATGCGGACCTCGCCGGACTCGGTATCGACCGACACCGTGCAGGCATGGGCGGCGTAGCTGAAGGTGCCGCTGTCGCGCAGCGCCTTGTACCCGGCGGTCAGCTCCAGCCCGCCGTCGTCCACGTCGTCCGGCAGGTCCTGCGGGCGCAGGTACCAGGTCCGCGCCACCTCGGCGATGGACACACTGCCATGGGGTCCCCGCACCTCGCCGCCGCCCACCACCACCGCGGTGGGATCGACCTGCAGCAGGTGCGCGCCGATGCGGCCGATCCGCAGCGCCAGCGCCGAGCACGCCGCCGCTACCGCACCGCCCGCCACCACCATGCAGCGCGACCCCCAGGTGCCCGTGGAGTACGGCGTCAGCGCCGTGTCGCCATGCACCACCCGCATCCGCGCCACCGGGATGCCCAGCACCTCATGCGCCACCTGCGCCAGCGTGGTTTCCAGCCCTTGGCCGTGCGACTGCACCCCCACCCGCAGTTCCAGCCCGCCATCGGGGGTGACGCGCGCCGCCGCCTGCTCCCAGCCCGGCACCATCGGGATGCCCCACCCGGCATAGACCGACGTGCCGTGCGCGCCCTGCTCGCAGAAGATCGCCAGGCCGACGCCGGTCCGCACCGGGCCGGACTCCGCCGCCTGCCGCCGCCGCACCGCCGGAAGGTCGATCGCGGCGGCGGCGCGGCGCAGCGCCTCCGGATAGTCGCCGCTGTCGAAGTGCTTGTTGGTGATGTTGTTGAACGGCATGGCCTCGGGCGGCACCAGGTTCAGCAGGCGCACGGCGTCCGGTTGCAGCCCGGCTTCGACGGCGATGGCGTCCATGACCGTCTCCATCGCATACGCCACGCCGGACCGGGCGACGCCGCGGTATGGCAGGATCGGCGGCTTGTTGGTCGCCACCGACCAGGTGGTGCAGCGGAACGCCGCGAAGTCATAGGGGCCGGGCAGGATGCTGGCGACCTGCGCGGCCTCCAGGCAGGCGGAGAACGGGTAGATCGAGTACGCCCCGGCATCCACCGTCGCCTCGCAGTCCAGCGCCAGCAGCCGTCCGGTGCGGTCGGCGTAGGCGGTCAGCTCATAGTGGTGCTCGCGGCAGTTGGCGTTGCCGGTCAGGCCCTCGCGCCGGTCCTCGATCCAGCGGACGGGGTGGCCGAGGCGGCGGGCGAGGAAGCCGGCCACGACCTCCTCCGGCAGCAAGATCCCCTTGTAGCCGAAGCCGCCGCCCACGTCGGGGGCCACGACGCGCACCGCCTCCTCCGGCAGGCCAAGGCAGCCGGCCAGGCCGGTGCGGACGATGTGCGGCATCTGGGTGGAGGTGTGCAGCACGAGCTGGCCCATCCGGCGGTCCCAGGTGGCGACCAGGCCGCGTCCCTCGATGGGGGCCATGTGCTGCCGGGCGGTGCGCAGGGTGCGGCGGATGACAATTTCGGCCCCCATGCGGGCGTCGGGCCGGCCCAGATCGACCCGGGTTTCCAGGAACACGTTGTCGCCCCAGTGGTCGTGCAACTGCGGCGCATCCGGCGCGCGCCCGGCCAGCATGTCGGACACCGCTGGCAGCTCCTCCAGGTCCAGCTCGACCTGTTCCGCCAGGTCCTCCGCCTCCGCCCGCGTCGGGGCGACGCATACGGCCAGGGCCTCGCCGACATGGCGCACCCGCCCGGTGGCCAGCGCGGGCTGCGATGACGGCTTGAAGCCCGGCAGCGACGACACGGCGGTGATCGGCAGCACGCCCACCAGGTCGGCCGCGGTGAACACACGGTCCTCCATCCCCGGCGGCTTGCGGATGCCGCGGATGCGCGCGTGGGCCAGCGGGCTGCGGACGAACGCCAGGTCTTGCGCACCCGCCAGCCGCAGGTCGGCGATGAACTCGCCGCGTCCGCGCAGGTAGCGGTCGTCCTCCTGCCGCAGCACGGACGCACCGACGCCCTCCGCCTTGGGCCGGTCCTGACTCCCTCTCCTCCTTCGGAAGAGGGCTGGGGTGAGGGGGTCTTGCAGCGCGATCCCCGGCCCCGATAGCCCGATCCCGCCGAGGCTGCCAGCTCCCTGCGCCGCGCTGGCAAGCAAGACCCCCTCACCCCGGTCCTCTCCCGAAAGGGGAGAGGGAGAAGGTGCCTCGTGGTCCCCGGTCCCGGATTGCGTCATGCCCAACAGATCAGCATACTGATGATCTCGCCGGCAAGCCTCCTCTGCGGGACCCCACCCGGCGGCCAGTTGCACCATTCCAGGGCAGGATCAGGAGAACCACGGCATGGACCAGCAGTTCGACACCCTCCTCCGCGGCGGGCGCGTGATCGACCCGGCGCGCGGCTTCGACGGCCCGGCCGATGTCGCCATCACCGCGGGCCGCATCGCCGCCGTCGCGCCGGGCCTGCCGCCAGGCGCCGCCCGCGAGGTGATCGACGTCGCCGGCAAGCTGGTGCTCCCCGGCATGATCGACACGCACGGCCATGTCTATCAGCACGTCACCGGACGCTTCGGCCTAGCGCCGGACCTGGTCGGCGTCGGCAGCGGCGTTACCACCGTCGTGGACCAGGGCGGGCCAAGCTGCATGACCCTGCCGGGCTTCCGCAACTTCATCGCCGCCCCGGCCGAGACGCGGGTGCTGTGCTTCATCTCCGCCTACCTCGTCGGCGGGCTGGAGGGGCATCTGTATCCCGAGCTTTACGGCCCGGAGCAGGTGAACGTGGATGCCACCGTGAAGGCGGCGCGCGACAACCCCGACCTGGTGCGCGGCATCAAGGCGCATGCCGAGATCGGCGGCGCCTCGCGCTGGGGCCTGGAGGTGATCAAGCTCGGCAAGCAGATCGCCCGCGGCGCCGGACTGCCGCTGTATATCCACCTGGGCCAGCTCTGGCCCACCAAGGACAGCGCCACCATCGACGCCGACGAGGTCGTGCGCGCCCTGGTGCCCCTCATGGAGCCGGGCGACATCCTGGCCCACCCGTTCACCCGCCACCCCGGCGGCTTCATCTCTGCCGAGACCGGCGAGGTACACCCGGTGGTGTGGGAGGCGCTGGCCCGCGGCGTGCGCGTCGATGTCGGCCACGGCAGCCACTTCAGCTTCGACATGGCCCGGCGCACCTTGGAGGCTGGGATCAAGCCCTACACGCTCGGCGCCGACATGCACGGCTACAACGTGCGCGTGCCCGATGCGTCCGCCGCGGTGGTCAGCGGCAACCCGTTCTTCGGTGTCGCGCCGTTCAACCTGACCAACGCGATGACCAAGCTGCTGGCGCTCGGCGTGCCGCTGGCCGACGTGGTGGCGACCGTCACCTCCAACCCGGCCGAGATGCTGGGCCTGCAGGACCAGATCGGCACCCTGCAGCCGGGCTGGGAGGCGGACGTGTCGGTGCTGGACGTGCTGGACGGCCGGTTCGAGCTGCGGGACAACAGCGGCGTGGTGGTGACGGCGCCGCAGATGCTGACGCCCCTGTTCGCATTGAAGGCCGGGCGGCGGTTCGATTCGGTGTCGCCGCTGATCCCCGCGCCGATGCCGATGGCGGCCTAGCGCCCATGCTGGACGGCGCCACACCGGAGGCGCACCGCCGCCGCTATGACGCCCTGCGCCAGGCTGCCGCCGCCCGCATGGGCCGTCTGGCTGCGGCGC
Organism: uncultured Acetobacteraceae bacterium; assembly: GCA_964242415.1. Lineage (GTDB taxonomy): Bacteria > Pseudomonadota > Alphaproteobacteria > Acetobacterales > Acetobacteraceae > DASWOJ01. The sequence continues at coordinate 75,999 of CAXTAT010000021.1, forward strand.
CCGCGGCGGGGGATGTGCTGGATGATGCGGTGGTGCTGCGGGATGCGGTGCCTGCCGGCTGGTACCGCACGTTGCGGCTGCACCCGGGCCAGACGCTGCGGGTGGTGAACCCCTCCGGCCGGTCCGCAGTGTCGGTGCTGCTGTGGAACGCGCTGGAAACGGGGGAGCGGTTCAACACCGCCGACACGCTGAAGCTGCAATGGTCGGCGCGGCTCGGCGCCGGGCAGGTGCTGCTGTCGGACATGGGGCGGGTGCTGGCCTCCATCACGGCGGACACCAGCGGGCGGCATGATGCGCTGACGGGCGGCAGCACGCCGGCCAGTGGGGCGCCCGGCCGCAACACGCGCGACAACTTCCGCATCGCCGCGGCGAAGCTGGGCCTGGACCGGCGCGATATCCCGGGCTGCCTGACCCTGTTTGCCGGCGTGCGGACCGATGCGGAGGGCCGCTTCGTCTGGGCCGGCCCCGGCACGCCCGGCGAGTTCGTGGACCTGCGGGCCGAGATGCCGCTGCTGGCGGTGCTGTCCAACTGCCCGCACCCGCTGGACCCCGCGCCCGACTGGGAAGGCGCGATCGAGGCCGTGGTGTGGACCCACCCGGCCCCTGCCGCCGACGACCCGTGCCGCACCAGCGGCGAGGAGGCGGTGCGGGCATTCGAAAATACCGCCGACTGGCTGCGCGGCGCCGGAGTTGCGGGCGGCGCCGGAGTCGCGGCATGAACGCCCGCGCGAACGCCCCCCGGCTGGACGAGGTCGTGCCCGCCCGCGCCGCCTGGTCCGCCATCCTGCGCCGGGGCGAGGTGCTGCGCATCATCGACCAGGACGGCCAACAGGCGGTGGACACCCTGCTGTACAACGCCGCCGACACCGCCGAACGCTACAGTGCACAGGATACCCTGCTGGCCCAAGGCAGCGCCTACGTCACCACCGGCACGCGGCTGCTGTCGAACGAGGGCAGGGTGTTGGCGACGGTGGTGGGCGACACCTGCGGCCTGCACGACACCTCGGCCGGCGCATGCTCGTGCGAGGCCAATACTGTGCGGTTCGGCCACCACACCCGCTATATGCACGCCTGCCGCGAGAACTTCGTGCTGGAGGGCATGAGGTACGGCCTGCAGAAACGGGACATCGTGGCCAACGTCAACTTCTTCATGAACGTGCCGGTCCGCCCGGATGGCGAACTGGCAATCGTGGACGGCGTGTCAGAGCCGGGCAGCTACGTCGAGGTCCGCGCGGAGATGGACGTGCTGGTGCTGGTGTCGAACTGCCCGCAGGTGAACAATCCCTGCAACGGCTTCAATCCGACGCCGATCCGCATGCTGGTCTGGGCCAACCCGGACGGCTGATCCGGACCGGTCAGGGGAAGCGCGCGGCGCGGCTGGGCCGCGAAGCGGAGCGAAGCCCGGCCCTGGAAGGAGAGGCACCCCACTGGGACAGCCTGAATGGAGCCGACCCAAACTGCTTCTTGGAAGCAGTCGTTCAAGCGGGGGCCACCCGCGACCTACCGCGCACCCTTCGCCTCCTGGGCTGACCAATAGGCAATTGGGCGTATCCTCCAACTGGTGATGACGCCGGCATCAACGAGCGGATCTTCCTTGACGATCCTCTCCGCCGCCTCTGCGGTGTCGGCATCCAGCACCCACAATGCCCCGGCATCGTCCGCAAAAGGTCCCGCGGCCCGCAACTGGCCGTTCTCAAGGAACGTCCTGAGGTACGTCCGATGGGCGGGATGGTTGGCCCGCAAGCCGTCCGTGTCGCCTCCGTACTCGATGATCGCGGCGAACTTCATAGCCTTGGACCCCTAATATATCAGTTTAGGATGTGGCAGGTCGAGCGAACCTTGGCAGCGGGATCAAGGCGGGCATCCCGCTGCGTCGTCAAGTGGCGCTGCTTGGCTCACCAACGTCGGGAACCGGCCATGGACGCGATGCGGGATCGCTGGCGCGGGCTGGCTGGCCCTTGCCGCTTCACCCGTCGCAGGGATGGGCAGCAGGCGGCCTGCAACTTCGGAGCCGGTGCCGCTTTGTCCCGGATGACAACACGCGCCGCCCGCCTGCTAGAGTGCCGACGGGCGCGGGTGCGGCAGCCGCTCGGCCTTGCCGTGGCGCGTCATTTTTATCAGGAGGGGGGCTGGGATGAGGCGGATGTTGATGAAGGGGGCGGCGATGCTGTCCCTTGCGGTGTCATTGGGCCTTGGTGTGCCGCAGTCCGGCTGGGCCGCCACCACTGGGGGCGCGAGCTTGCCCGACACCTACCCGGTGCCGGGGCAGCAACTGGTGCTGAACGGCCTAGGCATCCGGACGGTGACGGTGTTCAACGTGAAGGTCTATGTCGCCGGGCTGTACTTGGCGCGTCACAACAGCGATGCGCGCGCGATTCTGGCCTCGCCGGAGCCGAAGGTGATCCTGTTGCAGTTCCTGCACGCGGCGTCGAAGTCCGACATCGAGAAGCACTACCGCGAAGGCGAGCAGAACAACTGCGGCCATGGCGGATGCGCGCCGGCCGACGCGGCCGATTTCGAGCGCCTGATCACCGCCACGCCGGCGGCGGCGGTGGGGGACACGCTGACCTACGTCATCACGTCGAAGGGTGTGCGGGTGCTGTCGAACAACCGGCTGGATGGCGAGTTCGCCAATCCCGACCTGGGAATGCGCCTGCTGGCCGGGTTCATCGGCGAGACACCGCCGTCGCAAGACCTGAAGCAGCATCTGCTCGGCGCGCCCTGACGGCCGCCCAACCTGCTTCTCCCTTCGGGCGGGGGAGAAGCAGGTTGACGAAATTTGCCGGGTTTGGGCACTGATCGGCATCTTGTCGCGCAACGACCGGCGTTCGTTCCAGCCACGGCCTATTCGGGCTGGCACCCGCGCGGAAGATTCTGGGCATATTCATCGGCATGAGCCCGGATAGGCACCGAAATTTGGCGTTATCGATCCATGTCAGCCGTAGCTGTGCCGCAACGGTGAACCGGGCGGCGGAGGTCGCTGGCATCAATTAACGAGACCAACTTAGCGCGAATACATTACGCTTGCATTCCGTTACGTTATCATATCAAGTAGCGCCGTCCCCCTGTTTGGAGAACGGTCATGAAAACGTCGGTCACCGCTTTTGCGCTCGCCTTGCTCACGCCGATGGCTGCGCTGCAGGCGCAACCTGCACCACAGACACCCGCCGCGCAGCCCGCACCGCAAACCCCAACCGCGCCGCGGGCTGCGCAAACCCGAACCCTGCTCGACCCGGCAGAGAGCTTCGGCGCCACCTACGGCACGCGCAACCTGGCTCGCCAGCCCGATGGCATCGTGCCGCTGCACCAATCCGACGCCCAGCGGACCCAGCGGCTGGCCCCGGACGACCTGCTGCAGGCCCAGAACGCCCGCCGCCAGCCGCCGGCCTCGATCGGGGCATTCATGACCTATCTGCACGCCGACCCACTGTTGATGCAGATAATGCAGGCCCAGGGTGCCGATGCCGCTACGCTGGTTGTGCTCGCGTGGAACCACGTTGCCCTCGACATGACGTCCATCGACCACACCACGGCCGGCGTGCCGGGCGTGTTCGAGCCGACCTATGCCGAGCAGTTCGGTCCGCCGCGCTCCGCCCGCGCCATGGCGATGGTGCATCTGGCCATGTTCGAGGCAGCCAACGTCATTGACCCGCGCTTCAAGAGCTACGTGGCGCCGGGCAGCACAACGACGCTGGGCATGGCGATCCTGGCCGCGCTGCCCAGCGGTAGCGCCCCTCCCACGGTGAAGGACGCCTCGGTCGCCGCGGCAGTCTCTCAGGCGGCGTACGATACCCTGGTCAGCCTTTATCCCAAAAAGAAGGCGCTGCTCGACGCCAGCAAGCTCACCATCGGCATCGCCGTTGCGGCGCAGGAGACCGCGGAACCCGGCGATGCGACGGCGCGCCTCGCCCTCGGCGAGCAGGTGGGCGCGGCCGCAGCCATGACCGTTATCACCGTGCGACAGAACGACAACTCGAACTTCAACGCCGGGCAGCAGACCTGCGCCCCTGGCGGCGCGCTGCCGGTGCCCCTGTGCTGGGAGGGCTTCTTCCCGCCGAGCATCCCCATCCCAGCCAACGCGGCCAACTGGACCGCGGACGAAATTGTGCCGAACCGGCTGATGCTCGGCGCGAACTGGAACAAGGTGACGCCCTTCGTGCTCGCACCTGGCGAGTTCGTGACAGATGCCGGGCTGAAGCTGCCGGACGGCCTGCGCCCGGTTCCGACCGCAGCCGATCTGCAGGCCAATCTCACGAAGCAAGCCTACGGCACTATGATCGCCGACCCGCATGGTGGCCCCGGCCATATCGCCAGCAAATATGGTGTGCATGATCTTGGCGGTTTCGGTGCGCCGGCGGGGTTCCCGGTCAGCTTCCCACCGGGCCAGGGTAAGCGGGCGTTGACGATGACGGAGCGCACGCCGGATCAGACCCAATGGGGCGAGTTCTGGGGCTACGACGCCACCGCCCTGCTATGCGCTCCGCCGCGGCTGTACAACATGGTCGCGACGTCGTTCCTGTTGCAGCACATGGCCCATTCCGATGGCCACCAGCCGGTCGAGGTGGCCCGCTATCTCGCACTGTCCAACATTGCACTGTCCGACGCCGCCGTGGCCGCGTGGGAAGCCAAGTTCAAGTACCACATCGCCAGACCCATCACCTTCATCCGCAACTATCAGGGCGGCAGCGAGGATGACACGCTGTGGACCCCGTTGGGCCAGGTTGCCTCGAACGGCGCGGTGACGAACGTGACGCCGCCCTTCCCGGCCTGGCCATCCGGCCACGCCGTGTTCGGCGGCGCACTGTTCACGATCGTTGCCAAGGCCACCGGGGTGGACAAGGCGGCCAGCCCGTTCGACTTCGTGTCGGACGAATTCAATGGCAACACGATTGGCGGCGATGGCCGCACCCGCCCGTTGATCACCGCCCACTACGTGTCCCTGGCCGCCGCCGAATGGGAGAATGCCGAGAGCCGCATTTGGCTCGGCATTCATTGGCAGGCGGATGCTGACGACGGATCGGCCCTGGGCAACGCGATCGGCGATGCTGTGTTCAACCGCATCCTGCAGCCGCTGACCCATTGACCGATGCATGGTCATCAATTTTGAAGATGGCTGGTGAGGTGGGATCGGGTCTGCTTCCGGCCGTGGCCGGACAGGCCCGGTCCCGGCGTCACCAGATCGGGCGAGGGATCGAGGCCCCTCGCCAGCGAGCTTCAGGCTCCAGATGTTCAACCGGAGCATGTATCCCGGTGCGATGTCCGGTTCACAGCCCTCCTGACTCAGTGCCTGTTTAAGTTGCCGCCTTTGTGCCTGGGCCTCATCCAGCCTCGTGGTGACCACGGAAGCCGCTTGGCAGGGCGGCGCAGAGGAGAGATGTGGACCAAGGCGCATCAGGCGCAGTGACATGCGCTAGAGGGGCATGGCGTGGGTCAGCGCCTCGCTCTCATCGGCATACAGCAGCGTGATGTTGCCGGCCGAAGCCCCCTTCTTGAGCAGCAGGCTCAACTGCGACGTGGGGATTGCAGCCCCAGTCCGCCACTCGATCTCCGCCCGCAGCCGCAACAGGGCCCAGTTGGTGCAGTCCTCGACCGGCTGGTGCAGCAAAGGCCTCGCCGCCGTCAGGGTGCGCGATTCTTTGGCCGAGGACGGGCCGGCACCAGCGTCGAGCACAGTGCGTCCACCCGGCGCCCGCTGAATTGCCCCCGCCAGCGTCGCACCGCATCAACGGTAAGGCCGAACGCCACGGCCACCCGTAGGCTGGGCCAGCCCTGCAGGGTTGGCAGGATCGCATGCGCCCGGTCGGCCTGGCCACGCACATCGGATCGCGACGGCTCCCTGCAGCGCCGCCGTCCTCTCAGCCGGCGCAGCCAAAGGAGGACCGACCCGCCATGCTGTTCCCTCAGCAAACGACAGAGACGGCCGGCTCATATCATCCGTGTGCGGGGCAGAGGACACCCGCTTAGCTGATCGGACGCAACAGGCTCAACTACGCTGCTAAGGGTATTCCTAGTTCCCGGACCTGTGATCACACGTTTAATTGCACCCGCAGTAGCGTTCACCAAAACGGAGGGCGTTTCCATGATCAAACTGCAGGTTAATGGCCAGGATCAAACTTGGGACGGCGACCCGTCCCTGCCGCTGCTGTGGTACTTGCGCGACGAAGCCGGGATGACCGGCACCAAGTTCGGCTGCGGCCAGGCCCTGTGCGGCGCCTGCACCGTGCACGTTGATGGCCAGGCCGCCCGGTCGTGCATCACAGGTATGTCCGACGTGGACGGTCGCTCCATCACCACCATCGAGGGCCTGCATCCCACCGGAGACCACCCGGTGCAGAAAGCCTGGCGCGAAATCGGCGTCCCGCAGTGCGGATTCTGCCAGGCCGGGCAGATCATGCAAGCCTCCGCCCTGCTGAACGAGACGCCGCATCCCTCCGACACGGCGATCCGCGACACGATGTCCGGCAACATCTGCCGTTGCGGGTGCTACCAGCGCATCGAGGCCGCAATCCGCCTCGCCGCCACGGGAACCTAGATCATGATCAGGAACGTATCCCGCCGGACCCTGCTGCGCGGCGCCGCGGCAGCCGGGTCGCTGGTGCTGGCCGCCCCCTTGCTGCCGCGCCGCGCCGTGGCTGCGCCGTATGCGTCCGGCTCGACTTCCATGCCGCACGGCACCGTCAACGACCCGCGCGTGTTCGTCGCCATCGCCCCGGACGGCAGCGTGACCATCATCGCGCACCGGTCCGAGATGGGCACCGGCGTGCGCACCAGCCTGCCGATGATCGTCGCCGACGAGCTGGAGGCCGACTGGGCGCGCGTCCGCATCCAGCAGGCGCCCGGCGACGAGGCCAAGTACGGCAACCAGGACACCGACGGCTCCCGCAGCACCCGGCATTACCTACAGCCGATGCGCGAGGTCGGCGCCGCCGCCCGCACCATGCTGGAGGCCGCCGCCGCCGCACGCTGGAACGTGCCGGTCAGCGAGGTGCGCGCCGCGAACCACCAGGTCGTGCACACCCCGACCGGCCGCCGCCTGGGCTATGGCGAGCTGGCGACCGCCGCCGCCGCGCAGCCGGTGCCGGACACCGCGAGCCTGCGGCTGAAGGACCCGAAGGACTTCCGCTACATTGGCCGCGGCCGCATCGGCATCACCGACCTGCGCGACATTACCATGGGCCGTGCGACCTATGGCGCCGATGTGCGCCTGCCGGGCATGAAGTATGCCGTGATCGCCCGCCCGCCCGTGACTGGCGGCAAGCTGGTCAGCTTCGACGGCAAGGACGCCCTCGCGGTCCCCGGCGTCGAGCAGGTGCTGGAGGCGCAGGGCTGGCCCTGGCCGTCCAAGTTCCAGCCGGTGGGCGGCGTCGCCGTCATCGCCCGCAACACCGGCGCCGCCATCAAGGGCCGCGACGCGCTCAAGGTGGTGTGGGACGACGGCGCCAACGCGCACTATGACAGCGCCGCCTACCGCACCGAACTGGAGGCATCCGCCCGCCAGCCCGGCCTAGTCGTCCGCAACACGGGGGACATCGACGCCGGCCTGCAAGGCGCCGCAACCACCGTGGTTGGCGAGTATTACCTGCCGCATTTGGCCCATGTCAGCATGGAGCCGCCCGTCGCCACCGCCCACGTGCAGGGCGGCAAGGTCGAGGTCTGGGCGCCTGTGCAAAGCGCCGGCGGCACCCGGGAGGACCTGGCCAAGACCATGGAGGTTCCCATCGAGGACGTGACGGTCCACGTCACGCTGCTCGGCGGCGGCTTTGGCCGGAAGTCCAAGTGCGACTTCGCCCTGGAGGCCGCGCTGCTGTCGCGCAAGCTCGGCGCGCCCGTGCGCGTGCAGTGGACACGGGAGGACGACGTGCGGCACGACTTCCTGCACACCGTCAGCGCCGAGCGGATCGAGGCCGGGCTGGACGCGGGCGGCAAGGTCGTCGCCTGGCGCCACCGCAGCGCCGCGCCTAGCATCGGATCGACGTTCGCCGCCAACACCCTGCACCCGCTGCCGTTCGAGCTGGGGATGGGCCTGACCGACCTGCCATTCGACATTCCCAACATCCGCGCCGAGACCCCAGAGGCGGCGGCGCACACCCGGATCGGCTGGTTCCGCTCGGTGTCCAACATCCCGCACGCCTTCGCCGTGCAGTCCATGGTGGCGGAGATCGCGGCGCGCACCGGCCGGGACCCGAAGGATGTGTTGCTGGAGCTGATCGGACCCGCCCGCACCGTCGATCTCAGCGATGCCGTGAAGAACCTGTGGAACTATGGGGAGCCGTTCAGCAGCTACCCCATCGACACCGGCCGCCTGCGTGGGGTGGTGGAGCTGGTGGCGGCGCAGGGCGAGTGGGGGCGCAAGCTGCCGCCGGGCCATGGCATCGGCATTGCGGCGCACCGCAGCTTTGCCAGCTACATCGCGACGGTGGTGGAGGTGGCGGTGGACAGCAAGGGCGTGCTGACGGTGCCGCGCGTCGATACCGCCGTCGATTGCGGCGTGGTGGTGAACCCGGAGCGGATCGCCTCGCAAATGGAGGGTGCGGCGATCATGGGCCTGAGCCTGGCCAAGCATGGCGCGATCACCTTCAAGGACGGCCGCGTGGAGCAGGGCAACTACGACGACTACCCCGTGGTCCGCATCGACGAGGCGCCGTTGGTGACCAACACGCACATCGTCCCCTCCAACTGGAGCGTGGCGCCGGGCGGCATCGGCGAGCCGGGGGTGCCACCGTTCGCCCCGGCGCTGTGCAACGCCATCTTCGCCGCCACCGGCAAGCGCATCCGCGCCCTGCCGATCGGCAAGCAGCTCGAAGCATGAGCCGGCTGGTCCTGGCGGCGCTGCTGCTGGTGGCGCCGGTGCTCGGCGCCCAGGCTCAGAGTGCAGCGCCGCAAGGCGCGACGCCGGTGCGCCCGCGAGGGGGGCCGGCGTCGGAAAGCTCGGTGCCGAGTGCTGCGCCGCCCGCCAGCACGACGCAGACCACGGGTTCGATCGCGCAGGGGCCGGAGGTACAGGGGATGAATGAGGCGGAGAAGGCCAAGGTGGAGGCTAAGGGCAAGTAGCATCACGGCGGCGCGCTTGAAGGGCTGTTTCAGGCAGCTTATTCCGCGCTAGCCTGCTGGCTGTAGAGCAGCACCTGCAATCGGGGCGAGCAGGGACTGCTGATCCAGTAATACGAGTGCGCCGATGCCAGACCTTTTCAGCCCCTACACCCTCAAGGGCGTCACGCTCCGCAACCGGATCGCGATGTCGCCGATGACCATGTACCGGTCCACCGACGGGCTGATCAACGACTTCCACGTCATGCTGATGGGTTCGCGCGCCGCCGGCGGCTTCGGCCTGGTGTTCCCCGAGCAGTTGGCCATCACCCCGGACGGCCGCACCGGCACGCACTGCGCCGGAATTTACGACGACGCGCAGGTCGAGGGCCTGCAGCGCGTGACCGCCATCATCAAGGACATGGGCGGCGTGCCCGGCATCCAGCTCGGCCACACCGGCCGCAAGGGCAGCGAGCTGAAGCCCTGGGAGGGCAAGCTGCAACTGCCGCCCGACCACCCCGACGGCTGGCAGGTGCGCGGCCCCTCGGCGATCACCTATGGCGGGCGCTACACCTACCCCGTCCAGGCGCTCACGGTCGCGGAGATCAAGGATCTGCACCGGGCCTACGCCCAGGCGGCGCAGCGGGCGCTGGACGCCGGGTTCGAGTGGCTGGAGATGCACTTCGCGCACGGCTACCTCGGCGCGAGCTTCTTCTCGCCGCTGGCCAACCAGCGCGACGATGAATACGGCGGCAGCCTGGAGAACCGCGTGCGCTTCCATCGCGAGGCGCTGGACGCGGTGCGCGCGGTGTGGCCGGAGCGGCTGCCGCTGACGATGCGGCTCGGCTCCGACGACTTCCACGAGCAGGGCGTACAGTTCGATGATGCCGTATGGGCGGTGGGCGCCTTGAAGGAGCACGGGCTGGACCTGGCCGACCTGAGCCTTGGCATGAACACCGACGATACCAAGGACCTGCCGTTCGCAGACGTGGCGTTCATGGTGGAGCGTGGCGCCCGGGTGCGCCGGGAGGTCGGCATCCCCGTGGGCGTGAGCTGGAACCTCGGCCTGCCCGCCGTGGCCGACCAGGTGATCCGGCAGGAGCTGATCGACCTGGTGTTCCTCGGCCGCCCCGCGCTGGCCAACCCGCACTGGCCGGTATGGGCGGCGCGCGAGCTGGCGCACAACGACCCGTTCTCGCTGATCCCGCAGGACTGGTCGTGGTGGCTGCGCAACCGGCCAGGCGCGGAAGGCTCGCTGGGCTGGCCCGCCGTCGCGCGCGGGTGATCCCCACCGGCGCGCTGGCCTGCGGCGACGCCAAGGGTGGGTTCAGCCGGTCGCCGCAGCGCCATGCCGCCCGTCCGGCGGCTGGCATGGGTGCCGTGCCGCGGGTTCCGGCACGAGCGCCGCACATCGAAATGGAACGAACCTGACCAAACATAACTCGCCCTGCACCGGCCACGGGGGCTACTGCTAACGCGTGGCTGGATCAGGCATGCTGACCCAAACTGCCGGGAGTTGCTCGATGTCTTGGCCAGAGGGGCTGCCGTGCGTGGTTGCAGCGGACGCAAACGGCGGCATGGCCGCTGGTTTCGCCGAAGGGCGTCCCGCATCACTGGCCGCCTCGCGCCTCTATGACGCCCGCGCCCGCCCGGCCTCGGCTGCCGGCTGATGGCCACGCCGCGCGTCCTGTTCGTCAATCACACCAGCACCGGCGCGGGGGCTGAGCTTGTCCTGCTCGACCTGGTGCAGGCCTGGGCGGGCGCCTCGGCCTACCTGTTCGAGGATGGGACGCTGAACGCTGCGATGCGGAGTCGCGGCGTGCAGGTTCAGGTGGCGCGGTGGGGCGGCGGCTTGGCCCGCATCCAGCGGGACAGCAGCCTGTTGCGGGCGCTGCCGCTTGCGGGCCGGCTGGTGGCGACCACGGCCGGGCTGGCGCGGGCTGCCCACCGGCACGACCTGGTCTATGCAAACTCGCAGAAGGCCTTCGTGCTCGCCTCCGTCGCGGCGGCGCTGGCCCGGCGTCCGCTAATCTGGCACCTGCACGACATCATTAGCGGCGTGCATTTCGGCGAGGGCCAGCGCCGGCTGCAGGTCGGGCTGGCCAACCGTCTTGCCGCCGGGGTGGTGGTCCCCTCGCAGGCGGCGGCCGACGCGTTCACGGCAGCCGGCGGCCGGACGGGCCTGCTGCATGTCATCCCGAACGGCATCGACCTGGTGCGGGACCCGTTGCCGCCGGCTGCGCTGCGCGACCGCTTGGGGCTGCCGCCTGGGCCGCTGATCGGGGTGTTCAGCCGCCTTGCGCCCTGGAAGGGCCAGCACGTCGTGCTGCGGGCCCTGGCTCGCATGCCGGGCGTGCGCTGCGTCGTGGCCGGGGACGCCCTGTTCGGTGAGCACGCCTATGCACGCGCCCTGCACGACCTGGCCCGCGACCTCGGCGTCCTCGACCGCGTGCAGTTCCTGGGACAACGTTCCGACGTGCCCCGGCTGATGCAGGCGTGCGACGCCGTGATCCATCCTTCGGTCGATCCAGAGCCGTTCGGTCGAACGCTGATCGAGGCGATGCTGATGCGGACGCCCATCATTGCGACCGACGCCGGCGCACCGTCCGAAGTCCTGGACGGCGGCGCGGCCGGAACCCTGGTTCCGCCCGGAAATATCCCCGCCCTGGCGGAGGCTGTGCAGGCGGTGCTGTCGAACCGCGTGGGATTGGAGGCGCAGGTGGACCGGGCGGAGGCGCGGGCGCGGTCCCAGTACGGCGTCGTCGCCATGCGCGCCAGGACGGTGGACCTGATCGGGCGCGTCGTTCTGGAAGCCCGGACCGGAAGGGTCGCAGTCCGGCGTGTCGAGGTCTGACACCGGCCGCCCTCTGCCCTGATCCTTATGTGATCGCATCGGGTCCGCGGCTCGTCATCGCGGGGAACGCGGGCGTCCCGGCCTAATGGAGCCTGCGCATATCGGCCCGCTCCGCCCGCGCGGAGGTCCAGAACGCAACCTGCCCGACCACTCCCGCCGCCGCCAGCACAGACGCCGCCGCCAGCAATGGGTCGCGTCCCAGCCCGGCCAGCACGGTGCACAGCGCTCCGACCGCCATCTGGCTGAACCCATACAGGCCCGCCGCCGAGCCGATCACCTTCGGGTTCACCCCCACCGCCTTGGTCAATGCCATCGGGCTCGCCAGGCCGACCCCCACGGTGAAGACGAACATCGGCCCGACCACCAGCGGCACGCTGGGCGCCCCGTGCAGCGCGACCCCCAGCAGGGTGAAGGCTGCCAGCACCGCCGCCCCGCTGGCCCAGGCCAGCAGCCGCTCGATGGCGACGCGCGTGACCAGGCGGCTGGCCAGGACGCTGCCCAGCGACACCCCCGCGACCAGCAGCGCCAAGTAGGCGCCGACCTCGCGGGACGGCCGGTGCAGCTCGTCCACGAACACGAACGGGGCGACCGCGAAGAACGCATACATCGACGTCGTGGCGCAGCCGCCCCCGACGGCGTAGCCCAGGAAGGCCGGCGACCCCAGCAGCCGCCCGTAATTCCGCGCCAGCGACGCCGCGCTGACCCCGACCAGCCGCGTCCCCGTCTCCGGCAGCCGGCGCAGCGTGAGCCAGATGTTCACGGCGCCCAACCCGCACAGCGCGACGAAGATCGAGCGCCACCCGAACGCCTCGGACAGCGCCCCGCCGATCAGCGGCGCCAGGCCCGGCCCCAGGGTCACCATCAGGTTCAGCAGCGCCATCCGCCGCGCCGCCTGCTCGGGCGCTGCGGTGTCGCGCACCATGGCGCGTCCCAGCACCAGCCCGGCGCACCCGCCCAGCGCCTGCACCAGCCGGGCCGCGACCAGCGAGTGCACACCCGGCGCGAGCGCGGCGGCCAATCCCGCCGCGGTATAGAGCAGCAGGCCCGCCACCAGCAGCGGCCGCCGCCCATAGCGGTCCGACAGCGGCCCATACACAAGCTGCCCGACCGCCAGCCCGAAGATATAGACGCTGATGGCGCCCTGCATGGCGCCGGCGCTGGCGCCCAGCTCGCGCGCCGCCGCTGGCAGGGCCGGCACGAACATATGCATCGCCAGCGTGCCGCTCAGGGTGATCAGCGCCAGCAGCCAGAGCGGCGGCACCCGCCCTTCCGGACTGGCCAACGGTGCGGCGTGTTGCGTCGTCTTGTCTTGATACGTCACTCGGCGTCCGATGTTGGTCCGTCCCTGGCATGCGCCTCCCGGAGCGGCGGGATCAAGGGAGGCCGCAAGCGCCAAGCCCGGCATGGTTGGGAGCGGCTTTCGTCCGCTAACGGGCGGATTAGGCCCTTGCCGCCTCCCTCACCCCGACACTTTCCCGGAGGGAGAGGGAGCAGGCGGCACCCTATGGCCATATGCGCTGACTTAGGCCGGCCAGCATGTACTCCGGGCGCTGCCGTCATGTCAGGTCAAAGCACCCCGCACCCGGCCCAACTTAGCGCCTACAGGCCCAGTCATTGCAAGCCGCGCCCGGGCACGACGATTCCTCCATCAAGGAGGCCGGACTTGCATGGCCTCGATGAGCACGCCGCCCTTCGTTGCAGCGGCGGGTGGCCCCCCGCATGACGCCATTGCATGGGTCCGGACCTGCTGGCAGGGTCGGCGCCAGGCCACGCTGCGACCTCGGAGCCACCGGACCATGACAAGCCGCACCCTTCGCACGGCGCTGCTGCTGCTCGCCTGCGCCATGCCGGGCCTGCATGCGCAGCCCTTCCGCATGGGCGCCGGCACCGAGGACCGGCAATGGCTGCCCGAACGTGCCCGCGTGGACAATCCGCAGGCGCGGTTCCCGGTGCAGGTGCAGGACGGCGTGACCATTACCGCCCGGGACGGCGTCAAGCTCGACGCCCGGCTGTTCCTGCCGGCCCTCGCCGCCGGCGCCCCGCCTCCGCCGTGCGTGCTGATGTCGGACGGCTATGGCCGGTCCTCCAACACCGGGGCGAGCGCCGACCCGGTGCTGATGGACATCGCCGCCCGCGGCTATGCCGTGCTGCACCTCAGCCTGCGCGGGTCCGGCGAGTCCGGCGGCGACGCCACGCTGTACAACCAGTTCGGCCAGGACGGCTACGACACGGTCGAATGGATGGCCAAGCAGTCCTGGTGCAACGGCCGCGTCGGCATGGTCGGGCCATCGCTGCTGGGCATCTCGCAATGGCTGACCGCCAAGGAGGCGCCGCCGAGCCTGCGCGCCATCGTGCCGCAGGTGGCGTGCGGCGACTGCTACGGCCTGCTGTGGTATCCCGGCGGCATGCTGCCCGGCCCCGGCCGCGAGGCGCGCAAGCTGTCCCCGGGGGCAGAAGCGGAGTACGCGACCGCCATCCAGCACCGCAACCTCGACGCCTGGTGGCGGGAGCGGACGACGCAGGACGCCGACGTGCAGGCGATTGCAGCGCGCGGGGTGGCGGCGTTCATCGCAGGCGGGCTGGACGACTACATAACGCCGGCCAACGTGCAGGCCTATGCCGCCTTCGGCTCGCCGCGCAAGCGCCTGTTGCTGGCGCCGCACGCGCATGGCTGGCAGATCGACTTCCTGCAGGAGTTGCAGGTGCAGTGGCTGGACCACTGGCTGAAGGGCATCGACAACGGCGTGGAGCGGGCGCCCAAGGTGATCCTGTTCGTGAAGGGGGTGGACCGCTGGCGCTACGAGGCGGACTGGCCGATCCCCGACGCCCGGGTGGCCAAGCTGTTCCTGCAGGCGGGGCATAGCGGGACGATCGGCAGCCTGAACGACGGTTCGCTGACGGCGCAGCCCGCCGCAGGACCACCGGCGACGCTACCCTACGCGCCGGGCGCCGGTCCTGCGCTGCCAGTGCTGCTCAGCGCCACGGAGGGGCGGCCGGCGGGCGATCAGCGCGATGCCGAGCAGAAGGTGCTGACCTGGACCACCGCGCCGCTGCCGGTGGCGACCGAGGTGACGGGCGCCCCGCACGTGTCGCTGTGGGCCGCGTCCAGCACGGACGACGGCGACATGGTGTTCAGCCTGAACGACGTGGCGCCGGACGGCACTTCGGTGCAGGTGATCCAGGGCTACTCCAACGTGCCGCATGAGGCTTCGCTGGCCAGCCCGGCGCCGCTGATCCCGGGGCAGGCGCGGCAGGTCGAGGTGGACCTGCTGCCGACCGCCTACGTGTTCCAGCTGGGGCACCGGATGCGGCTCGCGATGGCGGGCGCGGCGGGCGCGGCGCCGGGCTTGCCATCTCCGCAGGGACCCGGGCCGAGCCCGGCGGCGTTCACCTGGACGGTGCTGCAGGACGCCAGGCACCCGGCGGTGCTGGCGCTCCCGATCGTCGGCACCGCCGGGGAGCAGTTGTCGCGGCTGACGCTGGCGCAGCACTGAGGAATGGCGCAGCATTGAGGGCTGGTGCAGCATTGGCGCCGGCTGAACGGCGCCCGATGTGGACCGACCACCCCGACCTGCAGCCGGATGCGCCGCGCCGCGCCCATCCGCTGCAGCACTACGCCGCGCTAGGCGACGGCCGCTCGGTGGCGCTGGTGGCGCCAGACGGCGTCGTGGCTTGGTGGTGCGTGCCCAACATCGACTCCGACCCGTTGCTCGACAGCCTGCTCGACCCCGTGCAGGGCGGCTACTTCATGCTGCAGCCGGCCGGGCCGTTCCGCGCCGAACGCCGCTACTTGCCCGACAGCAACGTGCTCGAGACCGTGTTCACCACCGCCGGCGGCCAGGTGCGGATGACGGAGTCGATGAACAGCACCCTGGCGGGCCGGCTGCCCTGGTGCGAGCTGGCCCGGCGCATCGAGGGTCTGTCCGGCACCGTGGCGATGCACGCGCACCTGGTGTTCGGCACCCGCGGCGACCAGGTGTCGCCCTGGCTGCAGCCCAACCGCAACGGCTGCATCTTCCACGCCGGCCCCGTGCTGGGCCTGTTCCGCGCCAGCCCCAACGTGCGCACGGTCGAGGAGGACCGCGCCATCCGGGCGGACGTCATGCTGCGCGCCGGCGATCGCGCCGTCATGGCCGTGGTGGCCGGGGAGGACCAGCCGCTGGGCGTGCCCGCCATCGAGGATATCGATCAGCGCATCGACCAAAGCGATCACGCCTGGCGCGGCTGGGCGGAGGGCCTGCGCTACGACGGCCCGCATCGGGCGGCGGTGCGGCGCAGCGGGCTTGCCCTCAAGCTGCTGCTGTTCTCGCCCACCGGCGCCATCGCCGCCGCGGCCACGACCTCGCTGCCCGAGCGGGTCGGCGGTGACAAGAATTGGGATTATCGCTACGCGTGGGTGCGCGACGCCGCCTACACGCTGGCCGCCTTCGTGCGGCTGGGCGTGGTGCCGGAGAGCCAGGCGGCGCTGGCCTGGCTGATCCACCGCCTGGGCGAGACGGGCGCCCAGGTGTGCTACCGCCTGGACGGCGGGCCGGTGCCGCCGGTGCGGCGGCTGGACCTGGCGGGGTATTTGGACTCGCGGCCGGTGGTGACCGGCAACGCCGCCGCCGCGCAGCACCAGCATGGCATCTATGGCGACATCTTCCAGGCGGCGTCGAGCTTCGTGGCCGCCGGCAACGTGCTGGACCAGCACAGCGCCTTCGTGCTGTCGCGCCTGGCCGACGAGTGCGCCGACCGCTGGCGCCAGAAGGACTCCGGGATTTGGGAGCTGCAGGATTTGCAGCACTACACGATGTCCAAGATCAGCGCCTGGCAGGCCCTGACGCGCGCGGTCGAGTTGGCCGAGGCCGGGCACCTGCCCGCCACCTGCGTGCCGCGCTGGGAGCGCGAGCGCGAGCGCATCGCGGCCTGGATCGGCGAGCACTGCTGGTCGGAGGCGAAGGGCGCCTACACGTTCTACGCCGGCACTGACCGGCTTGACGCTTCGCTGGCGCTGGCGGTGGTGTTCGGCTTCGACGGCGCCAACCGGCTGTCCTCGACCTGCGACGCGATCCGGACGGAGCTGGGGCGTGGCCCCTGGGTTTACCGCTACAGCGGGGCCGAGCAGGAGGAGGGCGCCTTCCTCGCATGCACGTTCTGGCTGGTCGATGCCTATGCGGTGCTGGGCCGGCAGGGTGAGGCCGAGGCGCTGATGAACGAGGCGCTGGCCGGGCTGCCGCCCGGGGTCGGCGTGCTGAGCGAGATGGTGGATATCGGCACCGGCGACATGCTGGGCAACCTGCCGCAGGGCCTCAGCCACCTGGCCCT
This sequence comes from uncultured Acetobacteraceae bacterium, assembly GCA_964242415.1. Taxonomy (GTDB): domain Bacteria; phylum Pseudomonadota; class Alphaproteobacteria; order Acetobacterales; family Acetobacteraceae; genus DASWOJ01. The sequence continues at coordinate 93,187 of CAXTAT010000021.1, forward strand.
GATCCACGCCGCGATCTCGCTGGCCGGCCGGCCGGCCGTGGGATGACGGCGGCGGGTGGCCGCATCATGGATTGCGCTTCGGGCTGAACAGCCATCGCCCACGCGCAAAGGCCATGCCTGCTTCCTCTCTCCCTTCGGGAGACGGTTGGGGTTATGGGTGCTGATTTGGGCCGGGTGCGGGGCGCTTCAACCGGATATGCCCGGAGTCGTCATTGCGAGCCGCCCTTGCGGCGCGGCAATCCAGGGGCGGCGGGCGCCAGTCCTTGCGGCCCCCTATGCCGCGTTGCAGGCGCTCCTCGCAATGACGGCGGCGCTCGGGGCACAGGCCGGCTTGAATTGGCGCCTATGAAGGCTGCGGTGAGGGGAGGGCTGTGGCCAGGCAAGCCCGGGTGCTGTGGCGCCCGCGGTTTTCGGCGCGGCACGCGGGTCGGCAAGCAAGACCCCCTCACCCCGGCCCTCTCCCGGGGGGAGAGGAGGAAGATCGTGGCTTCACGTTGGATGCGGTTCTGTGGCTTGGGCGTCGGAGAAGGCCCTTGCAATCGATAGGTCTAAGATATATCTTATATTTCGATACATCGAAACTGGATCGGAATCCACATGCATCACGGACACGGCTTCCCCTGGCACCGCCTGCGCTTCGCCCGCGGCGAGAGCGGCCATCATCACCCCGCAGAACGCGGGCATCCCGGCGAGGGCCGGCGCGGCGGCCGGCGCGGCGGGCGCGTGTTCGATCATGGCGAACTCCGCCTGGTCGTCCTCGCCCTCATCGCCGAGCAGCCGCGCCACGGCTATGAGATCATCAAGGCGATCGAGGAGCGGCTCGCCGGCAGCTACAGCCCCAGTCCCGGCGTGATCTATCCCACGCTGACCCTGCTGGAGGAGCTGGGCCACGCCACGATGTCCGAGTACGACGGCAAGAAGCAGTATGCCATCACGCCGGAGGGCACGGCCTGGCTGCAGGCGAACCACGCCGCCGTGGCCGCCGCGACCGCCCGGATGCGTGAGGTCAACGCCACGCATGGCGGCGGCCCGGCGCCGGAGATCATCCGGGCGGCGGAGAACCTGAAGCTGGCGCTGCGCCTGCGGCAGGGGCGCGGTCCGCTGGATTCCGAGCAGGCCCGCGCCATCGCCGCGGCGCTGGACGCCGCCGCCATCGCCGTGGAGCGAAGCTGACGGGCAGCGCCATCCCGTCCGGCGCCGCAGTGGGGCAGGTGGGGTGACCTTGCCGCATGCTTCCTCCAGCCGCGCCGGACGGGACGTGAGGCATCGTGACATTGCGGGTTTTAGGCTACATGCCCGCTGACACATGGCCGCCGGGCGCCCGTCCCCGGTGTCCTGCAATCCCCTGTCAGCCGAGGAAGCCCAGCCGTGCAACCTGCCGCGCAGACCCTGCCCCTCCCGACGCTGCTGTTTCCGCTTGCCCAGCCGCCGGCCCCGGGCGGGATGGCCGAGGTCGCGCCCGGCATCGCCTGGCTCCGCCTCGCGCTGCCGTTCCGGCTGGACCACGTTAATGTTTACCTGGTCGAGGACGGGCTAGGCGTCGCGGTCATCGACACCGGCCTTGGCAACGCCGCGACGCAGGCGGTTTGGGAGGAGCTGCTGGCTGGCCCGCTGCGGTCGCGTCCGGTGACGCAGGTGATCGCCACCCATTATCACCCCGACCATGTCGGCATGGCGGGGTGGCTGTGCCGCCGGCTGGATGCGCCGCTGCTGATGAGCGGGACCGAGTACCTGACCAGCCTCGCCATCCACCTTGATCCGCAGGCCCTGGACGCCGAGCCCTACCGCAGCTTCTACCGGCAGCATGGCCTGGACAGCGCCACCACGGCGCAACTGCTGAGCAACGGGCACAGCTACCTTCGGATGGTGACCGAGCTGCCCCGCACATACCGCCGCCTGGTGGCCGGGGACACGCTGCACCTGGGCCGCCGCCGGTTCGAGGTGCTGTCCGGCGGCGGCCACTCGCCCGAGCAGATCATGCTGCACTGCCCGGCTGACAAGCTGCTGCTGGGCGCCGACCAGGTGCTGGCGCGCATCACCCCCAACGTCAGCGTGCAGGCGATGGACCCGGAGGGCGACCCACTGGGCCTGTTCCTGCGCTCGCTGCAGGAGCTGCGGGCGACGGTGGCGGCGGATACCCTGGTGCTGCCGGGTCACAACCTGCCGTTCGTCGGGCTGCATGTGCGGGTGTCCGAGCTGCAGGCGCACCACGCCGCCCGCTGCGCCGCCATTGCCGAGGCCTGTGCTGGCACCTCCGGGGGGCGTACGGTGGCGGAACTGGTGCCGGTGGTGTTCGGCCGGGCCATCGACGACCCGCACCAGATGGGCTTCGCGTTCGGCGAGACGTTCGCCCATGTCAACCTGTTGGTGCGCCAGGGCCGGCTGCGGTTCCAGGACGGGCGGTTCCGCGCTGTGGGATAAGCCGGCCGTCTCTCCACGCTGCTCAGGCCGGCAAAACCCCTTGTGGACAGGGGGAGCCGGCCCGCATGACGACGCCCAGGCGCTGCGCCAGCGCCCGAACGCTCGGCATCACGCCAGGCGCGCAGCCCGCGTCAGCCCGGCTTCTTAGCCTCCGCCTGCACCGGCGCGCCGGGCCTGAGCTTCTGCAGTTGCCCGGTGATGACCTGGTCCCCGGCCTTCAGCCCGTCCGTCACGACGATCATGTCGTCATAGGTGTCGCCCAGCTTGACCACACGCTGCTCGGCCTTGCTGTCCGCGCCCACCACCATGACGGTGCGGCCGATCTGGCTGGCGCCGACCGCGTCCTGCGGCACCAGCAGCGCCCCGTCCTGGTCGCCCAGGTGCAGCCGCGCCGTCACGTATTGCCCCGGTAGCAGCGCATGGTCCGGATTGGCGATGGTCGCCCGCACCAGGATCGTCCCCGTCGTGCGGTCCACCTGGTTGTCGATGAACGTCAGCGGACCCGTATGGTCCGGCGCGCCGCCACCTACCGAAACGGCGGTGTCGATGGGGCCGCGGGCCTGCGTGCGGTTGATCGCCACCAAGTCCGCCTCGGCCGGGTTCAGGCTGACGTAGATCGGGTCGAGCTGCACAAGGGTGTTCAGCGTCGCCCCGGCCACGCTGATCAGGCTGCCCTCGAACACCTGGCTGCGGCTGATCCGCCCGGCGAACGGCGCGATGACCTCGGTCCGGCTCAGGTTCAGCGCCGCCTGCTGCATCGCCGCCGTGTTGGTCACCACGCTCGCCTGGCCCTGGTGGAACGTGCTGGTCGCCTGGTCGGAGGTGTCCTGCGACGTCCAGCCGTCGCGGGCAAGGGTCTGGTTGCGCCCCTGGCTGACCCGCGCGTAGCTCAGGCTGGCAATGGCCTGGTCGCGCTGGCCGAGTGCCTGCGCCAGCGACACCTGGTAGTCCCGGGCGTCGATCCGGTACAGCAGCGCCCCGGCTGCCACGTCCGCCCCGTCCTTCGCCCCCTGCGCAATCAAATATCCAGTCACGCGGGCCTGGATGGTGACCGACCGCATCGCCTCGGTCGCCGCGGGGAAGCTGCGATACACCGGCACCGTGCGTGGCGCCACGGTCATGACCGGCACCGGCATCGGCGGTTGCGCCTGCGCCTGCAGGTGCGGCTGGTCCCGGAACCACCACCAGGCGCCACCGGCCCCGGTTGCGGCGAGCAACAGAACGAGCAGGCTGGTCCAGACGCCGCGGTGCCCCTTGGCTGGCGGCGTCCCGGCAAGCGGGGCGCCCCGGTCGGCATCCGGCTTCTCCGGGGGCGTGACGCCCGGCTTGTCGTCAGGCGAGCCGTCCGGGCGCAGGCCGGTCGGCTTGGCATTGGCTGGAGCCACGCCGGGCTTGTCCAAGCTGGGCTTGTCGAGATCGGGCATGTTCGCGTCGGGCATGGTGCTACTCCGCTGGTTGTGCTGCCGGCGGGGCGCCCGGCTTCGCGGTGCCTGGCCTTGCAGCGTCAGGCGCCGTCCCTCGCTCCCGCAGCCGCTCGATGGTCACGTAGAACACCGGCGTGAACACCAGCCCGAGCACCGTCGAGGCCAGCATCCCGCCGAATACCGTCGTCCCCAGCGACTGCCGGCTCGCCGCCCCCGCCCCCGCCGCGACCACTAGCGGCGACACGCCCAGGATGAATGCCAGCGCCGTCATCAGGATCGGCCGCAGCCGCAGCTTCACCGCCTGCATCGCCGCCTCGATCACCGTGCTGCCCTCCTCGCGCAGCCGCTTGGCGAACTCCACAATCAGGATGGCATTCTTGGCCGACAGCCCAATCAGCATCACCAGCCCGATCTGGCCGTAGACATCCAGCTCCAGCCCGCTCAGCCGCAGGGCCAGCATGGCGCCGAGCAGCGCGAACGGCACCGACAGCAGCACCATGAACGGCATCGACCAGCTCTCATACTGCGCCGCCAGCGACAGAAACACGAAGGCGAACGCCAGCGCGAAGATCAGCACCGCCGCCGACCCGGCCTGCTGCTGCTGGTAGGTCACCCCCGTCCACTCGTAGCCAAACCCCTCCGGCAGCGCCGACGTGGCCCGCTGCATCGCCGCAACCGCCTGGCCGGAGCTGATGCCCGCCGCAGGCTGCCCGGTGATCTGCGCCGAGCCGTACAGGTTGTAGTGCGGCACCGTCGCCGGTCCCGTCATGGGCTGCAGCGTGCCGATGGTGTCCAGCGGCAGCAGCCCGCCGCCGGCGTTGCGGACGAAGATGTGCGCGAAGTCGAGCGGGTTGCTCCGCGCCTCGCCCTCCGCCTGCACGACGACGCGGAAGGTGCGGCCGAACAAGTTGAAATCGTTGATATACAGCGACCCCAGGAACACCTGCATCGTCGAGAACACGTCCGTCAGGTTAAGGCCCAACTGCTTCGCCTTCGGGCGGTCGAGCACGAAGTTCAGCTCCGGCGTCAGCGTGCTGAACGTGGTGAACACCTGCTGCGCGTCCAGCTCCGGCTGCTTGCGCGCCTCGGCCAGCAAGGCCTGCGTCGCCGCGTCCAGCGCCACCGGCCCCTTGCCGCCCAGGTCCTCCACCTCGAACTCGAAGCCGCCCGTGGTGCCCAGGCCGGGGATCGACGGCGGATCGAAGCTGAGCGCGATCGCGGCGGGCAGGCCCATCAGCCGGGGCTTCAGGTCGGCGACGATGCTGTGCGCGGTGTGCTGCGCGCCGGGCCGCTGGTCCCACGGCTTCAGGATGACGAACTCGGCGGCGGCGTTGGGCTGCGTCGAGTTGGTGAGGAAGTCCAGGCCGGTGACGACCACCACGTCGTCCACCTCCGGCCGCTGCTTGGCGATGTCGCGGACCTGCTTTGCCACCTGTTCCGTCCGCGTCAGCGCGGCGCCGTTCGGAAGCTGGATGATGATGAAGAAGTAACCCTGGTCCTCCACCGGCGTGAAGGAGGTCGGGACCCGCTTGATCAGCACGTACGTGCCGACGACAGACCCCGCCAGCAGCAGGAACATCACCGGCCACAGGCGGGCAGTCGTGCGGACGCTCTGGGAGAAGCGGTCGGAGAGCCAGCCGAAGCCCTGGTCGAACTTGCGGAACGCCCAGGCCG
>CAXTAT010000022.1:0-31295 GCA_964242415.1 uncultured Acetobacteraceae bacterium
CTGCAGACCGACCACCTCGACCTCGTGCAGTTCCACGAGATCATCCGCATGGACGACCCGGAGCGGGTGTTCGCCAGCGGCGGCGCCCTGGAGGCGATCCTGCGCGCCAAGGAGCAGGGCAAGGTCCGCTACATCGGCTTCACCGGGCATAAAAGCCCGGCCATCCACAAGCATATGTTCGACGTGGCCGACCAGCACGGCTTCCACTTCGACACGGTGCAGATGCCGCTCAACGTGATGGACGCGCACTTCGACAGCTTCGAGCAGGGCGTGCTGCCGGTCGCCGTCCAGCACGGCACCGGCGTGCTGGGCATGAAAGCGTTCGGCGACCCGTTCATCCTGGACAGCAAGGCCGCCACGCCCATCGAGATGCTGCAGTATCCGCTCAGCCTGCCCGTGGCCCTGCAGGTCACCGGGATCGACAGCATGCCCATCTTGCAGCAGGCGCTGGAGGCCGTCCGCACCTTCAAGCCGTTCACGGCCGAGCAGCGCGCGACCCTGCTGGCCAAGACCGAGGCCGTCGCGCGCGATGGGCAGACGGAGCGCTACAAGGTGTCGCACCACTTCGACGGCACCATCCAGAACCCGCAGTGGCTCGGCTGACAGGGGGGCCGGCCCGGGCTGCCCCTGCCGCCGGTCAGGCCATCCGCCAGCGTCGTCACGACGCCAGGCGGTAGGCGCGGCCGGCCAGGGACGGCCCGTTCAGCAGCCCGGTCCGCGACCGGCGGATCAAAGCGTCCAGGCCCAGCACCTGCCCCACCCGGTCCAGCGCGAAGAAGCCGTGCGTAATGATGATGAAGATGTACTCCCACGGCCACTCGGCGTCGTTGTGATACAGCCCGATCCATAGGTTCAGCGTGAACAGGACGCCGATGACGCCGGCCAGGCGGACGGCGAAGCCCAGCATCAGCGACGCCGCCAGCAGGGTTTCCGTCAGGTAAACCGCGGGGTCCAGCAAGGCGATGTGCGCCAGGAACACGTCGCGCACCAGGGCGGCGTGGATGGCGAAGGCCGAGTTCTCGGTCAACTGGGTCGTCCAGTACCGGAAGCCGCCGGCGACGGGCAGCGGCAGCTTCCACAGTGAACCCTGCAGCCACATGGTGCCGATCAGCATGCGGAACAGCCATATGCCAGCGTTGCGGGCGGTGCGCTGCGCCGGGTCGGCGGCCCAGGCTCGGGCAGCAATGGCGATGCCGCCAATCAGCAGGGCGGCATACAATAGGACCAGGATGTACTTGGCGGGACCGAGGGCGTCGTGGTCGGGGGTGTCGCCGATCAGGAAGTGCAGGCTGTCGAGAAAGGGGTTGGTGCGCATGGCGTGGCACTCCGCTGGCTGCAAGATGTAGGCATCCCTTCGGGCGCAGCCGGACTTTGGTTACTACAGACGCCGGAGGTCCTGACCAGCAATAGGTGCGCCGCAATTGCAAGCCGAGCTTGCGCCGCGGCGATCCGGAGGCCGCACGCTGCCGCGTCATGGCGCCGCCGTTCGAGCGGGCACTCCGGACGCCAATCAAGGCCCAACCGGACGCAATAAGCCAGGCAGCGGCAGAAAAGTATCATTGCTGCAGCGCAAAGGGCGTAGCCGGCTGGTCAGCCCTGCTCTAGGTTCGGCCTTTACGGACAACCACGGAACGAATCGTGGGCCGCAGAGGCATGAGGGGAGGACTATGGGGGCAAAACCCTGTCCAGGGCTTGACCAGGTCCATAACGACCAGCCGTTAGCAGTTTGGCCGCAAGATTACCCGGTCCAGACCGTCCAGCGGCATTGTCAGCCGGGGTGCGGGTTGCGCCTCATGACTGGCTGCATGGATGCAGGCAACCGGGTGCTTACAGGTCCAACTTTGCCGCATGACCGGATCAGCGACGTGGCCGGCGAGGGGGCGTTGTCTCCAGTTCACCGCGGCGGCCATCAGGGCGCTCCCGACGGAGCTGCGCTTTCTCCAGCCGTTTCCAGCAGACTCGTTTTGCGGCATCCGATTTCCCGCAGCCCTGGCCGGCAGTTCGCCGCAACCGCTTAATAAACAACCACAACCAATAGCAAGGAAACACCTATGACCCGGTCCAACGCACCCATCACCGCTGCCGCCCTCGTGTTCGGCGTGCTCGGCGGCGCCTCCAGTGCCTCCGCCGCCGTGGAGAATGCGACGGTCGCGTTCCTCATGCCCGACCAGGCCTCGACCCGCTATGAGGAGCATGACCGGCCGGGGTTCGTGGCCGAGATGAAGAAAATCTGCCCGACCTGCAAGGTGCTGTACCAGAACGCCGACGGCGACGTGTCGCGCCAGCAGCAGCAGTTCAACTCCGTCATCACGCAGGGCGCCAAGGCCATCGTGATCGATGCAGTCGATTCGACCGCCGCCGCGTCCCTGGTCAAGCAGGCGCAGGGCCAGGGGATCAAGGTGATCGCCTATGACCGCCCGATCCCGTCCACCCCGGCCGACTACTACGTGTCGTTCAACAACGAGGAGATCGGCAAGTCAATCGCCCAATCGCTGGTGCAGCACCTGAAGGCACAGGGCGTGTCGCCCGGGGGCGCCGCCGGGCTGCTGGAGGTCAACGGCTCCCCCACGGACGCGGCGGCCGGGCTGATCAAGAAGGGCATCCACGAGGGGCTGGAGAACAGCGGCTACAAGACGCTGGCCGAGTATGACACCCCCGAATGGGCGCCGCCGAAGGCGCAGCAGTGGGTGAGCGGCCAGGTCTCGCGGTTCGGCAAGAACATCGTCGGCGTGGTCGCAGCCAACGACGGCACGGCCGGCGGCGCGATCGCCGCATTCAAGGCGGCCGGCGTCGAGCAGGTGCCGCCCGTGACGGGCAACGACGCGACCATCGCGGGCCTGCAGTTGATCATCGCCGGCGACCAGTACAACACCATCTCGAAGCCGAGCGAGATCGTCGCCGCCGCCGCCGCCGACATCGCAGTGGCGCTGCTGGGCGGCGAGAAGCCGAAGTCCGATGGCGACGTGTTCGGCACCCCGACCCGGCTGTTCGTGCCGGCGCTGGTGACCGCGGACAACATGAAGACGGAGGTCGTTGACAAGATGGTTGACGGAAAGCCGATCACCCCGGCATCTGCCCTGTGCACCGGACGTTATGTCGCGGGCTGCAAGAAGCTGGGCCTTACCCAGTAGCAGGCACGGGGGATACAGCTTATGGCGGACGCGTCGCAGCGGGAAGTGGTGCTCAGCCTCCGGGGCATCTGCAAGCAGTTCGGCGCCGTGTCCGCGCTGACCGACATCAACCTCGATGTCCACGCGGGTGAGGTGGTGGCGCTGGTCGGCGACAACGGCGCCGGCAAGTCCACGCTGGTCAAGGTTCTGGCCGGCGTGCACGCGCCCACCGCGGGGACCATGGCCTTCCTCGGCAAGGAGGTGACGCTGGCCGGCCCCAGCGACGCGCTGGCGCTGGGCATCGCGACCGTGTTCCAGGACCTCGCGCTGTGCGAGAACCTGGACGTCGTCGCCAACATCTTCCTCGGCAAGGAGCTGCGGCCAATGCAGCTCGACGAGGTGTCGATGGAAATCCGCGCCTGGACGCTGCTGAACGAGCTGTCCGCGCGCATCCCGAGCGTGCGGGAGCCGGTGGCGTCGCTGTCCGGCGGGCAGCGGCAGACGGTCGCCATCGCCCGGTCGCTGTTGCTGGACCCGAAGCTGATCATGCTCGACGAGCCGACGGCAGCACTTGGCGTGGCACAGACGGCGGAGGTGCTGGACCTGATCGAGCGGGTGCGGGCGCGCGGGCTGGGCGTCATCGTGATCAGCCACAACATGGAGGACGTGCGGGCGGTGGCGGACCGGATCGTGGTGCTACGCCTCGGCCGCAACAACGGCGTGTTCACGCCCGACGCGACCAACACGGAGCTGGTGGGGGCGATCACCGGCGCGGCGGACAACTCCGTCTCGCGCCGGTCCACCCGGCGGTCGCGGCAGAGCGAAGGAGCGGCGCTATGAGCCAGCCGCTACTCGACCGCAGCGACGTGCGGGTCCGCGACGACCGGGGCTTTGCCGGGTCGCTGCGGGGCTTCCTCGACCGGGTGCGCTCGGGCGACCTCGGCCCCTTGCCGGTGGTGGTCGGGCTGGCGGTGATCTGGACGGTGTTCCAGTCGCTCAACCCGCTGTTCCTGTCGGCCAACAACCTGGTCAACCTGCTGTTCGACTCCGCGACCATCGGGGTCATCGCCCTCGGCATCGTCTGCATCCTGATGGTGGGCGAGATCGACCTGTCGGTCGGCTCCGTCAGCGGGTTCGCCTCGGCGCTGCTGGGCGTGATCTGGGTCAATGCCGATTGGCCAGTGGCAGCGGCGGTGCTGGCGGCGCTGATCGTGGGCGGCGTCATCGGCCTGGTTTACGCACTGCTGTTCACGCGGCTGGGGATGCCCTCGTTCGTGTCCACGCTGGCCGGGCTGCTGGCCGTGCTTGGGCTGCAGCTTTATATCCTGGGGTCCACCGGGTCGATCAACCTGCCGTACGGCTCGCCGCTGGTGAGCTTCGGCCAGACGTTGGTCATGCCGCACCCTGTCGCCTACGTGCTGGCGGCGCTGGCTGCGGCTGCATCGCTGTATGCGGGGCTGCGCACGGCGGCGCGGCGGCGCAGCGCCGGGCTGTCGCCGCGCTCCACGGGCGGGCTGCTGCTACGCGCCGCGGTGCTGTTCGTGGTGCTGGAGGGGGTGGCGTTCTACCTCAACACCGACCGGGGCGTGCCCTGGATCTTCGGGCTGTTCGCCCTGCTCGTGGTGGTCATGGACTACGCGCTGAAGCGCACCAAGTGGGGCCGCTCCATGACGGCGGTCGGCGGCAACCGGGAGGCGGCGCGCCGGGCCGGCATCAATGTCAACGCGACGTATATCAGCGCGTTCATGCTGTGCTCGGTGCTGGCGGCGGCGGGCGGCGTGCTGTCGGCGGCGCGGCTGGCGTCGGCCAGCCAGCAGGCGGGCACGGGCGACGTGAACCTCGACGCCATCGCGGCGGCGGTGATCGGCGGCACGTCGCTGTTCGGCGGCCGGGGCAGCGCCTACTCCGCGCTGCTGGGGATCATCGTCATCCAGTCGATCGCCAGCGGGCTGACGCTGCTCGACCTGTCGTCGTCGCTGCGGTACATGATCACCGGTGCGGTGCTGGCGTTGGCCGTCATCGTCGACTCCCTCGCGCGCCGGTCGCGCGCTTCGCATGGCCGCGGCTGAGGATACGGGAATGACCGAGAGTTTGTCGGGCAAGGTCGCGGCCATCACCGGCGCCGCGTCCGGGATCGGGCTGGCCTGCGCGCGGTCGCTGATCGGGGCCGGCGCGCGCGTCGTGCTGGTGGACCGGGACGAGGCCAGGCTGCACGAGGTTTGCGCCGAGCTGGGGCAGTACGCGATCCCGCTGGTGGTGAACCTGCTCAACCCCGCGAGCGTGGCGACCATGGTGCCCGGCATCCTGCAGCACGCGGGCGGGCTCGACATCTTCCACGCCAACGCCGGGTCGTATATCGGCGGCGATGTGCATGGCGGTGACCCGGACGCGTGGGACCGCATGCTCAACCTCAACATCAACTCGGCGTTCCGCACCATCCACGCGGTGCTGCCGCACATGGTCGAGCAGGGCAGCGGCGACATCATCGTCACCAGCTCGGTCGCGGGCTTCATCCCGGTCGTGGTGGAGCCGATCTACACGGCGTCCAAGCATGCGATCCAGGCGTTCGTCCACACGCTGCGGCGCCAGATGATAAAGCACGGCATCCGCGTGGGGGAGGTGGCGCCCGGCCCGGTGGTGACGGCGCTGCTGGCCGACTGGCCGAAGGAGAAGATGGACGAGGCGCTGGCCCGGGGCAGCCTGATGCAGCCCGAGGAGGTGGCGGAGGCGGTGATGTTCATGCTCACCCGGCCGCGCAACGTGGTGATCCGCGACCTGGTCATCCTGCCGCAGAGCCTGGATATGTAGGCTGCCGTCGCGGGCAAGGCGGTCGCATATGCCATGGAGCCGCTGCCTGCTCCCTCTTCCCCTGCGGGAAAGGGCCGGGGTGAGGGGGTCGGGAAGCGCCGACCTGCTGGCCCGGGCAGCCCGGTTCCGCCGGCGTCAAACGGCGCGAGGCAGGCAAGACCCCCTCACCCCGGCCCTCTCCCGAAGCGGGAGAGGGGGAAGCGGCGGTTCCTTGCGGCGTAAGCGATCGCCCTGCGTCGCTGGAAACGGCAAGGCGATGCTGGCGAGGCCGGGCCGCATCATCCCAGCCTAATTGCATCCCCAGCACGCTCCCAGCCGTCGGGTTCGACGCAACGGCCCCGGCCCGCAGTCTCGGTGCGAGAGTCCCCCATTGCAGGAGGCTCCATGCAAAGTTTTGCTGGGTTATGTCGCCATGATGCTTGACCGCCAAAACGCCGCTCGTTAGCGTACCTTGCGGCAATGGCGCCGAGCGACAGCGTGTCCAGCGTGAGATCAGGCCCTTGCTGCCTCAGTCTCGTGCCGCTTATGCCGCATCCCTGTGGATCACTGTGAGGAGAAAAGGCTATGTCAGCCACCGTACTCGCGCCTGATGCCGGCCCAGTTGCAATTCCCGTCAGTGAGGTCCTGCCTTGGGCAGTATTTGGCGGTTTGATCCTGATGCTGGCGATCTATTTCGTCGGCGCTGAGCAGGGCGCCACGGCGGTCTTCAGCGGCATGGGCGTCCACGAGTTCGTGCATGACGGACGGCATCTGCTTGGCTTCCCCTGCCACTAGGAAGGCACCCGCCCGATGACGAGAGATCTGCTGGTTCGCGGGATGCTGGTCGGCGTAATGGCCGGGTTGCTGAGCTTCGGCTTCCTGAAGGTATTCGGCGAGCCGCAGGTCGATCGCGCCATCGCTTTCGAAACTCAAATGGACGAAGCCAAGGCGGAGGCCAGGGTGCAGGCCGACCTTGCCAAGGGCATCGTCACGCCGAAAGAAATGCCGGAGCCGGAAATATTCAGCCGTTCCGTACAAAGCGGCATTGGCCTGCTGACGGGGGTGACCGTCTATAGCGCGGCCTTTGGCGGACTGTTCGCGCTTGCATTCGCCTTCATCCATGGGCGCATGGGCAACCTCGGTGCGCGGTCCAATTCGGCGCTGCTGGCAGGCGCGGCCCTGCTGACGATCTATGTCGTGCCGGATCTGAAATACCCGGCCAATCCGCCCTCGGTCGGGGAGCCGGAGACGATCCAAATCCGAACGGTCCTGTACTTCTCGATGATTGCGATCTCGATTGCGGCGATGGTGGTCGCGGCCATCCTGCGCAACCGGCTTGTCCGGCGGTTGGGCGCATGGGACGCGACGATCATCGCGGGCGCGGCATACCTGTTCGTGGTGCTTGTCCTCGGCCTTGCGCTGCCGACGGTGAACGAGGTGCCGGAGGGGTTCCCAGCCAGCGTGCTGTGGCAGTTCAGGCTGTCGTCCCTCGGCGCGCAACTGGTTCTGTGGACGACCCTTGGCCTGGGTTTCGGCGCATTGACGGCCCGTGCGTCAGCCCCCAAGCGGCAGCAGGCACGGACCGCTTCGGTCTAGCCCCGGCGGCAGTCGCCCACCGGGATAGGCCGCTAGGGGCACCCTGCGGCGCAGGGCGAGCCATGGGACCATGACAGCTCGCCTGAAGTTGGTTTGCCACGCATCCACATCCGCCGTTCGGCTCGCTGCGTTCCCAGACGACGAACCGGTCGACTCCTTCGGCAGGAGGGACATGGCTGAGTTGGCGGCCACGATCGGACCGGCAGACCGCTGCTGGACCGGACCGTCGCTGCGCACCAGGGAAACCGCGGGTGCGCTGCACCCTGACGCCGTGGTCGATGCCCGGCTGGGCGAATGCGATTACGGACGCTGGACCGGCCAAACGTTCGCGGACGTGCATGCCCGCGAGCCGGAAGCCATCGCTGACTGGCTGCGTGATCCCGAAGCAGCCCCGCACGGCGGAGAGTCGACCCTGTCGCTCCTGAAACGGGTGGCCGGCTGGCTCGACGAGCAGCGGCCGGTTGCCGGCCAGGTTCTCGCGGTGACGCACGCGTCGGTCATCCGCGCCGCCGTGGTCCACGCCATCGAGGCGTCGCCGCGGTCGTTCTGGCGGATCGATGTCGCCCCGCTCTCCGTCACCCGGCTGACCAGCGCCGGTCAGCACTGGACGCTGGCTGCACTGGCTGCATTGCGGGACACGCGGCGATGAGGTCCTCGCACGGTCGGATGGGGGGCATTGTGGCAACCCAGGAGCCGCAGAAACGGTCCCGGCCGCCCCTGGATTGCCGCGCCGCAAGCCGGAGGGCCGAGGGGCTTTGCAACGTTGTCCCCGGTCCAGGCAGCCTGGTTCCGGCGGCGCTGGCGGGTCCTGGCGACACAGGAAAATAGACCCCCTCAGCCCGACCCTCTCCCAAAGCGGGAGAGGGAGCAGGCAGCGGCCCTGCGCCGTGGCCATGGGTGCAGCTTGGGGGTGCTGGTCCCCGATGCGGCACCATATGGCTGCGTGCTCGCCCAATCCCCCCGGCGTGCTTCAACGAAGCTGCCAGCAGGCCGCCGATCCCAGGAAACCCGCATGCAAATACTCACGTCCGAGCTGATCAGGACGCAGCTCCCCGCTAAGGAAAAAGGCTCCAAACCGGAGGAGACGGTGCCCGATGACGTCCTGCGGCGCGGGGCGGACGCGATCCTGGCGGACCGGCCTGGCGAGGGCGTCTGGGTGTTCGCCTATGGCGCGCTGATCTGGGACCGGACCTATGCCACCGACGGCGAGCGCGCCGGCACCCTGCACGGCATGGCCCGGCGATACTGCCTGCACGACGACCGCAACCGTGGCACGCCCGAGCGCCCGTCGCTGACCCTGGGGCTGGTGCCGGACGAGGGCGCCTGTTCCGGCCTGGTCGTGCACCTGGCGGAGCCGGACTTGGCAGAAAACTTTTGGGCGGTGTGGAAGCATGAGATGGCGGCAGGCTTCTACAGGGCCTGCTGGGTGCAGGTGCTGACCGCGGCCGGACCGCTCGAAGCCGTCACCTTCATCGCCGACCTGCTGCACCCGCTGTTCGCCGGGCTGCTGGAGGATGACGCGGTGGCGGACATCCTGGCCACCACGGCTGGACCGGGCGGCCCCGCGGCAGACTACTTGCGGCGGACGGCTGACGCGCTGCGGCATCGGGGTGCAGCCGACCCCTACCTGGAGCGGCTGGCGACGTTGATCGCGGCCCGGCTGGGTGCGGCCTGATGCGGCGCCCGGTCCGGGTGGCGCTGCTCTGCCTAGCCGCAGCTTCCGCGCTGTTGCCCGCCGCAGCAGCGCCGGCCGCCACCGCGCCGTATAAGGCCGTGCTGGTCGCCGGCGACGGGTCGCTCCGGGTGTTCGACAACGCCATGGACGGGGTGGCCGCCGACCTCCGCCGGGCCGGCGCCGCCGCGGACATCGTGCGGTTGAGCGGCTCGGGGGCGGGCAGGGCGCTGCCGGCCACGCTTGGCAACGTCGTGCAGGCGATCGCCGCCATGCACCCGGCGGCCGGCCAGGGCTGCCTGGTGTTCGCCACCTCGCACGGGGTGCACGGCGGCGGGCTGTACCTGTCGGCCGAGGAGGAGGTGCTGACGCCCACCGTGCTGGACCGCGCGCTGCGGGCCGGCTGCGGCAGCGCACCAACGGCGGTGGTGGTGTCGAGCTGCTTCAGCGGCGCCTTCGCCCAGCCGCCGATGACCCGGCCCAACCGGGTGATCCTGACCGCGGCCCGGGTGGACCGGACATCGTTCGGCTGTGGGGCCGGCGAGACCTATACGGTGTACGACCGCTGCCTGCTGGGCCGGCTGGAGAGGGGCGGCACCTGGCCGATGGCCTACAACGCCATACGCGGCTGCGTGAGCGCGGAGGAGCGGCGGGAAGGGGTGACGCCATCGCTGCCGCAGGCGTGGTTTGGCAGTGCGTTGACGGGGCTGGCACTGCCGACCGGGCCGGCGGCGCCCTAGCCCCGGGCCTAGCACCTCCGCCGTTCGGGACAGCTTGCCCCACCGCACAGCCGACAGCCTCGCCCCGGCGCAACGTGCCGCCCAACCGCCTATATGCCAGCCATGGACCCCATCGCCCTTTATATCCATTGGCCGTTCTGCCTGGCCAAGTGCCCGTACTGCGACTTCAACAGCCACGTCCGCGACCGCATCCCCCAGGCCCGCTTCGCCCGCGCCCTGCGGACCGAACTGGCATGGGAGGCCGCCCGGCTGGGCCGCCGCCCGCTGGCCAGCATCTTCTTCGGCGGCGGCACCCCCAGCCTGATGGAGCCGGACACCGTCGCCGCCCTGATCGCCGACGCCACCACCCTGTTCGATCCGCTGCCGGACCTGGAGGTCACCCTGGAGGCCAACCCGACCAGCGTGGAGTTGGCGAAGCTGGCTGGCTTCCGCGCCGCCGGGGTGAACCGGGCGTCGCTGGGCATCCAGAGCCTGGACGCGGCGGCGCTGGCCATGCTCGGCCGGCAGCACTCGGCGGGCCAGGCGGTGGCGGCGCTGGAGGCGGCACGGGCGACATTCCCGCGGGTGTCGTTCGACCTGATCTACGCCCGGCCCGGCCAGGGCGTCGCGGCGTGGCAGGCGGAGCTGGACCAGGCGCTGCACCTGTGTGCCGACCATCTTTCGCTCTATCAGCTCACCATAGAACCCGGCACCGGCTTCGAGGCGCTGCACCGCCGGGGCGAGCTGGTGTTGCCGGACGATGACCTTGCGGCCGAGCTGTATATCGCCACCGCCGATGCCTGCGCCGCGCACGGGCTGCTTCCGTATGAGGTCAGCAACCTCGCCCGCCCCGGCGCGGAAAGCCGGCACAACCTCGCGTATTGGCGTTACCTCGACTACGCCGGCATCGGCCCCGGCGCGCACGGGCGCGTCACCCTGGATGGCCACCTGATCGCCACCCGCCGCCACCGCGCGCCGGAACCCTGGGCCGACCGCGTTGAGCGTCAAGGCCACGGCAGCACGGCCGAGGAGCGCATCGGCCCGCGCGACCGTGCCCGCGAGATGCTGCTGATGGGCCTGCGCCTGACCGAGGGCATCGACGCCGCCCGCTTCGCCGCCCGCACCGGGATGCCGCTGGACGACGCGCTCGATCCGTCCGTGCTGGACCAGGCGCTGGAGGCGGACTATTTGACCTACGCCGGAGGCCGTCTGGCTGCGACAGCCGAGGGCCGCCTGCGGCTGGACGCCCTGCTGGGGCAGCTTGTGTCATAGCAAGGTTGTGTCATGGCAAGCCTCTGTCATAGCCCTGGCGCTTGTTACGCCACCCGCCCTGCCCTACGTGAGCCGCCATGAGCACCGAACACGATCAGGCCCTTCCGCCTGAGCACCCCGAACCCGTCCCCGCCGACGCCGCCTACCCGGCGCCGGAGGGCGATCCCGAAACGCAAATCGCCCAACTGACCGCCGAGCGCGACGACATGCGCGACCGCTGGATCCGGGCGGAGGCCGAAATCGCCAACGTCCGCGCCCGTGCCAAGCGCGACGTGGACGACACCCGGCAATACGCCGTGCAGAAGTTCGCCGCCGACGTGGTCGAGGCCGCCGAGAACCTGCGCCGCGGCCTGACCAGCCTGCCCCCGCACCAGGACGGCGAGCCCGACATAGTCACCAAGCTGCGCGACGGCCTGCAGGGCGTGGAGCGCAGCTTCGTCGCCATCCTGGAGCGCAACGGCATCCAGCGCACCGACCCGACCGGCCACCCGTTCGACGCCAACCTGCACCAGGCGATGGCGGAGCAGCCCTCGGCCGAGCACCCGCCCGGCACGGTGGTACAGGCCTGGACCAACGCCTGGACCCTGAACGGCCGCCTGCTGCGCCCGGCGATGGTGGTCGTGGCCAAGGCCGGCGCCCCGTCGCAGGAAGACAGCGCCGCCTGATACGCACGCCTAACGTGCACGGCCGGGCCTTGTCCCGGCGGGGTGCGCTGAATACATCCGATTGGTTACAACATAGGACGGTGCCAGGTGCTTCGGGCCAGGCGCCGCCGCTGCAAGGAGAGTCTATATGAGCAAGGTCATCGGTATCGACCTCGGCACCACCAATAGCTGCGTCGCCATCATGGAAGGCTCGTCCAGCGCCGACGTGCGCGTGATCGAGAATGCGGAGGGCGCCCGCACCACCCCCAGCATGGTCGCGTTCAGCGACAGCGGGGAGCGTCTTGTGGGCCAGAGCGCCAAGCGCCAGGCCGTCACCAACCCAACCAACACCCTGTATGCCGTGAAGCGCCTGATCGGCCGCCGCTATGCCGACCCGCTGGTGGAGAAGGACAAGGGCATGGTGCCCTACGCCATCGTCCGCGGCAGCAACGATGACGCCTGGGTCGAGGCGCGCGGCGAGAAGTATTCGCCGAGCCAGGTCAGCGCGTTCATCCTGGGCAAGATGAAGGAGACCGCCGAGTCCTACCTCGGCGAGAAAGTGACGCAGGCCGTCATCACCGTCCCCGCCTACTTCAATGACGCCCAGCGCCAGGCGACCAAGGACGCAGGTAAGATCGCCGGGCTGGAGGTGCTGCGGATCATCAACGAGCCGACCGCGGCGGCGCTCGCCTATGGCATGGACAAGAAGGGCGGCGGCGTGATCGCCGTGTACGACCTCGGCGGCGGCACCTTCGACGTGTCCGTGCTGGAGATCGGCGACGGCGTGTTCGAGGTGAAATCCACCAACGGCGACACCTTCCTCGGCGGCGAGGACTTTGACAACCGCGTGATCGGCTACCTGGCCGACGAGTTCAAGCGCGAGCAGGGCATCGATCTGCGCAAGGATAAGCTGGCCTTGCAGCGCCTGAAGGAAGCCGCCGAGAAGGCGAAAATCGAGCTGTCGTCCAGCAAGGAGACCGAGATCAATCTGCCGTTCATCACCGCTGATGCCTCGGGTCCGAAGCACCTGGTGATGAAGCTGTCCCGTGCGAAGCTGGAGAGCCTGGTCGATGACCTGATCGAGCGGACGCTGGCCCCGTGCCGTGCGGCCCTAAAGGACGCCGGCGTGACAGCGGGCGAGATCAGCGAGGTGATCCTGGTTGGCGGCATGACCCGGATGCCCAAGGTCATCGAGACTGTGAAGCAGTTCTTCGGCCGTGAGCCGGCCCGCAACGTGAACCCGGACGAGGTCGTGGCTATCGGTGCTGCGGTGCAGGGCGCGGTGCTGAAGGGCGACGTGAAGGACGTGCTGCTGCTGGACGTGACGCCGCTGAGCTTGGGCATCGAGACCCTGGGCGGCGTGTTCACCCGGCTGATCGACCGCAACACCACGATCCCGACCAAGAAGAGCCAGGTGTTCTCCACCGCCGACGACAACCAGAGCGCGGTCACCATCAAGTGCTTCCAGGGTGAGCGCGAGATGGCATCGGACAATAAGCTGCTGGGCGACTTCAACCTGGAGGGCATTCTCCCGGCGCCGCGTGGCGTGCCGCAGATCGAGGTGACGTTCGACATTGACGCGAACGGCATCGTCAGCGTGCAGGCCAAGGACAAGGCAACCGGCAAGGAGCACCAGATCCGCATCCAGGCCAGCGGTGGGCTGTCGGACGCCGACATCCAGAAGATGGTGCGTGAGGCCGAGGCCAATGCCGAGTCCGACAAGAAGCGGCGTGAGCAGGTCGAGGCGCGCAACAGCACAGAGGCGATGATCCACCAGGTCGAGAAGGCCCTTCAGGATGGTGGCGACAAGGTTCCGGCCGATGCGAAGGCTGAGGCCGAGGCTGCTGTCGCCAACGCCCGCTCGGCGATGGAGGGCCAGGACGCCGCCGCATTGAAGTCCGCCAGCGACCGGCTGACGCAGTCGGCGATGAAGATTGGCGAGGCGGTTTACAAGGCGCAGGGTGCGGCTGGCGCTCCGGGTGGCGAGGCTCCCCAGGGTGGTCCGCAGCCCGGCGGGTCCGCGGCGGGCGACAACGTCGTCGATGCGGAGTTCGAGGAAGTGCCGGAGCAGAAGAAGAAGGCCTCCTAACCGGGCGGCTTAGCTTAACGGTAAGGCGCCCGTGCTCATTAGGAGACGGGCGCCTTTTTCTTTGGTCCCTGCCCGGCTCAGTGGCGGGGTCAGCGCCGGGTTATGAGGGCTGACGTGGCAAAGCAGGATTATTACGCGACGCTTGGCGTGCCGAAGGACGCCAATGCGGAAGACATGAAGCGTGCCTACCGCAAGCTGGCGATGCAGTACCATCCCGACCGCAATCCGAACGACAAGGCGGCGGAGGCTAAGTTCAAGGACTTGAATGAGGCCTACGACGTGCTGAAGGACGACCAGAAGCGCGGCGCCTACGACCGCTTCGGCCATGCTGCGTTTGAGCAGGGCGGTGGGGCTAGCGCGGGCGCCGGGTTCTCCGGCTTCCAGGATGCTGGCGGCCTGGGCGACATCTTCGACCAGATGTTCGGCGACATGACCGGCCGCCGTGGCGGCGGGCGCAACCGGGCCGGGGCGGACCTTCGCGCGGGCGTTGAGATCGATCTCGCCGAGGCCTTTACCGGCACCAAGTCGCAGGTGCGGGTGCCCACCCGCGTGAAGTGCGACGCCTGCAACGGCACGGGATCGGAGGGCAAGGACCGGGCCGCCGACACCTGCCCAACCTGCAACGGCGCGGGGAAGGTGAGGGCGCAGCAGGGCTTCTTCCTGATCGAGCGCGCCTGCCCGACCTGCGGCGGCGCCGGCCGGGTGATCAAGAACCCCTGCAAGGTGTGCCAAGGCGCCGGCACGGTGCAGCGCGAGAAGACGCTGCAGGTCTCCATTCCTGCCGGGGTCGAGGATGGCACGCGCATCCGCCTGGCCGGCGAGGGCGAGGCTGGGGCCTCCGGGGCGCCACCGGGCGATTTGTATGTGCACGTCGGCGTTCGTCCGCACGAGATCTTCCAGCGTGATGGCGCCAATATCTACTGCCGGGTCCCCTTGCCGATGACGCAGGCGGCGCTGGGCGGCGAAGTGGAGGTGCCCGCCATCGACGGCACGCGGGCGAAGGTGAAAATCCCGCCGGGAACGCAAACCGGCCACCAGTTCCGGTTGCGAAGCAAGGGCTTCTCCGTCCTGCGCAGCGCCCAGCGCGGAGATATGTACATCCAGGTTGCGGTGGAGACGCCGCAGCACCTCAGCAAGCGCCAGCGCGAGTTGCTGGAGGAGTTCGAGGAGGAGGCTCGCAACCACGCCAAGGGTAGCCCAGAGAGCGAGGGCTTCTTCGCCAAGGTCGCCAAGTTCTTCGACGGCCGGGCCTGATACCCGGCCAGGACGCTCCCGCGTACCAGGGGTAACCACCTACGCCGAGAAGACAGCACCTTCTCTCCTTCCGGGAGAGGGCCGGGGCGAGGGGGTTTTACTTGCCTCTGCCGTCCGAAAAGCCGCCAGTGCCGCCACAACCGGTTTGCACGGGTGGACAGGTCCGCGCCGCAAGACCCCCTCACCCAAGCCCTTTCCCGGAGGAATGGAGCAGGCACCCCCCATGTGATGCAGGTCGGCCCTACCGCTTCGGCGGGGGAGGCAGGTCCTCGTCCAGGATGGTGATGTGCAGGGAGTAGGATACCTCGCCCTCCTCCTCGTCCCGGTGCAGCGTGCCCAGGAAGTCCTTATCGACCGTGACCTCGACGGTGGCGCCCTTGCGCTTCGGCACTTCCACCGCGATGCGGTCGTTGCCGAGGGTGCGGCGCAGGTAGGTCTGCACCCGCGCAATTTCAGTTGGCGTCATCCCATGGGTCCTAAGGTATCGCGGAGCCTGTAGCAACCGGGGCTACCCGGACCCAGGCGGCGGCACACGCCGGGAGTCCTGGACCCGGGATGGACCCTCGAAGGGGCGAGACGGGCGCTATTGCTGTGGTCCGAGCACGCGCTCCCGGATGAGGGCACGGTCCTTCCGCTCCTGGTCGAGCCGGTCGCGGTCCGCCTTCTCCCGCACAAGGCGTTCGCGGTCGGCACGCTCCCGGTTGAGGCGGTCGCGTTCGACCCGCTCCTGCTCTGCACGCTCGCGTGCAAGGTCATGTGTGCCGGGGTCATGCGCGCTGGGACCAGCCACACGGGGCGGCGGAGCGTAACCGGGGTACCCCTGCGGAGCGAAGCCGTAGTAGCTTTGGGGAGCGTAGGCATAGTAGCTCCGAGGCGGGTAGGCATAGTAGCCCTGCGGCGCATAACCATAGTAGCCCGGCGATGCCGCGGGATAGGCAGCTTGAGGATAGACAGCCTGGGGATAAGCGGGTTGAGCGTAAGCGCCCTGCGGGTAGGCGGGCTGCGCCTCTGCCGGCTCTGGCTGGGCATCGCTCACGCCGTCCGGCTCGGCCGCTGGCAGGTTGGCGACGACTGGCTCCGGCGGCACCCCCGGCGTTGTGGCATAGGGCTGGCGGGCGGCATAATAGCCATAGGGATACGGCACGCACCCCGCCATCGCCAGGCACGCAGCAATGCTGGTCAGCCTTACTGAACACATCCGGCACGCCCCCCCTGCCGCCTTGGCATCGTTAAGCTGGTATGCTGCAAACGTGTCGGCAAGACGGCAGTTCACGCTTGCGGGATCAGGAGGAACGGCAATGCCGGTGAGTGGCCAAGGACCCTACGACGACCAGAATATCTTCGCCCGCATCCTGCGCGGCGAGATCCCGTCGCGCCGTGTCTATGAGGACGAATGGGCGGTGGCCTTCCATGACATCGCCCCGAAGGCGCCGGTGCACGTGCTGGTGATCCCGCGCGGCCCCTACGTCTCGTTGGCCGACTTCACCGCGCAGGCTGGCGACGCCGAGGTGGCTGGCTTCTTCCGTGCGGTCGGCCGCGTCGCCCGGCAACTGGAGCTGGACGCGCCAGGCTACCGCATCCTGTCCAACATGGGCCGGCATGGCGGGCAGGAGGTCCCACACCTGCATGTCCACCTGTTCGGCGGCGCGCCGTTGGGCATGATGATCCCCGGCGCCCCCGATACTTCCGGTTGACACCGGCAGGCCGAGGGCTGACGTTGGACGCATCCGAGGGGAGTCCCGCAAGGGGCTGAGAGGCCGATAGCCCAGCCGGGCAGCGCGGCGACCCTGTGAAACCTGATCCGGGTCATGCCGGCGTAGGAACGGGACATGCTCAGTCACCCCGCCCGCGTCATGTGCCCCGGCTGCGCGTGAGTTTGGGGAGGCGATCAGTGACCTATCAGCAGAAGCCCAGCGCCGTCACCACCGGCCCCGTAACCGGGTCCCGCAAGATCTACACCAGCCCGGCCAGCCATCCGGACATCATGGTGCCGTTCCGCGAGGTCGTGCTCGACCCCTCCGCGCGGGAGGAGCCGGTGCGGCTGTACGACTGCTCCGGCCCCTACACCGAGGAAAACGCCGCCATCGACCTGGCCGCCGGGCTGCCGCGCGTGCGCGCTTCCTGGATCGCCCGGCGCGGCTTCGCCTCCGCCGTCGCGCGGGAGGTGAAGCCCGAGGACAACGGCTTCGTCCCGCAGGACCGCCTGGTGCCTGAATGCCCGGCCACCCAGGACCTGGTGGAGGGCCGCGACGGCCAACTGGTGACGCAGTACGAGTTCGCCCGCGCCGGCATCGTCACCGAGGAAATGATCTACGTCGCCCACCGCGAGAACCTGGGCCGCGCCGAGGCCCTGGCCGAAGCCGAGGCGCGCGTCGCCGACGGCGAGAGCTTCGGCGCCGAAATTCCCGCCTTCGTCACCCCCGAGTTCGTCCGGAGCGAGATCGCCCGCGGCCGCGCCATCATCCCCGCCAACATCAACCACCCGGAGCTGGAGCCGACCATCATCGGCCGCAACTTCCTGGTGAAGATCAACGCCAACATCGGCAACTCCGCCGTCACCTCCGGCGCGGCAGAGGAAGTCGAGAAGCTGGTCTGGGCCATCCGCTGGGGCGGGGACACCGTCATGGACCTCAGCACCGGCCGCAACATCCACAACATCCGCGGCTGGATCGTCCGCAACTCCCCGGTCCCCATCGGCACCGTCCCGCTGTACCAGGCGCTGGAGAAGGTGGGCGGCGACGCTGACAAGCTGAGTTGGGAGGTGTTCCGCGACACCCTGATCGAGCAGGCCGAGCAGGGCGTGGACTACTTCACCATCCATGCGGGCGTCCGCCTGGCGCACGTGCCGCTAACGGCCCGGCGCACCACGGGGATCGTCTCCCGCGGCGGCAGCATCATGGCGCGCTGGTGCCTGGCGCACCACCAGGAGAGCTTCCTCTACACGCACTTCGAGGACATCTGCGACATCATGCGCAAGTATGACGTCAGCTTCTCCCTGGGTGACGGCCTACGCCCCGGCAGCAACGCTGACGCCAACGACGCCGCGCAGTTCGCCGAGCTGGAAACGCTGGGCGAGCTGACCAAGATCGCCTGGGCCAAGGGCTGCCAGGTGATGATCGAAGGCCCCGGCCATGTGCCGATGCACAAGATCAAGGTCAACATGGACAAGCAGCTCCGGGAATGCGGGGAGGCGCCGTTCTACACCCTGGGGCCGCTGACGACGGACATCGCGCCGGGCTACGACCATATCACCTCGGCCATCGGGGCGGCGATGATCGGTTGGTTCGGCACGGCGATGCTGTGCTACGTGACGCCGAAGGAGCACCTGGGCCTGCCGAACCGCGACGACGTGAAGGTGGGGGTCATCACCTACCGCATCGCCGCCCATGCCGCGGACCTGGCGAAGGGCCATCCCTCGGCCAAGCTGCGCGACGACGCGATCAGCCGGGCGCGGTTCGACTTCCGGTGGGAGGATCAGTTCAACCTGGGCCTCGACCCCGACACGGCGCGCAAGTACCACGACGAGACGCTGCCGAAGGACGCACACAAGGTGGCGCACTTCTGCTCGATGTGCGGGCCGAAGTTCTGCTCGATGAAGATCAGCCAGGACATCCGCGCCGACGCCGAGCGGATGGAGGGCATGCAGGCCAAAAGCGCCGAGTTCAAGGAGGCGGGCGGCGCGCTTTACGTCAAGGCGGCGGAGGGGTAACCCTCCGGGAATGAGTGACCCGCGCGACGCCCTGGACGCGGTCGGCCAACTGCCGGACGTGGAGATCGACCTGGCCGGCGCCGCCCTGCAACTGGCGCGGATCGACGCGCCGGATGCCGATTGGCAGGCGGCTGGCGCGCACCTGTCCGAGTTGGCGCGCGATGCCGTGGCGCTGGCGCGGGAGCTGCCCAGCATGGACCTGTCGGCGCGGGCCGGGGCGCTGGCCGGGCTGATCGTCGGGCGCAACTGCTATGCCGGGGACACCGAGACCTACGACGACCCGGCCAATGCCAACCTGATCCGCGTCGTCGAACGGCGGCGCGGCCTGCCAGTGGCCCTGGGCATCCTGTGGCTGCACTGCGCGCGGGCCGCCGGGTGGGCGGCGCACGGGCTGGACTTCCCCGGGCACTTCCTGATCGCCCTGCAGGGCGAGCGTCCCCGCGGCAAGAACCGCGGCAACGAGCCGCAGCAGATCGTGCTGGACGTGTTTGCCGGCGGCGTGCCGCTGACCGCCCGTGACCTGCGCGGGCTGCTGAAGCGGATCGAGGGCGCGTCGGCCGAGCTGCGTCCCGGCGTGCTGCAGCCCATGCCGGCACGCGGCGTGCTGCTGCGGCTGCAGAACAACATCCGCAGCCGCCGCCAAGACGCCGGGGACCTGCCGGGCGCCCTGGCCTGCATCGAGGACATGCTGCGCCTTGCGCCCGACACGGCGATGCTGTGGCGGGATGCCGCGGTGGTCAATCAACGGCTGGAGCGCGTTGCCGCGGCGCTGCGCTGCTATGGGCGCTTCCTGGAGATCGTGCCGCAGGGCGACGCCGCGATGCGGACCCGGGCGGCGATGGAGGAGCTGCGGTCGCGGCTGCATTGACGTGGCGTCATGCGGTGACCTCCTCGGGCGTGATCCCGCGCTGAGTTGGACACATCCCCGTTAGCCGGCGCGGATCTTAAACAGCCGTTAAGGTCTGACGCGGTATTTGAGACACCCCCGACCCGCCTGTAGCCTCGCGGCTACGGGCTGGGCAACCGGGCAAGGATTGTCCAACATGAAACTGCTCCCTTCACACCCAATAAGCGCACGCCATGACCTTCTTGCTCTTCTGATGCCAGGCGTGGCCGACCCGGCGCCGGGCCTCTACGCCTGCGAGGTGGATGGCATCGCGGCCTGGCTGGCCGACCAGGTTCAGCCCGGCCCCTGGTGCGCGCTGCCGCATGTGGACCCGGACGGCCAAACCTCCGTCATGATCATGGCGTCGGACGACAACCCGGCCGTCCCCACGTTCGTCGTCCACCGGGAGGACGCGCTGCTGCGGCTGGACGTGGTGCAGGCCGACACTTACACCCGGCTCGGTGCCTATGGCGCGCTGACGCCGTTGCTGAACGCGCTGGCGGCGGCGATGCGGACCCGCTGCTAGAAGGCCGGCCCACCCTGCCGGTGCAGGAGGCTCGATGGCCAACGACCCCGCTTCCGCCGCCAAGTCCCTCGGCGCCACGCCCAGCATCCACCGCACCGCCTCCGTCCGAGACAGCACGTTCGGCATCTGGTGCGAGGTCGGGGCGCGGACCAAGGTCGCCGAGAGCAGCTTCGGCGACTACTCCTACGTCGTGAACGACAGCGACATCATCTATGCGACGGTCGGCAAGTTCTGTTCCATCGCCGCGCATACCCGGCTGAACCCGGGCAACCATCCGCTAGATCGCGTGATGCTGAGCCATGTCGGCTATCGCAGCAGCGCCTATGGACTGGGGCCGGACGATCCCGGGTTGTTCGACTGGCGGCGGAACAGCCGGGTGACGCTGGGACATGACGTCTGGATCGGCCATGGCGCGATCGTGCTGCCCGGGCGCAGCGTCGGCGCCGGGGCGGCCATCGGCGCCGGGACCGTGGTGACGAAGGACGTGCCGCCGTTCGCGGTCGTGGTCGGCAACCCCGGCCGGGTGCTGCGGTTCCGGTTCCCACCCGAGATCATCGCCGCACTGCACCGGATCGCCTGGTGGGACTGGCCGCACGCGCGGCTGGGCACCGCCATGCACGACTTCCGGCACCTGGGTGCGGCGGAGTTCTGCGCGCGTTATGATCCTGGTCCCGGCTGACCCGGTGCCGGTGATTTAAGCGCCGTCCTGGCCTTCTCCCTCTCCCTCCGGGAAAGGGCCGGGATGAGGGGGTCTTGCCGCAAGCGCCAGGCTTTGCCGAGTTGGGAGCGGCTGCTGTTCCTGACCTTGCGAATTTGGCCCTGGCCGCCTCCCTCACCCCGGCCCTCTCCCGGAGGGAGGGGGAGAAAGCAGCGTCTTCGCCATAGGTGATCGCGCTTAACGCCGCTTATTTCAAGGGCTGGCAGGCCCCCGCCAGCCAGTTCCGCACCGGGCCGTCCAGCGCCGGCCCGACCTCGCGCAGCACCCGGGCGTGATAGGCATCCAGCCAGCCGCGTTCGGCTGGGCTGAGCATCGCCGGGTCGATCAGGCGCTGGTCGAACGGCGCCAGGGTCAGCGTCTCGAAGCACAGGAACGGCTTGCGGGCCTCCGGCATCTCGGCAGGGCGGACCAGCAGCAGGTTCTCCAGCCGGATGCCGTAGGCGCCCGGCAGGTAGAAGCCAGGCTCGTCGGACAGGATCATTCCGGCGGCCAGGGGCACCATCCGGCCAGCGCGCGACAGGCTGGCCGGGCCTTCATGGACCGACAAGTAGCTGCCGACGCCATGGCCGGTGCCGTGGTCGTAATCCAGCCCGGCCCGCCACAGCGGCACGCGCGCCAGGGCGTCCAGATGCGGGCCGGAGACGCCGGCCGGGAACGTCGCCGTGGCCACCGCGATATGGCCTTGCAGGACGCGGGTGAAGCGGTCCCGCAACTCCGCGGGCGGAGCACCGGGGCCGGTCCAGACGGTGCGGGTCACGTCGGTCGTGCCGTCCGGATACTGGCCGCCGCTGTCGATCAAGTAGGCTTCATCCCGATGCAGCGGGCGGTCGCTCTCGACGGTGACGCGATAGTGGATTACCGCGCCATGCTCCCCGGCGCCGGAGATGGCCGGGAAGCTTTCCCCGCGGAACCCCTCCACCTCCTGCCGGAACTGCAGCAGCCAGGCGGCGGCGGCGATCTCGGTCGTATGCCCGGCGGCGCCGTCCAGCCAGTGCAGAAAGCGGCAGACCGCCACGGCGTCCCTGGCGTGGGCGGCACGGGCGCCAGCCTGTTCCACCTCGTTCTTGCAGGCCTTGGGCAGCAGGCAGGGGTCCGGCCCCTCCGTCACCACCGCGCCGGCCGCGCGCAGGGTCTGGGCAAACCAAATGGGTGAGCCAGCCGGGTCCACCCGCACCCGCTGTCCGGCCAGGGCCGCCAGGGCGTCCGGCAGGGCATCGCGGCCCATCGGCGTCACGTCCGGACCCAGCCAGTCCCGCGCCGCCGCATCCAGCTTGGCAGGGTCCATGAACAGCGCCGCCGTCCCGTCCGCGTGCAGCAGCACGAAGCCAAGCGCGAACGGCGTGTAGTCCACGTCGCCGCCGCGGATGTTCAGCAGCCAGGCCAGCGAGGCTGGGTCGGTGATGACGGCGGCGTCTTCCTGCTTGGCGCGCAGCGCCCCCACGACCTCCGCCCGCTTGTCCGTGGCGGACCGCCCGGCCCACCGCAGCGGCTGCACCACGACTGGCGCGGCTGGCGCGGGCGGACGGTCCAGCCACGCGGCATCGAGCGGGTTGCGCTCCACCGCCACCATCGTCAGCCCGGCGTCCTGGAAGCGCGCCAGTCCCTCCTGGCTGATCAGCCAGGGATCGTAGCCGATCCGCCCGCCCGGCACCGCCTCGGCCAGCCACTCCGGCGGGGGCTGCTCGGTGATGTGGCGCAACTCGAACAGCGCCGGGTCGGTCTGGGCGGCAAGCTGCAGGGTGTAGCGGCCATCGGTGAACGCGGCGGCACGGTTCCGCAGCACGACAGCCAGGCCGGCGCTGCCGGTGAAGCCGGTCAGCCAGGCCAGCCGCTCGGCGCTCGGCGGCACATACTCGCCGAGGTGCTCATCGGATCGCGGCACGATGAAGCCATCCAGGCCATCACGGGCCAGGCTCTGCCGAATGGCGGCCAGCTTCACCGAAGTGTGACCGACTGCGGACCCCATGTTCACGATCTCTTCATAATCTGCATATCTCAGCCACTAGTATTGCATGCAGCGCATATCAGGCGGCGAGGCTTTGCGTGCTGCAGTGCAGCAATGGCAGCCTATATGCAGTTGATGCCACGACAGAATGTTTCCTGTGCCGAGTGTGGCATTGTACTTAAATCGTTTTGAGGACCCATTATGAACGCCCCGCTTGCCAAGGAGCAGATTGCGCTCCTGATGTCTGACAGCCTGACGTACCGCACCCCGGCCGTCGAGGGCACAGACGGCACCATTGCCAACTCCCGCCCGACCGGCCTGAGCCGCCTTGTTGCTTCCTTGCGCCGCGCCGTTGCGGCTGTCGTCGAGTTGCCGCGCCGCCGTGCGGTGATGGATGAGTTGGCGTTGCTGACCGACCGCGAGCTGGCGGACATCGGGCTGAACCGCGCCGAGTTGAACCGCGTGTTCGACCCGCGGTTCGCCCAGACCCGTGCGCGCGATTTCATGGGTCACGTCGCCTAGCTAGACCCGACGCGGCAGGCGAGAGAGGGCTACCTGCCTCCTCTCCCTCCGGAGAGGGCCTGGGTGAGGGAGGCCGCACAGGCCCGGATTGTCCATTGAGAGACGGCATCCAGTCTTAACTTGGCCTGGTGCAGCCCTTGCCGCTTCCCTCACCCCGGCCCTCTCCCGGAGGGAGAGGAAGCAGGCGCCGCTCCCACGACTTCTCGGCCGGACTTTTGCATGACAAGCGTTGTCCACCCGCCCTCGCGCAGAACGGCTTGCAGCCAAAGCCCTTGCCGGCGATGCGCCGCCAGGACCATACGCGCCTGGCTCGCCAGCAATCCCGACAGGATCGCGGTTCCCCCAGGCGCCAAGGCCAGCCCAAGGTCGCGCGCCATGCGGCACAGCGGACGGGCCAGGATGTTGGCAAGAACGAGGTCATAGGGCCGGCCAGCCTGCACCGACCGCCCCTGCCATCCATTGGCCAGCACGGCACGGACCAGATGGGCGACCCCGTTCATCGCCGCATTCTGCCGCGTCACCCGCACCGACCACGGCTCGATATCGGTCGCCAGCACCCGGCGGTGCAGCAGCTTTGCCGCCGCCATCGCCAGGATGCCGGACCCGGTGCCCAGGTCCAGGATGCGCCGCGGACGCCGCCGGGCCACGATCTCCAGCGCGCGCAGGCAGCCGCGGGTCGAACCATGCTCGCCGGAGCCGAACGCCAGCCCGGCATCCAGGGTCAGCGCCAGGCGGCCAGCGGGCGAGCCGCCAGCATGATGAGTGCCGCGGATGGCGAAACGGCGGCCAACGAGCTGCTCCGGGAAGGCGTCATAGGTGCGGGCCAGCCAGCCCTCGGCCGCCGTCGCCTCGCGGCCGAGCGTGGCCGTCACGCCAGTCACCACGGCGGCGATGGCCAGGGCATCCTGCAGGCCATCGTCCCCGGCGCCCATGTCGCGCACGCCCTCCACCCGCCAAATCCCCCGCGCTTCATCGGCAAAGAAGAAGGCGACCGTCTCACATGCCGTCGCCAACGCGGCCTCATACGCCTCCACGGCAGCGTCCGGCACCTCGACGAACACGGTCTCCAACGGGCCGGCGCGGCGTCTCACGCACCGTCCCCCGCGTCCTGATCGGCAACCTTCTGCACGAAGCTGCTCATCAGGTGCTTCTGGCCGGACAGTTCGAAGTCGATGGTCAGCTTGTGATCATCCACCACCGACACCCGGCCATAGCCGAACTTCTGGTGGAACACGCGGGTCCCCACGGTGAACACGTCCTCCCGCACCGGCCGGGCCGGCTGTTCCCAGGCCTCGATGACCTTGGGGCGGCGGGCGGCCAGGGGTCCGTTGGTGAACACGCTGGGCGCCGACATCAGCCGGGTCTCCCGCTGCATGGCGGCCGACCCGGCGCGCACCACCTCCGCCTCCGGCAGCTCGTCCACGAAGCGGCTGGGGATGCTGCTCTGCCAGTTGGCATACAGCCGGCGGTTGGCGGCGTAGCTGACCACGGCCAGCTTGCGGGCACGGGTCAGGCCGACGTAGGCCAGGCGGCGCTCCTCCTCCAGGCCCTTCAGCCCGCCCTCGTCCAGGGTGCGCTGGCTGGGGAACAGGCCCTCCTCCCAGCCGGGCAGGAACACGGTGTCGAACTCCAGCCCCTTGGCGGCGTGCAGGGTCATCATGCTGGCGCGGTCGCCCTCGGCGTTCTGCTCGTTCTCCATCACGAGCGAAACGTGGTCCAGGAAGCCGGCCAGCGTCTCGAAGTCGGCCAGCGCGCGGACCAGCTCCTTCAGGTTCTCCAACCGGCCCGGCGCGTCGGGCGACTTGTCGGCCTTCCACATATCGGTGTAGCCGCTCTCGTCCAACATCGTCGCCAGCACCAGCACATGGCCGTCCCGCGGCAGCGCCTCCCGCCAGCGGGCGAACGACTGGAACATTTCCTTCAGCGCGATGCCGATGCGGCCCTTGAGCGCACCCGACACCGCCAGGCGCTCGGCGGCCTGCGCCAGGGGGACTCCCTGCTCGCGCGCCGCCATGTGCATGGAGCGCAGCGCCACCTCGCCGACGCCGCGCCGGGGCACGTTGACGATGCGCTCGAACGCCAGGTCGTCGGCGGGCTGGTGCAGGATACGCATGTAGGCGATGGCGTCCCTGATCTCGGCCCGCTCATAGAAGCGCAGGCCGCCGATGACGCGGTAGGGGATGCCCAGGGTGATCATCCGCTCCTCGAAGGCGCGGGTCTGGGCGCTGGTGCGGACCAGGATGGCGCACTCGCCGAGCTTGTGGCCGTCGCGGCGCAGGCTCTCGATGCGGTCGCCGACCATGCGGGCCTCCTCGTCGGAGTCCCACAGGCTGACGACGTTCACCTGCTCGCCCCCCGCGTCGTTGCGGCCGGAGCGCAGGGTCTTGCCCAGCCGGCCCTCGTTGTTGGCGATCAGCCCGGCGGCGGCGGCGAGGATCGGGGCGGTAGAGCGGTAGTTGCGCTCCAGCTTCACGATCTGCGCGCCGGGGAAGTCCTTCTCGAAACGGAGGATGTTCTCCACCTCGGCGCCGCGCCACGAGTAGATCGAGTTGTGGGTGACGATGCCGTTGGCGACGAAGTTGTGCACGCCCTCCACGTTCAGGTCGTGCACCATGGCGGTGTCATCGACCGTGCCGACCGCCGTCACCGCATGGTGCTGGCCGTCGGCGCCCGCCATCATCATGCCGGGCCGGACCTGCGAGGCCGGACGCAAGGTCAGCGGGAGGCCAAGCAGGTTGGCGCGGGTG
Organism: uncultured Acetobacteraceae bacterium; assembly: GCA_964242415.1. Classification (GTDB taxonomy): domain Bacteria; phylum Pseudomonadota; class Alphaproteobacteria; order Acetobacterales; family Acetobacteraceae; genus DASWOJ01. Next base: position 26,197 of record CAXTAT010000022.1, read on the forward strand.
GTGAGCGTTACCGGCAGGTGCGCCGCAAGCTGCGATTGCCGGGCCTGGACACCGGCCATGTCCGCGAAGGTTGCGGTGCAGCGCCAGGCCGACGGATCGCGCCGTGACGGCCCGGCCTCCAGGCCGGCGGCGTGCAGTGCCGCCAAGCCCTCCGGGTCGTCGCCGCGGAGCGTGACGCGGTGCATGAAGCCCGATCCGCGCTGCTTGGCGAACAGCGTCGTGACCAGGCGCCGGCGCGGCCCACGGGCGATCCGCGGGGTATAGTGCGGCTGGTCCGGGTCCAGGCCATGGTCCTGCATCAGCCGTGCGGGGCCATCGCCGGCGGCCTGGGCTGCATGGATGCGGTCCAGCCGGGACTGGTCGCCCGCCAGGCCCGCAGTGCCCGGCTTCGTGCGCGCCACGAACGGCAGGGTCGTGATGCCGTAGCGCAGGCTGAGCAGGTGACCGAACTCGGAGGCGTCCGCCGCACCGCCAAACGCGGAGACCAGCCAGACAGCGTCCGCCTTCTCCTGCCGCAGCCGCTGCTTGTAGCCGATCACTGCCCTGTCTTGGCCGCGGACGTGGATGGGCGACGTGCCGATGCAGAACTGGCCGGCACGCTGCATGAGGTAGACGTAATGACCCTGCGGACCCTCGCCGGGCAGGACATCGGCGAAGTGGATGTGTTCCGGCGTGCTGAGCAGCTCGCGTCCGTCCGCCAGGTGCAGGCGCACGAGCGCGCGGTTGCTGCGGCGGGCGTAGGTGTCGGTCACGCGCGCCGGGCGGAAGGCGCCGTCGCCATGGCAGGCCAGCACCATGTCGCCAGTCTGTATGGCCTCGATGGGGCGCTGGCTGCCGTCGGCCAGGGTCACGGGCGTACCGGCGGCCAGGCACTGGTCATCGTCGCCGACGCAGCAGATGTTCTTGTGCGACTGCGCCAGCAGCCGCAGCCACATGTACTGCACTAGGTTGGTGTCCTGGTACTCGTCCACCAGAATGTAGCGGAACCGCCGGTGGTAATCGGCCAGGATGTCCGGCTGCGACCGCAGGATCTCGGTCATATGCAGCAACAGGTCGCCGAAATCGGCGGTGTTGAGCTGCTTCAGCCGGGTCTGGTAGGCGGCATACAGGGTGCGGGACTGGCCGCCGGCGAAGTCGCCCTCCTCCGCCGCGGTCACGCGCTCCGGCGTCAGGCCGCGGTCCTTCCAGCGTTGGATCATGCCCATCAAGGCCGGGGGCGCCCAGCGCTTCGGGTCGATGTGCGCGGCCTCCATCACCTGCTTCAGCAGGCGGAGCTGGTCGTCGGAGTCGAGGATGGTGAAGCCGGAGGTCAGGCCGACCAGCTCCGCATGGCGGCGCAGCATCCGGGCGCACAGGGCGTGGAAGGTGCCGAGCCACAGCCCCTCCGCCGGGCGGCCCAGCAGGGTGCCGACGCGCTCGCGCATCTCCTTGGCGGCCTTGTTGGTGAACGTCACCGCCAGCACCTGGCCCGGCGCCGCGCGGCCGGTCAGCAGGATGTGGGCGAAGCGCGTGGTCAGGACGCGGGTCTTGCCCGTGCCCGCGCCAGCCAGCACCAGCAGGGGGCCGTCCACGGTCTCGACAGCTTCCCGTTGCTCGGGATTCAAGCGGGCGAGGTATTCGGTCATGGTGCAGGGACGATGGGACGCATCCCCGGCACCATAGAACAGGGGCCGAACGTGGCCAACCCAGACGGACGCCTGCCGTCCGACCCAAACGGACGCCTTCCGTCCGGCTCAGACGAACGCCTTCCGTCCGGCTCATACCAGTAGCCCTTCGCTCTGGCCCTTACGATGCTGCATCCAATCAGCCGCCGTCATTGCGAGCCGGCTTCGGCGCGGCAATCCAGTGGGTATGGGCTGGGGTTCCGGTCTTGCACCCCCTGGATTGCCGCGTCGCAATGACAGACGGGACAACGACGAGCACGGGGCGGGCGATTCGGTCAGAGCAGAGGGTGGTTGATGTCAGTTCCACACGGAAATGACGACCTACGCATTACCCCGTTCCTCGGGGTTTGCGGATTCCCGCTGTTCCCTAGCCCGTCCCTGCTCAGCCCGTTGCACAATCGGCGGCTGGCTTCTTCGCGCGCACGCCCAGCAGGTGGGCAATAGCAAAGGTCAGGTCCGGGCGGTTCAGCGTGTAGAAGTGGAATTCATCGACCCCATTAGCCTGCAGCAGGCGGACCTGCTCGGCGGCGAGGATGGCGGCGATCATGCGCCGGGTCTCGGGGTCGTCCTCGGTGCCCTCGAACATGGCGCCGAGCCACTCCGGCACGCTGGCGCCGCACATGGCGCTGAACTTGGCGGCCTGCGCGTAGTTGGACACCGGCATGATGCCCGGCACGATCGGCGCGGTGATCCCCGCCGCCAGCGCCCGGTCCAGGAAACGCAGGAACACCGTGCCGTCGAAGAAGTACTGCGTGATGGCGCGCGTGGCGCCCGCGTCCAGCTTGCGCTTCAGGTTGTCGAGGTCGTGGTCGTCGCTGAGGGCGGTGGGGTGCGTCTCGGGGTAGGCGGCGACGGAAATCTCGAAGTCCGCAATCCGCTTCAGCCCGGCCACCAGGTCGTTGGCATAGGCATAGCCGTCCGGGTGCGGCTGATAATCCTGGCCCGCCGGGGCATCGCCGCGCAGGGCGACGATGTGGCGCACGCCGGCGTCCCAGTACTCCCGCGCCACGTCATCGACCTCGCCCCTGGACGCGCCGACGCAGGTCAGGTGCGCGGCCGGGGTTAGCGTGGTCTCCCGCACCAGGCGGGTCACGGTGGCATGGGTGCGGGCCTGCGTGGTGCCGCCGGCGCCGTAGGTGACGGACACGAAGCGGGGCTGCAACTGCTCCAGCCGGCGCACGCAGGTCCAGAGCTGCGCCTCAAGCGCGTCGTTCTTGGGCGGGAAGAACTCGAACGACAGCGCCGGGGCGGGCAGCGCCGCGGTCCGGGCAGGCAGCGCGGCAAAGCGGGGGCCGGTCAGCCAGCGTTCCAGGGTGGCCGGCGCGGCTTCGGGGCGGGTGATCTGGTTCATCGCGTGCTACCCAGGTTGTGAACGTGCAACAATTGGCTTGTGTAGGGTAATATACGACGACACGGGCGCAACACCATCCGCTTGCATGCGTTATGTCGACGCGATCTGCGGCCCTACTGCCGTCAAACACGCCTCCTACAATGGGCGGCCATGGGGACCAAAATGCGATCCACTCCCGCTCTGATACTGCTCGCCGCCGCACTTTCCCTCTCAGCCTGCGCCGGCAATTCCCCGGCTGGCGACCAAGCCACGGCGGACCAGGTCAATGATCCGCTGGAAGGCACGAACCGCTTCATCTACCGGGTGAACGACAAGGTCGATACCTATGTCGTGCGCCCCGTCGCAGTGGCCTACCGGGATTATGTGCCCGGTGCGGTGCGCCGTCCGATCCGCAACGTGCTGAATAACCTGGGCAGCCCCATCCTTTTCAGCAACGATGTGCTGCAGGGCAAGCCGCGCCGGGCCGGCGACACCATGATGCGCTTCCTGATCAACAGCACCGCCGGCGTTGGCGGGCTGTTCGACGTGGCGTCCGGGGTGGGCTATCCCCGCCATTCCACCGACCTTGGCGTGACGTTGGCGCTCTGGGGCGTGGGCAGCGGACCCTATCTGTTCCTGCCGCTGCTTGGCCCCAACAACGTGCGGGACGGCGCGGGCTATGCCGGCGACCTACTGTTCGATCCGCTGACCTGGGCGTCATTCGGCGGCAGCACCGCGGTCGAGGCGACGCAGTTTACGTTGAACGCCGTGGACACCCGGGAGCGCCTGATCGACCCCATCGACGATGTGAAACGCACGGCGCTCGACCCCTACGCCACGTTCCGCAGCGTCTATGGCCAGAACCGCCAATCCACCATCGAAGAAACCAGGAACGACAACCAGGCGACCGTTCCGGCCTGGTTCAACCACTGACCGAAGGCACCTCTACCCATGCTGACACGCCGTCACCTTCTGCTTCTGGGCGCCGCGACGCTTGCAACCGTCTCCGCCGGGCCGCGCGCCTGGGCGCAGGACGCCACGGGCTTCGTCGTCAACCTGGGTAATCAGTTGGCCGCCATCGTCAACGGACCCGGCAGCTATGAGGAGAAGAAGCGCCGGCTGGCCCCCCTGGTGGAGCAGGCGGTCGATATCGACGGGATCGCGCAGTTCTGCCTGGGCATCTACTGGCGCCGGGCCACGCCGCAGCAGCAGGCGGAGTTCAAGCACCTGTTCCATGCGGTGCTGCTGAACAACATCGCCAGCAAGCTGGGCCAGTTCCAGGGCGTCACCTTCCGGCCGACCACGACGCAGCAGCGGGATTCCGACAGCCTGGTTGGGACCATCATCCAGCGGCCGAACCAGCAGCCGAACAACGTGCAGTGGGTGGTCACCAGCGCGTCGGGCCAGCCGAAGATCGCCGATGTCGTGGCCGAGGGGGTCAGCTTGCGGCTGACGCAGCGCAATGACTACAGCGCGTTCCTGACGCGCAACGGCAACAACGTGGATGCGCTGCTCAACGCGATGCGGGAGCAGGCCCGGGCCTGACGCCAGTCGGCTTAATGCTGATAGGTGTGACGACGCTTTCGTAAACCGTCACCGGGGCGCCATCGCGCAGGAAGGTCTCATACGGCCGCATGCCGATGGCGCCCAGGACGGTGCGGGAGGCCAGGTTATCGTCCCGTGCCACTGCCAGCACCCGGGCTAACCCATTGTCGTGGGCAAAGCGCAGGGCAGCGCCGGCGGCTTCCCGTCCCAGGCCATGGCCGCGTGAGGCGGGGGTGAAGGCGAAGCGCAGCGCCGGGCTGCGGCCGTCGGGGCGGTCGTGGATGCCGGTGATGCCGATGGCCGGGCCATCGCCGAGCGGACGCACCATCCACATGCCGACACCGTGCGACGCCCAATAGGACGTGTCGGCGGCCAACTCCTCGGCGACCTTGGCGGGGCCGCATAGGCCGCCCAGCATCCGGCCGTAGGTTGCGGGGTCAGCCTTGAGGGCACGCAGGTCGGGCAGGTCCTGCCAGCCCACCGGCGACAGGAGCAGCCGACCGGTGCGGATGTGCCATACCGGGTTCATGGCTGCTTCCCCCTCTCCCCCCGGGAGAGGG
>CAXTAT010000022.1:31395-97369 GCA_964242415.1 uncultured Acetobacteraceae bacterium
GGGAGAGGGAGAAGGGCACCCTATCGTGCCAGGGGGCGGTACTTGATGCGGTGCGGCTCGGTGGAGTCGTTGCCGAGCCGACGTCGCTTGTCCTCTTCGTAGGCCTGGAAGTTGCCCTCGAACCACTCGACGTGACTGTCGCCCTCGAACGCTAGGATGTGCGTCGCCAACCGGTCCAGGAACCAGCGGTCGTGGCTGATGATGACCGCGCAGCCGGCGAACTCGGCCAGCGCCTCCTCCAAGGCCCGCAAGGTGTCCACGTCAAGGTCGTTGGTCGGCTCGTCGAGCAGAATGACGTTGCTTTCCGACTTCAGCATCTTCGCCAGGTGGACCCGGTTGCGCTCGCCGCCCGATAAGATGCCGACCTTCTTCTGCTGGTCCGAGCCCTTGAAGTTGAACGCCCCCACGTAGGCCCGCGACGGCACCGCCCGCTTGCCCAGGTAGATCACGTCGGTGCCGCCGCTGATCTCCTCCCAGACGGACTTGTCGGCGTCCAGGCTGTCGCGCGACTGATCGACGTAGCCGAGCTTCACCGTTTCGCCCACCCGCAGGTTGCCGCCGTCCGGCTCGTCCTGCCCGGTGATCATGCGGAACAGGGTGGTTTTCCCGGCCCCGTTCGGTCCGATGACGCCGACGATGCCGCCCGGCGGCAGCTTGAAGTCCAGGTCGTCGATCAGCAGCCGGTTGCCGAACGCCTTGCGGACCTTGTCGGCCTCGATCACCAGGCTGCCCAGGCGCGGACCCGGCGGGATCACGATCTCCGCCACGCCGGTCGCCATCTCCTGCGACTTCGCCTGCATCTCCTCGTACTTGGCGATTCGGGCGCGGCTCTTGGTCTGCCGGGCGCGGGGGCTGGATTGTATCCACTCCTCCTCCGCGGCCAGGGCGCGCTGGCGGCTGCTCTCCTCCTTCTCCTCCTGCTGCAGGCGCTTGCGCTTCTGCGCCAGCCAGGACGAATAGTTGCCCTCGAACGGGTAGCCGCGGCCCCGCTCGATCTCCAGGATCCAGTTGGTCACGTTGTCCAGGAAGTAGCGGTCATGCGTGATGATCATGACGGTGCCTGCGAAGTCGCGCAGCGTGTGCTCCAGCCAGGCGACGCTTTCGGCATCCAGGTGGTTGGTCGGCTCGTCGAGCAGCAGCAGGTCGGGCTTCTCCAGCAGCAGGCGGCACAGCGCGACCCGGCGGCGCTCGCCGCCGGACAGCCGGGCCACATTGGCGTCGGGCGGCGGGCAGCGCAGGGCGTCCAATGCGATCTCGATGCGGCGGTCGAGGTCCCAGCCGTCCTCGGCGTCGATCTTCTCCTGCAGCTCCGACTGCTCGGCCAGCAGCGCCGTCATCTCGTCGTCGTCCATCGGCTCGGCGAAGCGTTCCGAGATGGCGTTGAAGCGGGCCAGCGCGGCGTTGAGGGGGCCGAACGCCATCTGCACGTTCTCGGAGACGGACTTGCTGTCGTCGAGCTTCGGCTCCTGCTCCAGGTAGCCGATGCGGATGCCCTCGGCGGCCCAGGCTTCGCCGCCGTATTCGGTCTCGATCCCTGCCATGATCTTGAGCAGGGTGCTTTTACCGGCGCCGTTGACGCCGAGGATGCCGATCTTCACGCCGGGCAGGAAGGAGAGGGTGATGCCCTTGAACACCTCGCGGCCGCCGGGGAAGGCCTTGGTGACATCCTTCATCACATAGACGTATTGATAGCTGGCCATGACGCAGGCTCCTGGTGGGCGGCTGGGTGTGTTTAGGGTTGCAGCCGGTGGGCGGCAAGGTGGTGCGCCCGGCAGGACTCGAACCTGCGACCAAGCCGTTATGAGCGGCCCGCTCTAACCAACTGAGCTACAGGCGCGTTGCCGGCATAGATGGCCCTCTCGAGGCTGCGTTGGCAAGGGTGGGGCGTGTGGGTATGGTCCGGCCGCATTCAGAGGACACACCCATGGACATCAGCAAGATACCGACCGGCAAGGACGCGCCGCACGACATCAACGTGGTGATCGAAATCCCGCAGGGGTCGCAGGTCAAGTACGAGGTGGACAAGGAGAGCGGGGCGATCTTCGTGGACCGGTTCCTGTTCACGCCGATGGCGTATCCGGCGGCGTATGGGTTCATCCCTGGGACGCTGGCCGATGACGGGGACCCGGCTGATGCGCTGGTGCTGGCGCCGGCGCCGATGGTGCCGGGGTCGGTGATCCGGTGCCGGCCGATCGGCATGCTGCAGATGGAGGACGAGAGCGGGCAGGACGAGAAGATCATCTGCGTGCCGCATGATAAGATTCATACGCAGTATACCGATGTGCATAAGGTGGAGGACCTGCCGGCCATCACGCGACAGGCCATTGAGCATTTCTTTACGCGGTATAAGGATTTGGAGCCGGGGAAGTGGGTGAAGGTGACGGGGTGGGCGGACAAGGCGGCGGCTGAGGAGGTTATCCGGAAGGCGATTGCTGCGGTTAAGCATTAGGGCTGATCGGGGCAGGTGGCGCAGCCTGCCCTGATCGCGCCGCAAGGATTGCATCATTGAACAAGCGTCCGACTTTGCCTCTTGTTTTAGTCTTTCTATCGACCTCATTGTATGCGCTGGGTAAGTTTTACCAAAGACTTGGAGCCGCGCTTGACGTGATATTTTACTTTGTAGGGCCAGCGGCATTGATAGGGATGTGGATTAGCGCAAGGAGAAAGGAAGAAAAGGCCAATCTGTTTATCAAGTCACTTACCAACCGTGACAAGGACCGCGGGGACGAGGAACAATAATTTAGCCTAACCGGCCTTACATTGCAATGTTTGCCGAAATGATGTATGGTTGTGAAAAGGCGCCGACATGCGGCAAAGCACACCACAGTCGTTCGAAGCAAGCAATTTGAGTCGGTTCTTGCGGAAGTTTTTGATATCTACCACCGTTGGTTTCACTGCCTTGGCAGCAACTCTCACTTTCGTTTTGACGAGATCGGCACAACCCGCGTTACCTCCACTCCTTGAAAACGTGAGCGCTGGCGGTGGATGGTGGGGAGCTTGTCCCGGCGACATGAGGGGTGACTTGCCCTTTGCCGTCTTGCCAGAACTGGAGCAACGGCTATTGCTACAGTTCCCGCCTGGATCAGGTGAAGCCGAACTTGTCGCCTCCCTCAAGAAGCAAGGCTTTGAACCGCTACTCCCTTGCCCTTCCGATTTATCAGTTCGGTTGATGAATTTTCACCAGACATGTGGGTCGCTGCAGCACTTCCCGATAAACACGAGCATATATCGGAAGGTTGATAAAATTAAGAGCATTGTTTGGACGAAAGGCTTCGTCTCATACGATGATCTATAACAGTTCTGCCACTACATCGGTTCTTGCTTCTTTTCTTAGCCGAGGGAAATATCAATTGCTACAATTGTGCCCCAGACTTTTGCACACTTCAGACAAATGCGATGGAAGTGTGCAAAACCCAATGATGCCAAACGGTTAAGCCTGTGGTAGCCCAGCCCTACATCGTCGCCCCAATCACCCAAGGCGCAAACTCCGCCCCGCCGGCATCAAACCCCTCGCTCTTGGTCCGCTCCCCGCCCGCCGTCCGCACCATCGCCTCGAAAATCCGCTGCCCGCACTCCTGCACCGTCTCGTCCCCGTCCAGGATGGTGCCGCAGTTGATGTCCATGTCGTCCTCCATCCGCTGGAACATCGCCGTGTTGGTCGCAAGCTTCAGGCTCGGCGCGGGCTTGCAGCCGAACACGCTGCCGCGGCCCGTCGTGAAGCACACCAGGTTGGCCCCGCCCGCCACCTGCCCCGTCGCCGCCACCGGGTCATATCCCGGCGTGTCCATGAACACGAACCCTCGCGCCACGACCGGCTCGGCATAGCGCACCACGTCCACCAGGTTGGTGGTCCCCGCCTTGGCCATCGCCCCGAGCGACTTCTCCAGGATCGTCGTCAGCCCGCCCGCCTTGTTGCCGGGGCTGGGGTTGGCGTTCATCTCCGCACCCTCCCGCGCCGTGTACTCCTCCCACCAGCGCATCAGCCCCACCAGCTTCGCCCCCACCTCGGGGCTGACGGCCCGGCGGGTCAGCAGGTGCTCGGCGCCATAGGTCTCGGGCGTCTCGGACAGGATGACCGCGCCGCCGTGCCGCACCAGCAGGTCGCTCGCCGCCCCCAGCGCCGGGTTGGCGGACACTCCCGAGTAGCCGTCGGACCCGCCGCACTGCAGCGCCACCGTCAGCTCGGACAGCGGCGCCGGCTCCCGCTGCACTGCGTTCGCCTCGGCCAGCACCTCGCGCACGAAGGCGATGCCGGCCTCGACCGTCTTGCGGGTGCCGCCCATCGCCTGGATGTCCATGCTGCGGATACGCCCGGCTAGGCGCTGCTCCTCCAGCAGCCCGCCGATCTGGTTCACCTCGCACCCCAGCCCCAGCACCACGACATGGCTGAAGTTGACGTGCCGCGCATACCCCGCGAGCGTCCGGCGCAGCAGCCGCAGCGGCTCGCCGTCGGTCATGCCGCAGCCGGTCTTGTGGGTCAGCGCCACCACGCCGTCCACGTTGGGGAACTCGGCCAGCGGGTCGGCGCCCACGAACGGGTTGCGCTTGAAGGCGTCGGCCACCAGGCCCGCGACATGCGCGCTGCAGTTCACGCTGGTCAGGATGCCGATGTAGTTGCGGGTGGCCACGCGCCCGTCGGCCCGGCGGATGCCCTGGAACGTCAGGCTCTCGTTCGCCATCGCGGTCGGGCGGGCGTCCCGGCCGTAGGCGTAGTCCTTGGCGAAGTCGCCCATGCCGCAGTTGTGGACGTGCACATGCGCGCCGGGCGCAATGGGCTGCGTCGCGAAGCCGATGATCTGCCCATAGCGGCGGATCGCCTCCCCCGCCGCCAGCGCCCGCACCGCCGCCTTGTGCCCGGCGGGGATGCGCTCGATGGCGGCGACGCCGGGGGCCAGCGGGGCGCCGAGCAGCAGGGTGGCGCGGGCGATGACGACCTCGTCGTCGGGGTGCAGGCGGATGGTGGGGGTCATGGCGTGCGGGTGGCCTTGATGGCGGCGCGGGCGGCGGTCAGCAGAAGGCCGCTGTCGTTGCCGAGGGTGACGAGGTTGAAGCCCATGCCGATCATGCGCGCGGCATAGGCCGGCGTCAGGCAGTGGATGCAGGCGCGCAGGCCGCGCCGCCTGGTCTCCTGCACGATGCGCTCATAGATGGCGTGGATCTGCGGCTCCTCCCGGTCCAGCACGGGCGGCAGGCCCATGGAGAAGCCGAGGTCGCTGGGGCCGATATAGACGGCGTCGATGCCGGGCACGTCGAGGATGGCCTCTAGGTTATCGACGGCCTCCTGCGTCTCGATCATCGGGATGCACAGCACCTCCTGGTTGGCGGTGCTCTGGTAGCTGGTGCCGGAGCCGTAGATGCCGGCGCGGATGGGTCCGTTGCTGCGCTTGCCCATGGGCGGGTAGCGGCAATAGGAGACGAACGCCTCGGCCTCGGCCCGGGTGTTGACCATGGGGCAGATCACCCCGTACGCCCCGGCGTCCAGCACCTTGCCGACGATGCCCGGCTCGTTCCAGGGCACGCGGACCATCGGCAGCACGGGGTGCACCTGCATGGCCTGGAAGCAGGTCACCATCGACTGGTAGTCCTGCACGCCATGCTGCAGATCGACGGTGACGCTGTCCCATCCCGCCTGCGCCATCACCTCGGCCGAGAAGCCGTTGGGGATGGCGAGCCAGCCGTTGACGGCGGGCTTGCCGCTGTCCCAGAGCTGCTTGATGTTGTTCGCCATGCGGCGTTCTCCCGGTGTTTGATGGCTGCAACGCTAGGCGCGGCGTTCCGGGGGGTCAAACCGCGGTGAGGGCGCAGCGCCTGCGCGTCAAGCGCGTGGGTTCGCCAGCATCAGGGCCAGAATGTCCGCCTTCTCGCCGGGCGTGATCGCGTCGAAGGTCGCCATCGCGGCTTCGGCTTCTTCAACGAAACCCGTTGCATCCGACAAGATGAAGCGGATCGATGGGTCGTAGTCGGCAAAGTGCCGCGCCTCCTGCAGGGTTGTAAACGCAACGGCGAAGCTGCGCATTTCCGGGCTGACCGCTGTGCGGCCAAGCTGCTGCTGCAAGGTTTTGCTCAGGCGCGTGACATTCAGTGACTCGCAGACCGACTTCATCCGGCCATGGTTGAAGCTGCGGTAGATCAGGCCGTAGCCGGCAGTGCCCTGGCTGCCGCTGCCCATCAAGCGCCCGGCTCCTGCCTGCACCACCTTGTGGAACACAGCATAGTAGGCCGTGGACACTGCCCGCCGCAGTTGCGCCTCGGACGGAGGGTTGGCTGCGCCGGCTGACAGGAGGAGACGGGCTGTCGCGAGCAGGTCCGCGGCGTCAGGCACCCTCGACCTTATCCCAATCCGCCCGGTCAAATACACGGATGAATGGGTAATGGTCATCGTTGTGCGCCATCAACTCGTCTCGCACCTCTTGGGTCAGGCGAATGCGCAGCATCCCGACATTCGTCCCGCCGCGGTCCTGATCGATAAGGAAGGAAAAGTAGTGCGTGGGCCGGCCTGTATAGTCTTCGCCGGTCCGAACCTTAATGTTCTTTACGCGCTCGGGGCCATAGACGCGCGCAGCTGCCGTGCGGCCCAACTCGGCTAGATCGATTTCGTCGGCTATGTCCATGGCACCCAGGATATGCGTCGCGGCCAGGTGACTCAAGCATCACAGATGGAACCGTAGCCCACCTCACCCAGTAAGATGACGCCACCCGGCCAACCGCGCTATCCTCCCCGCCGCAACCAGGACACCCCGCCCATGGCACGCCCCGTTGACGCCGTCATCGCCCAGGCCCGCCCCTTCCTTGGCGACCGCCTCACCACGAACGCCGCCCTACGCGAGCAGCACTCGCACGGCGAGGACACCCAGCCCCGCGTCCTCCCCGACGCCGTCGCGTTCATCGAACGCGCCGAGGAAGCGGCGCAGCTCCTGGCCCTATGCCACCAGCACGGCGTCCCTGTCGTGCCCTTCGGCGCCGGCACCAGCCTGGAGGGCCACGTCACCCCGGTCCGCGGCGGCATCAGCCTCGACCTGTCGCGCATGACCCAAATCCTGGAGGTGAACGCCGCCGACATGGACTGCCGCATCCAGCCCGGCGTTACCCGGCAGGGTCTCAACGAGCACCTGCGCGACCAGGGCCTGTTTTTCCCCGTCGATCCCGGCAGCGAGTGCACCATTGGCGGCATGTGCGCCACCCGCGCCAGCGGCACCGCCGCCGTCCGCTACGGCACGATCCGCGAGAACGTGCTGGGCCTGCAGGTCGCCCTGCCCGACGGCCGGCTGATCCGCACGGGGGGCCGAGTCCGCAAGTCTGCCACCGGCTATGACCTGACCCACCTGATGATCGGCAGCGAGGGCACGCTGGGCGTCATCACCGAGATCACCCTGCGCCTGCACGGCATCCCCGAGGCGATGAGCGCCGCCATCTGCCAGTTCGATGCCGTGGCGGGGGGGCTCGGCGGCGCGGTGGAGTCCGTGATCGCCATCCTGCAGGCCGGCATCCCCGTCGCACGTATCGAGCTGCTGGACGACGTGCAGATGGCCGCCTGCATCGCCTATTCGAAGCTATCCGGCTACGTGCCCGCCCCCACCCTGCTGCTGGAATTCCACGGCACCCCGGCCGGCGTCGCGGAGCAGGCGGCGTTGGCGGAGGAAGTCACCGCCGGGTTCGGCGCCAGCGGCTTCCAGTGGGCGACCGACCCGGCCGAGCGCAACCGCCTATGGAAGGCCCGGCACGACGCCTACTGGGCCGCACTGGCCCTGCAGCCGGGCCGACAGGGCCTCGCCACCGACGCCATCGTGCCGATCAGCCGCCTGGCCGACCTGATCCTCGGCGCGAAGCAGGACATCGCCGCCTCGGGCCTGACCGCGCCCATCGTCGGCCATGTCGGCGACGGCAACTTCCACACCGTCATCCTGGTGCCGCCGGAGGCGGACGGCTTGGAGCGGGCCTGGGCGCTGGACAAGCAGATCGTTGCCCGTGCGCTGGCGCTGGGCGGATCGTGCAGCGGCGAGCACGGCGTTGGCATCGGCAAGCGTGAGTTCCTGGACGCCGAGCATGGCGCGGAAACCTTGGCGGTGATGCGCCAGATCAAGGCCGCCCTGGACCCGCGGGGGATCATGAACCCGGGCAAGCTGTTCCTGAACTAGGACAGGCTACTCCTTCTCGGCAGGCTTGCCCCCCTCCACGTACTCCGCCGGGGCGCCGGGCTTGTGGTCCGCGTCCTTGCTGTGCCCGCCCAGCCCGCGCGCCGCGTCGCTGCTGCCGGTCTTCGGGTTCGGCGCGCTGGCGGTGCCGGTCGCCTTGGTGTCTGGGGTCTTGTCGGTCATGGTTGGCCTCCTTCGCCACGGCAACAACGTGTCCGCGACGGCAACGGTTGCCAGGCTGGCTCCGGCGACGGATGCTCCCTGCATCATCCGGGAACCCGCCCCATGTCCCCCGCCACCCGCCAGGTCGCGTTCATCAACACCGCCCATAGCCTGTGCCACTACTGCCTGCTGATCCTGCCCACCGCCGTGCTGGCGATGGCGGCGCCGGGCGGCGCGTTCGGCGGCGAGTATGGCCCCATCGTGCGGCTCGCGACCGGGATGTTCGTGCTGTATGGGCTGCTGTCCCTGCCGCAGGGCTGGCTGGCGGCGTGGCTCGGGCGCAAGCCGCTGATCGCCGCGTTCTTCCTGGGCACCGGGGCGTCGCTGGTCGTCTGCGGCTTCGCGGCGACGCCGTTCGCGCTGGGGGCCGGGCTGGCGGCGGCGGGGGCATTCGCCGCGATCTACCACCCGGTCGGCACCGCCATGCTGGTGGAGGCCGCAGGCGACCGGCCCGGCCGCGCCATCGGCATCAACGGCGTGTTCGGCAACTTCGGCGTGGCGCTGGCGCCGGTGGTGACGGCGGGCTTGGCCGGGCGGTTCGGCTGGCACGCCGCCTTCATCGCGCCGGGCCTGGCCTGCATGGCGGCCGGGCTGCTGTGGCTGCGCGTGCCAGCCTTCGATTACGGCGCCGACCGTGCCGCGCGCCCGTTCCCGGCCATCCCGCCCGCCATCGTGCGCCTCGCCGTCGTGGTGCTGCTGCTGATCGCGGTGGTGTCGGGGCTGGTGTTCAACGCCTTCACCCTGCTGATCCCCAAGCTGCTGCAGGAGCGCCTGGCGACCGACGCCGGGCTGCTGCCGCTGATCGGCGTGGCGGCCTTCGTGGTGACGCTGTGCGGCGCGCTGACGCAGTTCACCGTCGGCCGGCTGATCGACCGGACCACGCTGCGGCGGGTGTTCCTGCCGATGGCGGCGGTGCTGGCGCCGGGCTTGCTGGCGCTGTCGGTGCTGCAAGGCTGGGCGGTGCTGCCGGTGGCCGGGCTGGTCGCGGCGGCGGTGTTCGGCCAGGTGACGGTGAACGAGACCATGACCGCCCGCTACATCGCCCCGCCGCTGCGGGCGCGGATGTACTCGGTGCGGTTCTTCGTGGGCTTCCTCGGCGCCGCTGCCGCCGCGCCCGTGGTCGGCGTCCTGCACGAGCGCACCGGCAGCCTCGCCGCCGTCATGGTCGTGCTCGCGGCGGTGGCGGTGGTCACGCTGGCCTGCGCCCTGTTCTTCCCCGACCGGCCGGAGGAGCTGCGGCCGGAGCTTTGGGCGGCTGCGCAGCCGGCCCCATCCAGCGCGGCCGCCCTCGCCGCCGAGTAGCGCCAGGCGCAATGGGGCCATGCCGCCGTTGCTGCGGCCCGGTGCGCCGCCCACATCCGTTTTATGAAACGACGCACCCTGCTGCTGTCCACCCTGCTTCTGCCGCTCTCGGCGCCGGCCTGGGCACAGCTCCGCCCGGCGGTGCTGACCCCGCAGGACCGCGCCGACATCGCCCGGATCGAGACCTATCTCAACGGCATCCGCACCCTGCACGCCCGCTTCCTGCAGATCGCCCCGAACGGCGCCACCAGCGAGGGCCAGGCCTGGCTGCAGCGGCCCGGCCGGCTGCGCTTCCAGTACGACCCGCCCAGCCCGTTCCTGCTGGTCGGCGGCCACGGCCTGCTGGTGTTCAACGACAAGCAGTTGCGGCAGACCAGCAACATCCCCCTGGGTTCGACGCCGCTCGGCCTGTTGCTGGAGGACAACCTGCGCCTGTCCGGCGACGTGACCGTGACCGGCCTGGTGCGGCAGCCCGGCGCGCTGCAGGTCAGCATAGTACGCACCAAGACTCCTGCCGACGGCATCCTGACGCTGATCTTTGCCGATGCGCCGCTCGCGCTGCGCCAGTGGACGGTGATCGACGCCCAGCGGCAGGAAACCCGGGTGACGCTTTACAACGTCGAACTGGGCGGCGCCTTCGACCAGAGCCTGTTCACGTTCATCGATCCCAGGTTCTTCGATACCCCGCAGCACTGATTTTCCTTTGAATCGGCACGCCCATTGCTCATATTCAAGAAATCGGCATGTTCGGGAAATGGACATGATCGCGCTATGGACCTGATTGAGTCATGAAGCCGTTGATTGGGATTTCCTGCTGCACCAAGGCGTTCGGCGTCTATGGGATGTTGAACCACGCAGCCTCCGACACCTATGTCCGCGCCGTGGACCAGGTGATGGGCGCGGTCCCGGTGCTGGTGCCAGCCAATGGGGACGCCGCCGACATCGGCACCCTGCTCGCCCGGCTGGACGGCATCGTGCTGACCGGCAGCCGTTCCAACGTGCAGCCCAGCCTGTATGGCGGCCCGCCCCACCCCGCCGACACGCCGGAGGATGCCAAGCGCGACGCCGTCACCTTGCGGCTGATCCGCGCCGCCATCCAGGCCGGGGTGCCGGTGCTGGCAATCTGCCGCGGGCTGCAGGAGATGAACGTGGCGCTGGGCGGCACGCTGCACCAGCGGCTACAGGACCTGCCCGGCCGGCTGGACCACTCGACGCCGCTGCATTCCAATGCGCGGGTACGGACGGCCAAGGCGCACAGCCTGGCGGTGGCGCCGGGCAGTTGGCTGCACCGGGTGGCCGGAACAGCGGACATCGGCGTCAACTCGCTGCACAACCAGGGCATCGACCGCCTGGCTGCCGGGCTGGTGGTGGAGGCGATGGCGCCGGACGGCACCATCGAGGCCGTCCGCCTGCCCGGCGCCCGCGCCTTGGCGGTGGGCGTGCAGTGGCACCCGGAGTATGACTTCGCCGAGGATGCGGTGTCCCAAGGCATCTTCGCCGCATTCGCCGACGCGGTGCGCGGGGCCGACGCGGTGCGCAGCGGAACCCAAGGGGCGATGCTGGCCGCCGAGTGAGCCATGCCGGACGCTAGGCTGGCTGGCCCTGGAGACCTGGCCTTCGTGCAGGCTGCGACGCTGGCGGCGTATTCGGCCTACCTCCCCATCATGGGCGCCATGCCGCTGCCCGTCGATGCCGACCATGCCGCCGCCATCGCCCTGGGCCAGGTCTGGCTGGTCCGGGACGGCCAGGCGGATGCCGGGCTGGTGGTGCTGGAGGCCGCGCCGACCTACCTGATGATCGAGAGCCTGGCCGTGCTGCCGCCGCACCAGGGGCGGGGCCTCGGGCGCTGGATGCTCGGATTTGCCGAGCACCGCGCCCGGGAGGCTGGGCTGCCGGAGCTACGGCTTTACACGAATGCCAAGATGACGAGGAACATTCTCCTCTATGGCCTGGCTGGCTTCATCGAAACGGACCGGCAGCCCACCCCGCACCGGATGGACTCCATCCGGGTTTACATGGCCAAGACCTTGACCTGAAGCACCACTGATCCAAACCGGCGCTGACCCTCCACGCCTCCATGCCCGTCCATGCCGTCATTGCGAGCCGGCTTCGGCACGGCAATCCAGGAGGCAAGGACTGCGCCCGCCCCCATGAATTGTAGCCCGCAAGGGCGGCTCGCAATGACGGCACGCCCTCGCCGGCCGGTCTCAGGGCCGGTTGCCATCCTCGGCGGCGCAGATCGCGACGCCCCGCGGCCGCCCATGCCTTTACTGACCCGCAGCGGCCTTGGCGTCATGCTTGGCAACCCGCGCCGCCTCCTCTGCCGCAGCCTCCGCCTGGCGGCTGGCCACCTCCTCCGCGTGGTGGCGGTAGCCGTCCACCGCCTGCATCGCATGCCGGTTGGCCACGCCCTCCGCCTCGGCAGCCGACGTGGCCAGGCTCTCGGCCTTCTCGTAGTTGCCCGACGCGCAGTGCTTGGCCGCGTCGTGGTGCATCTTCGCCGCCACCTCGAAGTGATGCGCGGCATCTTCGTGGTGCTTGGCCGCGGCTGCCTTGATGTCGTCCATGGTGATGCTCCGTGATGGGTGGGATGGGCGTCATCTACCATGCGGTCCCTGGCCGGCAAATGGCCCGGCTAGGCCGTCTGGCGCGTCAAGTCGTGCAGCAGCACGGCGGCGGCCTGGGCGACGTTCAGGCTCTGCACCGCTCCGCGCCCGTCGATGCGGACCCGGCGGCGGCAGGTCTCCAGCGCCTCGAACCCCACCCCGCGCTCCTCGTTGCCCAGCACCAGCGCCACCGGGCGGTCGCGCGGCAGGGTGGACAGCGGCACGGCGTCGGCGGTCAGCGTGGCGGCCACGGTGCGGTAATGCGGGTCCAGCGCCAGCAGCGCCTTGCGGAGATTGCGGGTCTTGTAAACCTCCAGGTGCTCCAGCCCGCCCTCGGCGACGCGGTAGGCGGCGTCGGACGGCATCGCTTGCAGCGGCGTCTCGTGCAGCAGCAGCGCGCCCACGCCGAAGAACGCGGCGCTGCGGGCGATGGCCCCCAGGTTGTGCGGGTTCCCCACGCCGTCCAGCACCAGGATCAGCGGGTGCCGTGGCACGCGCACGAAGTCCATCATGCCCAGCGGGCGCGGCGTGGCGATGGCGACGATGCCGCCGTGGTGCGGGGTGCCGGCCGCCTTCTCCAGCTCCTCGGGCGGCAGCAGGCGATAGGGGCGGCGCACCCGGGCCAGCTCGGCGCACAGCGGGCCGGCGCTGGTCTTGCGGTCGTCGTCGTAGAACAGCCGCACCACGTCGTCCGGGCGGCGGGCGAACAGGGCGGTGACGGCGTTCAGGCCGCAGATCCGGTCATCGGGCATCGGCCGTGCTTCCGCTGCGCCGGCGGCCCTGTCAACCTGACCGGCATGATCCCTCCGATCCTGTTCCAGGACGCGCGCTTCGTGGTGCTCGACAAGCCCGCGGGCCTGCCCGTGCATCCGGGGCCGCGCGGCGGGCCGAGCGTGGAGGACTGCTTCCCCCTGCTGTCACGCCGCCGGGACGGGCCGTGGCTGGCGCACCGCCTGGATGCCGACACTGCCGGCTGCCTGGTGGTGGCGCTGCGCCGGGCGGCGCTGCACGCGGCGCAGGCGGCGTTCGCCGGGGGCACGGTCCGCAAGACCTACTGGGCCGTCGTGCACGGCGAGCCGCCGGGGCAGGAGGGCGTGGTCACCGCCGCCCTGCAGAAGCGCACCGACCCGGCGGGCTGGCGCATGGTCGCGCATCCGGACGGCCAACCCGCCCGCACGGCCTGGCGGCGCTGCGGCGGCGCGGCTGGGCTGAGCTGGCTGGAGCTGCAGCCGCAGACCGGCCGTACCCATCAGGTCCGCGTCCACTGCACGGCGCTGGGCTGCCCCATCGTGGGGGACCCGGTGTATAGCGACGGCGTGGGCCGCCTGAACCTGCTGGCCCGCGCGATCCTGCTGCCGCTCGACCCGCCGGTGCAGGCCACGGCGCCGCCGCCGCCGCACATGCGGGCGGCCCTGCGCGCCTGCGGTTGGGACGGCGGCTAGAGCATGTTTGGTGCAGGTAGAGGCACCAAACATGCTCTAGACTTTGTTTTTGCGAGCATCTGTCCGGCTCAAGCGAAGCCGCTTGATCCGGACATGCTCTAACCGATCAGGAACCAGCAGCGGAACACCAGCGTCTCCGGCCAGGTCTGCCGCGTCAGCCCACCCAGCCGCAACGCCCCGATCCGCAGCCGGAACCGGCTTTGCAGCGCCATGTCGAGCACCTCCAGGTCCGCCGCCGCCGCCGCCGACAGCAGGTGCGGCTGCGCGCGCAGCGCCGAGACATGGCCGCGCAGCACGCGCATGAATATCCCGGGGCCCCGGCGCAACGCCGCCACCGCCCGGCGCCGCATGGAGGGCGGGGCGCCGACCACGTTGCCGGGATGCTGCCGGTACAGCACCGTCGGCGTCTCGTCCGCAATCAGCCGTCCCCCGGCGGCGGCCACCACCAGGTAACACCACCAGTCGTGCAGGCTGGTCGGCGGCGGCTGGCTGCTGGCGATCAACTGCACGGCGGCGCGGTTCAACTGCACCGTGCAGCCGGTGGCGATGTTCTGCGTCAGTGCCGCCGGGAAGCTCGGCGGGTGGCGCAGCGACTCCGACTCGCCGATGCGCCGCAGCTCCCGGTCCACCAGGACCTGCCGGCTGCAGTATAGCGCCGGCGCCGGGCTGCTCCCCAGCGCCGCCACGCCCAGGGCCAGCTTCTCCGGCAGCCACACGTCATCCTGGTCGGCGAAGGCGACCACGTCCGGGTCGGCCTCCGCCGCGGCGCGCAGCAGCGCCATGAAGCTGCCCGCCGGTCCCAGCCGCCCCTGCAACCCCGCGACCTCGATGCAGCGCGCGCCCTCCGGACCCGCCATGAAGTCGCGCATGACCCCCTGCGTCCCGTCGCTGCTGCCATCGTCGCGCCAATAGAGCGTCCAGCAGGACAGCGTCTGCCGCTGCAGGCTGGCAAGCTGCGCCGCCAGGAACGGGACGCCGTTGAAGGTGGACAGCAGGATGGCGACCTTTGCCTGTCGCAGGCCCGGTGCTTGCCGCAGGCCCGGTGCTTGTCCCAAGCCCGGTGCTCCTCCCAGGCCCGGTGCTTCTCCCAGGAGGGGTCGGGGCGGGCGATGCTGTGCCGGGTGCACGACTGGACCGTCAGGTCGGCTGCGAGGCGGGCGCCAGCAGCTCGTCGATGGTGCGGGCCACGCTGGCGCGCCAGTCTGGCAGGCGCACGCCGAACGCCTGGGCCAGCTTGCCGCAGTCCAGGCGGCTGTCCGGCGGGCGCCGCGCCGGGGTCGGCCAGTCCTGCGTGGTGATGGCCTCCACCTCCGGCACGGGATGGCCGTGGCGCGCCGCCTCCTGGAACACCGCCGTCGCCAGTCCGTGCCAGGTGGTCGCCCCGCCGCCGCAAGCATGGAACACCCCCGACTTGGGGTGGTCCTGGGGCCTATCCTGGTCCGCCCCGCCAAGCTGCCGCGCCACGGCGAGGATGGCCCCAGCCAGGTCGTCCGCCGAGGTCGGGCAGCCCCACTGGTCCGCCACCACGCGCAGCCGCGGCAGCCGCTGCGCCGCGCCGAGCATGGTGCGGACGAAGTTCTTGCCCACCGCCGAGTAAACCCAGGACGTCCGCAGCACCACCGCCCGCGGGCAGGCGGCCAGCACGGCCTGCTCACCCTCCAGCTTGGTGCGGCCATAGACGCCGGTGGGGCTGGTCGGGTCGGCCTCGGTGTAGGACGCGCCCTTTAGCCCGTCGAACACGTAGTCGGTGGAGACATGGATCATCGGGATGCCAGCGTCGGCGCACAGCGCGGCCAGGGTCGCGGGGCCATCCCTGTTGGCGCGGCCGGCGGCGTCCGGCTCCGCCTCCGCGGCGTCCACCGCGGTCCAGGCGGCGGCGTTGACCAGCAGCGCCGGGCGCACGGCCTGGAACACGGCGGCCAGGGTGTCCGGCCGGTCGAAGTCGAACTCCGGGCGGCCGACGCAGCGCACGGGGGGGCCGCCAGCCCGCACCAGCGCGGTGGCAAGCTGCCCGGCGCCGCCGGTGACCATGATGCAGCCTGGGATGCAGCCTGGGATGCCGTCTGGGATTGGGGTCATGCGCGCCCTCCCCTCAGAACAGCGCGGGCGTGTCGGCCCAGCGCGGCAGCACCTGGTCCTTGTCGGACAGCAGCGCCGCCTCCGGGCGGACCGGCCAGGGCAGCGCCAGGTCGGGGTCGTTCCAGATCACGCCGCGCTCCGTCTCCCGGGCATAGCTGTCGGTGACCTTGTAGATCACCTCCGTGTCGGGCTGCAGCGTGCAGAAGCCGTGCAGGAACCCCGCCGGCACCCAAAGCTGCGCCCAGTTCTCCGCCGACAGCTCGGCCGCCGCCCACTGGCCGTAGGTCGGCGAGTCCCGCCGCGCATCCACCGCCACGTCCCAGATCGCGCCGCGGATGCAGCGCACCAGCTTGCCCTGCGGGTGCGGCGCCACCTGGCAGTGCAGGCCGCGGACCACGCCGCGGTCACGCGACAGGCTGTGGTTGTCCTGCACGAACGTCGCGTCGATCCCGGCGTCGCGGAAGGCGCCCTGCTTGAACACCTCGGAGAAGAAGCCGCGCGGATCGCCGAAGCGCGGCGGCGTGACCAGGATCAGGTCCGGGACGGCCAGTCGCTCGACGTTCATCTCGCAACCCTCACCGGGCATCGGGCATCGCCGGGCCTCGTCACCATGGCCTCATCGGGCGGCCCTCATGCGTGCAGCCCGTCGGCAAGCTCAAGCAGCAGCCGGCCCAGCTCGGTCTTGCCGAGCGCCTTGGCCGCGACCCGCAGGGCGGCGTTGTCGATGAAGCCCATGCGGAACGCCACCTCCTCCGGGCTGCCGACCAGCATGCCCTGCCGGTTCTGGATGGTCTGCACGAACGTCGCCGCCTGCAGCAGGCTGTCCGGCATCCCCGCATCCAGCCAGGCGCAGCCGCGGCCCAGGCGCTCGACGTGCAGCGTGCCCTCCTCCAGGTACATCTGGTTCAGGTCGGTGATCTCCAGCTCGCCCCGGGCGGAGGGCCGCACGCGCCGGGCCAGGTCGGACACGCGCTTGTCGTAGAAGTACAGCCCGGTGACCGCCCAGTTGCTTTTCGGCGCCGCCGGCTTCTCCACGATCTCCTGCGCCCGCCCGTTGCTGTCGAAGGTGACGACGCCGTAGCGCTCGGGGTCGCGCACCTGGTAGGCGAACACCGTCGCCCCCTCTGGCCGGGCGCCGGCGGCGCGCAGCAGCACGCTCAGGTGGTCGCCGAAGATCAGGTTGTCGCCCAAGGCCAGCGCGCACGCCTGCCCGGCGATCCACTCCTCGCCGATGTGGAACGCCTGCGCCAGCCCCTCCGGCTTCGCCTGCTCGGCGTAGGTGAAGCGCACGCCGAACCGCTCCCCGCTGCCCAGCAGGCGGCGGAACTGCGGCAGGTCCTCCGGGGTGGAGATCAGCATGATGTCGCGGATGCCGGCCAGCATCAGCACCGAAAGCGGGTAGTACACCATCGGCTTGTCATACACGGGCAGCAGTTGCTTGCTGCTGGCCAGCGTCACCGGATGCAGCCGCGTGCCGCTCCCGCCCGCGAGCAGGATGCCCTTCATGCCGCCGTGCCCAACCTTTCGGCCACGCCCAGCCTTTCAGCAACGCCGAGCCGCTGCCCGGCATAGTGCGCGCTGCGGATCGCCTCCCACCAGGGGCGGTTGCCCATGTACCAGCCGATGGTCCGGCGCAGCCCGCGGTCGAAGTCGTGCGGCGCAGTCCAGCCCAACGCATTGGTGGCGCGGGCCGGGTCGATCTCATAGCGGAAGTCGTGCCCCGGGCGGTCCCTGACGAAGTGGATCAGCCGCTCGCGCGGGCCGGCGGGGTCGGGCGCCAGCTCATCGAGGATGCCGCAGATCAAGCGCACCACCTGCAGGTTGCTGCGCGGCTGGCGGGCACCGATGGCCAGGGTCGCGCCAGCCTCGGCATGCTCCAGCGCCAGCACCAGCGCCTCGGCATGGTCGTCCACGAACAGCCAGTCGCGCTGCTGCGCGCCATCGCCATAGACCGGCAGCGGCTTGCCCTCCAGGGCGTTCAGCGTCACCAGCGGGATCAGCTTCTCCGGAAATTGCCAGGGGCCGTAGTTGTTGGTGGTGTTGGTGACGAACGTCGGCAGCCCATAGGTGTGCCACCATGCCCGCACCAGGTGGTCCGACCCGGCCTTGCTGGCGGAGTACGGGCTGCGCGGGTCATACGGCGTGTCCTCGGTGAACGGCGGGTCGTCCGGCCCGAGCGCGCCGAACACCTCGTCGGTCGAGATGTGGTGGAAGCGGAACCGCGCCTGGGCGGCGGCGTCCAGCCCGGCCCAGTGCGCCCGCGCAGCCTCCAGCATGACGAAGGTGCCGACCAGGTTGGTGTGGATGAACGGGGCGGGTCCGTCGATGGAGCGGTCCACATGGCTCTCGGCCGCCAGGTGCATCACGGCGTCTGGCTGGTGGGTGGCGAAGATTTGCCGCATCGCCGGGGCGTCGGTGATGTCGGCCCGCAGCAGCAGGTGCCGCGGGTGGGTGCGCGCCTCCTCCAGCGCGTCCTCCGAGGCGGCGTAGGTCATCTTGTCCACATTGATGACCTGGTGGCCGGTGCTGCGGACCAGGTGCCGGATGACGGCCGAGCCGATGAAGCCGCAACCGCCGGTGACGAGGATCTTCATCGCGTTCAGGTCATCCCGCGTGCCGCCGCAACCTGCCACCGGTGGGCAGGGCGGGCAATGCGCGCGACGGTTGCGGCAGGGCCGCCCGGGGATGGGCGGCGTTGCGCTCAGAAAGCTGGCGGGCGTACTCCATCCATTGCACTTACGCCTTTATCGCCCCGCGCAAAAGGGTCAGCAGCCCTCCAGTCTGCTCCCTCTCCCCGCTTCGGGAGAGGGCTGGGGTGAGGGGGCCGTGCGGTGCAAGCCTCCCGGCCCGGGCAGCCCGGTTCCGGCGCCAGGTGGCGCACGGCAAGCAAAACCCCCGCCCGCTCCCGAAGCAGGGAGCGGGTGCGGTCCCCACCTCACGGGCACCCGTCCAGCCGGATCAGCCGCCGTGCGGGTGCTTGTGGATCGGGTCCACCCAGTGCACCGCCTCCGGCCGCTCGACGGGTTCGATGTCGAGGTTGACCACCACGGCCTCGTTGTCGCTGCGCACCAGCACGCATTCCAGCGTCTCGGAGGTGGAGGCGTTGATCTCCTGGTGCGGCACGTAGGGCGGCACGAAGATGAAGTCGCCGGGGCCGGCCTCCGCCACCCATTGCAGGTGGTCGCCCCAGCGCATCCGGGCGCGCCCGCGCAGCACGTAGATCACGCTCTCCAACGCGCCGTGGTGGTGCGCGCCGGTCTTGGCGTCGGGGTGGATGTGCACCGTGCCGGCCCAGAGGCGCTGCGCGCCCACGCGGGCGAAGTTGATCGCCGCCGCCCGGTCCATGCCCGGCGTCTGCGCGGTATTGGGGTCCAGGCTGTCCCCCGGGATGACGCGAACGCCGTTCGTCTTCCAATCCTGCGATGCTTCGTCCATCCTGCACACTCCGAGCCGTGCTGACCTCCTGTTCCCGTGGCACGGCTGGCCTGATGCTGCAACATCCGCAACCCCGGCCTGGTTTGGCCCGCCCGCCTCGGCACAGCAGCCCGCCCTGGCGCAGCAGCCCGTCCCGGCACAGTAGGAAGACCCGCCTGTGGACATCATCGACCGGACGGCCCTCCCCACCCCCGAGACCGCCCCCGTCGCCACGGCGGCATGGGGCCAGCAGGTCGCCCGCGTGACGCTGGCCCTGGCGCTGATCGCGCTCGGCGTCTGGACCCTGGAGGGCTTCATGCATGCCCTGCTCTGGGCCGGCGTCCTGGCCATCGCCACCTGGCCGCTGTACCAACGGTCGAGGGCCCGCGGCAAGGGCGGGCACACCGTGCTGCGCCCGCTGGCCTTCACCACCGCCATCGCCCTGGTCTTCATCATCCCGCTGGCGCTGGTCGCGATGCAGGGCGGGCGCGAGGCGCAGGCCACCATGACCTGGATTCGCGATGCACGCGCCCATGGCATCGAGCGGCCGGACTGGCTGGGCCACCTGCCGGTCGGGGCCGCGCAGGCCACGGCCTGGTGGGACGCCAACCTGCGCGACCCCAGCGCCGCCAACGCGCTGCTGGAGCGGGTGGACCGGACGGAGGTGCTGGAGAGCAGCCGCCGGGTCGGCAGCGACGTCGCGCACCGGGGCGTGCTGTTCGGCTTCACCCTGCTGACCCTGTTCTTCCTGTATCGCGAGGGCGACTGCGTCATCGGGCAGATGCAGGTCGCCAGCCGCCGCCTGGTGGGGCCGCATGGCGAGGAGGTCGCGCGGCAGATCATCGCCTCCATCCACGGCACGGTGAACGGCATGGTGGTGGTCGGGCTGGGCGAGGGCACCCTGCTGGGCGCCGGCTACTACATGGCCGGGGTGCCGCACCCGGTGCTGCTGGGGCTGCTGACCGCGATCGCTGCGGTCATTCCGCTCGGCGCGCCGGTCGTGCTGGCCGTGGCGGGGCTGCTGGCGTTGGCGCAGGGGGCGACGGTGGCCGCGGCGGTGCTGGTCGTGACGGGCCTGGTGGCGGTGTTCGTCATCGACCACACCATCCGCCCGGCGCTGATCGGCGGATCGACCAAGCTGCCGTTCCTGTGGGTGCTGCTGGGCATTCTGGGCGGGGTGGAGGCATTCGGGCTGCTCGGCCTGTTCGTCGGCCCTGCCATCATGGCGGCGCTGATCCTGCTCTGGCGGGATTGGACACGGGATGGCAAGATCGCCGCGCAGCCCCACTGATCCCAGCCCTACTGATCCCAGCCCCACTGATCCAGGACGACCTGCGCCATGGACCTTCCTGCAGCCGCCGACCTCGCCGCCGACCTGGACGCCGCCGACCTGGGGGCGGCCGACCTTGCACGCGGTGAGCGCAGCGCGGCCGACGCCTGGCGCGCCCGCATCGCGGCCAAGCTGACCTACCAGGTCGGCAAGACCCCGGCCTCGGCCAGCGAGCGCGACTGGTTCGTCGCCACCGCCCTCGCCGTGCGCGACACCGTGCTCGACCGCTGGTTCGACAGCACCCGCCGCACCACCGAAAGCGGGGCGAAGCGGGTCTATTATCTGTCGCTGGAGTTCCTGATCGGCCGGCTGCTGTTCGACACCATGGGCAACCTGGGCCTGATCGACCCGGTCCGCGCCGCCCTGGCCGCGGACGGCGTCGATATTGACCACATGAAGGAGCAGGAACCCGACGCCGCCCTGGGCAATGGCGGGCTGGGCCGCCTGGCCGCCTGCTTCATGGAGAGCATGGCGACGCTCGGCATCCCCGCCTTCGGCTACGGCATCCGTTATGAGCACGGGCTGTTCCGCCAGATCGTGGTGGACGGCGTGCAGCAGGAGCTGCCGGAGGACTGGCTGAGCTTCGGCAACCCCTGGGAGTTCGAGCGGGCGGAGGTCGCCTACCCCGTCGGCTTCGGCGGCACCGTCAGCGCGCAGCAGGGGCCGGACGGCGCCGTCACCTACGCCTGGAACCCCGGGGAAACCCTGTCCGCCGTCGCCTATGACATGCCGGTGGTGGGCGGCGCCACCGTCGCGGGCGGCAAGCTGCAGGAGGGCGGCCAGCACGCCAACACCCTGCGCCTGTGGTCCGCCCGCGCCCGGACGCCGATGCACCTGGACGACTTCAACCGCGGCGACCACGTCGGCGCCATGCGCGACCGCGTGCGCACCGAGGCGGTGTCCCGCGTCCTGTACCCCGGCGACGAGAGCGACGCCGGCCAGGAGCTGCGGCTGCGGCAGGAGTTCTTCTTCGCCTCCGCCTCCCTGCAGGACCTGCTGCGCCGCCATGTCGAGCAGTTCGGCAGCGTCCTCACCCTGCCGGACAAGGCCGCCATCCAGTTGAACGACACCCACCCGGCCATCGGCGTCGCCGAGCTGATGCGCCTGCTGGTCGATGTGCACGGCGTCGAATGGGGCGAGGCGTGGCGCATCACCGTCGCCACCATCAGCTACACCAACCACACCCTGCTGCCGGAGGCGCTGGAGACCTGGGCGGTGCCGCTTATGGAGCGCCTGCTGCCCCGGCACATGCAGATCATCTACCTGCTGAACGGCCGCCACCTGGAGGGCGTGCGCGCCAGCCTGGCCAATGCTGGCGGGAGCAACGCAGGCGGGGGCGTCACGACCAGCCCGGCCGCCGATGCGATGCTGCGCGCCGCGTCGGTGATCGACGAGCGGCACGGCCGGCGGGTGCGGATGGGGCACCTGGCGTTCATGGGGTCGCACTCGGTCAACGGCGTGTCGGCGCTGCACACCGGCCTGATGCAGCAGACGGTGTTCGCCGACCTGAACGCCATCTACCCCGGCCGCATCAACAACAAGACCAACGGCATCACCTTCCGCCGCTGGCTGCACCGCGCCAACCCCGGGCTGACCCGGCTGATCGCCGACACCGTGGGCAGCCGCGTGCTGCACGACGCCGGGGCGCTGGCCGACCTGCGGGCGCATGCCGGCGATCCCGTGTTCCAGGCCGCCTTCGCCCGGGAGCGGCTGGGACGCAAGCAGGCCCTGGCGCGGATCATCGCCGACCGCGTCGGCATCCAGGTCGATCCCACGGCGATGTTCGACGTGCAGATCAAGCGCATCCACCTGTACAAGCGCCAGTTGCTGAACGTGATGCAGGCGGTGGCGCTATACGACGCCATACGGGCGGAGCCGACGCGGGAATGGGTGCCGCGGGTGAAGATATTCGCGGGCAAGGCGGCGCCGGGCTACCGGCTGGCCAAGCAGGTGATCCGCCTGACGCACGACGTGGCGCAGGTCATCAATGGGGACCCCTCGGTCGCCGGGCGATTGAAGATCGTGTTCCTGCCGAACTACAACGTCAGCCTGGCCGAGCAGATCATCCCCGCCGCCGACCTCTCGGAGCAGATCAGCACCGCGGGGATGGAGGCGTCCGGCACCGGCAACATGAAGCTGGCGCTGAACGGGGCGCTTACCATCGGCACCCTGGACGGCGCAAACATCGAGATCCGCGACCGTGTCGGCCCTGCCAACATCTTCATCTTCGGCATGACTGCGGACCAGGTGGCTGCCCGTGCCCGCCGCGACCTCGCGGCCTATGACGACGTGGCTGCCTGCCCGGCCCTGCAGCAGGCGTTGCAGGCCATCCGGTCCGGCGTATTCTCCGCCACCGAGCCGGACCGCTACGAGGGGCTGGTGCACGACCTGCTGGAACGCGACACCTTCATGGTCGCCGCCGACTTCGCCAGCTACGTCGAGCAGCAGGAGGTCGTGGCTCGCACCTGGCGGGACCCGGCGGCCTGGTGGCAGGCGGCGGTGATGAACACCGCCGGGGTCGGATGGTTCTCCTCCGACCGCAGCATCGCCGAGTATGCCGCCGAGATTTGGAACGCCCGCTCCGTCTTGGCTGGCGCGGCATGAGGCCGCCCTCCGCCCCTGCACGCTCCCTGGGCGCCGCCGCCACCGGGCAGCCGCTCGCCCGGCACGCGATGGCCTACGTCCTGGCCGGCGGGCGCGGCAGCCGGCTGATGGAGCTGACCGACACCCGCGCCAAGCCGGCCGTCTATTTCGGCGGCAAGTCCCGCATCATCGACTTCGCGCTGTCCAACGCGCTCAACTCCGGCATCCGGCGGATCGGGGTGGCGACGCAGTACAAGGCGCACAGCCTGATCCGCCACCTGCAGCGCGGCTGGAACTTCTTCCGGCCCGAGCGCAACGAGAGCTTCGACATCCTGCCCGCCAGCCAACGCATCAGCGAAACAAGCTGGTATGCCGGGACCGCCGACGCCGTGTACCAGAACATCGACATCATCGAGAGCTACGCCCCGCACCTCATCGTGCTGCTGGCCGGCGACCACATCTACAAGATGGACTACGAGCCGATGCTGCAGCAGCACGTCGAGCAGGACGCCGACGTGACAGTGGGCTGCATCGAGGTGCCGCGCATGGAGGCCGTGGGCTTCGGCGTGATGGCGGTCGATCACTCGGACCGCATCCTGTCGTTCCTGGAGAAGCCCGCCGACCCGCCCGGCATCCCCGGCAGCCCCGACCAGGCGCTGGCGAGCATGGGCATCTATGTGTTCGAAACCAGGTTCCTGATCGACCAGTTGCGCCGGGACGCGTCCAACCCGCTGAGCAGTCACGACTTCGGCAAGGACATCATCCCGCACATCGTCGCGGGCGGCAAAGCTGTGGCGCACCGCTTCACCCGGTCCTGCGTGCGGTCGTCGTCGGAGAACCAGGCGTACTGGCGCGATGTCGGCACGGTGGACGCCTACTGGGAGGCCAACGTCGATCTGACCGACTTCATCCCCGGGCTGGACCTGTATGACAGCGAGTGGCCGATCTGGACCTATGGCGAGATCGTGCCGCCGGCCAAGTTCGTGCACGACGAGAACAACCGCCGGGGCAGCGCCGTCAGCTCGCTGGTGTCGGGCGGCTGCATCGTGTCCGGCGGAGCGGTGGACCGCTCGCTGCTGTTCACCGGGGTGCACGCGCATTCCTGGTCCAGCATCGACGGGGCGGTGATCCTGCCCTACGTCGAGATCGGCCGTCATGCCCGGCTGCGCAACGTCGTGGTGGACCGGGGCGTGCGCATCCCCGAGGGCCTGGTGGTCGGGGAGGACCCGGTGGCCGACGCCGCCCGGTTCCGCCGCACTGCGCGCGGCGTGTGCCTGATCACCCAGCCGATGATCGACAAGCTGCCATCCTGATTTCGATGCGCGTGCTGTCGGTGACGTCGGAGATCTTCCCGCTGGTGAAGACGGGGGGCCTGGCCGACGTGGCCGGCGCCCTGCCCTTGGCGCTGGCGGCGGAGGGGGTCGAGGTTCGCAGCCTGGCGCCGGGCTATCCCGCCGTGATGGCGGCGCTGGAGGGGGCGGAGCCGGTGCTGACCCTGCCGGACCTGTTCGGCGGCCCGGCGCGGGTGCTGGCCGGCTTGGCGTCCGGCCTGGGTGTGTTCTGCCTCGATGCGCCGCACCTGTATGACCGGCCAGGGTCGCCTTATGCCGGGCCGGACGGTTGGGACTGGGGGGACAACCTGCAACGCTTTGCGGCGCTGTCGCAGGTTGGGGCGGCGCTGGGGCGCGGCGGCGCCGGCTGGACGCCGGATTTGGTGCAGGCGCATGACTGGCAGGCCGGTCTGACGCCGGCCTACCTGCATTTCAGCGAGGGCGCGCGGCCGGCGACGGTGATGACGGTGCACAACCTGGCGTTCCAGGGCCGCTATGCCGCCGACCAGTTCGGCTCGCTGGGCCTGCCCCCGGAAGCTTGGGGCATCGACGGCGTGGAGTTCTATGGCGGCGTCGGCACCCTGAAGGCCGGGCTGCGGCTGGCGGACCGGATCACCACGGTGTCCCCGACCTACGCAGCCGAGATCGCGGCGCCCGGCGGCGGCTTGGGCCTGGATGGCCTGCTGCGGACCCGGCACGCCGTGCTGTCCGGCATCCTGAACGGTATCGATACCCGCATCTGGAACCCGGCCACCGACGCCCACATCGCCGCCGGATACGGCGTGCACCGGTTGCGCCGCCGCCTGCGGAACAAGGCCGCCCTGCAGATGCAGGCCGGGCTGGCGCCCAACCCCGGCACCCTGCTGTTCGGGGTCGTCAGCCGGCTGACGGACCAGAAGGGCATGGACCTGCTGCTGGCCGCCATCCCCGCGCTGCTGGCCCAGGGCGCGCAGCTTGTCGTGCTGGGGGCCGGGGACCCGGCGCTGGAGTCGGCGCTCGCCGCGGCGGCGCAGGCCCACCCCGGCCAGGTTGCGGCGACGGCCGGCTTCGATGAGGACCTGGCCCACCTGATCCAGGCCGGCTCCGACGCGCTGCTGGTGCCGTCGCGGTTCGAGCCGTGCGGGCTGACGCAGCTTTGCGCCCTGCGATATGGCGCGCTGCCGGTGGTGGCTCGGGTGGGCGGGCTGGCCGACACCGTGATCGACGCGAACCCAGCCGCGGTGGCCGCCGGCGTCGCCACCGGCATCGTGTTCGCGCCCGTGACGCAGGCGGCGCTGGAGGCCGCCATTGCCCGCACGGCTGAACTGTGGCGGCACCCCTCCGCCTGGGCGCAGACCCAGCGCAACGCCATGCGTGCTGAGGTCGGCTGGACCGGCCCGGCCCGCGCCTACGCCGCATTGTTCCGGGAAGCGGTGCAGGCAAGGGGATAATCTTCCTTCTCCCTCTCCCTTCGGGAGAGGGCCGGGGTGAGGGGGCGGGCAAGCGCGGTTCTTGCCGGTAGCGGGCTGCGTTCTTGCTGGCCCCACGGCGCCTGGCTCCGCAGCGAAGGCCCCCTCACCCCGGCCCTCTCCCGGAGGGAGAGGGGGAAAGCAGCAGAGAGGAGGCAGTCGGGATGCGGATCGGGGTTGTGGGCGTGGCGGGTCGGATGGGGCGGCTGATCGCGGAGGAGGTCGTCGCCGGCGGCCACACCCTGTCCGGCGGCACCGAACGGCGCGAGTCCGGCCAGCCGGTGCCGGACGGGATCACCGCCTTCCCCGACCTGGCCGCCCTCGCCGCCGCGTCCGAGGCGGTGGTCGACTTCACCCACGCCGACACGGCCGAGCACCATGCGGCGGTGCTCGCCGCCGCTGGCACCGCCTGGGTGCTGGGCACCACCGGCCTGTCCCCGGCCGGTGACGCGGCCGTGGCGCGGGCCGCGCAGGCCATCCCCGTCGTGCAGTCGCCCAACTTCGGCCCGGGCATCACCCTGTTGCTGGCCCTGGCCGAACGCCTCGGCGCCGCCCTGCCCGCGGCGGAGTACGATGCGGAGGTCATCGAGATGCATCACCGCCAGAAGGTGGACGCCCCCTCCGGCACCGCGGTCGGCCTGGGCCGCGCCGTCGCCAAGGGCCGTGGCGTGCGGCTGGAGGACGTCATGGACAGCGGGCGCAACGGCCATACCGGGCCGCGCCAGCCCGGCGCCATCGGCTTCGCGGCGTTGCGCGGCGGGCAGGTGGTGGGCGAGCATACCGTGCTGTTCGCCGCCGGGGCCGAGCACATCGCCCTGACCCACCGCGCCTTCGACCGCCGCATGTTCGCCACCGGCGCCGTGCGGGCGGCGGCGTGGACGGGGGGCAAGCCGGCCGGGCTATACTCGATGGCGGACGTGATGGGCGTGGGATGACGCCGGATGGTTTGACGCCGGGGGCCTCATACCAACCGCCCCCTGCTCTGACCGGCTTCCCATCCCCCTGTTCGTCATTGCGAGGAGCGCTTGCGACGTGGCAATCCAGAGACTGCTGGACCGGAGCCGCAGCCCGTGCACCCCCCTATGCCGCGCCGAAGCCGGCCCGCAATGACGGCGCCTGATCCGGTGCGGCAGTGTCGGGGGTCAGAGCGGATGGCGGTTGGCATCACACGATTCACCAGCCGTTTCCCCATCGTATGGCATGTGGCCGAGGCGGACGGCCTGGCAGCCATCGAGGCCCTGGGCCTGCTGCCGGCGGCCGAGCTGCGACGGTTGGCTGGGGTTGCTGCCACCGGCCAGAACCGCGGCGACTACGTGCCGCTTCTGCTGCCCGGCACCGGCACTGCCGTCCTGCGCTTCCAGTTGATGCCCGACGCCAAGATCGCCGGCTCCCTCGCTGGCGAGTTCGCCGGCCAGCCCGCGGCATGGCGCGCGATGATCGACAGCCACGCCTTCTTCTGGGCCGACCCGGCCCGGCGCGACGGCTTCATCCGCGCCACCGGGCGCGAGCGCCGCAGGAGCAAAGCCGCTCCGTCCGAAACGCCGCCCGTCGTGCTGGCCTTCGACACCCTGGCGCTAGTCACGCCGTATCTGGCCGACGCCTACTACTCCACGTTCAACACTGGCTCCACGATCCGCGGCGCCGCCCGCGCCAGGCGGGACGAGCACACCTTCCGCCCCGTCGCCGCCTACCGCTCCGGACCCGTGGCGGAGCTGGCCATCCGCGCCGCCATCCCGCCCGCGGTGCTGGCCCGCGCCCGTTTGCCTTGACCGGCCACCCCCTTTCCGTCACATACCCCGCGCCCCGGCATTCGGCCGGCGCGGCGGATTGATCCCTGGCCCACTGGGACGCCGCACCTGCCACAATCACGCGACAAGAGGAGAAATCCATGCGCGACAAGGGCGATTACCTGTTCACGTCCGAATCGGTCTCGGAGGGCCACCCCGACAAGGTCGCCGACCGCATCAGCGACACCGTGCTCGATGCGTTCCTGGCAGCCGACCCCTATGCCCGCGTCGGCTGCGAGACCCTGGTGACGACCAACCGCGTCGTGCTTGCCGGCGAGGTCCGCGGCCCCGCGACGGTGACGCCCGAGCTGCTGTGCCACCTGTCGCGCCTGGCGATCCACGACATCGGCTATGACCAGGCCGGGTTCAGTTGGCGGAATGCCGACATCCAGTGCCACCTGCACGCGCAAAGCACCGACATCGCCGCCGGGGTGGACAGCGCCGGCAACAAGGACGAGGGCGCGGGCGACCAGGGCATCATGTTCGGCTTCGCCTGCAAGGAGACGCCGGAGCTGATGCCGGCGCCGATCCACTACGCGCATCTGATCCTGCGCCGCATGAGCGAGATGCGCCGCGCGGGGGACCCCACCGTGGCGGGCCTGCAGCCGGATGCGAAGAGCCAGGTCACGCTGCGCTACGTGGACGGCAAGCCGGTCGGGGCGACCAGCGTCGTCGTGTCCACGCAGCACGACGAGGGCATGGAGCAGGGCGCGATCAAGGCGATGCTGCGCCCGATCATCGAGACCAGCCTGCCGCCAGGCTGGATGCCGCCGGATGACGAGCTGTATGTGAACCCGACGGGCAACTTCGTCATCGGCGGCCCCGATGGCGACGCCGGGCTGACCGGGCGCAAGATCATCGTCGATACCTACGGCGGCGCCTGCGCCCATGGCGGCGGCGCGTTCAGCGGCAAGGACCCGACCAAGGTGGACCGCAGCGCCGCCTATGCCTGCCGATACTTGGCGAAGAACGTCGTGGCCGCGGGGCTGGCAGACAAGTGCACCCTGCAGATTAGCTACGCCATCGGCGTGTCGCACCCCCTGTCCGTCTATGTGGACCTGGACGGCACCGCGCACGACGTGGACGAGGCGCGGGTGGAGAAGGTGCTGCGGGAGCTGATGGACCTCAGCCCGCGCGGCATCCGCGAGCACCTGCACATGAACCGGCCGATCTACGCCGTCACCAGCGCCTACGGCCACTTCGGCCGCACGCCGGACGACGACCTGGGCACCTTCACCTGGGAGAAGACCGACCTGGTGCCGGCGCTCCGCAGCGCGTTCAACCGGTAGGCCCCCGGGTAGGCCCGTGGAGGGCGGGGTGCTGAAGGACCCCGCCGAACGGCTGTATGGCCGCACGCGGAGCCATCCGCTGCGGCTGCGGCAGCAATTGCTGCTGGATGCTACCCTGCCCCGGCTGCGCTTCGCCGAGGCGCAGGCAGCGGACCCGCTGGCCGCCTTCGGTCCCGGCCCGGCCGAGTTGTGGCTGGAGGTCGGCTTCGGCGGTGGGGAGCACGCGCAGGCGCAGGCCGCCGCGCACCCCGAAGCCGGGCTGATCGCCTGCGAGGTATTCGAGAACGGCGTGTGCTCGCTGCTGTCCCGCCTGGTGCCGGAGGGCGAGGAGGCGGTCGCGCCGCTGCCGGGTAACCTGCGCCTGTGGGATGACGACGCCCGCATCCTGTTGCGCGCCTTGCCGCCGGGCAGCCTGGGGCGCGTGTTCCTGCTGTTCCCCGATCCCTGGCCCAAGATGCGCCACGCCAAGCGCCGCTTCGTGCATCCCGCGCAGGTGGCGCTGGTCGCCCGCGCCCTGCAGCCCGGCGGCGAGTGGCGCGTCGCCTCCGACGATCCGACCTACCAGGTCTGGGTGGCGGAGGTCATGGCCGGCCAGGCGCTGTTCACCGCGCCGGACCCGGCGGCGCAGCGCCCGGCGGACTGGCCGCCGACGCGTTATGAGGCCAAGGCATTGCAGGCCGGGCGGTCACCGCTTTACTGGACGTTCATCCGCAACGACATGCCGACGCCGGGCCTGCATGACCTGGACGCAAACCACGGGCTGGAGACATAGGGCAATGCAGCTTCACGGACTCCACCACTTGACCGCGGTGTCGGCGGACGCCCGCGGCAACCACGACTTCTATACCCGGGTGCTCGGAATGCGGCTGGTGAAGAAGACCGTGAACCAGGACGACGTCAGCGCCTACCACCTGTTCTACGCCGACGGCGCGGCCAGCCCCGGCACCGACATCACCTTCTTCGACTGGCCGGTTGGGCCGGAGGCGCGCGGCACCAACTCGATCGTGGGCACGGCGCTGCGGGTCGCGGGGCAGCCCGCGCTGGACTACTGGGTGGCGCGGCTGGATTGGCTCGGCGTGCCGCGCGGCCCGGTCCAGGAGGTGGACGGCCGCCTGCGCCTAGACTTCCAGGACCCCGAGGGGCAACGCCTGGCGCTGGTGGACGATGCGGGCGCCGGGCCGTTCCATCCCTGGACCGGCAGCCCGGTGCCTGACGAGGTGCAGATCCGCGGCCTCGGCCCCGTCACGATCAGCGTGCGCGAGTTGCAGCCGTCCGCCCAGTTCTTGACGGACGTCATGGCGATGCGGGAGGCGCGCAGCTTCCAAGCCCCTGACGCCGCCACGGTGCACGTTTTCGAGATGGGCGAAGGCGGCCCGGCGGCGGAGCTGCATGTCCGGGTGGAACCGGGCCTCCCCCCGGCCCAGCCCGGCGCTGGGGGCGTCCACCATGTCGCCTTCCGGGTACGTGACGACGAGTACGCCGGCTGGGTCGAGCGTCTGCAACGCCTCCGCATCCCGTCCAGCGGCGCGGTGGACCGGTTCTACTTTCGCAGCCTTTACACGCGGGAACCCGGCGGCATCCTGTATGAGATCGCCACCGACGGCCCCGGCTTCGCCACCGACGAGGCGATGGAGGCGCTGGGCGAACGCCTGTCGCTGCCGCCGTTCCTGGAGCCGCGCCGCGCCGAGATCGAACGCAACCTGAAGCCGCTCTAGCCGCAAGGCGGGCGCATGCTTGCGGGTGGCGACCGCCTCCTAAATGCTGGGGGCAACGCAACACTGAAGGATGAGCCGACGATGTATATCGCCATGAACCGCTTCAAGGTGTCCCCAGGGTCGGAGGCGGCGTTCGAGGAGATGTGGACCAGCCGTGACTCGCATCTGAAGACGGTGCCGGGGTTCGTGGAGTTCCACCTGCTGCGCGGGCCGGTGCGGGACGACCACGTGCTGTATTCCAGCCACACCATCTGGGCCGACCATGCCGCCTTCGAGGGCTGGACGAAGTCGGAGGCGTTCCGCGCCGCCCACCGCAATGCCGGCAGCCCCGGACGCGGCGCCACCCCAATGTACTCCGGCCACCCGGAGTTCGAGGGCTTCGAGGTGATTCAAACCGTCAAGTAGGCCGGCGCCGCCGGGCGAGGCCCTTCTCCCTCTCCCTCCGGGAGAGGGCCGGGGTGAGGGAAGCCGCAAGCGCCGCCCTGTCCGGCCGCAGGAACAGAGACGGCCCGCTGCACAAG
Organism: uncultured Acetobacteraceae bacterium; assembly: GCA_964242415.1. Lineage (GTDB taxonomy): Bacteria > Pseudomonadota > Alphaproteobacteria > Acetobacterales > Acetobacteraceae > DASWOJ01. The sequence continues at coordinate 62,597 of CAXTAT010000022.1, forward strand.
GCTTCGGCCCCCACAGCCCCTCACCCCGGTCCTCCGCCGGAGAAGCCTAGTTCACACTTGCGGCGGCGCGGCTTACGCTCCCGTCCCAGGCTGCGAGGAAGTCCGGCATGCAGTACGACCTGGTTCTGCGCAACGGCCGCGTGCTGGACCCCGGCGGCGCCCCGAATGCCATGCGCGACGAAACCGCCGACGTCGCCTTCACCGCCGGCAAGGTCGCCGCCATCGGCCCCGGGCTGCACGGCCGCGTGGAACGCGACGTGGCAGGCTGCCTGGTGATGCCCGGCCACATCGATTTCCACGCCCACGTGTACTGGGGCGGCACCAGCATCAGCATCGACGCCGACGCGCTGGCCCGGCGCAGCGGCACCACCACCTGGCTCGACGCCGGGTCGGCCGGCCCCGGCAACTTCGCGGGCTTCCGCACCCACGTCATCGAGCCCAGCCGGACCCGCATCCTCGCCGCCCTGCACGTCAGCCACGCCGGCATCTTCGCGTTCTCCAAGACGGCGATGGTCGGCGAGTCCCTCGACATGCGCCTGATGGACACCGAGACCTGCGCCGCCGTCGCCCGCGCCCATCCGGACCTGATCCGCACGGTGAAGGTGCGGGTGGGCATGAACACCAGCGGCGTGAACGGCATCGCGCCGCTGCACCACGCCCTGGCGGCGGCGGACCGGGCGGGGTTGCCCGTCATGTGCCATATCGACCGCCCGCCGCCGCGCCTGGCCGACGTGCTGGCCGACCTGCGCCCCGGCGACATCCTGACCCACTGCTTCAAGCCGTTCCCCAATGCTCCCTGCACCGCGGACGGCCGGGTGCTGGACGCCTGCTGGCAGGCCCGGGAGCGCGGGGTGCTGTTCGACATCGCGCACGGCGCCGGGTCGTTCGACTTCGGCGTGGCGGAGGCGATGCTGGCCGGCGGCTTCCCGCCCGACATCATCAGCTCGGACGTGCACGTGCTGTGCATCGACGGACCCGCCTGGGACACCATGGAGACGATGAGCAAGTTCCTGTGCCTGGGAATGGCGCTGCCGGACATCGTGCGCGCGGTGACGGTGGCGCCGGCCCTGGCGATGCGGCGGCCGGACCTGGCGGACCTGTCCCTCGGCAGCACCGGGGACGCGACGGTGATGCGGCTGCAGGAGGGGCGGTTCAGCTTCACCGACAGCGTTGGCAACACCCGCACGGGGCGGCAGCGGTTCGCGCTGGACAGCATGGTGGTGGGCGGGGCGCTGTGGCACGCGGCGGATGCGGCGGCAATGGCGGCGGATTGAGGGGACCAGCGGTTACTCGGCCCGTGCTGGCGGTGCGACCGCCGCGCTGCCCTGGCCCGTCTCGCTCAGGGCACGGGCGACGAGGCCCGACGCCTTCATCTCCTCGACGAAGGCGTGCAGGAACAGCGCGCCGGCCGGGCGGTCCTGCGGAGTGCCCATTGCCTGCTCGATCTGCATGAAGCCGCCGGGGATGACACGAGTCCCCGGGCGGTCCGCGGCGAGGGCCACCAACGGTTGGCGCACCCCGGCCAGGGCGTCCAGGCGCTGCTGGATGAACGCGTCCGTCGCAGCGGCCGTATCCGGAAACCGCAGCAGCGCCGCGTGGCGCAGCGTCCGCGTGAGATACAGGTCGTAGGCGCTACCCTCCGCGACCGCAATGCGCATGCCGGGCTGGTCGGCGTCGGCTGGCGCGTGCAGCGGAGAGGCTTGCAGGACGAGGTAGGTGCCCTCGATCACCACATAGGGCGCGGTGAAGCTGACCGCCGCCGCGCGCACCGGTTCGATGGCCAGGAACGCCACGTCCCAGGCGCCCGACCCTGCTGCCGCGAACACCCGCCCGGCTTCGTTGAACGGAACGAGATCGACGGGCACGCCCAGCCGCCGCCCCAGTTCCCGGGCCAGCGCCACCGACACGCCCTGCGGCATGCCGTCCGGTCCGTGCTGCGCGAGGATCGGGTTGCCGAAGTTGATCGCCGCGCGCAGCCGCCCGGCCGGCGCAAGCTCCGCCGCGGCATCACCGGAGGCGGCGGGGGGGCCGGCGGCCTGTGCGGCGGTGCCGGTCAAGGCCAGCAACAGGCAGGCCAGGCCGAGGACGGACCGGATGAGCATGGCAAACCACCCCTGCGCGATGCGGGACGGACCGTAGAACGCTCCGGCACCCGGCGGCAACGCTGGCCGCGGGCGGCGTCGATTAAACGCGGACCCGCCTCACTGCCCGCGGTGCCGGCATCCCGGCGCTCGCGGATCAGACCACCCGCGTCAACGTTGCCAATGCCGCCTGAAGTGAGCGAAACTCAGACCCGGCGACGGATGTCCGGGGTGGCGCATGGAAGGCAAGCACATGCATCAGGTGCTGATCGTGGGCGCGGGACCGGTGGGCCTGACGCTTGCGGCCGAACTGGCACGGTATGGGGTGCAGGTGCGCATCATTGACCGCAGCCCTCACCCGACGGAGACCTCCAAGGCGCTGGTCATCTGGAGCCGCACGCTCGAATTGATGGACCGAATGGGGTGCACGTCCGCCTTCCTCGGCGCCGGGTTGCAGGCGCACGGCGCGTCGATCCGCGGCAGCCGGACCGTGCTGGGCCACGCCGGGTTCGACGACGTCGCCAGCCCCTACAACTTCGCCCTGATGCTGCCGCAGAGCGACACGGAACGGCTGCTGGCCACGCACCTCGGGTGCCTAGGGGTCACGGTGGAGCGGAGGGTGGAGCTGACCGGCTTCAGCCAGACCCCATCCCATGTCGAGGCGCACCTGAGCCATGCCGGCGGAGCCGAGGAGGCGTTGCAGACGTCATGGCTGATCGGCTGCGACGGCGCGCACAGCACCGTGCGCCACGGCTTGGGCTTCGCGTTTGAGGGCGAGGCCCAAGGCGACGACTGGATGCTCGCCGACATCCGCCTGGAGGGCGCAGGCGCACCGCCGGCTGACGAGATCGCCACCTTCCTGCACCGCGACGGGCCATTCGCCGTCTTCCCGATCCCCGGCGGCCGGGCGCGGGTCATCGCCGCCGTGGGCAAGACAGTGGCGGGGCAGTCCAGGCCGGACCCGACGCTCCCGGAGGTGCAGGCCATGGCGGACGAACGCGCCGGAGGCGGTTTCCGCGTGACTGACCCCGTGTGGCTGGCCAACTTCCGCATCAACGAACGCAAGGTGTCCGACTATGCGAAGGGGCGGGCCTTCCTGGCCGGGGACGCGGCCCACGTCCATAGCCCCGCCGGCGGCCAGGGCATGAACACCGGCATGCAGGACGCCTTCAACCTGGCCTGGAAGCTGGCCATGGTGATCCGGGGGGAGGCCCCGCCCAGCCTGCTGGACAGCTACTCGCCCGAGCGGAGCGCGGTCGGCGACATGGTGCTGCGCAACGCGGCCCGGATGACCGACATGGGAACGCTCGCCCACCCTGCCGCACAGGCTGCCCGCAACATGGCGCTGCACTTCATGCTCGGCTTCCATGCCGTGCAGGGCCGGCTGGCCGCCACCATGAGCGAGGTGGAGATCGCCTATGCAAACAGCCCGCTCTCGACGGGCCGCCACGCGGGCGACCGGCTTCCGCCGGAGCAGTATGACGGTCCGCCGCCGGGTGCTGGGACCACGCCCCGCTTCGTGCTGTTCTCGGCCGACCGCGCAAGGGGCGCCGCGCTGGCGGCACGTTTCCCCGGCGTGCTCGATCCGGCGCCGCGGACACCGCCCGACACGCGGCGGCTGCTCATCGTCCGGCCGGACGGGTATATTGGCCTGTCCGCCGCCGCCAACGATTGGACCGGAGCAGAGCACTATATCCAACTGCTGGCGGCATAGGGAGCTTACAAAACCCGCCCGGGGCCAAGGGCCTCCATCAAGCCAGGCCTACTCCGTCCCCAGCGGGTCCCGCGGCAGCACCCGATGCCGCAGCACCATCCCAGCCATCGCCAGCCGCGCCGGGTCGTCCAGCCGCTCCGCCTCCCACGCCATCGCCGCGGCGGAGGCGACATGGTACAGCGCCGAAGCCGCCTGCCGCGTCAGGTGCGTGCCGCCGGGCGCCATGGCAGCCTCGGCCAGCCCGGCTGCGCGCGCCATCACCGGCAGCACGTCCAGCCCCGGCACCGCCAGGCCACGCACATGCGCCTGCAACGCCGCCAGCCCGCCATCCCGCCGCGCCGCCCGCAGCACGTCCAGCGCCACGACGTTGCTCGTGCCCTCCCAGATCGAGCCCAGGTGCGCATCCCGCAGCACCCGCGCATCCGGCCACTCCTCGATGTAGCCGCAGCCGCCGCGGACCTCCATCGCGTCCCCCGCCACCTTGCGCGCGTCCCTGCAGGCGCGGAACTTCAACAGCGGCGTCAGGATGCGCAACAGCGCATAGGCCCCGGCCTCCCCGGCATCGGACCGGCGCAGCGCCTCGGCGGCTTGCAGGCTCATGCTGCGCGCCTGCTCCGCCCAGACCTGCATCTTCAGCAGTTGGCGCTGCATCAGCGGCATGTCGGCCAGGGGGACGCCGAACGCCACCCGGCGCCGGGCCACGAACCCGGCCTCCGTCACCGCCCGCCGCATCAGCCCGGCCGCACGCACCCCGTTCGACAGGCGCGAGTTGTTCACCATGTCCGCCATCTGCCGGAATCCGGCGCCGGGGTCGCCGACCAGCCAGGCCACCGCGCCGCGCAACTGCACTTCTCCACTTGCCATCGAGCGCGTGCCCAGCTTCTCCTTCAGGCGCACGATGTGGACCAGGTTTGCCCGGCCATCCGGCAGGGTGCGCGGCAGCAGGAACAGGCTGACGCCGCGGATGCCGTCCGGCGCCCCCAGGGGCCGGGCCAGCACCATCGCCAGCGCGGCGTCGGGGTTGGAGCAGAACCACTTGTCCCCCGTCAGCGCCCAGGTTCCGTCCGGCAGCGGCGCGGCGGCGACGGCGGTGGCGCCCACGTCGGACCCGGCGCCCTGCTCGGTCATGAACATCGCACCCTGGGCCAGGGTATCCATATCCTGGCTGGTCAGCGCCGGCAGGTAGCGCGCGACCAGCGCCGGGTCGCCGAAGCGGCGCAGGGTGCGGGTCAGGCTGTCGGTCATGCTGACGGGGCACATCAGCCCGAACTCTGCCTGCACGAACAGGTAGGTCAGCAGGTACTTGGCCGCCGGCGGCATCGGCGCCGGCCAGCCCAGCACGCCGCCGCGGTGGGACAGCGCGGCCAGGCCGTACTCGCCGAACGCCAGCCGCTCCATCTCGCGGTAGGCCGGGTGCTTGTCGATGGATTGCACGTCCTCGCCGCGGCGGGTGCGGTGGCGCAGCGTCGGCGGGTTGCGGTTGGCGATGCCGGCCAGCTCGTCTAGGCTGCCACCTGCGAGCGCGCCCAGGCGGTCCAGGTGCGGCGCCAGGTGGGCGAACAGATCCGGCGGAAGGTATAGCGCCGCCAGCCGGGCCAGCGCCGGGTCGGCCCGGTACAGGTTCAGTCCGCGGCTGTCCAGGACCGCCTCGGCGCCGGTGGGGACGAGCGCGTTCATGCTTGCTGCCTCATGTAAGGAATAAACGGGGGGAAGCTGCCTGCCTGCTCCCTTTCCCTCCGGGAGAGGGCCGGGGTGAGGGAAGCGGCCAGGGCCGAACTTGCCCGCTTCAAGGGAGAAACCCGCTCCCAGGCATGCCAGGTTTGGCGTTTGCGGCCACCCTCACCCTAACCCTCTCCCGGAGGGAGAGGGAACTAGTCCAGCCCTCATGCCGTATGCGTTAGCCCCGGCCATAGCAAGGTTGACCCCATGCGCATTCCCGACATAGCCCCCGACGAGATGACTCCCGCCCAACGCCGGGCGGCCGAGGCCGCCACCGCCGGCAAGCGGGGCCACGTCCCCGCCCCGCTGCGCGCCTGGCTGCACAGCCCGGAGATGGGCGACCGGGCGCAGCGCCTGGGCGAGTTCCTGCGCTACGACACCTCGCTCGGCCCGGCGCTGTCCGAGCTGGCCATCCTGGTGACCGCGCGCTTCTGGACCGCGCAATACGAGTGGTACGCCCACAAGAGCGAGGGCCTGAAGGCCGGCATCGACCCGGCCGTGATCGACGCCATCGCCGCCCGCCGCGCCCCGGCGCTGGCCGATCCGAAGGCGCAGGCCGTGTACGACTACGCCACGGCGCTGCACGAGCGGCACGAGGTTCCGGACGCTCTCCACGCCGCCGCAGTGGCCGCGCTGGGCGAGGCCGGCGTGGTGGAGCTGGTGGGCCTGCTTGGCTACTATACCTTGGTCTCCATGACGCTGAACGCCTTCCACATCGGCCTGCCTGACGGCGAGCAGCCGGAGCTTGCGCCGTGACGAACGCTGGACGAGCCGGCCCGGCGCCACAACTGTTTCCTATCGGGATGGAGGATTTGCCGACGCCCGACGTATCGACCAATGGCCAAGCCTCCATGCCGCAAAGGACGACCGCATGAGCATAACCCTCGACACCGCCACCTCCCGCCCGGCCGCCGCCCCGGCGCAAATCCGCTACACCGCGACGGCGCAGGCTCTGCACTGGGTCACGTCGGCGCTGATCTTCGCCGTCCTGCCGCTGGCCTGGGTGATGGTCAACATGGGCGAGACCGCGGAACACCGCACCCTGATCTACACCCTGCACAAGTCGGTCGGCCTGACCATCCTGGCGCTGGCCGCGGTCCGCCTTGTCTGGCGCGCGACGCATCCCGCGCCGCCGCTGCGCCACACCGCCCGGTGGAAGGCCAACGCCGCCTTCGCGTCGCACTGGCTGCTGTACTTCGTGCTCGTGGCGATGCCGGTCACCGGCTACTTGCTGTCGGCGGGCAGCGGCCGGCCAATCAGCTACTTCGGCCTGTTCTCCATCCCCGGGATGGCCAAGAACCCGGACATCGACCACGTCGCCACCTGGCTGCACGTCGCGGTCGGGCAGTGGCTGGTCTATGCGCTGATCCTGCTGCACCTAGCCGCCACGGCCTGGCATGTCGCCGTCCGCCGCGACGGCGTGCTGGAGCGGATGCTGCCCGAGCAGGACGTTGTGGAGGGAAAGACGGGGTAGCGCACCCCGCCCACCCGTGGTTGGCTGGCAGACCCGTTGGAGGACCCTGCCGTGACCGAGCTTTGGCGACTATCCGCGACTGACCTGGCCCGGCGGATCCGGTCGCGTGAGATCTCGGCGCGCGAGGCGGCGCAGGCCGCGCTTGACCGGCTGGATGCGGTCAACCCGGCCCTCAACGCGGTCGTCGAGCACCGCCCCGCCGAGGTGCTGGCCCAGGCGGATGCGGTGGACCAGGCAATTGCCCACGGGGAGGACGCGGGGCCGCTGGCGGGCGTGCCAGTGACGATCAAGATCAACGCCGACCAGGCCGGATACGCCACCAGCAACGGGCTGACCACGCAGCGGGACCTGATGGCCACTACGAATAACCCGGTGGTGGACAACCTGCGCCGGGCTGGGGCGGTGCTGCTGGGGCGGACCAACGCGCCGGCGTTCTCGCTGCGCTGGTTCACCGACAACCGGCTGTTCGGACCCACCCGCAACCCGCGCGACCCGCGGCTGACGCCCGGCGGATCGTCCGGCGGTGCGGCGTCGGCGGTGGCGGCGGGGATCGGGCACCTGGCGCATGGGACGGACATCGCCGGGAGCATCCGTTACCCGGCATACGCCTGCGGCATCCATGGGCTGCGGCCGACGCCGGGGCGGGTGCCGGCCTACAACGCCACGCACCCGGAGCGCGGGATCGGGCCGCAACTGATGGCGGTGTCCGGGCCGATCGGGCGCACCATCGCCGACCTGCGGCTGGGGCTGCACGCGATGGCGGCGCATGACCCGCGCGATCCCTGGTGGACGCCGGCGCCGCTGGAAGGCCCTGCCGTGCCGCGCCGGGCGGCGCTGTGCCTGCGCCCCGGCGGCCTGCAGATCGTGCCGGAGGTGGAGGCGGCGCTGCTCGACGCCGCCCGGCGGATGGAGGCGGCCGGATGGGTGGTGGAGGCGGTGGACGACACGCCCTCCCTGCATGAGGCCACGGCCGTGCTGTTCCGCCTGTGGCTCGGTGAGAACTACGCCGGCATGCTGGCCGCGGCGGAGCGCGAGGGCGACCCGGCGGCGCTGGCGGTGCTGGGCGCGGTGCGGGCGGAGGCGGAGGCGCTGCCGGCCAACGCCGTGCCGGATGCCCTGACGCGCCGGGCGACGCTGTTGCGGGCATGGCTGGGGTTCCTGGAGCGGCATCCGGTGCTGCTGCTGCCGGTGTCGGCGGAGCTGCCGTTCCCAGACGGGCTGGATGTGCAGCCGGGCGGGTGGGAGCGGGTGTGGCGGGCGCAACTGGTGCAGACGGGGCTGCCGCCGCTGGGCCTGCCGGGGCTGACGGTCTCGACGGGGATGGCGGGGATGGCGACGGTGGGGGTGCAGGTGGTGGCGGGGCGGTTCCGGGAGGACCTTTGCCTGCTGGCGGGGGAGGCGATTGAGGCTGGGGGGGTGCCGGTGGCGCCGGTTGATCCGGTCTGAAGCAGCTTGTCCACTGCCCCGGGAATTAAGAGCCGGCCGAGAAGCATCAGCTTAGATTTACGGGGCGACACGATCGGACAGATATCAAGCATGATGCGAAATGAACAAGCAGAACCGTGATCTGTGCGCAGAGATGCGCGGGATGACCAGTGAGGAAGCCTGTGATTGGCTGATGAAAAGATGCCCGCCGGAGATTGGCCTGGGAGAAGCTATTACCCTGATGCCGCATCGTTCATGGAAGCGGAGAGAGCAGTTAAGGCTGTTTCACGCCTATTTCGGCAAGTGTTCCCACTATAGTCCGAGAGGCTTCGAAGTTTTCTCGACATTCATGTCATCCAGATTCTTTCTGACGCTGCTCAGAAGACTGATCGAGACCGAGTGGAGCATGGATGAAAAGAAGCTGCACTTTGCCTTGTATCATATGCATGCTCTTCTGAAAAAGCCCGAGTATGCAGCCAAGGAGGATGGCATACGCGATCTGCAAAGCTTGATGCGCCGGAGAATGGCGGAGCTTAAATCATCCCTACTTTGACGTTCGGCTTTCATAGTGGACGTTCCCGATGGCGAGCAGATGCAAGCGGCAGTGGGAGGACTCATGCTCGCCGCACATTCGTGAACAACGGCAACCCTGTCAGCACCCCCGTCAAATCCCGCCGGTAAGCGCAAGGCTGAAAATACAGCCCCAACGGCAAGTAAGCCACCGCCTCCATCGCCGCCGCCTGCATCCCCCGCGCCAGCCCCTTCTGCTCCGCCTCGGACGGCGCGGCGAGGAACTGCTCCCGCAACCCTTCAAATCGCGGGCTGCTCGGCCAGCCCGCAAAACCCGCAGCGCCATTGCAGCGCATCAGCAGGTGCGCCGCCGGGTTGGCGCAGTCCAGCGCGCTGTTGTAAACGCCGAACATATGGTAGCCGCCCTTGTCCGCCGGCGCCTTGCTGTTCCACCGCTGCACCACCGTGCCCCAGTCCAGCGCCACGTAATCCACGTTCAGCCCGATCCGCCGCCCGGCGTCGGCCATCACCTGGCACACCGCGCTGATCCGCGGCACGTCGCTGCCGGCGATCATCACGATCCGCTCCCCCTTGTAGCCGGCGTCCACCAGCGCCCGCTTCAAGGCCGCCTCGCTCTCCTGCCCGCCCATCCGCTCCATGCCGCCATCATTGGCGAACGGCGAGTCCGGCGAGATCATCCCAATCCCCTCGCGCCAGGCCTCCCGCTCCTCCCCCGCCACGGCGGACATGAAGTCGGCCTGCCGCACCGCGCGCAGCAACACCTGCCGGATGGTGGGGTTGTCGAACGGCGGCTGCAGGTGGTTCAGCCGCATGATGCCCATCAAGCCGTGCGTCTCCACCACGCGCACTGTCACCTCCGGGTTGCGGCGCAGCAACGGCACCAGGTCCATGTCGGGCTGCTCGTACCAGTCGATCTCCCCCGCCTGCAGCGCCGCGGCGGCGGTGCCGGCGTCGGGGATCGTCACCCACTCGATCCGCTCCATGTGCGCCAGCCGCGCCCCGGCGGTGAAGCTCGGCGTGCCGTCCCGCGGGGTGTAGCCGTCGAAGCGCTGGTACACGTTGCGCGCGCCCGGCACCCGCTCGTTGGCGACGAAGCGGTAGGCGCCGCTGCCGACCATCTCCGTCACCTGCGTCGTCGGCGCGGTGCCCGCCAGCCGCTCCGGCATGATGAACGGCGCATAGCTGGAGGGTTTTCCCAACGCCGCCGGCAGCCAGGGGCACGGGCGCTTCAGCCGGAACTCGACCACTGTGTCGGACGGCGCCGTCAGCGTTTCCGTCGCGGCCAGCAGCGCCTCGCCGAACGGGTCCCGCATCGACCAGCGGCGCAGGCTCGCCACCACGTCGCGCGCCAGCACCGGGGAGCCATCGTGGAACACCAGCTTGTCGCGCAGGGTCAGCCGCCACAGCTTGCCGTCACCCTCCGTCGTGTAACCGGCCAGCATCTGCGGCTGCGGCGTGCCGGCCTCATCGACGCCGAACAGCGTCTCGAAGATCAGGTGCGCGTGGCTGCGGGTGACGTAGCTGTTGGTGACGATGGGATCGAGCAGCGCCAGGTCGGCGTAGGGCACGAAGCGCAGGGTGCTAGCCTTTTGGGCACGCGCCAGCGACGGCGCGGCCAGCAGGGCAGCGCCAGCCTGGATCAGGGTCCGTCGCTTCATGGGTGCTCCGTGGGTTCTCGGGCTGCCTTGCAATTGCCGGGCCAATCGGCGCATACCGTGCATCCCCTACCCTCCGCCCGCAGACGACGGTCAACCAGGCGGAAGTCGAGGGAGGCGCAGGATAACAGCACTCAGCCGCCAGGCTGACCCGGCCTTCCGAGATTGGCTTCAGCCCCGAAAGCCCGCGATGAGCGAAACGCACCGCATCACCATCGATCCGAACCAGTGTGGCGGTCGGCCGTGCCTTCGCGGCCTGCGCATCCGCGTCAAGGATGTGCTCGATCTACTGGCCGCCGGTGCCAGCCGGGAAGAAATCCTTGCGGACCTCCCCCTCCTGGAGGCAGGCGACTTGACAGCCGCACTGGAGTATGCAGCGCGCCAGGCCGACCATCCGGTCCTGCGCATCGCTTGATCCGTTTTGTCGTCGACGCGCAGCTTCCGCCGGCCCTCGCCCGCTGGCTTGCCGCGAGGGGATACGAGGCAGAGCACGTCGGTAATATTGGAATGCAGGCCGCGTCCGACGCTGCGATCTGGGCGCACGCGATGGCGTGCTCCGCCGCGGTCGTCACGAAGGACGAGGACTTCGCGCAACAAGGTGCTGAGCAGCACGGGGCCGGTGATCGTTTGGATCAGGCTTTCGAACACTCGCTGCCGCGACCTCCTAGCGTGGTTCGGGACTGTCCTGCCGGACATCGTGTCGGCACTGGAGCGCGGCGAAACCATGATCGAGGTGACATGATCGCAAATCTTCCTACAGCCGCGCTGGCGACACGCGACAAACTAGAAACGTCTTGATGTAGGCCGCCCGCCATCAAGAATGTGCCACGCGGGCGCGAACGGGTGGGTGTACAGGCTCCGGTCGTCACTGGGCACAGGTTACGCCCATGTCGGCACTGCCATCTTAGGAACAAAGCAGCCCCGCAACGCTTTGGACGCACGCCCTGGTAGTGAACAACGTGATCGAGTCTACGCCAGCAACCGCCCGAGCGCCGCCGCCGAGTCGGCCATGAAGCGGCGCATGTCGCGCTAGTGCGGGATGTCGGCCAACGGGCGGCGGGTGATGCCGTCCCCGTCGATCCACAGCAGGTCGGCGCCGGGGTGCGCCAGCAGGATGGGGGAGTGCGTCGCCACCAGCGCCTAGGCGCGGCCATCGCGGTGCAGGTCGTCGAGCAGGCATAGCAGCGCCATCTGCCGCTGCAGCGACAGGCCGGTTTCCGGCTCGTCCAGCAGATACAGCAGCCCCTCGCTGGCATCGACGCGGGCGGTCAGCAGGGACAGCACGCCCTCGCCCCGGCTCTGCTCCTCGGCCAGGCGCCATTCTCCCGTGGCGGGCATGGGGAGTCGGCCGGCGCGGGCCATGGTCTCAGCGAAGCGGTCGGCGCGCAGGAACAGGCCGTGCGGGCGGCGGCCGGCAAAGGCAACCTCGACGGCGGGGGACAGGGCGGTGGCGTCGCGGTCGCCATCGGTCTCGGCATAGCTGCGGCCGCCGCCGGGGCGGATGGCACACTGCACTGCGACGGCCTCCAGCAGGCTGGTCTTGCCGGAGCCGTTCTCACCGGCCAGGAAGGTGAGGGGGCTTTGCAGCTCCACCTCGACGGGGCCGTGCTGCAGGAACGGCAACTGCCCGGCACGCTCGCCGCCCCGGGCGGGATCGACGCGGATGGAGCGGAGCAGCAGGCGCGGCACCGCTACCGGTCCTGCCCCCCGTCCTCGTGCGCAACGTCCTCCGGCGGAAAGGTAAGCCGGTTATACAGTTCCGCCATCGGGACCTCGATGCCGATTTCCGGCATCGCCAGGGTGCCGCCCTCTGCTGCGAGAGCCAGGCCCCAACCATCCGAAGTGCGGGTGACGATGGTGGCGAAAATGCGGTTCTGCTCTAGCATGACGTAGCGTTGGACCGAGGGCAGCGAGAGATACTCCGCGAGCTTGGCGGTCTTGTCCGTATCCGAGGTGCTAGGGGACAGGATCTCAAAGATAACCACCGGCGCTGCCGCGACCGTGTCGGAGTTGGCGAACTCGGTGCAACTGACCAGGGCATCGGAATAGCGGTATTTGGACCCGATCCGCACTTTCATCTCGTCGCCATAGGGCTGGCACGGCTTTCCCGCGAGCCGATTGGTCAATGCCGTGGTCAAATTCATCCGAACGACAGAATGCGCCTTCGTGCCGCCCACCCTGGCAACCGGCTGAACGCCGTCGAACTCCCACTTGAACTCCTGCCGGGCCTCCCGCGCCAGGTAGTCCTCCGGCGTCATCGGCAGGTGTTGCGGCTGGCTCATGGCGTCCTCTCGGTGCGGCCCGCCCGCGGCGCGCGGGATGTCCCGAAGGTGCGGCGCAGGCTGGCGCGTTGCAAGCGTGCGCCGCCGGGTCCACGCTACCCGGTGTAGGCAACGTTGAGGTAGGGCGTGCCCCCAACCACCCCGGTGGTGACGCTGAACTTGCCCAGCGCATCGGCCAGGCTGACGCCCGCGAACGTCACCGAGGCGTTCACCCCCGTCCCCGCCCCGGCCAGCTCCGAGTGGATCGTGGCGCCCTGGTAGCCCGCCGCCCCGTCCACCGCCGTCCACGGCTGCGTGCTGACCCCGGCCACGAAGCCGAAGATCGTCACCGCGTCGCCATGGTGGAAGTTGGCCACCGTGCTCCAGGTGCTCCCCGCCGCGCGCCCATCCAGGAAGAAGGTGTCCGCCCCGCCATCCGCCCCGGTGCCGCCGACCAGGAAGTTGGAGCCAAGCCCGCCATCCAGCACGTTGGTGCCGCCGCCGACCGACAGCGCATCGTTGCCGGCGCCGCCGTGCAGGAACACGTCCGGCACCGCCGCCGCAATGGCCGCGCCGTCCGGGCTGGACCAGATGAACTGGTGCTGCAGCAGGCTGACCGGCCCGGTGTAAGCCGTCCCGGCACTGCCGCTGCTGGCGCCGGTGGCCGTGTCGGTGATGTCGAACAGCGGCGCCGGCGGCCCGTTGTAGGTGAGGTCCAGCTCCTCGGTGGCATTGTTGCCGGTTAACTGGAACAGCGCCGGGTTATAGCTGCCGACGAAGGTTAGCGAGGCCAGCACCTCGGGCGGGTTCCCCGCGAGGGAGGCCGGCGACTGCACCTGCAGCACGCCCGTGACCGGGTTGTAAACCGTGTCGTAGCTGGCAAAGCCGAACCCAGCCAGGTCCTTGCCCGGCAGCTTGATCACGTCGCCTTGGCCGAAGCCGTAGATGGGAGTGCTGAACGGCGTGTGGCCGTCCGGCGTCTGGACCTCGCCGGTATCGGTGGCGTTGAAGGCCAGAGTCGTCAGTGCCGCCTGGTGCAGCACCAGCACGCCATTGCCGTCGCCGAAGGTAAACGACCCGCCGGTCACGTCGAAGCCCGCCGTCCCAGGATCGGCCAATGCAAAGGTGGTATCGTTGATCGTCACCGTGCCATCGGTGAGCAGGACGTTCTGGTTCTGCAGGTAGCCATCGACGGTCAGGGTCGTGGCGCCAGGTGCGGCGCCGTTGCCGTTGATGCCGATCGTGCCTGGCCCGATCGTGTCCACCAGCAGCACGGCACGGGTGGTCTGCCCCGCGGCGCCCAGGACATCGATGGCGCCGCCATTCCCCAGCACCATGCTGTGGCTGCTGGTATCGGTCACCGGCGCGGTGTCGCTGGCTGTATCTGGGTTATCGGTGTCGTCGAACACCACGGTGCCGCCGGGCGCCGCCGTGATCGTGCCGTTGTTGATGAAGCCGGCGACAGTGCCCGCCGTGCCAGCCTGGACATCGAACTCGCTGCCCTGGCTCACGGTGACGTTGGCGTTATAGGTGATGACAGGGTTGTGGTCAGACGGCCCAACCCCCGCCGTGTCGGTGGGGATGACCTCGTCCTGCAGGTCGCCTGGCCCCGCCGCAGTGCCGATGGTGATCGTGCCGGACACGGTGCTGTCCAGGTACGAGTTGATCACCGTGGTCCCGGCAGCGTTGATCGTGTCGTTGACCAGGTGGCTATTCTCCAGCCATAGGTTCGCCACGCCCTGCGTGCCGTCCAGGTTCAACGTCTGGCCCTGGATGGTGTAGCCGACGATTGAATTGGGGGCGTCCAGCAACGTCAACCCTGGCACGGCCGGCTCAAGCAAAACCTGTGTGAAGCCGCCGTTGAGCGGGAACGTCCACAAGGCGCCCAGCTTGGATATGCCAGGGTTGCCGACACCCGCGATGTCCACGGTGTCCCCGGCCTCTGGCGCCGCGGCGCCGAGTGCGCCAGTTGTCAGGTCATACCAGTCCGACGCCGTGGCATACCGGCCCGCGCCGGGCAGCACCGACCCGCCTACCCACCCGAAAACAGCCATCGCCCCGCCTCCACGCCCACGCCTTCCACGGGAAATCCCCGATCATGCGTAAGGCGCAGCCGTGATGCCAGCTAGGGCGGGCGCAAGCCTATGGACCGTTTCACAGCATGGCCGGCGGGCGTCAGCGCGGCGACAGCACCATGATCATCTGCCGGTTTTCCATGCGCGGCATCTGCTCCACCTTGGTCGTCACCTCAAGCTCGGCGCGGATGCGTTCGAGCACCTTGATGCCGATGTCCTGGTGCGCCATCTCGCGGCCGCGGAAGCGGAGCGTCACCTTGACCTTGTCGCCCTCCTCGATAAACGACTTCATGGCGCGCATCTTCACCTGATAGTCGTTCTCGTCGATATTCGGGCGCACCTTGATCTCCTTGATCTCGATGACCTTCTGCTTCTTCTTGGCCTCGTTCTTCTTCTTCTGCTGCTCGTACTTGAACTTGCCGTAGTCCAGGATCTTGACCACTGGCGGATCGGCGTTCGGGCTGATCTCCAGCAGGTCCAGGCCGACCGAGAAAGCGCGCTGGATGGCGTCGCGGGCGGTCATGACGCCCTGCATCTCGCCCTCCTCGTCGATCAGGCGGACGGTGGCGGAGCGGATGTCCTCATTGACGCGGGGGCCGTCGCGGGACGGGGTCGCGGCTGATTGTGGGCCTCGGGCTATCGTACTCTCCTATGAACGTTTCGGTGTCGGCGTAAGTCTTGATCCAACCTGGGCTGGAACTCAAGCAACGTCGCGTAACAGATCGGGCGGCGTCGCCTCCCGTGCAAGGCGGGCGGCAGCATCTTCCAGGCTCAGCACCTCCTGCGCCTCCCCGCCCAGGCGGCGCAGCGCGACCGTGCGCTGCTCGGCCTCACGCCGGCCGACCACCAGCAGGACCGGCACATGCGCCAGGCTGTGCTCGCGCACCTTGGCGTTGATCTTCTCGTTGCGCAGGTCGGTCCGCACCTCCAGCCCGCGGGCGCGCAGGGCGGCGGCGACCTCCTCCGCATAATCCGCGGCGTCGGTGACGATGCTGGCCACCACCACCTGCACGGGGGCCAGCCACAGCGGGAACCGCCCGGCATACTGCTCGATCAGGATGCCCAGGAACCGCTCGAAGCTGCCCAGGATGGCCCGGTGCAACATCACCGGGCGCTGGCGGCTGCTGTCGTCGGCGACATACTCGGCGTCCAGCCGCTCCGGCAGCACGAAATCCACCTGCAAGGTGCCGCACTGCCAATCCCGGCCGATGGCGTCGCGCAGCACGAACTCCAGCTTAGGGCCGTAGAACGCACCCTCCCCCGGACTCAGCTCGTACTCGACCCCGGCCGTGGCGCAGGCGTCCCTGAGCGCGCCCTCCGCCCGGTCCCACGTCTCGTCCGTCCCGGCGCGTATGTCCGGGCGGTCGCTGAACTTCACGCGGAAGCCCTCGAACCCAAAGTCGCGGTACACCGACGACAGCAGCTCCACGAACGCCACCGTCTCGTCCGCGATCTGCGCCTCGGTGCAGAAGATGTGCGCGTCGTCCTGGGTGAAGGCGCGCACCCGCATGATGCCGTGCAGCGCCCCCGAAGGCTCATAGCGGTGGCACGATCCGAACTCCGCCATACGCAGCGGTAATTCGCGGTAGCTGCGCAGGCCGTGCTTGAAGATCAGCACGTGGCACGGGCAGTTCATCGGCTTCAGCGCCAGCGTGGTGTCCTCGTCCTCGACGCGGGCGATGAACATGTTCTGCTTGTAGTTCTCCCAGTGGCCGCTGGCCTCCCACAGCCGGCGGTCCACAAGCTGCGGCGTGCGGACCTCCTGGTAGCCGTGCGCCTCCAGCCGGCGGCGCATGTAGGCCTCGGCCGTGCGGTACAGCCGCCAGCCCTTGGGGTGCCAGAACACGCTGCCGGTCGCGGCCTCCTCGATATGGAACAGGTCCATGTCGCGGCCGATGCGGCGGTGGTCGCGGCGCTCGGCCTCCTCGAGTTGCAGCAGGTAGGCGTCCAGCTCCTTCTGGTCGCGCCAGGCGGTGCCGTAGATGCGGCTGAGCATGGCGTTGCGGTGGTCGCCGCGCCAATACGCCCCGGCCACCTTCTGCAGCTTGAACGCCGTGCCGACGTCGCCGGTGCCGCGCATATGGGGTCCGCGGCACAGGTCGATCCAGTCGCCTTGCTTGTACAGGGTGATGGTCTCGGTGCCGGGCAGGTCGCGGATCAGCTCGGCCTTGTAGGACTCGCCGCGGTCCTCGAAGAAGCGGATCGCCTCGACGCGGTCCCACACCTCACGCTCGAACGCGGCGTTGCGGGCGACGATCTGGCGCATCCGGGCCTCGATGGCGGGGAAGTCCTCGGGCTTGAACGGCTCGTTGCGGGCGAAATCGTAGTAGAAGCCGTTCTCGATGTTGGGGCCGATGGTGACCTGCGTGCCGGGGTACAGGCCCTGCACGGCCTCGGCCAGCACGTGGGCGGCGTCGTGGCGGATCAGCTCCAGGGCGTCCGGGTCGCGCCGGGTGACGAACACCACGGCGGCGTCGTGTTCGATGGGGCGGGACAGGTCCTGCAGGGCGCCGTCCACGCGCATGGCCAGGGCGGCGCGGGCCAGGCCAGGGCCGATGCTGGCCGCCAGGGTGGCGCCGGTCACCGGTGCATCGAAGCGGCGAACCGAGCCGTCGGGCAGGGTGATGGCGGGCATGGAGGCGGGTCCTTGATGCAGAAGACGGGAATGCGGGAGGAGGGGTCGTATGGCCTCGCGCTGCAGCGGCTGCAACCCTTTCTGGCGTTGGGGCTGCCAGGCTTTTGAGCGCAGCCCGAGCCGCGTGAGCAAGGACTGCCCTGACTCCCTCTCCCCGCTTCGGGAGAGGGTTGGGGTAAGGGGGCCTCGCGGCGCAGTCCCCAGGTTCGGGTGCGCGGTTGATGCGGCGCTGACCGCTCCCGACGCAGGCACGCAAGACCCCCTCACCCCGGCCCCCTCCCGAAGCGGGGAGAGAGGGCAGGCAAGCCGTGGTGCCCGCCGGTGCTACTCCAGCAATTCCCGGTAAACATCCAACGTCGCCGCCTGCATCGCAGCCGCCGTGTAGGTGGCGCAAACGGCCGCGCGCGCGCGTTCCCCCAGGGCCTGCCGGTACTCGGGCGGCATCCACAGCGCATGGTCGATCGCCTCCGCCAGCGCCGCCGCGTCGCCGGGCGGCACGCGCCAGCCGGTGACCAGGTGCTCGACCGTCTCCGCCGCCCCGCCATGGTCAGTGGCAACCACAGGGCGGCCCATCGCCTGCGCCTCGATCACCGTGCGGCCGAAGCCCTCCGGGTCGGTGGAGGCGCTCACCACCACGTCGGCCAGCATCATCGCCGCCGGCATGTCGTCGCAGTGGCCCACCAGGCGCAGGCGGTCGGCGATGCCCAGGACGGCGGCCTGCCGCTCCAGCTCCTTGGCGAACCGTCCCCGGCCCTTGACGCCGCCGACCAGGACGCAGCAGGCGTCGTTGCGCTCCAGCCCGGCCATCGCGGCGATCAGCACCGGGGCGCCCTTCCACCGGGTCAGCCGGGCCGGCAGCATCACCGTCGGCGCGCCGTCCGGCACGCGCCAGGCCTGCGCCAGCCGGGCCAGGCGGGGGGCGGAGATGCGGTCCGGATCGAACAGCGCGGGATCGACGCCGCGCGGGATGACGCGGATGCGCGCGGGATCGACGCCGTGGCGCAGCACCAGCACCTCCGCCACATACCGGCTGATGGCGATGACCCGCTCGCCATAGGACATCACGGCGTTGTAGCGGCGCTTGCCCGGCAGGTCCTCGTTGTAAACGCCGTGGTAGGTCGTCACGAACCGCGCCCCGGTGCGCCGCGCCGCCAGCCACGCCGACCAGGCCGGGGCGCGGGAGCGGGCGTGGATGATCGACACCCCCTCCGCCCGGATCAGCGCGGCCAGCCGCCCGGCGTTGCGCCAGATGGTGGCGGGGTTCTTGCTCGCCAGCGGCATCGCGATGTGCCGCCCGCCGGCCCGCGCGATGGCCGCGACCATGCGCCCGCCCTCGCTGGCCACCAGCGCCGTGCCGCCTGCCGCCGCGACGGCCTGGGCGACCTCGACTGTTCCGCGCTCAACCCCGCCGGACTCCAAGCGCGGCAGGACTTGCAGGATGACGGTGCCAGGTGGGAGGGGAGGCATCCCGGCGCTATACACCGGCCATCAAGGGAGGGCACCCATGCAGGAGAGGGCATGACGCAGGAGGCGGGCAGGACCGACCGGGGCGACGGCGTGGAACTTGCCTGGGTCCGCACGGCCGGGCGCGGGCCGTGCACGGTGTTCCTACCGGGCTATCGCAGCGACATGCAGGGGGCGAAGGCGCTGGAGGCCGAGGCGTTCTGCGCCGCGCACGGCCTGGCCTGCCTGCGGCTGGACTACTCCGGCCATGGCGCCAGCGGCGGCGCGTTCACGGATGGCACCATCGGCCGCTGGACGGACGACACCCTGCTGCTGATCGATCGCCTGACCACGGGGCCGCTGCTGCTGGCGGGTAGCAGCATGGGCGGCTGGATCGCCCTCCTGGCGGCATTGGCCCGGCCGGACCGCATCGCCGCCCTGGTCGGCATCGCCGCCGCGCCGGATTTCACCGAGAACCTGATGTGGGCCGCCATGATGCCCGGCGAGCGCGCGCAACTGGAGCGCGACGGCGTCCTGCACCTGCCCAGCCAGTACGGCGACCCCACCCCCGTCACCGCCGCGCTGATCCAGGACGGCCGCCGCCGCCTGCTGCTCGGTCACCCGATCCCGCTGCGCTGCCCGGTGCGCCTGCTGCACGGGATGCGCGATCCCGACGTGCCCTGGGAAACCAGCCTGCGCCTGCAGGACCGGCTGCAGTCGGACGACGTGCAGGTGCTGCTGGTGAAGGACGGCGACCACCGGCTGTCCCGACCGGCAGACCTGGCGCTGCTACGCCGGACGCTCGGCGGCCTCCTGCTGCAGGATGGCGCGTAGGCCCTCGCGGTAATTCGGGTAGGCCCAGCGCAGGCCCAGCGCCGCCTGCGTCTTGGCGCTGCGGACCCGGCGGTTCTCGGCCCAGAAGCTGCGGGCCATGGCGCCCATGCCCGGCAGGGCGTCGGCATAGGGGACCAGCGGCGGCGGCTCCACTCCCAGCAACAGCGCAGCCTCGGCGGTGGCGTCGGCGCTGGCGGCCGGCTCGTCGTCCACCAGGTTGAGCACGCGCAGCCCGCCCCCTGCAGCAGTGGGCGGGCGATCCTGCGCCGCCGCGGCCACGACGGCTGCGGCGATGTCGTCCCGGTGGATGCGGCCGAACAGGTGGCCGGGCTTCAGCACCCGCCGCGCCGTGCCGGCCCGCAGGTCGTCGAACGCCGACCGGCCGGGGCCGTAGATGCCGGCCACGCGGAACACGTCCACGGCGCAGCGCACGCAGGCCGATATCCAGGCATCCTCCGCGGCGAGGCGCCGCCGCCCGCGGTCCCCGGTCGGCGCGGGCGGCGTGTCCTCGTCCACCCAGCCGCCGTCGCGGTTGCCATAGACGCCGGTGGTGGACAGGTAGCCGGCCCAGCGCAGGTGGGGCGCGGCGGCAATCTCCGAACCGTAGCGGGCCAGGGCGGGATCGCCGTCCTCCACCGGGGCAGCGGTCTGCACCAGGTGCGTCGCGGCGAGCACGGCCGGGGCGGCGGCGTCGAATGGGATCAGCTCCACCCCGGCCGGCGGGCGCAGGCGGCCGGGATCGCGGCTGGTCGCCGTCACCTGCCACCCCCGCTCCGCCGCCAGCGCCGCGATTGCCGTTCCGGTATAGCCCAGCCCGAAGACGAGGAGGTGTCGTGTGTCCATGCCGGACCCTAACGGGCTTGCCGCCTGCCGGGTTTGCCGCCTGCTTGGGTTTGCCGCCTGCTTGGGTTTGCCGCCTGCTTGGGTTTGCCCAGGCGCGCGAGCCGGGCTATGCTGGCGCGAAGATGAAAAAAGCCGTGCTCATCATTGGTGCGGTCGTGATCGCATCAGCAGGCACGGCCGCGGTGTGGGCCGGTGAACCCGCCGGACCCGGCCCGGACGAGCCTGCCGCCGGGGCGCCCGCCGTTGCTGCCCCTGACGACCAGGACCTGCCGGTTCCGCCGGTGCCGCCGCGCATCGCCGAGGGACCGGATTACGACCGCTGCTTGGCGATGCTGGACGGTGATCCGACGGGGGCGCACAGCTTCGCCGACGCCTGGGTCGCCACCGGCGGCGGGGAGGCCGCGGAGCACTGCCTGGCGCTGGCCGACGTGGCGCTCGGGGAGGCCGCGAGCGGGGCGGAGGCGCTGGACAAGCTGGCCGTCGCAAGCAAGGCCCCGGCGGCCGCAAGGGCCGCCCTATTCGGCCAGGCCGGGCAGGCGTGGCTGGTGGCCGGCGACCCGAACCGGGCGTTCGCCTCCACCACGCAGGCCCTGACGCTGACGCCGGATGACCCGGACCTGCTGATCGACCGCTCCGTTGCCGCCGCCAACCTGGAGCATTACAAGGATGCCGTGGAGGACTTGAGCCATGCCCTCGACCTGGACCCGCGGCGCCCGGATGCTTTGGTGCTGCGCGGCGCCGGCTGGCGGCACCTGAACCAGATCGACCTGGCGCGCGGCGACATCGACCTCGCCCTGGCCCAGGACCCCGACAGCCCCGATGCCCTGCTGGAGCGCGGCATCCTGCGCCAGCGCCGCGGCGACCGCACCGGCGCACGCGCGGATTGGGAGCGCACGGTGGCGCTCGATCCCGACGGTGCCACGGCGGACCTGGCGCAGCAGAACCTCGAGTTGCTAGAAGCCGGTCCCGACCGGAGATGACCCAGCGGGCGATGACCCCGTGGGCAACACCCCCTTACCCCTAGGAAGACGTGTTCATGAGTGGCTACAAGGAAGGCAAGTTCAGCGACCGTGCGGCCACCGCCGCCGCCGCGAAGAAGGCCCTGATCGAGAAGTTCAAGGCAAAGCCGCCCGCCGACGACCCGGCCGTGCTGGCCCGCCAGGCGGAGCGCAAGGCCATCGCCGAGGCCCGCGACGTCCGCGCCGCCGAGCGCAAGGTGGCCAAGGAGGCCGATGCCGCCCGCAAGCTGGCCGAGGACCAGGCCCGCAACGAGGAGCTGCGCCTGCAAGCCGAGGCCGAGGCCGCCCGGCTGGTCGAGCTGGCCCGGCGCGACGAGGAGATCAAGGCGCAGCGCAAGGCGGAGCGCGACGCCAAGTATGCGGCACGCAAGGCGCGTCGTTAAGGTGCCAAGCACGCCGCGCGCAAGGCGCGTCGTCGAGGCACGCCCGGGCTAGAAGTCCAGGTCGGTGTAGTGCGCCGGCGGGATCACGCCGGGCACGCGATCCTGAAGCAGCGGACGGAAGCTGGGGCGGGACTTGACCCTGGCATACCAGTCCCGGGCCGGCGGCGAAATGGACCAATCGACATCGCTGGCGAAGTCCAGCGCCGACAGGTGCGCCGCAGCGGCGAAGTCCGCCAGGGACAGCGTGTTGCCGCCCAGCCACTTCCGGGTCTCCGCCAGCCAGCCGATGTAGCCGAGGTGATGGCGCATGTTGGCGTAGCCGGCCCGCAATGCCCCAGCCTCCGGGTTGCCGCGGCCCAGCAGGCGCTTCATGAACTTCTCGCCCAGCAGGTTGGCGGTGACCTCCTGCGCGAACTTGCCGTCGAACCAGGCGACCAGGCGGCGCACCTCGGCCCGCTCGGCCAGGCTGCGGCCCAGCAGGGGCGTCGCGGGGTAGGCTTCCTCAAGGTATTCGCAGATCACGCCGGAGTCGGCGATGACCAGGCCGTTCTCCTCGACGAGGGTAGGGACTGTGTTGGCCGGGTTCATCTCCAGGTACTCGGGCCGGCGCTCCCACACCTTCTCGACCCGCATCTCGAACGGCAGCTTTTTCTCCGCCATCACCAAGCGGACCTTGCGGGAAAACGGGGAGAGCGGAAGCTGATATAGGACGCGCATGGCGGCGGTTTATGGCACCCGTAACCCGGACGGCCAACGAAAGATTAACCTTTCTGCCAACTCCCTCCTCCGGGAGAGGGTTGGGGTGATGGGGCGGACAAGCGCCCCCGTCACCAGCATAAGGACGGCATGCAGCCCGTTGCTCCGCAGCCGAGACCCCCTCACCCCGGCCCTCCCTCGGAGGAGGAGGGAGAGGTCGGCACTACGCCCGCAGCGCCTCCACCGTGTCGGACAGCGGCACCGGCAGGTACTTCACGTACTCCTTCGGCACCACCTGCCAGAACTGCCCGCTCATCCGCGCCCACTCGTGCAGCATCCGCGCGGCATAGGCGCTGCCGGTCTCCTTCACGTGCCGCTCCACCAGGCCGCGCAGCACGCCCTCCCAGTGCGCCGACGCCAGCCGCTGCCAGGTCAGGCTGTCCGGGTTCACCCGCTGCTCGAACAGGTTGTCCGGGTCGAACACGAACGCCATCCCCCCCGTGAACCCGGCGCCGAAGTTGTCGCCGACCCCCCCAAGGATCGCCACCGTCCCGCCCGTCATGTACTCGCAGCCGTTGCTGCCGCACCCCTCCACGACCGCGATCGCCCCGCTGTTGCGGACCGCGAACCGCTCCCCCGCCTGGCCCGCCGCGAACAGCTCCCCCGCCGTCGCGCCATACAGCACCGTGTTGCCGATGATGGTGTTGTCCTGACTGCGCAGTGGGCTGCTCGGCGCCGGGCGCACGGTGATGCTGGCCCCTGACAGGCCCTTGCCCACGTAGTCGTTTGCGTCCCCCAGCACCTCCAGCTTCAGGCCCTGCACCGCGAACGCCCCCAGCGACTGCCCGGCCGACCCGCGCAGCCGCACCGTGATGTGGTTCGGCTGCAGCCCCGTCATCCCGTACTGCCGGGTGATGCGCGATGACAGCTTGGTGCCGATGGCCCGGTGCGTGTTGCGGACGTTGTACTGCAACTGCATCTTCTCGCCGCGGCTGAACAGCGCCGCCGCGTCCTCGATCATCTGCGCGTCCAAGGTCTCCGGCACCTCGTTGCGCCCCTCGCGGGTGCAGAACCGCGCCTGTCCGCCGGGGTCGGCCTGGGCCAGCAGCGGGTTCAGGTCCAGGTCGTCCAGGAAGTCCGACCCGCGGCTCACCTGCCGCAGCAGGTCCGTGCGCCCGATCACGTCCGACAGCTTGCGCGCACCCAGCGAGGCCAGGATGCCGCGCACGTCCTCGGCGATGAAGCTGAACAGGTTGATGACCTTCTCCGGCGTGCCCGTGAACTTGGCCCGCAGCGTATCGTCCTGCGAGCACACCCCCACCGGGCAGGTGTTGCTATGGCACTGCCGCACCATGATGCAGCCCATCGCCACCAGGCTCGCGGTGCCGATGCCGAACTCCTCCGCCCCCAGCATGGCGGCGATCACCACGTCGCGCCCGGTCTTGATGCCGCCGTCCGTGCGCAGCTTCACCCGGTGGCGCAGGCGGTTCAGCATCAGCACCTGGTGCGCCTCGGACAGGCCCATCTCCCACGGCAGGCCCGCGAACTTCACGCTGGTCTGCGGGCTGGCCCCCGTGCCGCCGCTGTGGCCGCTGATCAGGATGGCGTCGGCCTTCGCCTTCGCCACGCCCGCCGCAATGGTGCCGATGCCGCTGCGCGCCACCAGCTTCACGCACACCGTCGCGTCCGGGTTGATCTGCTTCAGGTCGTAAATAAGCTGCGCCAGGTCCTCGATCGAGTAGATGTCATGGTGCGGCGGCGGGCTGATCAAGGTCACCCCCGGCGTCGAGTGCCGCAGCTTGGCGATCAGGCTGGTCACCTTGAAGCCGGGCAACTGCCCGCCTTCCCCGGGCTTGGCGCCCTGGGCCATCTTGATCTCAATCTCCTTGCAGTCGTTCAGGTATTCGGCGGTCACGCCGAACCGGCCGGAGCTGATCTGCTTGATCGCCGACGACGCGTTGTCGCCGTTGGCGCGCGGCTTCGACCGTTCCGGGTCCTCGCCGCCCTCGCCGCTGTCGCTGCGCGCCCCGATGCGGTTCATCGCGATGCTCAGCGTCTCATGCGCCTCCGGGCTGAGCGCCCCCAGCGAGATGCCCGGCGCCACCAGGTACTTGCGGATTTCGGTGATGCTCTCGACCTCATCGACCTCAATCGGCACGATCCCGTCGAAGCGGAAATCCAGCAGGTCGCGCAACGCCACCGGCTTCTGCCGCCGCACCCCATCAGCATAACGCCGATAAGTCTCGAAGCTGTCCGTCGCCACCGCGGTCTGCAGCGTATGGATCAGCCCGCCGTCGAAGGCATGCACCTCGCCCTTGCGGCGCAGCTTGTACACCCCGCCCACCGGCAGCGCGTCGCTCTCGCCATCCCAGGCCGCCTGGTGCAGCCCCAGCACCTTGCGCGCGATGCCGGTCAGCCCGATGCCGCTGATGCGCGACTGCATCCCAGGGAAGTACTCGGCCACCAAGGCACGCGACAGCCCGATGGCCTCGAAGTTATAGCCGCCGCGGTAGCTGCTGATCACCGAGATGCCCATCTTGGACATGATCTTCAGCAGGCCCTTATCGACGGCCTTCTTGTAGTGCTGCACCGCCTCCTTCAGCGTCACCTTGGTGAACAGCCCGCGGCGGTGCCGGTCGGCCAGGCTCTCCTGCGCCAGGTAGGCGTTCACCGTCGTCGCCCCCACGCCGATCAGCACGGCGAAGTAGTGCGTGTCCATGCACTCGGCGCTGCGGACGTTCAGGCTGGTGAAGGTGCGCAGCGACTGGCGGACCAGGTGGGTGTGCACCGCACCCGTCGCCAGGATCATCGGGATCGGCGCCCGCTCCGGGGTCTGCACCTCGTCGGTCAGCACCACGTGGGAGCAGCCGGCGCGCACGCCCTCCTCGGCGTCGCGCCGTATGCGCTCCAGGGCGCCGCGCAACTCGGCCTCGCCATGGCCGACCGCGAAGGTGCAGTCCACCCGGCACACCCTGTCGCCCATGGTGGCGATCATGGCGTCAAACTCGGCGTTGGACAGCACGGGGCTGTCGAGCTGCAGCAGGTCGCACTGCGTGCTGTCCTCATCGAGGACGTTGCCCAGGTTGCCCAGCCGGGTCTTCAGCGTCATCACCCGCGTCTCGCGCAGGCTGTCGATCGGCGGGTTGGTGACTTGGCTGAACCCCTGGCGGAAGTAGTGGTGCAGGCCGCGATAGCGCTCCGACAGCACGGCAACGGGCGTGTCGTCGCCCATGCTGCCCACCGCTTCGGCACTGTCCTCCACCATCGGGTGCAGGATCATCTCCAACTCTTCCAGCGTGGTGCCCACGGCGAGCTGGCGGCGGCGCAGCTCGGCGGCGTCATAGGCCACCGGCTCCGTCGCATCGGTCTTGACGATGCGGTCCAGCATGGTGATGCGCCGGGTCCAGGCGCCGAAGTCCTGCCGGGCGGCGAGCAGGTCCTTCAGCTCGCCATCCAGGTAAAGCTTCGCCTCATCGAGATCGACGCCGATGCACTGCCCCGGCCCGACCCGGCCCTTGGCGATGATCGAGCTTTCCGGGAACTTCACCATCCCCGTCTCCGACCCCACCACCATCAGGTGGTCGTCGGTGACGGTGTAGCGCAGCGGGCGCAGGCCGTTGCGGTCCAGCCCGGCGATCACCCAGCGCCCATCGGTCCCCGTGATGGCCGCCGGGCCGTCCCACGGCTCCATGACGGCGTTGCAGTACAGGAACATATTGCGGTGCGCGTCCGGCATCGTCGCGTCCTGGCCGACGCTGGCCGGGATCATCAGCGCCTTCGCCATCGGCGCATCGCGGCCGGCGCGCACCAGCAGCTCGAACACGTTGTCCATCGTCGCCGTGTCGGACCCGCCGGCCTGGATAACCGGCTTCACATCCTCGATGAAGTGGTCCAGCGGACCCGCCGCCAGCCGCGTCTCGTGCGACTTCATCCAGTTGGCGTTGCCGGCGACGGTGTTGATCTCGCCGTTGTGCGCCAGCATGCGGAACGGCTGCGCCAGCTTCCAGGTCGGGAAGGTGTTGGTGCTGTAGCGCTGGTGGTAGATCGCAAAGCGGCTGACGAAGCGCGGGTCCAGCAGGTCCGGGTAGAAGTCGGTCAGGCTGGCCGCCAGGAACATGCCCTTGTAGATGATGCTGCGGCACGACAGCGAGCACATATAGAATTCGGCGATCTGTGCGGCGATGGCCTGCTTCTCGATGCGGCGGCGGATCACGTACAGGTCGCGCTCGAACTTGGCGTCGTCGGCGCAGTCGCCCTCGCCGCTGCAGCGGATCATGATCTGCTCGATCTCGGGGCGCGTCGCGTTGGCCTTCTCGCCGATACAGCCGACGTTGATTGGCACCTGGCGCCAGCCGTAGATGCTGTAGCCGAACCGCAGGATCTCGGTCTCGACGATCTGCCGGCAGCGCTCCTGCGCGCCGAGGTCGGTCTTGGGCAGGAACACCATGCCGACCGCCATGCGACCGCTGAGCGGCGCGCTGCCGCTACGCTCGACGGCCTCGGCGAAGAAGTCCTGCGGGATTTCGATGTGGATGCCCGCGCCGTCCCCCGTCTTGCCGTCGGCGTCCACGGCGCCGCGATGCCATACGGCCTTCAGGGCGTCGATGCCCGCCTGCACCACGGCCCGGCGCGGCTTGCCATCGAGTGCGGCAACCATGCCGACGCCGCAGTTGTCGTGCTCCTGGCTGGGATCGTACGTGCCGTGCAGGCGGGCTGCGTTGTCGTGCCAGTCCTGAACGAACTGAGCGCCGGCGTCGAGAATGCTGTCCATCCGTGCTACTCCGCTGCCGCCGCCAGGGCGTTCTGCTGCATGTACTCGTGCATCCGCGCCGCCGCATCCCGGCCGTCGCGGATCGCCCACACCACCAGGCTGGCGCCGCGCACGATGTCGCCGGCGGCGAACACGCCGGGCAGGCTGGTCATCTGCGTGCGGTGGTCCACCTTCAGCGTGCCCCAGCGGCTGACGCCCAGCCCCGGCTGGTCCCACAGCCGCGGCAACTCCTCCGGGTCAAAGCCCAGGGCCTTCACCACCAGGTCGGCCTCCAGGGTGAAGCGGCTGTCGCTCAGCTCCACCGACTGGCGGCCGGTGGCGTCGGGCATCCCCAGCCGCATCCGCTGCACGCGCACGCCGGTCACCTTGTCGTCACCCAGAAAGGCCTCGGGCGCGGACAGCCAGACGAAGTTCACGCCCTCCTCCTCGGCGTTCTTCACCTCGCGCATCGATCCCGGCATGTTCACCTTGTCGCGCCGGTACAGCACCGACACGCTGGCCGCACCCTGGCGCACCGCGGTCCGCACGCAGTCCATCGCCGTATCGCCGCCGCCGATCACTACGACGCGCTTGCCCTCGGCGTTGTGCTGCCCGCTGTCGAAGGTCGGCACGTCGTCGCCCAGGCCCTGGCGGTTGCTGGCGGTGAGGTACGCCATCGCCGGCTCGATCCCGGCCAGCCCGGCGCCGGGTCCGCCGATGTCGCGTGCCTTATACACTCCCGTGGCGATCAGCACGGCGTCGTGCCGGGCGCGCAACTCGGCGAACGTCACGTCCCGGCCCAGCTCCATGCCCAGGTGGAACTGGATGCCGCCCTCCTCCAGCAGCCGCCAGCGGCGCAGCACGATGTCCTTCTCCAGCTTGAAGCCGGGAATGCCGTAGATCATCAGCCCGCCGACGCGGTCATAGCGGTCATAGACATGCACCTGGTAGCCGCGGGTCCGCAGCCGCTCCGCCGCCGCCAGCCCGCCCGGCCCGGCGCCGATGATGCCCACCGACTGCGGGCGCTCCATACGGGGGTGCGGCGGCTTCACCCAGCCCTGCTCCCAGGCATTGTCGGTGATGAAGCGCTCCACAGCGCCGATGGTGACGCTATTGAAATCCTTCTCGATGACGCAGTTGCCCTCGCACAGCCGGTCTTGCGGGCAGATGCGGCCGCAGATTTCCGGGAACGTGTTGGTGGCGCTGCTGACCTCATAGGCCTCCTGCAGCCGGTTCTCGGCCGTCAGCTTGAGCCAGTCGGGGATGTTGTTGGCCAGCGGGCAGTGCACCTGGCAGAACGGCACGCCGCACTGGCTGCATCGGCTGGCCTGCGCGCCGGCCTTGGCGGGGTCGAAGTCCTCGTAGATCTCGGCGAAGTCCTCGCGCCGCATGGAAACGGTGCGCTTGGGCGGCGCTTCCTGCGGCAGGCTGACAAATTGCAACATGCGGTCGGCCATCAGGACGCCCTCCATCAGGAGCCGCAGGCTGCGGCCGGTCGGGGATGGATATAGAGGCAAAAATGCGGCACACTAGCGAAATGTGATCGCTAGGACAGTGTTACTGTCCTAAAATCCTACCGTTTTGGGATTTGCCTGCAGTTGCCGCCCAAACTGCCGCCAACTTAGGCCCGTTCCGGCCCAATCAGGTCGGAGCCTCGTCCCGCTTGCCGCCGCCGGGTCGATACCGGTCCAGGTACTCCGGCACGATCAGCTCGACAGGCGTTGGCGTAATCCCCAAATCCGTCAATCCTTTCGCCCCCGGCGACACCACGTTGTCCCGGCCGAGCAGCGTCAGTTGGTCGCGCGTGAACGGCTTGCCGGGGACCAGCTCCCCCAGCCGCGCCTGGATGCGCGCGATGCCGAGCGGGATGTCCACCAGGGGCCGCTTGCGCCGGGTTTCCTGCAGGATCCAGGCCAGCAGCTCGCGGAAGGTCCACACGCGGGGGCCGCCGAGTTCATAGGTCTGCCCGGCCGCTTCCTCCCGCGCGAACGACGCCAGCACGGCGTCGGCGACATCGCCGACATAGACCGGCTGGAACCGCGACTTGCCCTGGATGACCGGCATCACCGGCAGCATCATGGCGATCGAGCCGAACCGGTTGAAGAACTTGTCCTCGGCGCCGAACACCAGCGACGGGCGCAGGATAGTGGCCTGCGGCAGGCTGGCGCGCACCCCGGCCTCCCCGGCGGCCTTGGTCTGGGCATACAGGCTGGGGCTGGCGGCGTCGGCGCCGATGGCGGAGACCTGCACCATCTGCCGCACGCCCGCCGCCGCCGCGGCCCGGGCGATGCGCGACGCCCCGTCCGCCTGGATGCGCTGGAAGTCCCCGGCGCGGGGTTCGCTCAGGATGCCGACCAGGTTCACCACCATGTCGGCGCTCTCGACCGCGCGCTCCACCTGCGCCTGGTTGGCCAGCGACACGAACAGCGGCACGACCTGGCCGACCCGGCCATACACCATCATGTCTTTCACGGCCTGCGTATTGCGCCCGGCGACCCGGACGATATGGCCCTGCGCCGCCAGCCGCTTCACGACGTAGCGCCCGATGAAGCCGCCGCCGCCGAACACCGTCGCCACGCTGCGCGTCGCCATGTGCCTGTTCCCCTGATGCCGAGACCTTAGTAGGCGGCGAACCCGGCCGCCTCAAGGGACGGCGCCGCCGGGCCGCCTGCCATGATGCAGTCCCAACGAGGGACCGCTGCCTGCTCCCTCTCCCTCCGGGAGAGGGCCGGGGTGAGGGAGGCGGCACAGGCTCAGCCTGGTTGGCCAGGGAGCGAAGCTTGCGCCCTGCTCCGCAAGGCCGGTCCTCTCGGCTTCCCCCACCCCGGCCCCCTCCCGAGGGGAGAGGAAGCAGCAGGCAGCGCAGCCGACGCTATGCCGGGTTGCCCGGCACGCCTTCATCCCCGGCTTGACGCACTCCGGCCCCGCCGCTAGAACGCCGCTCCACCCTGACGGCTTGCCCAGGTGGCGGAATTGGTAGACGCGCAGGTTTCAGGTACCTGTGACCGCAAGGTTGTGAAAGTTCGAGTCTTTTCCTGGGCACCAACCGTTCAGAGTTCTCCAAGTGGCGGTAACGCAGTTCACCCGGGCAGGGGCCGTTCACCTGCACCGGCATGACCTGCCCGCCGGGTTGGACCTTGGCCCCGTGGTGGCCGTCGATACCGAGACGATGGGGTTGAACCCGCACCGCGACCGGCTCTGCCTGGTGCAGATTTCGGCCGGCGACGGCACGGCGCATCTGGTGCAGCTTGTTCCGGCCGCCCTCGGCGGACGCGGCTACGATGCCCCCAACCTGGCCGCCATGATGGGCAACCCGGCCGTCCTCAAGCTGATGCACTTCGCCCGGTTCGACGTCGCCGTCCTGCAACAGGCGCTGGGCGTCACGGTCGCGCCGGTCAAGTGCACCAAGATCGCCGCCAAGCTGGTCCGCACCTTCACCAGCCGCCACGGCCTGAAGGACCTCTGCCGCGAGCTGCTGGGCGTCGAGCTGTCCAAGGCGCAGCAGACCTCCGACTGGGGCGCGGCCGAGCTTTCGTCTGAGCAGATGGCCTACGCCGCCTCCGACGTGCTGCACCTGCACGCGCTGTGGGCGCGGCTGGAGGCGCTGCTGGTGCGCGAGGGCCGGCTGGCGCTGGCGGAGGACTGCTTCGCCTTCCTGCCCACGCGCTGCCGGCTGGACCTGCTGGGCTATGAGGACCCGGACATCTTCAGCCACTGACCCTGCAGCTTCCAGGAGTCGCAAACCCTGCAGCTTGCAGGACAGGCCGCCCGGCTCGCATGGCAGGCGTTACGCTCTGTGACCGGGCTTTCATTGACCCTTCCGGGGGGGCCGCCCATACAAGGATAGCGCCAGCCAGGATGTCCATGACAGCCGCCCTCGCCTTTCCCGCCGCCACCGATGTCGAAGTCGCGCAGGCCGTCCTGGCGGCCGAGGCTGCGGGGCTGCGGGCGCTGTCGGCCTCCCTGGACCAGCGGTTTGCGGATGCGGTGGAGCGGCTGGCGGCCTGCACCGGCCGAGTCGTGGTGTCCGGCATGGGCAAGTCCGGCCTGGTCGGGCGCAAGATCGCCAGCACCCTGGCCTCCACCGGCACCCCGTCGCTGTTCGTCCACCCGGCCGAGGCCTCGCACGGCGACCTCGGCATGATCGTGCCCGGCGATGCGGTGCTGGCGCTGTCCAACAGCGGGGAGACCGCGGAGCTGGCCGACCTCGTGGCCCACGCCAGCCGCTTCGGCCTGCCGCTGGTCGCCATCACCGGCCGCCCCAATTCCGCCCTGGCCCGCGCCGCCGATGTGGTGCTGCTGCTGCCCGCCGCACCGGAGGCCTGCCCCATGGGCCTCGCGCCGACCACCAGCACGGCGATGCAGCTGGCCCTGGGCGACGCCCTGGCCGTGGCGCTGCTGACCCGGCGCGGGTTCACCGCCACCGAGTTCTCCGCCTTCCACCCGGGCGGCAAGCTGGGCGCGCAGCTCCGGCGCGTGTCCGACCTGATGCACCAGGGCGACGCCGTGCCGCTGGCCGACGCCGGGCTGCCGATGGACCGGGCGCTGCTGGTGATGACCGGCAAGGGCTTTGGCTGCCTGGGCGCGGTGGACGCTGCCGGGCGGCTGGTCGGGGTTTTGACGGATGGCGACCTTCGCCGGGCCATGGGGCCGGACCTGTTGCTGCGTAGGGTGGAGGACGTGATGCACCGCACCCCCCGCACGATCGGCTCCGACGCCCTGGCCGCCGAGGCGCTGCGCCTGATGAACCTGGGGCCGCGCCCGGTGACGAGCCTGTTCGTCTTGGACGCGGACGGCCGGCCGGCTGGTCTGTTGCATGTGCACGACCTGCTGCGGGCGGGCGTCGCATGAGCGTGACCCCCCTGGTCCGGAACGACCTGGAGCCGGGCCGCGCCGGCCTGGACCGGCTGTCGGCGGCCGGCCCCGTGCGTGCGCGCCAGGTGCCGACCGCGGCGCGCATCGCCCGGCGCCGCACTGCGGTGTCGCTGACCAAGTATGCCCTGCCCATCGCCGCCCTCGCCCTGCTGGGTTCCATCGCCGCCTGGCCGGAGCTGGTGCGGTTGCGTGACCAGACTCGCATAGGCCTTCGCCACCTCGCGGCCGTCGAGATGGGGTCGGGCCGGCTGCGGGACGCGCACTACCGCGGCGTGGACGAGCGTGGCCGGCCTTACACGATCACGGCCGACTGGGCGGCGCAGGCCGGGCCGTTGCGGGTGAACCTGGGTGAGCCGAAGGGCGACATCGTGCCAGAAAGCGGCGGATGGCTGATGGTGCAGTCGCATGACGGCGTTTACATCCAGCATCTCGGCCAACTCGACCTGTCGCACGAGGTGGTGCTGTATCGCGACAACGGCACGGTGATGCGGACCGAAAGCGCCGCGCTGGACGTGAAGACCGGCGCCGCCGCCAGCGATGACCAAACCCATGCGGAGGGGCCGTTCGGCACGCTGGACGCCCAGGGCTTCACCCTGACCGACAAGGGCGCGGTCATCCAGTTCCGCGGCCCGGCCCGGCTGGTGCTGAACCAGGCGGAGAAGTGATGGTGATGCGGGTACTCCTCCTTGCGGCGGCCCTGCTCGGCGCACCGGCCGCGATGGCGCCGGCGAGGGCGCAGCCGATCGACTTCAGCAAGGGCGGACCGATCGAGGTCACAGCCGCCGATGGCATGGAGTGGCGGCAGAACGAGCAGCAGGTGATCGCCCGCGGCCAGGCCCGCGCCGTGCGCGGCGACGTGACCGTGACGGCGGACACGCTGATCGCCCATTATCGTCGCAAGGCTCCCGCCGCCGGGGCAGCGGCGCCAGGTGTCCGGGCGGCATCGGCCGCCGCCCCGTCGGCGTCAGGCACGCCGGCAGCGGATGCGGCGGTCCCGACCGCATCAGGCCCGGCATCAGCCGACACCGGCAACAACGAGATCTACCGGCTGGAGGCGGATGGTCACGTCCACATCTTCACCACCACCGATCTCGCCGTCGGCGACCACGCCATCTACGACATCGACCAGGCGGTGCTGCTGCTGACCGGCGCCGACATGAAGCTGACCACTCCGCAGCAGGTCCTGACGGCGCGGGACACCATGGAGTACTGGTCGCAGAAGCACATGGCGGTCGGCCGCGGCCTGGCGACCGTCGTCACCAGCGATGGCCGGCGCGTCACGGGCGACACCTTGGTCGGCTATACCACCCCGCCCGACCAGTCCGGCGCCGCCCCGGCCGGCAGAAAGGTTGCGCTGCCCAAACCCGCCGTGCCCGCCGCAAAGCCCGGCGCGGACCCGCTGATGAGTTCCGGCAAGCTGCAACGGGTCGAGGGCTTCGGCAACGTCGAGGTCCGCACCGCCACCGAGACCATCCGCGGCAGCCGCGGCGTCTATGTCGCCGACAGCGGCATTGCCCGCCTGGCCGGCTCGGTCCACCTGACCCGCGGGCAGAACCAGATGGACGGTGACGAGGCCATCGTGAACATGCACACCGGCATCTCCACCCTGACGCGCAATCCTGGCAAGCGCGTCGAGGGGCTGGTGGTGCCCAACGACGCCTCGACCTCCGGAGCATCCGGCCCGAAGCCGCCGAAGCCTTGAACGAGATGCTGGTCGTGCCGGGCGGCGTCGGGACGGCGGGCGGGCTGACGGCGGCCGGCGTCGGCAAGACCTACAAGAAGCGCGCCGTGGTGCAGAACGTCAGCATCACCGTGCATCGCGGGGAGGCCGTGGGGCTGCTCGGCCCCAACGGTGCCGGCAAGACCACGACGTTCTACATGATCACCGGCCAGGTCCGCCCCGACACCGGCAGCATCACCTTGGATGGCGAGAACATCACGGGCCTGCCGATGTATCGCCGGGCGCGCCTGGGCATCGGCTACTTGCCGCAGGAGGCCAGCATCTACCGCGGCCTGAACGTGCAGCAGAACATCATGGCCGCGCTGGAGGTGGTCGA
This sequence comes from uncultured Acetobacteraceae bacterium, assembly GCA_964242415.1. Lineage (GTDB taxonomy): Bacteria > Pseudomonadota > Alphaproteobacteria > Acetobacterales > Acetobacteraceae > DASWOJ01. The sequence continues at coordinate 97,067 of CAXTAT010000022.1, forward strand.
GCGCGACCCGGACCGCCGCGGCGCGATGCTCGACGAGCTGCTGGCCGAGTTCGGCATCAGCCACCTGCGCCGCACCCCGTCTCTGGCGCTGTCCGGCGGCGAGCGGCGGCGGGTGGAGATCGCCCGCGCCCTGGCGACGCAGCCGGGCTACATCCTGCTCGACGAGCCGCTGGCCGGCATCGACCCGATCGCCGTCGGGGAAATCCGCGACCTGGTGTCCCATCTGAAGGACCGCGGCATTGGCGTCTTGATCACCGACCACAACGTGCGCGAGACGCTGGAGATCATCGACCGCGCCTACAT
>CAXTAT010000023.1:0-92832 GCA_964242415.1 uncultured Acetobacteraceae bacterium
CCGGGGCGCTCTACAGCAGCGGGACCACGCACTTCCAGGTCGTGGTGCCCAGCGCATAGTGTTCGTCCGGGAACACCTTGAACTCTGGCATGAGGTTGTGGCTTGGCCGGCTTTGACGCGACTTGACCAAGCTGTGCGATGTGGACTTCTGAGAACCGTGCCCGCCGCGACCGCAGCGGGCTTCGCGACCCAAGCGACCTGGCCAACGAGAGATGGGCACCCATCAAACCCCTGATCCCTCCGGCCAAGCCGGTTCCAACTAGGGCCGCCGTCGCACTGGCGCCTCCGGCCTCCATGCAATCGGGCAGGCCAGCTCCGTCTGCTTGGTAGCGCCCTTCTAAGTGACAGCGCTGCTCATCGCGCGCGGCGACACAACCATCCGCAACCCGCCCTGCGGGCGCAGGGTGATGCGCTGGCGGGGCACCGGCCCCGGCCCCGGCGCCATCGTCAGCCGGACCGACTGCACCAAGGTTGCCAGGATCGCCACAGCCTCCAGCATGGCGAACGCCGCGCCGATGCAGATCCTGGGACCCGCCCCGAACGGCAGGTAGGCATAGCGGTGCCGATCCGCGACGGCCTCCGGCAGGAACCGGTCGGGATCGAAGGCGCCGGGGTCCCGCCACAGCGCAGTGTGGCGATGCACGGCATAGACGGGCACATAGGTCGGCGTACCCGCCGGGATCATCAGTTCGCCAAGCCGGACATCCTCGGCAGCCATCCGGGCGACCAGCGGCGCCGGTGGATATAGCCGCATCGCCTCCTGCACCACCTGCCGCGTGTAAACCAGGGCGGCGACATGCTCCGCAGCGAGGGCGCCGCCGCCGGTCACGCGCCCGACCTCCTCCACGACCCGGGCCTTCACCTCGGGATGCCCGTCCAGCAGGTACAGGCTCCAGGTCAGCGCCACCGCCGTCGTCTCGTGCCCGGCGACGATGCAGGTCAGCAGGTTGTCGGCGATCTCCTGGTCGTCCATCGCCCGCCCGTCCTCCGGATCGTGCGCGTCCAGCAGCAGCGTCAGCAAGTCCGGGCGGACCGCGCCGCCGCCCGCGCGCTCCCCCCGGCGCTGGCTGACAATGCCGAGCAGCGCGCCGCGCACGTAGTCCCGCGCCCGGCGCCCTTGCCGCTTCCGTGGCAGCGGCAGCCAGCCCGGCAGGCCGAGCAAGCCGGCCATCACGGCCCACGGCGTCGATCCTAGGTAGGCGGCGATGCCGTCCTCGATCCGCGCCTGGTCCAGCCCCGGCGCGCCGGACAGCATCGTCTCCACGATAACGTCGTAGGCGGTCTGCATCATCTCATGCGCGACCTCGACGGTACCGCCGGGCGGCAGGACGAGCCAGCGGTCGCGGGTCCGGCCCGCGGCGGCGAGCATGGCGGGGATGAAGCTCAGCAGGCGGTCATGCCGGAAGGCGGGGGCCGCGGCCCGGCGCTGCCATCGCCAATGTGCGCCCTCGGCGGTCAGCAGCCCCTGGCCGAGCGCCGGGACCAGGGCGCGCCGCATCGAGGCCGCCTTCACGAACGACGACTCCTGCTCGACGAGCACCTGCCGGATCAGCTCGGGGTCGCACACATAGACGACGTCTCGCCCCAGAAAGCGGCGCCGCGCATACGGCTGCGTGTAGGCGCTGGTCGGCGTAGCCTCCAGCGAGTTCCGCAGCAATGCCCGGAACAGTTGGAGTTGGCTGACCGGCTCACTCAAGGGGCGGACCGAGACAGGAAGGGGGGACGGGGGTGTGAAGTTCATATCGTCCTCGCCACCACGGCCGGGGCCGCGGAAATCGTCAGGCCGGTCCGAAGCACCGCAGGGGCGCCAGGTCCTTCATGCGGCACACTTGCATGCACGGCTCAGAAGTGCACCGCGTCGGGAAGTTCAACCGCGTCACGAAGCCTACAGGCGTCTTCGTGACGTTTTTCCAAGCACTCGACGCTGCTAACTCCCTGGCGGCAGGGGGTCGCAGGCCGCCGCCGCCGCGCGCGCCAGCACAACCATGCGCCGGGCGGCAACCCCGGCGCCGGCGACCTCCCCGGCCAGGTGCGCCAGCAACGGGTTCGACAATATGGCATGGGCGGCTGCATTGCCGGCAAACTCCGCCGCGCCGACGGTGGCGGCGGCGTTGGCCGTGCGGCGCAGCAGCGACAGCGTGCCCAGCGTGCCCGGCCGCACGCCGTAAAGCTGCGCCACCTGCCGCACCAGCCGCACGCCGCGCCAGGCCACCAGCAGCACGTCCAGCGCGGGCGACGGCATGGCGGCGATCCCCGCCACCATCTGCACCGCGGCGGTGCGGCCCAGCCGGTCCGCCTCCGCCCGCAGCGCCTGGCCCGGGCCGGCGCGCAGCAGCGACACGACGGCATCCGGATCGTTCACCGCCCGCAGCGCCGGCAACAGATCGGGGCCGCCGGGCACGGTGGCGGCCCACTCCACTGCAGCGCCGACGATGCGCCGGGCCTCGCCGGAGGCCAGGTCCGCCCGCAGCCCGTCCACATGGCGCAGCGCCAGCACGCCGCGCACGTCGCGCCACACGCCGGCCGCCATCAGGCCGACGCCCGCCGCCGACACGCCGAGCGTGGTCCAGCCAAGCCAGGCTGCCCGCGCGAACTGGTCCAGCACGAAGTTGCCCAACGACAACCCGCCGATCCCCGCTGCAAGCACCGCCGCGCCGGTCAGCACCAGCGACGCCCGGCGGGACGGCGCCGGGTCGGCCAGCACCTCCAGCGGTAGTTCGGCCTCCAGCCGTTCGGCCGGGACCTCCTCCAATTCGATGCGTGGAAGCGGGGGGCGTGGAAGCGGGGGGGGCGGACGTGGGGGGGCGCTCACAGCACGCCGTCCAGCAGGAACAGCAGCAAGGTATCCAATCCCAGCTCGGGCACGCCGCCGCGGCCGGCGTCGGGCGGGCGACGCGGCTCGAATTCGGGCAGTTGCAGGAACGGGTGCGCCCAGAACGCCGCATCCGGCGGGCGGTCCGGCACCTCGCCGGGGTAGGACCGCAGCAGGCGCTCGTCGCCGATCCGCCGGCCGCGCACGGCGGACACCGGGCGGCCGTCGAGGGTCCACACGAAGTCCTCGGTGCAGCGCACGGCGGCGGCCGGCAGGTGGGCGGTCCGCACGTCGGGCACGGCGTCGCCCGGGCTGGCCAGGGTCCGCAGCAGCGCCGCGAGGTTGCCGCGCTGGCGCTCCGCGACATGATCCGACTTCGTCGCAACGTAGGCGACGCGGGACACCGTCTTGGGCGGCAGGCGCAGGCGGCCCAGGGCCAGCGCAGCCTCCAGCAGCGACCATTGCCATCGCAGCGCCCCCGCCGCGGCGGCCAACGCCCCGGCGGCGTCGGCGAAGCTGTCCGGACCCGTGGACAGCGCCGAGAGCAGGTCCACCAGGACGACAACGCGGTCCAGGTCGCCAAACATCGGTTCTGCCAACTCCGCCTGCACCGACTGCACATAGGCGCCATAACGGAGCGCCAGCAGGCTGTGCAGGCCGCCGCCGCCACGGTGCGGGAAGAACGGCATCCAGACCGGCTCCGGCCCCGGCGCCGGCATCAGGAAGCGGCCGGGCTGCAACAGGGACAGCCCGGCCTCGTCGCGCATCCGGTGCAGCATGGAGCGGTACAGCCGGTGGCCGGTGGCGGCCAGGGCCTCGTCTGCCGGGGCGCCCGCAGGCAGGGCGGTGCTGAACGCCAGGAACTCGGCGGCCAACGGCATGCCCTCCAGCCGGCGCAGCACGGCGTCGGACCATGCGGCATAAGGCGTGCGGACCAACGGCAGGTCCAGCAGCCACTCGCCGGGATAGTCCAGCAATTCCAGCCGCACCCGCTGCGGCGGCAGGTCCACGCCGAGGCGTTGCCGGCTCAACACCAAGTCCAGCGCCAGCAGCGACGCCGAGCTGGTCCGTTCCGGCCAGGCCGGCGGGTCGGCGGTCAACGCCGCCAGGTGACGTGCGTGATCGAAGCGCGGCAGCCCGGTGGCGCCGGCCGGGGCGACCGACACCTGCAGCCGCCGGCCGCCCAGCCGCCGCGCCAGGCCTGGCAGCACCGGACGCCCGGCGCCCAGGGCCAGCAGGTTCGTCGCCACCGAGGTCAGGAACGCCGTCTTGCCCGCCCGCGCCAGCCCGGTGACGCCGACGCGCAGCGTGCGCCGGGTCAGCCAGGCAAGCGTGGTGTCGCCGGGGTCTCCGAAGATCAGGTGTCTCCGGGGATCAGGCGCGCTGCACCAGCTCGATCTTGTAGCCGTCGGGGTCCTCGACGAAGGCGATCACCGTCGTGCCGTGCTGCACCGGCCCGGCGTCGCGGGTGATCTTGGCGCCGCCCTTCCGCAGCGCCTCGCAGGCGGCGTACACGTCCGGCATCGCCACGGCCAGGTGGCCGAAGCCGCTGCCGACGTCGTAGGGCTGCTCATGGTCCCAGTTGTAGGTCAGCTCGATCACGCTGGCCGACCCCTCGTCGCCGTAGCCGACGAAGGCCAGGGTGTACTTGCCCGCCGGCACCTCGGAGCGGCGCAGCTCCTTCATGCCCATCAGGCCCGTGTAGAAGGCGACGCTGCGGTCCAGGTCCTTGACGCGCAGCATGGTGTGCAGAAAACGCGGGTCGCTCATGGTGAAGTATCCTCGTTGGTTGGGGAGGGGCCGATGAAGGCATCGCCAGCCGGGGCGATGCCGAGCAGGAATAGACCCGCTGCGTCCGCCTCGGCAACGCAGGCCGCGCGGTCGGTGACCAGGGTGCCCCCGGCCTCCACCGCAATGCCGCGCAGCCCGGCGGCGGCGGCGGCGCGCACGGTGCCGGGGCCGATGGTCGGCAGGTCGGTCCGCCGGTCCTGCCCGGGCTTGACCAGCTTCACCAGTACGCCGCCGGGGCCGGGGCGGGCCAGCCCCGTCGCGCGGGCGAGCATCGCATCGGTGCCCTCGATGGCCTCCACGGCCAGCACGATGCCCTGCTGCACGACGCAGCCCTGGCCCACGTCCACCCGCCCCAGGGCGCGCACGACCTCCTCGCCACGCCGGATGTCGGCCATGGCGGCGGCGTCCGGGCTGGCCTGGCCGAGGACGCCGGCCGGGGCGACGGCCTCGGTCAGCACCTCGTGCGCGCCCAGCACACGAAAGCCTTCCTCCCCCAGCACGCGGACGACCGCGGCCAGCAGCCCGTCATCCCCGGTGAAGGCGGCCCGGCCGATGCGGGCCAGGATGCGCGTGCCCTCCGCATCCGGGCGCAGGTCGAGCAAGTGCGGCCGGCGCACCGGCCCGACCAGCACCAGGTCGGCGCAGCCACGGTCCCGCAGCAGCGCCAGGATTGCCGACGCCGCGCCGATCCGCACGAAGCTGTGGTCGAACGGCGCGACGATGGACGGCTCGGCATAGCCGCGCAGGGCGACGATGAACACCGGCCGTCCCGCCGCCAGCGCCGCCGCAGCGACCCGGCCGGGAAACGGCCCGCCGCCGGCGATGATGCCCAGGACGCCGGCCGCAGCCTCCGTCACGAAGCTACCCGGCGTCGCCCTCGTCCAGCCCGGCCAGCTCCGCCCGGATCAGGCCGCGCTTGCTCGGCGCGTCCATGAAGGCCAGCAGTTCCATCACCAGCGGGTCCCCGGCATAGGCCTCCCGCACCTCGGCCAGCCGCGCGCTGAACACATCGTCCGGCCCGAACAGCCGGCGCACTGCGGTCCGCAGCGATAGCAGCCCCGCCCGGTCCACCCCGCGCCGCCGCAGCCCGATCACGTTCAGACCCATCAGCCGCGCCCGGTTGCCGAGCACGCTGCCGAACGGGATCACGTCCGCCTCCACCCCCGACACGCCGCCGACCATCGCGCCGCGGCCGATCCGCACGAACTGGTGCAGCGCCGCCGATCCGCCGATCACCGCCCCGGCGCCGATGGCGACATGCCCGCCCATGACGACATTGTTGGCGATCACCACCCCATCGCCGATCGAGCAGTCGTGCGCGACATGCACCACCGCCATCAGCAGGCAGTCAGCACCCACCCGGGTCAGGCCGGTGCCGGTCACGGTGCCGCGGTTGATGGTGCAGTTCTCGCGGATTTGCGTGCGGTCGCCGACCTCGCAGCGGGTTGGCTCGCCCTTGTACTTCAGGTCCTGCGGCGCCAGGCCGACGGTGCAGAACGGATACAGGGTCACGCCCTCGCCGATCAGCGTGTCCCCGTCCACCACGACATGGGACACCAGCCGGGTCCCTGCGCCGATGCTGACCTGCGGACCGACGTGGCACCACGGCCCGACCTGCACGCCGTCGCCCAATTTGGCGCCTGGCTCGACGATGGCGGTCGGATGCACCTCCGCGGTGTGCGGCCGTCCCAGCGTGAGGCCGGCGGGCAAGGGGCGTGAACTCATGCGGCTACTTTCACGATGGTCCGGCCATGATAATCGGGCAGCCCGGCGGGGCCGGCAATGGCCCAAGCCTACGCGGCGCGTCCAGCACGGGCCTAAACACCTATTGTTTCTGGAATTGCTGCGATGGCCGCTATTTATCCATAATCATGGCGGCGTAGGTCGCCTCCGCCACCGACACCCCATCCACCCGGGCGACGGCGCTGAACTTCCAGACAGGGCCGCGGTGCCGGTTCTTGAGGACTGCGATCCGAAGCTGGTCGCCCGGCACGACCGGGCGGCGGAACTTGGCATTCTCGATGGTCATGAAGTACACGACCTTCCCCGCCGCGTTGAGGCCGAGCGTCTCCATCACCAGCACCGCTGCGGTCTGCGCCATGCTCTCGATGATCAACACGCCGGGCATCACGGGGTGGTCGGGGAAGTGGCCCTGGAAGAAGTGCTCATTTGCCGTGACGTTCTTGATCCCCGTTGCGGACTGGTCGGGCACCACGTCCAGCACCTTGTCGATCAGCAGGAACGGGTAGCGGTGCGGGATCGCATACATGATCCGCTTGATGTCGATGACCTCGACCGGCGGCAGCGCGGCCCTGAGCGTCGGCTTGGGCGCGATGTCCGCCATCGGCGGCTTCGTGCCAGCGGCCGGGGGCTGCGCGCCGTCTTGCGGGTCAGCCTGGGATAGCGTGGAAGTGGGGGGCGTTCCGTCCATGCTGAGCTACTCCTGACCGGCTGCGTCGCCGCCGGTCCGTGGAGAACGCGCCAGCCGCCGCAGCGTCGCCACGCCACGGAAGAACTCGCGCACTGGCTGCGCCGGGCTGCCCACCACGGCCGCACCGTCCGCCACGTCCGCCATCACGCCCGCCTGTGCGCCCACCCGGGCCTTGGCGCCGATTTGCAAATGGCCGGTCAGGCCCGCCTGGGCAGCGATTACCACGAAGTCCCCGAGCACGGTCGAGCCTGAGATGCCGGCCTGCGACACCACGATGCAGCAGCGACCGAGCCGTGCATTGTGCCCAATCTGCACCAGGTTGTCGAGGCGTGAACCGGCGCCGATCACCGTGTCCGGCGCGGCGCCACGGTCGATGGTGCTGTTGGCGCCAACCTCCACATCGTCGTGCAGCACCACGCGGCCAAGCTGCGGCACCGTGATGAAGCCGGCCGCGGTCGTCGCAAACCCGAAGCCCTCCTGACCGATTCGCGCGCCGGGGTAGATGTACACGCGGTCGCCCAGCAGCGAATGGCTGACGCTCGCCAGCGGCCCGATCCGGCAGTCCGCGCCCATGACGACGGCCTCACCGATCACCGCGCCGGCGCCGATCCGGCAACGCGGCCCGATTTGCGCGCCCTCGCCGATCACCGCCAGGGGACCGACCTCGGCGGAGGCGTCCACAGTTGCGCCCGGCGACACCACCGCCGCCGGATGCACCCCGGGGCGGACCGGCGGCGGCGGGTGGAACAGCGCCGCCGCCCGTGCCCATCCGGCATAGGGTTCGGCGGTCACGATGGCCGCAGTCCCCGCGGGCACCCGCGGCGCCAGGTCTGGATGCACGATGACCGCGCCGGCCCGGGTCGCCCGCAGCAGGTCCGCATACTTGCGGTTGTCGATGAAGCTCACCTCGCCTGGCCCGGCCGACTGCAGCGGCGCGATGCCGTGCAGCCGAAGCGTCGCGTCAGCCCCATCCGGCCGCACCTCGCCCATCGCTGCGGCTGCGATGGCGGCCAGTGGGTGTGGCCCCGTGCGGCCGAAAAAGCGGGGATCGCCCGCCGCGGCTGGTGCGTCTGCCATAGCCTACCGTCGCGGCGGCGTGGACCCCGGCGGGGCAGTGACGGCGACGGCGGACGGCGCCGCATCGGCCGGGGCAGCCGATCCGGTGCTCGGCTGCATCGCGGTGACGGCCGACACGCCCTCCGGCGGCAAGACCACGGAGGGAAGGATCTTGTTCATCTGCGCGACCACCGACTCGGTGATGTCGAACTCGTTGACGTTCAGCGCCACCTGCGCCCGGTGCAGCACCAGGTTCATGCCGCGGCTTTCGGCGACTTGGCGGATCACGGCGATCAGCATGCGCTCGATCTGCGCCAGCCCGACCTGCGCGGCCTCCTGCATGTAGCGGTTGCGGTCACGGAACTGGCGCTGCGCGTTGGTGATCCGCTCCTGCAGCTCGCGCTCCTTGGCGCGGATCTGGTCCGGCGTCATGCTGGCGCGCTGATTGGCCAGGGACTGCTGCAGGTCGCGCCAGGCGGCCTGCTCCTTTTGCGCGTCCTGGTTCAGCCGCTCCCGCCGCTCGCCAATGGTCTTTTCCACCTGCTGCGCGGCGGTCGAGCCGTGCATGATGTCGGGGATGCCCAGCACGCCGACGACGGCGGCCGGCGGGGTCGCGCCGCGCGGGATCGGCGGCAGGTCGGGGATGGGCGGCAACTGCACCGGCGGCACCGGGGTAGAGTCCTGTCCGGCGCCGGCAGTGGACAACCCGCTGTTTGGATCACCCATCGACGGCGGCGCGACCTGCACGGCCGGCGGCGCGGAGGGGCGCGGCTGCGGCCTGGCGCCCGGACGTGTCGCCTGCACCGGCTGCGCCGGCGCCTGGCCTGGCGGCTGCCCCTGCGCCTGACTTGGCGCCTGGCCCGGCCTTGGCTGGCCGGCGCCGCCCGGAACGAACCAGCCCGGCGACTGCTGGGCCGACGCGGACAGTGGGGACAGGAGGGCAGCCGCCGCCAGGGCGGGGATCAAGATGCGCATGGGCCTAGAACCTCGTACCAAAGCCAAACCGGAAAAACTGCGTCTGGTCGCCGCTGCGTTTGACGACCGGCTCCGCCAGATCGATGTTGATCAGCCCGAACGGCGTCTTCCACGACACGCCTACGCCTGCGCCGACCCGGGGGGTCGGATTGTCGTAGAACGTTGACGTCGTCCCAGCAGGGCTCCCGGCGGGAATCCCAAGGCGCGTCACCTGGGTCAATGCGCCGACATCCACGAACGTGCGGCCTGACAGACCCAGGTCGGCGGAAATGGGCAACGGAAACCGCAGCTCGGTCGATTGGGTGTAGATGAACCGGCCGCCGATGCTGTCGTTGGTGCCGACGGTCGGTGCCGCCCCATTCACCCCCGGAGTCGTCGTCTGCGCATGCGGACCGGCACCGCCGGACTGGAAGCCGCGCAGGTTGTCGCCGCCCAGGAAGAAGCGGTCGATGATCTTTTCTTGCGCGCCACCGTATGTCGACAGGTAGCCGGCGCCGGCGGTGAGCGCAATGCCCCAGTCGGCATCGCCGGTATAACGCTCCAAGGGGATGAAGTAGGAGCCGTCAAGCTTAGTCCTGACATACTTCTCCGTGCCGCCCAGTCCCGCCACGTCAACGCCCAGGCGGATCAGGAAACCGTCACGCGGGTCGGTGCGGCTGTCGCGGTAGTCCAGCGCCAGGGTCGAGCCAAGCTGCGACAGCAGGGACGTGCCGGTCTGGTTGAGGACGTAGATGCTGGCGCCGCTTTGGACGTTGTACACCTGCCGGTCCACCAGGGAGTAGGTGAACGCCTGACGCAGGTGCTCGTTGAATTCGTAGCCCAGCCGCAAGTCGCCGCCGATCCGGCGCTCGCTGTAGGCGGCGATGGTCTGGTTGTTGTTGTTCACCAGGAAGATGTCGGTCCCGGCCACCAGGTTGCGGTCCAGGAAGTAGGGGTCGGTGAACGACAGGTCGACCTGGCTGCGCCGCTGCGCCAGCACGCCGTTCAGGCCGGCGTCGATGCCGGTGCCGACCAGGTTGCGCTCCCGCAGCCCGGCGTTCACCAACGCGCCGGAATCCGTCGAGTAGCCGCCGCCCAAGGTCAGCTCGCCGGTCGCCTTCTCGTCCACCTGCGCCGTGACGATGGTGCGGTCCGGCGCGCTGCCGGGGTGGGGCGTGACGGTCACGCTGTTGAAGTAGCCGAGGTCCTGCAGCCGCTGGCGGGAGCGGCGTATCGTGGCGGCATTGAACGCGTCGCCCTCCGCAAGCCGGAACTCACGGCGGATCACCTTGTCCTCGGTGCGGGTGTTGCCCTGGATTTCCAGGCGCTCGACATAGACGCGCGGGCTTTCGGTGATGTCGAACACCAGGTCCACGGTCTTCTTAGCCTTGTCGCGGGCGATGCGCGGCCTGACATCCACGAAGGCGAAGCCGCGGTTCTGCGCCTCGTCCTGCAGCGCCGTCGTCGTCCGCTCCACTAGGTCGCCGTCATAGGTGTCACCGGTCTTGAGCAGCAGCAGCGGCTTCAGCTCGTCGCCGTTCAGCTTTGGCAGCTTGCTGTCGATCCCGACCTCGCCGACCTTGTACCTGTCGCCCTCGTTGATGGTGAACGTCACGAAGAAGGCGCGGCGGTCCGGCGACAGCTCGGCCACGGCGTCGTGCACCTCGAAGTCGGCAAAGCCGTTCTTCAGGTAGAACCGCCGCAGCAGCTCCTTGTCGAAGTTGATGCGCTCGGGGTCGTATTGGTCGCTGCTGGACAGGATGCGGTAGAATGCCTGCTCGCGGCTGTTGATGACCTCGCGCAGGCGGTTCTCGCTGAAGGCGTGGTTGCCGATGAAAGCGATGCGGCTGACCAGCGTGGTCTCGCCCTCGTTGATCTCGAACACCACGTCCACGCGGTTCTGGTCCAGGTGGATGATCTTCGGTTCGACCGTTGCGGCATACCGCCCGCCTTTGGCGTAGCGGTCCAGGATGCGCTGCCGGTCGGCCTGCGCCAACTGCGGCGTGTACACCGCGCGGGCGCGGAGCTGCAGCTCGGGCCGCAACTGGTCGTCGCCCAGCTTGCGGTTGCCCTCGAAGGCAATACGGTTGACGATGGGGTTCTCGACCACCTTCACCACTAGGCCGTTGCCCTCACGGCGGATGGTGACATCCTGGAACAGGCCGGTGGAGTACAGCGTCTTGAGGCTGCGATCGATGCGGTCGGGATCGAAGCCATCGCCGGCCTGCACCAGCATGTAGGAGCGGATCGTGCCCTCCTCGATGCGCTGGTTGCCCTCGACCTTGATGCCGGTGATGGTCCCGCCGGGCACGGCTGGACGCGGCGTGCGGTCCGGGCTGGCGCGCTGCTGCCCCGTGGGAACCGCCCTTGGCGAACCCTGCTGCGCCTGCGCGTCGGACCGTGCGATCAGCGGAACGATGCAGGCGGTGGCGAGCAACGCAAGGCGTTTAGGAACCAACAGGCGAACCCTCCCGGGGCATCGGATGAGGCGTGCTTGTAAGCGCCGCAGCGTCCGCCGCCAAGGCCAATGCGTACGGCGGCAGGCACAAGGCCCCTGCCGTCCTACCCGATCAGGCTGGACACCCAGCGCACCAGCCCGAGGTGCGGCAGATCGTTCCAGGTCACCACGAGGAACAGACAGGCCAGCAGGGCCAGCCCGGCCCGCGTGCTGTAGTCCTGCGCCTTGGGGGGAACCGGCCGGCCGCGCACCGCCTCCGCCGCCAGGAACAGCAGGTGTCCGCCGTCCAGCACAGGAATCGGGATCAGGTTCATCAGGCCCAGGTTGACCGACAGCACGGCGATCAGCCCGACCAGGCTGGCGATGCCAAGCTGTGCCGCCTGCCCCGAAATCTGCGCGATGCGCAACGGCCCGCCCAACTCGCTCAAGCCGTGCGCGCCGGTGAACAGGCCCGCCACGCCGGCGGCGGTCTGCGCCGTCACCTCCCAGGTTTGCGCCAGGCCGGCGCTGATGGTCTGCCACGGGCTGACGTGGACGTACTCGGTCACGCCGCTTCGGATGCCCAGGACGCCGATCCGGTGCCCGCCGGCCTCCCGGCCATCGGGCGTCACCGCCAGGGTCTGCTCCTGCCCGGCGCGCAGGATGCGGACGCTCAGCAGGCGGTCCGGGCTGGCCGACACGATGCGCTGGATGTCGTCGAACCGGGTCACGGCGGCGCCGTCGATGGCCTCCACCCGGTCCCCGGCCAGCAATCCCGCCCGTGCCGCGGCGCCGTCGGCGATCACCTCGCTGACGACCGGCATCGACACCGGCTGCCCGGCAAAGCCGATTAGGGCGATGAACAGCACCGCCGCCAGCAGGAAGTTCGCCACCGGCCCGGCCGCGATGATGATGGCGCGCGACAGGACGGACTTGCCCTGGTAGGTGCGGCCCGGCTGCAGGGCCGCGCGCGCCTCGGGGGAAACGTCCTCCGGACGCTCCTGCCCGTGCAGCTTGACGTAGCCGCCCAGCGGCAGCCAGGCCAGCTTCCAGACGGTGCCCGACTTATCGGTCCAGCGCGCGATGGACTGGCCGAAGCCGAGCGAGAACGCCTCGACATGCACGCCGCGCCAGCGTGCGGCGAGGTAGTGCCCCATCTCGTGCACGAAGATCAGCACGCCGAGCACGACGAGGAAGGCAACAAGCTGGCGAAGGTGGTCCATTGAGGCTCCTAGGCTGATGAGGTCCGGAGGCTGATGCAGCCCGGGCGTAGAGGGTAGTCTAGGCGGCTCGGGCGCCCACGACGGCCTGGGCGGCCCGGCGGGCGGCGGCGTCCAGGTCCAGCACCGCATCCAGGCTGTCGGCAGGCTGGTGGCCGATGCGGCCCAGCACCGTCTCGACCAGGGCGGCGATGTCGGTGAAGGCAAGCCGCCGGGCCAGGAAAGCCTCGACCGCCACCTCGTTGGCGGCAGACAAGATGGTGGGAGCGCCGCCCCCCGCACGCAAGGCGTCGCGCGCCAGCCGCAGCGCCGGGAAACGGACCGGGTCCGGCTCGGCGAACTCCAGCCGGCCCAGCGCCGCCAGGTCCAGCCGGGGCGAGCTGGTGGGGATGCGGCCGGGCCAGGCCAGGGCGTGGGCGATCGGGATACGCATGTCCGGCGACCCGAGCTGGGCGAGCACGCTGCCGTCCCGGTAGTGCACGAGGCCATGGATGACGGATTGCGGATGGATCAGCACGCCGATGTCGGCCTCATCGAGCGCGAACAGCCGGGCGGCCTCGATCACCTCCAGGCCCTTGTTCATCATCGTCGCGCTGTCGATGCTGATCTTGGCGCCCATGGACCAGACGGGGTGGCGCAGCGCGGCCTCGGGCGTGGCGTGGGCCATCTCCTCGGGCGTGGACAGGCGGAACGGGCCGCCGGATGCGGTCAGCACGATGCGCTCCACGCCGTCCCGGTTGCCCTCCGCCATCGCCTGGAAGATGGCATTGTGCTCGGAGTCCACCGGCAGCAGGGTCGCACCGGCGTCGCGGACGGCCTGCAGCATGACCTCCCCGGCGCAGACCAGCGCCTCCTTGTTGGCCAGCGCCACCGCGCCGCCGCGGCGGATGGCGGCCAGGGTGGAGGGCAGCCCGGCCGCGCCGGTGATCGCCGCCATGGTCCAATCCACCGGGATGGCGGCGGCCTGCGTGACGGCATCGCTGCCGCCGGCGGCCTGGATGCCGGTCCCGGCCAGCGCCGCCTCCAGGGCACGCTGCTGCGAGGCGTCGGCGATCACCGCCAGGGCTGCGCGCAGGCGGATGGCCTGCTCGGCCAGCAGCGCGGCGTTCCGGCCGCCGACCAGCGCATGGACCTTGTAGCGGCCGGGGTTGGCGGCGAGCAGGTCGATCGTGCTGGTGCCGACGCTCCCGGTGCTGCCCAGGACCGTGACGGTCCGGACGCCTGCCGAGCCTAGTGCCATAACGTCGTCCCCCGCCCCATCACCAACGCCAGCCCGGCCGCCACGGGCGCCGCCGCGAGCAAGCCGTCCAGCCGGTCCATCAACCCGCCGTGCCCGGGTATCAGCCGCCCGGAGTCCTTGACGCCAAATCCACGCTTGATCGCGCTTTCGAGCAAGTCGCCGCCCTGCGACGCCGCGCCGATCAGTGCCGCAAGCATCGCCGCGCGCAGGGCCGCCCCGGGCGCGATCACCTGCCCCGCCGCCAGGCCAGCCAGCATTGCCGCCAACAAGCCGCCTGCGGCGCCCGACCAGGTCTTGCCCGGCGAGATCAGGGGCGCCAGCTTCGGCCCGCCCAGCAGCCGGCCAGCCGCGTAGGCGCCGATGTCGCTGGCCCATACGGCCAGGATCAGGAAGATCACGTTGCCCCGGCCCGCAACCGGGTCCGCCCGCAGCCAGACCAGCGCGATGGCGCCGACGCCGGCGTAGGGCACGCCAGCCATCAGCCGCCAACGGTCCGGCATCAGCACAAGCCCGGCGCCAGCCAGCAGCGCAGCCATGCCCAGTTGCGGCCAACCGGCCACCGCAAGGACGGTGCCGGCCAGCACCGCCGCCAGCACGCCGAAGCCGGGCCATGCGCCGGGTGCGACGCGGCACAGCTCCACCCACTCCAGCGCCAGGCCCGCGCCCGCGATGGCGACCAGGGCGTCCCACGGCGGCCCGCCATACCAGACGCAGGCCAGCGCAATGGGCGCCAGCACGACCGCCGACAGCACGCGCGCCCGCAGGTCACCCCACTGCGCGCGCCGGGGCGGGCCGGCGGCGAGTGCCGGGTCCTGATCAGGCAGGGCGCGCCCCGAACCGGCGTTCGCGGCGGGCATACTCGGCAAGGGCGGCGTCAAGGGCGGCCGCATTGAAGTCGGGCCACAGCACGTCGAGGAACACCAGCTCCGCATAGGCCGACTGCCACAGCAGGAAGTTGGACAGCCGGTGCTCGCCGGAGGTGCGGATGACCAGGTCGGGGTCGGGCATCCCGGCGGTGAACAGCAGGCGGCCGAAGGCGGCCTCGTCCAGCGCCGCCGGGTCCAGGTGGCCGGCAACCGCCGCCTCGGCTGCGGCACGCGCCGCCGCGACGATCTCGTCGCGTGCGCCGTAGGATAGCGCGACGTTCAGGTTCAGCCGGGTGTTGGCCGTGGTGTTGCGCTCGGCGCGGGCCAGGTCGGCCTGGGTGTCGGCATCGAAGCGCCCGCGGTCGCCGAGCACGCGGACGCGGACGCCCTGCCGGCCCAGCTCGGCCAGCTCCTGGCGGATGTAATGGCGCAGCAGGCCGGTCAGCTCCAGCACCTCATCCGGGGGGCGGCGCCAGTTCTCGCTGCTGAACGCATACAGCGTCAGCCAGGAGACGCCCGCCTCCACCGCGGCCTCGATGGTGCGGCGGACCGCCTGCGCGCCCGCACGGTGCCCGGCGACCCGCGGCAGGCCGCGCGCCTTCGCCCAGCGGCCGTTGCCGTCCATGATGATGGCGACATGCGCCGGGGCCGGGACGGTCCCGGACGCCGCTGGCGCTATGCCCATGCTTGCCGCACCCATTGCATCACACCTGCCGGATTTCCTTGTCCTTGTCGGTCAGCGAATCGTCGATGCGCCGGATGTAGCCGTCCGTCAGCTTCTGCACTTGGTCCGACCAGTCTTTCATTTCATCCTCGCCGATCTCGCCCTTTTTCTCGGACGCCTTGATCTGGTCCATGCCGTCGCGCCGCACACCGCGGATCGCCACGCGCGATCCCTCGGCATAGCGGCCGGCGGCCTTGGCCAGCTCGCCGCGGCGCTCGGCCGTCAGTTGCGGGATGGGCACGCGCACCACCTGGCCGTCCGACCCGGGGTTCAGGCCCAGGCCGCTG
This sequence comes from uncultured Acetobacteraceae bacterium, assembly GCA_964242415.1. Classification (GTDB taxonomy): domain Bacteria; phylum Pseudomonadota; class Alphaproteobacteria; order Acetobacterales; family Acetobacteraceae; genus DASWOJ01. The sequence goes on from CAXTAT010000023.1 coordinate 15,819, forward strand.
TCGCGGATCGCCCGCTCGACCGCGCCGACCAGGGTGCGGTCCCAGACCTGGACGGTGATCATCCGCGGTTCCGGCACGCCAATGGTGCCGACCTGGGTGATCGGAACCTCGGTACCGTAGGCCTCGACCTTCACCGGCTCCAGCAGGCCCGGGCTGGCGCGGCCGGTGCGCAGGCCGCCGAAGTCGCGGCGCAGGGTTTCCAGCGCGCCATCCATGCGGCGGGTCAGGTCGGCTTTCAGGGCGGTCAGGTCGGCGGGCAAGGCGGCCTCCGTGCGGGGCTAATGCGGTTCGATGATTCGGGTGAAGTGGCCCTCGCCGCGCATCACCTTGGCGAAGGCGCCGGGGGCGTGAATGTTGAACACGATGATCGGCAGCCCGTTCTCCCGCGCCAGGCTGATGCCGGCGGCGTCCATCACGCCCAGGTCGCGCGACAGGACTTCCAGATACGTGAGTTCATCATATCGGGATGCAGTCGGGTCCTTGCGGGGGTCGGCGGAGTACACGCCATCGACCTGGGTGCCCTTGAGCAGCAGGTCGCAGTTCATCTCGGCCGCGCGCAATGCGGCGGCGGTGTCGGTGGTGAAGAACGGGTTGCCGGTGCCGGCGGCGAAGATCACCACCCTGCCCTTCTCCATGTGCCGCTCGGCCCGGCGGCGCACGTAGGGTTCGCACACGCTGCTCATGGGGATCGCCGACTGCACGCGGGTGGGCACGTTGCGCTTCTCCAGCGCGTTCTGCATGCCGAGCGCGTTCATCACCGTCGCCAGCATGCCCATGTAGTCGGCCTGCGCCCGGTCCATGCCGCCCGCCGCCGCCGAGACGCCGCGGAAGATGTTGCCGCCGCCGATCACCAGGCAGACCTGCACGCCCATCTCGACCACGTCCCGCACGTCCAGCGCGATCTTGCCCAGGGTCTCGGTGTCGAGGCCGTACTCCCGCCGGCCCATCAGCGCCTCCCCGGAGACCTTGAGCAGGACGCGCTTATAGGGGGTGTGATCGGGCATAGGGTCCTTGACGTGGATGGGGCGGCGGCAACCTAGTGGCTGCCGCCGCCCCCCACAAGTTCCGCCGCTCGTTAGGAAGCGTTAGATGCCGATGCCCGACGCGGCGGCGACCTCGGCGGCGAAGTCGTCGGTCGGCTTTTCGATGCCCTCGCCGACCTTGAACCGCTCGAATCCGCCGAGCTTGGCGCCGGCCTTGCTCACCACGGCGCGCACCCGGCTCTCGCCGTCATGCACCCAGACCTGCTCCAGCAGCACGACCTGCTCGTAGAACTTGCGGATCTGGCCGGCGACGATCTTCTCGATCATCTCCGGCGCCTTGCCCGCGTTCTTCTTCTCGGTGCGGGCCTTTTCGGTCAGGATGGCCCGCTCACGCTCCACAGCCGCCGGGTCAACGCCCTCGATGTCGAGCGCCACGGGCTGCGTTGCGGCGACGTGCATGCCGACCTGGCGGCCCAGGATTTCCAGCGCCGATGCCTCGCTGTCGCTCTCCACGGCCACGAGCACGCCGATCTTGCCCAGGGTGGGCTTCAGGGTGTTGTGAACATAGGTCGCGACGACGCCGTGCGGCACATGCATCACCTTGGCCCGGCGCAGCGTCATGTTCTCGCCGATGGTGGCGATGGCTTGGGTGATCTCCTCCGCCACCGTCCGGTCGGTGCCCGGGTAGGGCGCGGCACGGATTTTCTCCACGTCGTCACCGACATGCAGGGCGACATTGGCGATGCCCTCGACCAGCGCCTGGAACGCCTCGTTGCGGCCAACGAAGTCGGTTTCGGAGTTGACCTCCACCATCGCCGCCTTGTTATGGGCACTGGCGACGCCGATCAGGCCCTCGGCGGCGACGCGGCCGCCCTTCTTCACGGCGGCGGACAGGCCCTTCTTGCGCAGCCAGTCGAGCGCGGCCTCGCTGTCGCCGCCGGTCTCGGTCAGGGCGCGCTTGCAGTCCATCATGCCGGCGCCGGTCTTCTCGCGCAGGTCCTTGACCAGCGCGGCGGTTACTTCAGCCATAGTCGGGTCCTTCCTTCACAGCGGGCCTTCAGCGGGCTTTACGCCGCGGGCTGCTCGGCGGGGACGGCGTGATCGGGCATCGGGACGCTCATCGGGATGCTCTCCGGCGGCAACTCCTCGGCGGCGCCGATGTCGCGGCCGCTGGCGACCATCTCGGCGCTGATGCCGTCCAGCACGGCGCCGGCGATCAGGTCGCAGTACATCGTGATGGCGCGGATGGCGTCGTCGTTGCCGGGGATCGGGTAGGTGACGCCTTGCGGGTCGGAGTTGCTGTCCAGCACGGCGACGACGGGGATGCCGAGCTTATTGGCCTCCTCGACGGCGAGCTTCTCCTTGTTGGTGTCGATGATGAACAGGATGTCGGGCAGGCCGCCCATGTCCTTGATGCCGCCCAGCGCGCGCTCCAGCTTCTCCTGGTCGCGGGTGATGTCCAGCACCTCCTTCTTGGTGAGGCCCTGGATATCGCCGGCCAGCATCTCCTCGATCTGGCGCAGGCGCTTGATGCTGCCGGTGATGGTCTTCCAGTTGGTCAGCATGCCGCCGAGCCAGCGGTGGTTCACGTAGTACTGGCCGCAACGCTGGGCGCTGTCGGCGACATACTCGGCGGCGGCACGCTTGGTGCCGACGAACAGCACGCGGCCGCCGGCGGCGGTCACGTCGCGGACGGCGCGCAGGGCGCGGTCCAGCATGGGGACAGTCTGCTGCAGGTCGATGATGTGGACGGCGTTGCGGACGCCGAAGATGTACGGCCCCATGCGCGGGTTCCAGCGCCGGGTGTGGTGGCCGAAGTGGACGCCGGCCTCGAGGAGCTGGCGCAAGGTGAATTCTGGCATCGCCATGGGGCGTGACCTTTCAGGTATCCGGTTGATCCTCCGCGGGGCCTGGCCCTGCGGCACCGGAACCTGGGGTGTGACCCCCGGGAAAGGCGCCCCGCGTGTGAATTTGCTCAGTGCTACTGAACAAGCGGGGATATGGCGGATCGGGGATGGGATGGCAAGCGGTGGACCTGGACACGGGCGAGAGATGGAACGAGCAGCGGCTTGCAGTCAGTGAAACTCGTGCGACACCTCAATTTGGCCAATAATTGCCGCGTTGAGAGCGTCCAGTTGGTCCGCAGGTATCCAACACTCCTGGTGCGACCGTCCTCCTGCCGCCTGCACCCCATACTGGTCGAGGAAATCCCGCCGCACGCGGAAGCGGGTGACGTAGCCGGAACCGCTGGCCTTCACGTTCCAGTCCCGCGCGATCTTCACGGCGTATGCCTCCGTCAGCACAGGGTAGAAGATCGGCTGCTCGGGCAGGCGGGGCGGAAATGCCCTATGCCTGACGCGCGGATGAGGTCCAGCTCGGACGGACCGACTGGTCGCCACAAGGTCACGCAGTCCGGTTCAGCCATCGTTGGACGGCATCGTCAAACCTCCTCCACCCGCTCCACCCCCGGCAGCATCTTCAACGCCTGCGCCAGCCGCGGCGTCACCTGGAACCCGCCCGGAATGGTAATCTCCACCGCCTGGGCATCATCGATCCGCGGCACCAGCGTCACCCGCCCCCGGCCCTTGCCCTCCCGCGCCAGGATGGCCCGGATATGCGGCACCGCCTCCGTCCGATCCAGCCAAATCCGCATTCCCGCCCCGGCGTCGCTCGCCGCCTGCTCCAGCGACACGCAGTCCGCTGCCGTCACCCGCAGGCTGTCGCCCTCCATCCGCAGGTCCACGCTGACCAGCACCGCCGTGCCAGTCTTGATCAGGTCGCGTGCGCTACCCAGCACCTCGCTGAACATCGTCACCTCATAGCTGCCGCCCTGGTCGGACAACCGCACCCAGGCCATGCGGCTGCCGGTGCGCGTCGCCCGCTCCTTGGTGGCCACCACGCAGCCGGCCATCTTGATCCGCGTGGCGCCGCCCAGCCCGGCCGCCTCCATCTGATGCGACGGCACGACGCCCAACCGCTTCAGCACCGGCCCATAGCTGTCCAAGGGGTGCGCGGTCAGGTGGAAGCCCACCGCATCTGCCTCATACCCCAGCCGCTCCATCGCCGGCCAATCCGGCAGCGGCGGCAGGCGCAGCGTCTCGGGCCGGGCTTCGCCGCCGAACAGCCCGGTCTGCCCGCTGGCCGCCTCCTCCGCCTGGGCTTGGGCGCGCTTCAGCACCGTGTCGGCCCCGGCAAACAACTGCGCCCGGTTCGGTGCAATGCCGTCGAAGGCCCCGGCCCGCGCCAGGTTCTCGATCTGCATCTTGTTGAGCTGCCGCGGGTCGATCCGCGCCGCGAAGTCCGCCACGTCCGCGAACGGCCGGTCCCCGCGCGCCGCCACCACGCCCTGCATCGCCACGAACCCGACCTTCTTCACCGCCGCCAGCGCATACCGGATGCTTTGCGAGCCGTCCCCGGCGACCTCCACCCGGAACTCCGCCCCGGAGCGGTTGATGTCCGGCGGCAGCACGGCGATGCCCATGCGCTGCGCCTCCTGCCGCAGGGCGGCGATCTTGTCGGTGTTGCTGATTGCCAAGTTCATGCAGGCAGCCAGGAAGGCGACCGGGTGGTTCGCCTTCAACCAGGCCGTCTGATACGACAGCAGCGCATAGGCCGCCGCGTGGCTTTTGTTGAACCCGTAATCGGCGAACTTCGCCATCAGGTCGAACACCTCGGTCGCCTTGGCCGCCGGGATGCCGCGGGCGGTCGCGCCGTCGGTGAAGACCTTGCGCTGCTGCTCCATCTCCGCGCGGATTTTCTTGCCCATCGCCCGGCGCAGCAGGTCGGCGCCGCCCAGGCTGTAGCTCGCCATGGTCTGGGCGATCTGCATCACCTGCTCCTGATAGACCATGATCCCATAGGTCTCGCCCAGGATTTCGCGGATTTCCGGATGCGGCGCCTCCCAGGCCTCGCCGTGCTTGCGGCGGCAGTAGTCGGGGATGTTGGCCATGGGTCCGGGCCGGTACAGGGCGACGGCGGCGATCAGGTCCTCGAACCGGTCCGGGCGCATCTGCCGCAGCACGTCGCGCATCCCCTGCGACTCGAACTGGAACACCCCGCCGCCGTCGCCGCGGGACAACATCTCATAGGTTTTCGCATCGTCCAGCGGCAGGCGGTCCAGATCGACCGGCACCCCCAGACCGTGCAGGATGGCGACGGCCTGCTGCAGGATGGTCAGCGTGGTCAGGCCGAGGAAGTCGAATTTTACCAATCCGGCCTGCTCCACGTACTTCATGGAATACTGGGTGACGAGCGTATCCGCCTTCGGATCACGATACAGCGGCACCAGGTCGATCAGCGGCCGGTCGCCGATCACCAGCCCGGCGGCATGGGTGCTGGCATGGCGATAAAGCCCCTCCAACTGTAGCGCGACCTCCAGCAGCCGCCGGATGTTCTCGTCACCGTCGCGCATCTCCTGCAAGCGCTTCTCGCCGTCGATGGCCTGGGACAGCGTGACGGGGTGGGCGGGGTTGTTGGGGATCAGCTCCGCCACCCGGTTCACCTGGCCGAACGGCATGCCTAGCACGCGGCCCACGTCCCGCACCGCCGCCCGCGCCTGCAGCTTTCCGAATGTGATGATCTGCGCCACCCGGTCCGCGCCGTATTCCTCCCGGACGTAGCCGATCACCTCGTCCCGCCGGTCCTGGCAGAAGTCGATGTCGAAGTCCGGCATCGACACGCGCTCGGGGTTGAGGAACCGCTCGAACAGCAGGCCCCAGCGCAGCGGGTCCAGGTCGGTGATCGTCAGCGCCCACGCCGCCACCGACCCGGCGCCCGATCCGCGCCCTGGCCCCACCGGGATGCCCTGCGCCTTCGCCCACTGGATGAAGTCGGCGACGATCAAGAAGTAGCCGGGGAAACCCATGCCGGCGATCACGCCCAGCTCGTAGTCCAGCCGCTTGCCATACACCGCCCGCGTCGCCTCGTCCGCACCCATGGCGTCCATGCGGTGCACCAGGCCCTCGACGGCCATGGCGCGCACTGTCTCGTCCTCGGTCTGGCCAGGCCGCACCTTGGGGCACATCGGCAGCAGCGGCTTGCGCGTCTCCGCCATCACGGCGCAGGTGCGGGCGATGGCGAGCGTGTTGTCGCAGGCGTCCGGCAGGTCCTTGAACAGCCGCCGCATGTCGCGCGCCGGCTTGAACCAGTGCTCCGGCGTCACCCGGCGGCGCTCGGCCTCGCCGACCTGGCGGCCCTCGGCGATGCACAGCAGGGCATCGTGCGCCTCGTGCATCTTGGGTGCCGAGAAGAAGCACTCGTTGGTGGCGACCAGCGGCAGGCGGAGTTCCTCCGCCAAGCCGATCAGGCCCGGCTCGATGGCGCGCTCGATGGCCAGGCCGTGCCGGTGCAGCTCCATCATGCAGCGGTCCGGGAACGCCTCCGCCATGCGGGACAGCAGCGCCAGCGCGTCCGGGCGGCGGCCCTCCGCCAGCATCCGGGTGATCGGCCCGCGGGTGCCGCCGGTCAGCAGCACCAGGCCCTCGGCGTGGTCCAGCAAGGCGTCCAGCGGCAGTTGCGGGTCGGTCGGCTCGCCCTGCATGAAGCCCTTGCTGGACAGGCGTTGCAGGTTGGCCAGGCCCGCCGCGTCCTGCGCCAGCACCACGACCGGGTCGGCCGCCAGCCGCGGGTTCTCGGCGCGCACCAAGGAGACCTGGCAACCGATGATCGGCTGCACGCCCTTCCCCACGCAGGACTGGCTGAACTCCAGCGCGCCGAACAGGTTGCCGGTGTCGGTGATGGCGACGGCCGGCATCCGCGCCTCCTTCGCCAGGGCGGCGATCTTGTCGGCCTTGATCGCGCCCTCGCTCAGCGAGTACGCCGAGTGGACGCGCAGGTGGACGAATTCGGCGTGCAGCATCAGGCCTCCACGATCAGGCCGTCACGCAGGGTCACGCGGCGGTCCATGCGGGCGGCCAGGTCGGGGTTGTGCGTGGCGATCAATGCCGCGACTCCTTCCTGCCGGACCATCCGCAGCAGTTCCAGGAACACCACATTGCTGGTGCCCACGTCCAGGTTGCCCGTGGGTTCGTCGGCCAGCAGCACCGCCGGGGCGTTGGCAAGGGCGCGGGCGATGGCGACGCGCTGCTTCTCGCCGCCCGACAGCTTGCCCGGCAGGTGGCCGGCCCGCGCCGGCAGGCCGAAGGCGGTCAGCAGCGTCATTGCCCGCTCCCGCGCCACGCGGCGGCTGCGGCCCGCGACCATCTGCGGCAGGATGACGTTCTCCGCCGCGGTGAACTCGGCCAGCAAGTGGTGCGCCTGATAGACGAAGCCGATGCGGTCCCGGCGGATCGCCGTGCGGTCGGCATCGGGCAACCCTCCGGCGTCGCGTCCGTCCACCACCACGATCCCGGAATCCGGGCGCTCCAGCAGGCCCGCCAGGTGCAGCAGCGTGCTCTTGCCGGTGCCGGACGGCGCGACCAGGGCGACGATCTCCCCCGCCTGCAGCGCCAGGTCCGCGCCGCGCAGCACATGCAACTTGGTGTCGCCGCTGCGGTAGGCGCGGCTGACGCCTTGCAGCGCCAGCGGGCTACTCATGCCGCAGCGCCTCCACGGGATCGGTGCGGGCGGCGCGCCAGCTTGGATACAGCGTCGCCAGCAAGGACAGCGCCAGGGCCATCACCACGACCTGCACGACCTCATGCGGGTTCAGCTTCGCCGGCAGGTGGGTCAGGAAATATACCTCGGGGTTGAACACCCGGACGCCCAGCACGCCCTCGACCCAGCCCTGGATCGTCTCGATGTTCAGGCAGAACAGCACGCCCAGCACCACGCCCACCAGGGTGCCGGTCACCCCGACGCTGGCGCCGCACATCAGGAAGATCCGCATCACCGCGCCCCGGCCGGCGCCGATGGTCCGCAGCACCGCGATGTCGCGCGTCTTGTCCTTCACCATCATGATCAGCGACGACACCACGTTGAACGCCGCCACCAGGATGATCAGGGTGAGGATCAGGAACATCACGTTCCGCTCCACCTGCACGGCGGAGAAGAAGCTGTTGTCCCGTTGCTGCCAGGTCACCACCCGCAGGCCGTCGCCGGCCAGGGCAGTGCTGACGGCCTGGCTGATCGGGCCGACCGCCTGCGGGTCGGCAACCATGACCTCGATTCGGGACGCGCCGCCGGGCTGCTGGAAGAAGATCTGCGCGGCCTCCAATGGCAGGAACACGTAGCCGGTGTCGAACTGGTTCATGCCGACCTGGAAGATCGCCGCAATCCGGTAGGCGCGCACCCGCGGGATGGTGCCGAACGCGGTCGCGGCACCCTGCGGCGACACCAGCGTCAGCTCGCCGCCGAGCTGCAGGTGGAACTTCTGCGCCAGGCCGATGCCGACCGCGATGGCGTCCTCACCGTGGAAGTCATCGAGGCTGCCGAGAAGGATGTGGTCGCTGACCGCATGCAGCGCGCGCACGTCCTGCGGGGCCATTCCCATCACGATGCCGCCGGACAGCTCGCCATGCTGGCCCTGCAGCAGCACCTGCCCGTCTACGACCGGCGCGGCCATGGTCACGCCCGGAACCGTGCGGATGCGGGCGGCGATGACGGCGGGGTCGGCCAGCGCGCCGTTGCCGGGAAACACATTCATGTGGCCGTCGAAGCCCAGGATGCGGTTGAGCAGGTCCACCTGGAACCCGCCCATGACGGACATGACGATGATGAGTGTCGCCACCCCCAGCGCGATGCCGACCAGGCTGAACCCGGCGATGACCGACACGAACCGCTCGCCACGCCGCGCCCGCAGGTAGCGGCCGGCGACGGCACGCTCAAAAGGTCCGAACATGCTAGGACATATGGGCGAGCGCCGCCTCAAGTGAAAGCTCCTGGCGCTCCCCGGTCGCCCGGCGCTTCAACTCGACCGTTCCGGCCGCGGCGCCGCGCGGGCCGACGATGACCTGCCACGGATGGCCCATCAGGTCGGCGTCGGCAAATTTCACCCCGGCGCGTTCGTCGCGGTCGTCATACAGGGCTTGGCCGCGCAGGGCGGCGTAGGCTTGCTCGCACAGGGCGCCGGTGGCCGGGTCGGCCTGCTTGAGGTTCAGGATCGCGGCGCGGAACGGCGCCACGCTGTCCGGCCAGATGATGCCGGCGTCGTCGTGGTGCGCCTCGATCAGCGCGCCGACCAGGCGGGAGACGCCGATGCCGTAGCTGCCCATGTTGGGGGCGACCGGCTTGCCGTCGGGGCCGGCCACCTGCAGGCCGACCAGCTCGCTGTAAAGCGTGCCGAAGTTGAAGATTTGCCCGACCTCGATCCCCCTGCCCTCCCGCCGCCGCTCCTCCGGCACCCGGTCCCAGGCGGCCAGGTCGTGCTTCTCGTCGGTGGCGGCGTAGGGGGCGGTGACATCGGCGAAGAAGCGGTCCAACTGCGCGGGGTCGGTGTGGTCGATGTCGTCGGTGCCGACCGCGATGGTCTCGACCGCGGCGTCATAGAACACCTGGCTCTCCCCGGTCGGGGCGAGGATGTGGAACTCGTGGCTCAGGTCGCCGCCAATGGGTCCGGTGTCGGCCGCCATCGGCACCGCGCGGACGCCCAGGCGCTGGAAGGTCCGCAGGTAGGACAGCATCATGATGCGGTAGCTGCGGACGGCAGAGGCATGGTCCAGGTCGAAGGAGTAGCCGTCCTTCATCAGGAACTCGCGCCCGCGCATCACGCCGAAGCGGGGCCGGGTCTCGTCGCGGAACTTCCATTGGATGTGATACAGGATCTGCGGCAGCTCGCGGTAGCTTTTCACCGACTGGCGCATCAGGTCGGCGATCAGCAGCTCGTTGGTGGGGCTGTAGATCAGGTCGCGGTCGTGCCGGTCGCGCAGGCGCAGCATCTCGGGGCCGTAGGCGTCGTAGCGGTTGGACTGCTTCCACAGGTCGGCGGACTGTAGGGTCGGCATCAGCAGTTCCTGCGCGCCGACGCGGTCCTGCTCCTCCCGCACCACCTGGGCGATGTTGCGCAGCACGCGCCAGCCCGCCGGCAGCCACGCATAGATGCCCGCCGCGGTCTGCCGCACCAGCCCGGCGCGCAGCATCAGGCGATGCGAGGCGATCTGCGCCTCGGCCGGATTTTCCTTGATCGTGGGCAGCAGCGAGCGGGTCAGGCGCATGGTCGTCCCAGTGACATTGCGGGCCGGACCCTACAGGCGGCAGGCGGTGCCGGCCAGCCTGGGTCGATGCACCGCACCTACATTCCGCCCCACGCAATTATTGTGCAGCGCACAACCGTTTTATGACAGAATATGACCGGACCATGGTGAATCAGCGTGACAAGGGTTCGGTTCCAGCTTAACAAAAAAAGAAGGCCCGCGCGCTCGTGGCGCAGCGGGCCAAGTTTAGGGAGGAAACGCCAGTCACACGGCAGAACCAGGGGAAACCCGGTTCTGTCGTGGAGATTGGTCCCCCTCTCCAATCCCGTCCATATGAATCCGCACATGGATCAGGCAAAAAGATGATGCGTAGGGCTGTTCTGCCCAGCTTTGCAGCTAGGCGTGGTATAGTGCCGCTTTATTGGTCATAGTTCTGCACCATGGCGCGGAACGACAGCCAGTCGCTGCGGATGATCGCGAACGCCACGCACCACAGCACCACCGAGATCGCAGTCGTGATCAGCAGCTTGCGCCCCATCCGCGCCTGCTGCGGCGCCCCGCGCCAGCCAGTGGTCTCGTCGGCGTCCGCCACTGGCCGAACGCCGAAGGGCAGCACGGCGAACAGCACCGTCCACCAGATCATGGTGAACAGCACGACCGCGGTGAACGGGTTCATCGCTCCTGCTACACCCGCAGCAGGTGGACATCCACCATCGGGCGCTTTTGCAGCCGCCGCCCCAGCGCCCGGCGCAGCGCGGCCCGCGCCGCATCGGCCAGCGCCGAATCGTCCTTGCGCAGCGTCATCGGCAGGTCCGCCACCGCCTGCGAGAACTCCGCCGTTACCCGTGCCGTCTCCGGGTCGTCAGGCTCGAACAGGCCCGGCGCGCTGACCCGCGGCCTGCCGACCATCTTGCCCGCCGCGTCCACGGCGAAGCTGCCCAGCACGACGCCGTTGAACAGCATGCGCCGCCGGGCCGCCAACACGCCGCCGTTCAGCGGCACCACGCGGTTGCCGTCCAGCGCCAGCCGTCCCACGGGGGCGCTATCGACCACCTCCGGCCGGCCCGGCGACAGACTCAGGATGTCGCCGTCCTCCAGCAGGATCGGCGTCGCGCCGCCCTCCTTGGCCAGGGCAGCATGGGCGGACAGGTGCCGCCACTCGCCATGCACAGGGACGGAGAACTTCGGCTTCACCAGGGCATAAAGCTGCTTCAGCTCGTCCCGCGCCGGGTGGCCGGAGACGTGGGTCATGTGCTCCTCGTCGGTGATGACGCGGACGCCGCGGCGGACCAGGCCATCCTGCACGGCGATGATCGGGCGCTCATTGCCGGGGATCATGCGGCTGCTGAAGATGACGGTATCGCCCTCGCCCAGGGCGATGTTGGGGTGGGTGTCGGCGGCGATGCGGGACAGTGCGCTGCGCGGCTCCCCCTGGCTGCCAGTCACCAGGATCAGCAGGTTGTCGTCGGGGATCGACCCGGCTTCGTCCTCCGGCACGAAATCCGGCAGGCCGCGCAGGTAGCCGCAGTCCTTCGCCGCAGCCTCCAGGTTGCGCAGGGAACGGCCGACCAGGGCAACGTGCCGCCCGGCGTCGCGGGCCGCCAGCGCCACGCTCTCGACCCGGGCCACGTTGCTGGCGAAGCAGGTGATGGCGATCCGGCCGCGCCGGATGCTCCGCACCAGCTCGCTCAGGCTGCGACGCACATCCGCCTCGGAACCCGAGTGGCCATCGACCATCGCGTTGGTGCTGTCGCAGACCATGGCCAGCACGCCCTCCTCTCCCAGCTTGGCGAAGGCGGCCTGGTCGGTCGGCGGGCCGATCAGCGGGTCGGCGTCCAGCTTCCAGTCGCCGGTGTGCAGGATGGTGCCGTACGAGGTGCGGATCACCAGCGCCTGCGCCTCGGGCAGGGAGTGCGCGACGGGCATGAACTGCAGCTTGAACGGGCCGATCTCGAACGCGCCGCCGGGGGGCACGACGTGGACGCGGACCTCGTTGACCAGCCCGGCCTCCCCGAGCTTGCGCTTCAGGACGGCGGCGGCGAACGGCGTCGCGTACACGGGGCAGCGCAGTTGCCGCCACAGGTGGGCGACAGCGCCGATGTGGTCCTCATGTGCGTGGGTGATCACCAGGGCCAGCAAGTCGTCGCGCCGGTCGGCGATGAAGGCCGGGTCCGGCATCATGATCTCGACCTCGGGATTGTCGTTGCCCCCGAAGCCGATGCCGCAGTCGATGGCCAGCCACTTGCCGCTGGCCCGGTAAAGATTAAGGTTCATGCCGATCTCACCCGTCCCGCCTAAGGGCAGGAAGGCCAGATCACCGCTGTAAGCGTCCATTTAATCGCCTTCGTTTAATCGCATTCTGTCACGACTCAATGTGGGTGCGGGGTTGCGATCCGCCAACAAGCGCAGGCCATCCAATGTCAGATCGGGATCGACGACGTCGATGATCGTCGTGCCCTCGGCCAGCAGGGGCGCCAGGCCGCCGGTGGCGACCACCCGCATCGGCGCGTCGTATTCGGCCCGTATGCGGGTCACCAGGCCCTCGACCAGGCCGACGTAGCCCCAATAGATGCCGGACTGCATCGCCGGGATGGTGGATCGGCCGATCACCGCCTGCGGCCGGCCGATGCCGATGCGGGGCAGCCGCGCCGCCGCCTTGTGCAGCGCCTCGATGGACAGGTTGATGCCTGGGGCGATGGCGCCACCCAGGTAGGCGCCGTCCCGGTCCACCACGTCGAACGTCGTCGCCGTGCCGAAGTCCAGCACCAGCAGCGGGCCGTGGTGGGCCTGGTGGGCGGCCATGGTGTTCAGCAGGCGGTCGGCGCCGACCTCGGCCGGGTTGTCCACCCTGATGTCGAAGCCCCAGTCGAGGTTGGACCGCGCGACCAACGGCTCCGTGCTGAACCATTCCCGGCACAGGCGGCGCAGGTGGTACAGCGCTGCCGGCACGACAGTGCCGATCACGGTGCGGTCGATCTCCGCCGGCTTCAGCCCGGTGAACTGCAGCAGCGTCAGCAGCCAGACGGCATACTCGTCGCTGGTGCGCTGCGGCTCGGTGGCGATGCGCCAGATGCCGCGCCAGTTTGCACCGTCATGGACGGCGAACACGACGTTGGTGTTGCCTGCATCCACCACCAGCAGCACGGCCTAGCCCCCATCGGCTTGCAGGATTTCGCCGGTCGGCATCGCGTGCACCCGGCCGCCCGATTGCAACAGCAGTGCGCCGTCGTCGCCCAGACCTGTAAACGCGCCACCCACCTCCGCGTTGCCCCAGCGCACGCGCATGTGGCTGCCAGGCGCCGGGCCAAGGTCGAGCCAGGCGCGCCGGACCGGGGCGAAGCCGTCCTGTTGGCGCACGCGGTCCCAGTGGTCCAGCCGCGCCAGCAGCAGCGTCGCGGCCGCGGCTGGGTCAGCCCCGCCGGGAACCACCGCCACGTTCGGCAAGTCCGGCGCGGCGGCGAGGTTGGCGCCGAAGCCCAGCACCAGCCAGTCCAGCCGTCCCGCCACGTCCAGCGCCGTGTCGATCAGGACGCCGCCGACCTTTGCAGCGCCTAGCACGACGTCGTTGGGCCACTTGACCCGCAGCGCGTCGCTGGGAAGCGCCTCCGCCAGCGCCACCGCCGCGAGGAGCGCCCACTGCCCGGCATCGCTGGCCGGACCCGCCGGACGCAACAGGACGGAAACCGCAAGGTTACCCTCAAGGGTCTGCCAGGTCCGGCCGCGGCTGCCCCGGGCGTGGGTCTGCCGCGCCGCCATGATGGCCAGGCGACCAGGCTCGCCAGCCTGCGCCAAGGTGGTGCACAGGTCGGACGTTGACCTCAAGCTCTCATAATGCCGCAGCCGCCAGCCCGGCGGCGCAGCCGGGTTCACCCGAACAGCACTTGCGCCGCCGACTGCGCCGCCGCGATCAACGGTGCAGGGAACACGAAGAACAGCGTCGTCACCAGCGCCCCGACCCCGGCGACGAACGACACCTCCGGCGGACGGCGGTCGAAGGCAGGCTCCGCCTTGTCGAAGTACATCACCTTGATAACCCGCAGGTAGTAGTAGGCGCCCACCACGCTGGTCAGCACGCCGACCACCGCCAGCGTCCAGTAGCCGGACTGCACCGCCGGGAAGAACACATACAGCTTGCCGAAGAAGCCGGAGAACGGCGGAATGCCGGCCATGCTGAACATGAAGATCGTCATCGCCAGCGCCAGTCCAGGATCGGTGGTGGCCAGACCCGACAGGTCGCTGATCCGGTCCAGCACCCGGCCGCGCCGCCGCATGGCGATGATGCAGGCGAACACCCCGGCGCTCATGAACACGTAGGTCACCATGTAGATCAGCACGCCGCGGATGCCCTCCGCCGTGCCGACCGCCAGGCCAACCAGCGCGTAGCCCATGTGGCCGATGCTGGAGTACGCCATCAGCCGCTTGATGTTGGTCTGCCCGATGGCCGCCAGCGCGCCCAGCAGCATGGAGGCGAGCGACACCAGCACGATGATCCCGGTCCACTGCGGCGTCAGATGGCCGAACGGCACCTCCAGCGCACGCAGCAGCAGCGCGATGGCGGCCACCTTCGGGGCGGTGCTCATGAAGGCCGTCACGGGCGTCGGCGCGCCCTCATACACGTCCGGCGTCCACATATGGAACGGCACCGCGGACAGCTTGAACGCCAGGCCAGCGATGATGAACACGATGCCGACGATCAGCCCGGCCGACACCCCGTTCGGGTCGGTCAGCGACCGTGCCAGTTCGCCGAACTGCATCGTCCCGGCGAAGCCGTAGGTCAGCGAGATGCCATACAGCAGCAGCCCCGACGCCAGCGCGCCCAGGACGAAGAACTTCAGCCCGCTCTCGGCGGAACGCAAGTTGTCCCGGTCGAAGGCGCACAGCACGTAAAGTGCCAGGGATTGCAGCTCCAGGCCCAGATACAGCGTCATCAGGCTGGCCGTGCCGCACATGATCATCATGCCGACGGTGGACAGCAGGATCAGCACCGGAAACTCAAACCGGCTGATCCCAGCCCGCACGTTGTAGTCCAGCGCCAGCACGGCGCTCAGCCCGGCGCCGAGCAGGATCAGCAACTGCATGAA
This sequence comes from uncultured Acetobacteraceae bacterium, assembly GCA_964242415.1. Classification (GTDB taxonomy): domain Bacteria; phylum Pseudomonadota; class Alphaproteobacteria; order Acetobacterales; family Acetobacteraceae; genus DASWOJ01. The sequence goes on from CAXTAT010000023.1 coordinate 30,951, forward strand.
CGTGCCGAAGCCGTCCACCACGAACAGCCCGTTATAGGCCGAGCCCGGCTGCGCCGACACCACCAGCACGGCCGTCACCATCAGCGCGCCGAGGGACAGCATGGTGCACAGGAAGGCCGGGTCAGGCTTGCGCAGGACGCCGAAGATCAGGATCGCCATCGCGCATAGCGCCAGCACGATCTCCGGCAGTGCCAGGGTCCAGTTCATGGGATGATCCCTGCGAGCTTCGGCCCCGTCGCCAGCGCGGCGATATGCTGATCCACCATGGCGTGCACGGAGGCGTCGAAGAAGTGGGTGAAGTTGGACGGGTAGATGCCCATCCAGAGCGTCAAGCCGATCAGCGGCGTGAAGATCGCGATCTCCCGCGGCGACAGGTCCAGGATGCCGCGCAGGTCATCGCGCGTGATCGTCCCGAAGATGACCCGGCGGTAAAGGTAGAGCATGTAAACCGCACCGAGGATCATGCCAAAGCTGCCGAGGTAGGCGAGGTACAGGCTGATCTTGAAGGCCCCGACCAGCACCAGAAACTCACCGACGAAGCCCGATGTGCCCGGCAGGCCGACGCTGGCCATGGTGAACACCATGAAGAACAGCGCATACGCTGGCATCCGCGTCGCCAAGCCGCCATACCGCGCGATGTCCCGGGTGTGGATGCGATCGTAGATCACCCCGACGCACAGGAACAGCGCCGCCGAGACGATGCCATGCGACAGCATCTGGAACATCGCGCCCTGGATGCCCTGCGCGTTGAAGGTGAAGATGCCGATCACCACGACGCCCATGTGCGCGATGGACGAGTAGGCGATCAGCTTCTTCATGTCCGTCTGCGCGAGTGCCACCAGCGACGTGTAGATCACCGCCACCACGCCCAGCGCGAACATCAGCGGCGCGAACTGCTGCGACGCCTGCGGCAGCATCGGCACCGAGAAGCGCAGGAAGCCATACGCCCCCATCTTCAGCAGCACGCCCGCCAGGATCACCGAGCCGGCCGTCGGCGCCTCCACATGCGCATCGGGCAGCCAGGTATGGACCGGCCACATCGGCACCTTCACCGAGAACGACGCCAGGAACGCCAGGAACAGCCAGAACTGCATCCGCACGGGGAACGGCGTGTGCATCAACACGGCGAGGTCGGTCGTCTTGGCGTAATACAGCACCGCCAGCAACGCCAGCAGCATCAGGATCGATCCGGCCAACGTGTACAAGAAGAACTTGAAGCTGGCGTAAACCCGCCGCGGCCCGCCCCAGACGCCGATGATCAGGAACATCGGGATCAGCACGCCCTCAAAGAACATGTAGAACACGACGAAGTCCTGCGCCGAGAACATGCCGACCATCATGGTTTCCAGTACCAGGAACGCGAGCATGTACTCGCGCACCCGCACCGTGATCGCCTCCCAGCTCGCCAGGATGCAGATCGGCACCAGCGCCGTGGACAGCAGCACGAACAGCACCGAGATGCCGTCCACGCCCATGCGGTAGCCGACGTTGAACTCGGGGAGCCAGGACAGGCTTTCCTGGAACTGGAAGCCGGGGTTGGCCGGGTCGAACCGCACCCACAGCAGCACCGACAGCGCGAACACGATCAGGCTGGTCCATAGCGCCGCCCAGCGGGCGTTGCTGGCCACCACGGCGTCGTCCCCGCGCACAGTCATGATGAACAGGCCGCCAGCCAGGGGCAGCCAGGTCAGCAGGGACAGCAAGGGGAAGCCGGCAGCGTTGTTCAAGGGATCACCGGAAAATCAGGAAGATGCTGACGAGCAGCACCAGCCCAATCAGCATCGTGAAGGCATAGACCGCGATGGAGCCGGTCTGGATGCGGACCACCTGCGCCGAGCCGTCCGCGGCCAGCGAGGCGATGCCGTTCGGCATGCCGTCGATCAGCGTCTCGTCGCCGACATGCCACAGCACCCGTGCCAGGCGCTGCGTCGGGCGGACGAAGATGCGGTCATACAGCTCGTCGAAGTAGTACTTGTTCAACACGATGCGGTACAGGGCGGGCGCCGCGGCCGCCATGCGCGCGGGCAGCGCCGGGACGAAGACATACATGACATAGGCCAGCGCGATGCCGGCCAGGCCGACCAGGGTGGGCAGCAGCGACGCCAGCAACGGCACCGTCTCCATGTCGTGCATGACGGTGTTGGTCGGCGCGTTCACGATGCTGCCGCGCCAGAACTCCAGCCAGTCCTCGCCGATGAACCAGCCGTGGAACACGAAGCCGGTCAGCACGGCGCCAAGGGCCAGCACGATCAATGGCCCCGTCATCACCGCCGGGCTTTCGTGGACGTGGTCCATGGTCTTCTGGTCGGCCCGCGGCTTGCCATGGAAGGTCAGGATCAGCAGCCGCCAGGAGTAGAATGCCGTCAGGAACGCCGCGACGACGCCGCAGATGTAGCCGTAGGTGCCGACGGCGCTGCCCTTGGCCCAGGCTGCCTCCAGGATCGCGTCCTTCGAGTAGTAGCCGGCAAAGAAGGGGATGCCGGCCAGCGCCAGGCTGCCGACCCACATGACGACGTAGGTGATCGGTATCTTGCGCCAGATGCCGCCCATGCGCCGGATGTCCTGCTCATCGGACATCGCGTGGATCACCGACCCGGCGCCGAGGAACAGCAACGCCTTGAAGAAGGCATGCGTGAACAGGTGGAACACCGATGCCTGATAGGCGCCGACACCGGCGGCCAGGAACATATAGCCAAGCTGCGACATGGTTGAGTAGGCGATGATGCGCTTGATGTCGTTCTGCACGCAGCCGATGGTCGCCGCGAACAGGCAGGTCGTGGCGCCCATGAACGCCACGAAGCCCAGCGCGCCCGGCGCATACTCCAGCACCGGCGACATGCGCGCCATCAGGAACACCCCGGCCGTCACCATCGTCGCCGCGTGGATCAGCGCGGAGACCGGCGTCGGCCCCTCCATCGCGTCCGGCAGCCAGACGTGCAGGCCCAACTGCGCCGACTTACCGGCAGCACCCAGGAACAGCAGCACGCCGATCACCTCATAGGCCCGCCAGGTGCTGCCCAGCACATGGTAGGTGTCGCCGACGTGGTCGTGCACATGGGCGAAGATGTCGGGGAACTCGACGGAGCCGAAGATCGCGAACACCAGCGCGATCCCCACGGCGAAGAACAGGTCCCCCACCCGGTTGACCACGAACGCCTTCATGGCGGCCCGGTTAGCGCTGGGCCGGTCGTACCAATAGCCGATCAGCAAGTAGCTCGCGAGGCCGACGCCCTCCCAGCCGAAAAATAGCTGCACCAGGTTGTCCGCCGTCACCAGCATCAGCATGGCGAAGGTGAACAGGCTCAGGTAGCTGAAGAAGCGCGGAATGGTCGCATCATGGCTCATGTAGCCGATGCTGTAGATGTGGATCAGCGTCGCGATGAACGTGACCATGGCGACCATCATCGCCGACAGCGTGTCGTAGTGCAGCGCCCACTCGACGTGGAAGCCCTCGACATCCATCCAGGTGCCGAGACTGACGGCGCCGGGCAGCGCGTCCCCGGTCAGGCAGGGCACGAAACTGGCGACGCCGCAGACCGCGGCCACGCACATGCACAGTACCGTGACGGCCTCGCTGGCCTTGTCCCCGATCTGACGTCCGAACAGCCCGGCGACCAGCGCCCCAACCAGCGGCGCGAACACGGCAACGGCGTACAGCATGGGCTAGCCCCGCATCAGGGAGACGTCCTCGACCTCGATCGAGCCGCGGTTGCGGAAGTACACGACGACGATGGCCAGGCCGATGGCTGCCTCCGCCGCCGCGACGGTCAGCACGAACAGCGCGAACACCTGGCCCGCCAGGTCGCCCAGCGCCGAGCTGAACGCCACCAGGTTCAGGTTCACCGCGAGCAGCATCAACTCGATCGACATCATGATGACGATGATGTTCTTGCGGTTGAGGAATATGCCGAAGATGCCCAACACCAGCAGGATTGCGCTGACGACTAGGTAGTGTCCGACGCCGATCATCCGTGCTCTCCGGGGCCGGGCTTATCGACGCCGTGCTCGTGTGGCTCATCCGCATGGACCAGCGCCGGCTCGGGCTTTGGCCGGATGATGCCGGTGACGTTGGTGCCGGCGCCGAGGCGGACGGGCATGATCTCCAGCGTGTCGGCGACGCTGCGGGCGTTTTGCCGCGAGATGTCCTGGCGCTTGCTGGTCTGGCGTTCGCGGTGCGTCAGCACGATCGCGCCGATCATCGCCACCATCAGGATCAGCCCGGCCACCTGGAACAAGAAGATGTAGTCGGTGTAGATCAGCCGCCCCAGCGCCTGCGTGTTGCCTAGGTTGCCCGGGGTGCTGCTCAACCGCAACGAACTCGCCTGCGGCGCGAACTCCCAGCCGCCCGCGACAAGCAGCAACTCCGCCAGCAGCACCACGCCGACGGTGGCGCCGATCGGCAGGTAACGTTGGTAACCCTCGCGAAGCTGGGCGAAGTTCACGTCCAGCATCATCACGACAAATAGGAACAGCACCGCGACGGCGCCGACATAGACGATGACCAGGATCATCGCCAGGAACTCGGCCCCGGCAATCAGGAACAGCGCCGCCGCGTTGAAGAACGCCAAGATCAGGAACAGCACGGAGTGCACGGGATTGCGCGCCGTCACCACCATCGCGGCGGAGCCGAGCAAGATGGCGGCGAATAGGTAGAACGCGGCGGAGACGATCATGGGCAGGCTCTAACGGTATGGGGCATCAAGCTCAAGCCGCTTGGATAGCTCGCTCTCCCAGCGGTCGCCGTTCGAGAGCAGCTTCTCCTTGTTGTACAGCAGCTCCTCGCGCGTCTCGACGGCGAACTCGAAGTTGGGGCCCTCGACGATGGCGTCCACCGGGCAGCTTTCCTCGCACAGGCCGCAATAGATGCACTTGGTCATGTCGATGTCGTAGCGCGTGGTGCGGCGGCTGCCGTCATCGCGCGGCTCGGCCTCGATGGTGATGGCCAGCGCCGGGCACACGGCCTCGCACAGCTTGCAGGCGATGCAGCGTTCCTCGCCGTTGGGGTAGCGGCGCAGGGCATGCTCGCCCTTGAAGCGCGGGCTGATGGCGCCGTGCTCATAGGGGTAGTTGATCGTCGCCTTCTGCCGGAAGAAATACTTCAGTGTCAGCCACATGCCTGAGACAAGTTCGCTGAGCAGCAGGCTGCGGGCAGTGCGGTCCAGAAAAGCCATGGTGGTGATCCTCTCTGCCCGGCGGCGTTGTGGGCCGTGCCAGGCTGTAGGGCAAGTGTCTGTAGGGCAAGTGTCTGTAGGGCGTGGGTTAGACGGGATGCGACCCGGGCAGCCAGCCCATGCCGACCAGCACGCCGGCGGTCAGCACCAGCCAGCCCAACGATAGCGGCAAGAAGACCTTCCAGCCCAGACGCATTAACTGGTCGTAGCGGAAGCGCGGAAAGGTCGCCCGGACCCAGATGAACATGAACAGGATCACCAGGATCTTGGCGATGAACCAGATTGGCCCCGGCACCCAGGTGAACGGCGCGAACGGGATCGGGCTGAGCCAGCCGCCCAGGAACAGGATCACCGTCATGGCCGACATGAGGATCATGTTCGCGTATTCGCCGAGGAAGAACAGCCCGAAGGTCATCGCGCCATACTCGACGTGAAAGCCGCCGACGATCTCGCTCTCACCCTCGGCCAAGTCGAACGGCGCGCGGTTGCACTCGGCCAGGATCGAGATGAAGAACACGATGAACATCGGGAACAGCGGGATGACAAACCACACATGCCGCTGCGCCCGCACGATGTCGGTCAAGTTCAGGCTGCCGGCGCACAGCAGCACCGTCACCATGACGAAGCCCATGCTGACCTCGTAGCTGACCATCTGCGCCGCCGAGCGCAGCGCGCCGAGGAAGGCATACTTCGAGTTGCTGGCCCAGCCGGCGATGACGATGCCGTAAACGCCGAGGCTGCTGATCGCGAACAGGTACAAGACGCCGACGTTGATGTTGGCGACCGCCCAGCCGTCGTTCACGGGGATCACCGCCCAGGCGATCATCGCCAGCGTCATGGTCAGCAACGGCGCTACGATGAACAGGATGCGGTTCGCCCCCGTGGGGATGATCGTCTCCTTCATCAGCATCTTCAGCGCGTCGGCAAACGGCTGCATCAGGCCGAAGGGGCCGACGACGTTCGGCCCCTTCCGCATCTGCATCGCCGCCAGCACCTTGCGCTCGGCCAGCGTCAAATAGGCCACGCTGACCAACACCGGCACCAGCATGGCCAGGGTTTCGGCCACGGTCAGCACGGTGACGCCAACTGGGGTGGCGAGGAAATCGGTCAAGGCGCTACTCCGCGGCCTGCAGCAAGGGGGCCGTGTAGGTCCGCGAGCATTCCGCCATCGTGACGCTGGCGCGGCTGATCGGGTCAGTCTGGTAGTAGTCGGGAACAGCCGGCACGAACGGGGCGTCGCCCACCGAGCCACCGGCAGGCGGACCGGCCTGGTCGGTGCAGCCGTGGCGCTGCAACTCCTGCTCGCGGGCGAACACCGGGTTTACCTGCACCAGGCGGTCGCGCACGCCGCGCAGGTCGTCATACGGTAGCGGCTTGCCCAGCGTGGCGCTGAACGCGCGCAGGATCGCCCAGTCCTCCCGCGCCTCGCCCGGCGGCTGCGTCGCCAGAAAGCCGCGCTGCATCCGGCCCTCGGTGTTGACGTAGGTGCCACCCTTCTCGGTGTAGGCCGAACCCGGCAGGATCACGTCGGCCCGCGCCGCGCCGCGGTCGCCGTGGTGGCCCTGATAGACGACGAAGGTGCGCTCGCCGATGCGGCCCATGTCGAACTCGTCGGCCGCAAGCAGCCAGAGCAGATCGACGCCGCCGCCCAGCATTGCCGCCAGGTCCTTGCCGCCCGGACCCGGCACGAAGCCCAGGTCCAGCGCCCCGACCCGCGCCGCCGCGGTGTGCAGCACGTTGAACCCGTGCCACTCCGGCGTCAGCGCGCCGACCTCCGCAGCCAAGGCCCACGCTGCGGCCAAGACCGCCGCGCCATCCCGGCGCCGCAGGGCACCCTGGCCGATGACGATCATCGGATGCTTGGCGTCCCGCAGCACGTCGGCGAAGGCGCCCAGGTTGGACAGCGCGGCCGGGCCATCGCCGAGGTGCTCGACATGGTAGGTCAGGTCCGCCGGCTGGCCGATATAGCCGACCGGCAGCGGCCCCATGTTCATGCGCTTGCGGATGCGGGCGTTCAGCACCGGGGATTCGCGCCGCGGATTGCTGCCGATCAGCAGGATGGCGTCGGCCTCCTCGATCCCGGCGACCGTCGTGTTGAACGTGTAGAAATCCCGGCGCCCGGCCGGCAACGCCGCGCCGTCCTGCCGGCAGTCCAGGTTCGCCGAGCCGAGCAGGCCCATCAGGTCCTTCAGCGCCACCATGCTCTCGGCGTCGCACAGGTCGCCCGCGATGGCACCGATGCGTTCGCCGGGCAGGCCGCGCAGCTTGGCCGCGATGGCGCCGAACGCCTCTGGCCAGGTCGCCTGGCGCAGCTTGCCATCCACACGCACCCAGGGCTTGTCCAGCCGCCGACGCTTCAGGCCGTCATGGGCGAAGCGGGACTTGTCGGCCAGCCATTCCTCGTTCACGTCCTCATTGGTGCGCGGCAGGATGCGCAGCACCTCGGACCCCCGGGCATCGACGCTGATATTGGACCCCAGCGCGTCGTGCACGTCCACGCTGACAGTCTTGCGCAGCTCCCACGGACGGGCGACGAAGCTGTACGGCTTGCTCAGCAACGCGCCGACCGGACAGATGTCGATCAGGTTGCCGGACAGCTCGGTGGTCAGCGCCTTCTCGATGTAGGTGCCGACCTCCATGTTCTCGCCGCGCGACACCGCGCCCATCTCGGGCACGCCGGCGACCTCGCTGCTAAAGCGGATGCAGCGGGTGCAATGGATGCACCGGGTCATGAACGTCTTGACCAGTGGACCCAGGTACTTGTCCTTCACTGCCCGCTTGTTCTCGGCGTAGCGGGAGTGGTCCATGCCATAGGAATACGCCTGGTCCTGCAGGTCGCACTGGCCGCCCTGGTCGCAGATCGGGCAGTCCAACGGGTGGTTGATCAGCAGGAACTCCATCACGCCGCGGCGCGCCTGGCGCACGACGGCGGTGTCGGTCTTGACCACCATGCCGTCCGCGACCGGGTAAGCACAGCTTGCGACGGGTTTCGGGGCCTTCTCGATCTCGACCAGGCACATGCGGCAGTTGCCGGCGACCGACAGGCGCTCGTGGTAGCAGAACCGGGGTATTTCCTTGCCCGCCGCCTCGCACGCCTGCAGCACGGAGGCGCCGTTTGGGACCTCGACGTCGATCCCGTCAACCGTGACCTTTGCCATCTGAACCTACTCCGCCGCCATCAACAGCGGCTTTGGCGCACGCGCCGCCTTGTACTCGGCGATGCGCTGTTCCATCACGGGGCGGAAATGCCGGATCAGGCCCTGGATCGGCCACGCCGCCGCGTCGCCCAGGGCGCAGATCGTGTGCCCCTCGATCTGCTTGGTCACCTGCTCCAGCGTGTCGATCTCGTCCAGTTCGGCCCGGCCCTGCACCATGCGGTGCATCACCCGCATCATCCAGCCGGTGCCCTCACGGCAGGGGGTGCACTGGCCGCAGCTCTCGTGCTTGTAGAACTGCGCCAGGCGGTCGATGGCGCGGATCACGTCGGTGCTCTTGTCCATGACGATCACGCCCGCGGTGCCCAGGCCGGACTTCACGTCGCGCAGGCTGTCGAAGTCCATCAACACGGTGTCGCAGATCGACTTCGGCAGCAACGGCACGCTGGAGCCGCCGGGGATGATGGCCAGCAGGTTGTCCCACCCGCCACGCACGCCGCCGGCATAGGTGTCGATCAGCTCGCGTAGCGGGATGCCAAGCTCCTCCTCCACGTTGCACGGCTTGTTCACATGCCCGCTGATGCAGAAAATCTTGGTGCCGCTGTTCTTCGGCCGTCCCAGCGCCGAGAACCAGGCGCCGCCGCGCCGCAGGATGGTCGGGACGACGGCGATGGTCTCGACGTTGTTGACCGTCGTCGGGCAGCCATACAGGCCCACGGCGGCGGGGAATGGCGGCTTCAGCCGCGGCATGCCCTTCTTGCCTTCAAGACTCTCCAACAGCGCGGTCTCCTCGCCGCAGATGTAGGCGCCGGCGCCGCGATGCACATAAAGGTCGAAATCGTAGCCCGAGCCGGCCGCGTTCTTGCCCAGCAGGTTGGCCGCATACGCCTGGTCAACCGCAGCCTGCAAGTTGAGAGATTCGTTGTAGTACTCGCCGCGGATGTAGATGTAGCAGGCCGACGCGCCCATCGCGAAGGAGGCGATCAGCGCGCCCTCGATCAGCTTGTGCGGATCGTGCCGCATGATGTCGCGGTCCTTGCAGGTGCCCGGCTCGCTCTCGTCGGCGTTGATGACGAGGTAGCTCGGCCGGCCATCCGGCGCCGCCTGCTTCGGCATGAACGACCACTTCATGCCCGTCGGGAACCCGGCGCCGCCGCGGCCGCGCAGCCCGGACGCCTTCATCTCGTCGATGATCGCGTCGCGTCCACGGGCGATGATCGCCGCCGTGTCGGCCCAATCGCCACGCGCCCGCGCGCCTTCGAGGGTCCAGTCGTGCTGGCCATATAGATTGGTAAAGATGCGGTCCTTGTCGGCAAGCATCGTGCTACTCCACATCCAAAAGGGTGGTCGGGCCACCCTCGGGCGCCGAGGTCAACCGACCAATCGACGATCCCACCGGCACCTTCTCGCCCCGGCGCAGCGCTTGCAGCAGCGCCACCGTCCGGTCGTAATCCAGGTCTTCGTGGTAGTCGTCGTCCACACACAATATAGGCGCGTTCACGCAGGCTCCGAGGCATTCAACCTCGCTCAGGGTGAACATTCCGTCGACGCTCGTTTCGCGCCAGGCCTTGATTCCCGTCTCGTCCCGGCAGGCACGTGTGATCTCGTCCGACCCGCGCAGCCAGCACGGCGTCGTGCCGCACACCTGCAAGTGGTAGCGGCCGATCGGGTTGGTGTTGAACATCAGGTAGAAGGTGGCGACCTCGTAAACCCGGATCGGCGGCAGCTCCAGCCGGGCCGCTACCACGTCCATCGCCACCGTAGGCACCCAGGCGCTGCCGGTCTGCCGCCTCATCTGCGACTGCACGATATACAGCAGCGGCAGCACCCCGCTCGCCTTCCGGCTGGGCGGGTACTTGGTCAGCACCAGTTCTATGGCCCGGTTGCTCTCCTCATCGAAGGCGAAATGCTCTGGCTGCGGGGCACCCAACCCGGTGCTGCCGTCACCGTAGTCCTCCGCTGTGCCGTTGCCGACCTGTGACCCGCGGGGTCCGCCCAAGCTCTGAGACATGCTCTACCTGTCGATCTCGCCGAATACGACGTCCACGGAGCCGATGATGGCCACTGCATCGGCCAGCATGTGCCGCTTGCTCATGTGCTCAATTGCCTGCAGGTTTGCGAAGCCGGTCGGGCGTATCTTGCAGCGATACGGCCGGTTGCTGCCGTCGGCCACCAGGTACACGCCGAACTCGCCCTTAGGGCTTTCAGTCGCCGTGTAGGTCGATCCCGCGGGGATGTGGTAGCCCTCGGTATAGAGCTTGAAGTGATGGATCAGCGCCTCCATCGACCGCTTCATCTCCTGCCGGCGCGGGGCGGAGAACTTGCGGTCCTGGATCTTCACGTCGCCGGGCTGCATCTTCTCCAGGCACTGCTGGATGATGTAGACGCTCTGCCGCATCTCCGCCATGCGGACCAGGTAGCGGTCATAGCAGTCGCCGTTGCGGGCCACCGGGATGTCGAACTCGACCTGGTCATACATATCGTACGGCTGCGACTTGCGCAGGTCCCACGGTACGCCGCTGGCGCGCAGGCAGGGGCCAGTGAAGCCCCAGGCCAGCGCGTCCTCGCTGGTCATGATGCCGATATCGACCGTCCGCTGCTTCCAGATGCGGTTGGTGGTCAGCAACTGCTCCAGCTCGTCGATGAACTTCGGGAATGTCTGCGCCCACTCGCCGATCTCCTCCGCCAGGCGGCCCGGCAGGTCACGCGCCACGCCGCCGGCACGGAAGTAGTTGGCGTGATAGCGGGCGCCGGACACACCCTCGTAGAACTGCAGCAGCTTCTCCCGCTCCTCGAAGCCCCACAGGCTCGGCGTGATCGCGCCCACGTCCAGGGCGTAGGTCGTCACGTTCAGCAGGTGGTTCAGCACGCGGGTGATCTCGGCGAACATCGTGCGTATCCAGCGGCCACGTGCGGGCGCCTGGATGCACAGCAGCTTCTCCTGCGCCAAGGCCCAGGTGTGCTCCATGCACATCGGACTGACGTAATCCAGGCGGTCGAAGTACGGCAGCGCCTGCAGGTAGGTCTTGTGCTCGATCAGCTTCTCGGTGCCGCGGTGCAGCAGGCCGATGTGCGGGTCGGCCCGCTCGACGACCTCGCCGTCCATTTCCAGGATCAGGCGCAGCACGCCGTGCGCCGCCGGATGCTGCGGGCCGAAGTTGATGGTGTGGTTGTCCACCTCGAGAATCTTGGTGGTGTCCGGCTTCATTTCCTCGGGCGTCGTGCTGTGCGTGCCCATGAAGTCGCCGATGCGAACGTCGTCTGGCATCACTTGGTCTCCTGCGGCGCGCCCTTGGGCTTGTCACCCTGGGCGGCAATGCGGTCGGTATGCGCCTTCTCGTCCCCGGGCAGCGTCACCATGCCCTCCCACGGGGAGACGAAGTCGAAATTGCGGAAATCCTGCGTCAGGCTGACAGGCTCGTTGACGACCTGCTTGCGCTCGTCGTCGTAGCGGACCTCGACGTAGCCGACCAAGGGGAAATCCTTGCGCAGCGGATGGCCGCTGAAGCCGTAATCGGTCAGGATGCGGCGCAGGTCGGGCTGGTCGCTGAACACGATGCCGAACAGGTCCCACGCCTCGCGCTCGAACCAGGTGGCCACGGGCCAGATGCGGTGGATGCTGGGCACGGGGCTGCGCTCGTCCGTGGTGATCACGACGCGGACGCGGTGGTTCAGCGATACCGAGAGCAGGTTATACACGACATCGAAGCGCTCCGGACGCTCCGGCCAGTCCACGCCGCACAGGTCCATCAACTGCTCGCACGAGAAGCGCGAGTCGTCGCGCAGCGTCGTCAACAGGCCCGCGATGGCGTCCCGTTCCGCATGGATCACCAACTCGCCGCCTTCCAGCCCGGCACGCGACACCCCAGGCAGGGTGCCGGCATCGCGCGCCAGGGCCGTCAGGTCGCTCGGCGCCACCGCAATGGCCGGAGCCTGTGCGGGAGCCTCGGTGCCGTCTGGCAGGTTCTCGTAGGTCTCAGCCACGCAGGATGGTCCCGGTACGGCGGATTTTCTTCTGCAACTGCATGATCCCGTACACCAGCGCCTCCGCCGTCGGCGGGCAGCCCGGCACGTACACGTCCACCGGCACGATCCGGTCGCAGCCGCGCACCACCGAGTAGCTGTAGTGGTAATAGCCGCCGCCGTTGGCGCAGGACCCCATGCTGATCACCCAGCGCGGCTCCGGCATCTGGTCGTAAACCTTGCGCAACGCTGGGGCCATCTTGTTGGTCAGCGTGCCGGCCACGATCATCACGTCCGACTGCCGCGGGCTGGCCCGGGGGATCACGCCGAAGCGGTCCAGGTCATAGCGCGGCATGTAGGCGTGGATCATCTCCACCGCGCAGCAGGCCAGGCCGAACGTCATCGGCCACAGGCTGCCGGTGCGCGCCCAGTTTACCACCTTGTCCAGGTTGGCGACGACGAACCCCTTGTCGGCCACCTCACCGGTGATGCCCTTGATGACGGCGTCCTGCGCCGCGCCGGGCTGCAGGGCCTCACGGTTCCAGGCGATATCAGTACCAATCGTGGTCGCGCTCATGGCGTGACTACTCCCATTCCAGTGCGCCTTTGCACCACTCGTAGATGAAGCCGACCGTCAGGACTGCAAGGAAACCGAGCATCGAGAGGAAGCCGAACATGCCGATGTCGCCGAGGCTGACCGCCCAGGGGAACAGGAAGGCGACTTCCAGGTCGAAGATGATGAACAAGATGGCGACGAGGTAGAACCGCACATCGAACTTGCGACGGGCGTCGTCGAACGGCTCGAACCCGCACTCGTAGGCCGACAGCTTCTCGGCGTATGGCCGCTGCTTGGCGGCGAGCAACGAGCCGCCGACCATGGCCAGGGCGATGAACCCGCCAATGGCGATGAACACGAGTATGGGGAAGTACTCGGAGAGCAACAGCATCTTGATCCCTGACGGTGTGGCCGCGCTGTGTGCGCTGCAACAGGGATATACGGTGGACATGACGCGCCTTCCAGGGAAAGCCGCGCCGTATGCGAGATGTTATGGAGTGTGCCGCTGCTGGCGCGAGAGACGGGGCTCGAACCCGCGACCTCCGGCGTGACAGGCCGGCGCTCTAACCAACTGAGCTACTCCCGCAGCGGCAGGGCGCACGATCTACGGTGCGGACCGGGCCTCGTCAAGCCGTGTCGTGCCGGGCAGTGCAGGCGTGCATGGTGATACGGACGTTGCCTAACCCCCTTTCCCTCCGGGAGAAGGCCGGGGTGAGGGAGGCCACGAGAACCTAATTCGCCCACCTATGGATGGATGCCGTTCCTGAACAGGCCGGGTTTGGCCCTTGCCCACTCCCTCACCCCGGCCCTCTCTCGGAGGGAGAGGGAGCAGTAGGAGTTATCCGGCGTGGGCGGTGACGGGATCGAACCGCCGGCCCTCTCGGTGTAAACGAGACGCTCTACCGCTGAGCTAACCGCCCATGCCGGCGCGTAGGCTTACAGCTTCCCGCAACGCCCTGCCAGGCCGGAACCGCACCGAGCAGGTAGCGCCCACAGCGATCCGCGCCCCCGTGCGGGGATTGCGCCCTGTGGTCGCCTTGCGGACCGAAGGGGCGAACGTGCCAAACCCGGCCAGCCGCACGTCGCGCCCCTGCCGCAGCCCGCCCTCGATGGCGGACAGCACGGCGTCCACAGCCTCATTGGCTTTGCCGATGGCCACGTCCATGTCGGCCGCAACAGCATGAACAAGATCGACGCGGCTCATGGCGCGTGCGGTCCCATGCGGTGTCATCGCGATGCCGTCATTTGCCATGGCCATACCCACGTGTGTTGTTTTGCCCAGTATGGTTCGCCTCCGAACCGGGTCAACGACACGCAGATGTCCCGGCGCACAGGCCGGCAACGCTGTTGCGGATATGCCGCGCATCGTCCCGTCCCGGCGTGGCAGCCAGGACGGGACCGCGTGCTAGTGCGGCAGCGACGCCGCCGGCTGAGCGGGCGGCGGCACGATCGGCTCCACCGGCTCCTCCCACTCGATAGCCTCCGGCTTGCGGGCCAAGGCTTGGCTGATCACGTCGTCCACATGCGAGACGGGCAGGATTTTCAGCCCCTTCTTCACGTTGTCGGCGATGTCCACCAAGTCCTTTTCGTTGTCCTTCGGGATGAACACAGTCGTGATGCCAGCCCGCAGCGCCGCCAGCAGCTTCTCCTTCAGGCCACCGATCGGCAGCACCCGGCCACGCAGGGTGATCTCCCCCGTCATCGCCACGTCGCGCCGCACCGGGATGCCAGTCATGACGCTAACGATGCTGACCGCCATCGCCACGCCTGCGGACGGGCCGTCCTTTGGCGTAGCGCCCTCGGGGACGTGGACGTGGATGTCCCGCTTCTCGAACAGCGTCGGCTTGATGCCGAACCGGGTGCTGCGGCTGCGGACGTAGCTGAGCGCTGCCGACACGCTCTCCTGCATCACGTCGCCCAGCTTCCCCGTGTTCTTGATGGTGCCCTTGCCGGGCAGCATCACGCTCTCGATGGTCAGGATCTCGCCGCCCACCTCGGTCCAGGCCAGGCCGGTGACGACGCCGACCATGTCCTCCGCCTCTGTCTCGCCGTAGCGGAAGCGGCGGACGCCGGCATACTTGTCCAGCGACTTGCGGGTGATGGCGACCTTCTTGGCTTTCTTGGTCACGATTTCCTTCACCGCCTTGCGGGCGACGTTGGCGATCTCCCGCTCCAGGCTGCGCACCCCGGCCTCCCGGGTGTAGTAGCGCACCAGATCGCGCAGGGCGTCGTCGGTGATCGACCACTCCTCCGGCTTCAACCCATTCGCCTCGGCCTGCTTGGTCACCAAGTGGCGCTTGGCGATCTCCACCTTCTCATCCTCGGTGTAGCCGGCCAGGCGGATGATCTCCATGCGGTCCAGCAAGGGCTGGGGCATATTGAGGCTATTGGCCGTAGTCACGAACATCACATCCGACAGGTCGTAATCGACCTCCAGGTAGTGGTCCGCGAACGTCGCATTCTGCTCGGGGTCCAGCACCTCCAGCAAAGCGCTGGACGGGTCGCCGCGCCAATCCGCGCCAAGCTTGTCGATCTCATCCAACAGGAACAGCGGGTTGCTGGTCTTGGCCTTCTTCATGCCCTGCAAGACCTTGCCCGGCATCGAGCCGATGTAGGTCCGCCGGTGCCCGCGTATCTCCGCCTCATCGCGCACGCCGCCCAGCGACATGCGGACGAAGTTGCGCTGCGTAGCCTTGGCAATGCTCTTGCCCAGGCTGGTCTTGCCGACGCCCGGCGGTCCCACCAGGCACAGGATCGGCCCACGAATCTTCGGGCTGCGCGACTGCACGGCCAGGTACTCGAGGATGCGCTCCTTGACCTTGTCCAGCCCGTAATGGTCGGCGTTCAGGATGCGCTCGGCCTCGATCACGTCGTTGCTGACCTTGCTGCGCTTCTTCCACGGAATGGACAGCATCCAATCGAGGTAGTTCCGCACCACGGTGCTCTCGGCGCTCATCGGGCTCATGGTCCGCAGCTTCTTCAGCTCGGACATCGCTTTCTCGCGCGCCTCCTTGGTGAACTTCGTCTTCTTGATGCGGTCCTCAAGCTCGGCAGTCTCGTCCTTGCCGTCCTCGCCCTCGCCTAGCTCCTTCTGGATCGCCTTCAACTGTTCGTTCAGGTAGTACTCGCGCTGCGTCTTCTCCATCTGCCGCTTCACGCGGTTGCGGATGCGCTTCTCGACCTGCAGGACGCCGATCTCCGACTCCATATGGGCGAACACCCGCTCCAGCCGGTCGCCGACCTTGGCGGCTTCCAGCAACTCCTGCTTCTCGGCGATCTTGAGGTTCAGGTGAGCCGAGATGGTGTCGGCGAGCTTGCTCGGCTCCTCGATCTGGTTCAGCGAGACTAGGACCTCGGGGGCGATCTTCTTGTTCAGCTTGATATACTGCTCGAACTGCCCGACCACGGTGCGGCCCAGCGCCTCTAGCTCCTTCGCCTCGCCCTCCTGGTCCGGCATCGGCTCGGTATACGCCTCGAAGTAGCTGTCCGTCTCCTTGAACCCGGTAATGCGGGCGCGGCTGCCGCCCTCGACCAACACCTTCACGGTGCCGTCGGGCAGCTTCAGCAGTTGCAGGATGGTGGACACGGTGCCGACGCCGTAGATGTCGTCAGGGCCGGGGTCCTCGTGCGAGGCATTCTTCTGGGCAACCAGCAGGATCTGCTTGTCGTCCTTCATCACCGCCTCAAGCGCACGGACCGACTTCTCGCGGCCGACGAACAGCGGCACGATCATGTGGGGGAACACCACGATGTCACGCAGGGGCAGCACGGCAAGCACGGTTGACGCGGGACTTGACGTCTCGGTATCGCTCATAAGACCTCCAAAAGGACGATCAGGGCGGCTGCACGCCCGTTCTGGCACGTGTCGCGGCCGTGGTGGGGAGAACTCCCCTGCCAGCCATTCGGCTGACTAGACGCATATCGGCAGCCCGCCCCGCCGGAGCAAGGCCTGCCATCGAAGCGAGGCGGCTGCCGTGTCAGGCGCCACCCTCCGCCCGTTCCTTGCCGTAAGTGAACAGCGGGTTGGCCCGACTCTCGGCGACCTCGCGATTGATGGTCACCTCCTCAACGCCGTCCAGCCCGGGCAGGTCGAACATGGTGGACAACAGGATTGCCTCCATGATCGAGCGCAGGCCACGGGCGCCGGTCTTGCGGGCGATGGCGCGGGTGGCGACCGACTTCAGCGCGTCCTCGGTGAAGGACAGCTTGACGCCCTCCATCTCGAACAGCCGGGCATACTGCTTGGACAGGGCGTTCTTGGGCTTGGTCAGGATTTCGACCAGGGCAGCCTCATCCAGGTCCTCCAGTGTCGCCACCACGGGCAAGCGGCCGATGAACTCCGGGATCAGCCCGAACTTCAGCAGGTCCTCCGGCTCGACCTCGCGCAGCACGGCACCCATGCGGCGCTCTTCGGGGGCGCGCACCTCGGCGCCATAGCCGATGCCGCTGCCCTTTCCCCGGGAACCGATGATCTTCTCCAAACCCGAGAACGCGCCGCCGCAGATGAACAGGATGTTGGTAGTATCCACTTGCAGGAACTCCTGCTGCGGATGCTTGCGCCCGCCCTGCGGTGGCACGGAGGCCACGGTGCCCTCCATGATTTTCAGCAACGCCTGCTGCACGCCCTCGCCGCTCACGTCGCGGGTGATGCTGGGGTTGTCGGACTTGCGGCTAATCTTGTCCACTTCGTCGATGTAAACGATGCCGCGCTGCGCCCGCTCCACGTTGTAGTCGGCGGACTGCAACAGCTTCAGGATGATGTTCTCGACGTCCTCGCCGACGTAGCCGGCCTCGGTCAGCGTGGTCGCGTCCGCCATGGTGAACGGCACGTCTAGGATGCGGGCCAAGGTCTGCGCCAGCAGGGTCTTCCCCGAGCCGGTCGGGCCGACCAGCAGGATGTTGCTTTTGGCAATCTCGACATCGTTGTTCTTCGCGCCGTGCGCCAGGCGCTTGTAGTGGTTATGGACGGCGACGCTTAGCACCTTCTTGGCGTGGCTCTGGCCGATGACGTAGTCGTCCAGGACCTTGCAGATTTCCTTCGGCGTCGGCACCCCGTCGCGGGATTTCACGAGGTGCGTCTTATGCTCCTCGCGGATGATGTCCATGCAGAGTTCGACGCACTCATCGCAGATGAATACCGTTGGGCCTGCGATGAGCTTACGGACCTCATGCTGCGACTTGCCGCAGAACGAGCAGTAGAGGGTGTTCTTGGAATCGCCGGGTGGTTTGGGCATGGACACTCCTGCCCCGCGCCTACGGGGACAAACCCTGGAATACTAGACCCGGCACGGCAGGGCGGACAAGCCTAGGCGGCCGCCTCCAACCCCAGGCCGCAGCCGGGCGTAGATTTGTGACATACGGATGGCACAGCAAGAGGTGTGCCCACGCCTACCGCTTTGCAACGCCGCATGTTGCGGCGCCGTGTTTCGCAGCGGCAGAGGTGGGATTGGTCAGGCGGTCACGGCTTGGCAGGCTCGACCGGGGCTGGGCGATTCTCGACGACGATGTCCACCAGTCCGAAGTCGCGGGCCTCCTCGGCGGACATGTAGCTGTCGCGCTCCAGCTTATGCTCGATGGCGGACAACTCCTGGCCGGTGTGGCGGACATAGATCTCGTTCAGGCGCTTGCGAAGGGTGAGGATTTCCTTTGCCTGGATCTCGATGTCCGTCGCCTGGCCCTGCGCCCCGCCGCTGGGCTGGTGCACCATGACGCGGGCGTTCGGGGTAGCGTAGCGCTTGCCCGCGGCGCCGGCGCAGAGCAGCAGGCTGCCCATGCTGGCGGCCTGGCCGATGCACAGGGTGCTGACCGGGCTGCGGATGTACTGCATGGTGTCGTAGATCGCCAAGCCGGCCGAGACGACGCCGCCGGGGCTGTTGATATAGAAGCTGATGTCCTTGCTGGGATTGTCGCTCTCGAGGAACAGCAACTGCGCGCAGATCACCGCGGCAACCTGGTCATAGACGGCGCCGGTCAGGAAGATGATTCGCTCCTTGAGCAGGCGCGAGTAGATGTCGAAGGCGCGCTCGCCGCGGGCGGACTGCTCGACCACCATGGGGACCAGCGCCTGGTTGTAGATCTCGAGCGGATCGCGATCCCTCATACCTGCATTCCTTCTGATTGCCGCCGTGGATGGGCAGACGACGCCTTAGACATGGGCGAGAATAGGCACGGTTCCAGCCAGGCAGGCCCCGGCTGGTTGTCCAGGGTGCCCGCCGGCGTCACTCGGTCGGCGCGGCCGTCTCCGATGCCGCGGTGGTCTCCGCCACTGGCGCTTCGGCTGCCGTCTCCGCAGCCTCCACCGCGGGTGTCCCTGTTGAGGCAGTCTCCATGGCCGGGCTCTCCGCCGTGGTTGCCTCCGACGTTGCCCCATCTGGCGCAGGCGCCTCGGGATCGGCCGACAGTTCCTCCGGCGTCACGACACGATCCTCAACCTGCGCTTGGTCGAGGATGAAATCTACCGTCTTGTCTTCGAAGATCGGGCCACGCAGGCCATCCACGGCCTGCGGGTTCTTGCGGAAGAACTCCATCACCTGCGTTTCCTGGCCGTTGTAGCGTGCGGCCTCGGCCCGCATGGCGCGTTGCAGCTCGTCCGGGGCGACCTGGACGCCGTTCTGCCGCCCGATCTCGGACAGCAGCAAGCCCAGCCGCACCCGGCGCTCGGCGATGCCGCGGTACTCGGCCTTCAGCGTCTCGTCATCCTTTTCCTTGTCTTCCTCATCGCCCTTGCCGGCCTTGCGGTCGGACTCGACGCGCTGCCAGATTTGGTCGAACTCGCCCTTGACCATGCTCTCCGGCGCCGGGAAGTCCGCCCCCTTGGCCAGCGCGTCCAGCAGGTCGCGCTTGATCCGCATCCGGCTGACGCCGTCATACTCGCGCTGGATTTGCTGGCCGATGATCTCGCGCAGCTTCTCCAGGTTGTCGAAGCCGAACTCCTCGGCCAGGCTCTCGTCCACCACCGGTGGCGTCGAGTGCTGCAACGCCGTCGCCTTCAGCTCGAACGTCGCGGGCTTGCCGGCCAATTCCTTGGCGTGGTACTCGGCGGGGAACGTCACCTCGATGGTCCGCTCCTCGCCGGGGCGCATCCCCTCCATCCCCTCGGAGAAGCCGGGGATGAAGCCGGCGCCGCCCAACTCCACCGCCATGGCCGTGCCGGTGCCGCCGGGGAAGGCAACGCCGTCCACCTTGCCCAGAAAATCGACGGTCAGCGTGTCGCCGACCTGGGCGCCGCGGTCCTCCGTCACCGGCACCAGCACCTTGCGTCGGGCGGCCAGCTCGGTCAGCGCCTTGTCGATGCTCTCGGGAGACGGCTCGGCCTTGTAGCGGGTCAGGTGCAGGTTGGCGAAATCCGGCATGGCGATCTCGGGCAGCAGCTCGACCTCGACGGTGAACTGCAGGTCCTGCTTCTCGTCGAGCTGCGTCACATCGACCTTCGGCTGCCCGGCGGGGCGCAGGCCGCGGTCGGTCAGCACCTGCTGCGTGGCGCTGTTGACGCTCTCCTCCAGCACCTCGGACATCACGGCGGTGCCGTAGCGCTGGCGCACGATGTTCAGCGGCACCTTGCCGGGGCGGAAGCCCGGCAGGCGCACGGTCTTGCCGATCTCCTGCAGCTTGGCGGTGCGCTTGCCCTCGATGTCGGCCACCGGCACGGTCACGGACCAGCCGCGCTTCAGTCCGTCGTGGAGGGTCTCGGTCACCTGCATCTGCCCAGTCCTTATCTCTAGCGCCCCGGCCGGGGAGGGTTGGTGCGGGCGGAGGGACTTGAACCCCCACGGCTTGCGCCTCCAGATCCTAAGTCTGGCGTGTCTACCAATTTCACCACGCCCGCGGCGATCCGCTCACGCGAGCGGCTTCAAGCGGGCGCGTGTAGCGCACCAAGGGGGGCGCGACAAGGCGGCTGGCTTCTCCCTCTCCCAACGGGGGAGGGTTGGGGTGAGGGGGGTCTTACCGCAAGCGCCGACTGTGGGTCAGGCGGCGCCACCGCGCTTGAGACACCAAGCCTTGCGCTGGCCGCAAGACCTCCTCACCCCGGCCCTCTCCCGGAGGGAGAGGGAGACGCAGCAAGCAGGGCTTGGGCGCAGGCATCCAGGATGGCGTCGGTGTCCAGGCCATACTCGCGGTAGAGGTCCGGCAAGTCGCCGCTCTGCCCGAAGCGGTCCACTCCCAGGGGCACAACCCGTTGCCCGCGCACGGCGCCCAGCCAGCTATGCGCCGCCGGGTGTCCGTCCAGGATCGTCACCAGGCTCGCATTGCGGGCCAACGGCGCCAGGATCGCCTCGATATGCGCCGTCGCAGGCTGACCTGCCCGGCGGGCACGGGCGGCAGCGGTCCAGCCGGCGTGCAGGCGGTCGGGGCTGGTGATCGCCAGCAGCCCGGCGTCCGGCACCTCGGCCTGCAACTCTGCGAACGCCGCTTCTGCCTCGGGCGCCACCGGACCCTGGTAGGCCAACGCAATCCGTGCCCCCTGCCCCGGCGGCACCACCCAATGCGCCCCGGCGATCACCGCGGCCGGGTCCAGCACCCGGTCGGGCTGCTGCAACTGCCGGGTGGACAGGCGCAGCCACGCCGCCGACCCGTCCGGCGCCTGCATGTGCACCAGGGCGTGCCGCAGCAGGATCGCCAGCTCATCGACATAGGCCGGCTCGAACGACGCCAGGCGGTCCGCAGCCATGCCGATCAGCGGGGTGTTGACGCTTTGGTGCTGCCCGCCCTCGGGCGCCAGGGTCAGCCCGGACGGCGTGGACACCAGCAGGAACCGCGCATCCTGGTAGCAGGCATAGATCAGCGCATCGAGGCCGCGGTTGACGAACGGGTCGTACACCGTGCCGATCGGCAGCAGCCGCGCGCCGTTCAGGCTGTGCTGCAGCCCGGCCGCGGCCAGCAGCAGGAACAGGTTCTGCTCGGCAATGCCCAGCTCGATGTGCTGGCCGCCCGGCGCCATGCCCCACCGCTGCGCGCTGGCCAGCTTGGCGTCGCGGAACACGTCGTTGCGGGTGTGCCGGTCGAACACGCCGCGGCGGTTCACCCAGGGGCCGAGGTTGGTGCTGACCGTCACGTCCGGGCTGGTGGTGACGATGCGCCGGGCCAGGTCGGCGTGCTCGCCCTGGCCGCGGCCGACCTCCGCCAGGATGTCGCCGAACCCGGCTTGCGTGCTGGTGCGCCGGCCAGCCAGCTTCGCCACCGGCAGATGGTCCGGCACATGCACCAGCGGCGCGGGCAGCCGTCGGCCCCCAGGGGTCAGCGTGGCGGCGAACGGAGCGGCGTCGATCACCCGCTGGAACGCCTCGGGCGACAGGTCCAGCCCCTCGGCCACGTCCCATTCATGGCCGGGCCGGATGTGCATGGCGTCGCGGAACACCTCCATCTGGTCCCGCGTCATCAGCCCCGAGTGGTTGTCCTTGTGCCCGGCGAACGGCAGGCCCATGCCCTTCACGGTGTAGGCGATGAAGCACGTCGGCTGGTCCCCCGCGGCATCGGCCAGGCGAAACTGCTCGATCAGGTAATCCACGTCGTGGCCGCCCAGGTTGGTCATCAGGGTCGCCAGCTCGTCATCGGACAGGGGGTCCAGGATGGCGCGTACCCCGGCGTCGCGGCCCAGCTCCGCCAGCAGCGCCTGCCGCCACGCCGTGCCGCCCTGGAACGTCAGGGCGGAGTACAGGCTGTTCGGACAGTCGTCGATCCAGCGGCGCAGCGCCTCGCCGCCCTCGCGCTCGAACGCGGCCTGCAGCAGGCGGCCGTACTTCAGGGTGATGACGTTCCAGCCCATGTCGCGGAACAGGCCCTCGATCCGGCCGAACAGGCGGTCTGGCACGACGCTGTCCAGGCTCTGCCGGTTGTAGTCGATGATCCACCAGACGTTGCGGACATCGTGCTTCCAGCCTTCCAGCAGGGCTTCGTAGATGTTGCCTTCGTCCAGCTCCGCGTCGCCGGCGATGGCGACCTGGCGGCCCTGCGGCAGGTCGGCGCCCAGGCCATGCAGCCGCACGTAGTCCTGCATCAACGCGGCAAAGCTGGTCAGCGCCACGCCCAGCCCGACCGAACCCGTCGAGAAATCCACCTCCGGCCCGTCCTTGGTGCGGCTGGGGTAGCTCTGGATGCCGCCCATCCGACGCAGGCCCTCCATCTGCGCGGCGGTCTGCCGGCCGAACAGCAGGTTGACGGCGTGGAACACCGGGCCGGCATGCGGCTTCACGGCCACCCGGTCCTGCGGGCGCAGCACCTCGAAGTACAGCGCCGTCATCACGCTGATGACGCTGGCGCAGCTTGCCTGGTGGCCACCGACCTTCAGGCCGTCGCGGTTGGGGCGGATGTGGTTGGCGTTGTGGATCGTCCACGCCGACAGCCACAGCAGCTTGCGCTCGATCTGCCGCAGGTCGGCCAGGCGCCGCTCCGGCAATACCGGGACGATGGGGCCGGGCGCGTTCATGACCAGCCCCGCGCCAGGCGGCGGACCGCGGTGCTGGCGTTGCGCTTGCCCTCGCCGGCGTAGTCCTCGTGGTACTGCTCGATGTTGGGGGGATCGTAGAGGTAGTTCACCATCAACGTCGCACTCTCCCGCACGCCCTTACCAGACGTATCAGCCAGCATGATGACGCGCTCCACCCGGGCGCCATTGGATAGATGAAAGTGCGCGACCGGGTCCAGCGCCCGCTTGGCACGCGCTTCCACCAGCAGGTAACGCGCGCCCAGGCGGACCAGCACCGGCTCCATGGCGCGCAGCATGGCGGCGTCGCGGAACCAGCCATGTTGCTGCAGGATGGCCTGCAACGCCTGCGGACCCGTCTCGCTGGCCGGCGCGTTGGCGGGGGCGGCGGTGCGGAGGGAGGATGCCTCCTCCTCGCTCAGCAGCGCCGGGTCGTTCTCGGCAAGGCGGGCGTCCAGCCATTTGCGGAAGCCCGGGATCGGCGACAGGGTGGCAAACGCCTTGAGGTTGCGGAACTCGCCCCCCAGCAGCTCCACCACGCGCTTGATCAGGAAATTGCCGAAGCTGATGCCGGCCAGGCCGCGCTGGCAGTTGCTGATGGAGTAGAAGATGGCGGTGTCGGCCAGCGCCGGGTCGAGCAGCGGCGCCCGCTTGTCCAGCAGCCGCTGCACGCTGCTGGCAAGGCCGCGGACCAGGGCGACCTCGACGAAGATCAGCGGCTCGTTCGGCATCCGGTGATGGAACAGGGCGTAGCAGCGGCGGTCGCTGTCCAGGCGGTTCTTAAGGTCGCTCCAGGAGCGGATTTCGTGCACGGCCTCATAGCCCACCAGGCGCTCCAGCAGCACGGCCGGGCTGTTCCAGTCGATGCGCTGCAATTCGAGGAAGCCCACGTCGAACCAGCTTGCCAGCAGGCTGCGCATGTCGCTTTCCAGGGCGGCGAGGTGCGGGTCGCCGCGGGTCAGGTCCAGCAGGGTGGCGCGCAGATCGACCAGGAACTTCATGCCGTCCGGGATGGTGGTGAACTGCGTCAGCAGGCGGACGCGCGGCGGCTCCAGGGCGCGGCGCAGGGCGACCTTGGCGGTGGCGCGCTCGGCCGGGCCGGGGGCGGACTGCACGGCGGCGTAGGCGGTGGCGACGGCCTCGGGGTCGCTGTCGAACTTCGCCAGCTCGCCGAGGAAGTCGCGGCGGCCGGCGTCGTCCAGCACCAGGTATGCCTGCGCCAGCTTGGCCGCACGGTTGCGGGCGCTGACCTCGCCACCGCGGGCGTGGAGGCAGGCCTCCATCTGGTGGGCGATGCTCTGGTCGTCGTCGGGGCCGACGCGGTCCGCCATGTCGCGCCAGACGCCGGCGATGCGGCGGATGGCCCGGTCGAATAGGCCGATGGGGGCGGTGGTGTCGCTCACGGGAGGTCGTTCATGGGGACGTGTCGCTCATGGGGGGGCGGCTCCGGGTCGGTGGCGGCAGTATAACGCAAGTACGCCGCAGCGCAGCGCCAAGTTCTGTCGCCGGAGGAAGGCGGCAGGTTCCGTGACCGGCGTTCTTGGCCGCGACCGCCGGGCATGCCATGAGGGCACCGTGCTGACGGGAGGCGGAGATGGCGATCGTGATCACCGTGGCCCAGCAGAAGGGCGGCGCCGGCAAGACCACCCTGGTGGCCAACCTTGCCGCGGCGCTTGCGGCGACGCGCCGGGTGGCGGTGCTGGACATCGACCCGCAGCGCAGCCTGGCCCGCTGGCATGCCATCCGCCTGGCCCGCCCTGCCCCGGCGGCGGCGCTGACCTTCTCCAACCTATCCGGCTGGCGGCTGGCGGCGGAGCTGGACCGGCTGCGGCACGGACATGACGTGGTGCTGGTCGATACCCCGCCGGTGATCGACGCCGATGCGCGCCGGGCCATACGCGGCGCGACCCTGGTTCTGGTGCCGGTGCAGCCCAGCGCGCCGGATTTGTGGGCGGCCGAGGGCACGCTGGCGCTGGCGGCCGAGGAGAAGCGGCCGGTCCGCCTGGTGCTGAACCGGGTCGCGGCCGGGGGCCGGCTGCGTGCCGAGGCCGAGCAGGCGATGCACGCGGGCGGCATGGCTGCGCTGGCGGCGGCGCTGGGCAACCGTGCGGCGGTCAGCCACGCGTTCGCGGAGGGGCTGGGCGTGACCGAGGCTGCGCCGCGGACCCAGGCTGCCCTAGAGTTGCAGGCGGTGTTGGCGGAGGTGGTGGCGTTGGCTGGGTAGGCGGCCTGACTGGGCGGTGCTGCTGAAATCGTGATCCCTCGCCCGGCATGATCCCGGTGTTCGACTTATACCAACGGCCATCCGAACCGACCGGTTTGCTTGGCCCCTCGTTCGCCATTGCCCCATCAATCATCGCGGGGAGCGCTTGCGACGTGGCAATCCAGGGAGCACAAGGCCGGAACCCCAGCCCGCGCCCCCTGGATTGCCGCGCCGAAGCCGGCCCGCAATGACGGGGCCTGATGGGAGGCAGCATCATAGGGGTCAGAGTGGAGGGCCGTTGGGGTCACCGTTCGGCAACGGGAGACCCGGCAGTCCGCTGCAGCGCAAACCGCCCCAGGCTTGAATTTTGGCCAGCGCCGGCTGCCTGGCCTGGTGATACCGAAGTTATCTGCACCTTCGATCGATAAGGGTTGCAACGATGCGGAGGCTTCTTGCTCTGCTTGCTGCACTCAGTCGAGCAAAATCAAGCGATCCGCCGCTGGTTTCGGCGAGAAAAGCGCCAGGGCATCGGGTTTTGGCATTGGGCAGGCGGCGGCAGCCCACGCTGAGCAGGAGGAATTCGGGCGCTGAGGTTCGATGCATTTGCGCCGTGTTCCCGGGCGGTAAAATGCCGTTTCCGACGATTAGGCGAGTTAGAAAGCGCCATGATTTGTTTTTGCAGAACCTGGGTAATAACGTTGCGAACCCGCCACTTCTGGGCTATCCACGCCATTGCGTCTTAATGAGATCTTTACTTAGATTTTAAGACAGCCCTCAGCTTAAGCATAACGCGCCCTCACGGAAGGCCGCGAGCAAACTGGTCGGAAACCCCTATGAAGCCAATCTCGTTGGTCGATGCTTTCCCCAATCGCCTGCGCACGGCGGGAACCGCCCGACGCGCCTGGTGGCGCGCGGCAACGGCGACGGTGGCCTTCGCCGCCCTGGCGAGCGCTCCGCACCAGGCCCTTGCGATCCTATCGCCGATCCACGAATGGACGTTCGACGATGGCACGGCACTCGACGTCGTTGGCAACCTGAATGGCACGCTGAATGGCGATGCGACGATCGCAAACGGACAACTGGTGCTTGACGGCAGCCACGCAAACGGTGGCGCTTATATGTCAACCGCCTTCGACACCGTATCGCTTTCCACGATGACGCTTGTTTCGTGGGTGTCGCTCGGCACTCTGGCTCAAGGTGGAGGAAGCGCCCTGTCGGTGGTCGATGGGTCCCAGGCCTTCAATTCGATCGATTACGCCGAAGCGACGCCTAACCAATGGATTGCCGGCAGCGATTACTTCAATCGGACCCAGCCCAACAATGGCGGGGCGGCGGTCAGCGATACCGGTGAGCACATGCTGGCGATCACCTATGATGCAAGCGGCACCGTCGAGCTTTATCTGGACGGGGCTTTCTATGCCAACGGCGGCACCTACTCAGCGTTTACCTTGGCCAATCCGCAATACATGGTTGGCCTGCGCCATCCTGCCTCAGAGCCTGGCAATGGGTTGCTGACCGGCAGCATCGACATGGCCAGTGTTTACGCCAGCGCGCTGTCGGCTGGTGATGTGGCGACGCTTTATAGCGAAGGGGCCGGATCGTCTCCAATCCCTGAGCCTGCCTCGGCCGCAGTTGTCGCTGCCGCGTTTGGGTTGCTGTGCCTCTCGCGGCGCAGGCGAGCATAGACGGCCCGCCGGCGGACGGCTTCGGCAGCGAAGGTCCTGCCTGGGCCAAAGGCAACTCCGCGTGAGAGCCGCCAAGCCCCGGCCTGGCCGCAGATAAACCCCTGAGGCTGCCCTTGCCGCAACCCGATCCGGTTCGCCCCGATCCGGCCCGCAGCGCAAAATGCGCGCGGGCCTACCCGGCCGTCGTGCTGCGATCGGGCTGCACTGCCGTTCCCGGCCGCACCATCGGCGCGATCAGGTGCCATGCGATCAGTACTGGCTCCAGCAGCGCCAGGCCGATCAGCGTGCCGGTCAGCCGATCAACCGCCGGGGCGATGGCAGCGTCGGCATAGCTGTCGGGCACCAGGGTCACGAGGATGGCCAGCGTGAACTGGGTCCCGACATAGGTGACCGAGTGGCTGCCGTTCTCGATGTGGCGGCCAACCAGCACGCCGGCAACCGTGCCCGCGATCAGCACGGCGGCGTTGCCATGCGCGGCATAAAGGAAAACGCCGGCCAGCGCGCTTCCGGCGACGCAGCCGGCGACGCGCTGCACCAGCTTGCGGCTGACCGGCGCCAGCCCGCCGGCACCCAGGCTGCTGACGGGAACCAGCATCGCCGCCATGATGCTGACCGCGCTCTGGGCGAGTTCGCGGGTTGCAAACATCGACCATAGGGCCGGCAGCAGCGCCAGGGCGACGGCGGCCTGGGCGGCATGGCGCAGCGCATGGGGGTGCCAGCCGATTCGCCGCGCCGGCGCCATGCGGGTGCCGGGCCAGCGGCGGCGCAGGGTCAGCGTCGAGAGCGTGCTGACCGCCACGCACGCCGCAGTGCCCGCCGCGACCTCCAGCAGGCGCGTCGTGACGAAGGCGGCGATGTCCTCGCCGGGGTGCTCCAGCTTGTCGAGCAGGATCATCTCGAAGGTGAGGCCGGCGAACAGCCAGGCGTAGGCGCGGCGGCCGGTCAGGGCGCCGTACATCGTGATGCCGCCCGCCGCCGCGCAGCTCAGCGTCGATAGGGGCCAGGAGAGGTGGACGGCCGGTGCCAACAGCAGCGCCAGCCCGGCGCCGACCGCGGTTCCCAGCACCCGCAGGGCGCCCCGCAGCAGGCTGTCCGACACGTGGCCGCGCATGACCATGTATCCGGAGAACGCGGCCCACGCGACGTTCTGGGCATTGATCAAGTGGGCCAGCGCGATGGCGAGCAGGACGGACAACACGCATTCGAGGTCATCGACGACGCGGGGTGCCCGGCCATATAGCCAGCGCCGGACGCCGCCGAGTGCGGCGGCATCGCTCGACTCACTCATCTGGAACCAACCGCGATCAATGCGGCCGGCCCAGTCCGGAGGCGCGTTGCCATCGTGAGCGGCCATCGAAGGACCGCCCGCATGCCTGATCGGCAATCCAGGCGGCAAGGACGGTGCCCGCCCTCCTGGATTGCCACGCCGCAAGCGCGGCTCGCAATGACGGTACGCCGGCACGGATCATGCCCCAGGGGGGTTGGCCTCGGCAGCGTTCAGGCAACGGCTTGCATGTCCTTCAGCGACATTGCGGCCTCGACCACGTCCGGCTCGTCCGGCAGGCGGCGGATGGTGAAGCCCATGCGGCGCATGAACGCCAGCATCGGCCGGTTCTCCGTCAGCACCTGACCGGTGATGTCCGTCATGCCCTGGGACCGCCCCCAGTCCATCACCCGCTGCATCAGCCGCCGGGCCAGGCCGCAGCCCTTCATGGACGGCTCGACCAGCACGGCGAACTCGCCCGTCGTGGTATAGGGCTCGCGCACCAGTCGGCAGACACCCACGGTCTCCCCGGTCGCCTCCCGCTCGGCGACGAAGGCCATCTCGCGGTCGTAATCCACCTGGGTCATGCGGGCGACCTGCTCGGGGGACAGGGCGCGCAACATGCTGAAGAAGCGGTAGCGGATGTCCTCCGGCGTCAGGCGGCTGAACAGGGCGGCGTGCGCCTCGGCGTCCTCGGGGCGGATCGGGCGGATGACCAGGGTTTCGCCCTTGGCGGTCCAGTGCTCGATCAGCTCCGCCGGATAGGGGGTTATGGCGAGGAGGCCGGCCTGCCCGGCGGGACGCAGGGCGATCCAGGCGTCGCCGACCGAAACCCCGTCCGCGTCGGCAAACACCGGGTTCAGGTCCAGCTCGGCGATCTCCGGGAAATCGACGATAAGCTGGCTGACGCGCACCAGGGCGTCGGCCACCGCGGTCCGGTCGGCGGCGGGCTGCTCGTGCAGCTCGGCCAGGGTGCTGGCGGCGCGGGTGCGGGCGATCAGGCTCTCGGCCAAGGTCAGGTTCAGCGGCGGCAGGTCCATCGCCACGTCGTTCAGGATGTCGGCCGCGCTGCCGCCGCTGCCGAAGGCGATGGCCGGGCCGAACAGCAGGTCGTCGCCGACGCCGATGCGCAGCTCGCGGGCGCGGCCGACCTGGCGCTGCACCAGGAAGCCCTCGGCCAGGCCGTCCAGCCCCAGGCGGACCCGGCGGCTGTCCAGTTGCTGCGCGGCCAGTTGGACGGCGGCGCCGTTGACCAGGTCGAGCAGCACGCCGCCGGGGCCGCCGGGCCGGGGCGGGCCGCGGCGGCGCAGCTTCACCACGGCGGGGAAGCCCAGCATCTCGGCGGCGGTGCCGGCGTCCTCGGCCGACATGGCGGGGCGGCTGGGCACGACGGGGATGCCGTAGGCGGACAGCGCCTGCAATGCCTCGTCTTGCAGCAGCCCGGTCCGGCCCTCGGCGCGCACCCGGGCGAACAGGCGGCGCACGGCGGATCGGTCGGGCGCCAGGGACAGCACGGTGCTGGCCGGCAGCTCGCGCGCGGCGGCGCGGGCGCGGCGCTGCTCCACGAGCTGGGCGAAGCCGCGCATGGCTTGCTCGGGGGTGGCGAACACCGGGATGCCAGCCGCCGCCAGGGTGTGCCGGTGGGCGGCGCCGGTGGTCTCGCCAAGCACGCAGGCCAGCAACGAGACCTTCATGCTGGGCAGGCAGGCCGCCAGGGCGGCGATGGCGGCGGCATCGCCAGGCCCGTTCGGCGCCATGACGACGACGACGCCGCCGACCTCGGGCGCGGCGGACAGCATCGCGGCGGTCTCGGCCAGGCGGATTGCATGGTCGGCGCCGGTCCAGACCAGGCCCGCGTCGGGTGGACCCGGCGGCAGGTTGAGGCGCAACACCTCCTGCGTGGCCGGCGCCAGCGCCGCCAGCGGGATGCCGAGCGTCAGCGCGGTGTCGGCGGCAAGCTGGGCGGGGCCGATGGCGTTGTGGACGATGGCCACCGACTCGTGGCGGGGCGGGCGGGCGCGGGTCAGCGTCTCGGCCGCGGCGAGCAGGTCGGCCAGGCGCTCCACCCGCACGACGCCGGCGCGGCGCAGGGCGGCGTTGAACACCTGGTCGGCCCGGCCCGTCGGGTCCGACAGCCGGCCGCCGGC
Source organism: uncultured Acetobacteraceae bacterium (assembly GCA_964242415.1). GTDB lineage: Bacteria > Pseudomonadota > Alphaproteobacteria > Acetobacterales > Acetobacteraceae > DASWOJ01. The sequence continues at coordinate 61,515 of CAXTAT010000023.1, forward strand.
ATGGATGGCGACCACGGGCCGCAGCCGGGCGGCGGCGCGGGCGGCGGACAGGAAGCGACGGCGGTCGGTGATGCCGCGGATGTCCAGCAGGATTGCCCCGGTGTCGGGGTCGCGGGACAGCCAGTCCAGCACGGCGCCGAAGCCGAGGTCGGCGTTGCCCCCGGTGCCGATCAGGGTGCTGAACCCGACGCCGTTCGGCTCCGCCCAGTCCAGCACGGTCCGGCACAGCGCCGCCGATTGCGACACCAGCGCCACCTTGCCCGCCCGCGGCTGCAAGTGCCCGGTGGAGGCGTTCAGGCCAATGGCGGGGACGATCAGGCCAAAGCTGCTGGGACCGAGCACCCGGACTCCCGCGGCACGGCCGGCGGCCAGCAGGTCGGCGGTCGGCGTCAGGCAGGCCGCGGCGAAGGTTCCACGGGCGGCCAGGGCCAGCAGTGCCGGCGCCACGCCCTCGGGACCGGTCGCGATCACCGCGAGGTCCGGCGCTACCGGCAGCGTTGCCACGTCGGGGTAGGCCAGCACGCCGCCGGCTGCGCCGCCGCCGGGCAGCACCGGCAGGATCGCACCCTTGAACCCGGCGCCAAGCAGGTTGGCCATCACCTGCTTGCCCAGGGCCGTATCGACCCCCAAGACCGCGACCGACTCTGGACGGAACAGCTTGCTTGGGCTGAAGCGTCCGACGCTTGCAGGCCTAATTAGCGGCATTGGGGTCCAGACTCATTGTGCAGTGCAGCATAGCATAGAGTGGGTTGTCACGGCTGCGCAAACACCCCCACGGCACGGGAACGTTATGGGGCCGGACGGCTGCATACAACGCCAGGCCGCACTGGCTCCTTGCCCCTCCGGGCAGGGCAATCGCATATGCCATGGAGCCACTGCCTGCTCCCTCTCCCCCTATCGGGAGAGGGGGAAGCGGCGGTTCCTCACGGCGTATGCGATTGTTCTGAGGCGGGCGGACTAGGCCCTTGCGACTTCCCTCACCCCGGCCCTCTCCCGGAGGGAGAGGCAGCAGGCAGCGGCGTTCGCCCCTGGTTGAGGAGTCGCCGACGGACCTCTACAGCGAAATCCGCAGCTTCGCCGCGATCTCCCCCACGATGCCGCGGCGGAACGCCAGCACGCACGCCATGAAGATCACCCCCTGCGTCACCGTCACCCACGACCCGGCGCCGGCCAGCGCGTTCTCGGTCCAGACGATGATCCCCGCGCCCACCACGGGTCCGAAGATGGTCCCCATGCCGCCCAGCAACGCCATCAGCACCACCTCACCGGAAAAGGCGTAGTGCACGTTGGTCAGCGTGGCGATGCCGAACACCAGCGCGTTGGTGCCGCCCGCGATGCCCGCGATGGCCGTGCTGAGCACGAAGGCGATCAGCTTGTAATCGTCGGTGCGGTAGCCCAGCGAGGTCGCCCGCGGCTCGTTCTCGCGGATCGCCTTCAGCACCTGGCCGAACGGCGAGTGCACGATCCGGTGGATCAGCAGGAAGCACAGCATGAACACCACGGCGACCAGCCCATACATCGCCATGTCGGACTGCATGGAGAACACGCCGAACACCGCCCCGCGCGGCACCTGCTGGATGCCGTCCTCGCCGCCGGTGAACGGCGCCTGCAGGCAGAAGAAGTATACCATCTGCGCCAGCGCCAGCGTGATCATGGCGAAGTAGATGCCCTGCCGCCGGATCGCCAGCCAGCCGAACACCACGCCCAGCGCCGCACCGGCCGCGCCGCCCGCCAGGATCGCCACCTCGGGCGTCAGGTGCCAGTTCTTCGCCGTCCAGGCGCTGACGTACGCCCCCATGCCGAAGAACGCCGCGTGGCCGAAGCTCATCAGCCCCACGAACCCGATCAGCAGGTTGAAGGCGCAGGCGAACAGCGCGAAGCACAGCAGCCGCATCAGGAACACGGGATAGATGAACCAAGGGCAGGCCACGATCAGCCCCACCAGCAGCAGCAGCGCCCAGGCCTGCGCGCTGCTGAACCCCAGCAGGTTGAACGGGCGCCGGGCGGGCGCGGCGACGGGATTGACTGTGGTGACGCTCATGTCAGGCCGCCTTTCCGAACAGCCCGGCAGGCCGGGCCAGCAGCACGATGACCATGACGACGAAGATCACCGTCGCCGAGGCCTGCGGATAGTAAACCTTGGTCAGCCCCTCGACGATGCCAAGCCCGAACCCGGTGACGATGCTGCCCAGGATGCTGCCCATGCCGCCGATCACCACGACGGCGAACACGGTAATGATGAAGCTGCTGCCCATGTTGGGGTTCACCGAGTAGATCGGCGCCGCCAGCACGCCCGCGAACGCCGCCAGCGCCACGCCGCCGGCATAGGTCAGGCTGATCATCCGCGGCACGTTGATGCCGAAGGCCTGCACCAGCCCGGGGTTCTCGGTGGCGGCGCGCAGGCGTGCGCCCAGCGAGGTCTTCTCGATCAGCAGCCAGGTCAGCAGGCACATGCCCCCGGCCGCGACGACGACCCACAGCCGGTACATCGGCATGAACATGAAGCCGAGGTTCACCGGCCCCGACAGCGCCGCGGGGATGCGGTACGGCATGCCCGAGCTGCCGAAGGCGTTGCGCGCCAGCCCCTCCAGGATCAGCGCCAGGCCGAAGGTCAGCAGCAGGCCATACAGGTGGTCCAGCTTGTACAGCCGGCTGATGACCGTCTTCTCCAGCACATAGCCGAACGCGCCGACGATCAGCGGCGCGATCACCAGCGCCGGCCAGTAGCCGATCGACAGCCAATCCGGCACCGACAGGCCCGGCGAGATCATCGCCAGCCAGGTGTTCGGCGTCGCGATCATCCACGCCACGAAGGCGCCGAGCATGAACACCGCGCCATGGGCGAAGTTGATGATGTTCAGCATGCCGAAGATGATCGCCAGCCCCAGCGACAGCAGCGCATAGAACGCCCCGTTGATCAGCCCCAGCGACAACTGCCCCAGCAGCAGCGGCAGCGGGCGGCGGAAGAACGCGACCAAGTCCACGCCGCCGACGAACTGCAATGCCAGCAGCGCCGCGACGATCAGCGCGACGGCGCCGATGGACCGCAGCGGCAGGCGGTCTCCCAGGGGTGCGGCGGTGGTGGCGGACATCGCTCTAGCTCCTGATCAGCGGGCAGCCACCCTCGGCCAGCGGCTTCCACGCCTGGTCGGCGGGGGTGGTGGCGACCAGCTTATAGTAGTCCCAGGGGTATTTGCTCTCCGCAGGCGTCTTCACCTGGAACAGGAAGGACGGGACCATTGCCATCCCGTCCGAGCGGATGCTGCCCTTGCCGAAGGCGTCGTCCTCGGTCGGCATCGCCTTCATCTGCGCGACGACCGCCGCACCGTCCAGCGCCGCCGCCGGGCCGCCCAGGGCCTGCACCGCCTTGAGGAAGTGCAGCGCCCCGGCGTAGGAACCGGCATTGTTCATGTTCGGCGCGATGTTGGGCATCCGCGCCTGGAACCGCTTGGTGAACGCCCGCGTGCCGTCGTTCATGTCCCAGTAGAAGCTCTCGGTCAGGTTCAGGCCCTGCGCCTGCTCCAGCCCCAGGCCGTGCACGTCGTTGATGTACATCAGCAGGGCGGCGATCTTCATGGTGCTGGTCAGGCCGAACTCGGCGGCCTGCTTGATGCTGTTGATGGTGTCCGCGCCGGAGTTGGCCAGGCCCAGCACCTTGGCCCCGCTGCTCTGCGCCGACAGCAGGAAGGAGGAGAAGTCCGACGTGCCGGGGAACGGATACGGCGATGCCCCGGCGATCTTGCCGCCGGCTGCCTTGACGAACGTGGTGGCGTCGCGCTGCAACTGCTGGCCGAACACGTAGTCGGCGGTAATGAAGTACCAGCTATCGCCCCCGGCCTTCACCATCGCGCCCCCGGTCGAGCGCGCCAGCATGTAGGTGTCATACGACCAGTGGATGGTGCAGGGCGTGCACTGGCTGCCGGTCAGGTCGGACGTCGCAGCACCGCAGTCGAGCAGGATGCGGTTCTTCTCCCGCGCGACGTTGTTGACCGCCAGCGCGACCGAGCTGGTCGGTACGTCCAGGATGATCGACACGCCGTCCTGGTCGTACCACTGCCGGGCGATCCCCGCGCCGACGTCCGGCTTGTTCTGGTGGTCGGCGAACAGCACCTCGACCGGGAAGCTGGCGCCGAACTCGGCCACGGCCTGGCGGACGGCGTTGACCGACTGCATGCCGCCGATGTCGCGGTACGGTCCCGACTGGTCGTTCAGCACGCCGAGCTTCACGACCTTGGATTGGGCGCGGGCCCGGCGGGACGCCATGGGAGCGGCGGCAGCGGCGGCGAGCAGGGTGCGGCGGTTGAGCATGACTTGCACTCTCCAGGGCTAGGCGTGCACGAGCGGGCAGCCGCCCGCCCCGAGCGGGCGGTAGGCTTCGTCGGGCGGCGTCGTGTTGACCAGCTTGAGGTAGTCCCAGGGACCCTTGCTCTCGCCGGGCTTCTTCACCTCCCACAAGAAGGCTGGGGTCAGCTTGCGCCCATCGGCGCGGATGGTGCCGGAGCCGAAGCAGTCGTCGTCGGTCGGCATCGCCTTCATCGCGGCGATGGCGGCGGCGCCGTCCGCCTTCATGGACGGCACGCCCTTCTCGGCAGTGGTCTTGAGGTAGTGCAGCACGCTGGCATACGTCCCCGCCTGCACCATCGTCGCCCGCACCGCCGGGGCCTTCGGCTTGAAGCGTTCCGAGAACTTGCGGGTGCGGTCGTTGGCGTCCCAGTAGAAGCTGTTGGTCAGCAGCAGGCCCTGCGCGATCTCCAGCCCGATGGCGTGCACGTCGCTGATGAACACCAGCAGGCCCGCCAGCTTCATGCTGCTGCTGGTGCCGAACTCCTGCGCCTGCTTGATGGTGTTGACGGTGTCCGCCCCGGCGTTGGCGATGCCCAGGATCTTCGCCCCCGACGCCTGCGCCTGCAGTAGCGGGGAGGAGAAGTCGGTCGTGCCCGGGAACGGGTAGCGGATGCTGCCCAGCACCTTGCCGCCGGCCTTGGTCACGAACTCCGTGGTGTCGCGCTGCAGCGCGGTGCCGAAGGCGTAGTCGGCGGTGATGAAGAACCAGGTGTCGCCGCCGGACTTCACCGCAGCCGACCCGGTGGACTTCGCCAGCATGTAGGTGTCGTACGCCCAATGGATGGTGTTGGCGTTGCACATCGTCCCGGTCAGGTCCGACGTGGCCGCGCCGGTGTTCACGTATGCTTTGTTCTTGTCCTTGGCGACGCCGGCGATGGCCAGGCCGACGCCGCTGTTGGGGACATCGACGATCAGGTCCACGCCGTCGCGGTCGTACCACTGGCGGGCGATGCCGGCGCCGACGTCGGTCTTGTTCTGGTGGTCGGCCTGGACGACCTCGACGGTGAAGCCCTTGCTGGCGAACTCCTCCACGGCCTGCTTGGCGGCCAGGGTGGAGACCGGGCCGCCCACGTCCTGGTAGGTGCCGGACAGGTCGGTCAGTACGCCGACCTTGATGACGTTCGCCTGCGCGCGGGCACGGCGGGCGCCCAGGATGGGAAGGGCAGCGGCTGTGCCGATCAGGCCGCGGCGGGAAATGGTCATAGGATGCTCCTAGAGGCGCCGTCAGACGCCGAGGTATTCATGCAGCTTGTCCATGTTCGCCGACAGCTCGCTGTTGGGGATCATGTCGATGATGCGGCCGTGCTCCATCACGTAGTGGCGGTCGGCGACGGTGGCGGCGAAGCGGAAGTTCTGCTCGACCAGCAGCACGGTGAAGCCGCGCGCCTTGATCTCGCGGATGGTGCGGCCGATCTGCTGCACGATCACCGGGGCCAGGCCCTCGGTCGGCTCGTCGAGCAGCAGCAGCCGGGCGCCGGTGCGCAGGATGCGGCCGATGGCAAGCATCTGCTGCTCGCCGCCGGACAGCTTGGTGCCCTGGCTGTTGGCGCGCTCCTTCAGGTTGGGGAACAAGGTCAGGATTTCCGCGACGCTCATGCCCCCGGGCGCGATCTGCGGCGGCAGCATCAGGTTTTCCGTCACGTTCAGGCTGGCGAAGATGCCGCGCTCCTCCGGGCAGATGGCGATGCCGGCGCGGGCGACGCCGTCCGGGCGCATCCCGGTGGTCTCCGTGCCCCGGAAGCGGATGCTGCCCTCGCGCCGGGGCACCAGGCCCATGATGCTTTTCATGGTGGTGGTCTTGCCCGCGCCGTTGCGGCCGAGCAGGGTCACCACCTCGCCCTCGCCCACGTTGAAATCGACGCCGTGCAGGACGTGGCTCTCGCCATACCAGGCGTTCAGCCCGGCCACCGCCAGCATCGGCCCGGCCGTGCCGCCGGCGGGCGCCCCATCGAGCTTCGCCGCGTCAAGCATCGGGGGACCCCAGGTAGGCCGTCACCACGTCCGGGTTCCGGCTGACCTCGGCGTAGTCGCCCTCCGCCAGGATCTGCCCGCGCGCCAGCACGGTGATGCGGTCGCATAGGCCCTCGACGACGCTCAGGTTGTGCTCGACCATCAGGATCGTGCGGCCGGTGCGGATGCGGCGGATCAGCGCCACCACGCGGTCCACGTCCTCATGCGTCATGCCGGCCGTCGGCTCGTCGAGCAACAGCATCTCCGGCTCCAGCGCCAGCGTCGTCGCGATCTCCAGCGCGCGCTTGCGGCCATAGGACAGCAGGGCCGCCGTCTCGTTCTCATAGCCCTCCAGCCCAACGTCGGACAGCAGCGCGCAGGCGCGGTCGTCGTACTGGTGCAGCAGCGATTCCGGCCGCCAGAAGTCGTAGCTGCCGCCGCGGGCGCGCTGCAGCGCCAGCCGCACGTTCTCCATCGCGGTCAGATGCGGGAACACCGCGGAGATCTGGAAGCTCCGCACCAGGCCCAGCCGCGCCACCGCCGCCGGCTTCTGCCCGGTGATGTCGCGGCCCTTGAAGCGGATGGTGCCGCGGGTCGGCGCCAGGAACTTGGTCAGCAGGTTGAAGCATGTGGTCTTGCCGGCGCCGTTGGGGCCGATCAGGGCGTGGATCGTCCCCTCCTGCACGCGCAGGTCCACGTTGTTCACGGCGATGAAGCCGCGGAACTCCCGCGTCATGCCTGCAGTTTCCAAAATGGCGTTTGGCACCCCGACGTTCCCTGTTTTTTACCTCTTACGGCGTTGATTTGCATATCGCAGGGGCCGGCGCAAGATTGTTCGCCATGGGGGAGGGCCGCTGCAAGATGCCAAGTCCGATAAAGCTTCGCAGCCTGCTGTTTGCGCCGGGCGACAGCGAGCGGAAGGCTGCCAAGGCCGCGGCTTCCGCCGCCGATGGCGTCATCCTGGACCTCGAGGACAGCGTGGCGCCGCCGGGCAAGGAGGCCGCCCGCGCGATGGTCGCGGCACTGCTGCCCACCCTCGCCCGGCCCGGCGTGATCGTGCGCGTGAACCCGCGGGGAACACCCTGGTACTTGGCCGACCTCGCCGCCGCCGTCCCCGGCCGCCCGGCCGCCGTCATGCTGCCCAAATGCGCCGGGCCGCACGACCTGCACGCCCTGGACCACCACCTTGAGGCCCTGGAGGCGGCGCATGGCGTGCCGCAGGGCGCCATCGGCGTGCTCGCCCTGGTGACCGAAACCGCCGCGTCCCTGCTCCACATGAATTATGCCGGGGCGCCGGCACGGCTGCTGGCGCTGTGCTTCGGGGCCGAGGACCTGTCGGCCGACCTGGGGGTGTCCCCGCGCGACCCCGATGGGCGCTATGCCGGCCCGGTCTCGTCCGCGCGGGCGCAGACGGTCACCGCCGCCGCCGCCGCCGGGGTGCCGGCGCTGGACACGCCGTGGCCCGACCCGCGCGATCCGGCCGGGCTGGCGATGGAGGCGGCACGGGCCGCCCGCGACGGCTTCGCCGGCAAGCTGTGCATCCATCCCGACCAGGTTGCCCCGGTGAACGCCGCCTTCACCCCCTCCCCCGAGCGCGTGGCCTGGGCGCGCCAGGTGCAGGATGGGTTCGCCGCCCGGCCCGGCGCCGGCGTGTTCTCGCTGGATGGAAAAATGATCGACCGGCCCCATCTGAAGCTGGCCGAACGCATCCTGGCCGTCAGCCAAACCTGACCCGCCGCCTTGCGGGCAGTGGTCGCACCATGGGATCGCGTCCGGTTTTGCGTAACAAGCCACCGCCACCTCACCAGGCCGCGACACCCTATGCAAGACGACACGACCGACAACGAGTTGATGGCCCGCATCGCATCCGGCGACCGGGCCGCGTTCGACACCCTGGCCGGGCGCTACCTGCTGCGCCTGCGGCGGGCGGCGTTGCGCGTGCTGGGCGATCCGGCCGCGGCCGAGGACGTGGCGCAGGACGCGCTGCTGCGGGCCTGGTCCCGTGCCGGGTCGTTCGATCCGTCGCAGGCGGCGGCGTCCACCTGGCTGCACCGCATCGCCGTCAACGCCGCCATCGACCGCCTGCGCGCCACCCGTCCCTCCGGCGCCATGCCGGAGGACCTGGCCGATCCCGCCCCCGCCGCCGATGCCGCGCTGATCGCACAGCAGCGGCAGCAGATGCTGGCCGAGGCCATCGCCACCCTGCCCGACCGGCAGCGCGCCGCCATCGCCCTGACCTATGGCGAGGGCTGGTCCGGCCAGGACGCCGCCCGGGCGCTCAGCGTGTCCACCCGTGCCCTGGAGGGGCTGCTGCACCGCGGACGCAAGGTGCTGCGCGCCTACCTCGAAGCCCGCGGCGCATGACCTGCCCGCTGGCATCCATGACGCTGCGCCGGCTGGACTGGGCGTTGCGCGCCCGCGGCACCGACCTGGCCGCATGGCCGGACGCCGACCGCCTGGCAGCCCTGGCGCTGCTGCGGGTCAGCCGCGCCGCCCGCACGGTGCTCGCGGATGCCCTGGCGCTGGATGACGCACGGCCAGATTACGGTGCCAATGGCCCGCTGCCGGGCGCACCGCCGCCGGACCATCTTGCCGATCCTGCCGCGCTGGCGCGGATGCAGGGTGCGTTGCGCGACTGCATGGCCCGGACCTCGCCCTTGCTGTCCGGCATCAGGTGGGGCGTGCTGGCGGCCTGCACGGTGGCGGGACTGTACTTCGGCATGGCCGGCAGTGCCGCCGCGGACAGCGACGCGTTCGCGACGGTGCAGTCGCTGACGGTCGCCAGCGCGCTTTGATCCCCTGTGCCCGATGCGCCGCCTGACCCTCATCCTCCGGGAACCCTGGCGCACGCGGCTGCTGTGGCTGTCCATCGCCGGCAACCTGTTCGCCGTGGCCTTGATCGGCTCCCACATGGCCACCGGCCGGCCAGCCGGTCCCGGCGGACTGGAGGGCGTGGTCGAGCGCATGGCGCACGACCTGCCGCCAGCCGATGCCGAGCAGTTCCGTGCCGTCCTGGCGCATGAGCGGCCCTGGTACGACCTGGCCCGGCGCAACATGGATGAATCCCGCGAGGCGCTGTCGCAGGCCATCGCCCACCAACCCTACGACGAGGCCGCCGTGCGCGCCCGGATGCAGGAATGGCAGGCCCGCTGGGTCGAGACCTCCAACCGCTTCGGCGAGAGCCTGCTGTCGGCGATCAGCTCCCTGTCCCCAGAAGGCCGCACCCGGCTCGCCGAAGCATCGCTGCGTACAGGCCGCCGGTGAGCCCCGCCGCACTGCCGCTGGCCAGCGTGCTGCTGGCCACGATCCTCATTGGCGGATGCAGTCTCGGTCCGTTCTACGAGCGGCCGAAGCTTGACGTGCCCGGCGCGTTCCAGGCGACGGCCGACACCGCCGCAGCCGCCTGGCCGCCGCCCGAGTGGTGGCGCAACTTCGGTTCGCCGGAGCTGAACACGCTGATCGTCGCTGCGCGGGCCTACAACGCCAACCTCGCCGCTGCCGCCGCGCGCATCGTGCAGGCCGACGCCCAGGTGCGGATCAGCGGGGCGCCGCTGCTGCCCACCGTGCAGGGCGGCCTGAGCGACAGCTACCAGCGCAGCGGCACCGGGAGCAGCACGACCCCCACTTTCGGCAAACAGCGTTACTTCGACTTCCGCAGCTACAGCGCCAACTTGCAGGTGTCCTACGACGTGGACTTCTGGGGCCGCAACCGCGCCCTGGCCGAGGCGGCGCAGGCCAGCGCCGTCGCCACCCGGTTCGACCAGGAGACGGTTGCGTTGAACGTCGTCACCTCCGTCGCCACCACCTACTTTCAATGGCTTGGGGCGCTGGACCGGCTGCACATCGCCGAGCGCAACCTGGCCACGGCGGCCAATGTGCTCGGCGCCTTCAAGGCCCGGCTGACCGTCGGCACCGCCAACGCGCTGGACGTGTCGCAGCAGGAGGCGCTGGTGGCCAGCCAGCGCGCCGCCATCCCGGGCCTGCAGAACAACGCCGAGCAGCAGCGCCTCGGCCTGGGCATCCTGGTCGGGGTGCCGCCGGAGCGCCTGGCCGCGCGGGGCGGCAGCCTGGACAAGCTGCCGCTGCCGCTGGTGGCGCCGGGCCTGCCGAGCGAGCTGCTGGCGCGCCGCCCGGACGTCGCCAACGCCGAGGCGCAGTTGGTGTCGGAGAACGCCAACATCCGCGCCGCCCGCGCCGCGTTCTTCCCGGACGTGCAGTTGACCGGGTCGGGCGGGCTGACCAGCGCGGCGCTGAGCACGATCACGGGGCCGGGAACCGTCGTGGCGCAGCTTGCCGCGAACCTCACGCAGACCATCTTCGATAATGGGCTGCGGCGCGGCCAACTCGACCAGTCCAAGGGGCGGTATGACGAGTTGCTGGCGAACTATCACCAGGCGGTGCTGCAGAGCTTCACCGACGTGGAGCAGGCATTGGTGGCATTGCGCCTCACGACGGAGCAAGAGGACCTGACGCGGCAGGCCGTCGCCGTGGCGCAGCGCTCAGCCGATATCGCCGGGGCGCAACTGCTGGCAGGGACCATCGACATCATCACGTCGCTCAACACGCAGACCACGCTGTTCTCCGACCTCGACTCCCTGACGCAGGTGCGGCTGGCGCGGTTCCAGGCCTTGGTGAACCTGTACAAGGCGCTTGGCGGCGGCTGGTCCGGGGGCGTGACATGAGGCGTGTGCTGCTGGTCCTGCTGGTGCTGGCCGCGGCCGGTGGGACCGGGTACTATTACCATGTCCAGAACGAGCCGGCCGCATCGTCGCCCAACCTCGGCGGGCTGAGTCACCGCGGCGGGACGGATGACGCGCCAGTCCCCGTGCTGGCAGGCCGCAGCGAGGCGCGGGACGTGCCGATCTACCTTGACGGCCTCGGCACCGTGCAGGCGTTCAACCTGGTGCAGGTGCGCGCCTTCGTCGATGGCCCGCTGCTGGAGGTGCGCTTCAAGGAGGGCCAGGACGTGCACACCGGCGACGTGCTGGCCCGCATCGATCCGCGGTCCTACCAGGCCAGCCTGGACAGCGCGACGGCGAAGAAGCAGCAGGACGAGGCCAACCTGGCCAACCTGCGGCTGGATGTCGGCCGGTACTCCAAGCTGGCTGCGGGCAACTACAGCAGCGGGCAGCAGGTGGACACTGCCCGCGCCGCCGCCGCGCAGATGGAGGCGCAGGTGCGCGGCGACCAGGCTGCCATCGACACCGCCAAGACCAACCTGGGCTACACCACCATCACCGCGCCAATCGACGGGCGCGTCGGCATCCGGCAGGTCGATGCCGGCAACCTGGTGCGTGCCACCGACCTGTCGCCGCTGACGGTGCTGACGCAGTTGAAGCCGATTTCCGTGGTGTTCACCCTGCCGCAGCAGGCGTTGCCGGCGGTGGCGAAATCGATGCAGGGCGGGGCGCCGCCGGTGCTGGCGCTGCGGGGGGACGGCGACACTGCCAACCCGCTGGACCGCGGCCAGTTGGCGGTGCTGGACAACCAAGTCGATCCCGCGACGGGCACCATCAAGCTGAAGGCCACCTTCCCCAACGACGGCCTGCTGCTGTGGCCCGGCGGCTTCGTGAACGTGCGGATGCTGGTGGAGACCCTGCACGGCGTGGTGACGGTGCCGACCTCGGCCGTCCAGCGCGGCCCGCGCGGGAACTTCGTCTATGTCGTTTCGGACGACAGAGCGGCGCACCGCCGGATGGTGCAGATCGGGCATGAGGACGATGGCACCAGCGTCATCACCGATGGCCTGCAGGCGGGCGAGCAGGTGGTGACGGACGGCGCGCACCGCGTGGTCGAGGAGGGCAAGGTCGCCGTTGCCGGACCCGATGGCACGGCGCCGGACGCGATCGTGAAGGAGCGCAGCGCGCCGGGCAACGGCGTCCGCCGGACGCGCACGGCGGGCTAGGGTGAACATCTCCGCCCCGTTCATCGCGCGGCCCATCGCCACCTGGCTGCTGGCCTTGGCGGTGCTGCTGGCGGGCCTGATGGGCTACCGCGCCCTGCCCGTCGCAGCACTTCCCACGGTGGACTTCCCGACGATCCAGGTCACGACGCAGTTGCCCGGCGCCGGGCCGGACACGGTGGCGACGCTGATCACCGCGTCGCTGGAGCGGCAGTTCGGCCAGATCACCGGCCTGGCCGTGATGACCAGCACCAGCAGCGAAGGCACCAGCCAGATCACCCTGCAGTTCAACCTGAACCGCGCCCTGGACAGCGCCGCGCAGGACGTGCAGGCGGCGATCAACGCGGCATCCGGCACCTTGCCGACCACCCTGCCCTATCCCCCCGTGTATGCGAAGGTGAACCCGGCCGACGCGCCGATCCTGTCCCTGGCGCTCACGTCCGAGACGGTGCCCATCGACCGCATCAGCGACGCCGCCGACACCCTGCTGCAGCCGAAGCTCAGCCAGATCGACGGGGTGGGCAAGGTGACGGTGCAGGGCGGGTTGCGCCCCGCCGTGCGGGTGCGGCTGGACCCGGCGCGGGTGGCGGCGTACGGGCTGTCGCTGGAGGACGTGCGGGCGGCGGTGTCGGCGGCGAACGTGAACGGGGCCAAGGGCGGCTTCGACGGGCCGCGCCAGGCCTATGCGCTGGGGGCCAACGACCAGCTCGTGACGCCCGCCGCCTACGAGGACCTGGTGATCGCCTACCGCAACACCGCGCCGGTGCGGCTGTCGGATCTGGGCAGCGTGATCGGCGGGGTGGAGAACAACCGCGTGGCCGGCTGGTACAACGGCCAGCCCGCGGTGGTGCTGGACATCCAGCGCCAGCCCGGCGCCAACATCGTCAGCACCGTCGCCGCGATCAAGCAGGCGCTGCCCGGGATGCGAGCGGCGATCCCGGCGGGGGTGGCGATGACAGTCGTGACGGACCGCACCGAGACCATCCGCGCCTCCGTCGCCGACGTGCAGTACACCCTGGTGCTGTCGATCGTGCTGGTGGTGGGCGTGATCTTCCTGTTCCTCCGCAGTGCGCGGGCGACGATCATCCCGGCGGTGGCGCTGCCCTTGTCCCTGATCGGCACCTTCGGCGTGATGGCGCTGTGCGGGTTCAGCCTGGACAACCTGTCGCTGATGGCGCTGACCGTCGCGACCGGCTTCGTGGTGGACGACGCCATCGTGATGATCGAGAACGTCGTCCGCTTCATCGAGGACGGGGTGCCGCCGCTGCAGGCGGCCTACAAGGGCGCGGCGCAGATCGGCTTCACCATTGTGTCGCTGACCATCAGCCTGGTCGCGGTGTTCATCCCGCTGCTGTTCATGACCGGCGTGGTGGGCCGGCTGTTCAACGAGTTCGCGGTGGTGCTCAGCACCTCGGTGATCGTGTCCGCGCTGGTGTCGCTGACGCTGACGCCGATGATGTGCGGGCGGCTGCTGCGGGCGCACGACAGGCCGAGCTGGCTGACCGGTTGGTTCGAGCGCGGCTTCCTGGCGACCACGCGGTTCTACCGCCGCACCCTGCAGGTTGCGCTGCGGCATCAGGGCTTCGTGCTGCTGGTTGCGGTCGGGACGCTGTTCGGCACCATCGCCCTGTATGCCGTGACCCCCAAGGGCTTCCTGCCGCTGCAGGACACCGGCGTGATCGTCGCCGTGACGGAGGCGGCGCAGAGCGCCTCCATCCCGCGCATGACCGAGTTGCAAACCGGCCTGGCGGACACGGCGCTGCAGGACCCCGCCGTGGCGGGCGTCGTGTCATTCGTCGGCGCCGGGGCGATCAACGCCACGCCCAACACCGGGCGGCTGACCATCACGCTCAAGCCGCGGACCCAGCGGGACCCAGCGCCCGTCGTCATGCAGCGGCTGCAGCGGGCGATGTCCGGCGCCCCCGGCATATCGGTGTTCATGCAGCCGGTGCAGGACATCCAGATCGGCACCCGCATCAGCCGCACGCAGTTCCAGTACACCCTGCTGGACACCGACGCCAACGAGCTGGCGACCTGGGCGCCCCGCCTGCAGGCCCGGCTGGCCGGGATGCCCGACCTGCGCGACATCGCCAGCGACCAGCAGACCGACGGCTTCGCGACGCACATCGAGGTGGACCGGGACGCGGCGATGCGGCTGGGCGTGTCGATGCAGGCGGTGCAGGACACCCTGTATGATGCGTTCGGCCAGCGGCAGATCAGCACCATCTTCAGCCAGTCCAACCAGTACCGCGTGATCCTGGAGGCCGACCCGGCGTGGCAGGCGGACCCGCACTCGCTGGACCGGCTGCGGGTGCCGGGCACGCCGGGGGTGGGCGGGCTGGCGACGCCGCAGGTGCCGCTGTCGGCCATCGCCACCATCACCCGCGGCACGGCGCAACTGGCGGTGACGCACCAGAGCCAGTTCCCCTCGATCACGCTGAGCTTCAACCTGGCGCCGGGCGCCAGCCTGAGCCATGCCGTTGCGGCGGTGGCGCAGGCGGAGCAGGAAATGCGCCTGCCGCCCACCATCGTCGGCAGCTACTCCGGCGACGCAGCGGAGTTCCAGAGCAGCCTGAGCAGCGAGCCTTGGCTGATCCTGGCGGCGGTGGTGGTGATCTACATCGTGCTGGGCGTGCTGTATGAGAGCACGATCCACCCCATCACCATCCTGTCCACGCTGCCCTCGGCCGGGATCGGGGCGTTGCTGGCGCTGCTGCTGGCCGGGCAGGACCTTTCCCTGGTGGCGCTGGTGGGCATCGTGCTGCTGATGGGCATCGTGAAGAAGAACGCCATCATGATGATCGACTTCGCCCTGGAGGCGGAGCGGGACCGCGGGCTGTTGCCCCTGGAGGCGATCACCGAGGCCAGCCTGCTGCGGTTCCGGCCGATCATGATGACCACCGCCGCGGCGCTGCTGGGCGCGCTGCCGCTGGTGCTGGAGCGCGGCACCGGGTCCGAGCTGCGGTATCCGCTGGGCCTGACCATCGTGGGAGGATTGCTGCTCAGCCAGGTGCTGACGCTCTACACGACGCCGGTGATCTACCTGGCGTTCGAGCGCCTGCGGCTGCGCTTTACCCGTACGCGACTGGCGGCGGCAGAATGACAAGTCGCTGCTTCTCCCTCTCCCTCCGGGAGAGGGCCGGGGTGAGGGGGCGGGCCAGCACAGCCCTGTCCGCCAACGGAACAGCCCCACAAACAGCCGACATCCGCGCCGCAAGACCCCCTCACCCCGACCCTCTCCCGGAGGGAGAGGGGGCAGCAGCGTCATGAACATCTCCGCCCCGTTCATCCACCGGCCGGTGGCGACGTTCCTGCTCGCCTTCGGGCTGCTGCTCATCGGCATCGTCGCGGTGCGCTTCCTCCCCGTGGCGCCGCTGCCCAGCGTGGACATCCCCACCATCGTCGTCTTCGCCGGCCGCCCCGGCGCGGACCCGGAGACCATGGCCGCCAGCATCGCCGCCCCGCTGGAGCGCCGCCTGGGCGAAATTCCCGGCGTCACCGAGATCACCAGCACCAGCAGCACCGGCAGCACCAGCATCGTCGTGCAGTTCGACATCGACCGTCCCATCGAGGGATCGGCCAACGCCGTCCAAGCCGCCATCAACGCCGCCTACACCGACCTGCCCAGCGACCTGCCGACCCGGCCGTACTACCGCAAGTTCAACCCGGCCGAGGCGCCCGTCATCACCCTGTCCCTGACCTCGGACACCCTCAGCCCGGCGCAACTGTATGACGCCGCCGACACCATCCTAGCGCAGCGGCTGAGCCAGGTGGACGGCGTGAGCAATGTATCGGTGAACGGCGCCGAGAAGCCCGCCGTGCGCGTGCGGCTGAACCCGGCTGCCCTGCGCGCCGCCGGGCTGAGCAGCGGCGACGTTTACACCGCCATACGCAACGCCAACGTGAACGGCCCCATCGGCGGCTTCCAGGGTCCGGCCCGGGCCGAGACCCTGCAGCTCAACGGCCAGATCACCCAGGCGGCCGATTACGCCGGGCTGGTGCTGAAGTACCTGAACGGCGCCACCGTGCGGCTGGGCGACGTGGCGGAGGTGCTGGACGGCGTCGCCAACACCAAGCTGTCGGCCTGGGAGGGCAAGCAGCGCGCCGTCCTGCTGACTGTCACCAAGACCGCCGGCGCCAACGTGATCGACACCGTGGACCGGGTGAAGGCGGTGCTGCCGCAACTGCTGCAGTGGATCCCGCGCGGCATCACGGTGCACATCATCTCCGACCGCACCACCACCATCCGCGCCAGCGCGCAC
Organism: uncultured Acetobacteraceae bacterium; assembly: GCA_964242415.1. Taxonomy (GTDB): domain Bacteria; phylum Pseudomonadota; class Alphaproteobacteria; order Acetobacterales; family Acetobacteraceae; genus DASWOJ01. Next base: position 77,973 of record CAXTAT010000023.1, read on the forward strand.
GACATGCAGTCCACCCTGTTCGTCAGCATCGGCCTGGTGCTGCTGGTGGTGGCGCTGTTCATGCGCCGGCTGGTGCCGACCCTGGCCGCGGCGGTGACGGTGCCGCTCAGCATCGCCGGCACCTTCGGGGCGATGTACCTGCTGGGCTACACGCTGAACAACTTCAGCTTCATGGCGCTGACCATCGCGGTCGGCTTCGTCGTGGACGACGCCATCGTCATGATCGAGAACATCTTCCGCCACCAGGAGCGCGGCCTGTCCCCCATGCAGGCGGCGCTGGCCGGGTCGCGGCAGATCGGCTTCACCGTCATCAGCATCAGCGTCTCGCTGATTGCGGTGTTCATCCCGATCCTGTTCATGGGCGGCATCCTGGGCAAGCTGCTGCACGAGTTCGCCATGGTGATCGCCATCGCCATTGCCATATCGGCCGTGGTGTCGCTGACGCTGACGCCGATGATGTGCGGGCGGTACATGGGCCGGCACGCGGCGCCCAAGGGCCTGTGGGGCACCGTGGACCGCGTGGTGGACCGGCTGCTGCAGGGTGCGCAGCGCGGCTACGTCGGCACGCTTGGCACCGCGTTGCGCTGGCGCTGGCCGATGCTGCTGCTGACGCTCGCCATCACGGTCGGGACGGTCAAGCTGTATGGCTACGTGCCCAAGGGCTTCCTGCCGATCCAGGACACCGGGCTGCTGTCGGGCAGCACCGTCGGCAGCCCGGACGTCAGCTTCGCCGCCATGGCCGAGCGGCAGCGGCGCGTGGTGGACGTGCTGCTGGCCGACCCGGCGGTGGAGAGCGTCGGCAGCACCATCGGCATCACCTCCGGCTGGTCCAGCATCAACCGCGGCCAGCTCACGGTGTCGCTGAAGCCGCTGAGCGAGCGCGGGATCAGCAGCGAGGAGGTGCTGGCCCGCCTGCGGCCCCGGTGGCAGGAGATGGCGGGCATCGAGACCTACCTGGGTTCCGCCCAGGACCTGCGCGGCGGCGGGCGGTCCGAGGGCACGCAGTTCCAATTCGTCGTGCTGGACCAGGACATCGCGGAGTTGCGGACCTGGACGACCAAGCTGGAGCAGGCGCTGCACGGCGTGCCCGGCATCTCCGACGTGAGCAGCGACCAGGACCATCCGGGACCGCAGGCCGACGTGGTGATCGACCGGGAGGCGGCGGCCCGGCTGGGCGTGTCCATCGCCAGCATCGACGACGCATTGGACAACGCGTACTCGCAGCGGCAGATGTCGATCATCTACACCCAGCGCAACCAGTATCGCGTGGTGCTGGAGACCCTGCCGGGCCTGCAACTGGACCCGGTGCAGTTGGACCGCCTATGGGTGCCCGGCACCGGGGCCAAGCAGGTGCCGATCAGCAGCGTCGTCAAGCTGCAGCGCGACACCGCGGCGCTGGCGGTGCGCCACCAGGGGCAACTCCCGTCCAGCAGCATCAGCTTCAACCTGCTGCCGGGGACCACGCAGGGCGACGCGGTCAACCTGGTGACGCAGACGGCGGCCAACCTGCGGCTGCCGGCCGGGGTGCGGACGGAGTTCGCCGGCAACGCGCAGTTCCTGCAGAAGTCGCTGTCCAGCCTGCCGCTGCTGATCGTGGCGGCGCTGGTGACGATCTACATCGTGCTCGGCGTGCTGTATGAGAGCCTGCTGCACCCGCTGACCATCCTGTCCACCCTGCCGCCGGCCGGGCTGGGGGCGTTGCTGGCGATCCTGGTCACCGGGTCGGAGCTGGGGGTGCTGGCGATCATCGGCATCATCCTGCTGATCGGCATCGTGAAGAAGAACGCCATCATGCTGATCGACTTCGCCCTGGAGGCGGAGCGGGAGCGCGGCCTGTCCCCGCGCCAGGCCATCCTGGATGCGTGCGAGGAGCGGTTCCGCCCGATCATCATGACGACGATGGCGGCCCTGCTGGGGGCGATCCCGCTGGCGGTGTCGTCGGGCACCGGGTCGGAGTACCGGCGCCCCCTGGGCATCGCCATCTGCGGCGGGCTGATCGTGTCGCAGGTGCTGACGCTGTACACGACGCCGGTGGTTTACCTGGCGATGGAACGGCTGGGACGCATGCGGCTGCTCAGGCGCCGTGTCAGGGCAGAGCGGGTCGCAGCCGAGTGACCGCTTCCCCCCTCTCCCTCCGGGAGAGGGGGGAAGCGGGGCTACTCCGCCGCTTGGCGCATCGGCAGGGCTGGCTTCATCCGGTCCTGCGCCGCGCCGGTCAGCGTCAGCGCAGCGTTGATCAGCGCGACATGGCTGAACGCCTGCGGGAAGTTGCCGGTGAAGCGCTGCGCCTTTGGGTCATACTCCTCGCTGAGCAGCCCCACGTCGTTGCATAGCCCAACCAGCCGCTCGAACAACGCGACGGCCTCCTCCTCACGGCCCTCGCGGAACCAGGCCGATGCCAGCCAGAAGCTGCACGCCAGAAACGCGCCCTCCCCGGCCGGCAGCCCGTCGCCGCCATCGTCCGTGCGGTAGCGCAGCACGAAGCCGTCCACCAGCAGCTCCCGTTCCACCGCCGCCACGGTGCCCCGGACACGCGGATCGTCACATGGCAGGAAGCCGGTCGCGCCGACCAGCAGCAACGTCGCGTCCAGCTTGTCGCTGCCGAAGGACTGCACGAAGCTGCCCTTGTCGCTGTCGTAGCCGTCCCGGCACACCGTTGCATGGATCTCGTCCCGCACCTGGCGCCACCGGTCCACGTCGCCGGACAGGTTGTTCTTCTCGGCATCGCGGATGGCGCGGTCGAACGCCACCCAGGCCATCATCTTGCTGAACGTGAAGTGCTGCGGGCCGCCGCGGGTTTCCCACATGCCCTCGTCGGGTTGTTTCCAGGCGGTTTCCAGGTGCTCCAGCAGGCCGCGCTGCAGCGCCCAGGATTGCGGGTTGGTCAGCAGCTTGGCGGCGCGGGCCTGATACAGCGCCTCCATCACCTCGCCATAGACGTCGAGCTGCAGTTGCGTGGCGGCGGCGTTGCCGATCCGCACCGGCGCGGCACCCTGGTAACCCGGCAGCCACGGCAGCTCCGCCTCCTCGATCCGGCGCTCCCCGCCGATCCCGTACATGATCTGCACCTGGTCCGGGCTGCCGGCGATGCTGCGGTGCAGCCAATCGGCCCAGGCGCTGGCCTCGTCGGTGTAGCCGGCGGCCATGAACGCGAACAGCGTGATGGTGGCGTCGCGCAGCCAGCAGAAGCGGTAATCCCAGTTCCGCACCCCGCCCAACGCCTCTGGCAAGGAGGTGGTCGGCGCCGCCACGATGCCGCCGGTGGGGGCATAGGTCAGGCACTTCAGCGTCAGCAGCGAACGCTTGACCGCATCCGCCCAAGGACCGGAATAGGTGCTGCGGGCGGCCCAGGTGGACCAGAACTCGGTGGTCGCATACAGGGCGTCCTCGGCGTCCAGGCTGATCGGCATCGGCAGGTGCGACGCGCCATGGGTGAGCACGAAGGTCAGCCGCTCGCCCTCCCGGACGGAGAAGTCGGCCACCGTCTTCATGTCCTCGCCCCGCAATGGCACCGGGGTCCGCAGCACGACCATGTCCGGTCCGGCGACGGCGATGATGCCGTTGCCTCCATTGCGCTTGGTGACCCAGGGGATCGACTTGCCGTAGTCGAACCGCAGGCTGGCCTCCATGCGCATGGCAACGTCGCCGCTGCGGCCCTCGACGATGCGGACGATGCAACTGTTGGCCGCGCCGGGCACCATGAAGTCGATCAGGGCGACCTGGCCGTCCGGGGTGTCGAACACGGTCTCCAGCACGAGGCTGTCATCCTGGTAGCAGCGGGTGGCCGGCGCGGCCGGCGCGGCTGGGGCAATCTTGAAACGGCCGTGCTCCGGTCCGCCGAGCAGGGCGGCAAAGCAGGCGCCGCTGTCAAATCGAGGCCAGCAGAGCCAGTCGATGCTGCCTTCCCGGCCGACCAGGGCGGCGGTGATGCAGTCGCCGATCAGGGCGTAATCCTCGATCCGGCCAGGCGGTAGGTTGGTCATGGGTGCCATAATGCGTCGTCCTGATCGAGGTTGGGTTGCTGGCTCGGCCTCGCTGTTGCAGCCTAGGGCGGCGCCGACTCTGCTGGAAAGCGTCGTCGCCGTTGCAGGACGCGGCCGCCACGATGGCGCGCGGAGCGGGCAGCGGTTTGATTCGGCCTGCTGCCGTCCGTGATGCGGCGGCGATCGCAGAAAGGCAAGGCGGGCGCGGGCTGCCGCAAACCTTGACTTTTTGCCGGGGTTTCCCGATATCCGCAGCGCCGCGCCGCATTGCGCGTTCGCTGTGCTATGGCGCGGATCAAACCCACTCTGTATCGAGATTTACGTTTGACGGACATCACGACCGCCGCCGCGGACGATAACGCACACCATGGCCAAGATGCAATCCAGCCCGACGCGCCGGGCGCCGGGTTGGTGGAGGCTGTCACCGAGCCTGAGGCGGCCGGGCCGCACGATGCTGGGATGCACGTTGAAGGTGCCATGGGGCATGAGGTCGTCGAGGCCCCGGCTTTTCCGGACCCGGCTGAGTTGGGCATTGACCTTGCGCGGCCCGATCCGGTGATCTCCGAGGGTTCCGTGCCACAGCCGTCCCCCATCGAGGCAGACGGCATCAGCGATGCCGAGGCTGCCTACAACGATGCTGCCGAGCCTGAGGCGAACGGCTTCGCCGACCTGGGGCTGTCGCCGGAAATCCTGCGCGCCGTGGAGGACATGGGTTACCTGACGCCGACCCCCATCCAGGCGCAGGCGATCCCCACGGTGTTGATGAACCGCGACGTGCTGGGCTGCGCGCAGACCGGCACGGGCAAGACCGCGAGCTTCGTGTTGCCGATGCTGGACATCCTGTCCGGCAGCCGCTCCCGCGCCCGTATGCCGCGCAGCCTGATCCTGGAGCCGACGCGCGAGCTGGCGCTGCAGGTGGCCGAGAACTTCGTGAAGTATGGCAAGTACCTCAAGCTGAACCACGCCCTGCTGATCGGCGGCGAGAGCCTGTCCGACCAGAAGGAGGCGCTGATGAAGGGCGTGGACGTGCTGATCGCCACGCCGGGCCGGCTGATGGACCTGTTCGACCGCGGCGGTCTGCTGCTGACCGACACCAAGATCCTGGTGATCGACGAGGCTGACCGGATGCTCGACATGGGCTTCATCCCGGACGTGGAGAAGATCGTCGGCTTCCTGCCGCGCACCCGGCAAACCCTGTTCTTCAGCGCCACCATGGCGCCGGAAATCCGCCGGCTGGCCGACGCCTTCCTGCAGAACCCGAAGGAGATCACGGTCAGCCGCCCGGCCAGCGTTGCCTCGACCATCGTGGCGGGCCTGACGGTGGTGGACGCGCTGGAGAAGCGCGAGGCGCTGCGCCGGCTGATCCGCAGCGAGGACGTGCAGAACGCGCTGATCTTCTGCAACCGCAAGAAGGATGTGGATACGCTATTCAAGTCGCTGCAGAAGCACGGGTTCAGCGTCGGCTCCCTGCACGGCGACATGAGCCAGCCGGAGCGGTTCGCGACGCTGGGGAAGTTCAAGGCGAACGAGATCAGGCTGCTGGTGTGCAGCGACGTTGCCGCGCGCGGGCTGGACATCGGCGGGCTGAGCCACGTGTTCAACTTCGACGTGCCGATCCATGCGGAGGACTACGTTCACCGCATCGGCCGCACCGGGCGGGCCGGCATGACGGGGCACGCCTTCACGCTCGCCACCCCCGATGACGGGTCATTCGTGGCCGCCATCGAGAAGTTGGTCGGCGCGCCCATTCCGCGTATGCAGGTCGAGGGCCTCGATGCGCTGGAGTTCACCGAGGGTGACGGGCGCCGCCGTGGCCGCGGGCGCGGGACCAAGGTTGCGCCACGGGCCGCCAAGCCGCAGGCCGATGCGGCGGAAGATACGCCGAAGGCTGCCAAGCCGCGCCGCAGCCGGGCCAAGAAGCCCGACTCCGCGCCGATCGAAGCCTACCCGGCCCCAGTCGAGACCACGCCCGAGACCGTCGTCGCCTATGCCGAGCCGGAGCCGTCCGTGCCCGCCGCGCCGGAGCCGCGCCGACCCAACCGCGGGGAGCCGCGCCGTTCGGAGGCTCGCCGCGATGACCCGCGCCGTGACGAGCAGCGCCGCGAGGCGCCGCGTGACGAGGCCCGTCCCGTCGATACCCGCCCGTGGAACGAGCGCCGTCCCCGCGATGGCCGCCGTCGCGATGAGGATCTGGGTCCGTCCGTGCTAGGCTTTGGCGACGACGTGCCGGCGTTCATGCTGCTACGCTCGAACGGCGTGCGGCGCGCGGCGTTGGAGCCGGCAACCGACAACACCTGACTTCGCCCCTGACTCTAGACCTGACCCTGGAGGGAACCCATGAACGTCGTTGCACCGATCCAGCAGCCCGAGGCCGCCGAGGCCAAGCTTACCCAGGACCGCCCGGTCGCGGCGCGCAAGATGGGGCCGTTCCGGTGGGACGACGCCCTGCTGCTGGAGGACCAGCTTACCGAAGACGAGTGGGCGATGCGCGACGCCGCGCATGACTACTGCCAGGACCGGCTGATGACCCGGGTGCTGGAAGCCAATCGGCATGAACGGTTCGATCGCTCGATTATGACCGAGATGGGCGAGATGGGGTTCCTGGGCGCGACGCTCGACAGCCATGGCTGCGCCGGGGTGGGCTATGTCGCCTATGGCCTGATCGCCCGCGAGGTGGAGCGGGTCGATAGCGGCTACCGCAGCGCCTTCAGCGTGCAGTCCTCCCTGGTGATGTATCCGATCTGGGCGTTCGGCAGCGAGGACCAGAAGGACCGCTTCCTGCCCAAGCTGCGGACGGGTGAGTTCGTCGGCTGCTTCGGTCTGACGGAGCCGGACGCCGGGTCGGACCCGGCCAGCATGCGGACCCGCGCCCGCGCGGTCGATGGCGGCTTCGTGGTGAGTGGGTCGAAGACCTGGATCACCAACTCGCCCATCGCGGACGTGTTCGTGGTCTGGGCGAAGAATGACGCCGGGGACATCCGCGGCTATATCCTGGAGAAGGGGATGGCCGGGCTGACCGCGCCGAAGATCGAGGGCAAGTTTGCGCTGCGCGCCTCCATCACCGGCATGATCATGATGCAGGACGTGTTCGTGCCGGCCGGCAACGAGTTGCCGCACGTGAAGGGGCTGCGCGGTCCGTTCTCGTGCCTGAACAATGCGCGCTACGGCATCTCGTGGGGATCGCTGGGCGCGGCGGAATTCTGCTGGCACGCCGCCCGGGGCTACACGATGGAGCGGCAGATGTTCGGCCGCCCGCTGGCCGCGACGCAGTTGATCCAGAAGAAGCTGGCCGACATGCAGACCGAGATCACGCTGGGCCTGCAGGGCGCGCTGCGGCTGGGCCGGCTGATGGAGGAGGGCCGCGCCGCGCCGGAGATGATCAGCCTGATGAAGCGCAACAACTGCGGCAAGGCGCTGGACATCGCCCGGGTGTCCCGTGACATGCACGGTGGCAACGGCATCTCCGACGAGTACCACGTCATCCGCCATGTGATGAACCTGGAAGCCGTGAACACCTATGAGGGCACGCATGACGTGCACGCACTGATCCTTGGCCGCGCCCAAACCGGCCTCTCCGCCTTCGGCGGATAGCGCCCCCGCGCCCGTCCGCATCCAGCGCATGGGTGCGGACGGGGACGGCGTGGCCGCCCTGCCGGACGGCGCCGCGCTTTTCCTGCCTGACACCCTGCCTGGCGAACTCGTGCAACCCGGTGCCCTGGCGCGGCGTGGCGAGGGCTGGACGGGAGACTCCACCATCGTGGAGGCCGCAGCGGACCGCGTCGCCCCGCCCTGCCCGCATTTCGGCCCCTGCGGCGGCTGCACGCTGCAGCATTGGCGTGACGACAGCTACGCCGCCTGGAAGGCCGGGCAGGTCGCGGACGCCCTGCGCCGCATGGGCGCTCCCGCCATCGCCGCTCCGGACCTGGCCCGCACCCCACCCGCAGCCCGGCGGCGCATGGACCTCGCCATACGCCGCGACGGCCCGGTCGTCCGCATCGGCCTGCACCGCCGCCGGTCGCGCGACATCGTGGACATGCACGCCTGCCCGGTGCTGCACCCTGCCCTGTTCGCGCTGATCCAGGCGTTGCGCCCGGTGCTGCAACGGTTGACCGGCCTGCGGCGGGACGGGTCGGCGGTGGTGAACCTGCTCGACAGCGGCCCCGACCTGCTGCTGCGGACCGATGGCGAGCTGACCTCCGGGGACCGCACCCTGCTGACGGCGCTGGCCAACGCGCATGGCCTGCCGCGGATCAGTTGGGCGCCGGGCCTGGCCCGCGGCAGCCAAGGCGAGCCGGAGCCGGCCTGCCTGCTGCGCCCCGCCACGACGGCGTTGGGCGGCGTCGAGACCGCCATCCCACCCGGCGCATTCCTGCAAGCCTCCCGCGAGGGCGAGGCCGCCATCGTCGCCGCCGTGCTGGCCGCCTTGCCGCCGCTGCCAGCCAAGGCGCGCATCCTGGAGCTGTTCGCGGGCTGCGGCAGCATTACCCACGCGCTGGCGCAGCGTGGCCGGGTGCAGGCCTATGAGGGCGACCTGGCAGCGTACACCGCGCTGCGCCGGGCGGTCAACCCCCGCGTGCTGGCCACGCAGCGCGACCTGGCCCGGCAGCCGCTGCAAGCCGCGGAGCTGAAGGGCGCCAGCGCCATCGTGCTCGACCCGCCACATGGCGGCGCCCTGGCGCAGATGCCGGCATTGGCCGGGAGCGGCGTGCCGGTCGTCTATGTCAGTTGCAACCCGGCCGCCCTGGCGCGCGACGGCCGGATGCTGTTGCAGGCCGGCTATCGCGTGTCGTCCATGGCGGCCATCGACCAGTTCCTCTGGTCCGCCCGAGTGGAAAGCGTGGTCGGTTTCCAGAAAGGCCGCTGATGCAGTATCGCGACGCCACCGAGGCCGACCTGCCCGTGATCGTGCACCTGCTGGCCGACGACCGGTTCGGCGCCGGGCGGGAGCGGGACGTGTCGCCGCTGCCGCCCTGCTACCTTGCCGGCTTCCAAGCCATGCTGGCCCAAGGCGGCCGGATCATCTTGGCGGAGCAGGACGGGACCATTGTGGGGTGCCTGCAATTGAACGTGCTGCACGGCGTGTCGCACCAGGGCGGGAGCCGCGCGCAGGTGGAGGGCGTCCGCGTGGACAGCTCTCGGCGCGGTGGCGGCATCGGCACGGCGCTGATGCGCCACGCCATGGCCGAGGCCCGCGCGGCAGGCTGCACTGTGCTGCAATTGACCACCAACCGGGAGCGGAGGGAGGCACAGGACTTCTACGCCAGCCTCGGATTCGCGCACAGCCATGCCGGGATGAAAATCAGCCTTGAGCCGTAGCCACGCCGTCAGCGTTCCCGCCGAGCCAGCGCCACTATATGGCACCTTGCTGATGCCAGACCGCGCCGGTCCGCATCCGGCGCTGCTGCTGGTGGCTGGGTCTGGTCCGGTGGATCGGGACGGCAACCTGCCGGGCCTGGTCAACAACAGCCTGCGCATGCTGGCCGAGGGCTTGGCCGAACGGGGGGTGGCGACCCTGCGCACAGATAAGCGCGGCGTCGGCGCCAGCCACGCCGCTGCGCCGAACGAGGCCGCCCTGACGCTGGATGCCTACGTGTCCGACACGGCCCGCTGGTGGCATGCCCTGGCGGGTGATCCCGGGGTCAGCCGGGCGGGCCTGCTCGGCCACAGCGAGGGTGCGCTGATCGCGACCCTTGCGGCGAAGGCGGTGGCGGCGGACCGGCTGGTGCTGCTGGCTGGCGCCGGGGTTCCCGCGGGTCCGCTGATCCTGCGCCAGCTTGCCGCAGGCGGCGTGCCGGCCGGGCAGGTGGCCGAGGCGCGGGGCATCATCGGCCGGCTGCTGCAAGGCGAGGCTGTGGCAGAGGTGCCGCCTCCATTGATGGGGCTGTTCCGCCCGTCCGTGCAGCCGTACGTGACATCTTGGCTGGTGCGCGACCCGGCGGCCGAACTGGCGCCCCTGCAATGCCCCGTGCTGGTCATGCAGGGAACGGCGGACCTGCAAATCCAGGTTTCAGACGCCCGCCTGCTGGCGGCTTCGCGACCAGCGGCAGCATTGTTGCTGGTCCCCGGGATGAACCATGTCATGAAGGCGCCAGCAGGGAGCCGGGCCGCCAACCTCGCGGCCTACGCTGACCCGGACATACCCTTGGCGGACGGCCTGGTGGACGGCATCGCCCGCTTCATGCTGGATTGAACAGAGATCAGACGTGGAAGCTTTCGCCGCAGCCGCAACGGCCCTTCTCGTTGGGGTTGCTGAACGAGAAGCCGCTGGTCAGGTCCTTGACCTCGTAGTCCATGACGCTGCCGATCAGGAACAGGCTGGCCTTGCGGTCCACCAGCACCGTCAGGCCGTGGTCGGTGACGACCTCATCGCCGGGGCCGGCCGCCGGCACCCAGGTCATGTCGTAGGACAGCCCCGAGCAGCCCTTGGTGTTGACGCTGATGCGCAGCAGCATGCCCTGCTGACCCTTGGCATACAGTGCCTGCAAGCGAGTAGCGGCGGCGTCCGTCATGGTCATCAACTGCGGCAGGGCGCGGCGGGGACGGGTGGCAGTCTGGGTATCCATCAAGGTCTCCATCTTCTCCCTCTCCCTTCGGGAGAGGGTCGGGGTGAGGGGGTCTTCGAGGACCGCCCCCGGTCTTAGGCAGAGTAGTGCTTGCCTTAGTGCGGGACGGTGCTGGCCCACCCCCTCACCCCGGCCCTCTCCCGGAGGGAGAGGGAGAGGCATCAGAACATATTTAGCGCCAGGCGTGCGTCCTCGGTCATGCGGCTGGGGTCCCACGGCGGATCCCAGACGGTGTCCACCACGCAGGACGCAACGCCGGGCACGGCCATGATGGCATCCTGCACCTGCACCGGCAGCTCCTGCGCGCTCGGGCAGCCCGGCGCGGTCAGGGTCATCTCCACCTTCACCGCGTTCGCATCGTCGATCTCGACGGCGTAGATCAGGCCCAGCTCATAGATGTTCACCGGGATTTCCGGGTCATACACCGTGGCGATGGCCGCAAGCAGCGCATCCTCGGTCGGTTTGGCCAGCACTTCGCCCTCGGGGGTCCAGGTGCTCACGTTCGCGGCTTCACTCACGGGATCGTCTCCTTATCGCCATCCAGGGCCGCCAGCAGGGCATCCCATGGCAGGGTCACGCAACGGACGCGCGACGGGAACTCATGCACGGCCGACAGTGGGCGCAGCCGCTGCAACGCCGCATCGCACGCCTCGCAATGGCCGGTGCGCGCCATGGCCGCCACTTGTTGCGCCATCGCCTTGATGTGGTGCTGCGGCTGGCCCTGCACCGCCTCGCACATCAGGTCTGCGCTGGCGACGGTGATCTCGCAGCCGCGCGCCTCGAACCCGGCCTCCGCCACCGCATCCCCGGCCCGGCGCACGAACACCTGCACGCGGTCCCCGCACATCGGGTTGTCACCCTTCGCCACGGCGTCGAAGCCGTCCGGGCGCCGGGCATGGGTGGGACTACGGCCATGGGCGCGGATTTCGGCGCTGTATAGGTCGCGAAGCTCGTCGAACACTACGCAAAGAACTCCCGTACCCGGTGTAGGGTGTCGGCCAGCGCGTCGATCTCGCCCAGCGTGGTGTAGATGCCGGTACTGGCGCGGGCGCTGCTGTCCACGCCCAGGCGGCGCATCAGCGGCTCGGCGCAGTGATTGCCGGCACGCACGGCAATGCCCTGGCGGTCCAGCAGGGTGGCAATGTCATGCGCGTGCGCCCCCTCCATGGTGAAACTGAACACGCCGCCGCGGTCCTGCGCCGACCCCAGCACGCGCAGGCCGGGCACCTCCGCCAGCCGGGCCAGCGCGTGGTCGGTCAGCGCGGCCTCATGCGCCTGGATGGCGTCGAAGCCGATTCGCTCAACATACTCGATGGCGGCGCCGAGGCCGATGGCCTCGATGATCGGCGGCGTGCCGGCCTCGAACTTATGCGGCACCTCGGCCCAAGTGCTGCGCTCGAAGCTGACGGAGCCAATCATGTCGCCGCCGCCCATGAACGGCGGCATCCGCTCCAGCAGCTCCTTGCGCCCCCACAGCACGCCCAGCCCGGTCGGGCCATACAGCTTGTGCGCGGTGAACGTGTAGAAGTCCGCGCCGATGGCCTGCACATCCACCGCGCGATGCACCACGGCCTGGCTGCCGTCGAACATCACCCGCGCGCCGTACTCGTGCGCCAGCGCCGCCACGCGAGCGGCCGGAATAACGGTGCCCAGCACGTTGCTCATGTGCACGATCGCCACCAGGCCCACCTTGCCGTCGCGTAGGCAGTCCTCCAGCCCGGCCATGTCCAGCTCGCCGGCGTCCGTGATCGGCGCCACGCGCAGCTCGATCCCCGTGGCGTCGCGCAGCATCTGCCAAGGCACCAGGTTGGCGTGGTGCTCCATGGCGCTGATCACCACGGCCTGGCCAGGGTGCATCACCCCGCGGCCATAGCTGTGCGCCAGCAGGTTGATCGCCTCGGTGGTGTTCTTGGTGAACACGATCTCGTCGCGGCTTGGCGCGTTGAGCAGCCGGGCGACCGAGTCGCGTGTGGCCTCATAGGCGTCGGTGGTGCGCTCGCTCATCCAGTGCAGGCCGCGGTGGACGTTGGCGTACTGGGTCTCCATGGCCTGCACCATGGCGTCGATCACCGGGCGCGGCTTCTGCGCGCTGGCGGCGCTGTCCAGGAACACCAGGGGCTTGCCGCGGACCTGCTCCCGCAGGATCGGGAAATCGGCCCGGATGCGCTCGACGTCCAAAACAGGCTTCGTGAAGGCGTTCATGCTGGCCGGCGCTCCCACCATTGTTCAATTGCCCGCTCCAGCAGGGCGCGGGCGCCCTCGTGCTGGATCGGGTCCATCGCCTCGGACAGGAACGACCGCACCAGGATGGCGCGTGCCTCCACCTCCGGGATGCCGCGGCTGCGCAGGTAGAAAAGCTGGTTGGCGTCCAGCTCGCCCACCGTTGCGCCGTGGCTGCACTTCACGTCGTCGGCGTAGATTTCGAGCTGCGGCTTGCAGTCAATCTCGGCGGTCGGGGATAGCAGAAGCGCCTGATTCATCTGGTAACCGTCGGTCTTCTGGGCAATGCGCGCGACCTCGATCCGCCCTTGGAATACGCCGCGGGAATGATCGGACAGCACGTTCTTGACCGTCTGCCGCGACGCGCAACTCGGCGCGTCGTGCGCCACCACCGTCGTGATGTCGCCATGCTGCTGGCCGCCTAGCAACTGCGCCCCGTTCAGGTGGACCGCGCCCCCTGCCCCGAGCAGCCGCGCATGGATTTCCGTCCGCGCCAGCTTGGCGCCGAGCGTCAGCACGAAGGCGTCATACACCCCGCGCTCCGCGATCTCGGCAAAGGTGGTGTTGACGTGGAACGCCTCGGCACCCTCCTCCTGCAAGCGGATGTGCACCAGCGTCGCATCCTCCGCCACCACGGCCTCGCAGACCGCGTTGTGCATGTAGGCGCCGGCGCCGCGCATTACCTCGACGATCGTCAGCTTGGCCCCGGCGTCCAGGTGGATGTTGTGCCGCGGATGGAACGCGATGGGCCGGTGGCTGTCCACGGCCATCGACAGCAACACCAGCGTGCCAGCGTCCACCCCGGCGGCAACGTGAAGCTGCACGCCGTCCTCGGCCAGCATGGTGTTCAGTTCCACCATCGCCATTCCGTCCTTGGCCAGGCGGCCGAAGTCGGGCTTGTCGGCGAAGCTGCCCACGGTGACGCCCTCGGGCAGCACGGACAGGCCGGGCTGGTAGCGGCCGTCGATCAGGACCAGGCGTGGGCCGGGGATGGTCTCGCCTAGGTCGGGGCTGGAGGACACGGCGACCAGTGGCTCGTAGAAGGAGCTTTCAGCCAGGCCGCGCAGGCTGGTGTAGCGCCAAGCCTCGGTCTTCGTGCTGGGGAAGCCATCTGCGCCGAACCGCTCGGCGGCGGCGTCGCGCAGGGCCACCTCGCCGGGCAGGCGGGCACGCAGGCCCTGGTAGCGCTGCAGGAAGGCGTCAGCGCCGTTGCGGAGGGACTGGTTCATGCCGCCCCCGCCATAGCTTCGCCGACGACGCCGGCATAGCCGTTCGCCTCCAGCTCCAGCGCCAGCTCCGGCCCGCCCGAACGGATGATCCGCCCGGCGGACAGCACGTGCACACGGTCCGGCACCAGGTGGTCCAGCAGCCGCTGATGGTGCGTGATCACCAGCGCCGAGAACTCCGGGCTGCGCAGCGCATTCACCCCGCTCGCCACGATCTTCAGCGCGTCGATGTCCAGCCCGCTGTCGGTCTCGTCCAGGATGGCCAGCTTGGGCCGCAAAATCGCCATCTGCAGCACCTCGTTGCGCTTCTTCTCGCCGCCGCTGAAGCCGACGTTGACGTTGCGCTTCAGCATGTCGTCCGGCATGCCCAGCCGCTTGCTCTCGGCCCGCGCCAGCTTGAGGAAGCCGATGGCGTCCAGCTCCGCCTCGCCCCGCGCCCGCCGTATGGCGTTCAGCGCAGTGCGAAGGAAGTTGGCGTTGTTGACGCCGGGCAACTCGATGGGCGCCTGGAAGGCCAGGAACAGCCCGGCCGCCGCACGCTCCTCCGGCTCCATCGCCAGCAGGTCCTGCCCCTCGAACGTGACGGTCCCGCCGGTGACCTCGTAACCCTCGTTGCCCGACAGCACGTAGCCAAGCGTGCTTTTCCCTGAGCCGTTCGGCCCCATGATGGCGTGGATCTGCCCGGCCGGCACGTCGAGGCTCAGGCCGCGCAGGATGGCCTTGTCGCCAATCGACGCGGCCAGGTTGCTGATGGAAAGCATTATCCGACCGACCCCTCCAACGACACGGCGAGCAGCTTCTGCGCCTCGACCGCGAACTCCATCGGCAGCTCCTTCAGCACGTCCTTGCAGAAGCCGTTGACGATCAG
>CAXTAT010000024.1:0-91885 GCA_964242415.1 uncultured Acetobacteraceae bacterium
AACTTGCCGAGGCGTGAAGAAAACGCTTGCTGAAGGTGACGGTATCTCACTGGACGAGGGCCGTGCCCCTCGTGCGGCGACCCAGCGCCCATCGGGGCCGTCTCCACCGCCCGCGCGCCGACCATCGCGCGCCCTGCATCCAAGTGGGCGAACGCGTTGCTCGCAGGCTCCCGCCTGGTGTCTCCGGTCGAGCTGATGGCGGCCGGGCTCGACAGGAGATACCCGGCAGGAGCGGATCATGCGCCTCAACCCGGTGGCGGGCAGGGCGGCGAGGTCGGTTCCGCCCATCCTGTCCCCGTTCTGCCAGCCGAAGGCTCGACGGTAGGTCTTGGCCATCACGGTGTCCAGCGTGGCGCCCGGCTCGAAATCCACCATCCCCTCCGGACGCGTCAGCCCGGGGACCTGGCGTACGCACTCCGACGGAGCGCCCAGCACCTGGGTGATCGGATGCAGCGCCGACCAGGCAGAGACGCCCGCGTAGTCCGCCTCCCCATCGTCCACATGGCAGAACTGGGCCAAGCGGACCCAAGGCTGGATCGCCGAGAATGACTCCGACGGCGAGTGCCGCTACTCGGGCCGCCCGCTCGCGCCGTTGCGGGCGCCCGACCGCAGCGGCCGGGTCGCCTACCCGGGACAGCTTGCCCAAGGTGCTTTTCCCCGCCTCCCGCCTCAGCGTCCTCGCCCTGCCAGCCGCGCTGCCGGACGCGACCGGGCGCACCACGGCGAACGTGTCCACGCCCGCTGCACTGCTGGGCCAGGGTGCGCTGGCGCGCTTCATCGCGGCGGGCCACCTCACGGTGTATCAGCGGCACACGCGCCTGCTCCCTGCCGGCCGCCGGCAGGGGCTGCTCGCCGCGGCCGGATGCGAACTGGCAGGGCTGCTCGACATGGCGTCCGACCCGGGCGGCATGCACCTGGCTGCCCGGCCACACCCCGACCTCGGTCCTGGCCTTGGCAACCCGGCCGCTGCCGCCCGCACGGCAGGCGTCCAAATCTCACCGCTCCCGGCATGCCACCGCGGCCCGCCCATCGCGCAGGGCTTCCAGCTCGGCTACGCCGGGAACCCCAAACGTCAGGATCGACCCGGCCATAGCACGGCGTCGCGACACCCTGGGGGGCCAGTCCCGCCCGACCCGGGTGCAGGGTGATCCAGGCCCGGGGCTGCCATATGCTCAAGGCACACCTTGAGGAGAGACCCTGATGACGGACATCGGCGTGGCACCCCGGCGGGGCGCGGCAGTGCTGCTGGAGGTGCTGCGGAGCGAGGGCGTCCAGCACATCTTCGGCAATCCCGGCACCACCGAGCTGGCGTTGATCGACGCGCTGACCGGCATGCCCGAGATCGAGTACATCTGGGGCCTGCAGGAAGCGAGCGTCGTCGCCATGGCCGACGGCTACGCCCAGGCGGCCGGCCGGCCCGGCTTCATCAACCTTCATACCGCAGGCGGCCTGGGCCATGGAATGGGCGCGCTGCTGAACGCCAAGGCATCGAACACCCCGCTGGTGGTCACGGCCGGGCAGCAGGACATGCGGCACATCCTGACCGACCCACTGCTGTCCGGCGATCTCGTGGGCATCGCCGGGCCGGCCGTCAAATGGGCGCGCGAGGTCACCCACCCCGACCAGTTGCCGACGCTGCTGCGGCGTGCCTTCCACGACTGCACCGCCGCGCCCAGCGGACCCGTGTTCCTGTCGCTGCCGATGGACGTGATGGAGGGCATGAGCAGCGTCGGCATCGCCGAGCGCTCGGTCATCGACCGCGCCGCGGTGGCTGGCTCGCTCGGGCCGCTGAGCGACATCCTGGCCGGGCTGACGCCGGGCAAGGTGGCGCTGATCGCCGGGGACGAGATCTCCGCCTCCGACGCGGCTGCCGAGGTGGTGATGCTCGCCGAGGCCCTCGGGGCACCAGTTTTCGGCTCGTCTTGGCCGGCGCACATCCCGTTCCCAACGTCGCACCCGCTCTGGGCGGGCAACCTGCCGAGCAAGGCGAGCGAGATCCGGGCGGAGCTTGAGCCGTTCGACGCCGTGCTGGCGCTCGGCGGCAAGTCGCTGATCACCATCCTGTTCACCGAGGGCCCGGCGGTGCCGCTGGGCTGCAAGGTCATGCAGTTGTCGGCCGACGTGGCGGATCTCGGGCGCACCTACTCGACGGCACTGTCGATGGTCGGCGACATCAAGGCGTCGCTGAGGGTCCTGCTGCCGTTGCTGGACCGCAAGCTGGCGCGCCACCAGGTCGCGGTCGCGTCGCTGCGCCAGGCGGCGGCGGCCAGGCGCAACGACCGCCTGGCGGCGCTACGGGCACGGGCACGGGCCGAGTTCGAGGCGCCGGTGACGACGCCGCTGGTGGCAGCCGAGCAGGTGGCGCGCGCCATCGGCCCGCATGTCGCGATCATCGACGAGGCGATCGCGACATCGCTACACGTGCGGTCGTTCCTGAACTCGTCGTCGGCGTGGCAGTATTCGTTCCTGCGCGGTGGCGGGCTTGGCTGGGGCATGCCGGCGGCGGTCGGCGCCTCGCTTGGGCTGGGCCGGTCGCCCGTCGTGTGTCTGGTGGGCGACGGGGCCGCGATGTACTCGCCGCAGGCGTTGTGGACCGCGGCGCACGAGAGCCTGCCGGTCACCTTCGTGGTGATGAACAACCGCGAGTACAACGTGCTCAAGAACTTCATGCGGGCGCAGCCGCACTACCTGAGCGCCCAGGCGAACCGCTTCATCGCGATGGACCTGGTCGATCCGCCGGTGGACTTCCTGGCGCTTGCGGCCTCGATGGGCGTGCCGGCCCGGCGCGTCGGCCAGGCCGCCGACATCGCCGGTGCGGTCGAGGCTGGCATCGCCTCGGGCCTGCCCAACTTGGTCGAGCTTCCGATCGCGGCAGGCCGGTAGCCCCGGGGTGGCCGTCGCCAAGCCTGTGGCGAGCGCCAGGCCGGGGCTGCACCCGCAGACCGTGGCGTGGCCGGGCACACCGGCGCTGATCCCAAGCAGGGCGGTGAGCAGGCGAAGCAGGCCCTCGGTCTCCCCCCATGGACGGCCAAGGGCCAGGCGCAGCAGCGGCCCCGCCGCTGCGTCCGCGTCGGTGCCCGAACGTTGCAAGCGGACCTAGACCGGCGATGCGCTCCAGGCCCGGTCATCAACGCGAACCGCCTCCGCCGTCACGAACGCTGGCGTCCGTCGCCGCAAGACTACGAGCAACCTCAATCGGCGCCGCTGAAGGGGCTTCATACAACGGCAGTGATGCCGCTCAACTCGCCACCCCGCAGAGTACCCGCAGCAGCACGGCAGCCCCGGCGGCAGCGTCGCCCTTCGTCATGTCCTCCTGCTCGCTATGGCTGATGCCGTCCTTGCAGGGGACAAACATCATCTGGCTGCGGCAGAACGGAGCCATCCGGATGGCGTCGTGCCCGGCGCGGCTGCGCAACCGCATCGTGCCGTAGCCGAGTTCAGCGGCGGCCTGCTCGACGGCATCGCCCAGGGCCGGGTCGAAATCGATCGCCGGGCGGACCGGAGCCGGTTCAAGTTCAATCCGCGTTCCGGTCTGCCCGGCGACGCGGGCCGCGGCAGCGAGGATGGCGGCGCGGATCGCCTCGATGCCCTCGCCGGTCGGGTGGGTGGCGGAGAACGACAGGCGGACGTGATGCGGAATATTGATCCGGTTGTTCGGCAGCACGTCGATGGCGGCGACGCCGGCCGACCCGGCGGGTGCGTGGTCCCGGCCGACCTGCTCGGCTTCGGTGATGACGGCGGCGGCGGCAACCAGGGCGCTGCGGCGCTGGCGCATCGGGGTGGCCTGGGCGTGGCCGTTCTCGCCCCAGCAGTCGATCAGCAGGAACAGGTTGTTCTGCGTCCCCTCCACCACGCCGATGGTCTTGCCGGCCTGTTGCAGGCGGTCCCCTTGCTCGATATGCAGTTCCAGGTAGCAGTGCGCCGCCGCAGGCCCCTTGCCCTCTCCCAGGAAGCCGGTGCGGCGCAACTCCTCCCCGACCCGGCGGCCGGCACGGTCCGTGGCCGCATGAGCCTCGGCCAGCGGCAGCGAACCCGCGTGCACGGCGGCGCCCATCAGGCCGGGGGCGAAGCGGGCGCCCTCCTCATTGGTCCAGTTCACGACGACCACGGGGCGGCGGGTGCGGATGGCGGCGCGGTCCAGCGCGCGGAGGCACTCCAGGGCGGCAAGCACGCCGAGCGGGCCATCGAACTTGCCGCCGGGTTGCTGCGTGTCCAGGTGGCTGCCGAGCAGCACGGGCGGCAGGGCCGGATCGGTGCCGTCGCGCCGGGCGAACATATTACCCATCGCGTCGATCGTGACCGGCAGGCCGGCCTCTCGGCACCAATGCGCGAACAGGTGGCGGCCGGCAGCGTCCGCGTCGGTCAGCGCCAGGCGGTCGCAACCGCCCTGCGGCAGGGCGCCGATGCTGGCCAGCGTCATGAGGTCGGACCAGAGGCGGGCGGCGTCGATCGCGGGTTCGGTCATGGACCGGACGGTGCCCGCTGGGTTCCGGCGCGGCAAGGGGCTGAACCCGGCTGCTGGTCTTCCTGTTCCACTCGACGACGGCGATCCCTGGGAACCGCTACTCGATTTGCGCGCGACCTCCGAGGATGCGTCGGTTCTGCGTGACCGATCCTTCCCTGCCAGCATCGGCAGCATCCTCTGCACGGGGAACAGCGGTGCCCTGGCGTTCCTGGCGAACATGCGGTCGTAGTGGCCGGGTATGACTTCGGGGCGAGTCAGGCACGGTGCACGGTGTTCCCCCGCGCGAGGGCCGGCGGCGTCCACGCCGTGCCGCCGCGTTGCGCAAGCAGCCAGCCAAGCATCGTCTCGTTGAACTCGGCGGCGCGGCTGGTCGTATTGAAGTGGCCGCCATCCGGCAGGATGGCCAAGTCGCTGCCCGGGATCAGCCGGTGCATGTCCACCGAGTAATGCGGCGGCGTCAGGTGGTCGTCATCGGCGCACACCACCAGCGTGGGGGTGCGGATCGCCGCCAGCTCGTCCCCCGGGCCGTAGGCCATCAACGCGGCGATTCGGCTGGACACGATCTCGGGCGGCGGCAGGTGCGCGATCATCGCCGCCTCCATCGTGGCCAGCCGCTCCGGATGGGCGCTGACCCACCAGGGCGGATACAGGAACAGCGCCTGCGCCCGCACATACGCCTCTGGCCCGCAATCGCGCAGGATGCGGTCGCGCACCTCGAAGCAACGGTGGAACCACGGGTCGCGCCGGGTCCAGCCGGAGGACAGCACGGCGGCGACCACGCGGCCGGCGTGCCGCAGCATCAGCTCCTGCCCGATCGCGGCGCCCGTCGAGTGCCCGGCGAAGTGGAACCGGCCGATGCCCAGCCCGTCCGCCAGGTCCAGCAGGTCCTGCGCCATCTGCCCGACGGAGTAGGCGATGCGGTCGCGGGAGCTTTGCCCGGTGCCGCGATGATCGTGCAGCACCACGCGGAAATGCGGCACCAGCGCGTCGAGTTGCGGCGTCCAGAACGCGCCGACACCGCCCAGCCCGGTGGCCAGCAGCAGCGGCGGCCCATCGCCATGGACCTCGTAATACAGCTCGCCATCGGTGATCGGCATCATCGGCATGGTCAGTCCCACCTCAGCCTGGCTTGCAGGAACGTCACCCCGCAGCACCGCTGTTGCTGGTCAGCCCGCCGCGTAAGCCGGCACCGGTGGTCAGCCAGCCGAAGAACTTCAGCACGTTGAACTCCGTCGCCTCCTGCTGCCCTTCGCCGATCGCCAGGGTCGCGTCGGTCACCATGATCGGGAAGTACTCGCGGTGATAGGCGTCGCGCAGCGTGCTCTCGACGCAGACATTGGTGGCGACGCCGCAGATCAGCACCGTCTCGATCCGGCGCGCCGACAGGATCTGATCGAGGTTGGTGCCGGCGAACCCGCTATAGCGGGATTTGTGCACCACGATGTCGCCCGGCCCCGGCGTCAACTCATCGACGATGGCATGGTCCCAGCCGCCTTTGGTGATCAGCTTGCCCGACCAGTCGGGGTTGGCGCGCATGTATTTCAGCGCGTTGGACTTGTGATACACCGGGGCGCTGGGGCCGCCGACGTTGCTGCCGTCCGGCTCGAAGCCGTTCTGCAAATAGATCACGACGATGCCCGCGGCCTTGCAGGCGTCGATCACCCGGCGCGTCTCGGCGATCACCGGGGGCGCGCCCGACACGTCGAAGCCGAAGCGGTCGATATAGCCCCCCGGCGAGCAATAGGCGTTCTGCATATCGACCACGATCAGCGCCGTCCGTTCGACCGTGACGGTCATCGGCTCGGGCCGGGTCGGAAGCTCGACCACGCGGGTCATGCGAGATGGGCCACGGATGCGATCTCCACCAGGAAGTCGGGCCGCACCAGGTCGGCGCGGATGCAGTAGCGGGCAGGCGGCTGGCTGGGGAAGAACTCGGCATACACGGCGTTTACCGCAGCATAGTCGCCGAGGTCCTTCAGGAAAATGCTGTTCATCGCGATGTCGGCCATGCTGCCGCCCGCCGCCTCGATCACCGCTTGGATGGCGAGCAGGACGTGCCGTGTCTATACCGTGACATCGCCGACCCCCACCGTCTCGCCGCCTGGCCCTATGGCGAGCATCCCCGACACATAGACGGTATTGCCGGCGCGCACGCCCGGCGAGTACGGGGCCAGCGGCGGGGCGGACCCGGCGGGGATGATCGGCGTCTTCGGCAAGCGCACCTCCTTCGACAAATCACGACGCCATGCGTCGCCATGGCCGGACGCCAGCCTGCCACCCACCGCGTGCCGGCGCTACCCGGGCCGGCCGCTGCATCGGCAGGCTCCGACCCCTGCCGGTCCGCTTCGGGAACGACAGTTGCAAAAAGCGGACCTGCGCGGCCCGGTTCGCTGATCCCCAGCCGACCTCCTTCGCGGTGGGCTGCGGCGCCCACTCATCGAACCCGGCAGCGACCCCAGCAGGCGCCCCGGTGGCGTCGGTGAAGTCGAGCATCGCCTGAACCCCGACCGGGGCTGGGGTGACTGCGCCCGCACCCCCGATCCCTGCAACACGGCTGCTGGCACCACCGATGCTGGATGCACCCCAGCATAGCCCGCCCTCCGCGAAATCGTGCGGAGCCGGTCGCGCACCAAACAAGTCGGACATCATTGCACGTTTAACATATACAGGGCTGTCCGACTTCGTTAGAAACCATCGCGGCGGGCCGGTATGCCCCGCCAACGTCCGGCACCCCCGCCGCCAGCCCGGCAGGTTGCCGCCCCGCTCATCACGCCGCCCTGCTCATCCAAGGAGATCGCCATGAACCCTTCCGAATCCCTGCGCACCGGCGGCGTGGTCGCCATCGTAGGGGCCGGCCCCGGCGGTGCGGCGCTCGCACGTCTCCTGCAGATGCGTGGCATCGACACCAAGGTGTTCGAGCGCGACGCGTCGGCGACGGCCCGGCCCCAAGGCGGCAGCCTCGACCTGCGGCCCGACTCCGGCCAGCACGCCATCGACGCCGCCGGGCTTGCGGACGCCTTCGCGCGCTCCTCCCGCAGCGAGGCAAAGGCCTTCCGGATGGTCGACTCGCAGGGTCGCGACCTGCCAGGGATGGGGGAGGAAACGCACGAGGACGCCGGTCCCGAGATCGACCGCGGCGAGCTGCGCCAGCTCCTGCTCGACTCGCTCGCCCCCGGCACCGTCGCCTGGGACCACGCCGTGGACGACGTGCATCCCGAAGCGGACGGGCGGTGGCGGCTGGAGTTCAAGGACAAGGCGCCCGTGATCGCGGACCTGGTGGTCGGCGCCGACGGGGTCGGCTCCAAGGTCAGGCGCCGCCTCACCTCCATCCAGCCGCGCTACACCGGCATCACCATGATCGCCGCCAACATCCGCAAGGAGCTTTGGCGCGGCTCCGAGATCGACAGGGTGCTGGGCGAGGGGTCGGTGATGTTCGCCGGCGGCGAGAAGACGATCTTCGTGCAGCGCTGCAACCACGACCTCATCCTGCTCTACTATTCCATGGCGGTGGGCCAGGGGTGGCCGAAGTCTGCGGGCTTCGAGATCAACGACACGCCGGCCGTCATGGCGGCGGTGGGCGACGCCTACCGGGACTGGTCGCCGGACCTGATGGCGATGCTGACCCAGGTCCAGGAAGGGTTCCAGCCTTGGCCGACCTCTGCCATGCCGCCCGACACGCGGTGGGACACGCGGCCCGGCCTCACCATGCTCGGCGACGCCTCCCACGTCATGCCGCCCTTCACCGGCAAGGGCGTCAACCTGGCGCTGCTCGATGCGCTGGAACTCGCCGATGCCGTCACGGGCGCCCCGGCAGGTGGCCTGCCCGCCGCCGTGCGGGACTTCGAGGCACGCATGCAGGCGCGCACCAACACCGAGACAGCCGCCTGCCTGGCGGTTGGGCGGCAGATGTACGGCACCGACATCGATTTCAACGCCCCGGAGGCATAGCGCGATGGCCAGCAGCGGCGACCAGACGGGGACGCCCGCGGGCTTCGATGACGGGCAGGCTGCATCCCCAGGCGACCACCTGCAGGTCATGGATGCCCTGTACAGGTTCGGCGCTGGCGTCGATCACGGCGACGCCGGGCTGCTGGCCTCGGCGTTCAGCGGTGACGCCGTGGTGGACTTCACGCCGTGCGGCCGGGCGCTGGGCCTCAACTTCCCGCTGATGACGGGCGCCGGCACGATTGTCGGCTTCCTGGGTGCGACCGCCGCAACCCAAACGACGACGCATGTGGTCACCAACGGCCGCGTCCATGTCGCCGGGGATGCGGCCAGGCTGCGCGCCCTCGTGGACGCGACCCACCTTGCCCGGGATGACCAGTCCCGGCGCTTCGGGATGGTGAACTGGTATGAGGCCGAACTCGTCAGGACGGGCATCCCCTGGCGCATCCGCCGCCTGGTCATCCGGAACGCCTGGTTCACCGGCGACCCCCAGGTGCTCCTGGGCCGCTGATCCCCCGATCGCCACAAGCTGCGCCAGACCACTCGGAGACCGACCCATGCCGGACCAATCGGCCAAGCTCATATACGAGTTCACCTACCACACGCTCGTCGGGCACCCCCACGATGTCGGCATCGGGCCATACGGCCACCGCCAGGTCTTCGAGATGCGGGACGGCGTGATCGACGGCCCGCGCCTCAGGGGCAGGATGCTGGGCGCGGCGGGCGACTGGATGCTCGCCGGCCCAGACGGCTTCATGCGGATGGACGTCCGCCTGCAGATCGCGACCGACGACAAGGCCATCATCTGCGCCCACTACTTCGGCCCGGCCGAGGCCAACCAGCGGTTCGCCGAGGCCATAGCTGCATCCGAACCCACCGCGTTCTCCGACCAGTCGATCCGGTCCCACTGGCTGCTGGAAACCGGTGACCCCCGCTATGCCTGGGTCAACCAGGCGGTGTTCGTCGGCGAAGGCCGCCTGCGTCCTGCCGGCCCCGGCATCCCTGGCTTCGAGCACCGGGTCTATCGCGTCGGCTGAGCCTCACCATCAGGAGCATCGGATGCATCTCGTCCTCGGACTGACCGGCAAGATAGGCGGCGCGGCGGCGCGGCACCTCCTGGAGTGGGGGCATCCCGTGCGCGCCCTGGTCCGCGACCCCACCAAGGCCGCGGATTGGGCGCAGCAGGGCGTCGAGCTCCGCACCGGCGACTTCACCGACCCGGCCGCCGTCGCCGCCGCCCTGGACGGCGTGGACGCGGCCTTCCTGATGCTGCCGCCGTTCTTCACCCCGCAGCCCGGCTTCCCCGAGGCCAAGACGATCGTGCACTGCTTCCGCACGGCGCTGCGCCACGTCCAGCCCCGGCGCGTGGTCGCGCTGTCGGCCGCCGGATCGCAGCGGGACAGCGGCCTGGGCATGATCACCGCGACCTACCTGCTCGAACAAGGGCTGGGCGGCCTGGCCGTCCCGACGTGCTTCATCCGCCCGGGTTCGTTCTTCGAGAACTATCTCCGCAACGTCACCCGGGCGGCCTCGACCGGCATGTTCGAGAGCTTCCTGGCGCCGACCGGCCGCGCCGTCCCGATGGCCGCGACGCAGGACATCGGGCGCGAGGTCGCCCGGCGCCTCGTCATGGACTGGACCGGACACCCGGTTGTCGAACTCGGCTCGATGACCAGCCCGGACGACCTGGCCCGCGCCATGGCCGAGGTGCTCGGCCGCCCGGTGCAGGCCACGGCGATCCCGCGCGATCGGTGGACCGCCACCCTTGCGAACCAGGGCATGCCGCCGGCCTTCATCGAACCGTACCTGGAGATGGAGGACGGCTATAACTCCGGCTGGATCGACTTCGGCACCCCCGGCGCCGAACGGGTCCACGGCACGACCACGCCCGCACAGGTGTTCGCCCAGGCAGCGCCCGGACACGGCAAGGATTAGGCCCCCTCGGAGCCGGGCGCCGCACCAAGCCCGCGCATGATGAGGTCGAGCCGCCGCCCGAACGCCTTCGCGAAGTCCGGTTCGGCGTCCAGCCGGAGGTGCGACGCCAGCATCCGGCACGCCATCAGGATATCCCCGCCCGTAAGCCGCGGATGAAGCAGCCCCGCCCGTTGAGCGGCGGCAAGCGGCGCGGTGATGGCCTCCACCATCCGGGCCTCGTTCTTGGCGGCGTCGTAGTCCGCCATGGTGGCCAGCAGGACCAGGAACTTGTCGTACACCATCATCAGCTCGGTCATGCGGCGGATGAACGCAAGCGGGTCGGCATCGCGTTCCGCCGCCAGATGCGCCGACATCGTCCCGAGGTCGTTCTCCAGCACCGCTTCATACATGGCCTGCCGGTGGGGGAAGTTGCGATACAGGGTGCCCCGGGTCAGGTTCGC
Organism: uncultured Acetobacteraceae bacterium; assembly: GCA_964242415.1. Taxonomy (GTDB): domain Bacteria; phylum Pseudomonadota; class Alphaproteobacteria; order Acetobacterales; family Acetobacteraceae; genus DASWOJ01. The sequence continues at coordinate 10,786 of CAXTAT010000024.1, forward strand.
CCGCTCGGCAATCAGCTCCATCGGCACGTCGCCGCCCTCGTTCCGCATGATCTCGCTCGCCGCATCGATCAGCGTCTGGCGATTCCGCTCGGCATCCTTGCGCATGGGCTGGGTGTCCTCGTCGCCGGGTCAGCGGCAGGGCGGGTAAAGCGACCCGCCGGACCATGGCGACGCGGCCTGGCGCGGCAGGATGACCGCCAAAGCGTGCAATCATGTCTGATTTTTTGCAAGCCTCCCGTCGCGTCCAGGGTCACGCCCCCGAGACATGCGGTCGGTGCCTCGCCGCCCACGGCAGCACGGCCGCAGCCACGGCGTCGGGCTGTTCGGGAAACAGGGCGTGGGACGCGTCCTTGATCCTGGCCACGGTGACACGGTCGCCGAACTGGTCGCGCATCTCGTTCCAGTATGGCTCGGGAGTGAAGGGGTCGTGCTCTGCGATCACCTGCAGCAGCGGCACGATCCCGCAGGCCAAGGAGTCCTTCAGGCCGCTCGCCTTGACAGCCTCCTGCTCCATCTTCAGCGTTGCGGGATACCAGCCGTCCAGCCAGATGCGCGGGTCGTGGCCGGGGGCGAAGAACGCCTGCCGCAGGGCCGCAAGCCGCTCGGCCTCCGGGACGGACGGATCGCCGGCGATGAAGGGCGTCCTACTGACCTCCTCCGGCACCTTGGACGCCTCCGCCGCGGCAAGCACCACTGCGGTCACCAAGTCCGGGTGATCGGTGGTGACGACGCGGGCCAGGACGTTTCCGAACGCGTGGCCCAGCATGACGGCCGGGCCCGGGCCGAAAGCCCGTATGCACAGGGCCACATCGTTTGCCAGGTCGTGCAAGGTCAGGCCCGTCATCGGTCCCTTCGACCCGGCCACGCCGCGCGGCTGCGGGCGCAGCACCTTCCAACCCGCCTGGGCGAGCCGCCCGGCAATGTCGTCAAAGTCGCCGCCGCCGTCGCGGCCGTAAGACGGCAGGATCACGAAGGCCGGGCCGTCCCCATCGACGTAGGCTTCGATCCCGACATCGCCCTCGTGCACGACCCGGCTGGTCCGCCGCTGCCCGGTCACGCGTCGGCCCCCGGGAAGGCGCCTGTGAGCGGCTGCAAGTCCACCCGCACCAGCGTCGCCGGCCTCGGGCCGTCGGGCGGCGGCGAGGCGGTCCCCCCGTCCATGATGAAGTACGCCACCCGGCCGTAGTCGCCGGCGCCGCGTCCCCACACCCCGCTCGATGGACCGATCAGCTCCGCCGTGAACGGGTCGCCCGCGACGCTCTGGGTAAATCCGCTGTTGTAGCCAGGGTCCATCGAGATGACGTCGATGGTGTTCTGCCGGTGCGTGGCGAGATAGACGACGTTCGCGTCCTCATCGATGCAGAAGTCGTCGCCCATCCGGCCGGCCACGACAAGTTCCGGCTCCCCCGCAGGGGCAAGCGTGCTGGGATCGACTTCTACCCGCATCAGCAGCTTCTTCGCGGTCGCGGTGTAATAGAGGTGGTTTGTCTTCGCGGCATAGCGCACGCCGTTCACGCCGGGCTGCTCGGGCTTCATCTTGCCGGGAAAATAGCCCATGCTCTCGTGCTCGAGCCACACCCGGATCTGCGGCTCACCGCCGTCTTCGGCCAGGTCAAGGCGCCAGATCAGGCCGGCGAAGCAGTCGGCAACGAGAACCACGCGCGGTCCGATCAGGCAGCAGCCATTCAGGCCACGCGCTTCCCGCGGAAACTGGCGCAGAAGTTCGGGCGCGACAGGCGAGCCCGGAGTCCAGGTCCTCAAATCCAGCCGGTGAACGAAACCCTCGTGGGTCGTGTACATATTGCTCGACAGGATATAGAAGACGTTTGGCTCGACCTCGACAATCCCCGTCGTCGGCTGGTCAAAGGTGTGGATGCAGGTGGCATTAGCATAAGTATCGCCGGCTGCCGGCGCGACATACCAAAGTTCCTGCTTGTTCAAGACGGTGACGAGAAACGACCCGTCCTCCCTGATGGCCAGGTTTTCAAGAAAGTACATCTTCGGAAACTCGGCAACGGTCGTGATGCGTGCCTGTGGAGCCTTGTTGTGCGACATCGAGCATGTTCCTTCAGCGCTGCTGCTGGATGTGAGACGGTCGTGTGAACCGCTTTCGGGAGGGCTGCCCCGACTGGGCCGCACGCCGACGGGCCGAAGCCCATTCGCCGCGAGATGACCATCACCCCCCTGGTTCGGGGACGGGAACCCTGAACGTGTTCAGCAGCGACGAGATCGTGCCATAGCACCCCGCGAGGTGGATGATGTCCACGATGCCATGAAGCCCGAAGCTGGCCTCGGCCTGGCCATACAGCTCGTCATCCACCTGGTGCTCGGCCATCAGCCTCCAAGTGAAGCGTTGGGCCAACTGCTCCCGGTCGCTAAGCTCGGTTGCAGGCTCGCCGGCGACGAGGGCACGGATCGCGCTGTCCGGGAGGCCAGCCTTCCGGGCGACGGCGGAATGAGCATACCGCTCGTAGTCCGACTTCCAGACCGCGCCGACGGTCAGGATCACCACCTGGCGAAGCCGCTGGGTCAGCACCGTGTATTTCTGCTCGGCCTCCTGCAGTTGCAGGAACGAAGCGGTCACCTCCGGGGTCAGCAGGAAGCCATTGAACGGGCCGACCAGCTTGCCATCACCCAGCTTCGCGACGAAGCCGGAGGCGTTGGCCCAGGGCACCATGGTTTTGTCCACAATGTCGTAGGTCGTCCTTTGGGCTGCGGTCAGCTCCTGAGGGTTCAGGAGGGGTATGCGACCGCCCAGGCCATGTAGGTCCATCGTCTTCGTCCTTATTGCTTCAGGCCAATGGCGTCGGACGGCACGTCGTATGCCATGAGCGTCAGCGACACGCCGGTGAACCACCCCATCAGGACGGTGACGTCCACGATCCCCGCGTCGCCAAGCAGCGTCTTGGCCCGCTTGTACATGCCGCGGGGCACCACGTGCGGGCCGGCCAGGGCCGTGGCGAGTTCGTACACCAACTGCTGCCGGGCATCGTCGAAGGACGTCGGCTGCCCCGCGATGAGGGCCTCGACCTTCTCGGGCGGTAGATGGCCCGCTGTCTCCCCGATCTTCTCGTGCTCGTAGTTGGAGTAGGCGGCCAGCCAGCGCGCATTGATGACGTTCGTGACGATCTCGATCTCGGCCTTCGTCAGGGTCGATTCCGTCTGGTAATACGCGCCCGTCGGAACGATCGTCTTGGACAGCTTCGGGTTGGCCAGCCAAATCTTGTGAGGCCCCGGCACCTGGCCCCGCAGCTTCATGGTGAAGTCGTAAGCGTCCTTCATCTCCGGCGCCATCTCGTCCGCCGGGGTTTCCTCGAACCTGCCAAATGTGCCGAAGTCGGGGTTGTCAGCCATTGCCGCGCCTCCGCGTTTACATTCGCCCACACCATCGGACGGCTCGGGGCGGCAGTCTTCCGGAAAACAGTCGATTCCTACGTTTTCCGGCCGCGACGGTCGCCGGACGGATTTGACGCCACCTGGCATCGCGTGACCGTGACGGGCCGGTACCATAAGGGCGAGCGCACTTCCTGGATCGGCACTGCAAGACCGCGACGGCTCACGCACCCCCATCCGCTGCTCAGCCGCTGCAACCAGGGGCGACCGGCCCGCCATGACGCCGATCTGCCGCAAACCAACCCCGCCCCAATCCACCCATCCGTGCACGGGGCAGGGGAGGCCTGCTTAAACGAGCATGGGGGGGCCGCCGCGGTCAGCGCACCGGGGCGACGGCGTGGTCCATCCAGTCGCCCAGGATATCGGCGATCTGCAGGTTGTTCCTGTCCTGCATCAGCATGTGGCTGTTGCCGTGGATGCCCATGTCGGGCAGCAGCATCAGCTCCGCCTTCCCGCCCGCGGCGTTGACGGCCGCCACAAAGGCGCGGCACAGCCTCAGCCGGGGCGCCCAGCGCGGGAACTCGTCCACGTGGTCGCCGAACAGCACCAGGATCGGCAGGGCCTTGAACGCCGTCAGGTCGTCGCCCGGCTCAGGGCAGGCAGCAGGCTCGATGGCGATGATCCCCACGACGCCCTTCGTGCTGAGCACGGCGGTCTGAAACGGGTAGATGCCGGCTTGCGAGTGACCCATCAGCACCGTGCCGCCGATGCGCTGGGCCAACTGTGACAACGCGGGGACAGTCGGGTTCGGCGTGGGCAGCGAACCCAGCCAGTCCGGCACCATCTGCTTCCAGAACTCCTCCTGCGCCTCGACCGGGAACTGCAGGCCATCGAACACCTTGGGATACTCCGGCCCGAACCTGAAGATGGCCCAGGCCGCCTCCCGCCCGGCAGAGAACACCACAGGCAACTGATCGACTGGGACCTTGCCGGTCTTGACCGCGTTCACCGCAACCGGGCTGGCGGCGGACCGGCCACGCCAGGCCTGGTCGATGACGTAAACCGGATAGCCCTTGCGGACGAAGTACTCGTCCCACCCCATGCGCCCGTCCGGCGTCGTCTCCCAGCTCTTGCCGGTCAGGCAGCAGCCATGGATCAAGGTCAGCGCCGGGTGCCGGCCAGCCCCGGCCGGCACCTGGTAGCGGACATACATCTGATCGACGGTGATGGTGCCCGAGGGCGCGTAGCCCGGCTGGGTGGACAGCGTGTCCGACTGCACGTCGCGCCCGCCGACGAAGAAGCTGCCCTGCCTCTCCAGCGTCAGCGGCCCCCGGATGTCCACGGTTTGCGCCGCCGCGGGACACGTCAGCAGGGCCGCGGCAACGGCAAGGAAGGCGAGCTTGGCCATGGTGTCCCTCAAGCGTTTCTTGTTCTATGCGGCTGATCGCCCAACCCGCCCGTTCAAGCTATCCGCTGCCGCAACCCGGTCAACCCGGTTCGGCCCGTGCGCCTACCGGGGCAATCGGGTGAACATCCATGTCGCTTGTTGGATGACCCGGGCAAGGCGGTCACCGTTCAAGCCGACTCGCTTGCAACGGTTCTTGAGGCCGGTGGCCGGACTGGCCTGGTGCAGCACCAAGTCCATCGCAGGCATCGCCTGAGCAAGTCGGCATCGCACAACCGACAGAAAACCAACCAACATGACCGCGGAATGACTTGCCACGCGTTCTGTCGCTCGTGACTCCACCTCAAGGCCCGTTAGGGCCGCTGCAGCACCGCCGTGAAGGTGCACCGCGGCGTGGTGTAGGTGCCGGTGACCCCACCCGGGGTGACGTGACCGCTGAACGAGGTTTTAAACGGCTGCTTGTTGACGCCCATGCTGTCGCGCTCGGCCGATAGCGATCCGTCCGGTGCGGCTCCGCCCTCCAATGTCCAGGTGCTCTCATCGGGGTTGAACAGCACGATGGCCCGGCGCAGCACCAGGCTGGCGCGGCTCGCAACGCAGCCAGGCTTGGCCGGCGCCGGGGTCAGGGCGCCGAACCAGCGTCCGTCGGCATCAGGGCCGGCGGGCGCCGCGCAGGACGCCAGGGCCGCCAGCAACACCAGCATCAGTGCCGGCGGCGGAACTCGGGAGGTGCGCTCAGTTCTCAAGGTGCGCCACTGGACGGGTCGGCTCCTCCGATGTCAACGCCCGGCGCGTTGCGGCATGGGCCTGGTTTACAACGGGATCGAGGCAGTCGGCAGGCGTCACCCCCGACCTGCCGTGCTCCGGCACCTAAGCTTCCCGGTTGACGGAACGCCTGGCTGCAAACCCTCCGCTGACACCCCCTCCCCGGATTGAAGGCGGTTGCCTGAGCCAGGCAAGTCCGGGCCGCACGCCCGAGATGACGCCAACCCTCCGCCGTGCCACGCTGCTCGCAACATCGGAGGCGCCCATGAACGGCAGCAGAGCAGGCGCCATCGGCCGCGCCCTGGCGGATTTCGACGGCGGCGGTTTCGAGGCGAGGCTGGCCGGGCTGGTCGCCATCCCCAGCACCTCGCAGGACCCCGGGCACGAGGCCGACCTCGCCCGCTACCTCGGCGGCGCGATCCGCCCGTGGCTGGAACGCATGGGCTTCACCGTCGCCATCCACCCCAACCCGGCCCCCGGTTTCGGCCCCATACTGTCAGCCGAGCGGATCGAGGGCGCCGGTCCGACCGTGCTGACCTACGGCCACGGCGACACCGTGCGCGGCCTGGCCGACCAGTGGAGCGAGGCCCGCGACCCCTGGACCCTGCAACGGGACGGCGACCGCTGGTACGGCCGCGGCAGCGCCGACAACAAGGGCCAGCACGCGATCAACCTGATGGCGCTGGAGGCCGTGCTGGCCGAGCGCCGCGGCCGCCTGGGGTTCAACCTGAAGCTGGTCCTGGAAACGGCGGAGGAACGCGGCTCCCAGGGGCTGGCCGGGTTCGTGGCCGCGCACCGGGCCGCACTGGCCGCCGACGTGCTGATCGCCAGCGACGGACCGCGGGTGCAGGCGGGCACGCCCACGCTATCGACCGGCACGCGCGGCACCTTCCACTTCGACCTCGTGGTGGACCTGCGCCCGGGCGGCGTCCATTCCGGCAATTGGGGCGGCATGACCACCGACCCGGCCATCGTGCTGGCCCACGCCCTGGCCGCCATCGCCGACCGGCACGGCCGCATCCTGGTGCGGGATTGGCTGCCGGAGCGCTTGCCGGACAGCGTGCGGACCGCCCTGGCCGGGCTGGATCTGGTGGCGGAGGGCGGGGCGGCAACCATCGACCCCGGCTGGGGCGAACCCGGCCTGTCCGCCGCCGAGAAGGTCTATGGCTGGACCAGCTTCATCGTCCTGGCGATGCTGTCCGGCCGCCCGGACAACCCGGTGAACGCCGTCGCCCCGAACGCCCGCGCCCACTGCCAGATCCGCTACACCGTGGACGTGGACCCCGCCTGCTTCATGCCGGCCCTGCGCGCCCACCTGGACGGGGCTGGCTTCCCCGAGGTCGCGATCCTCGCCGCCGGGGTCCGCATGGCCGCCAGCCGCACCGACCCGGCGGCGCCCTGGGTGCAATGGGCCGCGGCCAGCATGGCGCGCAGCCTGGGCCGCCCGGTGCAACTGATCCCCAACAGCGGCGGCGGCCTGCCCGGCGACGTGTTCATCGACCACCTGGGCGTGCCGCTGGTCTGGGTGCCGCACAGCTACAACGGCTGCAAGCAGCACGGCCCCGACGAGCACCTGCTGGTCGCGCCCGCCCGCGAGGGCATGGCGGCATTCGCCGGGCTGTGGTGGGACCTGGGAGAGGCCGGGGTGCCTGGCACTTCAAAGCACGGGGCATGAGGGCAGGGGATGGTGGGCGCGACAGGGATTGAACCTGTGACCCTTCGCGTGTGAAGCGAATGCTCTACCGCTGAGCTACGCGCCCCCGATCGGGAGGCCGCGTCTTAAGGCGGCGGCAGCCGGGGTGTCAAGGACAGCTCTCGCCCATGCGGGCCTGAGCCATACACCAATAACGGCGCTGCTCCCTCCCTCTCCCTCCGGGAGAGGGCCGGGGTGAGGGAGGCCGCAAGTGCCAAACCCGGCATGCTTGAGAGCGGATCTCGTCCTCATGCGGGCAGACTAGGCCCTTGCCGCCTCCCTCACCCCGACCCTCTCCCGGAGGGAGAGGGAGCAGGCGGCATCCTCGCGCCATATGCGATCACCTTGCCCGGAGGGAGAGGGGATTAGGTAGCCTACTCCAATCCCTCGGTGATCCGCACGTCCCGTTCGGCCCCGTCGCCGAGCGCATCCAGCGCCGCCCTATAAGCCGGGCTGCCATAGGCGGCGATGGCGGCATCCATGCTGGGAAACTCGATCAGCACAGTCCGCTCCTTCACTCCCGCCTCAAAGGGCTGCACGGCGCCGCCGCGCGCCAGGAACCGGCCGCCGCCGCCGGTGATGGCCGGCCCGGCCAGCGCGCCATAGGCCGCCAGCTTCGCGGGGTCGTGCACCTTTCGGTAGCAACTGATCCAGTATGCCTTGGCCATGGTTCGCCTCGTTGTGATCGCCCGGACGCTGGCATGGGGGCGGAGCGGCGGCAAGCGGCGTTGCAGCGCCTGCCGACCCTGCATCATACTGCGCCGATGATCCGCAACACGATGGTTGCCGCGCTGCTCCTCTCCGGCCTTGCCGCCCGTCCCGCCGCGGCCGGGGACGTCCATACCCACTACACCGCCTACGCCGCCGGCCTGCCGGTCATGGCGATCGAGGCGGATTGGGACATCCTGCCGGCCGCCTACAAGGTTCACCTGGCGGCCCACACGGTCGGCGTCCTGGCCCTCGCCTCCAGCGGGCAGGGCGAGAGCACGGCCGAGGGGGTGTTCGACGCCGGCCACCCGCAGCCGCGCCGCTACTTCAGCGCCGGCACCTACCGCGGCGAGCAGCGGGTGACCCAGATCGACTACCCCGGCCGCGACCCGCACATCCGCCAGATGGTTCCGCCCAAGGAGGAGGAGCGCGACCCGGTGCCCCCGGCGCAGCAGGCCGGGACCGTGGACGGCCTCAGCGCCGCGGCGGTGCTGGTGCGCCAGGTGAACGCCACCGGCCGCTGCGACGGCCGGGTCGAGACCTATGACGGCCGCCGGCTGACCGAGGTGGCCACGCGAACCGGCTCGGTGCAGCAACTGGAGGCCACCAGCCGGTCCAGCTATAGCGGCCCCGCCCTGCGCTGCGACGTGGAGGGCCGCATGCTCGCCGGCTTTCTCCACGATGAGGACCAGACGCCCCTGCGCCAGCCGACGCACGTCACGGTCTGGTTCGCCGCCCTGGCGCCCGGGGGCGACCAGGTGCCGGTGCGGATCGAGATCCCGACCCACTGGTTCGGCCCGGTCACGATCTACGCGACGGCCACGCCGCGCTAGCTCCTCACGCCCTCTCATGCCAACTGCCATTGACCCTGCCCGGCGCCGTCCCAACCCGTACCGTCATTGCGAGCCAGCTTCGGCGCGGCAATCCAGCAGGCAAGCACCCCGCGTAGCCCATCTGGATTACCACTCCGAAGCCAGCTCGCAGTGATGGTGGCTGACCGGGTGCAGCAGCGAGCTTTTGACAGCCGCCGGCGCCGGGGGCTACGGCAGGGGCCATGACCTCGACAGCCGTCCTGCTGGCCGCCGGGCTGGGCACCCGCATGAAGTCCATCCTGCCCAAGGCGCTGCACCGCATCGCGGGCAAGCCGATGCTGCGCCACCTGATCGACAGTTGCACGGAAGCCTTCGACCAGGTGGTAGTGGTGGTCGGGCCGGGAATGCAGGCCGCCGCCGCCGCCGCAGCGCCGCATCCCGTGGTGGTGCAGGCCGACCGCCTTGGCACCGCCCACGCCGCGTTGCAGGCCGCGGCGCGCTTCGGCGTGGGCGACGTTGCGGTGCTGTATGCCGACAACCCGCTGATCCGCCCGGACACGCTGCGCCGCCTGCTGGCCGCCCGGCGCGACGCAGGGTTGGCGCTGCTGGCCATGCACCCCGCCGACCCCGGACGCTACGGCCGGGTGATCGCCCAGGACGGCTCGGTCGAGCGCATCGTCGAGTGGGCCGACGCCACGGACGCCGAGCGCGCCGTCGGCCTGTGCAACGCCGGCGTGCTGTGCGCCGACGCCGCGGACCTCACCCGCTGGCTCCGCGCCGTGCAGCCCAGCCCGGCCAAGGGCGAGTACTACCTGACAGATTGCGTCGCCCTGGCCCGCGCCGAGGGCGCGCGCGTCGTGGCCGTCGAGGCGCCGGAGGCCGAGCTGCGCGGCATCAACTCCCGCGCCGAGCTGGCCGACGCCGAGGCCACCGTGCAGGACTGGCTGCGCCGGGCGGCCATGGACGGCGGCGCCACCCTGCAGGCCCCGGCCACAGTGTTCCTATGCACCGACACCCGGCTGGCCCCGGACGTGACGGTCGGCCCCCACGTGGTGTTCGGCCCCGGCGTCAGCGTCGCGGGCGGCGCCGAGATCCTGCCGTTCTGCCACCTGGAGGGCTGCGAGATCGGCCCGCACGCCCGCATCGGCCCCCATGCCCGCCTGCGCCCCGGCACCCGCGTCGGGGAGGGCGCGCACGTCGGCAACTTCGTCGAGCTGAAGGCCGCCACCCTGGCGGCCCAGGTGAAGGTGGGGCACCTGACCTACCTGGGCGACTGCTCGGTGGGCAGCGGCACCAACGTCGGCGCGGGCACCATCACCTGCAACTACGACGGCGTGCATAAGCACCGCACGACGATCGGCCAGGACGTGTTCGTCGGCACCTCCAGCGTGCTGGTGGCGCCGGTGGCATTGGGCGACGGCAGCTTCATCGCCGCCGGCAGCGTCATCACGCGGGACGTGGCGCCGGATGCGATGGCGTTCGGCCGGGCGGTGCAGGTGGACAAGCCCGGCCGGGCCGCGGCGCGACGGACCCGGACCTAGAACGTGGGACGCAGCGGGATGTTGTCCGCCTCCCTGTGTGCGCTGCTGTTCGGGACGCTGCTGCTGCTGTGGGCCGGCTACAGCAACGGCTACGCTATGGGTCCCTTGGAGCCCTGGCATGCCCCGGAGCATACGGCCAGCCTCCGCGGGCGCCGGCGGTTCTATGTGGCCAGCATGGTCCTGGCCTTGGTCGGCGTGCTGCTGCTGGTGACGATGATCAGCCTGTTCCGTGTGGCGGAGGTGGACGCCGGATGGCTGCCGCTCGCCGCGGGGGGGTCGGCGGCCTATGCGGTCCTGGGGATCGGAATGTTCGCGTACAACCTGCAGCGCCCGCGGCGTTGAGCAGGGCCTAGCGCGGCATAGCCGGCATCCCGGGGATTGCCGGCATCCCGTTCGTGGACGGCATGGCTGGCATGCCCCCTGGCATCGCAGGCACCCCCCCTGGCATGGCGGGCATGGCCGGTGTCGCACCCATTCCGCCAGCTTGAGCAGCAGCCGACCGCGCGGCCCCGTCCGCAAGCTGCTTGCACAGGGCTGGCACGGTCGTGTGTGTGGTGTCGGCGAAGCTTGCGAGCGTCGTGGTGGTGCCGTTGGCGACGATGCTGCCTTGCCGGCCTGCCACTTCGGCCGCATCCGTCGCCGCGGTGCCGGGGGCGGGAGGCAGGCGCGCCGCCACAGACCGCATGGCCGCAACAGCCGAGGCATCGACATGGCCTTGGGCCTGGCAGTATTCGAGCACGCCGATCTGGTTGGCCGAAGCCGCCCGCGCCATCGCCATCGGGTCGCCCTGCGCCAGAGCCGGAGCGGCCAGGACGCCAGCGGCAAGAACAATCCAAACGCGGGTCTGGCGTGTCATGGACGGAGGCTCCCTGGTTCTGGCCCCACGACCATGCGCGGGCGAGCCGGAATGGGCAACCCGGCCAGACAGCCCTCGCCTGCCAGACAAGCCTGGGTGAACGGAGGCCGGCTACGCTGACAACCATGGCATGCCAGCCTATGCTCCCCGCAACGCCATCCCGGGAGGAGCCGACCATGCTGAACCAGACCGCCCCGCTGCCGCTGCGCGACCCCAGCCTGTTCCGCCAGGCCTGCTGCGTCGGCGGCCGTTGGATCGAGGCCGACAGCGGCGCCACCCTCACCGTCCGCAACCCCGCCACCGGCGAGGCCCTCGGCACCGTTCCCGCCCTGGGCGCCGCCGAGACCCGCCGCGCCATTGCCGCCGCCGCCGCCGCCTACCCCGCCTGGCGCGCGATGCTGGCCAAGGACCGCTCGGCCATCCTGCGCCGCCTGTTCACCCTGATGATCGAGAACACCGAGGACCTCGCCGTCATCATGACCGCCGAGCAGGGCAAGCCGCTGGCCGAAAGCCGGGGGGAGATCGCCTACGCCGCCAGCTTCATCGAGTGGTTCGCCGAAGAGGGCAAGCGCGTCTACGGCGACACCATCCCGCAGAACGCTAGGGGCCGCCGCATCATCGTCACCAAGGAACCGATCGGCGTGTTCGCCGCCATCACGCCGTGGAACTTCCCGGCGGCGATGATCACCCGCAAGGTCGGCCCCGGCTGGGCGGCAGGCTGCACCGGCGTCGTGCGCCCAGCCAGCCAAACCCCCTTCTCGGCCCTCGCCATCGCGGTCCTGGCCGAGCGCGCGGGAATGCCGGCCGGCGTGTGCAACGTCATCACCGGCCCGAGCGGCCCCATCGGCGGCGAGCTGACCGCCAACCCGCTGGTCCGCAAGTTGAGCTTCACCGGCAGCACCGAGGTGGGCGCCAAGCTGCTGGCGCAGATCGCGCCGACGGTGAAGAAGGCCAGCATGGAGCTGGGCGGCAACGCGCCGTTCATCGTGTTCGACGACGCCGACCTGGACGCGGCGGTGGTGGGCGCCATTGCCAGCAAGTTCCGCAACGCCGGGCAGACCTGCGTGTGCGCCAACCGGCTGCTGGTGCAGGACGGGGTGTACGACGCCTTTACCGCCAAGCTGCGCGTGGCGGTCGAGGCGCTCAAGGTCGGCAACGGCATGGAGGACGGCGTCACCCAGGGTCCCATGATCAACATGGAAGCCGTGGAAAAGGTGGAGGCGCACATCAAGGACGCCGTCGCCCGCGGTGCGGAGGTGGTGCTCGGCGGCGGGCGGCACGCCTTGGGCGGCACGTTCTTCCAGCCGACGATCCTCACCGGCGTATCGCGTGAGGCCGACATCTTCCATGAGGAGACGTTCGGCCCCGCCGCCGCGCTGTTCCGCTTCAAGGACGAGGCAGAGGCCATCGAGATGAGCAACGACACCGAGTTCGGCCTGGCCGCCTACTTCTACGCCCGCGACGTGGGCCGCATCTTCCGCGTGGCGGAGGCGCTGGAGTACGGCATCATCGGCTGCAACGAGGGCATCATCTCAACCGAGGTCGCCCCCTTCGGCGGCATGAAGAGCAGCGGGCTAGGGCGCGAGGGGTCCAAGTACGGAATCGAAGACTACCTGGAAGTAAAGTACCTAGCCCTAGGCGGCATCGGCACCTAACCCCCACCCTACGCGTCTCCCTCTCCTTCCGGGAGAGGGCCGGGGTGAGGGGGTCTCGCTCACGAAGCCGCCAGGGACCCCCAGGCCCGCCCATACCGGGCGCCGCGCTGCAAATCCCCCGTCACCCACCGGCAGCCGGAGCACGCCCCCCCGCCAGCAGCAAGTAAACCCCCGCCCCAATCACCACCCCACCCCCCAGCACGGTCCACCGGTCCGGCGCCTCCCCGAACACCACCCCGCCCAGCGCCGCCGCACACAGCAACTGCCCATAGCTGAACGGCGCCAGCAGCGAAGCCGGCGCCCGCCGGTGCGCCAGGATCATCAGCCAGTGCCCCAGCGCCCCGAACCCGCCCAGCGCAACCAGTAGCCCCCACCCCGTCGCATCCTCCGGCGCCCGCCACACGAACGGCAGCACCGGCAGCGCCACCACCGTCCCCACCAGCCCCGTGTAGAACAGCGTCGTCCGGCTGCTGTCCCGCCCCGCCAGGAACCGCGTGGTCACGATGTACAGCGCGTTCGCTGCCGCCGTCATCAACGCCAGCAGGCTCGCGGCATGGAACCCACCCCCGAACGGCCGGGTAATCACCAGCACGCCGCCGAACCCCGCCAGCACCGCCCAGGCGCCCCGCCGCCCCACCCACTCCCCCAGCAGCGGCCCGGCGATCACCGCCACCATCAGCGGCGCGGCAAACGTGATCGCTGTCGCCTGCGTCAATGGCAGGCTGCGATAGGCGATCATCGAGCACACCGTCGCCACCACCAGGAACCCCGCCCGCACCACCTGCAGCCCCGCCCGCGAGCTGCGCGGCAGCCCGGACCGGTTCCAGGGATGGATGAACACGCTCACCAGCAGAAAGCTGCCGACGTAGCGCACCGCCGCAGTGCCCAGCGGGTTGCCAGCCTGGTTCAGCCACTTGCCCGACGCGTCCAGCGCCGCAAAGCAGGCGCCCGCCGCCAGCATCAGCAGCACGCCGGCCAGGGTGTCGCGCGCTGTCTGCGATTTGATGTCCATGCTGTGCCGCTGGGGTGTGCCGCCGGGGTGTGCCGCCGGGCTTAGCATCGCCGGCCCGCCGGGGTAGGCTTACAGCCGCGGCCCACCCATGTCAGGCCAATCTCAACCAGAAGGCGACACCCATGGCCTACGACTACGACCTGTTCGTCATCGGCGGCGGCTCCGGCGGCGTGCGTTGCGCGCGGATCGCAGCCGGGCACGGCGCGCGGGTAGGCATCGCAGAGGCCGCGCAATGGGGCGGCACCTGCGTCAACGTCGGCTGCGTGCCGAAGAAGATCATGGTGCAGGCCAGCGAGTACGCCCGCCACGCCGTGGACGCCATCGGCTTCGGCTGGCACCCCGCGCCCGGCGAATCCGGCCGCCTGGTGCACGACTGGCCCGGCTTCATCGCCCGCAAGGACGCCGAGATCCTGCGCCTCAACGGCATCTACGTGCACATGCTGGACGGCTCCGGCGTCACCCGGCATGAGGCCCGCGCCACCTTCACCGGCCCGCACACCCTGGATGTCGGCGGCCGGCAGGTCACCGCGGAGCGCATCGTCATCGCCGTCGGCGGCCACCCCAGCGTCAACCCGGCCATCCCCGGCATGGAGCTGGGCATCACCTCCGACGACGCCTTCCACCTCAAGGCCATGCCGCGCCGGGTGCTGATGGTCGGCGGCGGCTACATCGGCATGGAGTTCGCCGGCATCTTCCACGGCCTGGGCGCCGAAGTGGATGTCGTCTATCGCCAGCCCCTGCCGCTGCGCGGCTTCGACGGTGAGCTGCGCTCCCTGCTGGCCGAGGCCGTCCAGCAGCAGGGCGTGCGCCTGCATCCCAACCAGACCGTGCACCGCATCGAGGCGCATGGCGACGCCCGCCGCGTCACGCTGACCAGCGGGCACGTCGTGGAGGCCGACCTGGTGTTCCTCGCCGTTGGCCGCGCGCCGAAGACCGCCGGGCTGGGCCTGGACAGCGCAGGCGTCGCGGTGGACGGCAAGGGCGCCGTGTTTGTGGACGCCGGCAACGCCACCACGCAACCGCATATCTTCGCCATCGGCGACGTGAGCAACAAGCTGAACCTCACCCCCGTCGCCATCGCCGAGGGCCACCACCTGGCCGACCGCCTGTTCGGCCCCGGCCGCCCGCGCACCTGGGCCATGGACCCGGTGGCGACGGCGGTGTTCAGCGCCCCGCCCCTGTCCACCGTCGGCCTGACCGAAGAACAAGCGGTGGAGCACGGCCCCGTGGACATCTACACCGCCCACTTCCGTCCGATGCGCCACGTCATGTCCGGCCGCCCCGGCAAGACCTTCATGAAGATGATCGTCGATCAGCCGACCCAGCGCGTGCTGGGCGTCCACATGCTCGGTGACGACGTGCCGGAGATGATGCAGGGTATCGGCGTGGCGCTGTTGGCCGGCGCCACCAAGCAGGACTTCGACCGCACCATCGGCATCCACCCGACCAGCGCCGAGGAGTTCGTCACCATGCGGACCGTGACCCGCGTCGCAGGCGTGGCCCAGGCAGCGGAGTAGCAGCCGATGCGGGTCGGCGTCGTCAGCCTGGTGCGCAACGAGGCCGACGTGCTGCCCGCCTTCCTGTCCCACCTGGCGGCGCTGGTCGATGATGCCGTGCTGATGGACCACGGCTCCGTCGACGGCTCTGCGGCGCTGCTGCACGCAGCCTGCGCGGGGCGGCCGGGCTGGGCGGCGTGGCGAGTGGCGGTGCCGGGCTACCACCAGGCGCTGTTCTGCGGCTTCGCGGCTCGGCACCTGTTCCGGGCCGGCGTGGACCAGGTGCTGTTCCTCGACGCCGACGAGTTCATCGACCTGCCAGACCGTGCCACCCTGGCATCCGCCCTGGCGCGGATGGACCAGCCCGGCGACATCGGCGTCTGGGCCTGGCGGGACTGCGTGCCGGACCGGCTGGGCGGCGCGCTGGGCTTCGGCGACGCGCTCTGGCAGGCCCCGGAGGCGTCGCGCTATCCCAAGGTGGTGCTCAGCCGGGCGCTGTTCGCGGCCTCGGGCGGCAGGGCAGGGCCGGCGGTCGGAGCGCACTTCGTCCGGGATGCCGGGGTGGCGACGCGCGACGTGCCGTTGGGCACCGTGCTGCACCTGCCGCTGCGCTCGGCCGAGCAGATGCGGCGCAAGGTGGTGCTGGGCTCCCTGGCGGAGCTGGCCCGGTCCGACCGCGGCGCCACCGACGCGCGGCACTGGGCGGAGGCGCTGGCGCGGGTCGCCGCTGGTCCGGTGGACGACGACGACGTGCGCGGCATGGCGGCGCGCTACGGTGAACCCGGCGCGGCCTGGGAGCGGATCGGCCCAGACGGGCTGGCGGCGCGCGGCTTCACCCCGCGCACGTTGGCGGTCGCCCACGCCGGTGCGCCCGTCGCCTCGCCGCCCCTGCCGCTCGGGGCCTGGCAGATCATGGCCGATGCGCTGCGCGGCTGGGAGGCGACGCCATCCGCCACCCTGTCGCTAGAGGTCGTGGATGGCGTCCTGCGCCAATCGGCGGCCGCCCCATGGCGCGACCCGTTCCTGACCGGGACGCCGCTGCTGGACCTGGCGCGGGAGGCGCTGGCGCCAGGGAGCCGGACCCTGGTGATCGGCCTGGACCCGGCGGCCTTGGGCGCGGGAACGTCCGCCGACGCCGCAGCCGGCCCGTTCGACGCCGCGGTCGTGCAGGACATCACCGCCGCCCACGCCGCCGCCGCCCATGCGGTGCTGCGGCCCGGCGGCCTGCTGGTCGCCGAGGCGGCGGGCGCCTCGGCCGAGACGGCGCTGGCCGCGACGGTCGCGGACTGCTTCGCGCCGGGTTACGGCCCCGCTAGGACCGCCCCCATTCCCGCCTCTGCCGACCCGGAGGCGGCGCTCCGCGGGCTGTTCCAGGTGGAGCGGCGGGTCCCGTTGCCCGGCGCCGTGCTGCGCCCGGCGCTGTCCGGCCTGGGCGGGCGCTTCGACTGGTCGGACCCGCGCGACGCGACCGCAGGGCGGCTGGCGGCGCGGCTGGACCTGCTGTTGACTCGGCACGGCGTGGTGCCGCCGGGCCGCTTGGCTCTGGTGGCGCGGCGGGTGGGATAGCCCGGCACTCCGGCCTGCCCGCATCGGGTGGCATTCCCGGCCGAAACCCGCGATAAGTGCGCCCGGGACGCCGGCGTGGCGTGCAAGGTGGATGCGATGATGGACGGGATCAGCGGGATCGGGCCCGAGGCAACAGACGGCGGCTGGACCCCCGGGAGCTGGCGCACCCATGAGGTGCACCAAAGCCCGGCCTACCCGGACCTCGCCGCGCTGCACGCCATGGAGGCACGCCTAGCCGGCTACCCGCCCCTGGTATTCGCCGGCGAGGCCCGGCGCCTGCAGGCTGCGTTGGCCCTCGCGGCGGGCGGCGGCGCCTTCGTGCTGCAGGGCGGCGACTGCGCCGAGAGCTTCAGCGGCTTCACCGCCAACACCATCCGCGACACCTTCCGCGTGCTGCTGCAGATGGCCGTCGTGCTGACCTTCGGCGCCGGCGTGCCCACGGTGAAGATGGGCCGCATGGCCGGGCAGTACGCCAAGCCGCGCTCCTCCGGCATGGAGACGGTCGGCGCCGACACCCTGCCGTCCTACCGCGGCGACATCGTCAACGGCCCCGCCTTCACCGCCGCCGACCGCGTGCCGGACCCGCAGCGGATGGAGACCGGCTACTTCCAGTCCGCCGGCACCCTCAACTTGCTGCGCGCCTTCGCCGGCGGCGGCTACGCGGACCTGCACGAGGTGCACCGCTGGAACCTGGACTTCGCCGCCCGCTCCCCGTTGGCGGCCCGCTACCAGGACCTGGCCAACCGCATCGGCGAGACCTTGGCCTTCATGCAGGCGTGCGGCATGAGCGGCCTGAACACCCCGCAGATCCGCGAGACCGAGTTCTACACCAGCCACGAGGCCCTGCTGCTGCCCTACGAGCAGGCGCTGACCCGCATCGACAGCACCACCGGCCACCACTACGCCTGCAGCGCGCACTTCCTATGGATCGGCGACCGCACCCGGCAGTTGGACGGCGCGCACGTCGAGTTCCTGCGCGGCGTGCGCAACCCGATCGGCCTGAAGGTCGGCCCGACGATGGGGGCGGATGAGCTGCTGCGCCTGATCGACGTGCTGAACCCCCTGGACGTGCCGGGCCGCCTGACGCTGATCAGCCGCATGGGCGTGGACAAGGTGGCCAGCCGCCTGCCGCCGCTGCTGCGCGCCGTGCAGCGCGCCGGGCGGCAGGTGGTGTGGCTATGCGACCCGATGCACGGCAACACCATCAGCGTCAGGGGCGAGAGCGACACCCAGCCCAAGGTGAAGACCCGCAGCTTCGACAGCATCCTGTCCGAGGTGCGCGGCTTCTTCGACGCCCACGCCGCGGCCGGCACCTGGGCGGGCGGCGTGCACGTGGAGATGACGGGCCAGCCGGTGACGGAGTGCGTCGGCGGCGCGCACCAACTGACGGAGGCCGACCTCGGCGCGCGCTACGAGACGTTCTGCGACCCGCGCCTGAACGCCGAGCAATCCCTGGAACTGGCCTTCCTGGTAGCGGAGGAGCTAAAGCGCCGCCGTGGCACCCCCGGAGCGCCAGCATGAAAACGCCACTGCTTCTGCTCCCTCTCCCTCCGGGAGAGGGCCGGGGTGAGGGAAGCGGCAAGCACAGTCCTTCAAGGTCGAAGACGCGGCAGCGCCAACGCGAGCCGGGACATGGCTCTCACCCCACCCCCCTCCCGGAGGCGGAGGAATCAGCAGTATGACCTCCCTCACCGACGACATCGCCCACCGGACCGACGCCTACTTCACCCGCACCCGAGACGTGGTGGCCCGGTTCGGCGACCGCACCGTCACTTACGCCGTCTTCCTGCGCCGCCCGGTGATCTCCGCCGCCCAACTGATGCTGGACTGGCTGGACCAAGTGGCGGCGGCACGCGGCACGCACTTCGAATACCAGGTCGTCCACCCCGAGGGCACCTGGGTCGGCGCCGGCGAGCCTATCGCCTACATCACCGGCAGCCTCCTGGCCCTGGCCGACTGCGAGACCATCTTCCTGCAGAAGCTCGGCGCCACCTGCGTGGCCGCGCACAACGCCTATCAGATGTGCCTCGCCTTGCCCGGCGTCGCCTTCCTGGCCATGGACGCCCGGCACTGCGCCGGCGCGGAGATGCAGACCATGATGGCCTACGCCGCCGGCGTCGGCAGCCGCGCCGCGCAGGCCGAGGGCGCGCGCGGCTTCGTCGGCGCCAGCACGGACGTGGCAGCGCCCTTCGTCGGCGGCGTCCGCGGCGTAGGCACCATGCCGCATGCGCTGATCGGCTACGCCGGCTCCACCGTCCGCGCCGCCGAGATGTTCCGCGAAGCCTGCCCAGACGAGGCGCTGACGGTGCTGACCGACTTCTTCGGCCTGGAGGTCACCGATGGCTTGGCGGTGTGCCGCACCTTCCCCGACCTCGCCGCCGCCGGCCGGCTGTCGGTGCGCCTGGACACCCATGGCGGGCGCTACCTGGAGGGCCTGGACCCCGCCACCAGCTACGCCGTGCTGGACCGTCGCGCCCCCGGCGCCATCCGCCGCTACCGCAGCGACGCCGAGCTGCGCCACCTGGTCGGCACTGGCGTCTCGGCAGCGGCGATCTGGCACATGCGGGAAGCCCTGGACGACGGTGGCTTTCCCCACGTGAAGATCGTGGTGTCGTCCGGTTTCGGCGTGTCGAAGTGCCGGGTGATGGCGGACACCCGCGCGCCCATCGACGTGGTAGGCACCGGCAGCTTCCTCCCCTCGGATTGGCACGAGACGTATGCGACGGCCGACATCATCGCCTATGACGGGGTGGAGCGGGTGAAGGTCGGGCGCGAGTTCCTGCTGCGCGCCGCCGCGCAAGGCCGTCCTACCGCGGCGCACCAAGTTGACACGGTTGGTGCGGCCCCCAGGTCTGGTGCATGACCCAGACATTGCGCATCGCGCTCGCCCAGATCGACACGCACCTTGGCGAGGTCGCAGTGAACGTTGCGCGCATCCGCCGTGCCCGGGCCGAGGCGGCGGTGCTCGGGGCGGACCTGGTGGTGACCCCGGAGTTCTCCGTCGGCGGCTACCCGCCGGAGGACCTGGTCCGCAAGCCCGCCTTCGTGGAACTGTGCGAGGCCGCCATCGAGGAGCTGGCGCAGGACACCGCCGATGGCGGCCCGGGCCTGATCGTCGGTGGCCCCTGGCGCGACGGCGGCCTGCTGTTCAACGCCGCCTTCGTGCTGGAGGGCGGGCGCATCATCGCCCGGCGCGCTAAGCACGAGCTGCCCAACTACGGCGTGTTCGACGAGAAGCGGGTGTTTGACGCCGGGCCGTCCCCGGGTCCGGTGAACTTCCGCGGCGTGCGCCTGGGCCTGATGGTATGTGAGGACTTCTGGCTGCCTGCCGTGTCCGAAACCCTGGCCGAAAGCGGCGCCGAGCTGCTGCTGTCGATCAACGGCAGCCCGTTCGAGGACGGCAAGCAGGCCCGGCGCATCGGCCTTGGCGTCGAGCGCGTGGTGGAGACCGGGCTGCCCTTCGTATTCCTCGGCCAGGTCGCGGGCCAGGACGAGCTGGTGTTCGACGGCGCCAGCTTCGTGCTGAACCAGGACCGCTCCCTGGCGGTGCAGATGCCGTTCTTCGAGGAGGCATTGACCATCACCGAATGGCGCCGCGACGGCGAGCGCATGGTCTGCGTGCCGCAGCCGCTGCCGCCGGAGCCGGACCGGCTGGAGCTGATCTACCGCTGCATGATGCTCGGCCTCGGCGACTACGTCCGCAAGAACCGCTTCCCCGGCATCCTGCTCGGCCTGTCCGGCGGCATCGACAGCGCGCTGTCGGCGGCCGTGGCGGTGGACGCCTTGGGTGCGGACCAAGTGCGGGCGGTGATGCTGCCCAGCCCCTACACCGGGCGCGACAGCCTGGAGGACGCGGCCGAGTGCGCGCGGCTGCTGGGCGTGCACTGCGACACCATCCCCATCCAGCCGGCGATGGATGCCTTCGGGGACGCGCTGGCCCCGGTGTTCGCCGGGCGGCAGGCCGACATCACCGAGGAGAACATCCAGTCGCGTAGCCGCGGGCTGATCCTGATGGCGATGAGCAACAAGTTCGGCGACATGCTGCTGACGACCGGCAACAAATCCGAAATGTCAGTGGGTTACGCGACGCTGTATGGCGATATGTGCGGCGGCTACTCCGTGCTAAAGGACGTTTACAAGACGACGGTGTTCGCCCTGTGCCGCTGGCGCAACGCGCACCGCCCGCACGACGCCCGCGGCCCCGACGGCCCCGTGATGCCCGGCCGCGTGATCACCAAGGCGCCCTCTGCCGAGTTGAAGCACGACCAGACCGACCAGGACACCCTGCCGCCCTATGCCGACCTGGACGCCATCCTGGAGGGGCTGGTCGAGGGCGAGCAGTCCGTCGATGCCCTCGTGGAGCGCGGCTTCGACCGGGCGACGGTGCTGCGGGTCTGGCGGATGCTGGACCGGGCGGAGTATAAGCGCCGCCAGGCCCCGCCGGGCGTGAAGATCACCCCGCGCGCCTTCGGACGGGACCGGCGCTACCCGATCACCAACGGCTACACTGGATTGGTTGCTTGAACGATTCGCCACCGCCGCCTGCCGCCCCGTCCATCCGCGTACGCATCCTGGACCTGTCCGGCGGGGCCGAGGAGGGCATCGTCGAGGAGGTCGGGCCGTTCCCGGACGTGGAGACCGCCAACCAGTTCGCCCGGCGCTACGTGCGCGACAGCGTGGAGCGGTGCCGGGCGCAGGGCATGGCGCCGCAGGCGGTGCTGGACGCCTGGTTCGCGTTCGGCGAGGACGCCGAGGTGCTGGGCGGCGAGGGCGGCTGGCGCAGCGCGGCCGAGCTGTCCGACTTCGCCGCCCGCCGGGCAAAGCCCGCGGACCGCGATTGGCGCTCGATCGACCCACGCCTAACCGAAGACGAGGACGAAGAGTGACGCCACTGCTGCCTCCCCCTCTCCCTCCGGGAGAGGGCCGGGGTGAGGGGGTCCTGCGGCACGCACCAATCCTCGCCAGACAGAGCCGCCATCCCACTGGCCAAGAACAGCGCACGCCCTCTCCCGGCGGGAGAGGAAGCCGGCAGCCCGCCCCATGAAGCTGCGTTTCGCCCCCAGCCCGACCGGCCTGCTGCACGTCGGCAACGCCCGCATCGCCCTAGCCAACTACCTCCTGGCCAAGCGCCACGGCGGCCAATTCCTGCTGCGGCTGGACGACACCGACACCGAGCGCAACCGCCCGGAGTACGAGGAGGCCATCGCCCACGACCTACGCTGGATGGGCCTGTCCTGGGACGAGACCTTCCGCCAGTCCGACCGCCTGGACTTGTACGCCGCCGCAGCCGAGAAGCTGAAGGCCTCCGGCCGCCTCTACCCCTGCTTCGAAAGCGAAGAAGAACTGGCCGCCAAGCGCGAGATGCGCACCAAGCGCCACCAGCCCCCCCTCTACGACCGCGCCATGCTGAAGCTCACCCCCGAGCAGCGCGCCAAGGCCGAGGCCGGCGGCAAGCGCCCATACTGGCGCTTCCTGCTCTCCGGCTACCCCGCCGAGTGGGGCGACATGGTACTCGGCCCCCGCTCGGTGAAGCTGACCGCCGTGTCCGACCCGGTGCTGATCCGCGCCGACGGCACTCCCCTCTACACCTTCACCAGCGTCGTGGACGACATCGACTCCGGCATCACCCACATCGTCCGCGGCGAGGACCATGTGACCAACACCGGCATCCAGATCGACATCTTCGCCGCCCTCGGCGCCCGCCCGGCGGCGTTCCGCTTCGCCCACCTGCCGCTGCTGGTCGATGAGGAGGGCGGCAAGCTGTCCAAGCGCCTCGGCGCCCTGTCCCTGCGCAGCCTGCGTGGCGACGGCGTGGAGCCGGTGGCGCTGACCGGCTACCTCGCCCGCCTCGGCACCTCCGACGACCCGGCGCCGCAGGCCCCCGACGCCATGGCCCCCACCTACGACCTCAGCCACGTCTCACAATCTTCCCCCCGCTTCGACGGCCGCCAGTTGCTGGCCCTGAACCGCAAGGTGCTGCACGAGCTGCCGTTCGAGGCGGTGCAGGACCGCCTGCCGCCCTCCGCCACCCCGGCGTTCTGGACCGCCGTGCGCGGCAACCTGGACTTCCTGCGTGAGGCGCGCGGCTGGTGGGACGTGGTGGCCGGGACCATCGTGCCCCCGGTGATCGAGGGCGAGGCCGAGTTCCTGGCCCAAGCCGTGGACGCCCTGCCGCCGGAACCATGGGACAACCAAGTCTGGCCCGCCTGGATCGACCGCCTCAAGGCCGCCTCCGGCCGCAAGGGCAAGCGCCTGTTCCTGCCGCTGCGCCTGGCGCTGACTGGGGAGGAGCACGGCCCGGAGCTGCGCGACCTGCTGCCCCTGATGGGCCGCGCCCGTGCCGCGGACCGGCTGCGGCTGGCCGCCGCATAACGCCCCGGTGGAGCGCCGGCAGCACAACCTCGGCCTGGACCTGGTCCGCTCCGCCGCCATCCTGCTGGTCCTGTTCAGCCACACGGCGGAGTGGTGGATGGGCGCCAGCCGCGCCACCGAGATCAGCTCCGCCTATATCGGCCGCATCGGCGTGGAGATCTTTTTCTCGCTCAGCGGGTTCCTGATCGGCGGCATCCTGCTGCGCGCCATCGACGACGGCTTCGATGGCCCGGCACTGCGGCGGTTCTGGAGCCGGCGGTGGATGCGGACCCTGCCGGCATACTGGGTGGTGATGGGCCTGCTGGAGTGGCACTTCGGCGTGCTGGACTGGCGCAGCCTGCTGTTCCTGCAGAACTTCGTCCCGCGCGCCGGATGGACGCCGCTGACCCTGCACACCTGGTCGCTGGCGCTGGAGGAGTGGTTCTACCTGTTCGTGCCGCTGCTGCTGATGGCGGCGCTGGCGCTGCTGCGGCGGCGGGAGCGGTGGGCGCCGCCGCTGGTATGCGTGGCATTGATCGTGGCCTGCACGGTGGGCCGGGGCGCCGCCGGGCTATCGCCGCACCCGTTCTGGGGGCCGGAGCCGCCGATCAACCCGGTGCTGCGGCTGGATTGCGCGGCCTGGGGCCTGCTGGCGGCCTGGCTGGTGCGGCGCCGCCCGGTGCCGGCGATGGCGGCCTGGGGACTGCTTGGGGTCGGCGGGGTGATGCTGCTGGTGCTCGGCTGGGTATGGGCCGGGGTGTTCGCGCCGGAGCGGCTAATCCCCTGGGGGTTCTACGTGTGGGGTTCAGCCTGGGCGCCGCTGCACACGACGCTGGAGGAGGCGGCGGCGGCCTGCATCGTGTTGGGCCTGCACCGCCTGCTGCCGCGGGGCGAGGGGCCGTTGGCCTGGGCTGCCGGCACCGTGGCGGCGCTGTCCTATGCGTTGTACCTGGTCCACGTTCCCGTCCTGTATCTCAGCCGCACGACGGGACTGGACGATGCCATCCGCTGGGGGCCGCGCCTGGCCATGGCGGGGCTAGTGCTGGCGGCTGCGCTGGCGCTGCGCCTGCTGGTGGAACTGCCGGCACTGGCGATCCGCGACCGCCTGGTGCCCGACCGGCGAGGGGTTCCGCCCATCGACCGCCGCACCAAGGCTGCATAGGTTCGTCAGCCCGGCTCCACTGCTGCGGCCCGGCTGCACTACCGCAGGTAATAGGTTGCGACGGCCTGGACAGGAATGGCGACGGCACCGATCACGGCCGCGAGGACAACTGGTGCGCACGCGGCGGCCCCGGCCGCAGCGCCCCAGCGCACCGGCACGCCCGGCATCGCAAATGCCAGGAACGGCAGCAGCGGGATGAAGTAGCGGCCCTGGACGCCCGCAATCTCGTCGGCGCCGATCTGGGACCAAGTGAGATACTGGCTGACATAGGTGGCGAACACCGCCGCAGCGATGCACGTAGCACCCCATAGCGCACCCCATGCTCTGCCCGGTCGTCCCAAGGACGGTGCTGCGGCGAGCAGCGCGCCAACGGCCACGGCCAGTGCAACATACCAGATGGGATAGAGCAGGTCCGGCAGCAGCAGGTCGAGTTGGCCCAGCACGCCGACCATCTCCCGCAGGCGCACCCCTGGCTCGGCCGCCATCGCCCGCCACGGCAGGATGAACAGCAGCGCCGGCCGGTGCAGCAAGGTTTGAACCTGCAGCGCCGGGTCGGTCACGACGAAGCTGGCCGCCGGTCCCGGCCAGAGCGGGCCGCTGGCGTAGGGCGCCGGCAGCGGAAACGGCACCGCCGCCAGCCGGCGCGCCAGAAGGAACCATCCCACGCCCGGCAACCCCGCCAACGCGGCAGCCAGAACGCGCGTCCGCCTCCGTGCAGCAGTCAGCAGCAGCAGCCCGGCCAGCGGCAGGTAGGCCGGCTTGGCAGCAATGACCGGCGCCAGCGCCAATGCCGCCATCCAAGTAGGGGCTGCCATCGAGGCCGGCACCGCCCCAGCTCGGGTCAGCAAGGCCGCCGCCAGCACGGCGACGCCGATCAGCACGCCATCCTGGTTCACCGAGCCAGCCAAGTAGAGGCTCATCGGCAGCAGCAGCGCGGCAAGCAGCAGCGCATGGGCACGCCGGGCCACCAGCAGGGCGGCGGCACCGGCAACGGCATAGGCCAGGACGCTGCACAGCCGCGCGGCATGGATCGACCGCCACGGTGTCCAGCCCGCCCGATGCGCCATCCACAGCCCTGCCGCGGCAGGCAGGTAAAGAACGGGCGGGTAACTCGCGGTATTGATCGCGCTGACGTAGCGCGGACGCGGCATCCAGGCCCAGGCGTCCGCGACCTCGATGCCCGCCCGCGTCAGGCCCCGGCCCTGCGATCCCCCCGTCGGGCCAAAGCTCCACGTGGAGAAGATCAGCCCCTGATTGGCGGTCACCCCGGCATCCGCCACCGGCCGTCCCGCAACCTCGCGGTCTGGCCCGCGCCGCCCGATCAGGTTGCCGTGCGTGACGCTGTCCGCCCGGGCGATGTGCGCCGGCTCGTCCGGCACCTCGCCGAACGGGACCAGCAACGCATCAAGCCCGGCGGACACCACCGCCAGCAACAGGAACGATGCCGCCAGCAGCCGCCGCACCGGCCTAGACCTCCACCTCCACGCACACCGGCACATGATCGGAGGACCGTTCCCAATCCCGCGCCGCCGTCAGCACCGTGCTGCCGCGCAGGCCGGGCGCCAGGTCGTGCGACACCCACACATGATCCAGCCGCCGCCCGCGGTTCGCCACGCGCCAGTCGCGGTTGCGATAGGACCACCAGGTATACAGCTTCTGGTCATGCGGCACGAAGCGCCGCATCGCGTCCACCCATCCGGTGCCCATCCAGGCGTCCATGGCCGCGACCTCGACCGGCGTGTGGCTCACCACGTCCAGCAGTTGCCTATGGCTCCAGACGTCGTGCTCCAGCGGCGCGATGTTCAGGTCGCCGACCAGGATGCTGCGGCCCGGCGGCCGGGCGGCAAAGTGCCGCGTGACCTCGCCGAGGAACGCCAGCTTATGCGCGAATTTCGGGTTTTCCGCCGGGTCCGGCACGTCGCCGTCGGCCGGCACGTAAAAATCGTGCAGCCCCACTGCGCCGCCGGGCGTGTCCAGGGTCACCGCCAGGTGGCGGCAATCGCCCTTCTCGCACCAGTCCGGCGAGGCATCGTCCAGCCGCAGCGGCAGGCGCGACAGGATGGCGACGCCGTTGTAGCCCTTCATGCCGCGGCGGGCGACATGCGGGAAGCCGAGCGCCGCGGGCGCCGCATCGGGGAACAGCTCGTCGGGCACCTTGGTCTCCTGCAGGCAGACGACATCGGGCCGCAGCTCCGCCACCAGCCGTTCCAGCAGCGACAGGCGCAGGCGCAACGAGTTGATGTTCCAGGTGGCGATGCGGAGCGCAGTCATGCCGCCCGGCATGGCCCGGCACGCCGCCAGTGGCAAGAAGAACGTTCTGCCTGCTCCCTCTCCCTCCGGGCTTGGGCCGTGAAACGGACCAAGGCCGGGGTGAGGGAAGCCGCAAGGGCCAAGCTCCCCGACCAAGAAACGAAACCCACCCCCAACCCGGCAGAATTTCGTCGTTGCCGCCTCCTCACCCCAGCCCTCTCCGAGGGAGCAGGCGGCCACCTTGATCCCCAGGCGGTTTGCGCTACGGTCCCGCGCAACGACCGGGGGAACGACCATGAACCGCAGGACCTTGCTTGCCGCC
Organism: uncultured Acetobacteraceae bacterium; assembly: GCA_964242415.1. Classification (GTDB taxonomy): domain Bacteria; phylum Pseudomonadota; class Alphaproteobacteria; order Acetobacterales; family Acetobacteraceae; genus DASWOJ01. The sequence continues at coordinate 37,713 of CAXTAT010000024.1, forward strand.
GCCATGCTCGCCGCCGCCCCGGCGCTCGCGCAGCCGGCCTTCGCGCAGCCGACCGGCCCCGTCCAGGTCGGCGCCATCGAAATCCTGACCGGCCCCAACGCCGCCTATGGTGCCGCCATCCGCTCCGGTCTGGACCTGGCGCTGGACGAGATCAACACCAAGGGCGTGCTCGGCGGCCGCAAGATCAACCTCACCATCGAGGACAGCGCCGGCAGCAAGGACCAGGCGATCAACGCCGCCCGCAAGCTGATCGGCCGCGACAAGGTGGTGGCGATCATCGGCCCCACCCTGTCCAACGAGATGTTCGCCGCCGGCCCCGTCGCCAACGACCGCCGGATCCCCATCATCGGCACCAGCACGACCGCGGTCGGCATCACCGGCATCGGCCCCTACGTGTTCCGCACCAGCCTGCCCGAGAGCGACGTGATCCCCGTCACCCTGGCCCGCGCCAAGGCCCGCGGCGTGAAGACCATCGCCCTGCTGTATGCAAACGACGACGCGTTCAGCAAGTCCGGCTTCGACACCATGAAGGCGGCGGCGGAGCAGGCCGGGCTGAACATCGTCGCCATCGAGAGCTTCGGCAGCAAGGACACCGACTTCAGCGCGCAACTCACTAAGATTAAAGCATTACGTCCCGACGCCATCGGCATCTCCGCCCTGGTGGAGCCGGTGTCGGGCGTGCTGCTGCAGGCCCGTCAACTGGGCTTCGGTCCCGACACGCTGTTCATCGGCGGCAACGGCAGCAACTCGCCGAAGTTGGGGGAGATCGCGGGCACCGCGGCGGACGGTCTGATCGTCGGCAGCCCGTGGTTCGTGGGCAAGCCGGACCCGGTCAACCAGGCGTTTGTCACCAAGTTCAAGGCAAAGTACGGCCACGACCCCGACCAGTTCGCCGCCCAGGCCTACGACTGCATGTTCATCCTGGCCGATGCCATCGACCGCGCCGGGGCGGCAGAGCCGGAGAAGATCAAGGATGCCCTGCAGGCCGCCAAGCACGACGGCGTCATGGGTCCCTTCACCTTCACCGCCGGCCGCGACCCAGCCAGCACGGAGGGCGTGGTGGTGCTGGCCGTCCAGGGCGGCAAGTTCGGGGTTGCGGCGCAGTAGCGGCGGCCAGGCCGCGGATGTTCCACCCGAAAGATCGGGCTTCAAAAATCGGCCCGTGCCGCGCCCTGGACGGATGGGAAGCCGCTCAATGCCGCAACGGACGCCGTCCGAGATACTCGAACCCGGCCGCAACCGCCTCCTGCGACCCCTGCGAGAGCTGGGCGAAGTCCCGCCAGGCCCGATGGTTCCGTGAGGCCGGATTGGTCCAAAACTCGGCAAAACGCCCGATCGGCTCGGCGGCAAACAGCCGTGCGGCCTTGCTCCCGGCATCGCGCTGCAACGCCGCCTGGCACTCATGCACCATCCACGCCAGCGCATAGCTCGGATTGAAGTTGTCGGAGACGTGCAACTGCTCCGTCTCGAAGGCGGAGAACCACTCCGCCACGCCGAAGCGCGTGGCATTGAAGAAGTGATAGGGCGCCTCGTGCTGCGGCTGGAGGAACGCGGTCCGGATCAGCACCCGCCCCCCCGGCTTCAGCACGCGGCGGATTTCGGCGGCGGCCCTGGCCGGGTCCCGGTAGTGCTCGAACGCGTTCATGGCGATCACCACCTCGAACGCCTCGTCGATGAACGGCAGGGCATGGCTGTCCGCAACCAGGTCGGTATGGCCGAAGATGGCAGCCTCCGCCTCCACCACGTTGTCGAACCGTTCGGCCGTGCCGCCCGCACTCAGGTTGAGCACCAGCCCCTTGGCGCCACGGATCAGGGCCATGGCGGAGTCCGGCACCTCGTTGCTCAGGTGGGTGTGTTGCGCCACCGTTTCCGGTGCCATGCCGGGGAACAGGATGGGGCGCCCGGCCTTGATCGGCCAGACGCGGCTGCCATCCTCGGACTGCAGCCCGCCACCTGAAAGCCGCAGCCGCAGCCCGGTCTCCGGACAGCGCAGGATCGGCAGCAGGCGCTCCAATCCGGCCAAGGTGGCGACCGGTGCGGCGGCCGGTGCGCCGACCGGCGCCTTCTCCACGGGGCGCGCGACGGCAACCCAGGGATGCCGCCGCTCGATCTCCGCGATCACGCGATGCTTCACGTCCCACACGTCGGTGACCTGGGCGAGCATGGAGGCCGCATGCACGCGGTAATCGGCCAGCGGCGGGCCGCCCAGCGCGACGCCGAACAGCCCGGCCTCCGCCACCGAACACCAGAAATCGTAGTCCTCCCATCCGAGGCGCATCCCCGCATAGCCGCCTGCCGCACTCCAGGCGCTTCTGGAAATCAGCGCCATGGCGTCGATGTAATTGCCGCCGACGAACCGGCTGGGCTCGTATGGCGCCGCGCCGATCTGCCCATTGCGTCCGCCGAACTCCTGGATCACCGGATAGGCAAACGCAGCCCCCGACCGGCGGGCCGCAGCCAGGAGCGCCTCGCAGCACCCCGGCCGCAGCAGGTTGTCAGCATCGAGCGGCAGGACATACGGCGTCTCGGCCACCGAGAACGCGGCATTGCGCGTGAAGCCCAGCCCGGCATTCGCATGGTTGCGGATCACCACCAGGCAGTTGAACCGCTCCACGTTCGCCCGCGCCCAGCCGAGCGCCGTCTCCAGCGACCGGTCGGTCGATCCGTCGTCCACGATCACCAGGTCCAGGTCCTGCAGGGTCTGCGCGCGCACCGACTCCAGCGTCTCGACCACCGTATGGGCATAATTGAACAGCGGTATGGCAACGGTGACCTCGGACGGGCGCAGCCGGTCGGAGCTGAACACCACCTCTCCGCCTGGGACGGTCGGCCCTGGGTGTGCCTTGCCGGACCGCTGGCCCAGCTCCAGCACGAAGGCGTCAGCCGCGGCCGGACCTCCCTGCCACTCCGCCAGCACGCGCCGCATCAACTGCACGCGCCGGTCGGGGCCATAGGTCCACAGCACGTCGTTCAGCGCCGCCTGCGCGACCCGGCGGCGCAGCGCCGGGTCATCCAGCAGGCGCATCAGGATCGCCTCCCACTGCGCGGGCGTGCCGGCAAGGAAGCCGTTCGAGCCATGCTGTATCGCCCGTGCATAGGGACCCACAGGCGATGCGACCGTGCACACCCCGGCAAGCGCACCCTCGAAGTACTTCAGCTCGCTTTTCGCCTCGCAGAATGGGTTGCCAAGCTGCAGCGGCGCCAGGTTCACGTCGAACCGGGCGATCTCCTCCGGCAGCCGCTGCAGCGGCACAAGGTCGCGCCACTCGATCTGCGCGGCGAACGGCTCCAGGTCCGGGAACTCATGCAGGTCAACGAGCTTCACGTCGGCATTCGCCTGGAACAGCACCAGCCGGCATTCCGGATGCGCGCGGAGCACGCCCGGCAGGATCGAGGCGATCTCGGCGAAGTCCCGCTGATGCGTCCGCGAGCCGCTGGCATAGCCCAGGCGCAGCAGCCCGTCCGGCTGGGCCGCCCGGCGTCGCCGCGCTGCCATCCGGCTGACCCGCATGGTCTCGTCGTCAAATCCGTTCGGCAGGGTGAACCCGGTCTTGCCGAACCGCCGCATGTGCCCGGCCAGCTCGTCCGTCGAGGCGGAGCAGTAGTCGGCCGCAAGCATCGTGCGCTGCACCAGGGTATAATGCGCCTGCACCGCCGCCTCGGTGACCTTCTGGGAACGGATGCCGTCGATGATCTCGACGACCCCCAGGGCGGGATCGATCATCAGGTCGTCCACGTCGAACACGATCCGGGCGCCCTTCGCCCGCGCCTCGGCGACGAACGCCGCCAGCCCGTCCGTCCAGACCGCGCGCCAGATCACCACCAGGTCGAACCGGCCGGCGTCGGCCATGTGGCCGGCGGCCTCGTCCAGCCGCAGCACCGTCACGTCCGCGCCGACGGCGCTGCACGCGTCGGCGTAGCGCCGCACGCGGTAGATGGTCCCCGGCGTGTCCGGCTCGCCGCTGATATAGCAGATGACGGGCGCCGGGGCTGCCGTGGGCGCCAAGGCTGCCGTGAGCACCGGGGTCGCCGTGAGCACCGGGGTCGCCGTGGGCGCCGGGGTCGCGGCCGGCGCCTGGTGCGGTGCCGGCACGACGGGCGCCGGGAGCTGCGGCTGCGCCAACGGGGCGGCAAGACGGAGCGGCCGGCGCAAGTGGTTCAGTTGCGGCGTGAGCACGCGCCAGACGCCTTGCAGGGCGTTGCGGGCGGGATGGCGCACCTTGGCAGGCACCCGGGCCAAGCCGGTCCGCAACGGCCTGGTCGCCCGCCATGTGCCCGACGTCAGGACCTGCTCCAGCGCGGTCTCCGCGTCCGTGCGGCGCTGCACCTCGACAAGGTAGGCCCTCTCGGCCGCAGCAGCCGCGTCCTGGGCATCGGCGGCCCGGATGCGCTCGGCGGCCGCCTGCGCCTCCGCCGCGTCAAGCAGCCCGCGCTGCTGCTGGCTGTGATTCAGCGCCGCCAGCCGTTCGCGGCCAGCCTGCACCGCCGCGTCCTCGGCCCGGCTGCGAGACTCCTCCGCCTGTGCGACCTGCTCCCGGCTGAGCGCCTCAGCCCCTGCCGCCCGTTGCGCCTGCTCCTGCGCCGCGGCGACCGCCTGTTCCGCCGCGGCCAGATCGGCTTGCACCCGGGCCGCCTCGGTCCCTGCGGACGCTGCCGCGGCCTCGGCCCTGGCCAGCGCCGACCGGACGTCTTCAAGGCCGGACCGTGCCGCGCCGAGTTCGGCTTCCGCCGCAATCAGCCGGGCCAGCACCGCATCATGCTGCCGGGCGCGCTCCTGGCCCTGCATGCCCAGCAGCTTCACCTGCGCCTCAAGCACGCAGCGCTCGCCGAGTTGGGCGAACCGCTCGCGGACGGCGCCGATGGCATAGGAATCACGCAGCCCGGTCAGGGCTGTGACGAGGGGCGGGCACTCTGAACCGACCGCAAGCACGCCCAGGCCGTAGCCGTGCAGGAACTCGAAACCCGCGAACTCCTGCTGCAGCTCGGACCAAAGCCGCCACACCCCAAAGCCGTGGTCGCGCACGTTGGTGTCGTGCAACAGCACCACGCCGCGGCTGGACATCTTGCCGCGCCACGACTCGAAATCGTGCTTCACCTGCTCATAACCGTGCCGGCCATCGATGTGGAGCAGATCGACCGAGCCGTCCGCCACGAGCGGCAGCGCGTCGTCGAACGTGCGGCGCACCAGGGTCGAGAACGCGCCGAACCGCTCGTCATGATAGGCTCGCAGGCCCGCAAGGACCTCTTCCCCATACAGCCCGGCCTGCTCGTCGCCGGTCCAGGTATCGACGGCAAGACACCGGGTCCCAAGGCCCTCCCGTTGCGCAGCGCGGCAGAACGCGGCGTAGGACACGCCGTTATGCGTGCCAAGCTCGACGATGCAGCGCGGCTCCAGCGCCCGGACCACCCAATGCGCGAACGGCACATGCCCATGCCAGGCGCTCTCGACACCGCCCCGGTCGGAGCGCCAGAACAGGGGATCAAGCTCCGGCGCCCAGATCGCCTTGAGCAGCACTTCCGCCTGCCCCGTCCATTCAGCGGCCAAAATTTGTTCCCGTCCCAGACGCAGGTTCGATCCACGGCATCAATGAACGAATTTTAGCCTTTTGTTAAGATCACCGGCGCATTTCTGACGGGCCAGCCTGCCGCCAGGGCGCCTGACGAACGCTTTCGTATGCGATGACACCAATGGCTCCTGGCAATGACCGATCTACCTCTCTCCGCCCGTCATGGCCCCTCCTGTCATCGCCCCGCCCATCATCGCCCCGCCCGTCATCCCCGCGCCCGTCATTGCGAGGAGCGCTTGCGGCGCGGCAATCCAGGAACCGCAAGACCGGACCCCCAACCCCCGCACCCCTGGATCGCCGCGCCGCAAGCCCACCTCGCAATGCCGGCGGCAAACGTCATGCAGCACCGTAACGGCCAACCCAGACGCCCCTCACCATCAGCCGAACATCCTGCCGCCAGCCCGCACGGCCCATGTGCTGGCACGTAACGCCGGCCTGTCCCACCACCCCAGCGCCTCCGCCAGGATCGCCCCCCAAACCAAGACGCCTTCCACCCAGCCCGCCCTACCGTTAAGAAGCCGCCTTTGCTGCCCGCCCCGGCGCAGCCACGGCCCAAGGATCAACACCCCCGCGATGCTGGCACAGCAGCTCGTCAACGGCGTCCTGCTCGGCGCGACCTATGCCCTGTTCGCGCTGGGCTTCACGCTGATGTTCGGCGTCCTGAGGGTCATCAACCTGACTTACGGCTTCTACTTCTCCGCCGGCGCGCTGGTGGCGCTGTGGCTGGCGCGCAGCCTCGGCTGGCCGATCTGGGCGGCCCTGCCCGCGGCGGCGGCGGCGTCCGGCACCCTGGCCGTCGCGCTGGACTGGCTGCTGCTGACCCGGCTCCGCCGCGTGCAGGCGCCGGAGCTGTCCTCCCTGATGGTGACCCTTGGCGGCGTGCTGGCCCTGTACTCGGCGCTGACCGCCTGGCTCGGGCCCGACATCCGCCGCCTGCCGCCGGACATCATCAGCGCAGACGCGTTCCAGATTGGCGGCATCCGCATCACCAGCGCGCAACTGCTGATCCTCGCGGCAACGGCGCTGCTGGTCGGCGGCCTTGTCCTCTTGATGCAGCGCACCCGCATGGGCCTGGCGATCCGCGCCATGGCGGAGAAGCCGGACGCCGCGCAGCTCATGGGCATCGACACCGGCCGGGCGGCGGCGCTGGTGTCGTTCCTGTCGGGGTGCCTGGCCGGGGCAGGAGGCGTGCTGATCGGTCTGAACTTCAACGCCATCCACCCCTACATGGGCGAGCAGATGATGCTGCGCGGCTTCGTCGTCGTCATCGTCGGCGGCTTGGGCGACATCCGCGGCGCGCTGCTGGCCGGGCTGGCCCTGGGCGTGATCGAGGTGCTGACGGCCGGGTTCCTGTCGTCCAACCTCAAGGAGGCCGTGGCATTCCTGATCCTGGTGGCGGTGCTGTGGACCCGGCCCGCCGGGCTGTTCGGCCGCGCCGTGCTGCGGCGGGCGTAGCGCCATGTCCTTCGCAACGCCGGAGTGGCTGGACGACCTCCTGTGGACCTACCAGAACCTGATCCACGCGCTGGGCATCAACGGGCTGCTGGCGCTGTCGATGTACGTGGTGCTGGCGGTCGGGCAGTTGTCCCTCGGCCAGGCGGCGTTCATGGGGCTGGGGGCCTACTCCTCCGCCTTGATGACCCTGAAGCTCGGGCTGCCGTTCCTGCTGGTGCTGCCCTTGTCGGCCGTGGTGCCGGTGCTGTTCGCCCTGGCCATCGGCGTGCCGACCCTGCGCCTGTCCGGCGTGTACCTCGCCATCGCCACCATCGGCCTCGGGGAGGTGCTGCGGGCGGTTTACCTCAACGTCGACCTGTTCGGCGGCGCGCTCGGCCTGTCCGGCATCCCCGAGCGCGGCGAGACCTGGATGATCTACGGCCTGCTCGGCCTGGCGGTGCTGGCATTGTGGCTGGCCGGGCGCAGCGGCATCGGCCGCGCCATGGAGGCGATGCGCGAGGACGAAACCGCGGCGCAGGCGATGGGCGTGCCGGTCGGCCGCTATAGGATGGGCGCGCTGGTCGCCTCCGCCGTGCTGGCCGGGGTGGCGGGCTGCCTGTCGGCGCACGTCAGCAGCTTCATCGGGCCGAACGAGTATGGGTTCGAGCCTGCGGTGACGATCCTGTCCTACGTGCTGCTGGGCGGCATCGGCACGCCCATCGCACCGGTGCTGGGCGCGTGGGTGCTGACCCTGCTGCCGGAGCTGCTGCGCGGCTTCAGCGACATCCGCCTGGTGCTGAACGGCGTCATCATCGTCCTGGCGGTGCTGTTCCTGCCCGGCGGCCTGCTCGGCATCCGCATGCGGCGGCGCGCAGCGTGACTCCTCGCCCCTTGAGCCACAGGCGCACGGCCCGCACCTGCTGCTGCTCCCTCTCCCTCCGGGAGAGGGCCGGGGTGAGGGAGGCGGCAAGGGCCTGGCTTTCCGGGATGAGGACGAAATCCGCTCTCAACCTGGCCGGATTTGCCCCCTGCGGCCTCCCTCACCCCGGCCCTCTCCCGGAGGGGGAGGGGGCAGCAAGCAGCGTTCTCGCGTCAGGCGCAATCGTCCTGCCCAGCCCCCGTCATTGCGAGCCGGCTTCGGCGCGGCAATCCAGTGGCAGGATGGACCGCGCCGGCGACCCCTGGACCATCCAACCGCTGCGTTCCCCGCAATGATCGGGAACGTTCCCCTGCTCGAACTGCAAGACCTGACTCGGCGCTACTCCGGCCTCGTCGCCGTGGACAACGTGACCATGCAAGTCACCCCCGGCGGCGTCCACGCGGTGATCGGCCCGAACGGCGCCGGCAAGACCACCCTGTTCAACCTGGTCAGCGGCCTCGTGCGGCCCAGCTCCGGCCGCATCGCCCTGGCCGGCCAGAACGTGACCCGCCTCGCCCCGGACCGCCGCGCGGCGCTCGGCCTCGGCCGCACGTTCCAGAACATCCGCGTCTTCGCCGCCATGACCGTGCTGGAGAACGCCCTGACCGGCCTGCACGCCCGCCTGCACACCGGCCTGGTCGGCACCGTCCTGCGCCTGCCCGGCTTCCGCGCCGAGGAGCGCCGCGCCGTCACCCGCGCCCGCGCCGCGCTGGACCTGGTGGGCCTGGCCGACCAGGCGGAGCTGCGCGCCGGTGCCCTGTCCTACGGTGACCAGCGCCGGCTGGAGATCGCCCGCGCCATGGCGCCCGAGCCGCGCCTGCTCCTGCTCGACGAACCCGCCGCCGGCATGAACCCGGCGGAAACCGAGGCCCTAGCCACCCTGGTCCGCAGCCTGCGCGGCCAGACGACGGTGCTGCTGGTGGAGCACGACATGGGCTTCGTCATGGACATCTCCGACCGCGTGACGGTGCTGAACTTCGGCAGGCTGATCTACGAGGGCACCCCGGCCGCGGTGCGCAGCGAGCCTGCCGTCATCGAGGCCTACCTTGGCCACAAGGTCGCAGCCCGGCTGGCGGCCGGCGCGCGGGTCGGCGTGCGGGGCGCCGGGTGAGCGCAGGGCTGGAGGTCGAGGGCCTGCACGTCGCCTATGGCCGCACCCCGGCCGTGCGCGGCATCAGCCTGCAGGTGCGGGTGGGCCAGGTGGTATGCCTGATCGGCGCCAACGGCGCGGGCAAGACCACGACGATGCGCGCCATCTCCGGCCTGGTGCGCCCCCGCGCGGGGCGGGTGCGCTTCGATGGCGAGGACATCACCGGGCGCCCCGCCCACCGCATCGCCGCCGCCGGGCTGCGCCAGGTGCCGGAGGGGCGGCAGTGCTTCGCCGAGCTGACCGTCGCCGAGAACCTGGCGCTGGGCGCCTACCTGGTCCCGGCCCGGGCAGAGGTGGCGCGGCGGCAGGATGCGGTGCTGGCCCGGTTCCCGCGGCTGCGCGAGCGCCTGGGGCAGTTGGCCGGCTCGATGTCGGGCGGCGAGCAGCAGATGCTGGCCATCGGCCGCGCCCTGATGGGCCGCCCCCGGCTGTTGCTGCTGGACGAGCCCAGCATGGGCCTGGCGCCGCTGTTCGTGGAGGAGATCTTCGCCATCATCGCCGACCTGAAGGCGGACGGCACGACGATCCTGCTGGTGGAGCAGAACGCCTCCGCCGCGCTGGACGTGGCCGATCATGCCTATGTGCTGGAAACCGGCGTCATCGTGCTGTCCGGCCCGGCGGCGGAGGTCGCGCAGGACCCGGCCGTGGCCGCCGCCTACCTGGGTGGATGAAGCCTGCCTGGGTGGACGGGGACGGAGCGGGCCACACAGCCATCACGTCCTCGGTAACGAAGTGCAAGCAGGGCTCGGCCAGGGGCGCGACGCCTTAAAGTCGCCATGGGGCACGCCTATCTTGGTTTCATTGGAGCGACGGCGCTCCACTTCTTTGCAGGTGTCGCCCATGACTCGTACCGGTCGGTTTCTGATTGCGCTTCCCGTCCTCGCCATGACGGCGTTTGCTCCCGTGGCAGCCAATGCACAGTTCTACCGTGGCGGCTATGGCGGTGGCTACGGCGGCTACCGCGGTGGCTATGGTGGCTACCGCGGCGGCTACGGCGGATATGGCTACCGCGGCTATGGTGGCTTTGGCTTTGGCGGCGCCCTCCTTGGCGGCGCGATCCTCGGGCTGGGCGTCGGCGCGCTGGCCGCACGGCCCTACTACGCCCCGCCTGTGGTGTATGCCCCGCCGCCGGTCGTTTACGCGCCGCCGCCGGTCTATTACGCCCCGCCTTACGGCTACGGTTACCGCTAAGGCCTGCCAACCCTGGGGCCGCATCGGTGGCCCCAGGTCCCCGCGTTACGCGATGCGCGTGCGGACTGTGCCCACGCCTTCGACCATCCCCTCCAGCATGTCCCCCCGCGTGACGGCCGCGACCCCTTCCGGCGTCCCAGTAAAGATCAAGTCCCCCGCCTCCAGCCGCACCAGCTTGGACAAGTAGGCGATGGTCTCCGGCACGCTCCAGATCAGCTTTCCAAGATCGCTGGCCTGGCGAATGGCGCCATTCACCTTCAACTCGATCCGCCCATGGCCGGGGTCCACCCGGGCCGCCGGAACCAGTTCGCCGATCGGGGCGGAGTGGTCGAACCCCTTGCCCATATCCCAGGGCCGCCCGGCCTTCTTCGCCTCGCCCTGCAGGTCGCGCCGGGTCATATCCAGCCCGGCGGCATAGCCCCAGACGTGCGACAGCGCGTCCGCCTCGGCAATGTCGGACCCGCCGGACTTAAGCGCCACAACAAGCTCCATCTCATGGTGCAGGTCCGCCGTCATCGACGGATACGGCATGTCGGCGCCCCCCGTCACCAGGGCGTCAGCCGGCTTCATGAAGAAGAACGGCAGCTCACGGTCCGGATCGTGCCCCATCTCCCGCGCATGCTCGGCATAGTTGCGCCCGACGCAGTACACCCGGCGGACCGGGAAGCTGCCACCGCCTGCGACGGGCACGGTGGCTTGGGCGGGCGGCGGAATAACATGGTCATGGCCGGGCATCGGGTGTTTCCTGGGGTGGTGGCCCGGCTCACCCTAACCCCCGCCGCGGGCGTTAAAAAGGGGTCGCCAACCACTGCGCCATCCGCTATCGGCGGTCCCAGGGGATTGGGAAGCTTCACATGACTGTAACTGGATCAGGCCCGTTGGCGGCCAAGACCTTCGCCGCCTCGCCGCGCGGCCCCTGGTACAAGGTCCTGTACATCCAGGTTCTGATCGCCATCGCCCTGGGCGTGCTGCTGGGCTACGTCGCGCCGGAGACGGCGAAGTCGATGAAGTGGCTGGGCGACGCCTTCATCAACCTGATCAAGATGATGATCGCCCCGGTGATCTTCTGCACCATCGTGCACGGCATCTCCTCGATGGGCGACCTGAAGAAGGTCGGGCGGGTCGGCCTGAAGGCGCTGCTGTACTTCGAGGTCGTCTCGACCTTCGCGCTGTTCATTGGCGTCCTGGTCGGCGCCGTCGTCAGGCCAGGCGCCGGGTTCGGCGCCGATCCCAAGACGCTCGACCCGGCCGCAGTCGCCAGCTACGCCAAGGCCGCGACCACCGACAGCGTCGTGTCGCACATCCTTGGCCTGATCCCGCGCAGCTTCTTCGACCCGTTCGCCGGCGGCGACCTGCTGCAGGTGCTGCTGATCTCGATCCTGACCGGCGCGGTGATCAGCATGCTCGGGGAGCGTGCGGCCGGGGCGGGCCACATCGTTGACGTGATGGGCAAGATCTTCTTCGGCATCATCGGGCTGATCGTGAAGCTGGCGCCCCTCGGGGCATTCGGCGCGATGGCGTTCACCATCGGGCAGTACGGCCTGGGCAAGCTGGGCAACCTGGTGGGCCTGATCGCCACGTTCTACCTCACCAGCGCGCTGTTCGTGATCGTGGTGCTGGGCGGCATTGCTGCAATAACAGGCTTTTCCATCTTCCGGTTCCTCGCCTACATCAAGGACGAGCTGCTGATCGTGCTGGGCACCTCATCGTCCGAGACGGTGCTGCCGCAGATCATGCTGAAGATGGAGGGGCTGGGCGCGTCCAAGCCCGTGGTTGGCCTGGTGATCCCGACCGGCTACAGCTTCAACCTGGACGGCACCAACATCTACATGACCCTGGCGACGCTGTTCCTGGCGCAGGCGGTCGGGGCCGACCTCAGCTTCGGCCAGTATGCGACGATCCTGGGCGTGGCGATGCTGACCTCCAAGGGCGCCTCGGGCGTGACCGGGGCGGGGTTCATCACCTTGGCCGCGACCTTGGCGGCGATCCCGAACAATCCGGTGCCGGTGGCGGCGATGGCGCTGATCCTGGGCATCGACAAGTTCATGAGCGAGTGCCGCGCACTGACCAACCTGGTCGGCAACGGCGTAGCCTGCATCGTCGTCAGCGCATGGGAGAACGAGCTGGACCGCGGCAAGCTGCGCGCCGGCTTGGCGCATCCCGCGTCGGCGGGTGCCTTGATCGAGGCGGAACCCTTCGACCAAGTCATCTAACCCACTTCCCCCTCTCCCCCTTCGGGAGAGGGCCGGGGTGAGGGGGTCTTACAGCGCCGACCTGCTGGCCCGGACAGCCCGGTTCCGCAAGCATCGGACAGCGCGCGGCAGGCAAAACCCTCTCACCCCGGCCCTTTCCCTCCGGGAGAGGAAGCAGGCAGCCGCCGTCGAAAAAGAACGACCAGGTTATTGGCAGGCATCCCAATAACCTCCGGCGGGCCGAATCCGGCGGAGCCAGCCAGCGCCGCAACATCCCCAACCGCCCGCAGCCCCCAAGCCGGATCACGCGCCCGCAGGTCCGCATCGAAGGCGGCGTTGCCCGGCGCAAGCACCCGATCCGCCTGAATGAACGGACCATACAGCGCCAGCAGCCCACCCACCGGCAGCACGCGGGCCGCCCCTGACACCAAGCCCTCCGCCGCGGCCCAGGGCGCGATATGGACCATATTGATGCACAGCACCGCATCCGCCGCCGCCACCGGCCAGACGGCCCAGGTCGCATCCAGCCTCAAGGCAGGGCGCACGTTGGGCAGGCTGCCACACCAGGCGTCGATGCTGGCCAGCGCCTCGGCCCGGGGATCGGTGGGTTGCAACCGCAACCCCGGCAGCGCCGCCGCAAGGTGGGCGGCATGCTCGCCGCTGCCGCTGGCGACTTCCAGCAGCAGCCCGGTGCGGGGCAGGGCAGGGCGCAGGGCCGCCAGGATGGGACCCTGGTTGCGCGCTGCGCTGGGGGAGTGCAGGCGGGCGTCCATGACCATGCCTCAAAGGGGTCGCCCAGCTTGTGCGGCGGCTGGCGCGGGTGTCAAACCCGGGAATGACCTACACCCTCGCGCTGCACGGCGGCGCCGGCACCATCCGGGCCGAGAACATGGCCCCAGGTGAGCGCCAGGCGCACCACGACGGCCTGCGCACCGCCCTGCAGGCCGGGCACCGCATCCTCGCCGCCGGCGGCCCGGCGCTGGACGCCGTGACAGCCGCCGTGGTGGCGCTCGAGGACAACCCCCTGTTCAACGCCGGCCGCGGCGCGGTGTTCACGGCAAATGGGGTGCAGGAGATGGACGCCGCCGCCATGGACGGCGCCACCCTGCGCGCCGGCGCCGTGGCCGGCATCCGCGGCCCGCGCAACCCCGTCCTCGCCGCCCGCGCCGTGATGGAGCACTCGCCGCATGTGCTCCTGGCCGGGGACGGCGCGCTGGCCTTCCTGCGCGCCCACGGCGTCGCGTTCGCCGACGATGCCTACTTCCACACCCCTCGCCGCTGGGACGCGCTGCAACGGGTCTTGGCCGCGCACGGGGCCGCAAGGGACGACGCGGACCGCCACGGCACCGTCGGCGCGGTGGCCTGCGACGCCCGCGGCAACCTGGCCGCGGCCACCAGCACCGGCGGCATGACCGGCAAGCTGCCCGGCCGCATCGGCGACAGCCCCTTGCCCGGCGCCGGCACCTGGGCGGACGCGACCTGCGCCCTGTCCGCCACCGGCCACGGCGAGAGCTTCATCCGCATCGCCGCCGGGCACGAGCTGTCGGCGCGGATGCGGCTGGCGGGCGACGCCCTGGACGCCGCCGCGGCAGCCGTCATGGCGGCCCTGGCCGGGGTGGGCGGCGACGGGGGGTTCGTCGCCGTGGACCGCGCCGGGCGGGTGGCCACGCCGTTCAACAGCGCCGGCATGTATCGCGGCCTGATGCTTGCCGATGGCATGGCGCATACCGGCATCCACCGGGACGCCTTGCAAAGCCATCCGTAACGCTTGTGCACCCCCAGCCTAAGCCCTAATTCCGCAGGCGTCATCAAGGAGAAGGCAGATGGGCTACAGGGTCGCGGTTGTCGGCGCAACGGGTGCGGTCGGGCGCGAAATCCTGAAAACCCTGGCCGAGCGGGACTTCCCCGTGGACGAGATCGCCGCCCTCGCCTCCCCGCGCAGCGCCGGGCAGGAGGTCAGCTTCGGCGACAAGGCGGTGCTCAAGGTCAAGAACCTGGAGACCTTCGACTTCAAGGGCTGGGACATCGGCCTGTTCAGCCCCGGCGCCGCGGTATCGGCCATCCACGCCCCCCGCGCCGCCGCCGCCGGCTGCCTGGTGATCGACAACACCAGCCAGTTCCGCATGGAGCACGACGTGCCGCTGGTGGTGCCGGAGGTGAACCCGCAGGCGCTGGGCCGCATCCGCCGCGGCATCATTGCCAACCCCAATTGCTCGACGATCCAGATGGTGGTGGCGCTGAAGCCGCTGCACGACCGGTTCCGCGTGAAGCGCGTGGTGGTCAGCACCTACCAGTCGGTCTCGGGCGCCGGCAAGGACGGCATGGACGAGCTGTGGGCGCAGTCCCGCGCGATGTACGTCAACGACCCGATCACCCCGCAGGAGTTCACCAAGCAGATCGCCTTCAACTGCATCCCGCAGATCGACAAGTTCATGGACGACGGGAGCACCAAGGAGGAGTGGAAGATGGCGGTGGAAACCCGCAAGATCCTGGGTCCCGACATCCTGGTGCAGGCGACCTGCGTGCGCGTGCCGGTGTTCATCGGCCACAGCGAGGCGGTGACGGTGGAGTTCGAGCTGCCGGTGACGGCATCCGACGCCCGCAACATCCTGCGCGACGCGCCGGGCGTCGTGGTGATGGATACGCGGGAGGACGGCGGCTACATCACCCCGGCCGATTGCGCCGGCGAGGACGCGGTGTTCGTCAGCCGCATCCGCAAGGACCCGACCGTGGAGCACGGCCTGTCGTTCTGGTGCGTGTCCGACAACCTGCGCAAGGGCGCGGCGCTGAACGCGGTGCAGATCGCCGAGGCCGTCATCGCACAGAAGCTGCTGCGCGTGGCCTGAAGCCCGGGTCTCCCGGCCCATGCCCTGGCTATGGCTGGCCGTGGCCGGGCTGTTCGAGGTCGCGTGGGTGGTGCTGCTGAAGCAGTCGGACGGCTTTACCCGGCTGCTGCCCAGCCTGGCGACGATCCTGGCCATTGCGGCCAGCTTCTGGTGCGTGTCCCAGGCGCTGCGGGTGCTGCCGATGGGCACGGTCTATGCGGTGTGGACCGGCATCGGCGCGGCGGGCGGGCTGGCCTGGGGCATCCTGATGCAGGGGGAGCCGGCGGGCGCGCTGCGGCTCGCCTGCGTGGGCCTGATCCTGGCTGGTGTCGCCGGCCTACGCCTAGTCTGACCTCCCGCCTGCTCCCTCTCCCTCCGGGAGCGGGCTGGGGTGAGGGGGCCGGGCACTTCCCGAACGACTGATCCAGCCGGTGCCGGACCAATGCGTTGCTGAACGCCCGCGCCGCCCTTGGCTCGCAGCCACCACCGCTGCGTCTCCTTTGTTCATACAGCGCGGCTCCATCCAGCGGCCCTGCCTGAACCCCAGGCGTATTGCATGTCCTGCAAGGCTCACGGCTCGGCGCCCATCTGCCGCGGCAACGCGCGCTGGCCCGGGCCGGCTACCCAGTGCCGGGCAGCGGCAGCGTGTCTTAGATGCGACAACGTATCCTAATCCATGGTATGGCCCGCCATTCTGCCCAGCCTTCCCGTCAAACCCGGAAGCCTCCCCATACGCCAAGGGCAACACCGGCCCGGTGACCAAGGCCGCCCACGCCGCCTCCGCCGCCTTCAAACACGCGGCCCCACCCGGTGCCGAGACCAGGGACCTTGCCGATGTCACCGCCCCACAGCGATCCCAGCCTGACCGGCGAAACGATCGAGCTCAGCAACTGCGACCGCGAGCCGATCCACCTGCTGTCCACCATACAGCCCATCGGCTTCCTGGTGGCCGCATCGGCCGATTGGGTCATCGCCCGCCTGTCCGCCAACGCGCCGGACTGGCTGGGCCAATCGGTTGACGCCCTGCTGGGGTCCTCCTTGCGCACCCTGTTCAGCGCAGCCGCCCTGCATGCGCTGCGCAACCGCCTGGCGGTGCTGCGCGGCGACGACGCATCGGAGCGTGCCTTCGGCCTCCACCTGTTCGACATCGGCCCGGCGTTCGACGTCGCCATCCATCTGTCGGCTGGCAAGATCGTGCTGGAATGCGAGCCGAGCGACAGGGATGGCGACATGAACGCCGCCACCCTCGTCCGCTCGCTGATCTCGCGGCTGCAAACCACGGAGGCCATCAGCGACTTCCACCGCGAGGCGGCGCGGCTGCTGCGGGGCCTGACCGGCTTCGACCGGGTGATGGTGTATAAGTTCGCCGCCGACGGCTCCGGCGAGGTCGTCGCCGAGGCGACCAGGCCCGGCATCCCGTCCTTCCTGGGGCTGCACTACCCGGCGTCCGACATCCCGAAGCAATCCCGCGCCCTGAGTGAGCGCAATTGGCTGCGCATCATCGCCGACATCTCGTCCGTGGGCGTGCCGATCGTGCCGCAGCTCGGGCCGGAGGGCGATCCGCTCGACCTGTCCATGAGCACCCTGCGCGCGGCGTCGCCGATCCACCTGGAATATCTGCGCAACATGGGCGTCGCCGCGTCCATGTCGGTCTCCATCCTGCGCCGCGGCAAGCTGTGGGGCCTGTTCGCCTGCCACCACCTGACCCCGCGCCGCATCAGCTGCCAGCGCCGTACTGCCGCCGAGCTGTTCGGCCAGACCTTCTCGCTGCTGCTGGAAAGCCGCGAGCAGGAGATGGAGGCCGACTACGAAGCCCGCGCCCGCAAGCTGCACAACCAGCTCATGACGGCGATGGCGGCGGAGGCGTCCACCTTCGAGAACGTCTCCCGCCTCGTGGACGCCATGACCGACCTGATCCCCTACGACGGCATCGGGATCTGGGTCGAGGAGCAGGCGACGTTGAAGGGGACGACGCCGACACGGGAGGAGTTCCTCGGCCTGACCCGGTTTCTGAACCGCACCGGGGCCAGCAGCGTGTTCGCCACCAACGAGATCGGCAAGGTCTACGAACCCGGGCGGGACTTCCCTGAACGGGCAGCGGGCCTGCTCGCGATCCCGGTATCGCGCCCGCCGCGCGACTACATCGTGTTCTTCCGCCGCGAGGTCGCCCGCTCCGTCACCTGGGCCGGCAACCCGGACAAGTCGGTCACGGCCGGGCCGAACGGCATGCGCCTGACGCCGCGCAAAAGCTTCGACGCCTGGCAGGAGATCGTGCGCGGGCAATCCGTCCCCTGGACGGATGCGGAGCTGCGGGTCGCAAACTCGCTGCGCACGACGCTGCTCGAGGTCATCGTGTACCTGGCCGACATCGCCGAAAAGGAGCGCCAGGGCGCTGCCGAGCGGCAGGAACTGCTGATCGCCGAGCTGAACCATCGCGTCCGCAACATCCTCGGCCTGACGCTCGGCCTGATCTCGCAAAGCCGTGCGGGGTCCAGCTCGGTCGAGGAGTTCGCCGCCGTGCTGGGCGGGCGGGTGCAGGCGCTGGCCCGCGCGCACGACCAGATCACCCAGGACCAGTGGGGTCCGGCGTCGCTGCGCACCGTTGTGGAGGCGGAGGCCGAGGCTTATGCCGGGGGCGCCCCGGGCGGCTCGAACGCGGGCGGCGGGACCGGCGTCCGCATCGGCAGCCCCAATGTCCTGCTGCGGCCGGATGCCTTCACCACCGTGGTGCTGGTGCTGCACGAGCTGATGACCAACTCCGCCAAGCACGGTGCCCTGCAGGGCGGCCAAGGGCACGTGGACATCACCTGGACGCCGGACGCCTCGGGGCAGCTCGTCATCCAGTGGATCGAGAGCGGCGGGCCGCCGGTGCAGGCGCCGATCCGGCGCGGCTTCGGAACCACGATCATCGAACGCTCGATCCCGCACGACCTGAAGGGGGAAGCCACGATCAGGTTCCTGCCCGCCGGGTTGCGGGCGCGCTTCGTGATCCCCGCCGCCTACGTGGTGGCAGGCGGCCCAACCGCCGCGCATCCGGAGCCGCCTGCGCCAAGGTCGCCCGCACGCTTGTCCGGCGCCGTGCTCCTGGTCGAGGACAACATCATCATTGCCCTGGACGCCGAGAGGATGCTGGCCAAGATGGGCGCCGCCCAGGTGGACGTTGCGGGCAGCGTCGCCGAAGCCCTCACCTCCATCAGCAGCCACCAGCCGGATTTCGCCGTGCTGGACGTCAACCTGGGCGGTGAGACGAGCTTCGCCGTCGCAACCCGGCTGCAGGAGCTCGGCGTCCCGCATGTCTTCGCCACAGGCTACGGCGAGGACGTGGCCTTCCCGCCGGAGCACGCGGGAACGCCGGTCGCCAAGAAGCCCTACTCGGTCGCGAGCCTGCAAGCGGTGGTCGCGGCGCTGGCCAAGCATTAGCGCCGCGGAGTAGCCGCCTCCCTTCGGTACCGGCCGCATTGACCCGAACGCACCCACCGATCAAGCATCGCCCGAACTCCCTCTCCCTCCGGGAGAGGGCTGGGGTGAGGGGGTCGGGCCAAGCCACGCCCCCAGTTCACCCGCATCAAACCGAAAGCACGGTGCCGCAAAACCCCCTCACCCCACCCCTCTCCCGCAGCAGAAAGAAGGGCAAGCCCGCCCCCCACCGCCCCAATCGCCGCGCCCCCTCGATTGCTGCACTGCATTGCAGTTTCGTTGACCCCGCCCAAGTCCGCCTGTACGAACCCCGGATTACCTTGGAGCCTAGATTCCCCCATGAAGGACGTCCGTGACGCGCTGATGGTCGCCACGACCAGCGACGGCAAGCTGGTCCGCCGCCCGCTGTCGCCGCACCTGCAGGTCTATACGCCGCAGTTGACCAGCATCCTGTCGATCATGAACCGCGTGACCGGCATCGCCACCTCGGTCGGCACCGCGATGCTGGTCTGGTGGCTGGTTGCCGCCTCGCAGGGGCCGGACTCCTACGCGACCGTGACCGGCTTCATCCGCTCCCCCATCGGTCTGTTCGTCATGTTCGGCTGGACGGCGGCGCTGTTCTACCACTTCTTCGCCGGCATCCGGCACCTGACCTGGGACGCCGGCTATGGTTACGACCTGCCGCAGACCCATGCCAGCGGCTGGGCCACGGTGATCTCCACCGTGCTCAGCACCATCCTGGTTTGGGCGGCCGGACTTTGGATGATGAGGGGCTAGGCGCCATGCAGGAGAAGATCATCGTCGATGTCATGCGCAGCCAACTTGGCCGCGCGCGCGGGGTTGGCGCCGCGCACTCGGGCGTCCACCACTGGTATGTCGAGCGGATCACCAGCTACGCGCTGATCCCGCTCACCCTGTGGTTCATCTTCGCCGTGCTGCGCCTGGTGGGCGCGCCGCAGCAGGCCGTTGTCCGCTGGGCCGCGCACCCGGTCAACACCGTGCTGCTGCTCGCTCTGGTGGCGATCACGTTCCACCACATGCAGTTGGGTTTGCAGGTCGTCTATGAGGACTACATCCCGAACACCGCACGCAAGAACATGGCCATCCTGGGGACCAAGGCAATCGCCTTGCTTTTGGGCCTGCTGGGATCGGTTGCGGTGCTGAAAATGGCGTTGGCTTGACTATATCTGGCTGATCACTCCGGGCGCCCGAGCGCCCCTGCAAGGCGAGCAATATGAACGCGATAACGATGCCGGCGGCACGTTCCTACAACGTCATCGACCACACGTATGACGTGGTGGTGGTGGGCGCCGGCGGTGCCGGGCTGCGGGCCACGCTGGGCATGGGCGCGGCCGGGCTGAAGACCGCCTGCCTGACCAAGGTGTTCCCCACCCGCAGCCACACCGTCGCGGCGCAGGGCGGCATCGGCGCTGCGCTGGGCAACATGGGCGAGGACGACTGGCGCTGGCACATGTACGACACCGTGAAGGGGTCGGACTGGCTCGGCGATCAGGACGCCATCGAGTATATGTGCCGCGAGGCGATCCCAGCCGTCTATGAGCTGGAGCACTACGGCGTGCCGTTCAGCCGCACCGAGGACGGCCGCATCTACCAGCGCCCGTTCGGCGGCCACATGAAGGAGTACGGCAAGACCCCGGCCATGCGCGCCTGCGCCGCCGCCGACCGCACCGGCCACGCCATCCTGCACACGCTGTACCAGCAAAGCCTGAAGCACGAGGTCGAGTTCTTCGTCGAGTACATCGCGCTCGACCTGATCATGGACGAGGAGGGCGCCTGCCGCGGCGTGATGGCCTGGTGCCTGGAGGACGGCTCGATGCACCGCTTCCGCGCGCAGTCGGTCGTGCTGGCGACGGGCGGCTATGGCCGCGCCTATTTCTCCTGCACCTCGGCGCACACCTGCACCGGCGACGGCAATGGCATGGCCATCCGCGCCGGCATCCCCATGCAGGACATGGAGTTCGTGCAGTTCCACCCGACCGGCATCTACGGCTCTGGCTGCCTGATCACCGAGGGCTCTCGTGGTGAGGGCGGCTATCTCACCAACTCCGAGGGCGAGCGCTTCATGGAGCGTTACGCTCCGACCGCCAAGGACCTCGCCAGCCGCGACGTGGTCTCCCGCTCGATGACGTTGGAGATAAACGCCGGGCGTGGCGTCGGCCCCAACAAGGACCACATCAACCTGCACCTGGAGCATCTGGGCGCTGACCTGTTGCACGAGCGCCTGCCCGGCATCAGCGAAACCGCCAAGGTGTTCGCCGGCGTGGACGTGACCAAGGAGCCGATCCCCGTGCTGCCGACCGTGCATTACAACATGGGCGGCATCCCTACGAACTACCGCACCGAGGTGCTGCGCCCCACCGCCCGCGACCCGGACGCCGTCGTGCCTGGCCTGATGGCGGTCGGCGAGGCCGCCTGTGTCTCCGTGCATGGCGCGAACCGCCTGGGCACCAACTCGCTGCTGGACCTCGTGGTGTTCGGCCGCGCCGCCGCGCACCGGGCGGGCGAAATCCTGAAGCCCGGCGCCAGCCAGGCCCCGCTGCCGGCCCGCGCCGGCGAGGCGACGCTGGACCGCTTCGACCGCACCCGCAACGCCAGCGGCGGCACCAAGGTGTCGGCCATGCGGTTCGACCTGCAGAAGGTCATGCAGTCCCATGCGGCAGTGTACCGCAACAGCGAGAGCCTCAAGGAAGGCGTCGCCAAGATGAAGACGCTATGGTCCGGCATGGCCGACATGCAGGTCAGCGACCGCAGCCTGATCTGGAATACCGACCTGCTGGAGGCCCTGGAGTTCGACAACCTGATGGGCAATGCCATGACCACCATGGTGTCCGCCGAGAACCGGCATGAGAGCCGCGGCGCCCACGCCCACGACGACTACCCGGACCGCGACGACGGCGAGTGGATGAAGCACACCCTGGCCTGGTGCGACACCCAGGGCAAGGTGGACCTGGGCTACCGCGAGGTGAAGATGCAGACCCTCACCAACGAGGTCAGCGTGTTCCCGCCGAAGAAGCGCGTTTACTGATCCTCAGACCCTAAAGGGCTACAGAAGACATGGCCGTTTTCACGCTGCCGAAGAACAGCAAGGTGGGAAAGGGCACGACCTACAAGGCCGCGCCCGGCGCCACCCGCACCAAGCAGTTCAACATCTACCGCTGGAACCCCGATGACGGGCAGAACCCGCACATCGACACCTACGAGCTGGACATGGACAAGGTCGGGCCAATGGTGCTCGACGCGCTGATCTACATCAAGAACGAGGTCGATCCGACCCTGACCTTCCGCCGGTCCTGCCGGGAAGGCATCTGCGGCTCCTGCTCGATGAACATCGACGGCGGCAACACGCTTGCCTGCCTCAAGGCGCACGACGAGATCGACGGCGCCATCCGCATCTACCCCTTGCCGCACATGGCGGTGGTAAAGGACCTGGTACCCGACCTGTCCCAAGCCTACGCCCAGCTCCGCAGCATCGAGCCGTGGCTCAAGTCCGACACCCCGCCGCCGCCCGACGCCGAACGCCGCCAGAGCAAGGAGGAGCGCAGCAAGCTCGACGGCATGTGGGAGTGCATCCTGTGCTTCTGCTGCACCACGTCCTGCCCGAGCTACTGGTGGAACGGCGAC
Source organism: uncultured Acetobacteraceae bacterium (assembly GCA_964242415.1). Taxonomy (GTDB): domain Bacteria; phylum Pseudomonadota; class Alphaproteobacteria; order Acetobacterales; family Acetobacteraceae; genus DASWOJ01. The sequence continues at coordinate 60,050 of CAXTAT010000024.1, forward strand.
CGCTATCTCGGCCCGGCCGTGCTGCTACAGGCTTACCGCTGGATTGCCGACAGCCGCGACGAGGCGACCGGCGACCGGCTGGACGCGCTGGAAGACCCCTACAAGCTCTATCGCTGCCACACCATCATGAACTGCACGCAGACGTGCCCGAAGGGCCTGAACCCGGCCAAGGCCATCGGCGAGATCAAGCAGCTCCTGGTGGACCGCAAGGGCTGACCCTGCCACAAGGCGCCCATGGCCTTCATCGGTGACCTGAACACCCCACGCGGCCGCATCGCCGCGTGGGGCGACAGCCTGTTGGTGGACCACGCCGTGTTCCGCTCGGTGTGGACCAACTTGGCGGAGGTGGTGCCCGGCAAGCTGTACCGCTCCAACCACCCCACCCCAGGGCACCTGGCGGCGGCCACCCGGCGCTATGGCCTCAAAACCCTGGTCAACCTGCGCGGCCATCGGAAATGCGGATCGGACGCCCTGTCGCGTGAGGCCGCCGCCCGCCTGGGCCTGCAGCACATCGACATGGCGTTCGAAAGCCGCGGCGCACCGCACCGCGACCGCATCCTACGCTTTGCCGACATCTACGCCACCCTACGCACCCCGGCCCTGATGCACTGCAAGTCCGGCGCCGACCGGGCTGGCCTGGCCTCGGGCCTGGCCATCATGTTCGAGGGCGGGCAGACGGCGGACGCGCTCAAGCAGCTATCCTGGCGCTTCGGCCACTGGAAAAGCGCGCGCACCGGAGTGCTGGATGCGTTCTTCGTGCGCTATGCCATGGACGCCGAGGGACGCATCCCGTTCCTGGACTGGGTGCGGACCGAGTACGACGAGCATGCCCTGAAGCGTGACTTCATGGCCGGCGGCCTGGCCAGCTTCGTCACCGACCAGGTGCTGCGGCGGGAGTAGGCCCGGCCCCCCCTACGCCGCGCGGGTCAACCGCTTCAGGAATGCCGAAACCCGGTGCCGGCGCATCTCATACCGCGCCTTGTCGTCCGTGGTCATCCAGTTGAGCTGCACGACATAGCGTCGCCCGACGAACTGCTTGTGGCCGTGCCAGGTCGTGGGACCGTTGGGGAACACCAGCAGCGTGCCGTTCACCGGCGGCACCTCGACGGCATAGTCATCCAGGCTGTCAGGGCTGCGGAGCAGGCGCAGGCAACCGTCCTGCCGCGCCCAGTCCGCCGTCTCCGGGTTGAGGTACAACAGCACCGTGACCCGCTTGGCCGTGCTGTCGCAGTGGATGCGGCCGTCCTTCTCCCGCGACTGCCCGCGCAACGTCACCATCGTCGGGGCATCCGCCAGGTCGAGGCCGAACTTGCCCGCAATGGCGGCACGGAACCGCGGTCCCTCCAGCTCCTGCATCAGGGCCGCCGCCGCAGGTCCGAGCCGCAGCCCCTCCGTCGGGAACGAGCCACCCTTGCTTAGCGCCGGCAGTCCCTCCACAACCGCCGCCAGCGAGGCAGGCGGGACGAAGCTACGTGCGACGATATGGGTGAACGGGTCTTCAGCGACGGGCGTTGCCGCAAGCCCAACATAATCAAGGTCGATCATGACCCCGATCTAGCCCGGCCCCCGCCTCAACTCAATCGGTGCGTCAGGTGCGGGGATCGCGGCTGGTATGCAGGATGCCGGTCGTGGCAAGGAACTGGGCGCACCTCAACTGGCCATCGCAGCAGGGCGCCGGAGCGGTCGTCATGGCGACACGCGACAGGCCCGGCTTGGCGCAGGTGTATAACTGTTTCGTCACAGGTGACTGGAATTCGACCGCCATAGCGGGCGAACCAAGCATTAAAGCCAGCGCCGCGGAAGCCAGGACCGTCTTCATGCTCTGCATCCCCATCGGATCGCAACACTCTGACAAACCAACGTGCCGGCCTAGCACTGGATCACATGCTCCCGATTCATTGATGTGGCGGCAATGCATCACTGGAAAGAAATATGCACGCAATGGCCGGCTCATTGCAATACCAAAATGTCGGCCCGCTCGCCGCCTACCGGGCACGGCTGGCCTCGGGGGAGCTGGTCACCGACCCCGCCCAGGCCGCCGCAGCCGAGCGCCTGCAAGCCCTCTGGACCCGCCTGCGCGGCTACCACTTGGACCCACAGCGGCCATCCGGCTTCCTGCAGCGCATACTCCGCCGCAAGCAGCCAGACGACATCCCGGACACCTACCCGCACGGCCTTTACCTCGTCGGCGAGGTCGGCCGCGGCAAGAGCATGCTGATGGACCTGTTCTTCGAGTCCGCCGACGTCGCCCACAAGCGCCGCGTCCACTTCCATTCGTTCATGCAGGACGCGCACCGGCGCATCTACCAGTGGCGCCGCACGCCGGAGCGCCTGGACGACCCCGGCTCCGACGACCCGATCCCGCCGCTGGCCGACGCGATCGCCGCCGACGCGGCGCTGCTGTGCTTCGACGAGTTCCAGGTGAACGACATCGCCGACGCCATGATCATCGGACGACTGTTCCGCGCGCTGTTCACCCGCGGCGTCGTAGTGGTGGCGACCAGCAACACCACGCCGGACAACCTGTTCGCCGGGCAGCCCGGCCGCGACGCCTTCCTGCCGTTCATCGACCTGCTGAAGCAGCAGCTTGACGTGCTGGTGCTGGAGGGCGGCCGGGACTGGCGGCGGCAGCGGCTGCGCGGCAAGCCGACCTGGCTGGTCCCGGCCGACGACCGCGCCGACCGTGCGCTGGACGAGGCGTTCGAGGGCCTGACCGACGGCGCCCGCGGACGGCCGGACCGGCTGACCGTCATGGGCCGCACCCTCCCGGTGCCGGTCGCCGCCGCCGGGGTGGCGCGCTTCGACTTCGACGCCCTGTGCGGCACGCCGCTGGGCGCCGGGGACTACTTGGCGCTGGCCACGCACTACCATGCGCTGGTGCTGGACGGGGTGCCGCGGCTGTCGCCGGACAACTACGACGTGGCCCGGCGCTTCATCGTGCTGGTCGATGCCCTCTACGACCACCGCGTCAAGCTGGTCGCCAGCGCCGACGACGTGCCGGACCGGCTCTACCAACGCGGCGAGGGCGCCAAGGCATTCGAGCGCACCGCGTCGCGCCTGGAGGAGATGCAGAGCCAGGAATACATGGCCCTGCCGCACCTGACCTGACGCCCCCGGCGCGGCGCGGCGCCGTCTGGCCGCCGCCTCAAAAATCAGCAGCGCGCCTTGCCGCCTCCCATGGGATGCGATAGCACCCCCGCGACCTCCAGGGCGGCCGGGCGCCCCCACTGGCATCCCCCGTCCGCACCCGGCCTGTGGACCTTGCAGGAATCCTCAATGGCTCGTCACAAGATCGCCCTCATCGGCGCCGGCAACATCGGCGGCACGCTCGCCCACCTGATCGGGCTGAAGGAGCTGGGCGACGTCGCCATGTTCGACGTGTTCGGCGGCGTGGCGGCCGGCAAGGCGCTGGACATCATGCAGTCCAGCCCCGTCGATGGCTTCGACAGCCGCATGACCGGCGGCAGCGACTACAGCGCCATCGCCGGATCGGATGTCGTGATCGTGACCGCAGGCTTCCCGCGCCAGCCCGGCATGAGCCGTGACGACCTGGTGGCCAAGAACGCCGGGGTGATTGCCACCGTGGCCGATGGCATCAAGCAGCACTGCCCCGGCGCCTTCGTCATCGTCATCACCAACCCGCTCGACGCCATGGTGTGGGTCATGCAGCAGAAGTCCGGCCTGCCGCCCAACATGGTGGTCGGCATGGCCGGCGTGCTCGACAGCAGCCGCTTCCGCCTGTTCCTGGCGCACGAGTTCAACGTCTCGGTCGAGGACGTGACGGCCTTCGTGCTGGGCGGCCACGGCGACACCATGGTCCCCCTGGTCCGCTACAGCACCGTCGCGGGAATTCCCGTGCCGGACCTGGTGAAGATGGGCTGGACCACGCAGGACAAGGTGGACGCCATCTGCGCCCGCACCGCCAACGGCGGCGGCGAGATCGTCAAGCTGCTGGAAAAGGGCAGCGCCTTCTACGCCCCGGCCGCCAGCGCCATCGCCATGGCCGAAAGCTACCTGCGCGACAAAAAGCGCGTGCTGCCCGCAGCCGCCCACCTGACGGGTCAATATGGTGTGAACGGCCTGTATGTCGGCGTCCCCGTGGTGATCGGCGCCGGCGGTGTGGAGCGGGTGATCGAGGTGCAGCTCGACCCCGCCGAGAAGGCGGCGTTCGACAAAAGCTGCGCCTCCGTGCAGGAACTGATCGACGCGAGCCGCAAGCTGGTCGGCTGATCCATTTATGCGTGCCTGGCATCGCTGCCGGGCACGCTTCTTAACAAGAATCGTGCCCACTTAAGGGATGCCGGGCGTAGAACCGCGCGGCTCAGACGTCCCAAGGAATAACACATGCCCGGCGTAGACCTGCTCGCCTCCGCGTTCAACGGCGCCAACGCGGCGTTCATTGCCGACCAGTATGCCCGGTGGGCCGCGGATCCCGGCTCGGTCGATCCCAGCTTCGCCGAATTGTTCGCCGCCATGGACGACGAGGCACGGGGCGTGCTGCAGGACGCCAGCGGCGCGTCCTGGGCGCCGCACACCTACAGCGTCGCCGATGCCGAGCCGGCGGCGCCTGTAGCCAAGGGCGGGCCGGCCCCCGCCGCCGCCCCGGGCGCAACGCCGGACCAGGTGCGGGCCGCGGCCCTCGACAGCCTGCGCGCCCTCATGCTGATCCGCGCCTACCGCGTGCGCGGCCACCTGGAGGCCAAGCTGGACCCGCTGGGCCTACAGGTGCCCCGGGTGCACCCGGAGCTTGACCCTGCCACCTACGGCTTCGGCCCCGGCGACATGGACCGCCCGATCTTCATCGACAACGTGCTCGGGCGTGAGACCGCCACGATGCCCGAGATCATGGCCATCCTGCGCGCCAGCTACTGCGGCCCCATCGGGGTCGAGTTCATGCACATCCAGGACCCCGAGCAGAAAACCTGGATTCAGCGCCGCATCGAGGGCGCGCCCTGGGTCACCGGCTTCGACGCCGACGCCAAGCGCACCATCCTGCAGCAACTCACCGAAGCCGAGGGCTTCGAGGCGTTCTGCCAGCGCCGCTTCGTCGGCACCAAGCGCTTCGGCCTGGAGGGTGGCGAGGTCACCATCCCCGCGCTGCACGCCATCATCGACACCGGCGCCCGCGGCGGGGTGAGCGAGGTCGCCATCGGCATGCCGCACCGCGGGCGGCTGAACACCCTGGTCAACATCGTGCGCAAGCCGCTGCCGGCGATCTTCAGCGAGTTCGGCGGCAACAGCTTCAAGCCGGACGACGTGCAGGGGTCCGGCGACGTGAAGTACCACCTCGGCACCAGCACCGACATCGAGGTCGCCGGGCACCCGGTCCACCTCAGCCTGCAGCCCAACCCCAGCCACCTGGAGGCGGTCGATCCCGTCGTGGTCGGCAAGGTGCGGGCGCGGCAGGACATGGCCGGCGACACCAAGGGCCGCCACAGCGTCATGGGCATCCTGATGCACGGGGACGCCGCATTCGCCGGGCAGGGGCTGGTGTATGAGACGCTGGCGATGAGCCAGTTGATCGGCTACCGCACGGGCGGGACCATCCACCTGGTCGTCAACAACCAGATCGGCTTCACCACGGTCCCGGCGCACGCCTATTCCGGGCTGTACTGCACCGACATCGCCAAGTCCGTGCAGTGCCCGATCCTGCACGTGAACGGCGACGAGCCGGAGGCGGTGATCTTCTGCGCCCGCCTGGCCGCCGAGTTCCGCCTGCAGTTCTCCACCGACTTCGTGCTGGACATCGTCTGCTACCGCCGCCACGGCCACAACGAGACCGACGAGCCGGCGTTCACCCAGCCGATCATGTACCGCGCCATCAAGGGCCGCCCGACCACCCGCACCCTGTATGCCGAGCGCCTGGCCACCGAGGGCAGCGTGTCCGCGCAGGACGCGAAGGCGATGTGGGACGGCTACAACGCCACCCTGGAGGACGCCTACAAGGCCGGCCAAGCCTATCGCCCGAACAAGGCGGAGTGGCTGGAGGGCCACTGGTCCGGGTTCCAGCAGCCCGCCGCCTCCGACGAGCAGCAGGAGGACGCGACGGCGCTGACCACCGAGCAGTTGCAGCTTGTCGGCCGTGCGCTCTACACCCCGCCCGGGGACTTCGACCTCAACCCCAAGATCGCCCGCCAGCTTGAGGCCAAGCGCGCCATGTTCGAGAGCGGCGAGGGCATCGACTGGTCAACCGGCGAGGCCCTGGGCTTCGGCGGCCTGCTGATGGAGGGCAGCCGCGTCCGCCTGTCCGGCGAGGACTGCCAGCGCGGCACCTTCAGCCAGCGCCACGCCGTGCTGATGGACCAGACCAACCAGAACGAGTACGTGCCGCTGAACAACATCCAGCCGGACCAGGCGCGGATCGAAATCTACAACTCGCTGCTGAGCGAGCAGGGCGTGCTGGGCTTCGAGTACGGCTACACCCTGGCCGACCCGAAGGTGCTGGTGCTGTGGGAGGCGCAGTTCGGCGACTTCGCCAACGGCGCCCAGGTCATCATCGACCAGTTCCTGGCCAGCGGCGAGACCAAGTGGCTGCGCATGAGCGGCCTGACCCTGCTGCTGCCGCACGGCTACGAAGGGCAGGGGCCGGAGCACAGCAGCGCCCGCCTGGAACGATACCTGCAGCTTTGCGCCGAGAAGAACATGGCGGTCTGCAACCTCACCACCCCGGCCAACTACTTCCACGCCCTGCGCCGCCAGTTGAAGCGCAACTTCCGCAAGCCGCTGGTCATCATGACGCCCAAGTCGCTGCTGCGGCACAAGCTCGCCGTAAGCCCGCTGGCCGACATGGCGGAGGGCAGCCACTTCCGCTTCGTCATCCCCGAGATCGACGCCCTGGTGCCGCCCGAGCAGGTCAAGCGCGTCGTGATCTGCAGCGGCAAGGTCTATTACGACCTGCTGCAGGAACGCCGGGACAAGGGCGTCACCGACGTGGCGATCATCCGGCTGGAGCAGATCTACCCGTTCCCGGAGCGCACGCTCGGCACGGTGCTGAAGCCCTACTCCGGGGCCACGGTGGTCTGGTGCCAGGAGGAGCCGGCGAACATGGGCGCCTGGACCTTCGTGGACCGCCGGATCGAGCGCGTCATGGCAGCCCAGGGCATGGCGGCGCAGCGCCCGGCCTATGCCGGGCGGGAGGACGCGGCCAGCCCGGCCACCGGCCTCGCCAGGGTGCACGCGGCGCAGCAGGCAGCCCTGGTGCAGGACGCCCTCGGCCTGAACTCATAAGGAAGCAGCATGTCCACCGAGATCAAGGTCCCCACCCTGGGCGAGAGCGTCACCACCGCCACGGTGGCGCGCTGGATCAAGAAGGCCGGGGAAAGCGTGGCCGCGGACGAGCCGCTGGTCGAGCTGGAAACCGACAAGGTCACGGTGGAAGTCAACGCGCCCGGCGCCGGCACGCTGGGGCAGATCGTCGCAGCCGAGGGGGCGGAGGTCGAGGTCGGCGCGGTTTTGGCGCTGCTTGAGGCCGGCGGCGCTTCCGCCACGCCGTCCAACGCGTCGCCGGTTGCGGCGGCGGCATCCCCCACCGCCACGGCGGGCGCGGCGACGGCCACGGCGTCGTCCACCGCGGCCAACCCCAGCCCGGGCGTCAACCCGCAGCCGCAGCCCGTTGGCCCCGTTGCCCGGCCCGCGGCAGCGCCGGCCATGCAGCACGCCCCCCAGCCAGCCGCCGCCACCCATGCTCCGATGCCGGCCGCCGCCAAGATGATGGAGGAAAAGGGCCTGGTCCCGGCCGCGATGGACCCGGGCACCGGCAAGGACGGCCGCATCACCAAGGGCGACGTGCTGCAATTCCTGGCCCGGCCGGTCCCTCCGCCTGCCGCACCCGCGCCCAAGGCCGCCCCCAAGCCCGCCCGCACCGACGACGAGCGGGAGGAACGGGTGAAGATGACCCGCCTGCGCCGCACCATCGCCCAGCGTCTCAAGGACGCGCAGAACAACGCCGCCATGCTGACCACCTTCAACGAGGTGGACATGACGGCGGCAATGGCGATGCGCTCCGAGTACAAGGACGCCTTCGAGAAGCGGCACAAGGGCGTGCGCCTCGGCTTCATGTCGTTCTTCGTCCGCGCCTGCGTCGCCGCCCTGCAGGAGTTCCCCGCCGTCAACGCCGAGATCGACGGCGACGAGATCGTCTATAAGAACTTCGTCCACATGGGCATCGCCGTCGGCGGCCCGAATGGCCTCGTGGTCCCCGTGGTGCGCGACGCCGACCAGTTGGGCTTCGCAGGGATCGAGAAGGCCATCGGCGACTTCGGCCGCCGCGCCCGCGACGGCGCGCTGAAGGTGGACGAGCTGTCCGGCGGCACCTTCACCATCACCAACGGCGGCGTCTATGGCAGCCTGATGAGCACGCCGATCCTGAACGCGCCGCAGTCCGGCATCCTCGGCATGCACAAGATCCAGGACCGGCCCATGGCGGTCGGCGGCAAGGTGGAAATCCGCCCGATGATGTATCTCGCCCTGAGCTACGACCACCGCATCGTGGACGGCAAGGAGGCCGTGTCGTTCCTGGTGCGCGTGAAGGAGGGCGTGGAGGACCCGCGCCGGCTGCTGCTGGACTTGTAGCCCGTCCGGCACCACATCCTAAGCGTATTCAAGGACCTCAAAGATGTCTGACTCCTACGATGTGATCGTCATCGGCGGCGGTCCCGGTGGCTACGTTTGCGCCATCCGCGCCGCGCAGCTCGGGCTGAAGACCGCCTGCGTCGAGCGCCGGGCCACCCTGGGCGGCACCTGCCTGAACATCGGCTGCATCCCCAGCAAGGCGCTGCTGCAGAGCAGCGAGAACTTCGAGGAGGCATCGCACGCCTTCTCCGAGCACGGCGTGATGATCGAGAGCGTCAAGCTCGACCTGGCCCGCATGATGGCGCGCAAGGACAGCGTGGTGAGCGCCAACGTCAAGGGCGTCGAGTTCCTGTTCAAGAAGAACAAGGTGGATTGGCTCAAGGGCAGCGGCCGCGTGACGGCGCCGGGCCGCGTGGACGTGGACGGCACCGAGTACTACGCCAAGCACATTGTCATCGCGACCGGCAGCGAGAGCCTGACCCTGCCCGGCGTCGAGGTGGACGAGCGCTCCATCGTCACCAGCACCGGCGCGCTGGGGCTGGACCAGGTGCCGGGCCACCTGGCGGTGATCGGCGGCGGCTACATCGGCCTGGAGCTGGGCAGCGTCTGGAAGCGGCTCGGCGCCGACGTGACCGTCATCGAATACCTGGACCGCCTAGTCCCCGGCATGGACGCCGAGATCGCCAAGACCTTCGAGCGCGTGCTGGGCAAGCAGGGCATCAAGTTCCGCCTGGGCACCAAGGTGACCGCGGCGCGCAAGGGCAACGACGGCGTGACCCTGACGGTCGAGCCGGCCAAGGGCGGCCAGGCCGAGGAGATCCATGCCGACGTCGTGCTCGTGAGCATCGGCCGCCGCGCCTACACGGACGGCTTGGGCCTAGCAGAGTCCGGCGTGGAGCTGGACGACCGCGGCCGGGTGAAGGTAGACGCGCACTACGCCACCAACGTGCCCGGCATCTACGCCATCGGCGACGTGATCGCCGGCCCCATGCTGGCCCACAAGGCGGAGGAGGAGGGCGTGGCCCTCGCCGAACGCATAGCCGGCCAGGCCGGGCACGTCAACTACGACGTGATCCCCGGCGTGGTGTACACTTGGCCCGAAGTCGCCAGCATCGGCCGCACCGAAGACGACCTGAAGCGCCAGGGCGTCGAGTACAAGGTCGGCAAGTTCCCGTTCACCGCCAACGGCCGGGCCCGCGCGATGGGCAGCACGGACGGCTTCGTGAAAATCCTAGCGGACAAGGCGACCGACCAGATCCTCGGCGCCCACATCATCGGCCCCGACGCCGGCGGATTGATCGCCGAGCTGGCGACGGCGATGGAGTTCGGCGCCAGCAGCGAGGACGTGGCCCGCACCTGCCACGCCCATCCCAGCCTGAGCGAGGCCGTCAAGGAGGCCGCCCTGGCAGTTGAGGGACGCGCCCTGCACATCTAAGGTCGCCCCATGACCATGGAAACGCCGCGCGACCATACGTATACCGTCACCGTCACCTGGCGCGGCAACACCGGGTCGGGCACGTCGAGCTACCGCGCGTATGAGCGGGCGCACGACGTGACCGTGCCGGGCAAGCCGGCGATCCCCGGCTCCAGCGACCCGGCATTCCGCGGCGACCGGGCGCGCTACAACCCGGAGGAGATGCTGGTCGCGTCGATCTCCTCCTGCCACATGCTGTGGTACCTCCACCTTTGCGCCACCGAGGGCGTGGTGGTGCAGGCCTACGAGGACATCGCCGAGGGCGTCATGATCGAGCAGCGCGACGGCGGCGGCGCGTTCACCGAGGTCGTGCTGCAACCAGAGATCACCCTCGCCCCAGGCTCCGACCTGGCCCGCGCCCGTGCGCTGCACGCCGACGCGCACGCCAAGTGCTTCATCGCCAACAGCATCAACTTCCCGATCCGCCACGAACCCGTCTTCCTCTCTTCCCCCTCTCCCTCCGGGAGAGGGCCGGGGTGAGGGGGTCTATCCGCAAGCACCAAACCAAAACCAGGCAGCACCGGCAGCCCTCGACCAAAACGAGCGCGCCCGCCGCAATACCCCCCAACCCCAACCCTCTCCCGAAGGGAGAGGGAGCGGGCAGCCAAGCTTGACCCTAGCTCTAACGATGGGCGACCCCGCCGGCATAGCCCCGGAGTTGTCCCTGCTGGCCTGGCGCGCTCTACGGACGACCGGACCCGCCTTCGTCCTATTGGCCGATCCCGCTCACATGGCCGGGCTGGACCATGCAGCCCCGCTCCGCATCCTCGCCAACCCTGCCGAGGCGGCAGCCGCCTTCCCAGACGCGCTGCCGATCCTCGCCATACGGCTGTCCACCCCGCCCATCCCCGGCCACCCCAGCCCCGCAAACGCCCCGGCCGTGATCGCCAGCATCGAGCAGGCCGTGCGCCTCGCCCAATCCGGCGCCGTCACCGCCATCGTCACCAACCCCATCAGCAAGGCCGTGCTCTACGGCGCCGGCTTCGCCCACCCCGGCCACACCGAGTTCCTCGCCGCCCTGACCGGCGCCCCGCTGCCGGTAATGATGCTCGCCAACGACTTCCTCCGCGTAGTGCCCGTCACCATCCACGTCGCCCTCCGCACCGCGTTGGACTCCCTGACCACAACGGCCATCATCGCCACCGGCCGCATCACCGCCCAGGCGCTGTGCCGCCAGTTCGGCATCGCCCAGCCCCGCCTGGCCGTCGCCGGGCTGAACCCGCATGCCGGGGAAGCCGGCGCCATGGGCACCGAGGAAACAACCCTGATTCAGCCCGCCATCGACGCTCTGCGGGCGGAGGGCCTCCAAGTCACCGGCCCGCACCCGCCGGACACCCTGTTCACCCCCGCCGCCCGCGCCGGCTACGACGCCGCGCTATGCATGTACCACGATCAGGCCCTGATCCCGCTGAAAACCCTGGACATGGCCAGCGGCGTCAACATCACGTTGGGCCTGCCGATCATCCGCACCTCGCCCGACCACGGCACGGCATTCGACATCGCGGGCGCCGGCCGGGCCGACCCGTCCAGCCTGATTGCGGCCCTGCGCCTGGCCGCCACCCTCGCAAAAGGCCGTGCAGCATGAGTCCCCCGATCCGCCTGGGCGTGAACGTCGATCACGTCGCCACCATCCGCAACGCCCGCGGCGGCGACCACCCGGACCCGTTCGCCGCCGCCCTGGTCGCGGTCGGCGCCGGCGCGGACGGCATTACCGTGCACCTGCGTGAGGACCGGCGGCACATCCGCGACGCCGACCTGGAGCGCATCGCCGGGTTCCGCGACATCGTGCTGAACTTCGAGATGGCGGCGACCGACGAGATGGTCGCCATCGCCTGCCGCCTGCGCCCGCACGGCTGCTGCCTGGTACCAGAGCGGCGGGAGGAGGTGACCACCGAGGGCGGCCTGGACGCCGCCGGCGGAATGGACGCCCTGCGCCCGAAGGTGCAGGCCCTGCGCGACGCCGGCATCCGGGTGTCGCTGTTCGTCGATCCCTCGGCCAACCAACTGCACGCCGCCCGCGACCTCGGCGCAGCGGTGGTGGAGCTGCACACCGGCGCCTACGCCGAGGGCCACCCCGGCGAGTTGGAGCGCCTGCGCGACGCCGCCCGGCTCACCACCCTGGTTGGCTTGGAATGCCACGCCGGCCACGGCCTGACCTACGGCAACGTCGCCGCGGTCGCCGCCCTGCCGGAGGTGGTGGAGTTGAACATCGGCCACTTCCTGATCGGCCAGGCGATCACCGACGGCCTGGCCAACGTCGTGGCCACCATGCGGGCGCTGATGGCCGCCGCCCGTGCGTGACGACGGCGTTGTTCTTGACAACGCAAGGCTGTGAAGCGGGGCTCAATCCAAGACGGGCATAAGACAGGCGATGGAGGGGATATGAGCGATCTCGTGACCGACCTGACCACCCTGGACGCGCTATACGGCGATGTGGATGAACGATCGATCCTCAAGGTCACCGATCATGTGCATCCGATGTACAGGTCATGGATCGAAGCCTCGCCGTTCGCCATCCTGTCCACCAGCGGACCAGGTGGTGTTGATGCCTCGCCGCGCGGCGACGGACCGGGCTTTGTCGAAGTGGCCGACCCGCACACGCTGCTAATGCCGGACCGCCGTGGCAACAACCGGGCCGACAGCCTACGCAACATCATCGATGATCCACGGGTGGGGCTGCTATTCCTGGTCCCCGGCCTGGGGGAGACGTTGCGGGTGAACGGCACGGCGGCAATCTCGGTCGCCCCGGGCCTGTTGCAGCGCTTCACCATGGCAGGCAAGGCGCCGCGCACCGTGCTGGTCGTGCATGTTCAGGAGGTCTATTTCCAATGCTCCCGCGCCGTGGTGCGGGCCGACCTTTGGAACCCGGCGCGGCACGTCCAACGCGGCCAGCTTCCCACCGTCGGCGTGATCCTGGCCGTGCTGAGCGCAGACCGGGTTGGCGGGCCGGAGTATGACCAGGCCTTGGCCGAGCGGGTGCGCGCAACGCTGTATTAGGCCGCCGCCGAATCGGGCGTCCACGGCGCTGCCCATCTGGGCAACCATCCTCCGGTCGCCGCGCTTCTTCACGGGAACCGCCGCGTCCCGCAGGAACCAAGGAGACTGCAATGTCCGACGACAAGCACGAACAGGCCCGCGACCTGGCCGAGGAGGCGCTTGCAGCGCTGGACGAGGGCGATGAGGCCAGGGCCGACCGGCTGATCGCCGAGGCCAAGAAGCTGGACAAGTCCGCCGTGGTGGAGGTGATCCAGGACCTGGACGAGGACGCCGGGTCCAATCCCGATGCCGCCAAGCGCGCCGGCAACTAGGGGAGGCAGCGCCCCGCTAGGGTCCTGACCCCTGCGGGTGCGTGCGCCGCCACACCGCCAGCAGCCCCGTAGGATCGACGCTGGTATAGCGCTGCGTCGTGGACAGGCTGGCATGGCCTAGCAGCTCCTGGATGGACCGCAGGTCGGCCCCCCCCGCCAGCAGGTGGGTGGCAAAGCTATGCCGCAGCGCGTGCGGCGTGGCATGCGCCGGCAGGCCAGCCAGGGCGCGGTAGCGTTCCAGCGTCAACTGCGCGATGCGTGCCTTCAACCGCCCGCCCTTCACCCCCAGGAACAGCGGCGCTTCGGGCCGCGGGTCCGGATGCAGCCGCATCAAGGCGTCCAGCGCCTCCCCCACCGCAGGCAGCAGCGGCACCAGGCGTTCCTTGCGGCCCTTGCCGAGCACGCGCAGGCTGCCGCCGCCAGACGGCACGTCCCGCACATCCAGGCCCAGCGCCTCGCTGATGCGCAGCCCGCATCCATACAGCAGGGTGAACAGCGCGGTATCGCGGGCCTGCACCGCCGCCGTATCCCCGGACGGCCCGGGCGACGCCTCGCCGATGTCGGCGACGACGGCCAGCGCCTGCGGAGCCGACAGGGCGCGCGGCACCGGCGCCCGGTTGCGCGGCGTCCCAAGCAGGCCCGGCGCGGGGTTGGTGACGCCAAGATGCCGGGCCAAATAGCGGAACAGGCTCCGGACGGCAGACAGGTGGCGGGCGCGGGTGGCATTGACGCTGCCGGTCCCAGCCTCCTGCGCCAGCCACGCGCGCAGGTCCGCCTGGCCAAGCGCGCCGAGGTCGGCCAAGGTCGGCTCATGCCCCAGGTGTCCCGTCAGGAACGCATCGAAACGGCGCAGGCTGGTGGCATACGCCTCAACGGTCAGCGGCGAAGCCTGGCGTTCCCGGGCCATCCAGTCCAGGAACCCGGCCATCGCGTCGGCGCCGGTGCGCGGGGCTTCAACAGGCCGCAAGGTCGTGCGGGCCGGGGTCCAGGGCCGTCGCGACCGCCTGGCCGAGAAAGGCCAGCGCCGGCGTCGCGGCGCCGGCCAGGGCGCGCCCGTCCCGGCAGGCAAGCGCCAGCAGCGCCGGCGCCTGGCGCAGCGGCACGCGCACCAGCGCCTCCCACCCCGCCAAGGCGGCGGCCTCCCCATGCAGCGACGGCAGGCCCGCCTCCGCCCGCACCACCGCCTGGCGCTGCCCCAGCGCGGCAGCGACCGTTCCCGGGGCAACGGCAGCATGCCCGGCCTCAGCCGACACACCCTCGACACAGAGCCGGACATTATCCAGTTGCAGCAGCGCAGGCAGGTCGTGCTGCAGGCACCAGGCCGGGTCAGCCGCCCGCATCAGTGCCAGCACAGCCTCTTGGACGCGCTGCGCAAAGCCCTCGCTGGCCCGGCGGTCGGCGGTGGCCAGCGCCGCGGCGGCGGCCAGCTCGCCCGCCTGCCGGCGAGCCGCCATCAGCAGCGCCGCCATATGATCCGCCATCCGCTCACCATGCACGCGGCGGGGCGGGTCCATCAGCGCATACAGCTCGCCCTGCGCCGCCAGCCAGCCGGGGTTGCCGCGCAGGAATGCCGCCGCGGCCGCCTCCTCGCTGGGCAGCGGCGGTTGCAAGGCGGGGCGGGTGGCCTCATCTGCGATGTTCACTCTCCGTTCGCATTTCGGTTGCGCCGTGGTATGGTGTAGCCCCCAGGCATCGCAGGGTCGATTGCAGGGTTGGTCGCAGAGTCATTTGCAGAATCAGTTGCAGGATCGGTTGCGGGGTCTAGGGCAGTGAGCAAGCGTAAGGCACATGCGCCGGGTCAGGCCGGATTGCCGATCAGCGGCTTCCCGGGCAGCTTAGCCGCGCCGGCCGCAGTCCGGAAGCGGCTTCCTGTGCTTCTTCCGCGCCCATTCCAAGGCACCTTCGACTACGCCGTGCCGGACGGCATGACCCCGCAGCCCGGCGACATCGTGCTGGTGCCGCTGAACCGGCGGGAGGAGGTGGGCGTCGTCTGGGACCTGCCGGCCGGCCCCTCGGTCGCCGATGGCAAGCTGAAGCCAATAACGGCCGTGCTGGAAACCGCGCCGCTGCCCGCGCCGCTGCGCCGGTTCATCGACTGGGTCGCCGCCTACACCCTGTCCACCCCGGGCGAGGTGCTGTCGATGGCGCTGCGGGTGAACGCCCTGCGGCCCGACACCCCGCAGGCGGGCTGGCGCCTGGGCGACATCCCGGCAGACGCGCGGCTGACCGATGCGCGCAGCCGCATCGCCGCGGTGCTGGGCGGCAGCGCCCCGCAATCCACCACCGACCTGATGCGCGGCGCCGGGGTCAGCAGCGGCGTGGTGCGCGCCATGGCCAACGCCGGGCTGCTGCTGCCGGTGGCGCTGCCCGCCCGGGCGCCCTTCGCCCTGCCGGACAGCGGCCACCCCGGACCCGTGCTGTCCGCAGCCCAGGCGTCCGCCAGCGAGAGCCTGCGCGGCGCCGTCGCGGCCCGGCAGTTCAGCGTGACCCTGCTCGACGGCGTCACCGGCTCCGGCAAGACCGAGGTGTACCTGGAGGCCGTGGCGGAGTGCATCGCCGCCGGCCGCCAGTCGCTGGTGCTGCTGCCGGAGATCGCCCTGTCCTCGCAGTGGCTGGAACGCTTCACCCAGCGCTTCGGCGTGGCGCCCGCGGTATGGCACTCGGACCTCACCTCCCGCACCCGGCGCATCACCTGGCGCGCGGTGGCGGACGGTGCCGCGCCGGTCGTGGTGGGCGCGCGCTCCGCGCTGTTCCTGCCGTTCCCCGACCTCGGCCTGGTCGTGGTCGATGAGGAACACGAGACGGCATTCAAGCAGGAGGACGGCGTCGTCTACCACGCCCGCGACATGGCCGTGGTCCGCGCCCGCCTGTCCAACGCCCCGGCCGTGCTGGTGTCCGCCACGCCCAGTCTGGAAACCCTGGCCAATGTCGAGACTGGCCGCTACCGCCGCATGACGCTGGAGGTGCGCCACGGCGGCGCCACCCTGCCCAAGGTCGCCGCCATCGACCTGCGCCTGGCCCCCCCAGAGCGCGGCCGCTTCCTGTCCCCGCCGCTGGTCGAGGCCGTGCAGGCGACCCTGGCCCGCGGCGAGCAGGCGATGCTGTTCCTCAACCGCCGCGGCTACGCGCCGCTGACGCTGTGCCGGGTGTGCGGCCACCGCATGCAGTGCCCGAACTGCACCGCCTGGCTGGTCGAGCACCGCGCCCGCCGCGTGCTGACCTGCCATCACTGCGCCCACACCGACGACATTCCCCCCGTCTGCCCCCACTGCGCCGCCGAGAACAGCCTCGTTCCCATCGGCCCCGGCGTCGAGCGCATCACCGAGGAGGCCGCCGCCGTGTTCCCCGAGGCCCGCCGCCTGGTGATGGCCAGCGACACCATGCCCGGCCCGCACGCCGCCGCCGAGGCCGCGCACCGGATCGAGCGGCGCGAAGTCGATCTCATCATCGGCACGCAGATCGTCGCCAAGGGCTGGCACTTCCCGCATCTGACCCTGGTGGGCGTGGTGGACGCCGACCTCGGCCTGGCGGGCGGCGACCTGCGTGCGGCGGAGCGCACGGTGCAGTTGCTGCACCAGGTGGCGGGCCGCGCCGGCCGGGCGGAAGCGCCGGGCCAGGTGCTGCTGCAGACCTTCAGCCCCGAGCACCCCGTCATGCAGGCGCTGGTCGGCGGCGACCTCGGCGCCTTCATGACCGCGGAGGCGGACGGCCGCCGCCCCGGCCATTGGCCGCCGTTCGGCCGCCTGGCCGCCCTGATCGTCAGCGCCGACACCGCGCAGGCCGCCGACGAGCTGGCACGCGACCTGGGCCACAGCGCCCCCCGGGCGGAGGGCGTGATGGTGCTCGGCCCCGCCCCGGCGCCGCTGGCCATCCTGCGCGGGCGGCACCGGCGGCGGCTGCTGCTGAAAACCCGGCGCGACATCGCCGTGCAGCCGCTGCTGCGAGACTGGCTGGACCAGGTAAAGGTGGGCGGTGCCGCCCGCGTGGACGTGGACGTGGACCCGGTGTCGTTCCTGTAGGACCCGGCTAGGTGGGTCCCTGGAGGTTGCGGCGCTGTTGGCAGTTGGTGTTCGCCGCCTGCAACGGGCCGATGCCGCCAAGCCGTGGGTCGCCGTCGTGCGCCTCCTGCCACAGCAGGCAAATCCGCTCGAAGGCATCTGCGGCCAGTGGCAGTGGGCCGTTACGGCGAACCATTCCGATCTCAGCGATGATGTCAATTCGAAACGCTCGCATTGTGTTGCCTATGTTCGTCAACTGTCCGTGAGCAAACAAGACCAGTCCGCGCCGGGACGCCAGTTAGAAAAGGGCGACAAGGGCGTTATTGAATTGCGGCTCCGTTAACGCCCCGTAGCGAGGTCCCGGACGGCGGCGATGTCACGCCAGACCAACGGCCGGTTCTGGCATTCAGCTTCGGCACCTCGTGTTGCAGCACTGCACCCCCCATGCTATGCGCCGCCTGCCGGCGATCCGACCGGTCCAGACAACATGGAAGCGTCGCCTGTGGCCTCTGGCTCCACGAACCAATCCGGCGGCCAGCTCGCCGAACGCTACGCCAACGCCCTGTACTCGCAGGCTGAAGACACCGCCGCCCTGGACCAGACGGTGTCCGAAATGGACAGCCTGGGCCGGCTGATCGACCAGTCGCCCGATTTCCGGCGCCTGCTGGACAGTCCCCTGATCGACGTGACGCAGGCGCGCGCCGCAGCCTCCGCCGTGCTGTCCCAGGAGGGCTTCAGCAAGCTGGTGCAGGACTTCGTCGGCGTCATCGCCAACAACCGCCGCCTCGGCGCCCTGCGCGGCATCGTCGCCGCCTTCGCCACCCTCGTGGCGCAAAAGCGTGGCGTCGTGGTCGCAACCGTCGTCAGCGCCCATCCCCTGACCACCGTGCAGCGCGAGCAGTTGCGCGCCCGCATGATCGAGGCCGGGTATGGCAGCGTGAACATCCAGGACAGCGTCGATCCCAGCCTGCTGGGGGGCTTGGTGGTCCGCATCGGCGCCCGTCTCTACGATACCAGTCTCAAATCCCGCCTGCAGCGTTTGCAGTATGCCATGAAGGGCGCCGCCTGATGGAAATCCGTCCCGCAGAAATCTCGGACATCCTCAAGAAGCAGATCGCCGCGTTCGACACCGAGCAGAACGTCGCCGAGACCGGCCAGGTGCTGTCGGTCGGCGACGGCATCGCCCGGGTGTTCGGGCTGCAGAACGTGATGGCCGGGGAGCTCGTCGAGTTCCCCTCCGCCGGGATCAAGGGCATGGCCCTGAACCTGGAGACCGACAACGTGGGCATCGTGGTGTTCGGCGACGACACCCGCATCCGCGAGGGCGACACCGTCACCCGCACGCGCGACATCGTGGACGTGCCGGTGGGCCGTGGCCTGCTGGGGCGCGTGGTGGACGGCCTGGGCAACCCGATCGACGGCAAGGGGCCGCTGACCGACGTGAAGCGCAGCCGCGTCGAGGTGAAGGCGCCGGGCATCATCCCGCGCAAGTCCGTGAACGAGCCGATGCAGACCGGCCTGAAGGCCATCGACGCGCTGATTCCCGTCGGCCGCGGCCAGCGCGAGCTGGTGATCGGCGACCGGCAGACCGGCAAGACCGCCGTGATCATCGACACCATCATCAACCAGCGCACCGCCAACGCCGGGACCGACGAGAAGGTCAAGCTGTACTGCATCTACGTCGCCATCGGCCAGAAGCGGTCCACGGTCGCGCAGCTCGTCCGCACGCTGGAGGAGAACGGCGCGATGGAGTACTCCATCGTCGTCGCCGCCACCGCCTCCGACCCGGCGCCCATGCAGTTCCTCGCCCCCTACACCGGCTGCACCATGGGCGAGTTCTTCCGCGACAACGGCATGCACGCCATGATCTGCTACGACGACCTGTCGAAGCAGGCCGTCGCCTACCGCCAGATGTCCCTGCTGCTGCGCCGTCCCCCCGGCCGCGAGGCCTACCCAGGCGACGTGTTCTACCTGCACAGCCGCCTGCTGGAGCGTGCGGCGAAGATGTCGGACGCCTTCGGCGGCGGCTCCCTGACCGCGCTTCCCATCATCGAGACCCAGGCCGGCGACGTGTCCGCCTACATCCCGACCAACGTCATCAGCATCACCGACGGCCAGATCTTCCTGGAGACGGAGCTGTTCTTCCGCGGCATCCGCCCGGCGGTGAACGTCGGCCTGTCGGTGTCGCGCGTCGGATCGTCGGCGCAGATCAAGGCGATGAAGAAGGTGTCCGGCAGCATCAAGCTGGAACTGGCGCAATACCGTGAGATGGCAGCCTTCGCGCAGTTCTCCTCGGACCTCGACGCCTCCACGCAGCGCCTCCTAGCACGTGGCGCACGGCTGACGGAGCTGCTGAAGCAGCCGCAGTTCCACCCGATGCCGGTTGAGGAGGAGGTGATCAGCCTCTACGCCGGGACCAAGGGCTACCTGGACGCCATCCCGGTCGGCAAAGTCGGCGAGTTCGAGAGCCGCCTGCTGTCCGAGTTGAAGGTGCGCGAACCCGGCGTGCTCGCCAGCATCCGCGACACCCGCGAGTTGAAGCCCGACGTGGAAAAGACCCTGGTGTCCTTCATGGACGGTTTCGCCAAGACGTTCTCGTAAGGCCCAGGGATGGCAAGCCTCAAGGCGCTGCGCGCGCGCATCAACAGCGTGAAGTCCACGCGCAAGATCACCTCGGCCATGAAGATGGTCGCAGCGAGCAAGCTCAAGCGGGCGCAGACCCAGGCGGAGGCCGCCCGGCCATACGCCGAACGCATGCAGCGCATGCTGGCCGCCCTGGCGACGAGCGCCGCCGGGTCGCCCACCGCGCCGCAGTTGCTGGTGGGCACCGGCCGGGACGGGGTGCAGTTGCTGGTGGTGGTCACCGCCGACCGCGGCCTGGCCGGTGCGTTCAATACCAACGTCGGCCGCGCCGCCCGTGGCGCGATCCAGCGCCTGGAAGGGGAGGGCAAGACCGTCAAGGTCATCACCGTCGGCCGCAAGGGACGCGACTACCTGCGGCGAGAGTACGCCAGCCGCCTAGTCGGCGAGTACAGCTTCGCCGGCAAGAAGCGGGTCGAGTTCTCCGACGTGGACGAGATCGCGGCGCGCATCACCGCGATGCTGGCGGCGGGCGAGTTCGACGTCTGCACCATCGTGTACAACCGCTTCCAATCCGTCATCAGCCAGGTCCCCACCGAGTCGCGGCTGATCCCGCTATCGGTGCCGGAGACCGCCCCTCCAGCCGCCGGCGCCGCGCAGTATGAGTTCGAGCCGGACGAGGAAACCATCCTCGCCGCCCTGCTGCCGCGCAACATGGCGATCCAACTGTTCCGCGCCCTGATCGAGAGCGCAGCCGGCGAGCAGGGCGCGCGCATGTCCGCGATGGACAACGCCACCCGCAACGCCGGGGAAATGATCAACAAGCTGACGCTGAACTACAACCGCACGCGCCAGGCGAACATCACCCGGGAGCTGATCGAGATCATCTCCGGCGCCGAAGCGGTCTGAACAAGGGAAATCCGAGCATGGCAAAGAACAACGTCGGCCGCGTGACGCAGGTGCTGGGCGCCGTCGTGGACGTGCAGTTCGAGGGCGAGCTGCCCTATATCCAGAACGCGCTGATCGCCAAGAACGGCGACAACAACCTGGTGCTCGAAGTCGCGCAGGAGCTGGGCGAGAAGACCGTCCGCTGCATCGCCATGGACGCCACCGAGGGCATGGTGCGCGGCAGCGAGGTCGTCGACACCGGCGCGCCGATCAGCGTTCCCGTCGGCCCCGAGACGCTGGGCCGCATCCTGAACGTGATCGGCGAACCCATCGACGACCGCGGCCCGGTCAACGCCAAGATGCGCTACCCGATCCACCGCGCCGCCCCGTCGTTCGAGGACCAGTCAAGCAGCGCCGAGATCCTGGTGACCGGCATCAAGGTGGTGGACCTGCTGGCGCCCTACCTGAAGGGCGGCAAGATCGGCCTGTTCGGCGGCGCCGGCGTCGGCAAGACCGTGCTGATCCAGGAGCTGATCAACAACATCGCCAAGGCGCACGGCGGCGTGTCGGTGTTCGCCGGCGTGGGCGAGCGCACCCGCGAGGGCAACGACCTGTATCACGAGATGATTGACGCCGGGGTGATCAAGCTCGGCGACGACACCACCGAGGGCAGCAAGGTGGCGCTGGTCTATGGCCAGATGAACGAGCCGCCCGGCGCCCGCGCCCGCGTCGCGCTGTCCGGGCTGAGCCTGGCCGAGTACTTCCGCGACGAGGAAGGCCAGGACGTGCTGTTCTTCGTGGACAACATCTTCCGCTTCACCCAGGCCGGCGCCGAGGTGTCGGCGCTGCTCGGCCGCATCCCCTCCGCGGTGGGCTACCAGCCGACGCTGGCCACCGACATGGGCGCGCTGCAGGAGCGGATCACCAGCACCAAGAAGGGCTCCATCACCTCCGTGCAGGCGATCTACGTCCCCGCCGACGACCTGACCGACCCGGCGCCCGCCACCAGCTTCGCCCACCTGGACGCAACCACGGTGCTGAACCGCGCTATCTCCGAGAAGGGCATCTACCCCGCCGTGGACCCCTTGGACTCCACCAGCCGCTCGCTGGACCCGCGTATCGTCGGTGAGGAGCACTACCTGGTGGCGCGCGAGGTGCAGCGCGTGCTGCAAACCTATAAAAGCCTGCAGGACATCATCGCCATCCTCGGCATGGACGAACTGAGCGAGGACGACAAGGCCGTCGTCGGCCGCGCCCGCCGCATCGAGCGCTTCCTGTCGCAGCCGTTCCACGTCGCCGAGGTGTTCACCGGCAGCCCCGGCATCTTCGTCTCCATCGCCGACACCGTCCGCAGCTTCAAGGCCATCATCGATGGCACCTACGACCACCTGCCGGAGGCCGCGTTCTACATGGTCGGCACCATCGAAGACGCGGTGAAGAAGGCCGACGGCTTGAAGGTCGCCGCCTGATGCCGACGCTGCTGGAGATCGTCAGCCCGGACCGGCTGCTGCTGTCGCAGCCGGTCGATATGGCCGTCATCCCGGCGGCAGAGGGTGAGATGGGCGTAACGCCCGGCCACGCGCCGATGATCGTGCTGCTGCAGGGCGGCACGATCACCCTGTATGAGGGCGCGCGTCCGACCAGCCGCCTGTTCGTCAGCGGCGGCTTCGCCGAGGTCACGCCGGAGCGCTGCACCGTGCTGGCAGACGAGGCAATCCCGGTGGCGGAGGTATCCCGTGCGCAGGCCGAGACGCGGCTGACGGCGGCCACCGCGGAGTTGGCCTCCGTGGACCGGATGGACGTAGCGGCGCAGGACCTGGCGATGGGCCGGGTGCAGGCGGCCCGGGCGATGCTGGCGGCAGCCGAAGCCCCCTAGTGCCTGTCACCGAACTGCAACAGACCCGTTCAAACCACCATCAGGGCGGTTCGCCTCAACCGTAAGTCCGCCTACCTAGAGGCGGCAATGGGATTGATGGCTGCCGCATGAAGCACTGGCGTTTGGACGATGTTGCGTGGGACCGGTTCGACCCGGCGCAAGTCGATCGCAGCATGATACCCCTGGTCAAGGCCGCCGCGATGGTCGAGCGCAACGGCGTTGACTACGCCATCTACCTCGGCCGGGTGTTCACCGATGACCCCGACTTCAGGCAGGCCAGCGACAACTGGGCCGTCGAGGAGGTCCAGCATGGCGACGCCCTGGGCCGCTGGGCGATGCTGGCCGACCCCGGTTGGGACTTCGAGGCGGCATTCCAGCGTTACCGCGACGGCTACAAGCTGCCGCTGGACGCCGACGCCTCCGTGCGCGGCTCCCGCACCGGCGAGCTGATCGCGCGCTGCATGGTGGAGACCGGCACCAGCAGCTACTACACCGCCCTGGCGGAGGCGACCGGGGAGCCGGTGCTGCAACAGGTGTGCAAGCTGATCGCCGCCGACGAGTACCGGCACTTCAAGCTGTTCTACGACCACATGCGCCGCTACCTGGCGCGGGAGCGGCTGGGCATGTTCAACCGCCTGCGGATCGCCGCGGGACGCATCACCGAGAGCGAGGATGACGAGCTGGCCTATGCCTACCATTGCGGCAACGAGCCGGTTGGGATGGCATACGAACACCAGCGGTGCATCGGCGCCTACATGGGCCGTGCCATCAGCTTCTACCGCTTCCGCCACATCGAGCGTGCGATGGGCATGATCCTGAAGTCGGTTGGCCTGCCGCCACGGGGCCGGCTGTCAACGGCCGGGGCGCGGCTGACCTGGACGCTGCTGCAACGGCGGCGGCGGAAGTTCGAAGGGGCGGAAATGAAGGCGGCGGCTTAAACACCCCCGCCGGAGATGGGTCCCAGGCGGTCATATAATCCGCCCGGAGACAGGCTCACCCCGATCTCCGGCATCGCAAGCGCTGCCCCGCCCGGTCGGGAACTCCCGCAGGATGATTGGTGGACGCAAGGCGGCGTCCATCGTCGGCTTCCCCTGGCCATGCTCAGTCCGCAACCTTCAGCATGATCTTGCCGATGTGCGTGCTGCCCTCCATCAGCCGGTGCGCGTCGGCCGCCTGCTCCAGCGGGAACACCTCGTGCACCACCGGCCCGCACCGCCCGGCAGCCAGGACGGGCCAGACCTTCTCGCGCAACTCATCGGCGATGCCCGCCTTCTGCGCCGCCGTGCGCGGACGCATGGTGCTGCCGGTGACGGTCAGGCGCCGGGTCATGATGCTCGTCAGGTCCAGCTCCTCCACCTTGGCGCCGCCCAGGAAGGCGATCAGCACCAGGCGGCCATCCATCGCCAAGCAGCGCAGGTTGCGCGCGGCATAGGCGGCGCCGATCATGTCCAGCACCACGTTCACCCCGGCACCGCCCGTGAACTCCTTGATCGCAACGGCAAAGTCGGACTCGTTATAGTTGATCGCCGCATCCGCCCCCAGCCGCACGCACGCATCGCACTTCTCCCGGCTCCCCGCCGTCGCATAGATGCGGCTGCCGAACTCGTGCGCCAGTTGGATGGCGGTGACGCCGATGCCGCTGGTGCCGCCATGCACCAGGGCGCGCTCGCCAGGCTGCAGGCGGCCAAGGTCGAACAGGTTGGCCCAGACCGTGAAGTAAGTCTCCGGCACCGCCGCCGCCCGTACGGCATCGTAACCCGCCGGCCAAGGCAGGCATTGCGTGCCCGGCGCGGTGCAGTACTCGGCATAGCCCCCGCCATTGGCCAGGGCGCAAACCCGGTCACCCACCTCGTACCCGGCCTCGCCGTTAACGGCCACGACCTCCCCGGCAACCTCCAGCCCCAGCAACGGGCTGGCGCCGGGCGGCGGCGGGTAGGCGCCCTTGCGCTGCTGCACATCCGGCCGGTTCACCCCCGCCGCCTGAACCCGGATCAGCACCTCCCCGGGCGCTGGCTGCGGGACGGGGCCGGACAGGACATGCATCCCCTCCGGCCCGCCCGGCACATAGGCGATGTGGCGCATCTGGGTGGGAAGCGGCATGGGAACCTCCGGCGTTGCCCGGCGGACCCTTCCCCCCGCCGCCGGGCCGTGTCAACCGGCGGCCATGCGCCCCCCTAGCGGATCGCCCGCAGCACCGACCGCTGCTCCCCTGCGAGCGACCGGTAGATCGACAGGTAATCCTCCGCCATGCGCTTGGCCGTGAACCGGGCGTCGAACCGGGCACGGACCGTCTCACGCGACAGCTCGCCCAGGCGGCTCACGGCGGACATGGCGCCGGTCTCGTCCTCGACAACAAAGCCGCTCACGCCATGCTCGACGATCTCCGGTACCGAGCCGCGGTTGAACGCAATCACCGGGGTGCCGCAGGCCATCGCCTCGATCATCACCAGGCCGAACGGCTCCGGCCAGTCGATCGGCATCAGCAGGCCGCAGGCGCCGCTGAGGAAGGCGGGCTTCTGCGCGTCGTTGATCTCGCCGATCATCTCGACGCCGCCCCCGGCCAGCATGGGGCGGATCACCGCGTCGAAGTACCCCTGGTCCACCTTGTCCACCTTGGCCGCTATCCGCAGCGGGATGCCGCAGGCCCGGGCGATGCGGATGGCGCGGTCCGGCCCCTTCTCCGGCGCGATGCGGCCGAGGAACGCAAGGTAATCCTTCGGCCCCGGCTGCGGCGTCAGCAGGTTGGCGGGCAGGCCGTGATGAACGGTGCGGACGTAATTCGCCTGCGGCAGCGGGCGCCGCTGGCTGTCCGAGATCGACACGACCGGCACGGCGGGGAACATATCGAAGATCGGCTGCAGCTCGCCCAGGTCCAGCCGTCCGTGCAGGGTGGTGACGAACGGCGTGCGCTGGCGCCCGAACAGGCTGAACGGCCAGTAATCCATGTGGAAGTGCAGCACGTCGAACTCGTCGGCCTTGGCGCGGGCGGCCTCCATCAGCAGCATGTGCGGGGCGATGGGGTCGCGGATGGCCGGGTCCAGGCGCAGCGCGCGGGGCCAGATCGGCTCAAGCTTGGCGGATGTCACGGAGTCGCCGCTGGCGAACAGGGTGACGTCATGGCCCAGGGCCACCAGCTCCTCCGTCAGGAAGGAGACGACGCGCTCGGTCCCGCCATACAGCTTGGGGGGCACCGCTTCGTGGAGGGGCGCGATCTGGGCAATACGCATGAGCCTCGGTCCTTGTTCCGGATGCGCCTCATTCAACATCGGAAAAAGGCAATTCTGCGGCAGTGCAGCAAAATCGCAGCAGGCATCCAACAGAACGTGCTGGGCAAGGCAACGCAGCGGCGACAAGCGGGTGCGACCGCGCCCCAGGACGGCAGCTCAACAGGAAACGCGGCCCGCGGAGCACACGCCCCGGGCCGCAATCCTCATCAATCAGAAGCCGGCAGGCAGGTGCCGAGCGGGTTAGAAGCCCTCGCGCTCCAGGCGCTTGCGCTCCATCTTGCGGGCGCGGCGCACAGCCTCGGCGGCCTCACGGGCGCGGCGCTCGGACGGCTTCTCGTAGTGCCGCCGCAGCTTCATCTCCCGGAACACGCCTTCGCGCTGCATCTTCTTCTTGAGCGCCTTCAGCGCCTGGTCAACATTGTTGTCACGAACGAGAACCTGCACTTGGCTGTCGTCTCCTCTTGCCTGGGTCATGCACGTCCGGCGGGGACGTGCCAAAGGGGCTCCATCCGGCCCTCGCCGGGGAGCGCGCGGCATAGCACCGTTGCGCGGCCTCGCCAAAGGATTTCGCCGTCCCATCTCCTGCACACCCTGAATTGAGGCGACCATGGCCATCCTGAAGATCGCCCGCATGGGCCACCCGGTGCTCCTGCAACGTGCCGAACCCGTGCCCGACCCGGCAGCGCCGGAAATCCGGCGGCTGGTCCAGGACATGATCGAGACGATGGAGGATGCCTCCGGCGCCGGGCTGGCAGCGCCCCAGGTGCACGTGCCGTTGCGGCTGTTCGTGTTCCGCGTGCCGCCAGGCCGCACCAGCCCCGCCGAGGGCGACGGCGAAATGGCCACCACCGTCGTCATCAACCCGGAGGTCGAGTTGCTGGGCGACGACATGGTGCTGCGCTGGGAGGGCTGCCTGTCCATCCCCGGGCTGCGCGCCGCCGTCCCGCGCCATGCCCGCGTGCGCTACAGCGGCGTGGACACCGACAACCAGCCGGTCGGCGCGGACGCCAGCGGCTTCCATGCCGGCGTGGTGCAGCACGAGAACGATCACCTGGACGGCATCCTGTATCCGATGCGGATGACCGACCTCCGCCTGTTCGGCTTCAACGAGGAGCTGACCCGCGCGGCAGCTTCCTCCTTCTAAAGGCGCCCGCCAATGTTCGATCCCCCGGAACGCAGCCCCGAGCGCGACGCCGCCATCCTGGCCCTGCTGCCGAACGTGCCGCTCGACGGCTGGACGGTCGCCGCCCTGCGCGCCGCCGCTGGACCCGACGCCGACCTGCTGTTCCCCGGCGGCGTCACCGACATGATCGACGCCTATGTGGACCTGGGCGACCGGCAGATGGAGGCGGGCGCGGCGGCGCTCAACCTGTCCAGCCTGCGCCTGCCAGCCCGCGTGCGGGCGGTGGTCGCCTTGCGCCTGGAGCAGCAACGGCCCTACCGGGAGGCGATCCGGCGCGCGCTGTCGATCTTGGCGTTCCCGGGCAATGCCGGCCTGGCGGTCCGCATCACGGCGCGGACCGTCGATGCCATCTGGCATGCGGCCGGCGACACCTCGGCGGACTTCAGTTGGTACACCAAGCGCGCCATCCTGGCCGGGGTGTATGGCGCGACCCTGCTGTATTGGCTGCGCGACTACAGCATCGACGACGAGGACACGCTGGCATTCCTGGACCGCCGCCTGGCGGGGGTGGGGCGCATCGGCAAGGCCCGGCGGCAGGCCGGCGAGTTCATGCAGCGGATGCGCCGGAACCGCGCAGCATAGGCCAGCCTGCCTCAAAGACTGAGTTGTTCGTCCAAAAAGGCAGGCCGTTCAAAAACCAGCGACCCAACGAGGTCGGATGAAGGCAGCCGGCCGCAGCCGCGTTGCCACAGCAGGCCGGCAGCCCGGCCCCGTCCAGCATCCCGCTCAAGTCGCCCGAGGTGGCCACCCATCATGCCCCATGTCCGGATCAGCCACACCACCGAGTACACCTACCATCAGCCGGTGCGCCCCACGCTGCACCGCCTGATGCTGCGGCCCCGCGACTCGCACGACCTGCGGCTGGACAGCGCCACGCTGGCCGTCACGCCGCCGCCCGCGCGGACGCGGTGGGCGCACGACGTGTTCGGCAACTCGGTGTGCTACCTGGAATGGCATCAGGCATCGACCCGGCTGCTGCGCATCGTCTCGGTGCTGGAGCTGGACCACTTCCCGACCTCGCACGACCTGCCGCTCGCACCTGCGGCAAACACCTACCCGTTCGCCTACTCCGCCGGGGAAGCGCCCGACCTGGCGTTGCTGCAGGAGCAGCAATACGCCGACCCGCAAGGGATCGTGGCAGCCTGGGCGCGCGGCTTCGTGACCCAGGCGGGTCCGACGGGCACCATGGACCTGCTGATCGCCATGACGCGGGCGATCCGGTCCGGCTTCGCCTACGCGTCACGCGACGCGGAGGGCACCCACCCGCCGCTGCATACCCTCGCCACCCGCAGCGGCGCCTGCCGGGATTTTGCGCTGCTGATGATGGAGGCCTGCCGGTCGCTCGGCTTCGCGGCGCAGTTCGTCAGCGGCTACCTGTATGACGACACCAGCACCGGCGGTCGCCAGGGCGTGGTCGGCGGCGGCGCGACCCATGCCTGGTGCGCGATCTACCTGCCCGGCGCGGGCTGGGTGGAGTTCGACCCCACCAACGGCCTGGTCGCCGGGCGCAACCTGGTGCGGGTTTGCGCCGCCCGTACGCCGGAACAGGCGGTGCCGGTCCGGGGCGCTTACATCGGCGCGGCCGGCGACTTCGACCGGCTGCGGGTGACGGTCGATGTGTCGGTCGGGGGGCGGACCGGCCTGGCTGCATGACCCGGCCGGCCTCGGCAAGACGATACGGTGCCGCCTTGAGTTGACCGCCCGCACTGCCCATTTACTAGATCATGATGCCATGTCCGCGTTGCCTGTTGAGGGACGCTGGCTGGGCTGTCGCCTGATTGAAGGGACAAACCATGGACTTGGAAAAACTCACCGAACGCGCACGCGGCTTCCTGCAGGCGGCGCAGACCATTGCGGTCCGCGAGTTCCACCAGCGGATCACCCCGGAGCACTTGCTGAAGGCGCTGCTGGACGACGACGAAGGTGCGGCCGCCGGCCTGATCCGTGCGGCGGGCGGCAATGCGCAGACGGCGAAGCACCTGGTGGACGCCGAGGTGGCGAAGCTCCCCAAGGTGCAGGGCAGCGGCGCCGGGCAGCCGCAGGTGACGCCGGACCTGATGCGCGTGCTGGATGCCGCGCAGCAGGCCGCCACCAAGGCTGGCGATGAATACGTGGCGCAGGACCGGCTGCTGCTGGCCTTGGCCACCGGGGACAACCCGGCCGCGCGGGCGCTGCGTGGGGCCGGGGTTGCGCCGCAGGCCCTGGACAAGGCGGTTGCCGACATCCGCAAGGGCCGCAAGGTGGACAGCCCCAACGCCGAGGCCGGCTTCGACGCGCTGAAGAAGTATGCGCGCGACGTGACCCAGCTTGCCCGCGACGGCAAGCTGGACCCAGTGATTGGCCGCGACGAGGAAATCCGCCGCACCATCCAGATCCTTGCCCGCCGCACCAAGAACAACCCGGTGCTGATCGGCGAGCCCGGCGTCGGCAAGACCGCCATCGTCGAGGGCCTGGCGCTGCGCATTGTCAACGGCGACGTGCCCGAAAGCCTGCGCAACAAGCGGGTGATGGCGCTCGACCTCGGCGCGCTGGTCGCCGGCGCCAAGTTCCGCGGCGAGTTCGAGGAGCGGCTGAAGGCCGTGCTGAAGGAGATCGAGTCCGCGCAAGGCGAGATCGTGCTGTTCATCGACGAGATGCACACCCTGGTCGGCGCGGGCAAGGCGGACGGCGCCATGGACGCCAGCAACCTGCTGAAGCCCGAGCTGGCCCGCGGCGCGCTGCACTGCGTCGGCGCGACCACGCTGGACGAGTACCGCAAGCACATCGAGAAGGACGCCGCCCTGGCCCGGCGCTTCCAGTCGGTGTTCGTCGGCGAGCCGTCGGTCGAGGACACCGTCAGCATTCTGCGCGGCATCAAGGACAAGTACGAGCTGCACCATGGCGTGCGGATCACCGATGGCGCGCTGGTGGCCGCGGCGACCTTGAGCAACCGCTACATCACCGACCGTTTCCTGCCGGACAAGGCCATCGACCTGATCGACGAGGCCGCAAGCCGCCTGCGCATGGCGGTCGATAGCAAGCCCGAGGCGCTGGACGAGCTGGACCGCCGGCTGATGCAGCTCCGCATCGAGCGGGAGGCGCTGCGCAAGGAGCCGGACGCCGCCAGCCAGGACCGGCTGGAGCGGCTGGAGAAGGAGATCGCCGACCTGGCGGAGCGGGCTGACGCCATGACTACGTCGTGGCGGGTGGAAAAGGACCGGCTGAACGAGACGCAGAAGCTGAAGGAGCAGTTGGACCAGGCGCGCGGCGAGGTCGAGATCGCGCAGCGCCGGGGCGACCTGGCCCGGGCGTCCGAGCTGATCTACGGCACGGTGCCGGAACTGGAGCGGCGCATCGCCAGCGGGCACGAAAGCAGCGTCGAGGCCGGCACCCTGGTGAACGAGGCCGTCACCGAGGACCAGATCGCCGGCGTGGTGTCCCGCTGGACCGGCGTGCCGGTGGAGCGGATGCTGGAGGGCGAGCGGTCCAAGCTGCTGCGGATGGAGGATGCCCTGCGGCGGCGCGTGGTGGGGCAGGAGGATGCGCTGCGCCATGTGGCGAACGCGGTGCGGCGGGCGCGGGCCGGGCTGCAGGACCCGAACCGGCCGATCGGCAGCTTCCTGTTCCTGGGCCCGACCGGGGTGGGCAAGACCGAGCTGACGAAGGCGTTGGCGGAGTTCCTGTTCGACGACGACCGGGCGATGGTGCGGATCGACATGAGCGAGTTCATGGAAAAGCACGCCGTCAGCCGGCTGATCGGGGCGCCGCCGGGCTATGTCGGCTATGATGAGGGCGGCGTGCTGACCGAGGCCGTGCGGCGGCGGCCCTACCAGGTGTTGCTGTTCGACGAGGTGGAAAAGGCGCACGAGGACGTCTTCAACATCCTGTTGCAGGTGCTGGACGACGGGCGGCTGACGGACGGGCAGGGGCGTACGGTCGATTTCCGCAACACGATCATCGTGCTGACCAGTAACCTGGGCAGCGATGTGCTGGCGTCCCAGCCGGACGGCGACATCCCGGAGCTGGCGCAGGCGCAGGTGATGCGGGTCGTGCGGGAGCATTTCCGGCCGGAGTTCCTGAACCGGCTGGACGAGATCGTGCTGTTCCGGCGGCTGCAGCGGTCCGACATGGCAACCATCGTGGACATCCAGTTGGCCCGGCTGCGGGGGATGCTGGCGGATCGCAAGATCGGCCTGGAGCTGGATGACCGGGCGATGGAGTGGCTTGCTGCGGAGGGTTACGACCCCGTGTATGGGGCGCGGCCGCTGAAGCGGGTGATCCAGCGCAGCATGCAAAATCCGCTGGCCGGGCTGCTGCTTGAGGGGGCGGTGCGGGATGGCGAGACGGTGCACGTCTCGGCGACCCGTGATGGCCTGCTGCTGAACGAACGGGTGGCCGACGCGGCATAATGGCCCGGCTGCCCTGGGGGTTATACCGTTGGGGCGGCCGGACTAGTTCGGATATGCGCTTTGTGCATGGCTGGTCGGATTTACGTCGGTGTGGGCGGCCTGTGCGACACGGACGCAGCGATATCGGCCTAAGTTGTTGTTATCTAGAGCATGAAAGCGGTGCTGACCCAGAAGTGCCACGGCGTTGACACAGGGAGTCTTAAACCCTAGATAGTCGTTCACCGGACACGACGTGTTCGCGACGAATTGGCCGCCTTAAAATCGGGCAGCACGCTCTTTGATAAGTAAATCAGGTTTGGAAGGGATATGTTGGCGGCGTCCTGACGCTTTATGGTTGTGTGCC
>CAXTAT010000025.1:0-86983 GCA_964242415.1 uncultured Acetobacteraceae bacterium
GGGGCGGGGGGCGCTTCTGTAGGCTGCTGGGTGTTCGTGGCCTGCTGGGTGGGGTGGGCCACAGCTTGCGGAGCGGCCTGGGCGGCGGCTTGACCGTGCAGGAAGCGGGCGAGGTCGGCACCCATGGTGATCAGATCGTGCAGGACTTGCTGGTAGCCATGCGCGTCCGCGTCGTGCGGGCCGGGGTCGTGCGGGCCGGGGTCGTGCGGGCCGGGGTCGTGCGGGCCGGGGCCGTTGTAAAGTTCGGCAGGGATTGCTTGTGCAGGCATGAACAGAACAAGAACATTGTTGAGACGTCACGTCAAGGCTGGCGTGGGCGGGTTCGTGCCGGGGCGGGGTTGGCTGAGCCGGCCGGCCTGGTCCCTGAAGGGATAGGTGTGCGGGACGGACTGGGTTGGCTGACGAGCTTTACCTAGCTGGCGGCGGCCTGCGACGGGGGCGCGGCGGATGCGGGCGACGTTGACTGCGGCCTTGCCGAGGTGGACGCATGTCCGGGCCAAGTCGTCTGGAAGCCAGGCAGACTTGCGCAGCCTGGCGCGCGGATGCCGGTGAGCGGAGCCAGGCTGCAGCAAGCCTGCTTAAAGGGAGTTATCGCTACTACTGCGGGTTTAGAGCATATGGCCAGAAACAATTCGAGGCACTCAGACGGCTTGCCTTGCAGAGGGACTGGGATGCTGCGCTGAAGAAATACCCTTTCCAATGGTCTTATGAGCGGCTTGCCCGCATGCGGCGTTTTGGAGTCGGTGTAATACCTATATCTGATGTTGCCGACGCTGCTACGGTCAACAAATCTGGAGGTGTTCCATAACTTCATACAGACGTGGACCCATCACCCGCGGCTAGATGCGCCATCAAATGATTTCGCAACTGGAGATGGCGTTTATCATGCAATGACGACATTCGCATGCTTGCCCCCACCGTCTCAGCCCCGCTACGGTGCTGCTTCTGGCTGAGCAGCGGCCGGAG
Organism: uncultured Acetobacteraceae bacterium; assembly: GCA_964242415.1. Lineage (GTDB taxonomy): Bacteria > Pseudomonadota > Alphaproteobacteria > Acetobacterales > Acetobacteraceae > DASWOJ01. The sequence continues at coordinate 967 of CAXTAT010000025.1, forward strand.
TGACGCAGGAAGTGTCCCATGCCCGACACCAGCACCGTGGATGTCCTTATCCCCATCGAAGCTGGCGTGGCCTCTGCCCTGGACGACGCGGCGACGCGGGCGCTGGCCGGTCGCCTGGTCAGCCGCATGTTGCAGCCGGCCAGCGTCGAGCGCCTGTTCGACACAATGGACGCGATCTCGGCTGAGGCGGCGCGGCGCGGTCTGACCGACGAAATCCTCGATGAGGAACTCGCCGCCTACAACGCCGAGCGCCGAGAGCCGGACGCACTGCCTGGACCGTGATCGTGTTTGATGCGTCCACGCTTGTCAGCGCCGCATTCCGCCGCCGCATTCCGCCGTGGTAGCGTGCCCGACCTCGCCGTGCGTCACGCCTTGCGAACGGACCGCATCGCTGTGTCGGAGCCGGTGATGGCCGAACTGCTCGACGTGCTGTATCGGCCACGTCTGGCACGGTTCATCGACCTGCAGCTACGCGCCGACTTGTTGGGCCAGCTTGCCACGCTTGGTGCCGTCATTACGCCCAACGTGGCGGTGACAGACTGCCGCGACCGAAAAGACGACAAGTACCTTGAGTTGGCTTTTGCAGCCAGGGCGGCGACCCTCGTCAGCAGCGACGACGACCTGCTCGTGCTGCATCCCTGGCGTGGCATACGGATCTTGCGGCCAGCCGAGTACCTTGCGGAGGCGGAGGGACCGGGCTGAGGGGTGGCGCACTGCCCCGCCCCGATCCGCTCTGGGCCAGCTTGCATCCATCCAGATTCGGACATGCATTCCCAGACCAACTCATGCGCCGATCTCCTCCCGCATCACTTCCAACTCAAGCCACCGCTCCTCCGCGCCGGCCAGGTCCGCCTGCGCCTTGGTCAACGCTTCCGTCAGAGTCCGGAAGTCCGCCGGGTTCTTGCGGTATAGGTTCGGATCAGATAGCCGCCGCTGCAGCCGCGCGATCTCCGCCCCCAAGGCCTCGATCTGCTTTGGCAGCGTTTCCAGTGCGTGCTTGTCCTTGAAGGCCATCCGCCGTCCCGCGGCCGCGCGTTGCGGCAGCGGCTTCGGCCCACTCGCCTTGGCGCGCACCGCCGCCGCAACCGCCGGTGCCCCACGCTGGGCCAGCATGTCGCTGTAGCCCCCGGCATACTCCACCCAGCGCCCGCTGCCCTCGGCCGCCAGGGTGCTGGTCACCGTGCGGTCCAGGAAGTCGCGGTCGTGGCTGACCAGCATGACCGTGCCGGGGTAGTCGGCCAGCATCTCCTGCAGCAGGTCCAGCGTTTCCAGGTCGAGGTCGTTCGTCGGCTCGTCGAGCACCAGCAGGTTGCTGGGCCGGGCCATGGCGACGGCCAGCATCAGCCGGCCGCGCTCGCCGCCCGATAGTACGCCGACCGGGGTGCGGGCCTGCTCGGGCTTGAACAGGAAGTCCTTCATGTAGCCGATCACGTGGCGGCGCTCGCCGCCGACCTGCACGGTGTCGCCGCCGCCGGCCGTCAGGGTGTCGGCCAAGGTGGCGTTCGGGTCCAGGGCGGCACGCTGCTGGTCCAGCGTGACCTCTGCCAGGTTGGTGCCGAGCTTGACTTCGCCGCTGTCGGGCTGGTCCACCCCTGTCAGCATTTTTAGCAGCGTCGTCTTGCCGGAGCCGTTGGGGCCGATGATGCCCAGCCGGTCGCCGCGCAGCACGCGCATGGTCAGGTCCTGGACGACCGGGACGCCGTCGAAGGTCCGGCTGACGTGCTCGGCGACTGCGACCAGCTTGCCTGATAGGTCGGCGTCGGAGGACACCAGGCGCAGGGGGGTGTCGCTGGTGCGCTGCTCGCGGCGTTTTTGGCGGAGGGTGCCCAGCTCGCCGAGGCGGCGGACGTTGCGCTTGCGGCGGGCGGTGACGCCGTAGCGCAGCCAGTCCTCCTCGCGGGCGATCTGGCGGCCTAGCTTGTGCTGGTCGCGCTCGGCTTGGTCTTCGACTTCCTCGCGCCAGGCCTCGAAGTGGGCGAAGCCGCGGTCGATGCGCCGGGTCACGCCGCCGTCTAGCCAGACTATGCTGCGGGATAGCGTTTCCAGCAGGCGGCGGTCGTGGCTGATCAACACGAGGCCGGCGCGCAGGCTGTTCAGCTCGGCCTCCAGCCATTCGATGGCGGGGAGGTCTAGGTGGTTGGTGGGTTCGTCGAGCAACAGCAGGTCGGGGGATGGGGCTAGGGTGCGGGCCAGGGCGCAGCGGCGCTTCTCGCCGCCGGAGAGGTGGGCGGGGTCCTCGGCGCCGGTCATGCCGAGCTGGTCGAGCAGGGAACGGGCGCGGTAGGGGTCGTCGCCGGGTCCCATGCCGGCCTCGACGTAATCGAGGGTGGTGGGGAAGCCGGTGAGGTCCGGCTCCTGGGGGAGGTAGCGGACGGTGGCGCCGGGTTGGATGAAGCGGGTGCCGGAGTCGGCTTGCAGGAGGCCGGCGGCGATTTTCAGCAGGGTGGACTTGCCGGAGCCGTTGCGGCCGACGAGGCAGATGCGCTCGCCGGCGCCGACGCCGAGTTCGGCGCCGCGCAGGAGGGGGGCGGTGCCTAGGCTGAGGTGGATGTCTTGCAGGAGGAGGAGGGGCGGGGCCATGCGCTGGGTATGGGCGGGCGGTCGTTGCTGTGCAAGGCAGGGTGAGTTTGGGGCGGGGGCTTGGTACGTGGGTGCTGTATGACACGAACAACTTGCTGGCGGGGATCGTGGTAATGTCGCTGCTGGGGCCGGAGGTGGCCTGGGTGTTGGGGAGGTTGGAACGGTGGTTGCCGAGGTGGCGGTGATGGCGCTGGACGAGCTGGTCGCCGCCGTTGCTGCGAAGCGGGCGGAGGTGGATCGGTTGCGCCGGCAGACGCCCGCGCGGTTGGGCAACTTCGATCACTCGCAGGACCTTGAGCTGACCTACACCTCGAACGCCATCGAGGGGAACACGCTGACGGCGGCGGAAACGACGCTGGTCATCGAGCAAGGCATCATGGTGGGCGGCAAGCCGTTGCGCGATCACCTTGAGGCCGTCGACCATTATGACGCTATCCGCTATGTGCGCGACATTGCCCGGCAGGCTGCGCCTGTCACCGAGATGGACGTGCGCGCGCTGCACCGCTTGGTGATGCTGCGGTCGGACCCGGACATCGCCGGACGCTATGCCGATCAGGGCCGCTACGTGCTGACCGATGCCGGCCGCCATAGCTTTCCGTCCCCGGCCGAGGTGCCGGCGCTGATGGGCGATCTTTCGGCCTGGCTGCGTGCGTCACTGGATACGCCGGATACGGCGTTCACGGCGCATCGGCGCCTTGTGGACATCCATCCGTTCAATGACGGGAACGGACGCACTGCACGGCTGCTGATGAACCTTGTGCTGATCCGCGGCGGCTACCCTCCGGTGGCAATCGGCCCGCGAGACCGGCCGGCCTACATCGCCGCGTTGCAGGCGGCGCAGGCCGGGGATGGGGCTGACACTTTCAACGAGCTGCTTTATGCGCGCCTTGACGCGACTTTAGCAGAGTACTTGGACGCGCATCGTATTGCGCTACCTAGCCCGCCTTTGTCCTAGTTAGCCCCTAAACGCTTGATACCATCGTGGCCACGCTTCGACCGCTGAGATGATTGGGGCAGACACGGCTATCGGCATCTTCGTATTGAAGGTGGCTGACCTGCGTGACGATTGTTAGGTGGCGTCACTTACGTTTCTGGCATAGGATTTGGATGGCGGTTCATTAAGATGCGAGTGTCATGAGCTTTGTGCCGGCTGCTGTTTTCATTTGTTTGTTTTGCTAATTGTTCTTCTGCCATTCGTAGCGTGGTTCAAGTTTTGCATGAGGCATCTCGACGAGAAAGGGAAAAGAGAGGCTTGCAGAAACACGATTGGCAACTTGATGGTCGATATTCTTGCAGACTTCCCGTCGTGGCTGCTCCGGTAACTGGTCGAGCAAGCGTTCCCGGACACATCTGCGATGGGCGACCCGTTCGGCCTCAGCCCTGATTTCCACCCCGAACCGCCTCGCAAACCGCCCGCGTCACCTCCGCTGTCGTCGCCGTGCCGCCCAAGTCGGGCGTCACCACACCTGCCGCGCATACCGCCTCCACCGCCCGCATCAACAGCGCCGCCGCGTCGGTTTCCCCCAAGTGGTCCAGCATCATCGAAGCCGTCCAGAACGTCGCCACTGGGTTTGCGATCCCCTTGCCCGTGATGTCGAACGCGCTGCCGTGGATCGGCTCGAACATGCTGGGAAACCGCCGTTCCGGGTCGATGTTGCCGGTTGGGGCGATGCCCAGGCTGCCGGCCAGCGCCGCCGCCAGGTCGGATAGGATGTCGGCGTGCAGGTTGGTGGCGACTACGGTGTCGATGCTCCCGGGCTTGCGCACCATGCGGGTGGTCATGGCGTCCACCAGCTCCTTGTCCCAGGCCACGTCGGGGTAGTCCTGCGCCACCAGTGCCGCCACCTCGTCCCAGAACACCATGCCGTGCCGCTGCGCGTTGGACTTCGTTACCACCGTCAGCAGCTTGCGCGGACGGCGGCGGGCTGCGTCGAAGGCGTAGCGCATTATGCGTTCCACGCCGCGGCGGGTGAAGATGGCGGTTTCGGTCGCCACTTCCTCGGGGAAGCCGCGGTGGGCGCGTCCGCCGTGGCCGGCATACTCTCCCTCGCTGTTCTCCCGCACGATCAGCCAGTCCAGGTCGCCGGGGCCGATGCCGCGCAGCGGGCTTTGCACGCCGGGGAGGATGCGGGTGGGGCGGACGTTGGCATACTGGTCGAACCCCTGGCAGATCGGCAGCCGGAGGCCCCATAGCGTTACGTGGTCGGGGATGTCCGGGGCGCCCACCGCGCCGAACAGGATGGCGTCCACCGAACGCAGCCGGTCCAGCCCATCGGCCGGCATCAGCGCGCCGGTGCGGCGATAGCGGTCGGAGCCCCAATCTAGGTCCTCCACCTCAAGACGGAACCTGCCGTCTCGCGCTGCCACTGCGTCCAGCGCCTCCAGGCCGGCGGCCACCACCTCCGGGCCGATGCCGTCGGCGGGGATGGAGGCGATCCTGTGATGGCGCATGGCCGGTGTCCCGCAGTGTTCCCGCCCGGTGTAGCCCCGTCCGCGCCGGCGGGCTACCCGGCTTGCACCCCGGCACCGGGACCGTCAGTCTGGCGTATGACCGAGCGGAGCCAGCCTATGCGACGAAGCCTCCTTGCCGCCGCATGTGCCGTGCTGCTGACCCAGGCTGCCGCGGCGCAGAGCCTGCGCGTGGCGTTGCGGGAGGACCCGGACATCCTCGATCCGACGCTGGCGCGCACCTATGTCGGGCGCATCGTGTTCGCCGGGCTGTGCGATAAGCTGTTCGACATCAACGAGAAGCTGGAGATCGTGCCGCAGCTCGCCACGGGGTATGAGTGGGCGGACCCGGTGACCTTGGTGATCCACCTGCGCGCCGGGGTGAAGTTCCACGATGGCACTGACCTCGACGCCGCGGCGGTGAAGTACACCCTGGAGCGGCACCTGACGATGCAGGGCAGCTTCCGGCGCAGCGAGCTGAATGCGATGGACCGGGTGGAGGCCGTTGATCCCATGACCGTGCGCATCGTGCTGAAGACGCCGTCCTCGCCGTTCCTGGCGCAGTTGGCCGACCGCGCCGGCATGATCGTGTCGCCCAAGGCGGCGGAGGCGGCGGGCAAGGACTTCGGCCTGCATCCCGTGTGCGCGGGGCCGTTTCAGTTTGCCGAGCGCGTGCCGCAGGACCGCATCGTGCTCAAGCGGTTTCCCGGCTATTGGGATGCCGGGGCGGTCAGGCTGGACCAGGTGGTGTACCAGCCGATCCCCGACAGTTCGATCCGGCTGGCGAACCTGCAGGCGGGCAGCGTCGATCTCGTTGAGTACATCCTGCCGACCGACGTGGATGCCGTACGCAGGGATAAGCGGCTGCGGCTGGTGGTGTCCGACTCCTTGGGTTACCAGGGCATCACGTTCAACGTCGCCAACGGGCCGCGGTCGAAGGCGCCGATCACCGCCGATGCGCGGGTCCGCAAGGCGTTCGAGCTGTCGCTGGACCGGGATGCGCTGGTGCAGGTCGTATATAACGGGCTGTTCACGCCGACTGCGCAGGCGATATCGCCCAGCAGCCCGTACTTCGATCCCGCCGTGAAGCCGCCGGGCCGGGATGTCGAGAAGGCGAAGGCGCTGCTGAAGCAGGCCGGCGTGACCCTGCCGGTGCCGGTTGCGCTGACGGTGCCGAACAACCCGGACCTGCGCCAGGCGGGGGAGGTCATGCAGTCGATGGCGGCCGAGGCTGGCTTCGATGTGAAGATCACCGCGATGGAGTTCGCCTCGTCGCTGGAGGCGGAGTCGCGCGGGGATTATGAGGGCTACATGCTGGCCTGGTCGGGCCGGGTCGATCCCGATGGCAACCTGTACAGCTTCATCCACACCGGGGGGGCGCTGAACACCGGCAAGTACTCCAATGCGTCGGTGGACAAGGACCTGGACGACGCCCGCCTGACCGCCGACCTGGCCAAGCGCCGCGGCCTGTATGACGCCATGTGGCAGCCTGCCGCGCAGGACCTGCCGATCCTGTACCTGTGGACGCAGAAGAACGTCGTCGGCATGTCCGCCAAGGTGGAGGGGTTCCGCCCGGTGCCGGACGGCATGATCCGCCTGCAGGGCCTTAGCTTGGCGAAGTAGCCATGCGGTCCCACCTTGGCGCACGCCTTCTGCAAGTGATCCCGACCATCCTGCTGGTCAGCGTGCTGGTGTTCGCGCTGCAGCAGCTCATGCCCGGCGACCCGGCGGTGGTGCTGGCCGGGGAGGAGCGGGGCGATCCCGTGGTGCTGGCGCAGATCAGGGCCGACCTGTGGCTCGACCGCTCGCTGCCGGTGCAGTACTTGCACTGGATGGGCGGCGTCGTGCGCGGCGACCTTGGGTTCAGTTGGCGCATCCGCCAGCCGGTTGCCGGGCTGATCCTGACCAAGCTGCCGGTTACCTTGCAGCTTGGCGCGATGGCGTTCGTGATTGCGCTGGCAGTCGGGGTGCCGGCGGGCATCCTGTCGGCGGTGCAGCGCAACCGGCCGCTGGACTATATCGCCAACCTGGTTGGGCTGGCCGGGTTGAGCACGCCCAACTTCTGGCTCGGCATCATGTTAATTCTACTTGTGTCGGTGGACCTGGGCTGGCTGCCGCCCTCCGGCTACGTGCCGGTGACGGAGGACTGGCGGCAATCCTTGGCGACCACCATCATGCCGGCCTTCGTGCTGGGCAATGCCATCGCCGCGATCCTGATGCGCCATACCCGCAGCGCCATGCTGACGGCGCTGGACCAGGATTACGTCCGCACCGCCCGCGCCAAGGGCCTGCCGGAGCGCACCGTCGTGCTGCGCCATGCCTTCCGCAACGCGCTGGTCCCCGTTGTTACCCTGGGGGCGCTGGAACTTGGCACCTTGCTGTCCGGCGCGGTGCTGACCGAGCAGGTGTTCAGCATCCCTGGCTTCGGCAAGCTGGTGGTGGATGCGGTGTTCAACCGGGATTACCCGGTGGTGCAGGGTGTCGTGCTGGTGACGGCTCTGCTGTTCATCCTGCTGAACCTGCTGGCCGATGGGCTGTATGTCCTTATCAACCCTCGGCTGCGCACGGCATGACGGGGCGCAGCAGCCCGGCCCTGCTAGCGCTGGCCCGGTTCCGCACTCGGCCCGCGGCGGTGCTGGGCCTGGCGGTGATCGTGCTGTTCGTGGGAGTCGCCATCGCCGCGCCGCTGGTGTCGCCGTATGACCCCGTTGCCACGAGCTGGACCGCCATACGCAAGGCGCCGTCGTGGCAGCACCCGATGGGCACCGACGAGAACGGGCGCGACGTGCTGTCCCGCGTGGTGTTCGGCACCCGGGCGTCGCTGCTGGCGGGCGTGGTGTCGGTGCTGATCGCGGGGGGCATCGGGGTGCCGGTCGGGCTGCTGGCGGGATTTGCCGGGGGGCGGGTGGATGCGGTGGTCGGGCGGGTGGTGGATGCCATGCTGGCGTGCCCGTTCCTGATCCTGGCCATTGCGCTGGCGGCGTTCCTGGGGCCGGACCTGACCAACGCCATGATCGCCATCGGCGTCACCGCGGCGCCGGTGTTCGTCCGCGTTGCACGGGGCGCGACCATGGATGCGGCCACCAACGAGTATGTCGAGGCTGCCCGTGCCCTGGGTAATCCGCCCTGGCGCGTCGCGCTGCGCCATGTGCTGCCCAACATCGTGCCGCCGCTGCTGGTGCAGGCGACGCTGGCGATCGCCGCCGCGATTATTGCCGAGGCCAGCCTATCCTTTCTCGGCCTGGGGCAGCAGCCGCCGGCGCCGAGTTGGGGCAGCATGTTGAACTCGGCGCAGCGCTTTCTCAGCCAGGCGCCTTGGCTGGCGGTGTTCCCTGGCGCCGCGATCTTCCTGGCGGTGCTGGCCTTCAACCTGGTGGGCGACGGGCTGCGCGATGCGCTGGACCCGCGCCGCCGCTGAACCCCGGAGGGTCGAGATGCGCGTAGCCGTGATGGATGACTGGCAGGGCGTCGCCGCTGGTGCAACCGACTGGTCCGCGTTGCAGGCGCGGGCGGAGGTGGTTTTTCTTTCCAAGCCGCTGCCGGACGAGGATGCGGCGGCGGCGGCGTTGGCCGGGTTCGACATCTTGATCGCGATGCGGGAGCGCACGCCGCTGCCGGGCAGCCTGATTGCGCGGCTGCCGGGGCTGCGGATGATCGCGTTGACCGGCACCCGCTCGCCTAGCCTGGACCTGGCCGCCTGCGCCGCGCATGGCGTGCTGGTCAGCAATACCGGCGGTGAACGGTCCTCGATTGGGACTGCGGAGCTGGCCCTGGGGCTGATCCTTGCGATGGCCCGGCATATCCCGGAGGGCGACGCGGCGATCCGGGCGGGGCGGTTCCAGGAGGGCGTGCCGGTGGGGCCGGTGCTGGATGGGCTGACGCTGGGGGTGATCGGCCTGGGCCGCATCGGTGCCCGGGTGGCGGGGTATGGCCGGGCGCTGGGCATGCAGGTGGTGGCGTGGAGCGCCAACCTGACTGCCGAGGCCGCGCAGGCCGGCGGCGCCCGCCTGGTGACGAAGGGCGAGCTGCTGGCGGCGTCCGACGTGGTCAGCCTGCATGTCGTGCTGTCGGCACGGTCGCGCGGGCTGCTGGGTGCTGCGGAATTGGCGGCGATGAAGCCCGGTGCGATCCTGGTCAATACCTCGCGCGGGCCGCTGGTCGATGAGGCGGCGTTGCTGGAGGCGCTGCACAGGGGGCACATCCATGCGGGCCTGGATGTGTTCGCGCACGAGCCGCTGCCGCCGGGCCATCCACTGCGCAGCGCGCCGAACTGCGTGCTGACGCCGCATCTGGGTTATGGCACCACGGATACCTTTGCGCAGTTCTATGGCGAGAGCGTGGAGAACATCCTGGCGTTCCTGGACGGTGCGCCCATCAGGGTGGTTGCCCCGGGTTGACGCGGCAGCCCTGGGCCGGTGGTATCGGGGCAACAAAGGGGAGGAGCGGACCATGCAGGCATGGGCGGTCGTGGAGTTCGGCCAGGACTTGCAGTTGGTGGACCTGCCGATGCCGGAGCCGGTTGGGACCGAGGTGCTGGTGGAGGTCACCCATTGCGGCGTCTGCCACTCCGACCTGCATATCTGGGAGGGATTTTACGATCTTGGCGGCGGCAAGCGGCTGAACATGCGGGATCGCGGCATGGTGCTGCCGCAGCCGCTGGGGCACGAGATCGTCGGCCGCGTGGCGAAGCTTGGCCCGGAGGCGGAGGGCGTCGCCGTGGGGGACGTGCGCGTGGTGTATCCCTGGGTGGGGTGCGGCCATTGCGTGCAGTGCCTGGCGGAGCAGGACCATATGTGCGCGACCCTGCGGCCCTTGGGCGTGCTGCAGAATGGCGGCTTTGCGACGCATGTCGTGGCGCCGCACCCGCGGCACTTGGTCGATCCCGGGACGCTGGACCCGGCGGTGGCGGCGACCTATGCCTGTTCCGGCATCACCGTGCTGTCGGCCATACGCAAGGTCCTGCCGCTGCCGCCGGAGGAGCCGGTGGTGCTGGTGGGTGCCGGCGGGCTGGGCCTGAATGCGATCCATGTGCTGCGCGCGCTGGGGCATCGCAACATCGTCGTGGTGGACGTGGGTGCGGAGAAGCGGCAGGCCGCGCTGGAGGCCGGCGCCCGGACCGCGGTGGACGGGTCTGGCGACGGGGTGACAGCGCGCATCCTGGCGGCCTGCGGCGGGCCGGTCGCGGCGGTGATCGACATGGTGAACGGCACGGCCACGGCCGCCTTTGCCTTTGCGGCGCTGCGCAAGGGCGGCAAGCTGGTTCAGGTTGGATTGTTCGGCGGCGAGTTGACGGTGCCGCTGCCGGCGATGGCGATGCGGGCGTTGACGGTGCAGGGCAGTTTCGTTGGCAGCCCCGGGGATCTGCGAGACTTGGTTGGGCTGGCGCAGGATGGGGGGGTGAAGCCGCTGCCAGTTACCGAGATGCCTCGGGATCAGGCCAATGCTGCGCTGATGCGGTTGCGGGATGGTGCCGTGACGGGGCGGATTGTTTTGCGGAGCAGTATGGGATGAGGTGATTCGGGCCTCTCGTCCTGGGGGCAGGACGATTGTTTCGGCTGTGAGGGCTGCCCTTGCTGCCTTTCTCGTTTTGGGGGAGGGCTGGGGTTAGAGGTTTTTTTACGTATTGCTTGATGGCGGTGCTGGGACCGGGCTGTACGGGTTGGGAGGCCTGCGCCGCACGGCCCCCTCATCCCGGCCCTCTCCCGAAGGGGGAGAGGGGGAAGTTGGGGTTTGGAAGGGCGGTCTGTTCTTGGATGTGCCGGGTTGGCGCTTGCCTTCTCCCTCACCCCAGCCCTCTCCCGGAGGGAGAGGGGGTTAGTGCGGTCTGTGTGGCAGGGTTAGCTTAGGCGGATTAAGCCGTTTTGTTGTGCTGCGGGGACGACGGGGTTGCTGGTGGGGAGAACATCGGCTGAGCCCTCCAGCAGCGAGCGGCGCAGGCCGACGCCGGGTTGTGCGCCGGCACGCAGCAGCGCCGCCACGAAGGAGCGGCCCCAGGCCAAGGCCGACGTGCCCTTCAGGGCGTCCCAGCTTGCCTGCCAACGGGTCTGCCGCTCGGCCAGGCTCATGTTCAAGGCGGTGTCCAGCGCGTCCGCCATCTCGTCGGCGTCGTGCGGGTTGACGATCAGCGACGATGCCAACTGGCGTGCCGCCCCGGCGAAGCGCGACAGGATCAGCACCCCGGGGTCCTGCGGGTCCTGGGCGGCGATGAACTCCTTGGCCACCAGGTTCATGCCGTCGCGCAAGGGGGTGACCAAGCCGACCCGCGCCTCCCGCATGTAGCCGGCCATCGTGCTGCGGGCGCCGGCGCGGGCGATCAGGCGCAGCGGGGTCCAGTCAGGCTCGCTGAACTCACTGTTGATGCTGCCGGCCTCGCGCTCCACCGCGGCGCGCAGGTCGCGGTAGGCCACGACATCCTTGCGCGACTCGGCGGCGATCTGCAGCAGGGTGACCCGGCGGTGCCAGCGCGGCTGGGTCTCCAGCAGGCGGCGGTAGCCCGCCAGGCGCTGCATCAGGCCCTTGGTGGGGTCCATGCGGTCCACGCCCAGGATCAGCCGCTGCCCGGACAGGCTGCGACGCAGCCGCTCGGTCGGCGCTGCGAGCCAGGCGTCCTCGGCGGTCGCGGCGAACTCGTGCGCCTCGATCTCGACCGGGAACACGCCGAGTCGCACCCGGCGGCGCCCGACGTTGAGCCACCCGCCGTCCATACGGAACGCGTCGCCGAGGCGGCATGCAGCTTCGGCGAAGTTCTCGGCGTCGTTGGCGGTCTGGAAACCGATCAGGTCGGCGGCGAGGAGGTCCCGCACCAGCGCGCCTGCCTCCGGCACGCTCGCCAGAATGTCGGGCGAGGGGAACGGGATGTGCAGGTAGAAGCCGATCGGCGCCATGACGCCGCGTTCCCGCAGCATCGCCGGCATCGCCATCAGGTGGTAGTCGTGAATCCAAACCAGGTCGCCGGCGCGCAGCAGCGGCTGCAGGGCGTCCACGAACCGGGTGTTCACCGCACGGTACACCACGGCGTTGCGGCGGTCGAAGGTCATCAGCTCAGGCATCGAGTGAAGCAGCGGCCACAACGTGCTGTTGGAGAACTCGTTGTAGTAGCGATCGTGCTCCTCGGCGGTCATGTCGACTGTGGAGTACTGCACGCGGCCGGAGTCCACGGATTTCGCCACGGTGTCCGGGGTTTCGGTGACGCGGCCGCTCCAGCCGAACCAGACGCCGCCGCGCCGCTCCATGAGCGACTCCAGCGCCACCGCCAGGCCGCCAGCCTGCGCGCCCGCGGCGGCAGGGGCCGGGACGCGGTTGCTGACGACGACTAGGCGGTTCACCGAGCCTCCAGCACTGCGACTGGAAGCTGCGACAGGAGGGTTTCAACCGGCAAACAGCCAGTGTTCATAATGTCCTCACCCTCAACCAGGACGTGTCCAAAGCGCCGATCGGCCAGACTACGCGGCAACAGAACCTGCGTTCCTGACCAGCAAGTTAGCGTAACACGCGGTAACACAACATCACGATCTGCTGATTGCGGCAAGCGTGTGACGATTACAACCGCGGCGCGGTTTTCATGCACGCGGGCGAAGGCGATGACTTGCTCGGCCTGGGGTCCCTCGATGCGCAACGGGGTGTAGGACCCTAGGGTGAACAGGCCCGGCGCACGGGCGCGCAACGCCAGGGTGCGGGCGATGATCGCCTGCTTGACCCGGCCGTCCCGCCAGGTCCCCATCAGATCGGCCGGCTGGCCCGCTGCTTCGAGGGAGGCCTGCCGGGCTGCGAAATCGACGGGGCGGCGGTTGTCGGGATCGACCAGGCTGAAATCCCAGTACTCGGTTCCCTGGTAGAGGTCGGGGATTCCGGGTGAGGTCATACGGAGCATGGTTTGCGACAGCCCGTTGATCGCGCCAGCCGGGGCGATCCGGCCGGCGAAGGCGGCCAGCTCGCCGACCATGTCGGCCGACCGCTCCACGTCCATCACGCCGGCCAGGAAGGCGCGGCAGGCGCCCTCGTACTCCTGGTCCGGGGCGGCCCAACTGGTGCGGCGCTTGCCCTCGCGCAGTGCTTTTTCCAGCCAGCCGGCGGCCCGGTCCTCCAGAGCCTTCACGCCGTCCCGGTCGTCTGCGGCGAGGTCCAGCGGCCAGGCGCCGATCAGCGTTTGGTATAGCATGACCTCATCGGCGGCGTCCGGGGCCGGGCCATCCAAGTCGCGGCGTAGGGGGGCGTTCAGCCGCATCCAGCGGGCCAGCGCCGCCTCCCACTCCGCTGGCATCTCGCTTAGTACTGCCAGGCGCGCCCGGGCGTCCTCGCCCCGCTTGTGGTCGTGCGTCGCGGTGGCGAGCAGGGCGAGCGGATAGCGCTTCTGCCGCTCCTTGTTGGTGGCGTGGAAGGCGGCGGGGGACAGGCACCATTGCGACGGCTCCGTGCCGACCTCGTTGCGCGACAGCAGGCGGCCGTAGCGGTAGAAGCTGGTGTCCTCGACCGACTTGGCCGCGGTCGGGGCGGAGAGCTGCTGGAAGCGGGTCATCGCCCGTGCCCATTCCTGCCGGCGGGTGCCCGCCGGGATTTCGCGCAGGCCGGCGCCGGACAGCCAGCGGTTGACCAGTTCCAGCAACGGGCGGTCGGCCGGGCGCACGGTACGGCGGGCGCCGGCCATCGCCCAGTCCATCACGCGCTGGTCCACGGGGGAGATGCCCGCGGGGCCGGCATAGATGCGGTAGGCGTGGAAGTGCACGAGCAGCTCGACCAAGGTCGCGCGGATGGCGCTGAGGGTGTAGTCGCGGGTGGTCAGGCTGCGCCGGGCGATGCGGTGCAGGGCGGTGGCGGTGGCGAACAGCTCGCTGCTGAGGCTTTCCGTGAGGATTTGGCGGCGGGCCGGCTTGGCCTCGTCGTCGAAGGCAGCGGCGCGTCCGGTCAGCGTGGTCCATAGCTGGGTTAGCGGCGCCTCGCCGGCGGGGTCGTGCAGGACGGCGGAGGCGTCGTTCATGAAGTCGTAGCCGGTGGTGCCGTCGGTCAGCCAGTCGGTGGCCAGGTGTTCGTGCGCGGCGAGAATTTTCTCGATCCAGATGATCGCCGGGGTGTCGCGCAGGTCCGCCGGGCGGGACTCGGCGGCGGTTTCGAGGCGGCGGCGCAGCTTGCGGCAGTAGTCGCGGGGGTTGGCCAGGCCGTCCACGTGGTCGATGCGGACGCCGTCGATCAGGCCCTCGGAGTACAGGCGGAACACCGTGCGGTGCGTCGCCTCGAACACCTCCGGCACCTCGACGCGCACGCCGGCGAGGCCGTTCACGTCGAAGAAGCGGCGCCAGTTGATCTCGTCTGTCGCCGCGCGCCACCAGGCCAGGCGGTAGTTCTGGCGGTCGAGCAGGCGGTGCAGGCGGTCCCGACCCTCGGGGGTGCTGGTCGAGTAGGCGTGCAGGCACTCCGCGATGGCGGCGCGGTAAGTTGGCTGCAGCAGTTCCTCGCGGGCGTCCTTGGCCTCCTGCCGCACGGCTTCGCTGCCGCCGGTGCCCAGCTCGGCGAAGGCGCGGGCCGGGGTTTCCAACGGGCCGCCGCTGGTGAGCAGGATCGAGGCGTAGTCGCGTGGGTTTATGGGAAACCTGTGGTCGTGATAGCCGACGAACAGGCGGCCGTCGGTCTCATCGAACTGTAGGACCAACTCGCCGGCGTCCAGGCATTCGCCGTAGGAGGTGCCCAGGAAGGGGGCCAGCATGCGGCCGCGCAGCGAGTTGTCGGTGGGGTCCCAGTCGATGTCGAAGTACTCGGCATAGGGGCTGGCGCGGCCCCATTCCAGCACGTCCAGCCACCAGGCGTTGTCGTTGCCGCCCACGCCCATGTGGTTGGGCACGATGTCCAGGATCAGACCCATGCTGTGGGCGCGCAGGGTCTCGACTAGGCGGCGCAGGGCCTCCTCGCCGCCCAACTCCGGGTTGATGACGTTGTGGTCCACGATGTCGTAGCCGTGCGTGGAGCCGGCACGTGCCTTGAGCAGCGGCGAGGCATACAGGTGGCTGATGCCCAGCTTGTCGTAGTACGGCACCAGCGCCGTCGCGTCGTCCAGGGTGAAGCCCTTGTGGAATTGCAGGCGGGCGGTGGCGGAGAGGGGCTTCATGCGGAGGTCCGAGCTTGGTTGAGGCTGTCCAGCCTGGCAATGACGTCAGGGGCTTGCAGGAGGTCGCTGGCGTAGCCCGGCAGCCGCCGGCGCCAGTTGGGGTGCTCGCCCAGGGTGCCCGGCAGGTTCGGCTGCTCCTGGATGGCGAGCGCGTCCTCGGCCGGCAGGATCACGAAGTCGCAGGCGGAGGCGCCGACGTGCCGGGCTGCGGCGTCGGCGACGGGGTTGCCGTCCCAGGATTCGGGGATGCCGCCCGCGACGGCGCCGCTGGCCTCGAAGGCCTCCCAGAGGCGGCCGTGGTCCCGGCTGCGCGCCTCGGCCTCGTGCGCCTTGTTCGCGTCGTCGCCGAGCAGTCCGAGCTTGCCGCGCCACTCCATGTCCCGCCCGGTCCACCAGCCGGCGACGGTCGCCAGGTCGTGCGTGCTGGTCATGGCGACGGCGGACTTGGTCCAAGTGCTGGGCTGGGTGAAGCGGTCCTGCTTGTCCCGCTCGAACCAGAGCACGCGCATTCCAAGGATACCAGCGTCTTGCAGGCGTTCCTGGAAGCCGTCCGGGATGGTGCCCAGGTCCTCGCCGAGCACGATGGCGCGGTGCCGGCTGCTTTCCAGGGCGATCAGGCGCAGCAGGTCCTCGGTTGGGAAGGCGATGTAGGCGCCGTCGGCGGCGGAGGCGCCATCGGGGACCACCCACAGCCGGGCTAGGCCGAGGGCATGGTCGATCCGCATGCCGCCGGCGTGGCGCATGGCGCTGCGCAGCAGTTCCAAGTAGGCGCCGAAGCCGTTCTGCGCGAGGCCGCGCGGGTTGAAGGCGGCCAGGCCCCAGTTTTGCCCGCTGATGCTCAACAGGTCCGGGGGTGCGCCGATTGAGAGGCCGAGCAGGGTTTCGGCCTGCCGGCTCCAGCAGTGGCTGCCGCCGGAGTCGGCGCCGACGGCCAGGTCGGCGATCAGGCCGATGGGCATCCCGGCGTCTCGGGCGGCCTGCTGCGCGTCGGCTAGGCTGCGGTCGGCCAGGAACTGCATGTAGGCGTGCAGGGTCACGTCGCGTGCATGGTCGCGGGCGAAGGCGGCCACGGCGGGGTTGGAGGGGGTGCGGTACTCTTCTGGCCAGGTGCGCCAATGCCAGCGGCTGGGGTCGGCGGCGAACAGGTGGGCGTGCAGCGCCTCGAACCGGGCGTGGGTTTCCAATGCGTCGCCCTGCTGCGCCCGGAAGGCGGCGAGGGCGGCGAGCGTCGCCGGGTCCGCCGCATCGAACAGGGTGCGCAGCTTTGCCAGGCGGGCGCGGCTGGCGGTGGGCCAGTCCACTAGGCCGCCTTCTGCTGTACCGGAGTCGCCCATGTCCAGCCGGGTGTGCAGCACATTCAACTGCGTGCGGCTGGAGGGGGAGTAGGGGCTGTAGCGGTCGGCGTCGGCGGAGAACTGGGCGTGCACCGGGCTGATCGCTATGGCTGCGGCGCCACGGGCGGCGGCGGGGCCAACCAGGTCCTGCAAGGCGCCGAAGTCGCCAAGGCCGCCATCGCCGGGCCGCTGCAGGGCGTAAAGCTGCACGGCGAGCGCCCAGAGCCGCCGGCCCGGCGCCGCGTCCTGCACCGTGAAGCACCGCAGCGGGGCGACAGCGAGCGTGACTTGCTGCTGGCCGACCTCCAGGCGGTGGTAGCCCGGGACATCGACGGATGGCAGCTCGGCGGCGCCGTCCACGGGCCGCAGCGTCCCGTTGAGGGTGGTGCCGTCCTCCAGCGTCAGCCGAAACGGCCCGACTGGGGTGGCAAGCCGGGTTGGGCGGCCGACCTGCGCCGTCAGCAATGGCGGCAGGGCGGCGTCCGCGTGCTGCATCGAGGCCAGGCTGTCCTGTACCGCCTTGTCAGTGTCAGCCGGCAGGCCTAGGGCGCCGAGCACGGCGCGGAGCGTCTGCGGCGCAACGTCGTGCCACCCGCCATGCACGTCTCGCCAGCGCGGCGCGATGCCTGCGGCCTCTGCCAGCGTCGTCAGGTTGGCGTCGCTCATGCTGCGGTGATGCAGGCGGCCATGGCGCCCGGCGGCAGCATGGCGGCGGTTCCGGCGGGGTAGGAGAACAGCACCGGGCCGTCCGGCAGCTCCGCGTCCACGGCGGCGCTGCCGAGGTTCAGCGCCAGGGTGAGCTGCTGCCCGTCTTTCATGCGCCAGGCTGCCCGCACGGCGCCGGGCGCCAATGCCTGGGCCTCGATGCTGCGGCACCCTGGCAGGCCCGGCATGATGCGGTCGCGCCGAAGGGTCAGCAGCCCGCGCATGAACTCGGCCATGTCGGAGTCGGGCCGGTCCGGCACGGAGGCGTCGAACGTGCTGGGGGCGTTGGGGTCCGGGATGGCGGCGCGGCGCTTCTCGTCCTGGAATGCGGCGAAGTGCTTGAACTCGGCGCGGCGGCCCTCGCGGACCAGCTTCGCCAGGTCCTCGTTGTGGCTGGTGAAGAACAGGAACGGGTTGGTCGCGCCGTACTCCTCGCCCATGAACACCATGGGGATGAAGGGGGACAGCAGCATCGTCGCCATCGCCGCCCGCAGATGGCCGGGGTCGGCCAGGGTGGTCAGCCGCTCGCCCATGGCGCGGTTGCCGATCTGGTCGTGGTTCTGCAGGCAGATGACGAAGTCGGTGGTCGGCAGGTGGCCGCTCGGCTCGCCGCGCGTGCGGCCGAGGTGCGGGGATTGCTGGCCCTGGTAGGCGAAGCCGTCGCGCAGGCAGGTGGCCAGCAGGTTGGTCGCGTCCTGGAAGTCCTCGTAGTAGCCCTCGCTCTCCCCGGTCAGCAGGACGTGCATGCAGTGGTGGAAGTCGTCCGCCCACTGCGCGTTGAAGCCGGGAGCGCCGGGGGCCGCCTGCAGCAGCGCCGCGCGGTTGTTCTCATGCTCGAGCACGAGATGCACCTGCCGCCCCGGCTCGACCCCGGCGTGGATTGAGGCTGCCAGGTCGCGCAGGAAGCCCTCCTCGGAGATGGCGTGCACGGCGTCGAAGCGCAGGCCGTCGAAGCGGTACTCCATCAGCCAGTACAGGGCGTTCTGCTTAAAGTAGTCGCACACCTCCGGGCGGCGGAAGTCGATGGCGGCGCCCCATGGCGTGCTGATGTCTTCGCGGAAGAACGGTTTTGCAAAGGCGTGCAGGTAGGCGCCGTCGGGGCCGAAGTGGTTGTACACCACGTCCAGCATGACCATCAGGCCCAGGCCGTGGGCCTCATCGACCAGCGCCTTCAACTCGGCAGGGGTGCCGTAGGCGGTGTCCGGTGCGTAGGGCAGCACGCCGTCGTAGCCCCAGTTGCGGCCGCCCGGGAAGTCGGCGACCGGCATGATCTCGACTGCGGTGAAGCCCATGTCCTTCAGCTCGCCCAGCCGCTGGCGGATGCCGGAGAAGCCGCCCATCGCGCCGGCGTGCAATTCATACACCACGGCTTCATGCCATGGGCGGCCCTGCCAGGCGGTGTTGTGCCACTCGTAGGCGTTGGGATCAACGACCACGCTGGGGTCGTGCACGTCGGGCGCCTGCTGGCGCGAGGCCGGGTCCGGCACGGCGAGGCCGTCCGGCATCACGTAACGGTAGCGGGTGCCGGCCGGGGCCGGGCAGGTGACGCTGTGCCAGCCGCCGGCGCCGGCGTGCATCGGCTCCGAGACGTGGCCGTCACGCTCCAGGGTGACGTGCTCGGCCGATGGCGCCCAGAGGCGGAACAGCGTGGTTCCATCGGCTTGCAGCTCCGCGCCGAACGGCAACGGGTGGGCGTAGTGGGCCATGCGTAACCTCGGAAGCGGCGCGCCTCTAGCCTGCACGCAGGACCAAGGTCGCCAAGGGGGGAAGGGTAAGGCTGATCGAAGCGTCAAAGCCGTGCGCCGGTTCCGCCTCGGCGTGGATCGCGCCGAAGTTTCCGACGTTGGAGCCGCCATAGACCTCGGCGTCGGTGTTCAGCACCTCCTGCCAGGCGCCATCCACGGGCACGCCCAGGCGGTAGCCATGCCGGGGGACCGGGGTGAAGTTGCAGACCACCAGCACCGGCGCGCCGCCGCCGACCGGCAGCCGCAGGTAGGCGAACACCGAGTTCCCGGCGTCGTCCACCACCACCCAGCGGAAGCCCGCCGGGTCGCAGTCCCCGGTGTGCAGGGCCGGCAGGCTGCGGTAGGCGCCGTTGAGGTCGCGCAACAGGGCCTGCACGCCGTGGTTGGCCGGGGTGTCCAGCAGGTCCCAGTCCAGCCCGGTGTCATGGTTCCACTCGCGGTCCTGGGCGAACTCGCAGCCCATGAACAGCAGCTTCTTGCCGGGGTAGGTCCACATGAAGCCGTAGTAGGCGCGCAGGTTGGCGAACTTCTGCCAGGGGTCGCCGGGCATCTTGCGGATCAGCGAGCCTTTGCCGTAGACGACCTCGTCGTGCGACAGCGGCAGGGTGAAGCGCTCGCTGAAGGCGTAGACCAGGCCGAAGGTGATCTCGTCGTGGTGGTAGCGGCGGTTGACCGGCTCCTCGTGCATGTAGTGCAGGGTGTCGTGCATCCAGCCCATGTTCCACTTGTAGTCGAACCCCAGCCCGCCCTCGTCGGCGGGGCGGGTGACGCCGGGCCAGGCGGTGCTTTCCTCGGCGATCAGCACGGCGCCGGGGCAGCGTTCGGCGATGGCGCGGCTGAGTTCCTGCAGGAAGGCGACGGATTCCAGGTTTTCGCGCCCGCCGTACTGGTTGGGCACCCACTCGCCGGGGTTGCGGCTGTAGTCGCGGTACAGCATCGAGGCGACGGCATCCACGCGCAGGCCATCGGCGTGGTACTGCTCCAGCCAGAACAGGGCGCTGGCGATCAGGAAGCCGCGGACCTCGTTGCGGCCGAGGTTGAAGATGTAGGTGTTCCAGTCCTGGTGGAAGCCCTCGCGCGGGTCGCCGTGCTCATACAGCGGGGTGCCGTCGAAGCGGGCGAGGCCGTGCGCGTCGGTCGGGAAGTGCGCCGGCACCCAGTCCAGGATGACGCCGACGCCCATGGCGTGGCAGCGGTCCACGAAGCGGGCGAAGCCCTCGGGCGGGCCGAGGCGGGCGCTGGGGGCGAACTGGCCGAGCGGCTGGTAGCCCCAGGAGCCGCCGAACGGGTGCTCCATGATGGGCAGGAGTTCGAGGTGGGTGAAGCCCATGCCGGCGCAGTAGGGGGCCAGGCGGTCGGCCAGGGCCTCCCAGCCAAGCATGCCCATTTCGGCTGCGGGCAGCCATGAGGCGGCGTGGACCTCGTAGGTCGAGATCGGCGCACGCGGTCCCTGGGCGGCTGCCCGCTTGCCCATCCAGGCCGCGTCGGTCCAGCGCCAGGCGGCGTCGCTGACGACGATGGAGCCGGTGGCCGGGGCAAGCTCGGCCGCCCAGGCGACGGGGTCGGCCTTTTGCGCCAATGGCTCGCCGCCGGATCCCAGCAGGTCGTACTTGTAGATGGCGCCGGGCTGCACGCCGGGGATGAACAGGTCCCAGACGCCGACGCCGGGGTGGCGGCGCATCGGGTGCCGGCGGGCGTCCCAGAAGTTGAAGCCGCCCACGACGGACACGCGGCTGGCGTTCGGCGCCCAGACGGCGAAGCGGACGCCGCTGATGCCGTCCATCACCGCCGGGTGCGCGCCCAGGGTGTGGCCGAGGTTGCGGTGCCGGCCCTCGCCGAGCAGGTAGAGGTCGAGCGGTCCGAGCGTGGACGGGAAGGCGTAGGCGTCGTCCTGCTCCCAGGTGCCGCCGGTTCCCTCGGCGTGCAGGCGGTAGCCGCCGTCGCCGGGCGCCGCACCGGCCCAGAAGCCGGCGGGGTCCAGGCGTTGCAGCACGCCCAGCGTGACGCCGGCACGGTCCAGCACCGTGACCCTCTCGGCGCCTGGCAGGAAGGCGCGCACCTCACGTCCGGCGCCGGTGCCGTGCGGGCCGAGGATGGCGAAGGGGTCGGCATGGCGGCCGTGCACGACGGACTCGATGGCGGCCGGATGCAAGTCCGATACGCCGCCTGGCTGCAGGCCGGTCATGCCGCTTGGCTCAAGGTCGTTCACGCCGGCTGCTCCGTGCCGATCAGCCGTTCGGCGATGGCGTGCAGCCCGCCGAGCGGGATGCCCAGCCAGGTCGGCCGGTTCGCCGCCTCGTACTTGATCTCGTAGGCCGCCTTTTCCAGCAGGAACAGGTCGAGCAGCGCCGCCTCCGCATCGGGCGGCACCCAGCGTGGCTCGGCAGCCTCCAGGACGGCGCGGTATGCCTCCAGGAAGACCGTGCTGGCGCGCTCGCGGAACTCCTGCAGGATGCCCTGGCGCCGCTCCGACGCCTGCTCGGAGGTTGCAGCCCGGCCCGGCGCCGCGGCGGCGGCCGCGTAGTCGAACGACCGCAACAGCCCCGCCACGTCGCGCATGGCGCAGGACTTGGCGCGCCGTTGCTCCATCGTGCGCGCCGGCTCGCCCTCGAAGTCGATGATGTAGGCGTCGCCCTGCACCACCAGCACCTGGCCCAGGTGGAAGTCGCCGTGCACGCGGGTCTGCAGCGAGCCGGCGCCCTGCCGGGCCAGGCGACGTGCGGCCTCATGCAGCGCATCGGCGTGGTCGAGCACGAAGCGCGCCTGGGTCTCGGTCGCCTCGTCCGGCCAGGTCTTCATCGCCGCCAGCATGGCCAGCGCGCTGTCGATCTGCTCGATGGCCCCGGCCGCCCACTCGTCCAGCACGGCCGGGCTGGCCGGCTCGGGGGTGAAGTCCGGATTGTCGGTCGGCTGCGACAGCGCCGCGTGCAGCTCGCCGAGCCGGGTGCCGATGGAGCGGGCGAACACCTCATAGCCGGAGAAGGTGTCGGCGTCCTCCTCCCCGGTCAGCGCGGCGGCCTCGACCCCGCTGGCCAGGAAGTCGAGCGTGTAGCCCCAGCCATCGCCCTGGTTGCGCACGAAGCCCTGGGCGAGCGCCACGGTGTGCGGCGTGCCGTCGGAGCTGACCCGCACCACCTCGCCGAGCAGGGGGGCGGTGTTGGCGAAGCCGCGCTCGGTCAGGTAGCCGGTCATCTCGGCCTCCGGGTGGACGCCGGCCAGCACGCGGCGCACCAGCTTCAGCACCACCGCGTCGCCGACGATCAGCGACGAGTTGGACTGCTCGGCCGACAGCCGGCGGATTTCGGCGTCCGGCGGCAGGTCCAGCTCGATAAGCTTGGTGGTCGGCTTGAAGCGCAGCTCGCCGTCGTCGAGCTTGACGATGGCGTTGTTGCGCAGGGCGCCGATCAGGCCGCGGGCCATCGCGTCCACGGCGAAGGCGTCGGTCAGGTAGCCGACGCGCGGCCCGCGGCGCACCCGGGTCAGGGCAAGCTGCTGGGCGAGCGCGCCGGAGGTCTCGTCCTCCCAGGCGATGCCGAAGGGCAGCACGTAACGCTCGGTGCGGCCGGGCAGGATGGCCTCGACCTCGGCGAACATCACCGCGCCGCCGGTGGTCGGCAGGGCCGCGGCGTAGGCCAGGCGGGTGCCTTGCAGGCGCTCCGTCTTGGAGGCGAACCAGCGGCGCTTCGGCAGGTAGGCCGGCAGCGCCTCGTTCTCCAGCACGCTACGCCCCTCTTTGCCCAGCACGTCGGCCAGGCCGGCCCGCATCACCAATGTCGCATACTCCGGAAGCGGTTCCGGCGGGGCGGAGTGCCAGGACGGCAACTGCGCCTCCCCCGCCAGCAGGAACCAGTAGAAGCCGTAAGGCGGCAGGGTCAGCAGGTAGGTGAGCTGCCCCACGGGGGGGAACACCGACCCGCCGACGATATCGACCGGCACGCGGCCGGCGTAGGCCGACAGGTCCAATTCGACCGCCTGCGCGGTGCGGGAGACGTTGCTGACGCAGAGGAGGGTTTCGGTGCGGCCGTCCTCGCCGGTGTGCTCGCGCAGGAAGGCCAGGATCTTGCGGTTGCCGGGGTAGAGGAAGCGCTGGGTGCCGCGGCCGAACGCCTGGTGGCGGCGGCGGACGGCCAGCATCCGCCGGGTCCAGTTCAGCAGGGAGTGCGGGTCGCTGGACTGCGCCTCCACGTTGACGGCCTGGAAGCCGTAATGCGCGTCCATGATCGGCGGCAGCACCAGTTGCGCCGGGTCGGCGCGGGAGAAGCCGCCGTTGCGGTCCATCGACCACTGCATGGGGGTCCGCACCCCGTCGCGGTCGCCGAGGAAGATGTTGTCGCCCATGCCGATCTCGTCACCGTAGTAGATGACCGGGGTGCCCGGCATCGACAGCAGCAGGCCGTTCATCAGCTCGACGCGGCGGCGGTCGCGCTCCAGCAGGGGGGCCAAGCGGCGGCGGATGCCCAGGTTGATGCGGGCGCGGCGGTCGGCGGCGTAGGTGTTCCAGAGATAGTCGCGCTCGCCGGAGGTGACCATCTCCAGGGTCAGCTCGTCGTGGTTGCGCAGGAACACCGCCCATTGGCAGTTGGCGGGGATCGCGGGGGTCTGGCGCATGATGTCGGTGATCGGGAAGCGGTCCTCCCGGGCGATGGCCATGTACATGCGCGGCATCAACGGGAAGTGGAACGACATATGGCATTCGTCGCCGTCGCCGAAGTACTGCTGGGCGTCTTCTGGCCACTGGTTGGCCTCGGCCAGCAGCATCCGGCCGGAGGCGTAGCGGTCCAGCTCGGCGCGGATCAGCTTCAGGATGTCGTGGGTTTCCTGCAGGTTCTCGTTGTTGGTGCCCTCGCGCTCGACGAGGTAGGGCACGGCGTCCAGCCGCAGGCCGTCGATGCCGAGGTCCAGCCAGAACCGCATGATGCCCAGCACGTCCTGCAGCACCTGCGGGTTGTCGAAGTTCAGGTCCGGCTGGTGCGAGTAGAAGCGGTGCCAGTAGTAGGCGTTGGCGACGGGGTCCCAGGTCCAGTTGGAGGTTTCGGTGTCGAGGAAGATGATGCGGGTGCCGTCGTACTTCTCGTCGGTGTCGGACCAGACGTAGCGTTCCCGCTCCGGGCTGCCCGGCGGGGCATGGCGGGCGGCCTGGAACCAGGGATGCTGGTCGGAGGTGTGGTTGATGACCAACTCGGTGATGACGCGCAGGTGGCGGGCGTGCGCGGCCTCGACGAAGCGGCGCACGTCGTCCATGTCGCCGTAGTCGGAGTGGACGCCCTCGTAGTCGGCGATGTCGTAGCCGTCGTCACGCCGGGGGGAGGGGTAGAAGGGCAGCATCCAGATCGCGGTGACGCCCAGCTCGGCGATGTAGTCGAGCTTTTCCAGCAGGCCCTTGAAGTCGCCGACGCCGTCGTTGTTGCCGTCGAAGAAGGACTTGAGGTGGAGTTGGTAGATGATCGCGTCCTTGTACCACAGCGGGTCCTCGGTCGCCGGCAGGAGGGGCGGGGGCAGCTCGGGGGCGGCCAGGTCGGTGGCGGGACTATCGTTCATTGCTTCTCACAACGCGGCATTCATGCGCCAAATGGCGTAGGGGCGGTCGGGCAGCAGGGTGATGCGCTGGATGCGGTCGGACCAGCGGAAGGGCTGACCGGTCAGCAGGTCGGTGCCCTCGCCGCCGGGCACGGTCAGTTCGGCGTACTGGGGGGCGCCCGCGTCCATGCTGATTGCGACCAGCACGACGTTGGTGCGGTCCGGCGTCGCCTTCTCGAAAAACAGCACCCGGTCGCCGCTGGCTGGCAGGAAGGTGACGCCGAGGTGGGTGTGCAGCGCCGGGTTGCGGCGGCGGACCTGGTTCAACTGGGTGATCTCGGGGACGATGTTGCCTGGGCGGTCCCAGTCCCAGGCGCGGAGCTGGTACTTCTCGCTGTCGAGGTATTCCTCCTTGCCTGGCACCGGGGTGCCTTCGCACAGTTCGAAGCCGTTATAAACCCCCCACAGCCCCGACAGCGTGGCCGCCAGCGCCGCCCGGATCAGGTAGGCGCCGCGCCCGGCGCCCTGTAAGTAGACCGGGTTGATGTCCGGCGTGTTGACGAAGAAGTGGGGGCGGAAGAAGTCGCGCGGCGGCCCTTGGGTCAGCTCGGTCAGGTAGTCCTGGAACTCCGCCTTGGTCTCGCGCCAGGTGAAGTAGGTGTAGGATTGCGAGAAGCCGGACTTTGCCAGGCGGTACATCACCTTTGGCCGGGTGAAGGCCTCGGCCAGGAATACGGTGTCGGGGTAGCGTGCCTGGACCTCGGAGATCATCCATTCCCAGAAGGGCAGCGGCTTGGTGTGGGGGTTGTCTACGCGGAACAGCCGCACGCCCTGGCCGGCCCAGTACAGCACGGTGTTGCATAGCTCGACCCATAGGCCCGGCAGGGCGCCCGCGGCGTAGAAATCGACGTTGACGATGTCCTCGTACTTCTTCGGTGGGTTCTCCGCATAGCGGATGGTGCCGTCCGGGCGCCAGGTGAACCAGTCCTTATGCTGCTTCAGCCAGGGGTGGTCCGGAGAGCATTGGATGGCGAAGTCTATCGCCAGCTCCAGCCCATGCTCGGCGCAGGCCGCCCGCAGGTGCTGGAAGTCGTCGACGGTGCCGAGTTCGGGGTGCAGCGCGTCGTGGCCGCCCTCGGCGGACCCGATGGCGTAGGGGCTGCCGGGATCGTCTGGGGCCGGGGTCAGGGTGTTGTTGCGGCCCTTGCGGTTCACGCGGCCGATGGGGTGGATGGGGGGGAAGTACAGCACGTCGAAGCCCATCGCCTGGATGCGCGGCAGGTGGCGCTCCACGTCGGCGAAGGTGCCGTGCCGGGTTGGGTCGGTGCTGAGCGAGCGGGGGAAGACCTCATACCAACTGGCGAAGCCTGCGCCGGTCCGCTCGGCCTGGACCGGGACCGGGCGCGGCAGGGTGACCTGGTGCGGGCGGTCGTCGGCGGCCTCCATAAGCGCCGCAAGCTCGGGTGACAGCAGGGTTTCGCGCTGGCCGTCCGGGTCGGCCTTCGAAAGACGGTCAACGGTTGCGGCGAGGCCGGCCTGCGCCGGGGTGCTGCGGCCTGCTGCGCGCTGGACCAGGGCGGCGCCCTCCTGCAGCTCCAGGGCGACCGGGACGCCGGCGCGGTGCTTCTTGGTGAGTTCGTCGGCGTAGGTGGCGAAGTTGTCGCGCCAGGCAACGATGTCGTAGCGGTGCAGGCCCAGGCGCTCCAGCGGGAAGGCGGCGGTCCAGCGGTCGTTGTTGATCAGCGCCATCCGGGTCTCGTGCCAGTCCGCGGTGTCTGGCGACTGCCACCGCAGGGCGACGGCCAGCTTGTCGTGGCCGTCGGCGATGATGTCGGCCTGGACCTCGACCAGGGTGCCGACCGTGCGGCGGGCCGGGAACCGCCCGGCGTCCACGCAGGGGGTCGGCAGCTCGATGGCCAGCCGCGGGGCTTCGGCCGCCAGCAGGGCGGATGCCGGGTCTAGGGGTGGGGTGGCGGGCGTTGGCTGCACCGGCGCTTCGAACAGCCGGGCCTCGCCAGGTTGCAGGGTCAGGAGGGAGCCGACGCGCAGGGCGGGGCCGCCCGGGGGCAGGATGCTCTCGAAGGGGGCGAAGGAGGTCCCGGCCTCGCGGAAGATCGCGGAGGTGTCCACCAGCGCCGGGGCATGCGTGTCGGCGTTGACCAGCATCAGGGCGCCGCGGGCGGCCTGGCGCGGGTCGGGCGTGTCGGTGCGCAGCAGCGCCACGGCGGCGGCGCCTGGCCCGGACAGCAGCCGGGCGGGGGGGGCACCGAAGGCGGGGCCGGTGCGGAAGGCGTTCAGTGCCGCCTCATGATTGGCGGCGCCCTCGTCGAGCGGCGCCATCCAGCCGTCGGCCAGCATGGCGGCGATCGCCGTTGCGCTGGCAGCGGAGCCAGTGACGGGGGCGATTACGGGGGCGATTCGGCGCAGCAGTTCCAGTTCTTGCCAGAGCCACTCCGCCTTGCCGTCCCACCATGGCAGCGAGGCGGCGACGAGGTCCACGACGCCGGGTTCGATGCGGCCGAGCACGTCCCAGGCCAGGCCGGGGGTCCAGGCGAACAGCACGGCGCCGTTGCAGTGCCGGCGCAGGCGGGCCAGTAGCGCCGGCACCAGGTGGCCGGGGAGGCTGTCCAGCCCGGTCAGCCGGACGCCTGCCGCGCCGGCCGTGGTCACGGCCTGGATGTGCCCGGCCAGCCAGTCCGCGTAGGCTTCGGCGTCGGCGGGGCCGGCCAGGGCGGGGATTACGCGGCCGGCGGGCTGCATCGGCAGCCGGGGGTCCAGCGACGGCGCGGGCAGGGCGGTAAAGAGGGCGGCCACGTCGTCCTGCTCGATGACGGAGGCGGGGAACTGGTCCACTGCGAGGTCGAGCAGGACCACGGGTCCGTTGCCGCCGCCGATCCGGCCGGGCTGCGTTGGACCCGGCTCCGGCATGCGGGCCAGCACTGCGTCGAAGCCGAGCGACGCCGCCAGCGCCACCCCGTCGGCGACTGATTGATTGTCGCGCAGGAGTCCTATGCGCGGCGCTGCTCCGAGTATTCCCATCAGGCTTCCGTCCAACGATGCATTGAGCGCCCCCACCGTCGGCAGGCCGGGCGTGTGTGGCACGGGGAATCGTTCTGCACCATCCTAAGTTGCTCCGTCCCGGCGAATTTCAGGGGGATGGCCGGATTCATATTACGTGCCGCCGCGGCGGGGGCGGCGCTGGCAGGATTGGTGGTGCATCGGCGGTCAATCCAGCCTGACCCCGCCGGTGACGGCCTGGTAGGTGGCGATGGCCAGGGTCAGCGGCTCGAACGGCTTGGTGATCACGTAGGCTGGCTCGAGGTCCTCGCCGGTCAGCAGGCGTTCCGGGTAGGCGGTGACGAAGATCACCGGCGCATAGTGGTGGCGCATGATGCGGGACACGGCGGCGGTGCCGTCGCCGCCGATGCCCAGGTTGATGTCGGCCAGGATCAGGCCGGGCTTATGCCGCTCGGCCATCTCGACGGCTTCGCTCTCGGTCGTTGCCATGCCGACGACGCGGTGCCCGCAGTTCAGCACCAGCTCCTCGATGTCCATGGCGATGATCGGCTCGTCCTCGATGATCAGCACGTCGGTCGCGGCGCCGGCCCGCAGGTGGTCGCGCGCCGCGGCCGTCGCCGCCGCGGCCGCCTCGGTGGGGATGCCGAGGATCCCGGCGGCCATGCCGACTGGCAGCTCCTCAAGCGAGGTCAGCAGCAGCAGCTTGCGTTGCAGGCTGGACAGCCCGCCGGCCGGGCTGGGCGGCAGGGTGGTCAGCCCGTCGAAGCGCTGGGTGATCGCCCGATACAGGGCGGGGCGGGCCTCGCTGGCCGACGAGTCCTCGGGCGCATCCTCGGCCAGCAGGTCGCGCAGGCTGTCGGCGACCATGGCGTCGCCGCGGGCCTGGCTGCCGATCAGGGCGCGGGCGTAGCGTCGGGCATAGGGCAGCGCTCGGATCAAGTCCTCGCGGCGCAGGCTGGTCATGCGGCATCCTTGTTTTTGCATCAATAGTGCGCTGGTCCCGGCTGCAGCGGACCGTGGCCACCGGCTGCGGAACGCTGCGCCGAGATGACAGGGCGCAGACAAAAGCGCAATGCCGCCCTAAGTTGGGGCCGCCCTAAGTTGGGGCCGCCCTAAGTTGGGGCTGCCCTAAGTTGGATGGGTGCGCCGCGCTGCCCTGACTTGGATGCACGGGCTGCGACTTGGATGCGCGGGCCGTGCGTGGTGCGGGCCGCGCGCGGTGCAGCAGGAGGATTGATGTTGGGCCGAGCCGATGCCGACCTGGGCCGGCAGATCACCGCGTTGCTGCCCGACCTGCGCGGCTTCGCCCGTTTTCTGGTGCGTGACCGGGTGATGGCCGATGATGTCGTGCAGGATACGCTGGTGCGCGCCCTGGCCGCGGCGCACCAGTTCGAGCCGGGCAGCAACCTGAAGGCGTGGCTGTTCACGATCCTGCGAAACCAGTTCTACGAGCAGGCCCGGCGGCAGCGGCGCGAAGCCAATGCCATCGGGGCGCATTTCGAGCAGGAGGAGGGCGCCAGCCCGGCCCAGCTTGCCCGTGCCGAGCTGAACGAGCTGCAGTCGTTGATCTGGAAGCTGCCGCCGCTGCTGCGGGAGGCGCTGATCCTGGTGGGCGCGCAGGAGATGACGCACGAGGAGGCGGCGGCGATCTGCAAGATCCCGGTTGGGACCATGAAGGCGCGGCTGTCGCGTGCCCGGACGCAACTGGCGAAGCTGGCGCAGGCCGCGGAGGCGGTGTGAGCCGCGCGCCGGGCAGCGCCGTTCCGGTAACCCGCGGCATGATCCCGGCCTGGTGGCGCGAGGCTCGTGGGCCTAGGCTCGCGGTTACGTGATCGCGGCGATGCAACGCTGCCGGCCCGATCGCCATTGTCGGGATACAGCCATACAGGACGGCACGATGAGCGCGACATTCCACGACCAGGTCATCTCGATCCTTCCCAAGCTCCGCATCCAGGCATTGGCGCTGACGCGCAACCGGTCCGCCGCCGAGGACCTGGTGCAGGATGCGGTCTGCAATGCCCTGTCGGCCAGCAACAGCTTCATCCCGGGCACCAACTTCCCCGCCTGGATGCACCGCATCCTGCGCAACCGGTTCATTTCCAACCTGCGCAAGCGCCGTGACACCACGGATATCGACGACGTGCCGCAGGCCGCCTTTGCCACCGAGGCGCCGCATGAGGATCGCCTGGCGTTGAAGGAACTCGGCAAGGCGATGACCCGCCTGCCGGCCGACCAGCGCGAGGCCCTGGTGATGGTGGTCGTGCACGGCATGAGCTACGAGGCGCTGGCCGAGGCGACTGGCTGCGCTGTGGGCACTGCCAAGAGCCGGGTGTTCCGGGCGCGGCGGCAGCTTGAGGCTTGGCTGCTCGGCGAGGAGAAGCCGTCGGTTCGCATTGCCGGGCGTGTGGCTCGCCTGGCCGATGCTGGCGCCGCCGAGGTTGCTTCATCAGCCTCTCGGTCCTGATCGCACGAGGCGCTTGGCGATGGGGCGGCGCCGCCCGTGGACGGGCGGGCGCCGTTGGGCTGGGTCGTATGCAGGCGCAGATGATTGCCATGGCTGAGGATAAGCCGAAGCCGGCCGCAGCCGTGCCGCGGCCCAAGCGGCCAGCCGACCAGGCGTTCGATACCTGGCTGGAGCGCGGGCTGCACGAGATATTTGATGAGGTGGCGCGCGAGCCGGTTCCCGATGAGCTGCTCAAGCTGATCCGTGATCACGAAGAGAAATAGGGTCCCCGAAGGTTTCGCAGATGGTTGCCTTGGCGGCCATAACCCTTTGGGAATGTCTTGAGCGGAAGCCGTGTTTTGGGTGAGGGCCGTAGGTTGACGGGGGGCCTGGCGTGGATCGGCCGGGCATTGATGCATTCGCTCAGCGTGCGGGTTTGCGCGCTGTATATTGCGGCCTTGCTGCCGTCCCTTGTGCTGTTCACGCTGGCTGATGCGGCACAGCCGGTTGCGGCGTTGCTCTGCGTCATGGCCGGGCTGGCGATCGTTGCGGTTGGCACGTCGCTGTCGCTCAATCCCCACCTGTGGCGGCTGGGCCACGCCGTCGAGGAGTGGCGCATCGGCAGGCCGTTCAGCACGCGGCCATTCCGCCGCTCGCACAAGGACCTCCGCCGCCTGGCGATCTCGTTCAAGCGGGCGACACTGAATTTGGAGCGTCAAAGCAGCCGCTTGCAGAAGGCCGTCGCCGAGCAGGAGTTGCTGATGCAGGAGATCCACCACCGGGTGAAGAACAACCTGCAGATCGTCGCCAGCCTGCTGAACCTGCAGGCCAGCCGCATCCGCTTGCCCGAAGCCCGGGCGGAGTTCCAGTCGGCCCGCGACCGCGTGCGTGCCTTGGCGACCTTGCACCGGCACCTCTATGCCCATGGCGAGGTGCATACGATCGACATGCGCGAGTTCCTGGAGGAGCTGTGCGGGCAGTTGTTCGCCGCCATGGGCGAGACGCCGGGTGGGCGCCTGCACCTGCACATCGATGCGCCGGAGCTGAAGATGTCCAGCGACCAGGCGGTCCCGCTGTCGCTGATCGTCACCGAGGCCGTCAGCAATGCGGTGAAGTATGCCTTCCCGTATGGCCGCCACGGTAATGTCTGGGTGCGGCTGAGCGCGGCGGGCGACCAGGCGGAGCTTGAGGTGCGCGATGACGGCATCGGCATCCCGGCGGGCCGGGTCGAGACGGAGGCGGGCACGCGGGACGGCATCGGGCTGCAGTTGATCCGCGGCTTCTCCCGCCAGTTGGGGGCGACGCTGGACGTGCAGGAGGGCGACGGCACCCGCTATCTGGTCAGCCTGCCGCTGCGGCGGGAGCGAATCGAGGGTCCGGTGCTGCGGCCGGCCGCCTGGAAGCCGGCGCCCGGCCAAGCCGCATCCTGAAAACGTTGACGCCCGAGCGCAACCTTGCGGAACCGGGCGGTAAACGGCACATCCCTGCAGGTCAAGGGAGCCTTTGATGACAGCCGACGTGATGCCCCAACTGCCGCAGTGGCGCCGTTACCTGCACGCCCACCCCGAGCTGTCGCTGCACGAGGCGGAGACGGCGGCCTTCGTGTGCCGCACGTTGCAGGAGATGGGCGTGCCGTTCACCGCGGGGGTTGGCGGGCACGGCGTCGTCGGCACCATCGCCCGGCGCGGGTCCAACCGCAGCGTGGGGCTGCGGGCGGACATGGATGCGTTGCCGATCACGGAATCGACCGGCGCGGCCTGGGCGTCCACCGCGCCCGGCGTGATGCACGCCTGCGGCCATGACGGGCATACCGCCAGCCTGCTTGGCGCCGCGGCGCTGCTGGTGCAGGACCCGGACTGGACCGGCACGGTGCAGCTTGTGTTCCAACCGGCGGAGGAGGGGTTCGGCGGCGCCAGGGCCATGCTGTCCGATGGGCTGTTCGAGCGGTTCCCGATGGAGCGCATCTTCGGCTACCACAACTGGCCCGGCCTTGCGGCGGGCACGGTCGCGGTGCACGACGGCGCCGTGATGGCCGCCGCGGCACGGGTGGGCATTGAGGTGCGCGGCGTTGCCGGGCATGCCGCGATGCCGCAGGCCACCCGCGATCCGTTGCTTGCGGCGGCGCACCTGCTGGTGGCGCTGCAGTCGGTGGTGTCGCGCAACGTGGACCCGTTGCAGAGCGCGGTCGTGTCGATCTGCATGATGCAGGCCGGGGTGGCGGCGAACCAGATACCGGACCTGGTGACCATGCAGGGCACGTTCCGCACGCATCAGCCGGCGGTGCGCGACTTGGTGGAGGCGGCGATCCGCCGGGTCGCGGCTGGCGTGGCCGCCACGTTCGGCGTCGAGGTGGCCGTCGAGGTCCAGCATGGCGTGGCGCGCACGGTGAATTCCGCCCCGGAGGGGGAGCTTGCTGCCAGGGCTGCGCGGGGCCTTGGTGTGCCGCTGCGGCGCGACTTGCAGCCGAGCATGGCTGGTGAGGATTTCGGCTGGTACTTGGAGCAGAAGCCCGGCGCCTTTGCCTGGATCGGCAATGGACCCGCGGAAGGCGGCCGGGAGCTGCACAGCCCGGATTATGATTTCAACGACGCCATCCTGCCGGTCGCGGCGGGATGGCTTGCGGCGACGGCGCGCAAGGCCCTCGCCACCGCTGCCTGATGGCGCGCGACCGCAAGGCCGGCGGTGCCTGGCTGGCCCGCAACAGCAGGGAGGGGCGGCGGGCGGCTCGGCCGGTCATTGCCCTGGGACTGGTGGGCGTGGCGGCGGGCATCGGCCAGGCGTGGTGCATCGGTGAGCTGCTGGCGGCGGGGCTGACACCGGGGTCGGAGGTGGTGTGGCCCTGGGCGGCGTTGCTTGCGGTGCTGATAGCGGTTCGGGCGGGATTGTCTGTTATTGCGGATAACCTGGCGTTTGCCGCCGGGGCGGCGGCGCGCCGGCGGCTGCGGAGCGAGCTGTTCGTGCGGTTGCTGGATGTCGGACCCAGCGTGTTGCGGAACCGGCAGCCCGGCGAGCTTGCCGCGATCGCCGTTGACCGTATCGAGGCGCTGGAGGGTTTGTTCGCCCGCTGGCTGCCTGCGGCGACCGTGGCAGTTGCCGGGCCGGCGCTGGTGTTGCTGGCCGTCCTGGTGGCCGATCCCTGGGCGGCGCTGGTCCTGGTGCTTGCCGGGCTGCTCGTTCCCGTTGGCATGGCGGTGGCCGGGTTGGGTGCTGCGGCGGCGTCGCAACGGCAGTTTGCCGCGCTCGACCGGCTGCAGGCGCGGTTTTTGGACCGTGTTCGCGGCATTGCCACCATCGTGCTGGCCGGGCGGGCGGAGGACGAGGCCCGGCGCCTGCACGCCGCGGCTGCGGACCTGGCCGGGCGGACGATGCGGGTGCTTCGGGTCGCGTTCCTGTCGTCGGCCGTGCTGGACTGCGCGGCGGCGGGGGCACTGGTTGTGTTGGCGGTGCGGTATGCGGCGGCCTGGCAGCGGGACGGCCGGCTTGCGCCGGCGATCTTCGTGCTGGTGCTGGTGGTGGAGTTCTTCGCGCCGTTGCGGGCCTTTTCGGCTGCCTACCAGGATCGGCTGCAGGCCAGCACGGCGGCGGGCGACCTGGCCGGGCTTCCGGTGCCCGGGGCGAGCGCCGTTGAGCAGCCGATCCGGACGGTGGCGGCCAATGGCGTGACGGTCGCCTTCGAGGGGGTGCGCTATGCTTGGGACCCGACGCGGGGGCCGGTGCTGGACGACCTGAGCTTCCGGGTGCCGGCTGGGGAGACGGTCGTGCTGGTGGGGCCGTCCGGGGCGGGCAAGTCCACGATCCTGGAACTGCTGCTCGGCTTCGTGCGGGCGGATGCCGGGCGGATCACCCTGAACGGCGCCGACATCGGCACCATCGTGCCCGCTGCCCTGGCGCGCATGACGGCCTGGATTGGCCAGAACCCGGTCATTTTCGCCGGCACCATACGCGACAACATCCGCTTTGGGCGGGAGGACGCGGGGGACGCCGAGGTGGAAGCCGCAGCCAAGGCGGCCCGGGTCGGCCAGTTCGCCGATGCGCTGCCCCTAGGGTTGGACACCCCGGTCGGGGAGGGCGGCTATGGGCTGTCGGGCGGGCAGGCGCAGCGCGTGGCGATCGCCCGGGCGTTCGTACGCAATGCGCCGCTGCTGCTGCTCGATGAGCCGACCGCGCACCTGGACCCGGCGACCGAGGCCGATGTGCTCGACAGCCTGCATCGCCTGGCGCTGGGGCGGACGGTGATCCTGGCCAGCCACTCGGCCGCGGCGCATGCGTTTGGGGGGCGGCTGCTGGTGCTGTCGGGCGGGCGGGCCACGCTGGAGCGCGGTGCGGCATGAGGAACTTGCTCCGTATCCTGGGGGTGTGGCGGGGGCAGCGCGGCGTGTTGGCGGCCGGGCTTGTGGTGTCGCTGCTGTCGGTTACGGCTGGGCTGGCGCTGGCGGTTTCGGCCGGTGCGCTGGCATTTGCCCCGGGACGGGCTGGCGGCGTGGGGACTGGTGGGATCGTGGCGCTGCTGCTGCTGCCGGTGGTGCTGCGCGGGCTTGGGGTGTCCCGCGTCGTGCTGCGGTACTTGGAGCGGCTGGCGACCCATGCCGCGACGTTCCAGGCGCTCGCGGCGCTGCGGGTTTGGCTGTTCCGCGGCCTGGCGGTCCGTTCGGCCGGCGGGTTGGGCCTGCTGCGGTCGGGCGATGCGCTGGCGCGGCTGGTTGGGGACGTGGAGTCGCTTGATGGGCTGTACCTTCGCATCCTGGTGCCGGGTGCTGCTGCCGTGCTGATCTTGCCTGTGCTGGGCGTGGTGCTGGGGGAGGGCAGCCCCGGGGTGGCGCTGGCGGTGTGCGGGCTGTTCGTGCTCGCGGCCTTTCTGCTGCCTTGGGCGGCTGGTGCGGCGTCGGTCGGCGCCGGGGCGCAGTTGGCAGCGGCCTCGGGCGGGCTGCGTACGGCTGCGCTGGACGTGTTCGACGGGATGCGAGAGGTGCGGGCCTATGGGGCCGAGGGGCGGATGCTCGCGCTGGTGCAGTCGCGGGAGGCGGCGCTGTTGCAGGCGCAGCGCGGCGTTGCCCGCTTTGCCGCCCTGGCGCAGGCTGGCAGTTTGGCCTGCGGGCAGTTCGCGCTTCTGGTCGTGCTGCTGCTGCCGGCCGTGCAGGCGGCGCAGTTCGTGACGGCGGTGTTCCTGACGCTGGCGGCGTTCGAGGTGGTGGCCGGGATGCCGCGGGCCGGGGTGCTCGCCGGGTCCGCCGCCGGGGCAGCGGCACGGCTGCTGGCGATCCGGGACGCCCCCGCCGCGGTGGTGGACCCGGAGGCGCCTGCTGCCCTGCCGCCCGGGACGGCCGTACGGTTCGAGGGCGTCGGATTTCGCTGGCAGGCCGACCGGCCGGCGGTCCTGAACGGGGTCACGCTCGATATCCCCGCCGGTAGCCGTGTGGCGGTGCTTGGGCCGTCCGGCTCGGGGAAGTCCACCCTGGCGTCGCTGCTGCTGCGGATCGTGGCGCCTGATCGGGGCCGCATCCTGCTGGGCGGGGTGGACTTGGCCAGGCTGTCGGCGGCGGAGGTGCGGTCCCGCATGGCGTGGTTGAGCCAGGGGACCCACCTGTTCAGCGACACCATACGCGACAACCTGCGGCTGGCGTTGCCTGGGGCCACGGATGCGGAGATGTGGCAGGCGCTGGAGCAGGCGCAGATCGCCGACCTGGTCCGCACGCTGCCGGGCGGCTTGGATGCGTGGGTTGGCCAGGGCGGCACGCAGGTCTCGGGCGGGCAGGCGAGGCGGCTGGAGCTGGCGCGGGCGCTGCTGTCGCGTGCGCCGATCCTGATCCTGGACGAGCCGGCGACCGGGCTGGACGCCGAGACGGAGCGGGCGTTCCTGGCCACCCTGAACGACGTGGCGCCGGGGCGGACGGTGGTGCTGATCGTGCACCGGTTGATTGGTATCGAACGCCTGGACCGAATCTACCGCATCTCCGCCGGCCGGGCGGTGGCGGCGGCGGCCTGATCGGGGACGATTGGCGGGTGGGGCTACGTTGACGGACCGGCTGGTGCGCGGGCATCAATAGGACGCCATCCTTCAAAGCAGGAGCTGCCATGCCGTCCCTTCACTACCACGCCCACTGGCACTCCCATTGGCACTCCCGCTGGCTCGGCCGTGCCGCGGCGGTGGTTGCCGTGTGCGCCACCGCAGGATGCGCGCAGTATGGCCCGCAGGTTCCTACCTATGTCGTGTTCTTCACCCCGGATTCGACCAGCCTGGATGCCCCGGCGAACGGCGTGATCGCCGATGCGGCGGTGGCGGCAGCGACCGTTCCGCGCAACAAGGTCTACGTTGCCGGGTATGCCGACGCGAAGGGGACGCCGAAGGCCCTGCATGACCTGACCCTGCGCCGGGCGGAGGCGGTTGCGGCCGGCTTGACGTCCCAGGGCGTCGATAGCTCCCGCATCGTGGTGGAGGCGAAGGGCCATGAGGGCGGCGATCCCGGCATTGAGAGCCGGCGCGTCGAGATCGAGTTCTGATACGGCAGACCTCCCGGACCCCGGCCGCAGCTTGACTGCTGGCGTGATGGCGGGTGCCGGGTCGCCGGCTGACGTGCTGCGCCGGGTGTTTGGCTTTCCGGCCTTTCGCGGGCTGCAGGAGGCGGCCATTGCCCGCGTGATGGCCGGGGGCGACGCGCTGGTGCTGATGCCGACCGGCGGGGGCAAGAGCCTGTGCTTCCAGGTGCCGGCGCTGTGCCGGCCCGGCACGGCCATCGTCGTGTCGCCGCTGATCGCGTTGATGGACGACCAGGTGGCGGCGTTGCGGCAGTTGGGCATCTCCGCCGGGGCGCTGCACTCCGAGGTCGAGCCGGACGAGGCGCGGGAGATCAGCCGGGAGCTGGACGCGGGGCGGCTGGATTTGCTGTACGTATCGCCGGAGCGCCTGCTGATGCCGGGCACGCTGGAGCGGCTGATGCGGCGCGAGGTCGCGCTGATCGCCATTGACGAGGCGCACTGCGTGTCTGCCTGGGGGCACGAGTTCCGGCCGGAGTACCGGGGGTTGTCGCGGCTGGGGCACAGCTTTCCGGGCGTGCCGCGAATCGCGCTGACCGCCACCGCCGACCCGCGCACCCGGGGGGACATCCTGCATGCGCTGGGCATGGAGGACGCGGAGGTTTTTACGGCGAGCTTTCACCGCGGGAACCTGCACATCGCCGCGCAGGCCAAGGCGGGCGAGACGCACGAGCTGCTGGACTTCATCGCCCGGCACCGTGGGGAGGCCGGCATCGTGTATTGCGGCAGCCGTGCCAAGACCGAGCGCACGGCGGCGCGGCTGAAGCAGGACAAGGTGCTGGCGCTGCCGTTCCACGCGGGGCTGTCGGCGATGGAGAAGCGCGTTGCCCTCACGCGGTTCCGCAGCGGGGAGCCGGTGGTGATGGTGGCGACCATCGCCTTCGGCATGGGCATCGACCGGCCGGACGTGCGGTTTGTCGTGCACCTGGACATGCCCGACAGCCCGGAGGCGTACTACCAGCAGATCGGCCGGGCCGGGCGGGACGGCGAGCGGTCCGACACCCTGCTGCTGTATGGCGGGGAGGATATTGCCCGGGCGCGGCACTGGCTGGCGCAGTCCGCGGCGCCTGAGGCGCAGCAGCGGGTGATGCGGGAGCGGCTGGAGTCGATGATCTCGCTGACCGAGACCACGGGATGCCGCACTGCGAGCCTGCTGGCCTGCTTCGGGGAGCAGCTTGGCCGGGCGTGCGGGCATTGCGACAACTGCCTGGCGCCGGTGGCGCTGTTCGACGGGACTGAGGCGGCGCGCAAGGTGCTGTCGGCGATCTACCGCACGGGGCAGCGGTTCGGGGCGCTGCACATCGTCTCGGTGCTGCTGGGGAAGGAGAACCCGATGGTCGTGAAGTACGGCCACGACCAGTTGCCGACGTATGGGATCGGCGCCGACCAGTCGCCGGGGTTCTGGCGCGGGGTGATCCGGCAATTGATCGCGCGTGGGGCGCTGCGGACTGAAAGCGGGGACTATGCTTCGCTGTCCCTGGTGCCTGATCTGGCGCGGCCGATCCTGCGCAACGAGGAGAAGGTGATGCTGCGGGAGGAGGCGGAGGCTGCCCGGCCGGCGAAGAAGTTCCGGCGTGAGCGCGTGGTGGCGGGGGTGGCGGCGGCGGCGGGCGATGACCCGCTGTTTGAGGCGCTGCGGGCCTGGCGGTCGGCGCAGGCGAAGGAGCAGGCGTTGCCGCCGTATGTTATTTTCCATGACAGCGTGCTGCGGGAGATCGCCGCCGCTAGGCCTGACGGGTTGGATGCGTTGGGCGATATCAAGGGGGTTGGCGGGTCTAAGCTGCAGCGTTATGGCGCTGACGTGCTGGATATCGTGCGCCAGCACGGGTGATGAGGGTTGTGCGCCAGTACGGGTGATGGACGGTTGAGCGCAAGCTTTGGCTCTCAATACAGCGAGGCTTGGCCCTTGCCGCTTCCCTCACCCCGGCCCTCTCCCGGGGGGAGAGGGAGCAGGTCTGACCAGGTAGCGATGCGAACGTTTGGTGTCAGCCTGGCGCTGCTGGCACTGGCTGGGCTGCTGCATCCAGGGTGCCGGGCTGGCCCGGTTGGCGTCGGAAGACCAGGGCCTCGTCGTGGAACGCCTTGACCGCCGGGCGGTGCGCGATGGAGATGATCGTGGTCTCCGGCAGGGTGCGGCGCAGCATGGCGTAGAGGTCGGCCTCGCCCTCGGGGTCCAGGTTGGCCGTCGCCTCGTCCATGAACAGCCAGTCCGGGCGCAGCAGCAGGGCGCGCGCGATGGCCAGGCGCTGCTGCTCGCCGCCGGACAGGCGCTGCGGCCATGGCTCGTCGGCGTCCAGGTAGTCCGCCAGGGGGGCCAGGCCGACCGCCTGCAGTGCCCGTTGCAGGGCTTCGTCCGGGAAGCGGTCTGCCGGGGCGGGATAGCAGATGGCGTGGCGCAGCGTGCCGAGCGGGATGTAAGGCCGTTGCGGCAGGAATAGGCTGGTGCCGGCCGGGCGCTCGATATGGCCGGCGCCGAAGGGCCAGATGCCGGCCAGGGCACGGAACAGGGTGGACTTTCCCGAGCCTGACCGGCCGGAAATGACCGTCGAGCGGCCGGGGGTGAACCGCACTGCCTCCCGGCTCAGCAGCGGGGTCC
Organism: uncultured Acetobacteraceae bacterium; assembly: GCA_964242415.1. Classification (GTDB taxonomy): domain Bacteria; phylum Pseudomonadota; class Alphaproteobacteria; order Acetobacterales; family Acetobacteraceae; genus DASWOJ01. The sequence goes on from CAXTAT010000025.1 coordinate 39,980, forward strand.
CGTCCGGCAGGGCCACCGTTGCGCCGTCCATGCGCAGGTCGGGCCCGGCGCCTGTCCGCACTGCCAGCCCGGCCTGGGTGGTGGCCCGCGCTGCGGCGACGGCCTCGCGGAAGCCGGTCAGGCGGGCGACGTTGGCGCGCCAGAAGGTCAGCGAGCTGGTGGAGGACACCGCCGGGGAGTAGGCGTCGATGAACCAGGACATCGAACCCTGGACGGAGTCGAAGGCGCCGCTGACCTGGAAGAGCTGGCCGAGGTTGATGGCACCGGCGAAGTAGCGGGGGGCGACGATCACGATGGAGAAGATGCTGGAGGCCTGGCCATAGACCACGGTGAGGGTGCTCAGCCACCGGCGTCGGCCGATCAATTGCATCCAGTTGGCATACAGGGCGGCAAACTGGTGGGCCAGCCCGGCCTTTTCCTCGGCTTCACCGCCGAGCAGGGCTATACCCTCGGTGTTCTCCCGCAGGCGGGCCAGGCCGAACCGGAAGTTGGCCTCTGTCCTTTGGTGGTGGAACTCTAGCTGTGCCAGGGGCCGGCCGACGCGCTGCGTCAGGTAGCTGCCGACGGCTGCATACAGCAGGGCGATCCAGAACAGGTAGCCCGGGATCGTCAGGCCCCAGACGGTCAGGGCGCCGGACAGGCCCCATAGGATGATCGAGAAGCTGACCAGGTTGACGATGTTGGACAGCAGGCCCAGGCCGAGGGAGAGCGTTCCCTCGACGAAGGTCCGCATGTCCTCGGCGATGCGCTGGTCCGGGTTGTCGGCCCCATCCATGCCGGCGGTCAGGCCGGTTGTGGCTGGCGTGCGCGCACTCACGCTCATGGTGTAGTAGGCGCGGTCGGACAGCCACTCGGTCAGCAGGCGGTCAGTCATCCAGCGGCGCCAGCGGATTTGCAGCACCTGGTTGAGGTAGGTCCGGTAGATCGCGATGGGCACATAGACCAGCAGGATCGGCACGAAACCGGGCATGAACCCTTCGGGACCCGACCGGTAGGTCAGCAGAAGCTGGAGAAAGCCATCGAAGTTCTTCTCGGTCAGGGCGTTGACCAGCGCGGCGTTCCAGTAGTTCAGCACCACGTTCAGGCCGTTCATGATGAAGATGGCGGCGACGATGAACCCAAGCAGCAGCCAGGCCTTCAACCGTTCCTCGGAGCGGAAGTAGGGGGCGGTCAGGCGCCAGGCGTCGCGCAGCACGTGGCCGAGGGCGCGCATCAGGCGGCGTCCTGCTTTGGTGCCGCCTGGCGCAGGCGGATCACGCCCTTTACGGCAAGGGGATCAATCGCCTGTCCCTTGCGGAGGATGTCGATCTGCCCGGCCAGCGCCAGGCGGCTGGCGGCCCGGCGGACGGCTGACAGCAGGGGGTGCCATTCCGGGCGCAGGGCGCGGGCGACTTCGCTGGGGCAGATCGACTTGCCGGGTCCGCGGGCGGCGGTCAGCGCCAGGATCATGGCCTCGATGGCAGCGGTGGGCATGGGTTCGGTCATCCGCTGACGCTGGCGCAGCCGGTGGCGGGCCGCAAGGTGTATCGGCCCAACATGGACAAGGTTTAAGACTTGCGGAGGGGTTGGGCCGGGGGCAGCGGGACGGGACGGCGCTGTTTGGTGCAGCCTGCGGGGGGTTGTTGTGGTTGGGGGCGGGCATGGGTGGCGGTTTTGGGGTTTATGCTGCCTTGGAGATGCTTGGATGCCGGGGGCGGGGCAGTGAGAACCGGTGTTGGCGACCAGTTCCCGCCTGAACTGGGGCCACGGAGCGGCGGCATGCGCTGCTATTGGACTGTTATGCTGCGAGCGGTTGACGGTCTGGAATGGCCACCATTGAGCGGCCAGCGTCACCGCGGGCCGTCCCTGCAACTCGGCGACCTTGGGGGCGCATGCCGTTCTTTTTGCCCCCTATGCCGCGCCGAAGCCGGCTCGCAATGACGTGGCGGGCTGGCGGCGCGGCGGTGGTTGCTACTTGATCTTGGCTTCCTTGAACGGCACGTGCTTGCGGGCGACCGGATCGTACTTCTTCAGTTCCAGCTTGCCGGTTGTCGTGCGGGCGTTCTTCTTGGTGACGTAGAAGTATCCAGTGTCCGCGGTGGACACCAACCGGATCTGCACGGTGTTGTTCTTGGCCACGGCCGTATTCCCAGTGATGCGCGCCCACTCGGGGCGCAAAGGTGCTGTGCGCCCGGCAGGGCGCAGCGAAGGGGCGGAACATGCTCATGTGCGGCCCGGCGGTCAAGCCCGGCCTGCTATTGCGCCAACGTCTGGGCTGGAGGCTGCAAGGCCCCGGCGGCCGGCGGGGTGATCCGTGCCGCGGCATAGGCGGCCGGATGCGTCAGCAGGTACTGCGCCGCGACGATGTCGGAGTCACGGCCCTCGCCAGCCGGGCAGGCGCTACGCAGGTCGAGGACGGCAGCGGTCGTCAGCGGCACCCGGGCCAGCCGGTGACGCTCCAGCGCGGATTGCAGGGACTGCGTGCCGCGCTCCAGGCTGGCCAGTTGCTGCGCCACCTGGTCCTGCCCCAGGCTGGTGCAGACTTGCGGCAGCACGCCCAGGCCCTGGATCGGCCAGCCCCAGGGCGCCAGCACCCGGCTCCAGGTGACGAACAGCTCGCCGCCGTCCGGCAGCGTGGCGATGGTCTGCACCAGGCCCTTGCCCAACGTCGAGCTGCCGACGACGATGGCGCGGCCCTGGTCTGCCAAGGCGGCCGTGAGGATCTCGGCGGCGCTGGCGGACCGGCCGTCCACCATCACGGCGACCGGCACACCCTCGGTGACGTCGCCGGAGGTCGCCATCCACTGATGCGATGCGTTGGGGTTGCGCCCCTGGGTGACGGCGATCACCCCGGCGTCGAGCAGCAGGTCGGCCGCCGCGACTGCCGGGCGCAACAGGCCGCCGCGGTTGCCGCGCAGGTCCAGCACCAGCCCGCGGGGGCGACGGGCGGGCGGCAGGGCGTGGAAGGCGGTCTCCAGCTCACGGCCGACGCGCTGGGCGGTGTCGGCGCTGAAGCCGGTGATGCGCAGGGTCAGCACGGCCCCGGCGCGCTGGGCGAACACGGTTTCGGGTGGGGTCACGGCGCGCTCGACCTCGACCGTGCGGAGCCGGCCGCCGCGCCCGCGCACCGTCAGGGAGACGTCGGTGCCCTCCATGCCGTTCAGCCAGCCCATTACGGTGTCCGCCGACTCGTTGCGCGTCGGCTGGCCGTCCACGGCCAGCACGCGGTCGCCGACGACGATGCCCGCCTCGCCGGCCGGGCCATCCGCGTTCACGCCCTGCACCACGAGGGCCGCACCGTGGCGGGCGACCTGCAGGCCGGCCCCGGCCTCCCCGGACCGGCGCGACCGGTCCGCGTCCGCCGGCTCGGGCGCGACGTAGCGGGAGTAGGGGTCCAGATGGTTGAAGATCTCGTCGAAGAAGGCGCTGATCAGGCCCTGCGTGCCGGCCTGCTGGATGGCGGGGGAGGCGGCCCAGGCGGCGGCGAACACGTCCGCGGCGGCGGCGGCCCAGGCCTCCGGCGTCGGCAGCGGTGGCGCGCCACGCTGGAACAGCGCCTTGCCGCCGACATCCAGCACGATGCCGCCATCCCGCAACTCGACCGTGAGCGCGGTGTCGGTCGCCGTCACGCCGTTCAGGCCCCAGACGGTGAGCTGCGGGATCGTCACGGCCTCGATGGTGCGCGGGGCGGTGAAGGCCAGGGCGGCGGCGAACACCGAGGCCGCCAGCTCAGAGTTGAACCCGGCGCCCGGCGGTTTTTGCTGCGCCCAGCCCGGCGAGGCGAACTGCAGCGCGAAGACGAGCAGCGCCCATCTCATCGTCGTCCGGACCGGCGGGTGCCCAGGCGACGGACCGGTCCCGGCTCCGCGCTGTCGTCCGCGGCTGGCCGGGCGGGGGAGACCATCTGGAACAGCAGCCCTCCGGTGACCGGCGCCGCCTCGGCCAGGCGGACCTCGACGTCCTGCGCCAGGTGGTAGGTCATGCGGGTGCGGCGGCCGGAGAGCGACTGCGTGGCCTCCTCATACAGCCAGTAGTCGTCCGGCAGCGCCGACATGGGGACCAGGCCGCTGGCGCCGGACTCCGCCAGGGTGACGAAAAGGCCGAAACGCTGCACGCCGGAGATGCGGGCGGCGAAGGTGGAGCCGACCTTGTCCGCCATGTAGGCGGCGAGGTAGCGGTCGATGGCCTCTCGTTCCGCCAGGGCGGCGCGGCGTTCGGTGCCGCTGATGTGCTCGGCGGTGTCGGGCAGGCCAGGAAGCTCCTCCGGCGCCAGGCCGCCCAGGCCGAGCTTCAGGCCGGTGATCAGGGCGCGGTGCACCAGCAGGTCGGAGTAGCGGCGAATCGGGCTGGTGAAGTGGGCATATCGGGGCAGGCTCAGCCCGAAGTGGCCGATGTTGTCGGGGCTGTAGGCCGCCTGCGACTGGCTGCGCAGGATGATCTCGTTGACCAGGGGCGCCTGCTCGGTCCCTGCGACATGCTGCAGCACCCGGTCGAGGTCGCGGGGGTGCAGGTCGTTGCCGGGCACGAGGCTGATGCCCAGGCTGTGCAGGAACGTCCGCAGCGTCTCCAGCTTTTCCTCGGAGGGCGGGGCGTGGATGCGGTACATGCAGGGTTGGCGCAGGCGTTCCAGTTCCTCGGCGGCGGCCACGTTGGCGAGGATCATGAACTCCTCGATCAGCTTGTGGCTGTCGAGGCGGGGGCGGGGGGCGATCTGGACCACCTTGCCGTCCTCCAGCACCACCTTGCGCTCGGGCAGGTCGAGGTCGAGCGTGCCGCGGGCCTGGCGGGCGGCGAGCAGGGCGCGGAAGGCGGCATACAGGGGGGCGATCACGCCGGGCAGGGCAAGGTCGTCGCCCGCGTCGGCGGCAGCCTGCACCCCGGTGTAGGTCAGGCGGGCGGCGCTGCGCATCAGGGCGCGGCCGAAGCGGTGCCGGGTCTTGCGGCCGGTGGCATCGACGTGCATTTCGACGAACAGGCAGCCGCGGTCCTCGTGCGGGCGCAGGCTGCACCAGCCGTTGGACAGCCGCTCCGGCAGCATCGGCACCACGCGGTCGGGGAAGTACACGCTGTTGCCGCGGGTGCGCGCCGCCTGGTCCAGCGGGGCGCCGGGGCGGACGTAGTGCGCGACGTCGGCGATGGCGACGATCAGGCGGAAGCCGGTGCCGTCCGGCTCGGCGAACACGGCGTCGTCGAAGTCGCGGGCGTCCTCGCCGTCGATGGTGATGAGCGGGGTGGCGCGCAGGTCCTCGCGCTTGCCCAGCGGGACCGCACGGGCGCGGGCGGCGGCGGCCAGGGCGTCCTCGGAGAAGTCCTGCGGGATACCGTGGGCGTGGATGCAGATCAGGCTGACGGCGCGGGCGTCGCCCATGCGGCCCAGGCGCTCGACAATGCGCGCCGGTTTGAGGCCGTAGCTTGCGGCGGGCAGGGGTTCGGCGACGACGATCTCGTCGGTTTCGGCGCCGCCGTCCTCGCCGGGGGGGATGCGCCATTCGGCCTTGGCCCGGCGGTCGGTTGGAACCAGCCGGTTCGGGGAGCGGAACACGCCGAGGATGCGGCCGGGTTCGTCGGACAGGCGCTTGAGGGTGCGGCCCTCCCACTTGCCGTTGCCGATCGGGTTGATGCGGGCGAGCACGCGCTCGCCGGGCGCCAGGGCGGGCTGGCCGCGGCGCTCGGGGGCCATCAGCACCATCGGGGGCGGACCCTCGCCGGTCCATTCGACGGGCCGTGCCACGGCGTCGCCGTCCGGGTCGGTTCCGGTCACCCGCACGACGATGGCGTCGGTGGAGTGGCCGGGCGGGGTGAAGCGGCGGTGACCGGCTGGTGCGATGGCGCCCTCCTTGGCGAGATCAGACAACAAGGCGCGCAACGGTTGGCGCAGTTCGGGGCCGAGGCCGAATTCCCTGGAGACTTCGCGCTTTCCGACGCGCCCGGTGGCGCCCTGGATGAAGCGGCGGACGGCATCGCGGCTTGGGAGGCCCGGTGCGTCCTGGCGGCGGGCCACCCTAGGCTGCCGACGCCTTGGCAGCCTTCGGAGCGGCGGGGGTGGCCTTGGCCGGACCGGGCTTGGCGGCGGTTGTTGGCGCGGCCTGCTTTGGTGCTGCCGTCTTGGCTGCCGACTTCGCACCAGTCGCCTTTTTGGCCGCAGACTTCTTCGCGGCAGACTTCTTCGCCGTCGGCTTCCTCGCTGCAGGCGCCGCAACGCCCGGCGCCGATGCAGCCTTGGCCTTCTTTGCCGGAGCCGCCTTCTTCACCTTCTGGCCTGGCTTGGCCTTGAGCACCTTGCCCTTCTCGGCCAGCAGGGCCACCACGTCGTCGAGGGTCACGTCGGCCATCATGACATCGCGCGGCAGGTTGGCGACGCGCTGGCCATGCTGGGCATAGGCGCCGAAGCGGCCCTTGCGCACGGTCACCGGCTCCGCATCGGCGGGATGCGGACCCATCGAGCGCACGTTGTCCAGCTTCTTCGCCAGCACGTCCACGGCGCGGTTCAAGCCGACCGCCAGCACGTCGTCGTCGGCGTCCAGCGAGCCATAGATGGCGCCCATCTTCACGTAGGGACCGAAGCGGCCGATCCCGGCCTCGATCACCTCCTTGCGCTCGGGATGCACGCCGACGATGCGCGGCAGCGACAGCAGGCCGAGCGCCTGATCGAGGGTCAGGCCGTCGCCCTCGACGCCCTTGGGCAGCGAGGTGCGGCGCGGCTTGTACTTCTTGTCGTCCGGGTTGGCCTCGCCCTGCTGCACGTATAGGCCGTAGGGTCCGCGGCGCACGGTGATGGGTTCGCCGGTCCCGGGATGGTGGCCGAGGTCGCGCTTGCCCTCGCGCAGGGTTTCGCTGCCGTCCTCGCCGGCGTCGATGGCGAGGCGGCGGGTGTACTTGCACTCCGGGTAGTTGGCGCAGCCGATGAAGCTGCCGTGGCGGCCCAGGCGCAGGCCGAGCCGGCCCTCGTGGCACGCCGGGCAGAGCCGTGGGTCGGCGCCGTCGTCGCGGACTGGGAAGAAGTGCTCGCCGAGGTCCTGGTCCAGGGCGTCGATGACGTCGGAAATCTTGAGATCGCGGGTCTGCTCGACGGCGCGGGAGAAGTGGTCCCAGAACGCCTGCATCACCTCGCGCCAGTTGGCCCGGCCGCCGGAGATGTCGTCGAGCTGCTCCTCCAGCGAGGCGGTGAAGTTGCTGTCCACGTAGCGCTCGAAGAAGCTGGTCAGGAAGGCCGTCACCAGGCGGCCGCGGTCCTCGGGGACGAAGCGCTTGCCCTCCATGCGCACGTAGTTGCGGTCGCGCAGCACCGTCAGGATCGAGGCGTAGGTGGAGGGGCGGCCGATGCCCAGCTCCTCCATGCGCTTGACCAGGCTGGCCTCGGAGTAGCGCGGCGGGGGCTGGGTGAAGTGCTGGTCGGCGGCGACCTGGCCGAGCTGCAGGGGGTCGCGCTCCTGCATCGGCGGCAACATGCGGCTTTCGTCGGCGGCGGCGGCACCCTCTGGTGCGTCGTCCACGTCTTCCCGGTAAAGTTTCAGGTAACCGTCGAACGCCACGATAGAGCCGTTGGCGCGCAGGCGTGCCCGGGCGCCGGCGATGTCCACGGCCACCTGGTCCAGCTCCGCCGACTGCATCTGCGAGGCGACGGCGCGCTTCCAGATCAGCTCGTATAGCCGCTGCTGCTCCGGGTTCAGGTAGCGGGCGACGCTGTCGGGCGTGCGCTCGACCAGGGTGGGGCGGACTGCTTCGTGCGCCTCCTGGGCGTTCTTGGCCTTGCTGGTGTACTCGCGCGGCGCGGCGGGGACATAGGTGTGGCCGTAGGTGTCGCCGACGTGCTCGCGGATAGCCGACATGGCTTCCTTGGCCATCTGCACGCCGTCGGTCCGCATGTAGGTGATCAGGCCGGTCGTCTCGCCGTCCAGCTCCACGCCCTCATAGAGCTGCTGGGCGCAGCGCATGGTGGCCTGGGCGCCCATGCCGAGCTTGCGGCTGGCCTCCTGCTGCAGGGTGCTGGTGGTGAAGGGGGCGGGGGGGTGGCGCTTGACGCGGCGGCGCTCGACGGTGGCGACGGCGAAGGCGTCGGACTCGGCGGCGGCCTGGGCGCGATGGGCCAGGTCGGCGGTGTTGAGGTCGAACTGGTCCAGACGCCTGCCGTCCAGGTGGGTCAGGCGGGCGGTGAAGGGGGCGCCGGCGGGGGTGCGGAGGTGGGCCTCGACGGTCCAGTACTCGCGCGGCTTGAAGACTTCGATCTCGGCTTCGCGCTCGCAGACCATGCGCAGGGCCACGGACTGCACGCGGCCGGCGCTGCGGCTGCCGGGCAGCTTGCGCCATAGGACGGGGGAGAGGGTGAAGCCGACGAGGTAGTCCAGCGCGCGCCGGGCCAGGTAGGCTTCTATGAGCGGCTGGTCCAGCTCGCGGGGGTGGGCGATGGCGAATTGCACGGCGGACTTGGTGATCTCGTTGAAGGTGATGCGGTGGACGTGGACGCCGCGCAGCGCCTTTTTCTCGTCCAGCATGGCGCGGACGTGCCAGCTTATCGCCTCGCCCTCGCGGTCGGGGTCGGTCGCCAGATAGAGCGTATCCGCACCTTTCAGTGCCTTGGCGATGGCGGCGACCTGTCGGGCGCCGCGCTCATCGGCGGCCCAGTCCATGGCGAATCCCTCCTCCGGCCGCACGCTGCCATCCTTGGGCGGCAGGTCGCGGACGTGGCCGAAGCTGGCGAGGACCGTGTAGTTATCGCCAAGGTATTTGTTTATTGTCTTCGCCTTAGCAGGCGATTCGACGACGACGACATCAGTCATGAGGTCCTTTACGCGGCGCAAGCCGGGTGAGGCGCCCTACTCGATCAAGGCGACTTGGTTGCCTGGCAACATTTGGATGCGATGGCTCAGTTCCAAGGCCATCAGGGCACCCTGCACCGCGTGCACCGACAACTGGCAGCGCCGCATCAAGTCGTCAACCAGCGTCGGCGACGGGCTGAGCAGCGGTACGACCTGCGCAACGATCGCGGCCAGGTCCGGCTCGGGGCCGTCATACCGTCCCGGGTCATCGGCGAAGCCGAGCGGCGGGGCGGACGTGCTCGACAGCGGCAGGTGCGCGGTGACGTCCGCGGCGCTCTCGGTCAGGTAGGCGCCCTCCCGCAGCAGCGCGTTGGAACCGCGGCAGCGCGGGTCCAGCGGGGAGCCTGGGACGGCGAACACCGCACGGCCCTCGTCGAGCGCAACCTGGGCCGTGATCAGGCTGCCCGAGCGCGGCGCGGCCTCGATCACCACGACGCCCAGCGCCAGCCCGGCGATCACCCGGTTGCGGCGGGGGAAGTGCCGGGCCTGCGGGGCGGTGCCCAGCGGCGCCTCCGCCACCACGGCGCCGCCCTTGGCGATGCGTCGCTGCAGGTCGGCGTTCTCCGGGGGATAGGCGACATCGACGCCGCCTGCGACGGCGGCGATGGTCTGCCCGGTGCGCAACGCCCCCTCATGCGCCGCCGTGTCGATGCCGCGCGCCAGGCCGGACACCACGACCAGCCCAGACAGCGCCAGGTCGGCGGCGAGAAGCTCCGCCATGCGCTGGCCGTTGACGGAGGCGTTGCGGGCGCCCACCAGCGCGACCGCGCGCTGGCCCAGTAGCGCCATGTTGCCCAGGACCGACAGCAGCGGCGGGGCGGTGTCGAGCTGCGCCAGGATTGCCGGGTAGTCCGGGCCGTCCAGGAACACCATCCGGCCGCCCAGCTTGGCCAAGGCGGTCATCTCGCGCTTGGCGGCAGAAATGGACGGGACGGTTGGTGCGGCGGCCTTGCCGCCGGCGCGGGCCAGGGCGGGCAGGGAGTCGATGGCCTCGGCGGTCGTGGCGAAGCGGCGCAGCAGACGGCGATAGGTCACGGGGCCGACGCCATCGGTGCGGGCCAGGCGCAGGCGGTCGATGGCTTCGGCGGAGGACAATGCGGCCGGGGCCGATGGGGCCGGGGTCACCGGGGCCGGCCGATTCGCGGTTCGGTTCCGGCGAGCAGGCGGCGGATGTTACCCTCGTGCCGCACGAACACGATGAGGGACACCACGGCGACGGCCAGGGCCGGTGCGGGGCCGCTCCATGCCAGGGTCAGCACCGGGGCGAGGGTGAAAGCGATCAGTGCGCCGGCCGATGACAGCCGGGTCAGCCGGGCAGTGAGCAGCCAGGCTGCGCAACAGGCGAGGCCGACCGGCCAGGCGATGCCGAGGATGACGCCAAGGCCGGTAGCCACGCCCTTGCCGCCCTGGCCGCGCATCCAGATTGAGGTGCAATGGCCGACCACCGCCGCGACGCCCGCGAGCAGTCCGGCGGTGGCGTCGGCCCAGTAGGCGGCCAGCAGCACCGCCGCCGCGCCCTTGCCGCCGTCGAGCAGCAGCGTCAGGGCGGCGATGTCCTTGCGGCCGGTCCGCAGCACGTTGGTGGCGCCGATGTTGCCGGAGCCGATGGCGCGGATGTCGCCCAGCCCGGCCATTCGGCTGAGCAGGAAGCCGAACGGCACGGACCCCATGAGATAGCCGCTCAGCACGGCCAGGACCAGGATCACCCGAACACCCGGCGGCCGGCCTTCCAGGTGCCCAGCACCCGGCCCTCCAGCGCCCGCCCGTCGAACGGCGTGTTCGGCGCCTTGCCCGGCAGCAGCCCGGCCTCGACCTTCCAGATGCGTTCCAGGTCGAACAGGCATAGGTCGGCGGCGGCGCCCTTGGCCAGGCGTCCCGCGGAGGTGCCGAGCCGCCGGGCCGGGCGGGCGGTCAATAGGTCCAGCGCCTGCATCAGCGGCAGGCCGTTGCCGTGCACCTGCGCCAGGGTCACGCCAAGCAGGGTTGCCAGGCCGGCGCCACCCGGCGTTGCCAGGGCGAACGGCAGGCGCTTGTCGTCGGCGTCGCGGGGTTGGTGGTCGGAGGCGATGGCGTCGATGGTGCCGTCCGCCAGGGCGGCGCAGACGGCGAGCCGGTCCGCCTCCGGGCGCAGCGGGGGGGACAGCTTGGCGTAGGTGCGGAAGTCGCCGATGGCGGTCTCGTTCAGGTCGAAGTAGGGCGGGGCGGTGTCGCAGGTCACGTTCAGGCCGGCGTGCTTGGCGCGGCGGATCAGCTCCAGCGCCTCGGCGGTCGAGACGTGGGCGAAGTGCAGGGCGCCGCCGGTCAGCTCGGCCAGGCGGATGTCGCGGGCGACCAGGATCGCCTCGGCGGCGGCGGGGATGCCGGGCAGGCCGAGGCGGGTGGCCAGCTCGCCCTCCGTCGCGGCGCCGCCTTGGGCCAGGGCGGGATCCTCGGGGTGCTGCACCACCAGGGCGCCGAAGCCGCGGGCGTAGGACAGCGCCATCCGCATCATCCGGGCGTCGCCGACCGCGCGCTGGCCATCGGTGAAGGCGACGGCGCCGGCCTCCCGCAGCAGGCCGATCTCGGCCATTTCCTCGCCGCGGCAGCCGCGGGTGACGGCGGCGTAGGGCAGGATGGTCAGGCTGCCGGTTTCCTCGCCGCGGGCGCGCAGCAGGCGGACCAGGGCGGGGTCGTCGATGGCGGGCAGGCTGTCGGGCAGGGCAGCCAGGGTAGTGATGCCGCTGGAGGCGGCGGCGATGGCGGCGGAGGCGACGGTTTCGCGGTATTCGTAGCCGGGTTCGCCTAGGGCGGCGCGCATATCGACCAGGCCGGGACATAGGATGGCCTCGTTGCAGTCGATGACCACCGCGCCGTCGGGCCGCCCCAGGCCGGGGCCGAAGTCGGCGATGAGGCCGCCGCGCACCAGGAGGTCGCCTTGCTGGTCCAGGCGGGTGGCCGGGTCGATCAGGCGGGCGCCGAGGAACAAGACGTCCGAGAACAGCACGTCAAGCATTGCGGCGGCCACCGCGCGAGAGAACGTCCAGCACGGCCATGCGGACGGCCACGCCCATCTCGACCTGCTCGCCGATGACGCTGTGCGCGGGGTCGTCGGCGACGGCGCTGTCGATCTCCACGCCGCGGTTCATCGGGCCGGGGTGCATCACCAGCACGTCGGGCTTGGCGCGGGCGAGCTTGGCGGCGTCCAGGCCGAAGAAGCGGAAGTACTCGCGGGCGCTGGGGACCAGGCCGCGCGACATGCGCTCCTTTTGCAGGCGTAGCATCATCACGACATCAACGCCTTGCAGGCCGGCCTCCATGTCGTGGAACACCTGCACGCCCAGCGCCTCGGCCGCCGCCGGGATCAGGGTGGGCGGGCCGATCACGCGCACCCGGGCGCCCATTGCGCTCAGCAGGTGGATGTTGGAGCGCGCGACCCGGCTGTGCAGCACGTCGCCGCAGATCGCCACCTGCAAGCCCTCCAGCGTGCCGCGGCGGCGGCGCAGGGTCAGCGCGTCCAGCAGGGCCTGGGTGGGGTGCTCGTGCGTGCCGTCGCCGGCGTTGATGACGGCGGAGGATACCTTCTGTGCCAGCAGGTTCGGGGCGCCGGACTGGTCGTGCCGGACCACCAGGAGGTCGCAGCGCATGGCGTTCAGGGTGGAGGCGGTGTCGAGCAGCGTTTCCCCCTTGTTCACGCTGCTGGTCGAGACCGACATATTGATCACGTCCGCGCCCAGCCGCTTGCCGGCCAGCTCGAAGCTGGTGCGGGTGCGGGTGCTGTCCTCGTAGAACAGGTTGATCAGGGTGCGGCCGCGCAGCAGGTCGCGCTGCGTCTTGCCGGAGCGGTTGAGCAGGACGTAGCTCTCGGCCAGGTCGAGCAGGGTGGCGATCTCCGGGGGGTGCAGCCCCTCGATGGCCAGCAGGTGGCGGTGGGGGTAGTGCATCAGGCCGCGGCGGCCGGCATCGCCGCGGCTTGGGCGATGCGGGACAGGGCCTCGTCGCGGCCCAGGGCGGCCAGGGTCAGGTCGATGGGCGGGCTGGTGGTGCTGCCGGTCAGCGCGGCACGCAGCGGCTGCGCGACCTGGCCGAGCTTGCGGCCGGCCTGTTCGGCGTAGGCTCGCAGGGCTGCGTCCAGCGCGGGGGCGGTGAAGTCGGTTGCGGCGAGGGCGCCGGCCAAGTGCGGCAGGCTGGCCTTTGCCTCCGGGGTGAGTTGCACCAGGGCTTTTGGCTCGAACGCCAGTGGCAGTGGGTGGGCTAGGAAGGCTGCGCTGTCAGCGAGTTCCACCAGGGTCTTCGCACGCTCTTTCAGGCTGGGCATCAGGGTGCGGATGCGCGCGGCGGCGGCGGCGTCCACCTGCACGCCCCGCAAGGCCAGGCGTTCGGCGGTATCCCGGGCCAGGCGGTCATCGTCGGCGCGGCGCATCCAGATGCCGTTCAGGTTCAGCAGCTTGGCCTGGTCCAGCCGTGCGGCGGACTTGCCGACGCCGTCGAGGTCGAACAGGCGGATGGCGTCCTCGCGGTCCAGCACCTCCACGTCGCCATGCGCCCAGCCGAGGCGGAGCAGTTGGTTGCACACCGCCTCCGGCAGGAAGCCGGCGTGCTGGTATTCCAGGACGCTGACCGCGCCGTGCCGCTTGGAGAGCTTGGCGCCGTCGGCTCCGTGGATCAGGGGGAGGTGGGCGAACCGGGGCAGGTCCCAGCCCATCGCCTGATAGACCTGGATTTGCCGGAAGGTGTTGGTCAGGTGGTCGTCGCCGCGGATGACGTGGGTGATGCCCATGTCGTGGTCGTCCACCACGACGGCGTGCAGGTAGGTCGGCACGCCGTCGCTGCGCAGGATGATCATGTCGTCCAGCTCGGCATTGGCGACGCGGACGGTGCCCTGCACCAGGTCGTCCACGATGGTTTCGCCCTGTTGCGGGGCCTTTAGGCGTATGACGGGGTTGACGCCGGGGGGGGCCTCGGCGGGGTCGCGGTCCCGCCAGCGGCCGTCATAGCGCGGCGGGCGGCCCTCGGCGGCGGCGCGCTCCCGCATCTCGCGCAGTTCGTCCGGGGTGGTGAAGCACAGGTAGGCGTGGCCGGATGCCAGCATGGCCTGGGCGACCTCGGCGTGGCGAGCCTGGCGGGTGGACTGGAACACGGGGGGTTCGTCCGGTTGGATGTCGAGCCAGGCGAGGGCGTCCAGGATCACCTGGGTGTTGGCGGCGGTGCTGCGCTCGCGGTCGGTGTCCTCGATGCGCAGCAGGAAGTCGCCGCCGTGGTGGCGGCTGAACAGCAGGTTGAACAGCGCCGCGCGGGCGCCGCCGATGTGGAGCTGCCCGGTCGGGCTGGGGGCAAAGCGGGTGCGGACCCTCCGGGCGCCGGGGGGGTGAGCTGGCGTGGCGTCTTGCATGGCACAATTCATAACATGCCCGGCGATGACGTGGGAGGTGCCGCCGTCGTAGCCTGCCGTCGGAGGGTATGGTGCGACGGTCGATTGCAGCCTTGGGCGCCTGGGCTGCGGCGCATCGGCCGGTGCGGCTTGCTGCTGCCCTCGACGGCTGGATCGATGCCGAGCATGGCCGATTCATGCCTTGGCTGGCGGTCGCGATGATTGCCGGGGCGGCCAGCTACTTCGGCCTGCGGACCGAGCCGGCGGCTTGGACGGGCGGTGCTGCGGTGCTGGTGGCGGCGCTGGGCACCGCGGCCACCTGGCGGTTCCGGGTGCCGCGCGCGGTGGCGATGGCGGCGCTGGTCGGCGCGGCCGGGTTCCTGTCCGCCCAGGCGCAGACCCGGCGCGCCCTGCCCATCGACGCCCTGCCGGTCAAGGCGGCGATCCTTACCGGGACCGTCCGCGCCGTGGATGCGCTGCCGGAGGGACGCCGCGTGCTGCTGGCCGGGGTGCGGACCGATCCGGCGCAGCCGGCGCTGGCCCGGCTGGTGCGCGTCCGGCTGCGCCGTGGCGACCTTGTTGATCTGGCCGCTGGCGACCGCATCCAGTTGCGGTCGCTGATCCGCCCGCCTGCGCCGCCGGCCTATCCTGGGGGATGGGATTTGCAACGGGATGCGTTCTTTTCCGGCCTCGGCGCATCCGGCTTTGCGCTGAACCCGGCTGTGGTGCTGGAGCATGTAGAGCCTGCTGGCGCGGCGGCCTGGCTGCAGGGCCTACGCGATGGCATTGCGCGCCGGGTTATCGCTGGTTTGCCGGGACCCGAGGGCGCCGTGGCGGCGACGGTGCTGACCGGCACGGGGACCGCGATCCCGGCGGCCGACCGGGCGGCGTTCCGCGATTCCGGGCTGGCGCACCTGCTTGCGGTGGCCGGGCTGCACATCGGCATCGTGATGGGCCTGGTGATGGGCGGCACCCGGCTGATGCTGGCCGCCAGCGAGCGGGCGGCGCTGCATTGGCCGACCAAGGCCATCGCGGGCGGTGTGGCCCTGGCGGTCGGCGGCGGCTACTTGCTGCTGACTGGCGCGCATGTGCCGATCATCCGCAGCTTTGCGATGGCGTGCCTGGTGACGCTGGGGCTGATGCTGGGGCGGCGGTCGCTGTCGCTGCGCGGCCTGGCGCTGGCGGCGGCGGCGATCGTGCTGATCGCGCCCAACGAGGTCGCGGGCGTCAGCTTCCAGATGAGCTTTGCCGCCGTGCTGGCGCTGATTGCTGGATATGAGGCGATGCGGCCGGTGCTGGCCCGGCTGCACGGCAACGGCGTCGGGCGGCGGACGCTGCACCACCTGGCGCTGCTGGCGTTGACTAGCCTGCTGGCTGGGACGGCTTCGGCGCCGTTTGCGGCCTACCATTTTGGGCACTTCCAGTTGTACTTCATTGTGGCCAACCTGGCGGCGGTGCCGATCACCGCGTTCCTGGTGATGCCGGCCGGGCTGGCCGCGTTGGCGTTGATGCCGATGGGACTGGAGCAACTGGCACTCGCGCCGATGGGGTGGGGCATCGAGGCCATCCTGTGGATCGCGCGCACCGTGTCGGGGTGGCCGGCGGCGACGCTGGCGGTCCCGGCCATGCCGGGGTGGGGATTGCTGGTGGTCGGCGGCGGGCTGGCCTGGCTGGGGCTGTGGCGGAGCCGGGTGCGCCTTGCCGGGGCGGCTGTGATGGCGGCGGGATTGCTATCGTGCCTGGCCGCGCGGCCGCCGGACGTTCTGGTGTCGAGCGATGCCCGGCTGATCGCCTTCCGCGACGGCGGCTATTGGTTGCAGTCCCGGTCGGGCGCGTCCGGGTTTGTCCGCGATGCCTGGCGGGACCACTTGGCGGCCGGCCCGCTGCAAGTCTTGCAGGAGGAAAGTCCCGCTGGCTGCACCGCGTCTGCCTGCCGGGTCGGTCCTGTGGGCCTGCTGGTGCTGCGCGATGCCGCGCGCGTGGGCGACTGCACGGGTATCCGGCTGCTGGTGTCAGCCGAGCCTGCACGGGGGGAGTGCCCCTCCGGCGTGCCCTACATTGACCGGTTCAGCGTTTGGCGGGACGGCGCTTACGCGGCCTGGCTGACGCCGGAGGGTGCGCGGGTGCTGTCGGACCGGACGTATCGCGGCGAGCGGCCATGGGTGCCGCCGCCGCCGCAGCCGCACCACTCGGTGCCCAACCTGCCGATGGCTGCGGCGGAGGAGATGCCTGTGGCGCTGACCGACTGACCGGCTCAGAACTTCCGCAGCAGGGCGACCAGGCGGCCCTGCACCTTGACGCGGTCTGCCGGGAAGATGCGGATCTCGTGCCGCTTGTTCGCCGGCTCCAGCGCGACCGAGTTCCCGCGGCGCCGCAGACGCTTCAAGGTGACCTCGGCGTCGTCGATCAGGGCGACGATGATCTGCCCGTTGTCGGCCGACTCGCCCCGGCGGATGATCACCGTGTCGCCGTCCAGGATGCCGGCCTCGATCATCGAGTCACCGGCGACTTCGAGGGCGTAGTGCTCGCCGTTGCTCAGCAGGGCCACCGGGACCTCGATTTGCGCGCCGCTGTCGCGCAGGGCCTCGATCGGCAGGCCGGCCGCGATCCGGCCGTAGAGCGGCAGTTGCACCGCACCGACCTCGTTGGCCGAGCGCACGCCGGGCAGGCGGCCGGAGAAGTCGCCGCGGATGACGTTCGGGGCGAACGCTGGGGCCTCGGCCTCGGCGGCAACCTCGATTTCGCGCCCGGCGTCGTTCGGCAGCCGCACCACCTCCAACGCACGGGCGCGGTGGTGGCGGCGGCGGAGGAAGCCACGCTCCTCCAGGGCGGAGATCAGGCGGTGGATGCCCGACTTGGACCGGAGCTGGAGTGCCTCCTTCATCTCCTCGAAGCTTGGGGAGAAGCCGGTTGCTCTCAGGTGCTGGTCGATGAAGGTCAGCAACTCGTGCTGTTTGCGTGTCAACATGAAAAAGCTCTCTCGTGCCCGGCTGGCTGCAACCGGAGAATCGGGGCGTGCGGAACAAATAGACAACTCGGGTTGTTCTAGATTGGTTCGCTCGGCCGCGTCAACAGGTGCTCCCGCACCGGCAGGCGGCTGTCTTTCCGGGTGACCTTGGAATCCAGGTCAGGGTCTCATACGCCGAGCAGGTCCAGGCGGATGACCGGCACCGGCGCGCCTGCGGGGAGGGCGGGGGCGTGCGGCGGCCGGACAACCAGGCCATCGGCCTGGGCCAGCAGCCAGAGCAGCGAGGAGTCCTGCCGGGAGAACGGCGTCGCCTGCGGCCCATCTGGCCCGAGGGCGATGCTGGACCGCAGGTAGTCCTGCCGTTGGTCATTGGCTTCCAGCGGCGCCCCGAGCCGCATCGTGGTGGGCCGCGGCGCATCGCCCGGCAGGCCGGACAGCCGGGCCAGTGCGGGCAGCAGGAACAGCACCGCGCACACCAGCGCGGAAACCGGGTTGCCCGGCAGACCCAGGACCGGAATGCCCTTGAGCATCCCGAACAGCAGCGGCTTGCCGGGCCGCATGGCGATGCGCCAGAAGTCGAGGGCGAAGCCATGCTCGCCCAGGCCGCTCTGCACCAGGTCGTAGTCGCCGACGCTCGCCCCGCCGGTGGTGACGAGCAGGTCCACGCCGCCCAATGCCCCCACGGCCTCGGCCACGGCGGCGCGCGTGTCGCGGGCGATTGGCAGCACCAGCGGGTCGCCGCCGCCGCTGCGCACCAGCGCCGCCAAGGCATGCGCGTTCGAGCTGACGATGCCGCCGGGGGTCAGGGGGTCGCCGGGCATGGCGATCTCGTCGCCGGTCGCCAGGATGGCCACCCGGGGGCGCCGGTGCACCGCTAGCCAGGGATGGTTCGCCGCGGCTGCCAGCCCGACGCCGCGCGCGCCTAGCCGCACGCCGGCGGGCAGCAATCTGTCGCCGATGCGGAAATCCTGTCCTGCGCGGCGTATGTGGCGTCCGGCCTGCGCCTGGGTGGTCAGCCGCATGGTGCCGCCCTCGGCGGCGACGTCCTCCTGGGCGACGACGCAATCGGCGCCGGCCGGGACGGCGCTGCCGGTGAACAACCGAACCGCCTGGCCGGCGCCGACCTCGCGCAATAGCGGCCGGCCGGCGGGTGCCTCGCCGATTATGTGCAGCACTGCTCCCAGCGTGCCATCGGCGGCGCGCAAGGCGTAGCCGTCCATGGCGGACACGTCGGTGGGCGGCTGGGTCAGGCGCGCGGCGACCGGCGCTGCGGTCACCCGGCCCCAGGCCTCGGCCAGCGCCACCAGCTCCGCCTGGGTGGGGCGGAGCGGGGCGACGATGCGGGTGCGCGTCTCGTCGACTGAGAGCATCGGGAGCGAAGGCACCGGGTCAGTCCTGCCGGAACTCGCCGGACTTGCCGCCGTCCTTGTGCACGACGCGCAGGCCGTCGATGCGCATGCCGCGGTCAACCGCCTTGCACATATCGTACACCGTGAGGGCGGCGATGCTTGCCGCAGTCAGCGCCTCCATCTCGACGCCGGTGCGGCCGGTGGTGCGGACGGTTGCGGCGATGTCGATGCCGCACGCCGCAGCAGCCTCCTCCAGATCGACCGTCACGGCCGAGATGGGCAGCGGATGGCAGAGCGGGATCAGGTCCGCAGTGCGCTTGGCGGCCATGATCCCTGCCAGGCGCGCGACGCCGAGCACGTCGCCCTTCTTCGCCTGGCCGGACAGGACCAGCGCCAGCGTCTCCGGCTGCATCAGCACGGTGACGCGCGCGGTGGCGCTGCGGTCGGTTTCCGGCTTTGCGGACACATCGACCATCACGGCGCGGCCCTGGCGGTCGAAGTGGGTCAGCGCCCCGGTCATTCCGTGCGCCCCAGCAGGGCACGGGTTGCCGCGCCGACATCGGGCTGGCGCAGCAGGCTTTCGCCGACCAGGAAGCATGACGCGCCGGCCTCCGCCAGGCGCAGCACGTCGGCATGGGTGCGGATGCCGCTCTCGGCGATCAAGAAGCGGTCTGAGGGAACATGCGGTGCCAGCTCGGCCGTTGTTGCCAGGTCGGTTCGCAACGTCTTGAGGTTGCGGTTGTTGATGCCGATCAACTGCGTCTCCAGCCCGAGCGCGCGGTCGAGTTCGCCACGGTTGTGCACCTCGGCGAGCACGTCCATGTCGAGCGCACGGGCCAGCACCTCCAGGTCCCGCGCCTGGGTGTCGGTCAGCGCCGCCAGGATCAGCAGGACGCAATCGGCACCCATCAGGCGGCTCTCGTAGATTTGCCAGGGGTCGAGCATGAAGTCCTTGCGCAGCACCGGCAGGGCAACGGCGGCACGCGCCAGGCGCAGGTGTTCCGCGTCGCCCTCGAAGTAGGGCTTGTCGGTGAGGACGGACAGGCAGGTCGCACCGGCGTCGGCGTAGGTCCGTGCCAGTGCCTCGGGGTCGAAGTCGGCGCGGATCAGTCCGGCGGAGGGCGAGGCGCGCTTGATCTCGGCGATGAGGCCGTAGCGTCCGGCGGCGACCGAATGCTTCAGGGCATGGCCGAAGCCGCGGGTCGGACGCCGCCGGGCATCGATCCGGCTTGCCAGCGTGGCGATCGGCGCCTCGGCCTGGCGGCGCTGCACCTCCGCCAGGGTGTCGGCGCAGATTTGGGCCAGCGCGTCGGGGAGGGCGGCATCCATCATGCGTTCCGTTCGTTGTTAGTGGGTTGCACGGCGAAGCTTGTCCAATGCGGTACGCGCGCATCCTGCGTCTAGCGAACGGGCTGCCATTGCGGCGCCCTCCGTCAGGTCCCCAGTTCGCCCGGCAACGATCAGGCCGGCGGCGGCGTTCAGCACCACGGTGTCGCGGTAGGCGCCATCCTGGCCCGCCAGCAACGCCTGCAACGCGCCGGCGTTTTCCTGGGCATCGCCGCCACGGATGGCCTCCAGTGGGGAGCGTTGCAGCCCTGCCTGCTCGGGGGTGACGGTGAGGTCGCGCAACGCTCCGTCGCGTAGCTCGACGACCTGGTTTTCTCCGGCGACCGTCAATTCGTCCAGGCCCTGGCCGTGCACCAGCCAGGCGCGTTGGGTGCCGAGTTGGTGCAGCGTCTCCGCCATGGGGCGCAACCACCTGGGATCATAGACTCCGGTCAGTTGGCGGCTGACCTGCGCGGGGTTGGCCAGGGGTCCCAGCAGGTTGAAGATCGTCCGGGTGCCGAGTTCCACACGCGGCCCGGCGGCGTGGCGGAGCGCGGCGTGGTGCCGGGGGGCGAACATGAACACGCAGCCGGCCTCGGCCAGCACCTGCGGCAGGCGGTCCAGGGGGACATCGACGTTCACGCCCAGGGCGGCCAGCACGTCGGCGCCGCCAGACCGGGATGATAGGGCACGGTTGCCATGCTTTGCGACCGGGACGCCGCATCCGGCCAGGACGAAGGTGACGGCGGTGGAGACGTTCAGCGTGCCGCCGCCGTCGCCGCCGGTGCCGCAGACATCCATGGCGCCGGGCGGTGCGGTGACGGTGGCCATGCGCGACCGCATGGCGCGGACGGCGCCGGTCAGCTCGGCCACGGTTTCCCGGCGCAGGCGCAGCGCCATCAGCAGGGCGGCGATCTGCGCCGGGGTGGCCTCGCCGGACATGATGATGCCGAATGCCTCCTCGGCCTCGTCGGCGGAGAGGGTCGCGCCGTCGGCCAGGCGGGCGAGGACGGGCTTGAGGGTGGACACCTCAGCCGCCCCGCTTATGCGGCGCGGGCGGGGGCGTTGGCACCGCGGGCGATGGCCAGGAAGTTGGCCAGAATGGCGTGGCCGTGCTCGGAGGCGATGCTTTCGGGGTGGAACTGCACGCCGAACACGGGGAGCGCGGCGTGGCGCAGGCCCATGATGGTGCCGTCCTCGGTCCAGGCGGTTGCGGCCAGGGTGTCCGGCAGCGTTACGGCGTCGACGATCAGGCTGTGGTAGCGGGTGGCCTGGAAGGGGGTGGGCAGGCCCTCGAACACGTCGGTGCCGCGGTGGCGGACGGCGCTGACCTTGCCGTGCATGGGGGTGGGGGCACGCACCACGTCGCCGCCGAACACCTGGCCGATGGCTTGGTGGCCCAGGCAGACGCCCAGCACGGGGATGCGCCCGGCGGCGGCGGCGATCAGGTCGCAGCAGATGCCGGCCTCGGACGGGGTGCAGGGGCCGGGGGAGATGACTATGGCTTCTGGGGCACGGGCCAGGGCCTCGTTCACTGTCAGGGCGTCGTTGCGGACGACCTCGCAGCGGGCGCCGAGGTCGCCCAGGAAATGCACGAGGTTGAAGGTGAAGCTGTCGTAGTTGTCGATTAGCAGGATCATGGGAGCAGGATCATGGGATCAGGCCTTCAGGGCGGCGAAGCGGACGGCTTCCTCGGCGGCGCGGAACAGGGCGCGGGACTTTTGCCGGGTTTCTTCCCATTCGCCCTCGGGGGTGCTGTCGGCGACGACGCCGCCGCCGGCCTGGACGTACATGGTGCCGTCCTTCACCACGGCGGTGCGCAGGCCGATGCAGGTGTCCATGGTGCCGTTGGCGGCGAAGTAGCCGATGCAGCCGGCGTAGATGCCGCGCCGGGTCGGCTCCAGCTCCTCGATGATCTGCATGGCGCGGATTTTGGGGGCGCCGGTCAGCGTGCCCGCGGGGAAGCCGGCGATCAGGGCGTCCAGGGCGTCCAGGCCGGGGCGCAGGCGGCCCTCGACGGTGGAGGAGATGTGCATGACGTGGCTGAAGCGCTCGACGGCGAAGCTCTCGACGACGCGGACGGTGCCGAGTTCCGCCACGCGGCCCACGTCGTTGCGGCCGAGGTCGAGCAGCATCAGGTGTTCTGCGCGCTCCTTGGGGTCGGATAGCAGGTCGGCTTCCAGCGCCTTGTCGGCGTCCGGCGTGGCGCCGCGGGGGCGGGTGCCGGCGAGGGGGCGGATGGTGACGGTGCCGTCGCGCAGGCGGACCAGGACCTCGGGGCTGCTGCCGACGACTGCGAAGCCGCCGAAGTCCAGGAAGAACAGGAACGGCGCCGGGTTGATGCGGCGCAGGGCGCGGTACAGCGCGAACGGCGGCAGGGCGAAGGGGACGGAGAAGCGCTGGCTCGGGACCGCTTGGAAGATGTCGCCGGCGGCGATGTACTCCTTCATGCGGTCCACGGTGGCCATGAACTCGGCCTTGGTCAGGTTGGACTGCGGCTCCGGCTGCGGCGGCAGGGCGACGGGCGGGGCGGCGTGGGGCAGGGGGCGCAGCAGGGCGGCGTCGGCTTGGGCGAGGGCGGCCTGTGCCTGGTCCCAGGCCTGCTGCGCGGACAGGCCGGGCTGCGGGTAGATCGGGGCGGCCAGGGTCAGCTCGTCGCGCACGTTGTCGAACACGGCAAACACCGTGGGGCGGATCAGGATGGCTTCGGGCAGGCCGATCTCGTCCCGGTTCTTGACCGGCAGCCGCTCCATCAGCCGCACCATGTCGTAGCCGAGGTAGCCGACGAGGCCGCCCAGCATGGGGGGCAGGTGGTCCGGCAGGTCGAGCTGCGCCTCCTGGATCAGGGCGCGCAGGCTGTCCAGCGCGGGGCGGGGATCGGGCACGAAGGCATGCGGCGCGGACCGGGCGTGGCGGTTGACCTCGGCCTGGCCGGCCCGGCAGCGCCAGACCAGGTCCGGGTCCATGCCGATGATGGAGTAGCGGCTGCGGGCGGTGCCGCCCTCGATGCTTTCGAGCAGGAAGGAGTTGGGGCGGCCATGCGCCAGCTTGAGGAAGGCGGCGACCGGCGTTTCCAGGTCGGCGACGCCCGTGGTCCAGACCAGGGTGCCGCGGCCGGCGTCGTAGCTGGTGTGGAACGAGGCTTTGCTGGGTGGGATTGCGTTCATGGTCAGGGATTTGCGATGCTGTCTAGGGCTTTGACGTTGACCGTTGGGCGCAGCCGCTGCCGCAGGGCCAGGACGTAGGTTGCCTCGGTGTCTGCGACCAGCGATTGCGTGAGCGCCTTGCGGGTGCGCTCGGCGTCGGCGGGGTCGGTGGACGGCTCGGGCTGGATGATCTCCGCCGGGGCCATGACGAAGAAGGCGTCCGGCGTTTCGACCATCGTTGGCTCGTGCAGCTTCAATTGGAACAGCGGGCCTACCAGTTCGCCTGCCACGCCCGGCGCTGGCGCACCGCGAAGCACCGGGGCCGAGCGTTGCAGGCGTAGCCCGGCCACCGTCGCTGCGTCGTCCAGGCTGCCGCCCGCATGCACGGCCGATAGCAGGCGTGCCGCGACCTGCTCCTGCGAGCGGCGGCGGGCGGCGTGGGTCCAGTCCTCGCGCACCTGGTCGGCCACTTCGGCGAAGGGCCTCAGGGTGGCTGGCGTCATGTCCTCCACGATCAGGCCGAAGTAGGAGGCATCCGGGCCTTCGATCATGTGCGGCGGGTCGCCCTTGCTGGCGGCGAAGGCGGCGGTGATGAAGGGCTGGCGCAGCGACGGCGGGCCGGGGATCGGCGCCGGGTCGCCGGAGGGGGTGTTGCCCTTGGCGTCCAGGCTGCCTGCGACCGCGGCGGCGCCGATGTCGGTGGGGATCTCGTCGAGGGTCGGGCTGGCGGACAGGGCGTCCTCCAGCTTGTTGGCGCGGTCGTATACGCTGTCGGATGCACGTTCCAGGGCGATCTTGTTGCGGATGTCGGCGGTTGCCTGCTCCAGGGTGCGGGTGCTGCCGGGCGAGACCTTCACCACGCGGAACACCTGCCAGCCCAGCCCGGAGGAGATCGGACCCGTCACGGCGTCCGGTGCGGCGGCGAACACGGCGGTGCCCAGCTCCGGCGAGGGGATCTCTGGCTGTGTCGTGTCGTCCAGCGCGATGGCGGAGGCGCCGGATTCGGCCTGATGCTGGATGCTGTCCCAGCTTGCCCCGGCGGTCCAGGCGGCGGCCAGGCTGCGCGCGCGCGCCTCGTCCGCGGCCACGACGACCTGGACCGAGCGTTTTTCCGGCTGCACGTACTCGGCTTTGTGCTGGTCATAGTAGGCGGCGATGTCGGCGTCCGGCACCTCGATGCTGCGCGCCACCGTGTCGGGCGACAGGACGACGGCCTTGATGCGGCGGAACTCGGGGGCGCTGAACAGATTGGCGTTGTTCTCGTAGAAGCGCTGCAGGTCGTCGTCGGTTGGCGGCGGCGGCTCGGGCGCGGCGGCGAAGGGCAGTTCGACGTAGTCGGCTATCCTGGCTTCGCGCTGGTAGGCGAACACCTCGCGCAGCAGGATGTCGGGGGAGGCGATGCCGGCCTGGACCGCCTCCATCAGTTGGCGCTCGGCGAGGCTGGTGCGCAGACCGTCCATGAAGCGCGCCTCGGTCAGGTTGTTGTTGCGCAGCACGGCGTCGAACGTCGTGCGGCTGAAGGTGCCGCCGGGTCCGCGGAACACCGGCATGTCGCGCACGGCCTGCACCAGCGCGGTGTCGGGCACGCTGACCCCCATGCCGGCGACGGTGGTGCTGATGGCGGCGTCGTTCACCATGCGGTCGAGCGTCTGTTCGGCGACGGCGCGGCGGATGGCGGGCGTCGGCTCCGACTTGCCGCCCAGCATGCGGGTGACCTGGGCGAGCTGGCGGTTGAACTGCTCCTGCATTTCCTGCGGCTCGATCGTGTGGTCGCCGACGTTGGCCACGGCGGTGTTGCTGCCGAGGTTGCGGACGACGTCGGCCACGCCCCACAGCCCGAACGAGGCGACGAGCACGATGAAGAAGACGCGGGCGATCCAGGTGTTGAGGAAGCGGCGGAGGGCAGACAGCATCGGGCGGGGTTCCAAGCGGCGGCGGCACCATAGGCAACGGCGGCGGGATTTGCCAGACGCCGCGGTGGGCGGATCACCTATCGCGCGGGGACCGCGTTGCCTGCTCCCTCTTTCTTCGGGAGAGGGCCGGGGTGGGGAAGTTTTGCGGTGCGGTCCTCCCGGGCCAGGAGCTTGATCCCGGCGAGGTGTGCGATCACCGGGCGGGGCGGGTTAGCAAGACCCCCTCACCCCGGCCCTCTCCCGAAGGGGGAGAGGGGCAGGCAACGGCGCTGGCCTTGCTGCCGTGGCGGCGTTCAGTTGGCGTGTGTGCCCTGGCCGCTATAAGGCGGTGATACACTGGGGATTGCAGGATGGGGGGATTGCAGGATGCGGCACCTGATTGCGGGCAACTGGAAGATGAATGGGTTGCGCGCTGAGGCTCGCAGCCTTGCCGACGGCTTGCGGGCTGGCGCGGATGGCCTGGGGTGCGACCTGCTGGTGTGCCCGCCGGCGACGGTGCTGGCCGAGGTGGCGGCGCTGCTGGCCGACAGCGCCGTCGCGGTCGGCGGCCAGGACTGCCATGCCGTGGCCAAGGGCGCCCATACCGGGGATGTCTCGGCGCCGATGCTGCGCGATGCGGGGGCGGCTTGGGTGATCCTGGGGCACTCCGAGCGCCGGCAGGATCACCATGAGACTAGTCTGGAGGTGCGCGAGAAGGCCGGCGCCGCCACTGCCGCGGGGTTGACGGCGATCGTGTGCGTTGGCGAGACGGCGGCGGAGCGGGAGGGCGGGCAGGCATTGCGGGTGGTTGGCGAGCAGCTATCGGGCAGCTTGCCGGCCGGGTTCGCTGGCGTTGTGGCTTATGAGCCGATCTGGGCCATCGGCACTGGCCGTATCCCGACCGAGGCTGATGTCGTGGCGATGCACGCCTTTATTCGCGCGCAGATGGTGGCGGGTCTTGGCGCGGGCGCGTCCGGCTTGCGCATCCTGTATGGCGGTTCGGTTAAGCCGGACAATGCTGCCGCGCTGCTTGGCTTGCCGGAGGTGGGTGGGGCGCTGGTCGGGGGGGCTAGCCTGGCGGCGGCGGATTTTCTTGCGATTGCGCGTGCGGCCGGGGCGGGGCGGACAGGGATGACTTGATGGTGGGGTCTGCCTGCTTTCCCTGTTTTGGGGGAGGGCTGGGGTGGGGGGCTTGCTTCCTTGCTGGCCTTGGTTGGTAGGGCCGGGCTGCTGGTGTCGGCGGGGCGGTGCTGCACGGCCCCCTCACCCCGGCCCTCTCCCGAAGCGGGGAGAGGGGGAAGGTGGCGGGTTTTTGCTCTTGGCGGGGGTCTTGCCTTTGGGGCGCTTTCCAAGCCGCACCGGGGGGTCTAAGGAACGCGCGCGCCGGGGAAGCCTATTCATGACAACCGCTCTGCTGATCATCCACCTGTTCGTCACCCTTGCCCTGATTGGCGTCGTGCTGATCCAGCGCAGCGAGGGGGGTGGGCTGGGCATTGGCTCGTCACAGGGGATGGGCGGATTCATGTCCGGCCGGGGGACGACCAACCTCCTGACGCGCACGACGGCCATCCTGGGGGGGACGTTCTTTGCGTTGTCGCTCACGTTGGCGCTGTTGAACCGTGGCACGGTCGGGGGCCGCTCCCTGTTGGACCAGGTGCCGATTTCAGCCCCCGCGGCGCCGGGGTCGCCGGCGGCACCGGGAGTTCCGGCCGCGGGCGCACCAGTGCCTGGCCCAGAAGCGGTGCCGGCGCCGCGTGCGCCTGCCGTGCCAACGAACTAGGGGTGCGCCTGGCGACCCTCCGACTAGCAGCGTTGCGGCATCCGGGGTGTTGCCGGGGCGGCAACCCGGTGTATCAGGGCCGCCCATGACGCGGTTCGTATTCATCACCGGCGGCGTGGTTTCCTCACTCGGCAAGGGCCTGGCGTCGGCGGCGCTGGGCGCATTGCTGCAGGCGCGCGGGTATTCGGTGCGGCTGCGCAAGCTCGATCCCTACCTGAACGTCGATCCTGGGACGATGAGCCCCTACCAGCATGGCGAGGTGTTCGTCACCGATGACGGGGCGGAGACCGACCTCGACCTCGGCCATTACGAGCGGTTCACGGGCGTCCCCGCGACGCAGGCGGACAACGCCACCACCGGGCGCATCTACTCCGAGGTGATCGCCAAGGAGCGGCGGGGCGACTACCTCGGCGCCACCGTGCAGGTGATCCCGCACATCACCGACGCCATCAAGGAGGCGATCACCCGTGACACCGAGGGCCTGGATTTCGCGCTGATCGAGATCGGCGGCACCGTGGGGGACATCGAGAGCCTGCCGTTCCTGGAGGCGATCCGGCAGCTCAGCAACGAGCTTGGCCCGGCGGGGACCATGTTCGTGCACCTGACGTTGGTGCCCTACATCCCGTCTGCGGGGGAGCTGAAGACCAAGCCGACGCAGCACTCGGTGAAGGAGCTGCTGGGCGTCGGCATCCAGCCGCAGATGCTGCTGTGCCGCTGCGACCGGCCGATCCCGGAGACTGAGCGGCGCAAGATCGCCAGCTTCTGCAACGTGCGCCCGCAGGCCGTCATCGCGGCGCTGGACGTGGACACCATCTATGCGGTGCCGATCAGCTACCACCAGGAGGGCATGGACCGCGAGGTGCTGCGGCACTTCCACCTGCCGTTCGACGTCGAGCCGGATCTGTCGCCCTGGCAGCGCATCGTCGATATCGTGCGTGCGCCCGAGGGGGAGGTGCGGATCGCGGTGGTCGGCAAGTACACCAACCTGCTCGACAGCTATAAGAGCCTGGCGGAGGCGTTGACGCATGGCGGCGTCGCCAACCGGGTGCGGGTCCAATTGGATTGGGTGGACAGCCAGATCTTCGAGCAGCCGAACGCGGTCACGCGGCTGGAGGGGGTGCACGGCATCCTGGTGCCCGGCGGATTCGGCGAGCGCGGCACGGAGGGCAAGATCGCTGCCGTCCGGTTCGCCAGGGAACGACGGGTGCCGTTCTTCGGCATCTGCTTCGGGATGCAGATGGCCGTGATCGAGTGCGCGCGGAACCAGGTGGGCCTGCATGATGCCTCGTCCACCGAGTTCGGGCCGTGCGAGAACCCCGTGGTGGGCCTGCTGACCGAATGGGCGCGGGGCAACGAGATGGAGCGGCGCGAGGCTGGCGGCAACCTGGGCGGCACCATGCGGCTGGGCGCCTATCCGGCGGAGCTGGCGCCGGGGTCGCTGGTCAGCGCGCAGTATGGCAGGACGCATATCCAGGAGCGCCACCGGCACCGCTGGGAGGTGAACGTGCATTACCGCGACTCCATCGAGGCGGAGGGCCTGCGGTTTTCCGGCATGTCGCCGGATGGCATCCTGCCGGAGATCGTCGAGCGGCCGGACCATCCGTGGTTCATCGGCGTGCAGTATCATCCGGAGCTGAAGTCGAAGCCGCTGGCGCCGCATCCGCTGTTCGCCGGGTTCATCCGGGCGGCCGTGAAGCAGTCGCGCCTTGTCTGACCAGTCGCCCAACGAGACCCGGACGGTCCGGGTGCGGGATGTCGAGATCGGCAACGACCGCCCGTTCGTGCTGATTGCCGGGCCATGCCAGATCGAGTCGGAGGCGCACGCGTTCGAGATGGCGGAGGCGCTGTGCGGCATCGCGCAGGCGGTGGGCGTGCCGCTGATCTACAAGTCCAGCTTTGATAAGGCCAACCGCACCAGCGCCGGGGCGCAACGGGGCGTGGGGATCATCCGTGGCCTGACGATACTGGCGGCGGTGCGGGAGCGGTTCCGTATTCCGGTGCTGACCGATGTGCACTCCACCGACCAGTGCGAGCCGGCGGCGGAGGTGGTGGACATCCTGCAGATCCCGGCATTCCTGTGCCGGCAGACCGACCTGCTGCTGGCGGCGGGCGAGACGGGGCGGGCGGTCAACATCAAGAAGGGGCAGTTCCTGGCGCCCTGGGACATGGCGCATGTTGCGGCGAAGATCGCGTCCACGGGCAATGAGAGCATCCTGCTGACCGAGCGTGGTGTCAGCTTTGGCTATAATGCGCTGGTGACAGACTTCCGCGGGCTGCCGATCATGGCGCGCAGCGGCTACCCGGTCGTGTTCGACGCTACCCATTCCGTGCAGCAACCTGGGGGACATGGCGGGTCGTCCGGCGGGCAGCGGGAGTTCGCGCCGGTGCTGGCGCGCGCCGCCTTGGCCGTGGGCGTGGCGGCGCTGTTTATCGAGACCCATGCCGATCCGGATGCCGCGCCCAGCGACGGGCCGAACATGATCCCGCTGCGGGAGATGCCGGCGTTGATTGCCGGGCTGCGCGCGCTGGACGACTTCATGAAGCCGCGCCTTTTCCCATCGGGCCATGAGCCCTCAACCGACGGAGACCCTCCCGAATGAGCGCCATCGCCGACATCGTTGCCCGTGAAGTCCTCGACAGCCGGGGCAACCCGACGGTGGAGGTGGAGGTCGTGCTGGACAGCGGGGCGATGGGCCGGGCCATCGTGCCGTCCGGCGCCAGCACGGGCGCGCACGAGGCGGCGGAGCTGCGGGACGGCGACAAGGGGCGGTACGGCGGCAAGGGGGTGCTGAACGCCTGCGCCAACGTGGAGGGCGAGATCTACGACGCGCTGGGCGGCATGGACCCGCAGGAGCAGGTCAAGCTCGACGGCATCATGATCGACCTGGACGGCACGCCGAACAAGTCGCGGCTGGGGGCGAACGCCATCCTGGCGGTGTCGCTGGCGGTGGCGAAGGCGGCGGCGGCGGAGCTGGAGCAGCCGCTGTACCGTTATGTCGGCGGCGTGTTCGCGCGGACCTTGCCGGTGCCGATGATGAACATCGTCAATGGCGGGCAGCACGCGGACAACCCGATCGACATCCAGGAGTTCATGGTGCAGCCGGTCGGGGCCGCCACGTTTGCCGACGCGGTTCGCATGGGGTCGGAGATCTTCCATGCGCTGCGCAAGCAGTTGCGCGATGCCGGGCACAACACGAACGTCGGGGACGAGGGGGGATTTGCGCCCAACCTGTCCTCGGCCGATGAGGCGCTCGGGTTCATCAGCAAGGCGTGCGAGCAGGCCGGGTATCGGCCTGGCGACGACGTGACCTTTGCGCTGGATTGCGCCAGCACCGAGTTTTTCCGGGACGGCACGTATGACATGGCGGGGGAGGGCAAGCGGCTCGACGCGGCCGGGATGGTGGCGTACTTGGCCGACCTGGTTGGGCGGTATCCCATCATGTCCATCGAGGACGGCTGCGCGGAGGATGACTGGGAGGGCTGGCGGCACCTGACGGAGGTGCTGGGCAGCCGGGTCCAGTTGGTCGGCGACGACCTGTTCGTGACCAACACCGCGCGGCTGCGCCGCGGGATCGAGGCGGGCACGGCGAACTCGATCCTGGTCAAGGTGAACCAGATCGGCACGCTGACGGAAACGCTGGATGCGATGGAGGTGGCGCAGCGTGCCGGGTTCAGCGCGGTGATGAGCCACCGCAGCGGCGAGACCGAGGATGCGACGATCGCCGACCTGGCGGTGGCCACCAACTGCGGGCAGATTAAGACGGGCAGCCTGGCGCGCAGCGACCGCACGGCGAAGTACAACCAGTTGATCCGCATCGAGGCGGAGCTCGGCCCGGCTGCCCGGTATGCTGGCCGGGGCATCCTGCGAGTTTGATCTCCGCTGCGCTTGGCTGCGATTTCCGCTGCGCTCGGCGGTGGTTTCCGCTTCGCTTGGCGGTGGTTTCGGCTGCGCTTGGCGGCGATTTCGGCTGCGCCCGTGCCGCCGTTGCGGTAACATGGCCGTGTGGTTCGGAGGCGTCGGCATGGGCATCTGGTTGGGACTGCGGCGTTGGATCGGGGCGGGGGTGGTGCCGTCGGTGTTCCTGGCGCTGGTGGCCTACTTCAGTTGGAATGCGACGCAGGGTGAACGCGGGCTGCGCACCTATGCGATGCGGCAGGAGCAGTTGAGGTCCGTGCAGGCGGAGCTGGACCGGACGGTGCTGGACCGTGAGACCTGGGAGCGGCGGGTGGCTGGGCTTCGCACGCAGCGGCTCGATCCCGATACCTTGGACGAGCGGGCGCGGGCGATGTTGAACGTCGCCGATCCCTCGGACATCGTCATGCCGTATGGGGCCGGCAAGCGGCTGTACTAGGAGCGGCCGGCTGCCCTCCGGGGCTGCTGCATCGCCATGGCTGCCGTCGGTGCGGGTTGTGCTTGCGGCGGGACAGCCCATGGCCTTGAGGGGCGCGGTTCCGGTCGCGCGGCTTGGGGATTGCGACGCCGCACGCGCTGGTTGCAATGACGGTGGAGGGGAATGGCGCGCGCACGCCTGTCCAAGCAGAAGGCGGTCAGCATGATCTGCTGGGCGAGCAGCCTGGATACTCGGATTGCAGGCGCGAGTATTCATTTGTATTGCGTTGCACAATAAGTCTTCCAGCGTCGTGGCCTTGCCGTCAACAAGCCGGGACGCTACGTGTCCCGGAGTTGATTCCAGGAACGGAGGCGGTGTGCATGGCCCAGGCAGCAGAGCGCGAGCATGGCAGCGACGGGGACATGGCGCAGGTCCATCCGCCGGCGACCAATCAATCCATGACCCGCGAGCAGTTGCAGCGCGCCTATGCCGACATGCTGCTGATCCGCCGGTTTGAGGAAAAGGCCGGGCAGCTTTACGGCATGGGGCTGATTGGCGGGTTCTGCCACCTGTATATTGGGCAGGAAGCCGTTGTGGTCGGCATCCAGGCGGCGCTTGGCGAGGGTGACCAGGTGATCACCAGCTACCGCGACCATGGCCATATGCTCGCGACGGGGATGGAGCCGCGCGGCGTGATGGCGGAGCTGACCGGGCGCAGCGGCGGCTATTCCAAGGGCAAGGGCGGCTCCATGCATATGTTCAGCAAGGAGAAGCGGTTCTTTGGCGGCCACGGCATCGTTGGGGCGCAGGTCAGCCTGGGGACCGGGCTGGCGATGGCGAACTGGTATCGCGGCAGCGACCGGGTGTGCGCGACGTATTTCGGCGACGGCGCGTCCAACCAGGGCCAGGTTTACGAGAGCTTCAACCTGGCGGCGCTGATGAAGCTGCCATGCGTCTATGTGATCGAGAACAACAAGTATGGCATGGGCACCAGCCTGGAGCGGTCCTCGGCGTCGCACGACCTGTCGAAGAACGGAGCGCCGTGGGGCATTCCGGGCGTGCAGGTGGACGGCATGGACGTGACTGCCGTGAAGGCGGCGGCGGATGTCGCGGTGGAGCATTGCCGGGCCGGGCATGGGCCGTACTTGATGGAGGTGCAGACCTATCGTTATCGCGGCCATTCGATGTCCGACCCGGCGAAGTACCGCACCCGCGAGGAGGTGCAGAAGATGCGGACCGAGCGGGACTGCATCGAGAGCGTGAAGCACACGCTGGAGGCGATGGGCGTGGACGAGGCCGAGTTCAAGCGCATCGACACGGAGATCAAGGCGCGTGTCCAGGAGGCGGCCGACTTCGCGCAGTCCAGCCCCGAGCCGGATGAGCGCGAGCTATGGACCGACATCCTCGTGGAGGGTTAGCCGTTGTCCACCCAGGTGCTGATGCCGGCGCTGTCGCCGACGATGACGGAGGGCAAGCTGGCCCGGTGGCTGAAGAAGGTGGGCGAGGACGTGCGCGCCGGGGATGTGATTGCCGAGATCGAGACCGACAAGGCGACCATGGAGGTCGAGGCGGTCGATGAGGGCAAGCTGTCGCAAATCCTGGTCGAGGAGGGCACGGACGGGGTTGCGGTGAATACGCCGATTGCCGTGCTGAGCGGCGAGGGCGAGGCTGCTGCGCCCGCACCCGCCGCGACGCCCGCACCTGCCGCGGCACCTGCACCTGCGACGGGGCCGGTCGAGGTGCCCGGGGAGAGCGAGAGGACGGTTGCCGACAAGGCGACGGCCAGCCAGGCGATCCCGACCACGGCCGCCGCCGCGCCGGAGCGGGATTGGGGTCCGACCAAGCCGACCACGGTGCGTGAGGCGCTGCGCGACGCCATGGCGCTGGAGATGCGCGCCGACGACCGGGTGTTCCTGCTTGGCGAGGAGGTCGCGCAGTACCAGGGCGCCTATAAGATCAGCCAGGGCCTGCTGGACGAGTTCGGCCCGCGGCGCATCATCGACACCCCGATCACCGAGCATGGCTTCACCGGCATGGCGGTCGGCGCGGCGATGGACGGGCTGCGGCCGATCGTCGAGTTCATGACGTTCAACTTCGCCATGCAGTCCATCGACCAGATCATCAACTCGGCGGCCAAGACGCTGTACATGTCGGGGGGGCAGATGGGCTGCCCGATCGTGTTCCGCGGCCCCAATGGCGCGGCGTCCCGCGTGGCGGCGCAGCACAGCCAGGATTATGCGAGCTGGTACGCGCACTGCCCGGGGCTGAAGGTGGTCGCGCCGTGGTCGTCCGCCGACGCGAAGGGATTGCTGCGCGCGGCGATCCGCGATCCGAACCCGGTCATCTTCCTGGAGAACGAAATCCTCTATGGGCAGACGTTCGAGTGCCCGACCGACGAGGACTTCCTGCTGCCGATCGGCAAGGCGAAGATCGAGCGGGCCGGGACGCACGTCACCATCGTCGCCTATAGCATCATGGTCGGGGTGGCGATGAAGGCGGCCGAGGCGCTGGCCGGGGAGGGCATTGAGGCGGAGGTAGTCAACCTGCGCAGCCTGCGGCCGATGGACACCGCGACCATCGTCGAGAGCGTGAAGAAGACCAGCCGGCTGGTGACGGTCGAGGAGGGCTGGCCGTATGCCGGCATCGGTGCGGAGATCGCCATGCAGATCATCGAGCAGTGCTTCGATTGGCTGGATGCGCCGCCGGTGCGGGTGCATGGGCTGGACGTGCCGCTACCGTATGCCGCGAACCTGGAGAAGCTGGCGTTGCCGCAGCCGGGCTGGGTGGTCGATGCCGTGAAGAAGATCGTCTAGGGAGGCGGACATGGCGACGAACATCCTGATGCCGGCGCTGTCGCCGACGATGACCGAGGGCACGCTGGCGCGGTGGCTGAAGAAAGAGGGCGAGCAAATCCGCGCCGGTGACGTGATTGCCGAGATCGAGACGGACAAGGCGACGATGGAGGTCGAGGCCGTCGATGAAGGGGTGCTGAGCAAGATTCTTGTGGCCGACGGCACGGCCGGGGTGAAGGTGAACGATCCCATTGCGGTGCTGCAGGGGGAGGGGGAAGAGGCTGGCGCGGCGTCGGCGCCCGCGGCTGCGCCGCCTGCGGCGGTTCAGGCGCCGCCCGCGGCAACGCCGTCAGCACCAGTAGCGGCTCCTGCCGCGCCGGCCCAGCAGGCTGTGGCTCAGGCGGGGGCTCAGCCGATGGCGAATGGCCATGACGCGCACCGGGTGTTTGCGTCGCCGCTCGCACGGCGCATGGCCAAG
The DNA here is from genome assembly GCA_964242415.1 of uncultured Acetobacteraceae bacterium. Classification (GTDB taxonomy): domain Bacteria; phylum Pseudomonadota; class Alphaproteobacteria; order Acetobacterales; family Acetobacteraceae; genus DASWOJ01. The sequence goes on from CAXTAT010000025.1 coordinate 74,184, forward strand.
CAGGCGGGCATCGACCTGTCCACCATGCGGGGCACCGGTCCGAACGGCCGTATCATACGCGCCGATATCGAGGCCAAGCAGTCTGCCGCTCCGCCGGGCAGCGCCGAGCGCGTCGAGGCCCAGGCTGGCTCGCGGGAGAGTGACGCGCCGCAGCAGGCGCCGGTGCAGCAGGTCAAGCCAGCGGCTCCGGCTGCGGCGCTTGCGCCGGCACCCATGACGGCGGCCAAGGCTGCGCCGATCGCTGCGCCGCACCAGCTCGTGCCGAATAGCACCATGCGGAAGGTGATTGCCCGGCGGCTGCTGGAGAGCCACCAGCAGGTGCCGAACTTCTATGTCACCATGGATATCGAGATCGACGCGCTGCTGAAGCTGCGGGTCGACCTGAATGCGCGTGCGCCGAAGGAGGGCAAGGGCGCGTTCAAGCTGTCGGTCAACGACCTGGTGATCAAGGCGGCTGCGGTCGCGCTGCGCCGGGTGCCGAAGATGAACGCCAGCTACACCGAGGATGCGACGGTGGTGTACGACGACGTGGACATCAGCGTGGCGGTGTCGATGCCGGACGGGCTGATCACCCCCATTGTGCGCCGGGCCGATCAGAAGGGGCTGGCGGCGATCAGCGCGGAGATGAAGGACCTTGGCGCCCGGGCCAAGTCGGGGAAGTTGAAGCCGGAGGAGTTCCAGGGCGGCAGCTTCTCGATCAGCAACCTCGGCATGTTCGGGGTGAAGCAGTTCACGGCGATCATCAACCCGCCGCAGGCCGGCATCCTGGCCGTGGGCGCCGGGGAGCCGCGGCCGGTGGTGCGCAACGGGGCGCTGGCGATTGCCAGCGTGATGACCTGCACCTTGTCCGTCGATCATCGCGTCGCAGATGGTGCGCTGGGCGCGGAGTGGATGCAGGTGTTCAAGGGCATCGTCGAGGACCCGCTCAGCTTGATGCTGTAGGCCCGTCCGGGAGCAGGAAATATGGACAAGTTTGATGTGATCGTCCTTGGCGGCGGTCCTGGTGGCTATGTGGCGGCGATCCGGGCGGCGCAGCTCGGCATGAAGGCCGCCGTGGTGGAGCGGGAGAATCTGGGGGGCATCTGCCTCAACTGGGGGTGCATCCCGACCAAGACGCTGCTGCGGTCATCGGAGATCAACCATCTGCTGCACAACCTGGGGGAATTTGGCTTCAGCGCCGACAACGTGCAGTTCGACCTGGGGAAGATCGTCAAGCGGTCGCGCAGCGTGGCCAAGCAGTTGGCGTCGGGCGTCGGGCACCTGATGAAGAAGAACAAGATCGCGGTGTTCGAGGGCGACGGCAAGCTGGCGGGCAAGCACACCTTGGCGGTGACCAAGGGCGGCAAGGAGGTGGCCACGCTGACCGCGCCGCACATCATCCTGGCCAGCGGGGCGCGTGCCCGGCAGCTTCCGGGGTTGGAGGGGGACGGCAAGCTGATTTGGACCTACCGGGAGGCGATGGTGCCGGCGGCGATGCCGAAGTCGCTGCTGGTGGTGGGTTCCGGGGCCATCGGCATCGAGTTCGCCAGTTTCTACCGCAACATGGGTGCCGAGGTGACGGTGGTGGAGATGCTGGACCGCATCCTGCCGGCGGAGGATGAGGAGATCAGCGCCTTTGCCCGCAAGGCGTTCGAGAAGCAGGGCATCAAGATCATCACCAACGCCAAGGTGACCAAGGCGGCGAAGAACGGCGACAGCGTGACGGCGACGATCGAGGCCGATGGCAAGGCGACCGAGATGACGGTGGATCGGGTGATCTCTGCCGTGGGCATCGTCGGCAACGTCGAGGGCATCGGGCTTGAGGGCACCGGGGTGAAGGTGGAGCGCGGGCATATCGTCATCGACGAGTTCTGCCGCACCGGGGAGCCTGGGGTGTATGCCATCGGCGACGTGACGGGGGCGCCCTGGCTGGCGCACAAGGCCAGCCATGAGGGCGTGATCTGCGTCGAGAGCATTGCCCGGCAGAACGATGTGCAGCCGCTGGATGTCGGCAATATTCCGGGTTGCACCTATAGCCGGCCGCAGATTGCTTCGGTGGGGATGACGGAGGCTAAGGCGAAGGCGGCCGGGCATGATGTCAAGGTCGGGCGCTTCCCGTTCATCGGCAACGGCAAGGCGATTGCGATGGGGGAGCCGGAGGGCATGGTGAAGACCGTGTTCGATGCGCGCACCGGGGAGCTGCTGGGGGCGCACATGATCGGGGCCGAGGTGACGGAGATGATCCAGGGGTTTGCGATTGCGCGCACCCTGGAGACGACCGAGGTGGAGCTGATGCATACCGTGTTCCCGCATCCCACGGTGAGCGAGACGATGCATGAGTCTGTGCTTGGCGCGTATGGGCGGGCTATCCACTTTTAGCTGGCTGCTGCTTTTTGGGGAGGGGTTGTTGGCGAGCCGGGTTGGCACGACCCCCTCACCCCGGCCCTCTCCCGGGGGGAGAGGGGGAAGGCGGGGATACATTGCTTGACGAGGGCGTGCCGTCCGATCATTTGAGGCAGGCGGGGCATTCCTCGTCCCGCCAGGAGCATCCATGGCCACGCGCGTCCTGATTGACCACCGCCTTGGCGGCCCGCGCCACCCGGAGAAGGCCAACCGGCCGGACAATCCCATCCAGCGCAAGCCGGACTGGATCAGGGTCCGGGCGCCCAACCACCCGATCTACCACGAGACCCGCGCCCTGATGCGCGAGAACCGCCTGGTAACGGTGTGCGAGGAAGCCGCCTGCCCGAACATCGGCGAGTGCTGGTCGCAGCGCCATGCCACGATGATGATCATGGGCGACACCTGCACCCGTGCGTGCAGCTTCTGCAATGTGCGCACCGGGCAGCCGGATGCGCTGGACGCCGATGAGCCGGCGCGGGTGGCCGCTGCGGTGGCCAAGCTGGGCCTGCGCCACGTCGTCATTACGTCGGTGGACCGCGATGACTTGCGGGATGGGGGGGCCGGGCACTTTGCCGAGGTGATACGCGCCACACGCCGCGCCGCGCCGGAGACATCCATCGAGGTGCTGACCCCCGACTTCCTCCGCAAGCCCGGCGGATTGGAGGTTGTGGCCCAGGCTCGCCCCGACGTGTTCAACCACAACCTGGAGACGGTGCCGCGGCTGTACCCGACGATCCGCCCTGGTGCACGGTACTATCAGTCGCTGCGTCTGCTGGACCGGGTGAAGATGGTCGATCCGACGATATTCACCAAGTCCGGCCTGATGCTGGGCCTGGGCGAGCAACGGGGCGAGGTGTCGCAAGTGATGGACGACCTGCGTGTGGCTGACGTGGACTTCCTGACGCTGGGCCAGTACTTGCAGCCCAGCGTCAAGCACGCCGCCGTGGACCGTTTCGTCCCTCCCGAGGAGTTCGCCGAGTATGCCGCCATGGCACGATCCAAGGGGTTCCTGATGGTCAGCGCGACGCCGCTGACCCGCAGCTCCTATCACGCCGACGCCGATTTCGCGCAGTTGCGCGACGCCCGTGCGCGGCAGCTTGCCACCCTGACGGACTGACGCATGCCGACCCACGCTGAACGCAAGGTGCTGCCGTATAGCGCCGAGCAGATGTTCGACCTTGTCGCCGATGTCGGCAAGTATCCGCAATTCCTGCCCTGGTGCGCCGGCGCCCGGGTCAAGAGCCAAACCGACACCCTGCTGATCGCCGACCTCACCATCGGGTTCGGCCCGTTCCGCGAGAGCTTCACCAGCCGGGTGGACCTGGACCGGCCGCGCCAGGTCAACGTGAAGTACGAGCATGGCCCGTTCCGGTACTTGAACAACCAGTGGAGCTTCGCGCCGGACCCCCGGGGCTGCGAAGTCAAGTTCTATGTGGATTTCGAGTTCAAGAGCCGCCTCCTGCAATCGGCGATCGGCGTGGTGTTCGACAAGGCGGTGAAGCTGATGGTGAACGCATTCCTGAAGCGCGCGCGCGATGTCTATGGCTCGCCGAACGCGACCATCGGCGTCACTCCCGCCGTGGTTCCGGCCAAGGGTTAGGGCGTGTACGCCCCGCCACGGCCGGATGGTGCGGTGCCGGTCCGCATCAACCTGTATTCGGACACCCAGACCAAGCCCAGCCCGGCCATGAAGCAGGCCATGATGGAGGCGGAGGTCGGCGACGAGCAGTCGGGCACCGACCCGACGATCAACCTGCTGTGCGACCGTGCGGCGGCGCTGCTGGGCAAGCAGGCGGCGATGTTCCTGCCCACCGGGACCATGTGCAACGAGATCGCCATCCTGACGCAGTGCCGGGCCGGCGACGATATCCTGGCGCATCATACGGCGCACATCCTGACGGCCGAGGGTGGCGCGCCCTGGGCGCTGGCGGGGGCGCAGGTCAGTCCGCTGGAGGGTCCTGGCGGCGTGTTCTCGGCGGAGACGCTGCAGGCGGCGCTGCGGCCGGCGTCGCGTTATTCGCCGACGCAGCGGATGCTGGCCGTCGAGCAGACGGCGAACCTGGGGGGCGGCACGGTCTGGGACCTGGCGGGGCTGGACCTGGTTGCGGCGGTCGCGCATGGGCACGGCATGGTCACGCACATGGACGGCGCCCGGCTGATGAACGCCGTCGTTGCCTCCGGGGTGTCTGCGGCGGAGATGGCGGCGGGCTACGACACGGTTTGGCTGGATTTCACCAAGGGGCTGGGCGCGCCGCTCGGGGCGGTGCTGGCGGGTTCGTCCGAGATGATCGATGCGGCGTGGCGCTGGAAGCAGCGGTTGGGCGGGGCGCTGCGGCAGGGCGGGCTGTGCGCGGCCGGGTGCCTGCATGCGCTCGATCACAATGTTGACCGGCTGGCGGAGGACCATGCCAATGCCCGGGTCCTGGCACGCGGGCTGGCGCAGGTTGCCGGGCTGGCGGTCAGCGCACCGGAGACCAACCTGGTTTACATTGACACCTCGGCAACCGGCCTGGCGGCGCAGGAGGTGGCGGGGCGGGTCCGTGCCCATGGCATCCTGGTGTCTGTCATGGGGCATTATCGCGTGCGGGCCTGCACGCACCTGGACGTCACCCGGGCCGACATGGCAGAGGTTGAGGCGGTGTTTCGCCATGTTTTGGCGGAGTCGTCCGCCTCAGGAGCTGTCCCATGCGCCTAGCTGCCCTTGCTGCTGCCTTGATGCTGATCACGGGTTCCGCCGTGGCGCAGACGCCGACATTGCCGCAGCCGGGCATGTCGCAGCCGGGCATGTCGGAGGCGCCGCCGGCAGGGGCGTCGCAGCCGGCGCGGGGGCGGCGCACGTTGCAGGTGCGCTTCGACAACGCGAACACGACGCATGACGGGCACCTGACGCTGGAGCAGGCGCGGGCCGGGCACATGGTTGCCGTGGCGCGGGACTTTGCGGCCATCGACACGACGCATAAGGGCTATGTGACGGTGGACGACATCAAGGCGCACCGCCACGCCGTGCGGATGGCGAAGAAGGCGGCGAAGCAGAAGCAGGGTTAGCCCAGCGTGCGCCGCAGCAAGCTGAAGGCGTGCAGCACGGTTGCGTTGCGCACGCCGGTCCGGTCGCCGGGGAAGACCTGGCGTTCGGTCCAGTTGCCGTCCCGGGTCGCGAGGCCGAAGCAGACGGTTCCGACCGGCTTTTCCGGCGTGCCGCCGCCGGGGCCGGCAACGCCGGTCACCGAGACCGCGAGGTCCACCGGGGCGCGTTGCAACGCGCCGGAGGCCATGGCGGCGGCGACCGGCTCGCTGACGGCGCCGAACTGCTGGATCAGGGCGGCATCGACGCCCAGCATCTCGGTCTTGGCGGCGTTGGAGTAGGTGACGAAGCCGCGGTCCACCACGTCGGACGAGCCGGCGATGGCGGTCAGCGCCGCGGCGATCAGCCCGCCGGTGCAGCTTTCTGCGGTGGCGACGGTCATGCCGCGGGTTCGCAGGTCGTCCAGCAGGCGGGATGCGGCATCGGTGATCTCGGGCGTCATGGTGCGGTTCCCCCTTGCAGCGCCAGCGCGATCCAGGGCACTGCGATCCAACGGGCGGCCAGCAGCAGCAACGCCACGATTGCGCCGGCGATCACGTCGTCGGCCATGATGCCGAACGCGCCGGGCTGGCGGTCGGCCCAGCCGACCGGGCCGGGCTTCCAGATGTCGAGGATGCGGAAGCCCACGAAGGCCGCCAGCAGCCCGGCGAGCGATACCCCGCCCAATCCGAGCATCGCCACCCACTGGCCGGCGACCTCGTCGATCACCACCCAGCCGGGATCGGCGTTGCGGTCCGGGACGGCGCGCGGGATGGCCAGCAGGCCCGATATGGCCGCCAGCACCGCGGCGAGCGGCAGCACCCATGGGCCGGCCTGCATCAGGGCGGCCCCAAGCAGGACTGCCACCGCCGACCCGGCCGTGCCGGGCGCAGCGGGGCAGAAGCCAACGCCGCCGAAGCTTGCGACCATGCGGCTCATCCGAGCCAGCGGGCGAGGGGGTGCGGGGCGGCCGCTCCGCGGCGGGCGTGGTAGATGACGACGTTTTCGATCACCCGCTGCACGTAGTTGCGGGTCTCGCCGAACGGGATCAGCTCGATCCAGTCGATCATGTCGATGCCGCCGGCCACCGGGTCGCCGTGCGCGGTCAGCCAATCCAGCACGCGGTGCGGCCCGGCGTTGTAGCCGGCCAGCGCCAGCGGCAGCGCGCCGTGGAACTGGTCCAGCAAGCCCTGCAGGTAGGCCGTTCCCAGCCGCATGTTGTAGCCCGCGTCGGCGGTCAGGGCCGGCAGGCTGACCGGCTCGCCCAGGCGGTGCGCGACGGCGGCCGCGGTTGCCGGCATCAGTTGCATCAGCCCGCGTGCGCCGGAGGGGCTGAGCGCCTGCACGTCGAAGCTGCTTTCCTGGCGAATCAGGCCGAGGGCGATGTCGGGATCGACCGTGTCGGCGGGCGGCAGGGCGGCCAGCGGCCAGCCGGCCTCCGGCAGCATCAGCCCATCGCGGCCGGCACGGCGGGCGATGGCGACGGCCTGGTCGGGCAGCCCAAGGCCGGCGGCGAAGCTGGCGGCCAGCGCGCGCTCCACGGCATCCCCGGCCGTCTCGTCCAGGCGCAGCACGAACGCCTTGGCCCGGTGCGGGTCGCCCCAGGCCACCAGGATGGCGGCGGCCCGCGCCAGCTCCTGCGCGGCGAAGGTGGTGGCGGCGTCCTCGGTCCAAGCCGGGTCGTGCACCGCCTGGATGCGCTGCGCCAGCGTCGCCGCGTCCTCGCCGAGCAGGCAGGCGGCGAGTTGTCCGTAGTACGTCGTGGGCCACGCCGCGGCGGCCAGCAGGTCGGCGCGGGCGGCCTCGGCGTCGCCCAGGGCGGTGCGGCTGCGGCTCAGCCAGAAGTGGGCGCGGGCCTGGGTGATGGCGGCCTGCGACAGGGCCGCCAGGGTGAGGAAGTGCTTGGCCGCGACCTCGGGCTGCTGCAGGCGGCGCAGGGCGATCCAGCCGGCCAGGAACTCGGCGTCCAGGGCGGCGTCCCCGTCCTGGGTGGCGGTGTCGGCGACGGCGTAGGCGTCGGCTGGGCTGCCGAACTGCAACAGGCGGCGGGCCAGCACGTTGCGCTCGGTCCAGAACGCGGGACGGCGTTCGGGGGGGGCTGCGGCCTCGGCGGCGGCGCCCGAGGCGTGCCAGACCTCGGTGGCGTCCTTGTCCAATCCTGCGCGGCGATACCAGCGCGCAAGGTCGAGGACGATGCCGGGGTCGGCGCGGTCGGTGGGCGGCAGCAGCGCGACCAGGGCAGGGGCAATCGCGTCGTCCCGCTGCAGCGCCAGGCGGGCCTGGGCCGCATCCTGGTGGGTGGCGTCCAGGCGGGCTGCCTGCCGCTCCGCCCGCTGCCGTGCCGGGCCGCCGGGGCCGGCCCATGCCAGGCGGCCGAACCGCCGCCACTGGTCGTCCGCGGTCAGGACCTGGCCCCATAGGCGGATGAACGGCGCCTCTGCCGCGGGATCGACGCCACGGACCCATGCCGCCCGAGCCTCGGCCGGGCTGGCGCAATGCGGGGCCGTGGGCGGGGCGGGGAGGTGCGGGCAGGGGCTGGTGGCCGGGTCCTGGGCGGGTTGGCCTTCCTGGGCGGCCAGCGCCTCCGAGAGGCGGCGGCCGAGCAGACGCTGCGATGGCCAGGTTGGGTTGTCGGCCAGGAACGCCTCGATCTCCGCGGCATGGGCCGCGCCGGGCGTCAGCAGGCGGTAGTACAGCACCAGCTTGCCCGCCACCGGGTCCGGCAGGCTGGCCGCGGCGGCGGCGGCGGCGTCCCAATGCGCCGCGCGCATGGCCGCCAGCACGTCCTGCGCCCGTGCGGGACGCGGGCCGAGACAGGCGGTCCCGAGCAGCAGCAGGAATACGGGGGCACGCATGACCCGACCCTACCCTGCCCGGTGCGGACCTGCCATGGACTTGCGGCCCATCCGCCATGTGCCTAGTTTCGCGATCCCACCGTGCTGCGCGGTCCCGCTGTTTTGGGCGGTTCCATCGTGCTGCGCGGTCCCACCACGCTGGGCGGTACTGCCGTTCTGGGCGGCCCGCTCTCTGCAACCGGCTCGAGGACGATCATGCTCAAGGGTTCCTTTGTCGCCCTGGTCACGCCCATGCGCCCGGATGGCAGCGTGGATGCGGAGGCGTTCGCCGGCTTTGTGGAGTGGCAGATCAAGCAGGGCACCCACGGTATCGTCCCTGTTGGCACCACGGGCGAAAGCCCGACGCTGAGCCATGACGAGCATCGCCAGGTGGTGGACATCGCGGTGAAGGTGGCGGCCGGGCGGGTGCCGGTGGTGGCCGGCGCCGGGTCGAACAGCACGGCGGAGGCGATCGAGCTGACGCGGCATGCCAAGCAGGCCGGCGCGGACGCGGCGCTGATCGTGACGCCTTATTACAACAAGCCGACGCAGGAGGGGATGGTGCAGCATTTCACCGCCATCGCCGATGCGGTCGATCTGCCGATCATCATATATAACATTCCGCCGCGCAGCGTGGTGGACATGCTGCCTGCGACGATGGGCCGGCTGGCGCGGCATCGCAACATCATCGGCGTGAAGGACGCCACTGCCAACCTGGCGCGCCCGCTGCACACGCGGCGCAGTTGCGGGGCGGACTTCGTGCAGATGTCGGGGGAGGACCATACTTGCCTGGCGTTCATGGCGGCGGGCGGGCACGGCTGCATCAGCGTGACGGCCAACGTGGCGCCCCGGCTGTGCAGCGAGATGCACCAGGCCTGGGACGACGGCATGGTGGAGCGCGCGATGGCGATCCAGGACCGGCTGCTCGATCTGCACGATGCGCTGTTTGTCGAAAGCAGTCCCGGGCCGGTGAAGTATGCGGCGAGCCTGCTGGGCCATGGCGGCGACCATTGCCGCCTGCCGTTGGCGGCGATTGCGGAGACCACGCGCACCCAGGTCCGGGCGGCCATGCAGGCTGCCGGGCTGTTGAACTAGGACGGGTGGGTTGGCGGATACCAAGACCAAGAAGAAGTCGGGGCTGATCTCGCACGGCATCGCGGCGCAGAACCGCAAGGCGCGGTTTGATTACACGATCAAGCAGACGATGGAGGCCGGGCTGGTGTTGAAGGGGCCGGAGGTGAAGTCGCTGCGGCATGGGCGCGCGACGTTGACCGAGGCCTGGGCGGGGGAGCGGGAGGGGGAGCTGTTCCTGTTCAACTGCTACATCCCGGAGTACCAGGCGGGGGTGCTGTCGCGGTTCGAGCCGCGGGCGCCGCGCAAGCTGCTGCTGAAGAAGAAGCAGGTTGGGGAGCTGATCGGCGCGGCGACGCGGGATGGGCTGACGCTGGTGCCGTTGCAGATCCATTTCAATGATCGTGGGGTGGCTAAGGTGCTGTTGGGCGTCGGCGAGGGGCGCAAGAAGCAGGATAAGCGGCAGGCCATCGCGGCGCGGGATTGGGCGCGGGATAAGGCGCGGGTGATGCGGGATAAGGGGTAGCGGGTTGCTGGCGGGCGCGGGGGGCCTACATGCCGGTGCGTGCGGTAGGGGGATGGAAGCTGTTCTCTTTGCTTCTTTAGAGGAGGGCTGGGGGGAGGGGGCTTGCTTCGCCGTGATGCTTGGGACCGTGGGCATCGCCGGAGCTGAACTGCTTGGGCCGCGGCGATCGTGCTGCAAGACCCCCTCACCCCGGCCCTCTCCCGAAGGGGGAGAGGGAGAAGATGCGATCCCTGGTGCCGTGTGCATCTGCCCTGGCTGATAGGAGATAAGGCCATGTCTGTTACGCGCCGCGCTGCACTGGTTGGAACCGCTGCCCTGGCAACGGTCGCCGCTGCGCCGGACTCTGGCACTGCTTATCAGTTCGAGTTCCCGTCCATCGACGAGGGGACGCTGCGGCTGGCGGACTTCAAGGGCAAGGTGCTGCTGGTGGTCAACACCGCGTCGTTCTGCGGCTTTACGCCGCAGTTCAAGCAGCTTGAGGCGGCGCAACGGGCGCTGTCGCCGCGGGGATTCAGCCTGATCGGGGTGCCCAGCCAGGACTTCGGCCAGGAGAAGGACACCAACGGCGAGGTTAAGGCCTTTTGCGAGGCGACCTTCGACGTCGATTTCCCGATGGCCGGCATCAGCCATGTTCGCGGCTCGGCGGCGGCCCCGTTCTACCATTGGGTGCGGGCGCAGCGGCGCTGGGAGCCGGAGTGGAACTTCTTCAAGGTGCTGCTGGCGCGTGACGGCAGCATCGCCGGTACTTTCAGCTCTGGCGAGCTGCCGGACTCCGGCGCCTTGAAGGCTGCCATCGATGTGCAGCTAGCCCGGACGGCCTAGTTGTGCGGCAACCCCGGCGATGACCTCGGCGAACATCGCCGCGGTCAGCAGCCCGGTGTTCGTGTTGTAGCGGGACACATGGTAGCTGTCGGCCAGGGTCAGGCCGTTCGGCAGGGTCGTGAACGCGCCGTGCTGGAACCTGACGCGGGCCGCCGGCAGGCCGCACGCCCGCAATACGGCAGCGTGGGCCAGCACGCCTAGGGTCAGGACCACCCGCAGGTTCGGCATTCCCTGCAGCTCCGCTTGCAGGAAGCGGTTGCAGGTGCGGATTTCCAGCGGTTGCGGCAGGTTAGCCGGTGGCACGCAGCGGACGGCGTTGATCACCCGCGACCCCGCAAGCTGCATCCCGTCATCCGTCCTGGCGTCGTAGGTTCCGGTGGCGAAGCCGTGATGGATCATAGTCTCGTAGAGCAACACCCCGGCATGGTCCCCGGTGAACGGCCGTCCGGTGCGGTTGGCGCCTCGTACGCCCGGCGCCATGCCGACGACCAGGAATGGGGCCTCGGTCGAACCCCAGCTTGGCACGGGACCATTGAACCAGTCAGGGTTGGCGGCGTGGTTGGCCCGGCGGTACTCGACGAGCCGTGGGCACAGTGGGCAGTCATGCGGTGGTTGCTCGATCATGGCGCGAGCATACGGTGACGGCGGCGTGGCAGGGAGTGGGCATGGTCTGGCGTGAGGGTGTTGGGCATGAGGCGTGGCAAAACATCCTGGTTGCCATTGGCGCCAACCTGCCGGGACCGGGCGGCCGGACGCCGTTGCAGACCTGCGAGTGGGCGGTGGAGCAGGTGGCGGCGCTGCCGGGCCTGCGGCTGCGCGGGGTGTCGGCGTGGTATGAGACAGACCCGATCCCTGCGGCGGACCAGCCGGCGTTCGTGAACGGCGTCGTCCTGCTGGAGGGCAGGGCCGAACCGCATGCCCTGCTGCTGGCGCTGCATGGCATCGAGGCTGCGGCGGATCGCGTCAGGGGCGTCCCGAACGCGGCGCGCACGCTGGACTTGGACCTGATTGCGATGGATGGGTTGGTGGTGGAGGGTCCTGGCCTGCGTGTGCCGCATCCTCGGGCGGCGGAACGGGCCTTTGTGTTGGCGCCGCTGGGTGACGTGGCGCCGGGCTGGCGGCACCCCCTGCTGGGGTGGACGGCTGCGGAGATGCTGCCGGGCGTTGCGGATCAGCCGATCCGGCGGCTTGCCCTTGCCGGGCGTCCGGTGCGGCCTTAAATACCAAAGCTGCGGTATTTGTTTGACAGGGATTTGGCGCATGGCTCGCGTAACGGTTGAAGACTGCGTCGAGAAGGTTCCGAACCGGTTCGAGCTAGTGTTGCTGGCCGCCCAGCGTGCCCGCAACCTGAGCCGTGGCGAGGAGCTGACGGTGGATCGCGATGACGACAAGAACCCCGTGGTGGCGTTGCGCGAGATCGCCGGGGAGACCATCGAGCTGCCGCGGCTGGAGCAGGACCTGATCAAGTCGCTGTCCCGTGCGCCGGAGCCGGAGCCGGCGGATGAGGAGGTGCTGGACCTGATCCCGACCGACCAGAACATCTTCGGCCTGCAGGATGTCTCGGCCGAGGAGGAGGCGGCGACGCTGCCCATCGAGGACCTGTCGCCCGATGATATCGAGGCTGCGATCGAGGCGGAGTTGGGTGGCCGCGGGCGCCGATAACCCGCCGCTGCTGCGGGCGCCGGATGGGACCGCCTCGGCGGGGCCGCCGTCCGACGCCATGCAGTTGCGGCAGTATGACCTGACCCGGCGGGTCCGCGCCTATGACGCGAAGGCTGACATCGCCCTGCTGGATGCGGCGTATGGCGTTGCGGCGCAGGCGCACGGGCAGCAGACCCGGGAAAACGGCGACCCCTACATCACGCACCCCTTGGCGGTTGCCGACATCCTTGCTGGGTATCGCCTGGATATTGCGACGATCGCGACGGCGCTGCTGCATGACGTGATTGAGGATACCCCGGTCAAGCTGCATGACCTGGAACGGCAGTTTGGGCCTGCGATTGGCGGCCTGGTCGATGGGGTGACCAAGCTGACCCGGCTGGAGCTGCAGTCGGACCGCACCAAGCAGGCGGAGAACTTCCGCAAGCTGGTGCTGGCGATGAGC
>CAXTAT010000026.1:0-29543 GCA_964242415.1 uncultured Acetobacteraceae bacterium
ATCGAGCAGACCGTGCGCGAGACCCTGCCCGAAGGCTTCCAGCGCGCCGAGTACCTGCACGAGCACGGCATCCTCGACATGGTGGTGCCCCGCCCCGACCTGCCCGCCACCCTGGCCCGGCTGATCGGCCTGCTGATGCAGCCACAGCCGCTGACCGTGGAGCCAGCCGCGGCGTGAGCCGGATCGAGCCCATCATCGACCGCCTGCACGGCCTTTATCCCCGGTTGATCGACCTCGGCATGGAGCGGCTGCAACGCCTGCTGGCCCAGTTGGGGCATCCGGAGGCGCGGCTGCCGCCGGTCATCCACGTGGCAGGGACCAACGGCAAGGGCAGCACCTGCGCCTTCCTGCGCGCCATGGCGGAGGCGGCGGGGGGGCGCGTCCACGTCTATACCTCCCCGCACCTGATCCGGTTCAACGAGCGGTTCCGGGTTGCCGGGCAGCTTGTGCCGGATGAGGCGCTCGCGGCGGTGCTGGAGCGGATCGAGGCGGTGAACGCCGGGGCGCCGATCACGGTGTTCGAGGTCATCACCGCCGCCGCCTTCGTGCTGTTTGCCGAGACGCCGGCCGACCTGTGCATCCTGGAGGTAGGCCTGGGCGGGCGCGGCGATGCGACGAACGTGATCCCTGCCCCGGCGGTCTGCGCGATCACCTCCATCTCGATGGACCATGCGGAGCTGCTGGGCGACACCCTGGCCGCCATCGCCGCGGAGAAGGCCGGGATCATGAAGCCCGGCGTGCCCGTCATCACCGGGGCGCAGCCGCCCGAGGCGCTGGCCGTACTGGCGGCGGCGGCGGCCGGGGCGCCGCTGCTGGCGCGGGGACGCGATTGGACGATTGAGGATCAAGAAGCCGGGCTGCGCTACCAGGATGCCGATGGCAGCGTGGACCTGCCGCGGCCGTCCCTGCTGGGGGCTCACCAGGCCGACAACGCCGGCATTGCCGTCGCCGCCCTGCGTACGCTCGGCCCGGTGCCGGAGCGCGCGTATGCCGGGCTGGCGCAGGCGGAATGGCCGGCTCGCCTGCAACGGCTGCATGGCCGCCTTGCGTCGGCGCTGCCGGAAACGTGGGAGATGTGGCTCGATGGCGGTCACAACCCTGGCGCCGGCGTGGCGCTGGGACAGCAGCTTGCGGCCTGGTCGGACCGGCCGGTTCACCTGGTCGTCGGCATGAAGCAGTCCAAGGACGCGGCGGAGTTCCTGCGGCCCCTGCTGCCGCACGCCGCCAGCGTCTGGGCGGTGCAGGAGCCGGGCCAGCATCTGGCCCTGCCGGTGCGGGACATCGTGGCGGCCTCCGGCGGCGTCGCCCGGGCAGGCCCTACGGTGGCGGATGCGCTGCGCCAGCTCCCCCGGGATGCCGCGGCGCGCGTCCTGGTTTGCGGCAGCCTATACCTTGCCGGCGAGGTCCTGAAGGCGGACAAATGCTAGAAAGCGTACCTCAAGACCTTGGCGTGCGGCAGGACACCCCATTTGATGCCCTACCCGCGGGCAAGCCGCACCCCCCGCCATACCGTGGAGCAAGTTATGGACGGACAGGACGTGCCGCCGACGCCGAAGTTGCGCGTAACCCCGGCGGAGGCTAGCCAGGCGTCGGTCGATCCCGGCCATGCGACGGCCTTGCTGATGGCACATGGCTCGATGGAGCTGCGCTGGTTCTCGCCCCGGGATCACGACCCACAGACCCCGCATGACCGCGACGAGCTTTACATCATCGTCAGCGGCACCGGCACGTTCATGCGCGCGCAGGATAGCGCCCCGTTCGGCGACGACTTGAGCCTGCCGCTGCACGGCGAGGATCACGTGCCGTTCACCCCTGGTGATGCGATCTTCGTTCCGGCTGGGACGGTGCACCGCTTCGAGACGTTCAGCGACGACTTCGCCTGCTGGATCGTGTTCTATGGACCGGAGGGCGGCGAGGCCAATGCTCATCGAGATCACGCGGCTGCATCCGGAGGATCGTCCGCGCTGGGCTGACCTGTGGCGGGCCTACCTGGCGTTCTATGAGACGACCCGGCCGGAGGAACAATTCCAGGAGACTTGGGCGCGCGTGCTGCATGACACGTCGCTGCATGGCCTGGCTGCCCGGCATGAGGGGCGCATTGTCGGCATCACGCATTTTCTGTTTCATGCGAGCGCCTGGACGATGACGCCGGTCTGCTACTTGCAGGACCTCTATGTTGACGAGGGCGTTCGCGGCAGCGGTGCTGGGCGGAAGCTTATCGAGGCGGTGGCGGATCGGGCGAGGGCGCAGGCCTGCGCGCGGTTGTACTGGTTGACGCAGACCGGGAACGCGACTGCTCGGCTGCTGTATGACCGGTTGGCTAAAGAGGCTGGCTTCGTGCGCTACGACTATAAGCTGGACTAAGACGGTCTGCTCCCCCTCCCTCCGGGACGGGGCCGGGGTGAGGGGGTTTTGGGGCACGACCCTGGCAATTGGAAGCCGTGTTCTGTCAGGGTTGTGAGGTTATTGCTCCGCGGCTGAGACCCCCTTACCCCGGCCCTCTCCCGAAGGGAGAGGGAGAAAGGGGCGGATTACAGGTTGTTGGCCACCCACTGCTTCAACTCGCTCTTGGGCGCGGCCCCGAGCCGGGTGGCGGCGGGCTTGCCGTCCTTGAACAGGATCATGGTCGGGATGCTGCGCACGCCGTAGGTGTTGGCGGCCATCGGGTTGTCGTCGATGTTCAGCTTGGCCACGGTCACGCGACCCTTGTACTCGGCGCCGATCTCCTCCAGCGCCGGGGCGATCATGCGGCAGGGGCCACACCACTCGGCCCAGAAATCGACCAGGACCGGCTCCTTGGAATTCAGGACGTCCATCTTGAAGGTGTCGTCGCTGATGGCAACGGTGTTCTCGCTCAAGGTACTCTCCTCATGGGTTGACATAGGACGTGGGGACCGGCCGCGTGCGGATCAAGCTGGGGCATGGGCGTCCAGCAACGCCTCAGGCAGCATCACCACGGCGGCACCTTGGGTCCAGACCAGCGCACAATGCATGGCCCGGTCGGGGAAGATGCCGCGCAGCACGGCACGATAGGCGGCGAGCTGGCGCAGGTAGCGGACGGGGGTGGCCTCGGCGCTGGCCGGGGGGTCGCGGTTGGTTTTGTAGTCGGCAAGCCAGACCTCGCCGGGCAGCACCGCCAGGCGGTCCACGATGCCGTTCACGATGGTGTTGCCGACCAGGCCGGTCACCGGCTGCTCCGCACGGCTGCCGGGGCCAAACAGCGGTGCCAGCCTTGGATGCTGCAGCACGCCCATGACCTGCGCCGCAAGCGCGTCCACGTCCGCGGCGGGCAGGCCGAAGCCGGGGCGGCCCAGGTGCGCCCGCGCGGCCTGCGACCGCTCGCCTGGCGGCAGGTCGGGCAGGTATTGCAGCAGGGTGTGCACCAGGTTGCCGCGCAGGAAGCGCTGGCCGGCGTCGTCCCGCGCCGCCAGGGGCGAGGCCGCACGCGGCACCGGGCCGAGCGACGCCCCATCGGGGCGGCTGGGCGCCAATGGCACCGGCAGGGGCGGCTCCGGCGGCGGCGGGGTCGGACGCCAGTTGCCGGGCTGCCCGGCCCAAACGGGGAACGGGGCGGAGGCCGCCACGTTCGGCACGCCAGCGCCCCGCGTCTCCGCCACCTGCGGCGAGGTCTGCACCAGCCGCTCCCCGGCCCAGGCGCCGGACACGCTGCCGAACGGCTCGGCCTCGGCGCCGATGGTGCGGAAGCCGCGTTCGGCCATGCGGTACCAGCTATCGTCGGGCACGCCCTTGCGGGTGTGCCAGCCGCAGACCACCAGGCGGTCCTCCGCCCGGGTCAGCGCGACATACAGCAGCCGGTTGTACTCGCGCAGACGCCGCTCCCGCTCGGCAAGCTGCGCACGCTGAACGGCGGCGCAGCGCAGCTCCCGGCGTGGCGACCACAGCGGCAGTTCGGTGCCGGTTGCCGCGTCCTCCACCCAGTGGAACGCGTCGTCCTCCGGCGGCAGGGCGGTGGTGTCGGGCAGGATCACCAGCGGCGCTTGCAGGCCCTTGGCGCCGTGCACGGTCATCACCCGCACGGCGCCGCCGGCACCCTCGGCCTCCCGCTTCACCTCCGCGCCGGACCGCCGCAGCCAGTGGACGAAGCCCTGCAGGGCCGGCGGGTGCGTGGCGCTGTAGGCCAGCGCGGCGCTCAGCAGCTCGTCCAGCGGTTCCGCGGCCTCCGGCCCCAAGCGCGCCAGTAGCCGGGCACGCCCTCCTAGTGGCCCCAACGCCTCCGACAGCAGGGCATGCGGCGTCACGTGGTCGGCGCGGGCCTGCAGGGTGGACAGGAAGGTCCACGCCTGGTTCCAGACCTCCCGCTCCCCGGCCCGGCGGCGCAGCGCCTCCCACAGGGTGCCGCGCCGGTCCATCGCCAGGCGCATCAGGCTGTCGTCGGTCAGGCCGCCCAACGGGCTGGTCAGCACGCAGGCCACGGCCAGGTCGTCCTCCGGCAGCAGAACCGCGTCGCAGGCGGACAGCACGTCCTGCACCGCGGCCTGCTCGGTCAGCACCAGGCGGTCCAGCCCGGCGACCGGCACGCCGCGGGCCTTCAACGCGCGCACCAGGCTGCGGGCGAAGTCGTTGCGCCGCCGCACCAGCACCAGCACGTCGCCTGCAGCCAGGGGACGGTTTTGGCTGGTGAGACGCACGCCGTCGCGCAGCTCGCCGTCCAGCCAGCGGGCCAGGGTGTCGGCCAGGCGCTGCGGCGCGGACACCAGGCCCATGTTGCGGTCCGGCACCGTCCAGGGTGCGGCCTCCTCCTCCTCCGGCAAGGGGGTCAGCGGCCACAGCTCCACCTGGCCGGCGAAACCGGCGCGGTCGGCGAAGTGCTGCAGCCCGCCCTCGTCCGCCACGCCCCGCGCCGCCACGGGATCGGAGAACACCGCATCCACCAGCGCCAGCACCGGCGTCGTCGAGCGAAACGACACGTCCAAGGTCACGTCGCGCCACGCCTGCGCCGACCGGCCGACGCGCCGCGCCATGACGTCGTGCGAGCGGCCGAACTCCTCGGGGTCGGCGCCCTGGAACGAGTAGATGCTCTGCTTGGGGTCGCCGACGGCGAAGAAGGTGCGCGCCGGGGCGTTCGTCTCGCCCACACGTTCCGCCCGCGCGCCCTGGCCGGCGAAGAACTCCTCCGTCAACGTGTGGGCGATCTGCCACTGCTCCGGGGCGGTGTCCTGCACCTCGTCGAGCAGCAGGTGGTCGATGCCGCCGTCCAGCTTGTACATCACCCAGGCCGCGCCGGGATTGACCAGCAGGCGGCTGGTGCGGCCGATCAGGTCGCCGTAGTCGAGCAGGCCCACCTCCTGCTTGCGCCCGGCATAGGCGCGCAACACTGGCGCGGCGAGCATCAGCAGGGCGGTGGACGCCTCGGCCACCCGCAGCGCGCGGCGCTCGTCCTCGACGGCCAGGACGCGGGCCTGCTCGGCCTCCAGGGCGTCGCGCAGGCCCGGGTGCTTTTCTTCCAGTCTTGCGTTGGGGAAGGCGCTGAACTTGCGCGGCGCTCCGTTGGAGCCGACGAACTCCTTCAGCCACTCCGCCCAGTGCTCCCCCCGCAGGGCGGCATCCAGGGCGAGCCACTGCAGCATCGCCGCCGCCCGCTCCTTCACTGCCGGCGATCCCTGCGCCGCCATCAGCAGTAGCGCCTGCTTCAGCTTCGGCGCGGCCTGCCCTGCGGCGGCGGCCACGATCTCCGAATCGGTTGCCGCCCCGGCCCCGGCCGCTCGCCGCATGGCTGCCGCCAGCCGCGGCTCCGCCAGCTCCATCGCGGGTTCCAGCCGGGCGCGCTGGTTTTCGAGCACCCGCACCAGCAGGGCGAACCGCTCGGCGTTCGCCAGGCCCGCCAGCTCGCGCAGCGCCCCGGCCGGGGACGCCGCCAGCACGGCCTCGCGGGCTTGGTCCATGGCCTGCCGCGCATCCGCCTCCTCGACGAGGCGGAAATGCGGGGAGATCGCGGCCTCGATGGGGAAGCGGCGCAGCAGCGATTGGCAGAAGGCGTGGATGGTGCCGATGCGGATGCCGCCGGGCAGGTCCAGCACGGTGGCGAACAGCTCGCGCGCCTTGGCGCGGGTGGCGTCGCTGGCGGGGATGCGCAGCTCGCGCAACTGCTCGTCCAGCCCGGCGTCGTCCTTGGTCACCCAGTCGCCCAGCCGCTTCTGCAGGCGCAGCGACATCTCCGCCGCGGCGGCCTTGGTGAAGGTCAGGCACTGGATGCGGGACGGGTCGGCACCGCTCAGCATCAGGCGCAGCATCCGGTCGGTCAGCAGCTTGGTCTTGCCCGATCCGGCGCTGGCGCTGACGAAGGCGGATACCGCCGGGTCGGAGGCCTGGAGCTGCTCCTCCTCCGCACGCGCCCGCGCCTCGATGGGCAGGATGTGCTGCGGGAACGGGATGACGTTCATGCCGCCTTCTCCTTCATGCGCCGTCCTCCAAGGCGGCCCATTCCAGCACCCGGGCCAGTTGCGTGTAGTCGGAGAAGCGCGGCGCGGCCCCGGCGTGCGGCTGCGACAGGTAGGCGCGGTTCGGGTCGTCGAAGGCGTGCACCAGGTCGCACAGCTTGCGCGATGCCTCGCCGGCGATGGCGGCGGTCTGGCCGGGGTCGCCCTTGAACAGCTTGATCTCGGTCCCTGGTTCGTAGCCGCCGGTGACGTGCCAGTAGGTCAGCTCCGCCGCTGGACCCGTCAGGTCGGGGCCGAACACCCCGGCGGCGGCCATCGCGGCCTCCAGCGCCAGTTGCGGGGCCGAGCCGTCCTCCACATCGCGGGAGGTCGGCACGGCGCCGGTCTTGTAGTCCAGGATCGCCAAGCTGCCGTCCGCGTTGCGCTCGATGCGGTCGGCCCGGCCGCGCAACTGGAACGGCAGGCCGGTGCAGGGCAGGTTCCACTCGCCGGACACCTCGGAGCGGATGGCGGGCTTCGGACCGGCGATGCGGCGCTGGCGTTCCTGCTCCGCAGCCCAGTCGGCGATGCGGTTCAGCCGGGGACGCCACCAGGCCGCCAGCGCGGGACGCAGCCCGGCGGCATCCAGGGCGGCATCCATGTCGGCGCGCAGCCGGGCGGCGGCGTCGCGCGGGTAGCGGTCCGGCAGCTTGCCGAGGAAGGCCGCGATGGCGTCATGAACGATGGTGCCGTAGTCGGCGGCGTCGGCGGACTGCTCCAGGGGGTCCAGGGCGCGCAGGCGCAGGACGTGGCGGGCATAGATGGCGTAGGGATCGCGCAGCCAGGTTTCTACTTCCGTCACGCGCAGGCGGCGGGGCCGGGCCTCGATGGGCGGGCGGGGGCGGGGCGGCTGCGCGGGGCGGGGTTCGCCGGCAGGCTGGTCCAGCAGGCGTGCCCAGGCGGCGGCGGGGTCTGTGGGCAGCTTGGTGCCCTGGCCCCGCAGGAAGGCGTCCAGGCGTTGCAGCCAGCGGGCCGGCACTGCCGGCGCCCCGTCGCGGCGGCGCGGGCAGGACAGCACGACATGCGGCGCGGCGCAGGCCAGCATGGCGAAGTCGTGCGCCATGGTGCCGACGCGCTCCTCCGGCGACGGCAACCCGGCGGCGGTGCGCATCGGGCGGCTCATCCAGGGGCCGGGGTCGGTGGCGGGGGGCCAGACGCCCTCGGCCAGGCCACCCAGCACCATCAGCTCCGCCGATTGCAGCCGGGCCTCCAGCAGGCCGAGGATGGAGACGCGGGGGTGCTCGCCGCCTTCCCGGCCGCGCAAGGCCCGGCGGCTGCGGACCACGGCGCCCTCCATCGAGGCGTCCAGCAGGCCCGGCAGCGTCGCCACCGGCTGGGCCGGCAGGATCGGCAGGGCGGCGGATAGGGCGGACAGGTGGATGGCCAGCGCCTCGCCCTCCTCGCCGGACCACAGGCGGGCGGCGCCGTCCGAGTCGTCCGTGGCGGCGACGGCCTCGGCGCAGACGATCAGGGCGGTCAGCGCCTCGGCCGGGGTGGCGTCGTCGCGGGCGGCGATGTCCAGGATGGGTTGCAGGGCGGCCTGCAGGCGGTCCAGCAGGTCGTCGATGGCGGGGACGGACTCGGTGCGGGCCAGGGCGGCGCGCAGGCCGGGCAACCCCGGCGCGGGTGCGGGGCCGCGCAGCACCCGCATTTCCAACGCCCGCGCCGTGCCGCGGCAGGCGGCGGGGCGCAGGCCCAGCCCGGTCAGCGGGTGCTTCAGCACGGACAGCAGCGACACCGGGGCCAGCCCGTCCGCGACCGTGCGGGCCAGCAGGCGCAGGAAGGCGCCGGGCGGGGTGTCGGCCAGCGGCTCCCCGGCGCTATCGTCCACCACCACGCCGTAGCGCCCAAGCTCCGCCGCCACCCGCGCCGCCAACTGCCGGTCCGGCGTCACCAGGGCCGCGCGGTTGCCCGGCTTCTGCAGGGCGTCGCGCAGCGCGAGGGCGATGGCCACCGCCTCCTCCTGCTGGTCCGCCGCCTCCAGCCGGGTCAGGCCGGACACGTCGGGATCGAGCGGCCTACGCCAGTCGCCCAGCGCCGTCGCCGGCAGCAGGGACTGCCACAGCGCCGCGCACCGGCTGGGCGGCACCGGACCCCCCTGGTCGTGCCAGTCCTCCACGTCGCCCCGCGTCGCGCCCAGGTCGGCCAGCAGGCGGCGCATCCCAGCCTGCGGGTGGCCCTCCTCCAGCGCGTCCCAGTTCGCCTCCGACATCGCGAGGTCCAGACCCGGCAGGATCACCGCGCCGTCGGGCAGGCGGGCGACCACCTGGATCAGCCGGGCCACCGACTTGATGCCGCCGGTGGTGCCGGCGACCACGACGGGGTATCCCGGCGGCTCCTGCGACCACGCGGCGGTCTGGGCGTCCAGCAGCTTCACCCCGCGCTCCGCGGCGTCGATCAGGCCGTTGTCCCACAGCCAGTCCGGCCAGGCGCGGGTGACGATCTGCAGGAAGCGGATGGTGCGGCCCCAGTGCTCGGCATAGCCGGCGTCGGCGGCTGCGGGCAGGATTTCGGTGAGATCGACCTCGGCCCGGTGCGCCTCGTCCAGCAGGTCGGCCAGGGCCTGCGCCAGCGGCCAGGCGCGGTCGGCGGTGGTGGGATTGCCGGTCTGGCCGCCGGCCGCCATCACCAGCCGGGTCAGGACGGCCAGGCGGCGGGCGGGTTCGATGGCGGGCGGCAGGTCCAGCGCGCCGGCCAGGGTCAGCGGCGCCTCGTCCAGCGCGCCGAGGGCGGCGATGCGGGGCAGCAGCATCGGCCGCCCGCCGGACTGCGCCAGGAACGCCGCCGACAGGGCGCGGGCGGCGCGGCGGGTGGGCAGTAGAATCAACCCGTCCGCCACCGCCAGCGGGTCGGCGCCGCGCTTGTCCAGCCACCAGCGGGCCAGGGCGTCCAGGAACGGCACATGCGGCGGAATGGTGTGCAGGTTCATCGCAGCGTCTCCAATCGTCCGGGCCAGCCGGTCAGGGCCGCCTGCCGGGCGTCCATTTCCCCGTGCGACAGCTCGATCCCCAAGGCGTCATCCGGCCGCAGCGCGCCCAGGCGGTCCGGCCACTCGACCAGCACCACGCCGTCGCGGGCGTCGTCCCAGCCCAGCTCCGCCACTGCGGCCGGGCCGTCCAGGCGCCATAGGTCGAAGTGGTGCACGGGGCCGCATGGGGCGTCGTAGGTCTGCACCAGGGTATAGCTGGGGCTGGGCACCTCCAGCGCCGGGTCGGCCAGCAGGGCGCGCAACAGGGCGCGGGCCAGGGCGCTCTTCCCCGCGCCCAGGGGACCTTGCAGCAGCACGGCGTCGCCGGGCCGAAGGTGGCCGGCGATGCGGGCGGCCAACGCCTCGGTCGCGGCCAGGTCGGGCAGGTGGAGCCTTAAACCAGGCGTCATCTGCCCTGTACGCTGCTGCACCGGATCAGGACTCGTCATTGCGAGCCGGCTTCGGCGTGGCAATCCAGGGGGCAGCATCGCGCCTCGGTGTTGCGGCCCCTGGATTGCCGCGTCGCGGGCGCTCCTCGCAACGACGGGCAAGGGGATGGGCGAACCGGTCGAAGCATGGGACGGTTGGTATCAGCACGCCTTGCAAATGGGCTTTCTCCGCCGCCCTTCCAACGGGTTGATACCCGCTGGCGAGATGCTACCTACCCACCCATGAACGTACCCATCGAAACAGACGTGGCCATCATCGGCGCAGGCCCAGTCGGGCTGTTCGCCGCCTTCGAGTGCGGCATGCTGAAGCTGCGCGCCACCCTGATCGACGCGTTGGGCGAGGTCGGCGGGCAATGCACGGCGCTGTATCCGGAGAAGCCGATCTACGACATCCCCGCGCATCCCGCGATCCCCGCCGGGCACCTGATCGAGAACCTGGAGCGGCAGATCGCCCCGTTCGACGTGCCGCGGCTGCTGGGCCGCCGGGTGGACGCGCTGCGCGGCCAGGCCGGCGCGTTCACCTTGCATACCGACGCCGGGGATGTCGTGCATTGCAAGGCCGTCGTGCTGGCGGCCGGCGCGGGCGCGTTCGGCCCCAACCGCCCGCCGCTGGCCGGGCTGGAGGCGTTCGAGGCCACCGGCGCCGTCCGCTACGCCTGCCGCAAGCGCGAGGAGTTCCGCGGCAAGCATGTGGTGATCGCCGGCGGCGGCGACTCCGCCGTGGACTGGGCGCTGTCGCTCAAGGACATCGCCGCCAAGGTCTATGTCGTCCACCGCCGCCCCAAGTTCCGCGCCGCCCCCGAGACGGCGGCGCAACTAGACGCCGCTGCCGTCCGGGGCGAGGTGGAACTGGTGATCCCCTATCAGCTTCACGCCCTGCATGGCGCGGACGGCGTGCTGGAGTCGGTGGAAGTCGCCACCATGGCCGGCGAGACGCGGCGCCTGCCCGCCACCCACCTGCTGGCGTTCTTCGGCCTGTCGATGGACCTCGGCCCCATCGCCGCCTGGGGCCTGGAACAGCGCGGCAGCCATATCCACGTCACCGCCGCGACCTGCGAGACCTCGACGCCGGGCGTATTCGCCATCGGCGATGTCGCCACCTACCCCGGCAAGCTCAAGTTGATTCTGCAGGGCTTCAGCGAGGGTGCCATGGCCGCCCATGCGATCCACCCCATCGTGCACCCGGATACGGCGCTGCATTTCGAGTACTCCACCACCAAAGGCGTTCCCGAGGGCGTGCCGGCGGGCTGAACCTCTGCTACAGCGCCGCAGCACATCACGAGGCCCGCCATGTCCCGCCTGCTGAAGGTCGCCGTCCAGATGGACCCGATGGAGTCCGTCAACATCGACGGCGACAGCACCTTCGCCCTTATGCTGGAGGCGCAGCGGCGCGGCCATGCGCTGTGGCACTACGACGTGCGCTCCATGAGCCTGCATGAGGGCAAGAGCAGCCCCGACGGGGTCCGCACCGAGCGCCTGACGGCCCGCGCCCGCCCGGTCCATGTCCAGCGCGTGCCCGGCGACCACTACCGCTTCGACGCCGTGACCACGCTGGACCTGGCCGGCATGGACACCGTGCTGATGCGGCAGGACCCGCCGTTCGACATGGCCTACATCACCGCCACCCACATGCTGGAGCACATCCACCCCCGTACGCTGGTGGTGAACGACCCCAAGTGGGTGCGCGACAGCCCGGAGAAGCTGCTGGTGACGCACTTCCCCGACCTGATGCCGCCGACGCTGATCACCTGGGACGCCGATGCCATCCGTGCGTTCCGGGCGGAGCACCGGGACATCATCGTGAAGCCGCTGTTCGGCAATGGCGGCGCCGGGGTGTTCCGCATCCGCGAGGACGACGAGAACCTGGCGAGCCTACTGGAGATGCACTTCGCCCGGTCGCGCGAGCCGCTGATGATTCAGCGGTACGAGGCCGCGGTGCGCCGGGGCGACAAGCGGGTGATCCTGGTGGACGGCGAGGCGGCGGGCGCGTTGAACCGGGTGCCGGCGGTGGGGGAGGCGCGGTCCAACATGCATGTCGGCGGGCGGCCGGAGCGGACCGAGTTGACGGAGCGGGAGCGGGAGATCTGCCGGCGGATCGGGCCTTATTTGCGCGACCATGGGCTGATCTTTGTCGGGATTGATGTGATTGGGGATTACTTGACGGAGATCAACGTCACGTCGCCGACGGGGCTGCAGGAGGTCGCGCGGTTCGATGGGATCGACCTCGCGGCGGCGATCTGGGACAGCATCGAGCGGAAGGTGGCGGCGCGGTTAGACCCATAGGACTGCGCTAGCTCCCTCTCCCGCTTTGGGAGAGGGCTGGGGTGAGGGGGTCTTGTGGCACGGTTTCCGCCCAGTGATGCCTCGTTGAGCGTAGGCCAGCAAGCGGGACGCCCTCACCCCGGCCCTCTCCCGAAGGGGGAGAGGGAGCAGGTGGTTTCTGCGTTTACCTTGCATTCATCGTGCCGACGTCTTATGTCAGCGTTGCTATCCTGAAGCAGGTTGAGGTCTGCGGTTCCGCCCTGTGCGTCGAGCCATACCTCCCACCCCTCCCAAGATCGGCTGCGCCGGACCCTTATGGGCTGGCAATACTTCCGCCCGATGTCCGGGCGCGGGGCCAACCCGACTCGCGATGCGGCACTGCCGCCGTGCGTCCATCCTAAGACGAGCCATGATGTCACGACTGCAAAACGTTACCACCAAGCCTACCACTCAAGCCCTGCCCGCCCTGATTGCCACCATCCGCCGCGACGGGGAACCCGGCATTGCCAAGGCCGAAACCACGCCGTTCACCAAGGCCGAGCTGCGCCAGCTTATCCTGGAGATCATGGGGTAAGCGAGGGGGGGATAAGCGGGGGCTAAGCGGCGCAGGCCGGGTTCATCGCCGCGAATGCCTCCGCGGCCGGAACAACGCCGACCGGGGCCAGCAGGTCCCAGGCACCCCGGCTCTCCCCGGGCGCCTTCACCCGGTACAGCGTCAAGTCGTGCAGCACCCGGCCATCGGCCCGCATGGTGGTATCCGCGCCGAAGTACTGCACCGGCATCGCGCGCATCGCCCGGCTGACCGCCAGCGCATCCCGCGTCCCGGCCTGCGCCATGCCGCGCAGGAAGTGCAGCGTGGCGGCATAGACGTTGGCCTGGTTCTGCGTCGGCATCGCCTGGCGCTCCGCCATGAACCGCTTGCCGAAGGCGCGGGCTGCGTCGTTCTGGTCCCAATAGAAGCTGGTCGGGAAGCGCAGCCCCTGCGCCACCTCCAATCCCAGCGCGTGGATGTCGGTCAAGTACACCAGGAACCCGGCCAGGGTCTGCGCGCCTCCGGCCTGCAGGCCGAACTCGGCGGCCTGCTTGATCAGGTTCACCTGGTCGCCGCCGACGCTGGCCAGGCCGATCACCTGGGCGCGGCTGGTCTGCGCCTCCAGGATCTGCGCCGAGAAGTCGGCGTTGCCGATCGGGAAGCGCGTGCTGCCCAGGACCTTGCCCCCGGCGGCCTCTATCACCGTCGCCGCCGCTGCCTGCAACGCGGTGCCGAAGCTGAAATCGACGGTGACGAAGTACCAGGTCTTGCCGCCGCCCTCGGTCAGCACCTTGCCGGTGCCGGCGGCCATGGCGTGGGTGTCGTCCGCCCAATGGCTGCTGACCGGGGAGCAGCTCCTGCTGGTGAACTCCGTGACGGCGGCGGCGGTGATCAGCACCGTGCGCGACCGCTCCCGGGCGACCTGCTGCACGGCGGCGGCCACCGGCGTCACGGGGAGGTCGGTGACCGCATCCACGCCGCTGTCATACCAGGCGCGGGCGATGCTGCCGGCCACGTCCGGCTTGTTCTGCGTGTCGGCGCGGAGCACCTCGACCGGCAGGCCCAGCACCGCGCCGCCGAAGTCCTGCACCGCCATGCGCGCCGCCGCCACCGACCCGGCGCCGCCGCTGGCCGCATAGGGGCCGCTCTCATCCGTCAGCACGCCGATCCGCACCGCGGCCGGCTGCGCCCTCGCGCGCACGCTGCCCGCAAGGACCGCCGCGCCAGCCAGGATGGCGCGGCGGCCAAATCCGGTTGCATCCATGACCACGTTTCCCCAACCCTGCTGCGACGTTACACCGGCGGCTGCATTTGCGGGCCAGTCATTGCGAGCCGCCCTTGCGGCGCGGCAATCCAGGTGCGCCAGAGCGGAACTGCCGCCTGCGGACTCCTGGATTGCCACGCCGAAGCCGGCTCGCAATGACTGGCCGCACAATGACCGGCATGCCGGCGGGATCAGCCGTTCAGCATCGCGGGGATGCTGGTGAAACCACGGAAGCGCGCCCGCATCCCGCGCACCGGCGCCCCGGCCAGCGTGTAGGCCGGACAGCGGCGCAGGAAGCGGTCGAGCGCCACCGCGCCCTCCAGCCGCGCCAGGCTCATGCCGACGCACTGGTGGATGCCGGCGGCAAAGGCCAGGTGCCGGTTCGGGGTGCGGCCGATGTCGAAGCGGTCGGGATCGTCGAACGCCGCCGGGTCGCGGTTGGCGGCGCCGATGCAAAGCGTGACCCGCGTGCCGGCCGGGTGGAGGGCGCCGCCGATCCTGGCCGGGGCCGTCGTGATGCGGTTGCCGAGCTGGTTGCTGCTCTCATACCGCAGCACCTCCTCGACCGCGCCGCGGACCAGGATGGGATCGGCCAGCAGCCGCGCCCGTTCGGCCGGGTGCCCGGCCAGGGTGACCAGCGCGTTGCCGATCAGGTTGGTCGTCGTCTCGTGCCCGGCGTTCAGCAGGAAGATGCAGTTGTGCAGCAGCTCGGCGTGCGTCAGGTGCTCGCCCTGCGGGTCGGGCTGCATCAGCCGGGTCAGCACATCGCGGTCCAGGTCGCCGGGGTGGGCGCGGCGGTCGGCGGTCAGGTGCCCCAAATAGGCCAGGAAGTCCGTCACGGCCTGGTTGCCGCGTGCGGCGGCCCCGGGCGTCACCACCGGCTCCAGCGCGCCCAGGATCGCCAGCGACCAGCCGCGCAACGGCTCGCGCTCGATCGGCGGCACGCCGAGCAGGTTGCCGATGACCTCAATGGGGATGGCTGCGGCGAAGTCCCCGATCAGGTCCGCCGCGTCCCGCCCGGCCATGCTGTCCAGCAGGTGGTCCACGGCGGCGGCCAGCCCCGGCTCCATGCCGGCGATGGCGCGCGGGGTCAGCGCGCCCGCGATCAGGCGGCGGACGCGGGTGTGGCGCGGCGGGTCGTTGAACACCAGGCTGGTGGTGTGGTGCTCATACAGGGGGGCGTCGCCGAACTTGGGGCGGAACTCGGCCTCCTTGCGGCTGCTGAAGGTGGCGGTGTCGCGATAGATGCGGTCGAGGTCGGCGTGCCGGGTCAGGAACAGCGAGCCGTCCGGCATGAGCTTGACCGGCGCCTGCTCGCGCAGCGCGCGGTAGGTCGGGTAGGGGTCGGCCAGGAACTCGGGCGTCAGCCGCGCCAGGTCGAAGCCGTCCACGTCCATGATCCCGTGCCCCCCACGTTCATCCCACTGGCAGCATCAGCCGGGCGGGCCGTGCGGACAAGGCCGGGTGCGCTGCGAGGGGCCTTGCAGCGCGCGCGCCGCCCCACGATATGCGCCGCGCCCACAAAGGAGGGTACCCCGATGAACACCGCCGCTTATGCTGCTTTCGCTCCCCTTGATGCTGCCGCGCGCCTGGCCCGGCTGCGCCGCCTGGCCTGGCTGCTGGACGCACAGTTCGGCCTGCCGGGCACCCGCTTCCGCTTCGGCGTGAACAGCCTGTTCGGCCTGGCGCCGGTGGCGGGCGACGCGCTGCTGGGGGTGGTGTCGCTGTATATTGTGTGGGAGGCCCGCCGGCTTGGGGCGCCCAACGGCCTGCTGGCGCGGATGCTGGCCAACATCGCCGTCGAGGTCGGCGGCGGCGCCATTCCGGTGCTGGGCGACCTGTTCGACATGGCGTTCAAGGCGAACCTGCGGAACCTGGCCCTGCTGGAGAACTGGGTGGCGCGCGGACGCTGACCGCCGCCGTGCGGGTGGCCTGCTCCCTCCCCCACGGGAGAGGGCCGGGGTGAGGGAGGCGGCGCGGGCCTGATTTGCCGGTTTCCACGGCGAAAACCGCGCCTGAGCATCCGGGTTCTGCGCTTGCGCCCTCCCTTACCCCGGCCCTCTCCCGAGGGGAGAGGGAGCAGGCCGGGGACGCTGTCAGGCTGTTTTCGGTTGCCCTGGCCGGTATGCGGGGGGTTCAGCGGCGGCATGCAGGGGTGTATGGCGTTGCTCCATGATCCGTTGCAACTGCCCCGCCGTGCTTCCCGCACCCCTGCGCCGCACTTTATGAGCCTAGCTCGATGAGGTGGGGCGCCGCCATCGGGTCCCTGGTCGGCCTTGCCCTGGCGGCATGGCTGCTGGCCAGTTTTGGGCTTGGCACCATCCTGGGCCTGCTGGAACGGGCCGGATGGGGCCTGGTGGCCATCGTATTGTTCCACGTCGTGCAAATCCTGTTTTCCGCCCTGGCCTGGCGCTCCGTCGCCGGGCCGATGCGCCCGCAGCCTGGGATCGCCGAGTTCATGGCGCTGCGCTGGATCCGGGAAGGCGTGAATAACCTGCTGCCCGTGGCACAGATCGGCGGCGGCGTGATCAGCGCCCGGCTGATGTGCCGGGACGGCGTGCCGCTGGTGCCCGCGGTGGCCGGGTCGGTCGGCGACCTGACGATGGAGGTGCTGACCCAGATCCTGTTCACCCTGGTCGGCCTGGGCCTGCTGGTGCTGCTGGTCGGCCAGAGCGGCATCGTCGGCTACCTGCTGGCCGGCGTCGCGGTGTCCGTGGTGGTGGCGGGGAGCGTCGTCGCGGCAGGGTGGCTCGGGATGGGCGGGCTGCTGGAGCGCGGCCTGATGCGGCTGTCCCGCTGGTTCGGCGGGTCGGCCCGGGACGTGCATGGCCTGGACGATGCCATACGCGCCCTGTACCGCACGCCGCGCCGCCTGGCGTGGGCCTGCTTCCATAACAGCCTGTCTTGGCTGCTGGGCGGGGTCGAGGTCTGCCTGGCGCTGCACCTGCTGGGCGCCAGCATCGGCTTCGCCGAGGGCATGGTGATAGAGACCCTGGGCCAGGCCGTCCGCGCCGCCGGCTTCGCCGTGCCCGGCGCGTTGGGCGTGGCGGAGGGCGGCTACGTCGCCATCGGCCACCTGTTCGGCCTGTCGCCGGAGCTGGCCATCGCGCTGGGCCTGATGAAGCGGCTGCGGGACGTGGGGCTGGGCATCCCGGCGCTGATCGCCTGGCAGGTGCGCGAGCGGCGGCCGGCGCGGCAGGCGACGCCGTCGCTGCCGGGGGTCGGGACTGGGACTGGGGCAGGCGGGGACGACCGCGTGACCTCCCCGGCAAGCACCTAGCCTTGCGCGGCGCCGTGCTTGCGCGGCTGGTCGGTTGGTGCGTGCGCCGGGCTGGCTGGGTGGCGCTGCTGGCGGCGCTGCTGACGGCCGGGTCGGTGTGGGTCACGGCGGAGCGGCTGCAGGTGACGACCGACACCTCCGGGCTGTTCTCGGCCAGCCTACCGTGGCGGCAGCGCGACATCGAGCTGCAGCACGCCTTTCCGCAGAACGACAATCTGCTGGTCGCGGTGATCGACGCCGCGACGCCCGAGGAGTCCGAGGCGACGGCGGAGGCGCTGGCCGCCGCCCTCGCCGCGGACCCGGCGCACTTCAAGGAGGTGCGCCGGCCCGACGCCTCGCCCTTCCTGGAGCAGAACGGGCTGCTGTACTTGGACCCTGGGCCGTTGGAGGCCCTGCTGGACCAGACGGTGGACGCGCAGCCCTTCCTGGGCCAGCTTGCGGCCGACCCAAGCCTGCGCGGGCTGCTGAGCGCGCTGGGGCTGATCGCGCAGGGCGTGGAGGCCGGGCAGGCCAACCTGGAGCCGTTCGAGCCGTCGCTGCGGGCGTTCCACCTGGCCCTGGCCGACGCGGCAGCGGGGCATGCCAAGGTGCTGTCGTGGGAGCGGCTGCTCGCCGGGTCGGTTTCGGACCTGGGCGGCAAGTATCACTTCGTGCTGACCCAGCCGCGGCTGGACCCCGGCGCCATGCAGCCCGGCGCCGCCGCGTCCCAGGCCCTGCGCGCCGCCGCCGCCAAGCTGGAGTTCGTCCGCACCGGCCGTGCGCGCGTCCGCCTGACCGGGGAGGTGGCACTGGAGGACGAGGACTTCGCCATCGTCGCCCGCGGCGCGATGACCGGACTGGCGGTGAGCATGGTGCTCGTCGTCATGCTGCTGTGGCTGGCGGTGCGGACCTGGCGGCTGGTCGTGCCGATCCTGCTGACGCTGGTGCTGGGGCTGCTGCTGACGACGGGGTTCGCGGCGCTGGCGGTGGGCACGCTGAACCTGGTCTCGGTGGCGTATGCCGTGCTGTTCGTCGGCGTGGCGGTGGACTTCGCCATCCAGATGGCTGTGCGGTTCCGGGGGGAGCGGCTGGACGCCGCCGGGTTGGATGCGACTGGGCTGGATGCGACTGGGCTGGATGCGACTGGGCTGGCGCTGGCGGCCACGGCGCGGCGGGCCGGGCCGCAAGTGCTGGTGGCGGCGGCGGCCAGCGCGGCGGGGTTCCTGGCCTTCACGCCGACCAGCTTCATCGGCGTGGCGCAGTTGGGGCTGATCGCCGGGACCGGCATGGCCATCGCGTTCGCCTGCACGCTGACGGTGCTGCCGGCGCTGGTCGCGCTGCTGCGCCCGCCGTCCGTGGGAGCCGCGGAGGCCGGACTGGGCTGGCTGCGGCAATTGGACGGCGTGGTTGCGCGCAACCGGCGCCCGGTGCTGGCGGCCTTTGCGATGCTGGGCGTGGCGGGGCTGCTGCTGCTGCCGGGCCTGGTGTTCGACGGCGACCCGCTGAACACCAAGGACAAGACGGCCGAGGCCGTGCAGACGCTCTATGACCTGATGGACGACCCGGTGGCCGACCCCTACACCATCGACATCCTGGCGCCGTCCTCCGCCACCGCGGCCACCCTGGCTGACCGGCTGCAGCACCTGCCGCTGGTGGACTCCGTGATCAGCCTGCGCAGCTTCGTGCCGGAGGACCAGGCGGCGAAGCTGCCGCTGCTCGCCGATGCCGCGATGATGCTGGGGCCGACCTTGTCCGCCACGCCGGCGGAGGGACGCCCGGACGCGGCGGAGTTGCGCCGGGCGGCAGAGGCGGCGGCGGCGGCCCTGCTGGCGGTGCGGGACCGCATCCCGCCGGGCAGCACGCTGGCGAGCATCAGCGCGGACTTGCAGTTGTTGGCCCGCGCGCCGGATGCGGTGCTGCTGGCGGCCGACGCCGCGCTGACGCGGTTCCTGCCGTTGCAGTTGGGCCGGCTGGGCAAGGTGCTGCAGGCGGGGCCGACCACCGTGGCCGACGTGCCCAAGGACCTGGCACGCGACTGGGTGTTGCCGGACGGCCGGGCCAAGCTGCAGGTGGTGCCGAAGCGGTCCACCCTGGGCGGCGAGGGGCTGCACCGCTTTGTCGAGCAGGTGCGGCTGGTGGCGCCGGAGGCCACGGGATCGGCCATCGCCATCACCGCGTCGGCTGACACCGTGGTGGGCGCGTTCCGGGCGGCGGCGGGGCTGGCGCTGGCTGGGGTGGCGCTGATCCTGGCCCTGGCGCTGCGGCGGGTGCTGGACGTGCTGCTGGTGCTGGCGCCGCTGCTGCTGTCGGCGTTGCTGACGGTGCTGCTGGCGGCGCTGCTGCCGCTGCCGCTCAACTTCGCCAACATCATCGCGCTGCCGGTGCTGCTCGGGGTTGGGGTGTCGTTCAACATCTACTTCGTGATGAACTGGCGGGCGGGGCTGCCGGCGCCGCTGGGGTCGGCGACGGCGCGGGCGGTGCTGTTCTCGGCGCTGACGACGGCGGCGGCGTTCGGGTCGCTGGCGCTGTCGCACCACCCGGGGACGGCCAGCATGGGGCGGCTGCTGCTGCTCAGCCTGGGCTGCACGCTGCTGACAACGCTGCTGTTCGTGCCGGCGCTGCTGGCGCAGTTGGGGCGGGCGCGGTGATGCGGGGCGGCGCTGTTGCCGCTGCGCTTGGCCAGACCATTGCATTCTCCCTCTCCCTCCGGGAGAGGGTTGGGGTGAGGGAGGCCGCAAGGACCGAACCCAGCCTAGTTGGAAGCGGATGGCGTTCTTATGCAGGACGGCTAGGCTCCTGTCGCTTCCCTCACCCCGGCCCTCTCCCGGAGGGAGAGGGAGCAGGCAGGGAACCTCGTCCGAGGGTCCGGCAACAGGGTCTGATGGCGCGCGCGGTGGGCATGTCGCGCCAACAGCACCCGTGGCGCAGCCCTGATCGTGCTGCCGCGCGGCGCTACCCCCGCATTGCCGCCCGCAGCCGCACCAGCTCCAGCACCGACGCGCTGATCGGCACCGGCACGCCGACCCACCCGGCCAACTCCACCACCGCGCCCAGCAGCGCCTCGATCTCCAGCGGGCGGCCCAGCTCCAGGTCTTGCAGCATGCTTGTCTTGTGCCGGCCGACCTCCGCCGCGCCGTCGATCCGCTTCTCGACGTCGATGGCGAAGCGGATGCCCAGGCCCTCGGCGACCGCCTGGCCCTCCAGCATCATCGCCCGGCACACGCCGCGGCTGCCGGGTTGCCCGGTGATCACGTCCAACGTCGCGCCGGTCAGGGCGCTGATCGGGTTGAACGCCATGTTGCCCCACAGCTTCACCCAGATCTCGTCGCGCAGCCGCGGCCGCACCGGCGCCTTCAACCCGGCGGCGATAAGCAGGTGCGACAGCGCCGCCGCCCGCTCGCTGCGGCTGCCATCCGGCTCGCCGAGGCTGAAGCGGTCGCCGTAGGTGTGGCTGATGACGCCCGGCGCGCTGATCTCCGCGGCGGGGTAGATGATGCACCCCAGCGTCTGCGCCGGCGGCAGCGCGTCCCACAGCGCGCCGCCGGGATCGACGGAGGTGACGCGCCGGCCGCCGAACGGCTCCGGCAGGCCGTGGGTGTACCACCAGGGGATGCCGTTCACCGCCGCGACGATGGTGGTGCCCGGCCCGATCAAGGGGCGCAGTTGCGGCAACGCCGGCTCCAGCGAGTGCGCCTTGAGGGTCAGCACCAAGTAGTCCTGCGGCCCGATGCTGGCCGGGTCGGACACGGCGCGGGGGTGCGTCACCACGCGCTGCCCGCCGCTGTCCAGCGCCAGCCCGTCCGCCTGCATCGCCGCCAAATGCGGGCCGCGCGCCACGACGGACACGGGCGTTCCCGCCTGCTCCAGCCGCGCCGCCAGGAAGCCGCCGATGGCCCCGGCGCCGAATACGCAAACGCTGGGCATGTCTAGGCCACCAGCCCGAGCTTCTGCGCCAGGCCGATCCGCTGCACCTTGCCGGTGGCGCCCTTGGGGATGTCGTCCATCAGCATCACCCGGCGCGGCACCTTGTAGGCCGCCAGGTGCACGGTGCAGAAGTCGCGGATGTCCTGCTCGGTCGCGGTCATGCCGGGGTGCAGGACGACGATGGCGCCCACCTCCTCGCCCAGCTTGTCGTGCGGGATGCCGAAGGTGACGGCCTGCGCGACGGCGGGGTGGTCCAGCAGCACCACATCCACCTCCAGCGGGCTGACCTTCTCGCCGCCGCGGTTGATCTGCTCCTTCAGCCGGCCGGTCAGGAACAGGTAGCCGTCCTCGTCCACCCGGCCCTGGTCCCCGGTGCGGAACCAGCCGTCGGTGAAGGCGCCCTGGTTCGCGGTCGGGTTGTTGTCGTAGCCCGGCGTGACGTTGGGGCCGCGGATCACCACCTCGCCGACGCTGCCCTGCGGCAGGATGGCGCCGTGCTCGTTCATGACGGCGACCTCGGGGCCGGCGGGCAGGCCGACGGCGCCGGGCTTGCGGGCGCGGGGCGGCAAGGGGTTGCAGGCCATCTGGTGCGCGGCCTCGGTCATGCCATACGCCTCGACGACGGGGCTGCCGAACACCTCCTCAAGCTCGGCCATCACCTGCGGCGGCAGGCTGGCGGAGGAGGAGCGGATGAAGCGCAGCCCGGCCTCCCGCGCCCGCTCCGGGTGGGCGCGCAGCCGCATCAGGATGGCCTGGTGCATAGTGGGGACGGCGGTGTACCAGGTCGGGCGGACCTCCTGCAGCCACTCGCCGAAGCGGAAGGCGTTGAACCCCGGCGTGCAGGACACCGACGCCCCGGCCCGCAGCGACGACAGCACCGCCGCGACCAGGCCGTGGATGTGGAACAGCGGCATGACGTTCAGGCACACGTCGCCCGGGGTGAGCGCCAGGCTGTCGCCGATGTGCCGGGCCGAGGCCGCGAGGTTGCGGTTGGTCAGCGGCACGATCTTGGGGCGGGCGGTGGTGCCGGAGGTGTGCAGCACGAGCGCGATGTCGTCCGCCTCGGCCGGGCCGGGGTGGGCGGCGGGGGTGGGCGGCAGGGCCGCGGTGTCCAGGCGGAACCCGCCGGCGGGGCCGTCTGCGTCGGGGTGCAGGGCGATTACCGGGATGTCCAGCCGGTCGGCCACGGTGCGGGCCGGGCCGTCGTCGCCCTCGGCGAGGATCAGCGCGCGGGGCTTGAGGTCGGACAGGTAGAACTCGAACTCGTCGGCCTTGTAGGCGGGGTTGAGCGGTGCCGCGGTGCAGGTGGCGGCGACGGCGGCGAAGCAGGTGGCCATGTCGGGTCCGTTCGGCAGCACGATGCCCACCCGGTCGCCGCGGCCGATGCCTGCGGCGTTCAGCGCGGCTCGGGTGTCGGCGGCCAGGGCCTGCAGCGCCGCGCCGTCCATCCAGGCCCGGCCGGGGGCGCCGATGGCCCGGCCGGTGACGTCCGCCAGGATTGCCGCAATCGTATCAACCATTGTTCTGTCCCCAGGTCGCCGCGCCAGGGCCGCCAGGCGGTCCCCGGGGGCAAACTGCCGAGGAACCCCGTGGACCGCAAGACAGGCGTCCCGACCCGATTGAAGCCAACGTAGGCGTGAGGACGCTGCCTGCTCCCTCTCCCCGCTTCGGGAGAGGGCTGGGGTGAGGGAAGCTGCCAGTACCGCCCTCGGCCCCTGGCAGACCGGCTCCTGTGCGGGAAAGGGTTGTGCTTGCCGCTTCCCTCACCCCGGCCCTCTCCCGGAGGGAGAGGGAGTTGATGCAGTCCTTATGCGATAGGCAAATGCCTTGCCGGCGCCAGGGCGCGAACCGCCGCCTCGCACGCGTCCGCCACCTGCACCATCCCGGCGCGGTCCGCCTGCGACCCCGGAAAGCGCAGCGGCGGACCGATCCGCAGCCGTAGCCGCCCGGGCCGCGGCAGGCGCCGGGTGGACGGCCAGGCGGCGAACGCGCCCTCTAGGAAGCAGGGCACCACCGGGATGTCCTGCCCGGCCACCAGCGCGCCCACGCCGGGCCGGAACCGGGCCATGGCGCCGGTGCGGGTCCGGGTGCCCTCCGGGAACAGGATCAGCACGGCGCCGTCCTCGGTCAGCCGCTGGCGCATTGCTTGCAGGTCCGCGGACGTGGTCGCCTTGCGCCAAATGGGCAACGCGTTCACGGCATAGGCGGCGAAGGCTGCGGCGGGCAGGCTGGTGAAGAACGTGTCGCCCGCCGCCAGGGCGAAGGCCCGGCGGCCCAGGGCGCGGGGCAGCGCGGCGGCGATGGTCAGCGCGTCCAGGTGGCTGCTGTGGTTGGCAACCACGAGGAAGGGCGCCGGCGGCAGGTGCTCCCGCCCCTCGACCTGCAGCCGATGCATGACCCGCAAGTAGAGCCGGACCAGCGCCCGCCAGGCGGCGGAGATCGCCAGGCCACCCAGCCCAGGCTCCCGTCCATGGCTCCGCAGCCGTGCCGCGGGTGTCAGGCCATGGTCGCGGGCCGGGCGGAACTGCCAATCGGTCATGCCGGGGCCGTCCTGCCGGGGCCGCCATATCGGGACCAGCGTGGGGAAGCCGTCATCCCGTGTACAGCCGGATCGGCTGGTCCAGCCCGAAGCCCACGTAGTAGCCGATGTAGTGGAACGTCGCCGGCGCCACCAGCAGCAGCGAGTTGAACCGGTCCAGCAGCCCGCCATGCCCGGGGATCACCGCGCCCATGTCCTTGATCCCCAGGTCGCGCTTGATGCTGGACAGCATCAGGTCCCCTGCCTGCCCGGCCACGCTGACGATCGCGCCCAGCCCCAGCAGCAGGTGCCAGTGGTCCAGCGGCGTGCCGTGGAAGATCGGCCGGGCCAGCAGCGCCACCAGCACGGAGGTGCACACCAGCGCGCCCACTGCGCCGGAGATGGTCTTGTTCGGGCTGGTGGCCGGCAGCAGCTTCGGCCCGCCGATCAGCTTGCCGCAGGTGAAGGCGAACACGTCGTTGATCGCCACCGCCGCCAGCAGCATCAGCACGATCGGCCGGTAGTTCAGGTCGTTGGACATATAGCCCAGGTGCGCCAGCCCGGTGCCGAACAGCATGAAGGCGATGATCGCCAGCCCCGTGCGCTGGATGTAGCCGCCGGGCCGGTCCCCGGGAATGGAGACGATGGCCAGCACGCCGACCGTCAGCGGGATCAGCGCCATGAAGAAGTTGTACCAGCGGTCCAGCGAGGCGAAGTTCACCGCCAGGATGCCCAGCGCGGCGGTGGCGGTCATCACGGGTTCGCGGAACAGCCCGGTGGCGCGGTCGTACTCGCGCAGGCACAGCAGGCCCAGCAGGGTGACGGCACCGATGGTCCAGGCACGGCCCAGCAGCACCGGCCCCAGCATCAGCGGCAGCAGCACCGCCCAGGACCCGGTGCGGAGCCACAGCTCGCGCCGCAGCGCCGGGGTGATGCGGCCGGTGGCGGACAGCAGGCCGATCACCGCCGCCGCCAGCAGCAGCACCCCCGCCGCCCCGGCCACCACCACCTGCGTGACCGGGTGCGCGAAGGCGTCAGTCATGGGCGGGTCATACGGCGGGTCATGCGCGCAACGCCCGGACCTGCCGGATCAGCCGGCGCACCGCGGTCTCCAGCGCTAGGGCGGTCATGATCCACAGCGCCCTGGCCGGCCAGCCCGCCATCCAGGCGGCCGGCAGCACGGCGCAGGCAACAGCCAGGACGGTCACCAGCGCCATCCGCTGCTGCTTCGCCATCGGCCCCGAGAAGTCGCTCGGCAGGCCCACCCCCTTGCCGACGGCGCGGATGTAGGCCGTCGCCATCGCCGCCAGGGCCGCCGCCAGCCCCAGCGCCACCGACCCCGCCGCCCAGCCCACGCCCACCAGCACCGCAGTGTCTGAAACCCGGTCCGGCACCTCGTTGAACAGCTCGCCCAGGGGGGAGGCGATGCCGCGGCCAATGGCAACCATTCCGTCGAGCAGGTTGGCCATCAGCCGCGCCTGCACCAGCACGGCGCCCGCGATCCACAACGCCCGTCCGGCCTGCGGCGCCTCCCGCGTGAGGGCGAAAGCCAGCCCGGCCAGGATCGCCGCCGCCATGCCGGCGAGCGAAATGGCGTCCGGCGAGGCCCGGCGCGCAACCAGCCATCCGGCAATGGCCACCACGGGCCGCAGGCTGCGGGCGGCGATGGGCCGGCGGTCGGGAGTGTTTTCCATTCCGGCGGGCAGCATAGCCCGGCCGCCTTCGTTCCCCTACAGTGCAACGGCGCGCGGCGACTTTTCCGGGGCCGTGCCCGACGCCCCCAAGGCGTCCCGGGTGCCGGAGCCTGAGCGAAGGTCCAGGCCGGGGCGAGCGCCGGCCGGTTCGGCCCCATGGGGTTGCAGCCCTGGCAAGCGACCGGCATCGTGCAGGCCGCATGCCCCCTCATCAGGCCCCGCCGCCGGCAAGTGCGGCCGCACGCTGGCGGGCCTTGCGCGGCTTTGTCGCCTGGGAAGCCCGCCTGGCAGCCTGGGCCAGCCGCCGCCGCGACACCGCGTTCCTGCACGAGTTCATCCGCTTTGGCATCAAGCAGGCGTGGGCCTGCCTGTTCGGCGGGATCATGCTGGCGCTGCTGCTGGGCACCCACCGTTGGTATCCTGCCGACGCCCCGCTGGCGCGCTACGATTTCCTGACCCTGGCCGCCGTGTGCGTGCAGGTCGGGATGCTGGCGACCGGGCTGGAGACCCGGGAGGAGGCGCGGGTCATCATCCTGTTCCACTTGGCCGGCACCGCGATGGAGCTGTTCAAGACCGCAGCCGGGTCCTGGAGCTACCCGGAACCCAGCCTGTTGCGGATCGGCGGCGTGCCGCTGTTCACCGGGTTCATGTATGCGGCGGTCGGCAGCTACCTGGCGCGGGCCTGGCGGGCGTTCGACTTCCGGTTCACGCGCCATCCGCCCTTGCCGGCGCTGGGGGTGCTGGCTGGGGCGGTTTACCTCAACTTCTTCACGCACCACTTCGTGCCGGACATGCGGCTGCTGCTGTTCGCGGCGTCCGCCGCCCTGTTCGGCCGCACCTGGGTGCACTACCGCGTATGGCGCGACGACCGGCGCATGCCGCTGCTGCTCGGGCTGGGGCTGGTGGCGCTGTTCATCTGGTTTGCCGAGAACCTTGGCACCTTCGCGCGGGCCTGGGTGTACCCGCACCAGGCCCGCGAGTGGGCGCCGGTCGGACCCGCGAAGATCGGGGCTTGGTACCTGCTTATGCTGATCAGCTACACGTTGGTTGCCGTGGTGAACGGGGTGCGGCAGGTGGCGCCTCGGGCCGTCGCGCCCCGCCCCGCTGCCGCCCTGCTTGCGCCGCCGGGCCGGGCCGGCGTGGGGTGACGGTTCGGTGCGGTGTGGTAAGGGGGATGCCATGCCCCCCGATATCCTCTCGCCTGCCGACGTCCTGCAATCCCCCGATGTCCTGCAACCCCCCGATGTCCTGCAACCTATGGTCGCCTACATCAAGCGCCGCCTGGTCAAGACCGCCGACATGGGCACCGAGTCCTTCCCCGCCCTGGCCGAGACGGCGGAGCGGTTCAACGACACGAGCTGGTTCTGGACCGACGACAACGCCAAGGCCGCCGAGCTGCTGTGCGAGCCCTCGCTGTTCGACGCCGACCCCGCCACCGCCACCGCCGCCATCGACTTCGTGCTCCGCATGTCCGAGGGCGCCGTCATCCAGCGCCGCTGCGGCCCGGCGGAGCTGCGCGTGCTGTCCACCGATCCCCGCGCCTTCCGGGTGGAGACGGCGTTCTTCATCCTGGAGGGCGACCTGTCGCAGGGCCTGGTGCGGCACTCCCTGCGCTTCAACGACGGCCGCACCGTCACCGCCGCGCAGCACACCGGCAACACCGTCACCGTCCGCCAGGGCCGACGCACCCGCACCCTGGACATCGAGAAGAACATCACCGTGTTCGCCGTCGAGCCGCGCGAGGACCAGGTCGTGGTGTGGCACAGCAGCGCCGTCGCCATGCCCGCCGTGCCGCTGCTGCGCCAGAAGGCCAGGCCGCTCGGACAGGTGCGCTACACCTACACCGTCCACCGCGACCGCCCGGCGGTGACGCTGCGTGTGGAGTTGCGACTCGATCCCGGCGTGGCGCTGGACGACTGCGTGCTGACGGCGGCGGTGGACCAGCTCAGCATCGTGCACGGGGTGGAGTACCGCGCCCTGGCCATCCGGGCGGACGGCGTGGACCGCACGCTGCGCCGGGTGGGCGACGACCGGGTGACGGTGCACACCGGCCCCGCCGACTACACCGGCATCGTGCAGGAGGGGGCGTCACCGGGCTTCTCCTACGCCATCCACACGCTGCTGCGGGACGGCGCGCGGCTGGACGATATCCTGGCACGCGGCCAGAAGGCGGGGTGGCTGCACTGGGTGCTGCACCGTTACCGCACCGGTCCCGTCCCGGCTGGCGGCGCCGTTGCGATCACCGAGGAGCGGATGCTGACCGGCGGCGGCTACTACGACGCCCTGGAGCACTACGAGGCGGTGCTACGGGACGGCGCGGGGGGCGGCGGATATGACCCCAGCATGACCTACGACATCGGCGCGGAGTTGAACGCCGTCGCCGCGCATATCCTGTTCGCCCGCGCCGGCCGCTATGCCCGGCCGCCGGATGCGGCGCGGCTGGCCACGCTGCAGGCGTGGTACGACCGGCATGTCCAGCGCTACTTCGACTTCATCCGCCCTGGCGAGCCGGACGACCTCGCCCGCGTGTTCACCCGCGGCATCGCCTTTGTGGCGCTGTCGCTGGACTGCATGGTGCGGGCGACGGGGGAGGCGCGCTACCGGCAGCAGCTCGACCTGGCGGTGTCGCTGATCCTGCGCACCCGCAAGCGCCTGCCCTGCGGCCGGGACGAGCATGACAGCACGTTCGTGGACGTGTGGGCGGGCCGGGTGCCGTTCCTGGACAACCATGCGTCCTGCGTGCTGGCGCTGGCGCGGGCGGCCTGGCACGGCGATCCCGGCGGCACGCTGTCCCAGGCGGTGCGGGAGGGCATCCTGGGCATCAAGCTGTACTCGGGCGTCGTGGACCTCGGCGGCGGCCATACGGTCACGGCGGACAGCCTGGCGACGGTCAACACCGGCGGCCACGCCCACGCCGATACCGGGTTCTGGAACTTCAAGCTCGGCATGGTGCTGCGGGCCTTGCGCGCGGTGGAGCATGCGGCGGCGGCGGGCAAGCTGGACCTGGACGCCGACACGCGCCGCCGGCTGGCGATGCGGCGGGACCTGTGCCTGGAGTTGCTGGGCCCCTCGATGCGGTGGCACCGCGGCGACGGGAACGATATGCTGGAGGTGCTGACGGCGCGGATCG
This sequence comes from uncultured Acetobacteraceae bacterium, assembly GCA_964242415.1. Classification (GTDB taxonomy): domain Bacteria; phylum Pseudomonadota; class Alphaproteobacteria; order Acetobacterales; family Acetobacteraceae; genus DASWOJ01. The sequence continues at coordinate 28,438 of CAXTAT010000026.1, forward strand.
CCGGGGAGACCAACTCGGAGACGCAGCCCTGGATCGCGCTGGGGCTGGCCCCCGTGGTGGATGAGCAGATCGTTGCCCTGGCCGCTGCGTAGGGGGCGGCCCGGTGCCGATGCGGCCGAGGCGGTGGACGCCGAGGCGCAGGTGGCGCTGGCCTACCGTGCGGTGCTGCACCGGGAGGCCGATCCTGACGGGATGGCGCACTATGCGCGGGAGTTGCGCGGCGGGCGCGACCTGGCTTGGCTGATCGGGCTGCTGGCCGCGTGTGACGAGTTCCGCGCCTTGCAGGTCCGGGCGGGGGGGCACAGCTTTCCGCTGGATCAGGCGCCGCCGATGGGGGTGACGCTCGATGGCGACCCGGCGCTGGTGCAGGCCCTGTGGGACCGCGTGGCCCGGGTCTGGTCCGGCCTGGGCGAGACGGACGCCCACTGGTCCGTGCTGACCGAGGCCCGGTTCCGTGACGGCGCGCTGGACGATGCGGCGCTGGCCGACTTCCAGGAGACCGGAGCGGGGGAGGTGCGGCGGCTGCTGGCCTGGCTGCGACGGGCCGGGATCACGCCGGGGCCGGAGTGGGTGTGCGCGGAGTTCGGCTGCGGCGTCGGCCGCGTCACCCGCAACCTGGCGCCGCTGTTCCGCCGGGTGGTCGGCTTCGACGTGTCGGCGCCGCACCTGCGGGGGGCGGCGGCCGGACTGGCGGCGGACGGGTGCCTCAATGTCGAGCTGGTGCAGGTGCATGGACCTGCGGACCTGGCGGGGTTGCAGGGGGTGGACCTGTTCTACTCGGTGATCTCGCTGCAGCACTCGCCGCCGCCGGTCATCATGGACGTGCTGCGGCGTGCCTTTGCCGGGCTGCGTCCGGGTGGCTGCGCGTTTTTCCAGGTTCCGACCTACGCCCAGGGTTACGCCTACCCGGCGGAGGCCGGCGCCGAGGTGATGGAGATGCACTTCGTGCCGCAAGGCGCGGTGCTGGCCGCCGCGCACCATGCCGGGCTGCGCGTGGCGGAGGTGCAGCCGGATTGGTGCACGGGGCGGCCAGGCGAGTGGATCAGCAACACATTCCTGTTGGTGAAGGACCTGTGATGGCTGCTTCCTCTCCCTCCGGGAGAGGG
>CAXTAT010000026.1:29643-82716 GCA_964242415.1 uncultured Acetobacteraceae bacterium
GGGAGAGGGGGCAGCGATCATGGGCCTGACAAATCTTGGCGGGGCCATTGGGGGCCGATGCCCTATCAGACCGGAAACCTTGGGAACGGGCTGATGGTCTCCCTCGTCTGCTTCGTGTGCCAGATGGCGATCAGCGGGCCGTCCTACGGCCGCAAGGTCTCGCTTGGAACCTTCTCCAGCGCCGCCGATGGCGGGGCCTCGGTGGAGCAGTGGGGCAAGCGTCCGCTCTGCGTGCTATGCGCCACGCTGCAGGACCGCAGCAGCCCCAAGCCGGGCAAGGCCCTCGCCGCAGCCGCGCTGGCCGCCGCCGCGGTGGGTGGCTTCCTGTTCTGGAACGGGAGCTTTGACGCCGCGCCGCAGCCGTCCGATAGCCCAACGGTCCTCGCCTTCGACGTGACCGGCGCCAAGCCCATGACGACCGGCGGCGGGAGTGCCGGCAAGGGCGTCCGGCTGGTCATTACCAGGGATAAACGCGCGCAGACCGACATGACGCTTGAGGAGGCCGTTCAGCAGCTCGCGTCGATGGCGCCCCAGGTCGAAATGGTCGATGTCGGCCGAGCGCCAAACGCTTCGTCAAACTCGCTGACGAGCAGCTTTGCCCCGCCCGGGCAAGAAGCGCCGGCACCCGGTGCGTCCCTGGCCGCGGGGGTCTCAAAGCTGTGGCCGAACACGACCCTGGCTGGCACCCGCTGGACCCTGCGCCCGCGCGACAAGGGCACCATGATGCTGCGGATCGACCTCGGGCTGCAGCAGGTCGCCAGCCTGATCGTGCCGCCGGAGTGGGACACGGCCGACCCAGAGCGGTTCGAGGCAATGGTGGACCGCCTGCGTGAGGTCGTGCTGCAACGCTTCCCGCTGCAGTCCGCCCTGTTCATGTTCTGGCGCGACGCCAAGCTGTCCCTGATCCCGGTGCCCTGATGCCCTGGCCTAGGGGCGGGGCAGCAGCCGTCAGCCCCGTGCCGCCCGCGGCGCCTTGCGGCTGACGTAGCTGCGGCCCGGCCGGGGGCCGGAGGTGCGCTGGTCCGACCCGGCCGTCGCAGGCTCGATCCGCGCCTCCCCCTCCCCCGCGTGGCGCGTTGCCTGGGCGAAGCGGTCGGCGGCCTCGGCGGTGATCTCGAACCGGGTGTCGGTGTCGAAGATGCGGATGGCGCCGATGTCGGCCTTGGTGACGCCGCCCAACCGGCAGATCAGCGGGATCAGCCACTTGGGATCGGCGTTCTGCCGCCGCCCGATGGTCAGGCGGAACCAGGCGCCGCCGGTCATCGACCGCTGCGGCTCCCGCGGCTCGCGCGTCATGCCGCCGAAGCGGCCCGGCACCGGCTCGCGCACCGGGGGCGCTTCGTCGAACTGCTCCTCCGGCGCGGGCAGCCGGCCGCGATACTGGCGGACCAGGGCGGCGGCGATCCACTCGGCCGGGCGGCCCTCCAGCAGCAGGCGGGCGAGGACCAGGTCCTCGTCGGACGGCGCCTCCGCCAGGATCGGGTCGGCCAGCAGGCGCTCCTGGTCGCGCTCGCGGATCAGCTCGGCGCTCGGCGGGTCGCTCCAGCCGGCGTCCACCCCGGCGGCGGTCAGCAACTGCTCGGCCCGGCGGCGCTTGGGATAGGGCACTAGCAGGACCGAGGTGCCCTTGCGCCCGGCCCGCCCGGTGCGCCCGCTGCGGTGCAGCATGGTCTCCTTGTTGGTCGGCAGGTCGGCGTGGATCACCAGGTCCAGGTCCGGCAGGTCCAGGCCGCGCGCCGCGACGTCGGTGGCGACGCACACCCGGCTGCGGCCGTCGCGCAGGGATTGCAGGGCGCCGGTACGCTCGTGCTGGCTGAGTTCGCCGGACAGCGCCACGGCGTCGAAGCCGCGCTCGATCAGGCGGCCGTGCAGGCGGCGCACCCCCTCACGCGTGGCGCAGAACACCAGGCTGGCGCGGGATTCGAAGTAGCGCAGCACGTTGACCGCCGCGCGCTCGGCGTCGTGCGGCGCCATGGTGACGGCGCGGTACTCGATGTCGCCATGCGGCTCGCGCCCGGTGCCCGCATCGATCCGCAGGGCGTCGCGCTGGTAGCGCCGGGCCAGGGAGGCGATCTCCTTCGGGATGGTGGCGCTGAACAGCAGGGTGCGGCGCTCGGCGGGGGTGGCGTCGAGGATGAACTCCAGGTCCTCGCGGAACCCGAGGTCGAGCATCTCGTCGGCCTCGTCGAGCACCACGGCGCGCAGGCCCCCGAGGTCGAGGCGGCCCCGCTCCAGGTGGTCGCGCAGGCGGCCCGGCGTGCCCACGACGAGGTGGCAGCCGGCGGCCAGCACGCGCTGCTCGGCCCGGCTGTCCATGCCGCCGACGCAGGTGGCGATGCGCGCGCCGGTCGGGCTGTACAGCCAGGCCAGCTCCCCCTGCACCTGCATCGCCAGCTCGCGCGTCGGCGCGATCAGCAGCGCAAGCGGGGCGCCGGGCTTGCCGAAGCGCTCCTCGCCGCCGAGCAGGGTCGGGGCGAGGGCCAGGCCGTAGGCGACGGTCTTGCCGGACCCGGTTTGGGCGGATACCAGCAGGTTGCGGCCTTCTGCCTCTGGCGCCAGGACGGCGGACTGCACGGCGGTTGGCTCGGTGTACTCGCGGGCGTCGAGCGCGCGGTTGAGGGCCGGGTTGACGGTCGGGAAGGGCATTGTTCTACCATTTCAGCAGCGGGCGATCCAGCCGCGAGCACTTCAGCAGCGGGCAGATGGGCCGTGGAACCCGGTGATATAGGGCATCACCCCTGCCAATCCTAATCCTTGATGGTGCACGGCTGCCCGGCAACAGGTTGTGCTTTACCGACCGTCGCTGATCTGTAACGCTTGACTTGGCTGGTACCGAAACCTAGAAAAACGCCCTTCCCAGTGCGCCAAGCGCACCCGCATCGAGCGTACGAGAGAGTTCATGGCCAACACCGCATCTGCGCGCAAGCGCATCCGCCAGACTGCCAAGCGCACCCTGCGCAACACCGCGCGGAAGTCCCGCATGAGGACGTTCGTCAAGAAGGTGGAAGTCGCCTGCGCGTCTGGCGACAAGGACGCAGCCGCCGCAGCCTTGCGCGCCGCGCAACCAGAAATGCAACGTGCCGCCGGCAAGGGCGTGATCCATAAGAACACGGTCTCCCGCAAGCTGTCGCGGCTGTCTGCACGCGTGAAGGCGTTGGCCGGGGCACAGCCCGCCAGCGTCTAGGTTCGATTGGCGGCCCTCGCCGCCTTTAGATATACCTCGAAGTAGTCAAGTGCGGGCGTAGCCACGCGTCCACTTTTGTCTGGCACTGTGTTAAGTTACATTTGCCTTTGACAGTTTTTGATTGCTTCTTGAAGGCTTTGGTTTTACTTTCTCTTACGCGGCAACCTCTTGGTGCTGCTCCCTGTCTGGCCTCGTCTTGGCGTCTTGCTAGGGCGGATGGGACAATTCGTTCTTAGTGGCTCGCCCACTGGCAGGCAGGTATTGATGGCGTCTCATCCACGCAGCATCGACTTCGGGCCGGCACGAGGGGCGCCCGACCACGGCGCCAGGGATGGCGCGCTGGACGATGCGCTGACTGGCCTTGCCGGGGATGGAGGCGGGGGCGACCCCGACCCGCAGCTTGCCGCCCATTGGGACCGCGTGCGCGACCGCCTGCAGCAGGATGTGGGCGAGGTCGAGTTCCGCATGTGGCTGCGCCCCATGACCCTGGGCAGCGTGGATGGCGACGAAGTGACGTTGCTGCTGCCGACCCGCTTCCTGCGCGACTGGGTGCGCGGCCATTACGCCGACAAGCTGAACGCGCTGTGGCAGCAGGAGGACAGGCGGGTCCGCCGGGTCGATATCCGGGTGGGCGGCGTCGCGGCGGCGTCGGACTTGCCGGAGCTGGCCGCGTCCCCTGCCCCGCCGCCTCCCACCGCCCATGCTGCCCCGGCGGCGCGGGCGCAGGCGACCGAGGTCCGGGCCGACATGGCGGCGCCGCTCGACCCCCGGTTCGAGTTCGACAGCTTCGTCGTCGGCAAGCCCAACGAGTTCGCCTATGCCTGTGCCCGCCGCGTGGCGGAACGGCCGAGCAGCCTCGGCTTCAATCCGCTGTTCCTGTATGGCGGCGTCGGCTTGGGCAAGACGCACCTGATGCACGCCATCGGGCTGGAGCTGTCCCGGCGCGACACCCAGACCATCCAGGTCGCCTATATGTCGGCCGAGAAGTTCATGTACCGCTTCATCGCCGCCATCCGCAGCCAATCGACCATGGAGTTCAAGGAGCAGCTCCGCAGCGTCGATGTGCTGATGGTCGATGACCTGCAGTTCCTGATCGGCAAGGACAACACGCAGGAGGAGTTCTTCCACACCTTCAATGCGCTGGTCGATGCCGGCAAGCAGATCGTGGTGTCGGCCGACAAGTCGCCCTCCGACCTGTCGGGGCTGGAGGACCGGCTGCGGACGCGGCTCGGCTGCGGCATGGTGGCCGACCTGCATGCGACGACGTTCGAGCTGCGCATCAGCATCCTGGAGGCCAAGGCGATCCGCGGCGGCACGGCGGTGCCGCCCAAGGTGCTGGAGTTCCTGGCGCACAAGATCACCAGCAACGTGCGCGAGCTGGAGGGCAGCCTGAACCGGCTGATCGCCCACGCCAACCTGTTCGGCCGGCCGATCACCCTGGAAAGCACGCAGGAGGTCCTGCACGACATCCTGAAGGCGCATGACCGCCGGGTCACGATCGAGGAGATCCAGAAGCGCGTCGCCGAGCACTGGAACATCCGCCTGGCCGACATGAGCAGCGCCCGCCGTGCCCGTGCCGTGGCGCGGCCGCGGCAGGTTGCGATGTACCTGGCCAAGCAGCTCACCAGCCGGTCGCTGCCCGAGATCGGCCGCAAGTTCGGCAACCGCGACCACACGACGGTGATGCACGCGGTCAAGGTGGTGGCCGAGCTGATCGAGACCGACGCCGACTTTGGCGAGCGGGTGGAGCTGCTGCGGCGCATGCTTGAGAGCTGAGCACAGGGCAATTGCCCATGAGGCAAGGACCGTCCTGACTCCCCCGCCCTCCGGGAGAGGGTTGGGGTGAGGGACGCTGCAAGGGCCGAGTCCAGCCGAGTTGGGAGCGGGTTGCGTCCTCATGCGGGCCGGCCAGCCCCTTGCGGCCTCCCTCACCCCGGCCCTCTCCCGGAGGGAGAGGGGGCAGCGGAGGCAATGCCCTGAAGCCGACCAAGCCGGTTTGCCATGGGGGGCGCATCCGCTAAGGTGAGCGCCCGCGCTGCCCAACAGGAAGCATCCCATGAAGTTCAAGGCCGACCGCGCGACCCTGCTCAAGGCTTTGGCCCACATCCAGAGCGTCGCGGAAAAGCGCAACACCATCCCCATCCTGGCCAACGCGCTGATCCAGGTGCGCGACGGCAAGCTGAGCTTCACCGCGACCGACATGGAGATCGCCATCGTCGAGGAGGTGGCCGCCAGCGCCTCCCGCGACGGCGCCACCACGGCGCCGGCGGCCACGCTGTATGAGATCGTCCGCAAGCTGCCCGAGGGCGCGGAGCTTGAGTTCGAGACGGCGGGGGAAGGCGCGCAGATGACCCTGCGCGCCGGGCGGTATGCCACGAGCCTGGTGACGCTGCCGACGGATGATTTCCCCAGCATGACGGCCGGGCAGTTGCCGCACAGCTTCAAGCTGACGGGCCTGGCGCTGCGCGGCCTGATCGACCGCACCCGCTTCGCCATCAGCACCGAGGAGACGCGGTACTACCTGAACGGCATCTACCTGCACGCTGCCGAGGGCGACGCTGGCCATGTGCTGCGGGCCGTTGCCACCGACGGCCATCGCCTGGCCCGCGTGGAGGAGCCAATCCCCGAGGGCGCCGCAGGGATGCCCGGCGTCATCATTCCGCGCAAGACCGTCGCCGAGATCAGGAAGCTGCTCGACGAGGAGGGCGGCGAGGTGGAGGTCGCGCTGTCGGACACCCGCATCCAGTTCAAGGCGGGTCCGATCACGCTGACGAGCAAGCTGATCGACGGCACCTTCCCCGAGTACGAGCGGGTGATCCCCAAGGACAACGACAAGGTGTTGCGGGTCGGCAAGAAGGACTTCTCCGACGCCGTTGCCCGGGTGGCCGCCATCAGCAGCGAGCGGTCGCGGCCGGTGAAGATGGCGCTGGCGCAGGACCTGCTGACCCTGTCTGCCGCCAGCCCGGACCAGGGCACGGCGAGCGAGGAGCTGGACGGCGGCCGGGTCGCCTATGCGTCGTCGCCGTTGGAGATCGGCTTCCAGGCGCGTTACCTCAACGACATCACCGACCAGATTGCCGACAAGGTGGAGTTCCACTTCTCCGACGGGTCCGCCCCGACCGTGGTGCGGGACGGCGGCGACAGCAGCGCGCTGTATGTGCTGATGCCGATGCGTGTGTAGGGCGGTGCCCCGCTAACCCGGCGTGCTGAGGCTCACGCGCCTCACCCTCACGCAGTTCCGCAACTACCCGGCCCTGACGTGGCGGCCCGCCGCTCGGGTGGCGGTCATCACCGGGCCGAACGGCTCCGGCAAGACCAACCTGCTGGAGGCGGTGTCCCTGCTGCAGCCCGGACGCGGCCTGCGCGGGGCGCGGGTGGCGGACCTGGCCCGGCAGGCGCCGGATGCGCCGGGGCGCTGGGGGGTGGCGGCGCGGGTGCTGCGGGACGATACGGAAACCGACCTGGGCACCGGCACCCCGCCGGACGGGCCAGCCGATCGCCGGGTGTTCCGGCTGAACGGCACGGCGCCGCGCAGCCAGGCGGAGGTCGCGGCCGTCGTCGCCGCGGTCTGGCTGACGCCGCAGATGGACCGGCTGTTCCAGGAGGGCGCCTCGGGCCGGCGGCGGTTCCTGGACCGGCTGGTGTGGGCGCTGGAGCCGGGCCATGCGCGGGAGGTGTCGGCGTACGAGACGGCGCTGGCCGGGCGCAACCGGCTGCTGGCGAACGGCGGGGCGGACCCGGCGTGGCTGGCGGGCGTGGAGGACAGCATGGCCCGGCACGCCGTCGCCGCCACCGCCGCGCGGGCCGGGCTGGTGGCGCGGCTCAATGCGGTGCTGGCGGCCGGCGCGACGGGCCGCTTCCCGGTGGCGCGGCTGGCGCTGATCGACCCCGTGGCGGACCGCCTGGCCATCCAGCCGGCCCTGGCGGTGGAGGACTGGCTGCGCGAGACGCTGCGCGAGGGGCGTGCGCGGGACGCCGCCGCCGGGTCGGCCGCCGTGGGGGCGCACCGGGCGGACATGGCGCTGTCGGACGCCGGTAGCGGCCTGGCGGCGGGGCTGGCCAGCACGGGCCAGCAGAAGGCGCTGCTGATCGGCGTCGTGCTGGGGCATGCCGCGCTGATTGCCGATGCGCGGGGCGCGGCGCCGTTGCTGCTGCTGGACGAGCCGGCGGTGCACCTGGACGGCCCGCGACGGGAGGCGTTGTGGGACGCGCTGCTGGGCCTGCCGGCGCAGGTCCTGCTGACCGGCACCGACCCGGAGCCGTTTGCGGCGCTGCGCGGCCAGGCGGAGTGGCTGCGGACCGGGGACGGGATGCTTGCCGCGGAGGGACGGGCGCCGTTGTCCCCTGGCTTAGAGGCAGGGTGGATGGCGTGAGTCCACTGCCTGCGCCTGCTCCCTTCCGGCAGGGCGATCGCATATGATGGGAGAAGCCACCTCTCCCGCTTTGAGAGAGGGCCGGGGTGAGAGGGTCTTGCTTGCTTCGCGCTGTCCGACGCTGGCGGAACCGGGCTACGCGGGCCGGCAGGTCCGCGCTGTACAACCCCCTCACCCCGGCCCTCTCCCGAAGGAGGAGAGGGAGAAGGGAGCGTTCCCATGGCGTATGCGATCGCCCTGCTCCGGGAGAGGGTTGGGGTGAGGGGAGCCGAGGGGACCGAGTTCGCCCGCATGATCCCGCATTGGAACGGGCGGCGGGAGGATCGTGCTCAAGGGGGTCTGCTTGGACGGTGGCTTGGCCCCGATTGAGCCAATGCCCGGGGCAGTCGCGGCGGGCCAGGGCGGTGCCCCTTGGCGCTAGGACAGCTCCGGTAGATCGGCCACCAGCGCCGACAGCGTTGCCTCCGGTGGCTCGGCGTCGGCCGTGCCGAGCAGGATGGCGCTGGCCCGTCGGGCGATGGCGGACAGGTGCGTCACCGCGGCCTCTGCCCCCAACTGCGACCGCTCCGCCGCGCGCAGGGTGCGCAGGACCGCCAGCCCAGTCAGGGCGAACATCTCCGCCAGCACCGTCGCCAGGTCCGCATCGTCCGCCGGCGGCAGCGGCCCGCGCGCCACGGCACTCGCGCCCAGCCCATCCAGCGTGTTCCAGCCGCCGATCGGCGCATACCCCCGGTCCTGCCCGGCGAAGATGCGGCTCAGCCGGTGCATCTCCGCCTCGCACGCGTCATGCGGCACGGCACCGCCGGCACGCGCGATCAGCAGCGCGATGTAGCCGTCCACCAGTCCGCGCACCACGGCGCGGTTGCCGAGGTAGTTGGGATGGTCCGCCCGCGCCAGCGCCGGCCCGGCTGGACCGGCGGCGATGCGGGAGCGCCACTCCTGCCGCAGCGCCTCGCCGTACTGCACCAGCGGCCGGCGCAGCTTCGGCACCCGAAATCCGCCCTGCATCGCCGAGAGGTCGGCGTGCATCCGGTGCACCTGCCCGGCCTGCGCCAGTTGCAGCCACTGCCGGGCCCGCCGCGCCATCCAGGCCGTGTGCAGCGGCGGCGGCAGCGGCCAGCCGTCGCGGGAGGTGGGTTGCGTCGGCGACGGGGGACGGGCAGGCGTCATGACGAGGCAATCCTTTGAGGTCTGGAACAAGTGAGTGCCACCCTGTGCAACCCTTCGCATACGGCGCAGTTATCTCGGCACATGGTGTGGCGCGGCGTCACGGGGTCGAGGGTGGAACATGGGCCTTATCGTCTGGATCATCTTCGGGCTTATCGCCGGCTTCATCGCTAGCAGGATCGTGAACAAGCAGGGCGACGGCTTCGTGGTTGACCTGATCCTGGGGATCATCGGCGCGGTGGTCGGCGGGTTCCTGTTCCAGACGTTCGGATTTGCGCCGGTCACCGGCTTCAACTTCTACAGCTTGATCGTTGCCGTCGTCGGCGCGGTGGTGGTGCTGTTCCTGTACCATGCCGTGGTCGGCCGGCGGACGACGATCTAGGCGCGGCTCCAACCTATTTTCGAGGGATCAAATCATGGGCCTACTTGACTCTGTTATCGGCAGCCTGATGGGCGGCAACAGCGGCTCCTCCCCGGTTGGGGGCATTCTCAGCTCGCTGCTGGGCGGCGGGGGGCAGCAGCAGCAGGGTGGCGCACCTGTGGCGAGTGGCCCGATGGCGGGCGGGCTGGGCGGGCTGATGAGCCAGTTCCAGAACGCCGGACTGGGACACATCGCCAGCTCGTGGATGGGAAATGGTCCCAACCAGCAGGTCAGCCCGGACCAGTTGCAGAAGGTGTTCGGCCAGCAGCAGGTCAGCCAGTGGGCGCAGCAGAGCAACATGCAGCCGCATGACCTGCTGTCGCAGCTTTCGCAGTTCCTGCCGCATGCAGTGGATCAGATGACGCCGAATGGGCAGATGCCGCAGGGTGGCGACGCGTTCGGCGGCGCGGGCCAGAATTTGGGCAGTGGCCAGGGTGGCGGGGACGATCCGTTTGGTGGGGCCGGGCAGAATTTGGGCCGGCGCTAGGTTTCTTGGCACGCCAGGCTTCGGGCGCCTGATGTGGTGACTGCTGGCCCTCTCTTCTAGTAAGTGAGGGCCAGGGGTATGGCTGCTGAGTTATCCTGTCCACGAGCTACTCAGAGCATAACTGTCGTTGCGAGAACCACTTGCGGCGCGGCGACCTAAGGCAAGACGGACTGTTCCGGCGGCCATAGAGTTGCCTCACTGCAAGTGCGGATCGCTACGACCTAGTTCAGATGTTGCTTCGGAGCCCTCTGTAACTGACTTAGATTAGTGTTCATGTAAGCTGGGTTGCTAAGCCCTGCTGGACTCGAATCGGTGCGCCAGGTGCTTATCCGCCGGGATTTGTCCTCTCGGCATCCCTCACCCCGACCCTCTCCCGGAGGGAAAGGGAGCAGGAGGATGGTCTTGTTGCGCGTGGGCATCGGTTTGGCATTGCATGTGAAGCAGCGTTACTCCGTATCCAATTCGACGCATAACTCGCGGAGTTCGGCGGTGTGCGGATGCCGGGTGCGGCCGGCACGTAAGTCCTCGGTGGACAGCGTTTCCACAAGTTCGCCCGCCTGCATCACCGCGATCACCGGGCACAGGTGGGCAACGACGGCCAGGTTGTGGCTGACCAGCACCAACGTTAGGCCGCGGCTGGCTTGCAAGTCCTGCAAGAGGTTCAATACCCCGGCCTGGACCGACACATCCAGCGCGCTCGTGGGTTCGTCGAGCAGCAGCACGCCGGGTTCGGCCATCAGCGCGCGGGCAATCGCGGCACGCTGGCGCTGCCCGCCGGACAACTGGTGCGGGTAGCGGAAGCGCACCTCGGCCGGCAACGCCACGTCCGCCAGCGCGCGGGCGATGCGGGCGTCGTGGTCTCCGAGACCATGCACCTGCAGCGGCTCGCTCAGCGCCCGGTCCACGGTCTGCCGGGGGTGCAGCGAGCCGTAAGGGTCTTGGAACACCATCTGCACCTGACGGAAGAAGCCGCGGTCCCGCCGCCGGGTGAGGACGGCGCCATCGACCGTCATCCGCCCGGTCCAGTCTGGGTTCAGGCCGGACAGGGCGCGCAGCACCGTGCTCTTGCCGGACCCGCTCTCCCCCACCAGGCCGAAGCTGCCGCCGCGCGGCACCTGGAACGACACGCCGCGCACCGCCTCGACCGCGCCGAAGCGGACGCGCAGGTCCTCGACGGCGATCACCCGAGCCGCCAGGCGGGGTCGCGCGCCATCACCGGCAGGCGCGCGCGCGGGTGGAGCAGGCTGGGCGTGCAGTCCAGCAATCCGCGCGTGTAGGGGTGAGAGGCGCGTGCCAGGTCGCGGGCAGCCACCTGCTCGACGATGCGGCCGGCATACATCACGGCCACCCGGTCGCAGAAGCGGCCCACCAGCGGCAGGTCGTGGCTGATCAGCAGCAGGCCCATGCCGCGGCGGCTGACCAGATCGTCGATCAGGCGCAGGATCTCGGCCTGCACGGTGGCGTCCAGGGCGCTGGTGGGTTCGTCGGCGATCAGCAGCTCCGGATCGGGCGCCAGCATCATGGCGATCATCACCCGCTGACCCATGCCGCCGGACAGCTCGTGCGGATATTGCCCGGCGACGCGGGCGGGGTCGCGGATCAGCACCTGCGCCAGCAGATCGACCGCCGCCTGCGCCGCCGCGCGCCGCGTGCCGCCCTTGTGCCGGCGCCAGGCCTCGGCGACCTGCGCACCGGCGGTCATCACGGGGTTCAGCGAGTACTTGGGGTCCTGCAGGATCAGCCCGGCGCGGCGGCCGCGGATGGCGCGCATCCCGCGCTCCGGGGTCCGCAGCACGTCGATGCCGCCGAACTGCAGGCGCTCCGCCGTGACGCGCGCCGCGGGGGGCAGCAGGCGCAGCACGGCGCGGGCGGTGAGCGACTTGCCGGAGCCGCTTTCGCCGACGATGCCCAGCTTTTCCCGGCCCAGGGTGAGCGACACGCCGCGCACCGCCTCGTGCCAGCCTTGCGGGTTGGGGAAGGCGATGCGGAGGTCCTGCATGTCGATCAGCATGCGGCAGCCTTGCGCCGCGCGTTAGCAGGTTTGCACAGGAAGCCGCTGCCTGCTCCCTCTCCCTCCGGGAGAGGGCCGGGGTGAGGGAGGCGGCAAATGCCCAGCTTGCCCATCGGGAGACGAAATCCGCCCCCGGCCAGGCGTGGCTTGGCTCGTGCTGCCTCCCTCACCCCGGCCCTCTCCCGAGGGGAGAGGGGGCAGAGGCGTTGCGTCACCCGCCCGCCTTTGGGTCCAGCACGTCTCGGAGGCCGTCGCCCAGCAGGTTGAACGCAAGGCTGGCGACGAAGATGGCCGCCCCCGGCGCCAGGGCGACCCACCACTGGTCCAGCACGAAGCGCCGTGCAGTAGCGATCATGGCGCCCCACTCCGGCGACGGCGGCTGCGCGCCCATGCCGAGGAAGCCCAGCCCGGCCGCCGTCAGGATGATGCTGCTCAGGTCCAGCGTCACCCGCACCACCAGGCTGGGCACGCACAGCGGCGCGACGTGCCGCAGCACGATCCGCCCGGCGCCGGCCCCCGTCAGGCGCACGGCGGCGATGAAGTCGGCGCCGCGCAGGCCGAGCGTCTCCGCCCGCGCCAGCCGGGCGTAGGGCGGCCAGGCGGTCAGCGCGATGGCGGCGATGGCGCTGGCGATGCCGGGCCGCAGGGCTGCCACGAAGGCCAGCGCCAGGATCAGGCGCGGGAACGCCAGGAAGATGTCGGTCACGCGCATCAGCAGCCGGTCCCATATCCCGCCGGCATAGCCCGTGACGCAGCCGACCAGCAGCCCCACGGGGGCCACCAGCAGCACGACCGTCACCACCATGCCCAGCGTGATCCGCCCGCCGAACAGCAGGCGGGACAGGATGTCGCGCCCCAGCTCGTCGGTGCCCAGCCGGTGCGTTGCGCTGGGCCGGGCCAGGCGGTGCGCGAGATCCTGCACGCCGGGGTCGTAGGGCGCCAACAGCGGCGCGGCCAGCGACAGCAGCGCCAGCAGCAGCGCGATCAGCAGCCCGGCCAGCGCCAGCGGGTTGCGCCGGAACGCGAGCCACAGCCGGTAGCGCCGGCCCCACGCGGCCTGGGCACGCGACGCCGGGGCGTCGGTCAGCAGCCAGGTGCGCGCCGTCATTGCAGGTCCCTCATCGCACGCGGGGGTCCAGCACGCGGTACAGCACGTCCGACAGCAGGTTCAGCGCCAGGTAGGTCAGCCCCACCACCAGCGTCGCGCCCAGCACGGCGTTCATGTCGGCGTTGAGCAGGCTGCCGGTCAGGTACTGCCCCAGGCCGGGCCAACTGAAGATGGTCTCGGTCAGCACCGCGCCCTCCAGCAGCCCGGCGTAGGTTAGCACCACCACCGTCAGCAGCCGGACCAGGATGTTGCCGAACGCATGGCGCCAGATGACGGCGGCGGCGGACAGGCCCTTGGCGCGGGCGGTGACCACCCACTCGCCGCGCAGGGCGTCCAGCATGAAGCCGCGGGTCATGCGGGCGATGGTGGCCATGTTGGATAGCCCCAGCACCAGCGCCGGCAGCGCCAACTGCCGCAGCGCGTCGCCGAACGCATCCCACTGGCCCGCCAGCGCCGCATCCACCAGCAGCAGGCCGGTCCGCTGCTCGACCATGCCGTCGAACATGATGCCTTGCCGACCCGGCCCCGGCGCCCACTGCAGCTCGGCGTAGAACACCAGGAGCGCCAGCAGCGCCAGCACGAACACCGGGACCGAGGCGCCCGACAGGCAGGCCACCCGCACCAGCATGTCTGCCCAGGCGCCCTGCCGCACCGCCGCATAGACGCCCAGCGGCACCCCCAACCCGACCGCCACCAGCAGCGCCGCCGTCGCCAGCTCCAGCGTGGCCGGGAAGAACCGGGCGATGTCGGTGGTGACGCGGTTGCTGGTCATCACCGACCGGCCGAGGTCGCCGTGCGCCAACTGGCCGACGTAGCGGACGAACTGCTCGGGCAGCGGGCGGTCGAGGCCCAGCTCCAACCGGGTGCGCGCCACCACGTCGGCGGGGGCACGGTCGCCGACGATGGCGAGCACCGGGTCGATGGGGACGACGCGGCCGATCAGGAAGGTGATCAGCACCAGGCCGAACAGGGTGATGGGCACGCTGGCCAGGGCGGCGGCCAGGCGGCGGGTACGTCCCATCAGGGGCGGGCCGGCGGTATGCGACGCAGGACCACTGCCTGCCTGTCTGCTCCCTCTCCCTCCGGGAGAGGGTCGGGGTGAGGGAAGCTGCGGGAGCCAAGCCCGGCCTGGTTGGGAGCGGGTTTTGTCCTCGAGTGGGCAAGACAGGCCCTTGCCGCTTCCCTCACCCCGGCCCTCTCCCGGAGGGAGAGGGGGCAGAGGCCGTTCTCATGCCTTAGGTGATTGCCCTGCATCGGAGGTGGCGTGTCCAGGGCGCTATGCCTTCGTGATCCCGGCGTAGTGCGTGCGGTCCGACTGCGACTCCAGGTCGAAGCCCGTCACGGTGCTGCGCATCGCCGCGACCTCGACTTGCTGCTGCAGGATCACGAAGGGGCTGCGCTCCCGGTGGTCCCGCTGCATCGCCTCGTACAGGGCGATGCGCTTGGCCGCGTCGCGCTCGTGCAGCGCAGCGACGGCACGGGCGGTCAGGTCGTCGTCCTTCCAACTGCTGCGCCAGGCCAGGGTGCGGTTCTTCTGCGCCTCGGAGTTGTCGGTGTTGATGTTGAACGTCTCGGCGTTGCTGTGCGGGTCCAGGTAATCCGACCCCCACTTCACCATCGCCATCTGGTGCTGGCGGGCGCGGGTCTTGGTGATCACCTGGCGCTGCTCCCCGGCCAGCAGGGTCAGCCTGATGCCGGCCTCGGCCAGGTTGGCCTGGATGGCCTGCGCCACGTCCGGCGACGGCGGGCTGCTGGCATAATCCAGCGTGGCCTCGAACCCATCAGGCACGCCGGCCTCGGCCAGCAGCGCGCGGGCCTTGGCAATGTCCTTCTGGAACGGCAGGTCGTTCAGCGCGCCGGGGTAGCCCTTGGGCAGGAACGCCTGGTGCGGCTCGTAGGTGTTGGCGGTGATGTTGGCTGAGATGCCGCGGTAGTCGATGCACCACTTGATCGCCTGGCGCACCTGCGGCTTCGACAAGACCGGGTGGTTCTGGTTCAGGGCGATGTAATTGATATACGACTTCGGCTTCATCAGCAGCGTGTAGGCCGGGTCCCTGGCCAGCGCCGCCAACTGATCGGGGCTGAGGGTGCGCGCCACGTCGATGTCGCCGCGCTGCAGGCCCAGCAACTGCGCCGACGGGTCCGGCCGGTGCTGCAGCACGACCCGGCGCAGCTTGGTCGGGCTGGGGTGGTTCGGGTTGGCGTCGAGCGTGACGTTCTCGCTCGCCCGCCACTGCCGCAGTTGGAATGGGCCGGACCCGGCGCTGTTGCCGGACTTCAGCCAGGCATTGCCCAGGTCGTCCCCGGCAGCGTGGGCCATCACCGTCCGCTTGTCCACCACCATGCCGACCGCGGCCGACAGGCAGTACAGCAGGAAGCTCGGCGACCCGGCCTCGGCGACCTGCACCACCAGCGTGGCGTCGTCGGTCGCGCGGACGCGCTGGGCCACGTTCTCGGGCGTGAAGCCGAACTGGTTCACGATGAAGGCCGGCGCCTTGTTCAGCATCACCGCACGCTGCAGGGAGAAGGCCGCATCGTCCGCCGTGACCGGGTTGCCGGACGCGAACCGGCGGCCGCGGACCAGGTGGAACGTGGTGGTCAGGCCATCCTCGGTCGTATCCCATTGCTCCGCCAGGTCGCCCTTGATGCGGGTGGCGTCGGCGAGGTCGGGCAGGATCAGCCGGTCGTAGCAGTTGCCCAGCACCTCGCCGCCGGTGAACTCGAAGCTCTCCTGCGGGTCCAGGCTGACGAGGTCGTCAATCGGCATGCCCATCACAGCCAGGTCGCGCGGCGTCTGCGCGAGGGCGGCCGTCCCGGCGAGCGGACTGGCGGCAAGGGCGCCCAGCAGGGTGCGGCGGTGCATGGCTGTCCTCCGGTGGATGGGGGACGCTAACCCGCATGCTGCAGGTGCGAAAGAGCTTGCTGCGCCGGCGGGTAGCGGGTTCAGTCGGAGGGCTGCAGGTAGCCCCACCGCTCCGTCGCAGGCTCGGCCGCCGCCCACTTCCAGCGTGCGGCCTGCCGGCAGAGCGACGTCGTGAAGATGCCCCGGTGCGCGCCGTCGCTGACGGTGAACACCACCTCTCGGCATGTCGCAAGCGGGGTGGCGTACTCGCGTGCGACTGCCAGGTCACCGTGCTCGTTGCCGATCGGGATGGTGTGCCGGATCTCCCACGGCACCGTGGCGCCGACCGTGGCCCCACCGGCGGCGTCGGCGATCGCGTCCTGCTCGCCGGTTTGGCGGCGGCGGACGACATACCGGCTCACCTCGCGCAGGCCCGCCTGGGTGGCGACGCCAATGGCGAAGCCAACCGCCGGGTTCGCCGTCGCCGAACCCGCGGCAGCGCCGACGCCAAAGGCCGCCACGTTGGTCGCCGCGGCGCACCCGGCCAGCGCCGGCAGCAGCACGGCGGCGAGCAGCCTCATTGCAGCGCGCCCCAGCGCTCCGTCGCCGGCTCGGCGGACGCCCAGTGCCAGGCTTGGCCGTCCCTGCAGATCGTCGCGGTGTAGAAGGCGCGGTGCGGGCCAGACCGGTCCTTCGTGTCCACCGAGAACACGATGTCCTTGCAGCGGAAGTCGGCGACGCCGAAGCTGTGGGTGACGACGACCTGGCCGGCCTCGTCGGCCTCGATCGGCAGGGAATGATCGACGGACCAGGCCGCGACCGCGCCGTCCGGGAGCGGTCCCGCGGCCTGTGCGATCGACTCCTGTTCCGTCCGGTGCACGCGGCGCTCGACGTGCTTCAAGCCTTCCTCGGCCAGGGACTGCACCACCAGGCCGACCGCGGCGGCGGCGGCGGCGCTCCGGGTCACCGAGCTTGCGGCCCCGGCGGCGGCGACCCCGGCCACGTCCGCGGTGCCCTCGGTCAGAAGCGAGCCGCAGGCCGGCAGCGCCAGGACGCATGCGAACACCATAAGCTGCCGAATCGGACGTTGCCGCATCACGCTGGTCCCAACCTTGCCACCCAGCCTTTCAAGCCTGTGCAGGCGGGCGTGGTCAACGCCCCGGCACGGCGTTTGGGTGGCTACTCCTCCTCATCGAGGAAGAATTGGTCAGCCTCCTCGTCATAGGAGTACAGCTCGGCATACCGGCCCCAGGAGATAGCGGTCCGCAGCGTCTCGTCGGCATAGTCCGGCGACATCGTATCCTCCAACTCGTCGCGGAAGCGCACGCCGGAGGCACGGTGGTTCGGCCGCTCGTCCAGCACACGCCGGATTTGCGCCGCCAGGGGCACGTTGCCGCGCAGCGCCTGGCCGAAGAGCTGCTTGCGGGCGTCCGTCTCCGCCTCCACCCAATGCCGGCCCTGGTCGGTCAGGCGCAGGTCGCCCTCCTCCAGCACGCCCAGCCCGAGCAGTTGCAGCGCGTCCCCCATCGGCAGCAGGTCGTCCAGCTCAAGCTGCAGCGTGCCGGCCAGGGCGGGCAGGTCGGCGCGGCCGTTGTACGGGGGGGCGACCAGCGTCTCGGCCAGGCCGGCCAGCAGGTTGGTGCTGACGGGGTGCAGTTGCAGGGCGATGGTGGCGGCGGCCGGGGCGGCGGCAGGATGCGACGACGGCGCGCGCCGGGTCATCAGCGCGTAGATGTCATCGACGAACTGCCGGAACGCGGCGTCGTTGCGGTTGCGCGGATGCGGGAACGGCACGCGCAGCTCGCTGGCGACGCGGCCGGGGTTGCTGCTGAACACCAGGATGCGGTCGCACATCAGCACCGCCTCCTCGATGTTGTGGGTGACCATCAGGATCGACTTCACGGGCAGCTTGCCCTCGCTCCACAGGTCGATCAGGTCGGTGCGCAGCGTTTCGGCCGTCAGCACGTCGAGCGCGCTGAACGGCTCGTCCATCAGCAGCAGGTCTGGGTGCACCACCAGGGCGCGGGCCAGGCCGACGCGCTGGCGCATCCCGCCGGACAGCTCCTTGGGATAGGCGCTCTCGTAGCCGCCGAGGCCGATCAGGTCGATGGCCGCCTCGCCGCGCTTCTCCCGCTCGGCACGGGCGACGCCCAGCGCCTCCAGCCCAAGCTCGACGTTCTCCTGCACCGTCAGCCAGGGGAACAGGGCGAAGCTTTGGAATACCATCGCCACGCCGTCCGCGGGTCCGTGCAGGGCGCGGCCCCGCCATGTCACCTCGCCGCTTGTGGGCTTCAGCAGGCCCGCGATGATCCGCAGCAGGGTTGACTTGCCCGATCCGGACCGGCCCAGCAGCCCCACGATCTCGCCGCTGCGCAGCGACACGTCCACGTCGTCCAGCACCACTAGGTCGGCGCTGCTGTCCTTGTGGTAGGACTGGCGGACGCCGCGCACCTGCAGCAGGGTGTCGGCTGCAACGGTTTGGTCCATGGGCGTGCTCCCGGCTGCGGCGTCAGGGTTGAGGCAAGGGTGTTACAGCGTCAGGCGGCGGCTGGAATAGGCATAGAGCGGCCGCCACAGCAGCCGGTTGAACGCCAGCACGAACGAGGACATCACGACGACGCCCAGCACCACCTTGGCCGTCGCGCCGTCCGCGGTGGCGTCCGCGATGTAGGCCCCCAGGCCATGCGCGACCAGCTTCGTCTTGCCCCAGACCGCCACCTCCGACACGATGGCGGCGTTCCATGACCCGCCCGACGCCGTGATCGCGCCCGTGATGTAGTAGGGGAAGATGCCCGGCAGGATCACCCGGCGCCACCACAGCAGCCCGCCGACCCGGTAGTTCTTCGACGCCTCCTGCAAGTCCCCCGGGAACACGCTGGCCCCGGCGATGACGTTGAACAGGATGTACCACTGGGTGCCCAGGATCATCAGCGGCGTCAGCCAGATGTCGGGGTTGCCCGCAAAGTACACGATGGCGACGACGAAGACCGGGAAGAACAGGTTGGCCGGGAACGCCGCCAGGAACTGCGCGACCGGCTGCGCCCGCCGCGCCCACGCCGGGCGCAGGCCCAGCCAGACGCCGATCGGCACCCAAACCAGCGTCGCCAGCGTCATCAGCACCACGACGCGCAGCAGGGTGATCAGGCCAAGCTCCACCGCCTCGGTCAGGTCGGCCAGGGTCAGCGTTGCCGATGCAAACGTCCAGATTTCCCAAGCCGCCGCGGCGACCGCGACGGCCAGCACCGCCAGGAACGCCGCATCGCCCGTGCGCGACGGCGCGCGCACCGCCGCCCGGCGGGGCCGGGTGCGGAACGACAGCCGCAGCCCGCCGAACGCGTCGAACACCCGGCCGACGCCGCCGGACACCGCCCGCAGCAGCCGGGTGCGGCGCAGCAGCTTCAGCACCCAGGGGTCCTCGGTGTTCTCGCCGGCCGTCAGCTCGAAGCGGAACTTGCTGGACCAGGCGACCAAGGGGCGGAACAGCAACTGGTCGTAGGCCAGGATGACGACCAGCATCGCCAGGATCGCCCAGAACACCGCGCCGATGTCGCGCTCGTCCAGCGCCTTGGCCACGTAGCTGCCGATGCCCGGCAGTTTCCAGGTTGAGTCCCCTACGCTCACGGCCTCGCTGGCGACGACGAAGAACCAGCCGCCCGACATCGACATCATGGTGTTCCATACCAGGCCCGGCATGGCGAACGGCACCTCCAGCCGCCAGAACCGCTGCCAGCCGCTGAGGCGGTAGCTGCGGGCGGCCTCGTCCAGGTCGGCCGGGACGGTCTTGAGGCTTTGATACAGGCTGAACGCCATGTTCCATGCCTGGCTGGTGAAGATGGCGAAGATGGCCGCAAGCTCCGCCCCCAGCACGCGGCCGGGGAACAGGCTCATGAAGAACACGACCGTGAAGGTCAGGAAGCCCAGGATCGGCACCGACTGCAGGATGTCGAGGATCGGCACCAGGATCAGCCCGGCCCGCCGGCTTTTCGCCGCCCAGGTGGCATAGGTGAAGGTGAACAGCAGCGAGCACACCAGCGCGGCGAACATCCGCAGCGTCGTGCGGACCGCGTAGTTCGGCAGCGCCCAGGGGTCGAGCACGATCGCCTGCGTTTCCGGCGCGTCCAGCGGCGCCAGGGTGCCGCGGGCGACGGTGCCGAAGTAGATCAGCAGCGCGGCGATGCACAGCCCGGCCACCAGGTCGAAGACGTTGGGCAGGCGGCGTGCGGAGGCGAACGCGGGAAACGGGGTGTCGGACATGCGCGCTGCTTTCGGGCCAGGTGCGTCGGGCGTGCGTTCCGGTTACGCCATCCGCATCCAGGTGTCAGCAGGGCAGGTGTTGTTGTTCGATGACGGACGCAGCCCCACGACGGTCCCTTTGCAGACAGATGCGTATGGCGCGAGGACGCCGCCTGCCTGCCCCCTCTCCCTCCGGGAGAGGGCCGGGGGGTGAGAGGCCGCAAGCGCCAAGCCCGGCGTGTTTGGGCGCGGATTTCGTGCTTTAAGCGGGGAAATTAGGCCCTTGCCGCTTCCCTCACCCCGGCCCTCTCCCGGAGGGAGAGGGAACAGGCAGCTTTCTCGCGCCATATGCGATCACCCTGCCCTAGCGCGCCGGCGTCAGGCGATGGCGAGCTGTCCCGCCTTGGCGGCCAGCGCGGCCTTTGGCGCATTCACCGGGCTCGGCGCGGCGGTGTCGCGGACCATGTAGCCGCGGCCCCAGACGGTGCCGATGACGTTGGGCGCCCCGGCGTCGGACAGCTTGCGGCGCAGCTTGCAGATGAACACGTCGATGATCTTCATCTCCGGCTCGTCCATGCCGCCATACAGGTGGTTCAGGAACGCCTCCTTGGTCAGCACCATGCCCTTGCGGAGCACCAGCAGTTCCAGGATGGCGTATTCCTTGCCGGTCAGGTGGACGGGCGCGCCGGCCACCAGGACCTCGCGGCTGTCCAGGTTCAATTGCAGGTCGCCGAGGACCAGGGTGGGCTGGCTGTAGCCCTTGCTGCGCCGCAGGATGGCCTGCATCCGGGCCAGCAGCTCCGCCGGGTCGAACGGCTTGGCGATCACGTCGTCCGCGCCGACGCCGAAGGCACGCAGCTTGGCGTCTGACCGGGCCTGCGGGACCATGACGATGGCCGGGGTGTCGATGCGTGCCGCCCGCATGCGCCGGACCATCTCGCAGCCGTCAGTGCCCGGCAGAACCAAGTCGAGCAGCACCAGGTCGTAGTCATAGTGGCGGAGCAGGTCCAGCCCGTCCTCCCCGGTGGCGGCGTGTTCCACGACGGCGCCGCTGCCCTTCAGGAGGTGGCACAGCCCGCGGGCGGCAGTCTGGTCGGCATCGATCAGCAATACACGCATAAGTTGCTCCTTGGTTCAGCGACGTGCCCAGAGTTACAACTTTGACGTGCGTGCGTCTACAAAAACTTCACACCTGGGTGAGATATTTTAGATCACGAGCAAACACAGGGTGCCTCTGCGTGGAGGCTACCCCGAACCATCTTACTAAGGAGTATATTTTGCGACAATATTCAGTTATTGATTGCATGCGCCTGGCGGTTCCGGCCCTGGCGGAGGTTGCAGCGCCCCGGCTGACCGGGCAAGTCGCCGGCATCTCAGGCATGCTGATCGAGGTTGGCGGCATCACGGCGGAGCTTGCGGTCGGCGACCGCATCACGGTGCACGCTAAGGCCGGCGGGCAGATCGGGGCGGAGATTGTCGGGTTTCGCAACGGCATGGCCCGTGCGCTGGCGTTTGGCGCCGTGGAAGGATTGGGGCCGCGCAGCACGGCCAGCCTGCCGTTCCGGCCGGACCGGCCGCGCGGCGCGCAGCTTGCGGTGTGCGACGCCTGGCTGGGCCGCGTCGTCGATCCGCTGGGGCAGCCGCTCGACGGGCGCGGGGCGCTGCCGGCGGGAGAGCCGCGCCCGGTGCGGACCGATCCGCCCCCTGGCGCCACCCGGGCGCGGCTGGGGGCGAGGATCGGGTTGGGCGTCCGGGCGCTGGACCTGTTCACGACCTGCCGGGCGGGGCAGCGGCTCGGGCTGTTCGCCGGGTCGGGCGTGGGTAAGTCCACCCTGCTGTCGCAGTTGGTGCATCAGGCCGGGTGCGACGTGGTCGTGCTGGCCCTGGTGGGGGAGCGCGGGCGGGAGGTGCGGGAGTTCCTGGAGGACGACCTCGGGCCCGAGGGGATGGCGCGCTCGGTCACCGTCGTCGCCACGTCCGACCAGCCGCCCCTGATGCGCCGGGAGGCCGCCTATGCCGCCATGACCATCGCCGAGCACTTCCGCGACCAGGGCAAGCATGTGCTGCTGCTGCTGGACAGCGTGACCCGGTTCTGCCTGGCGCTGCGGGAGATCGGCTTGGCGGCCGGGGAGCCGCCCGCGACCCGCGGGTATCCG
This sequence comes from uncultured Acetobacteraceae bacterium, assembly GCA_964242415.1. Lineage (GTDB taxonomy): Bacteria > Pseudomonadota > Alphaproteobacteria > Acetobacterales > Acetobacteraceae > DASWOJ01. The sequence goes on from CAXTAT010000026.1 coordinate 51,626, forward strand.
CCCAGCGTGTTTGCAGAGCTGCCGCGGCTGCTGGAGCGCGCCGGGCCGGGGCCGGACCGCGGCGAGGCGAGCGGCCACATCACCGCCCTGTTCACCGTGCTGGTGGAGGGCGACGACCACAACGAGCCCGTCGCCGACGCCGTGCGCGGCATCCTCGACGGCCACGTCATCCTGGACCGCCGCATCGGCGAGGGCGGGCGGTATCCGGCCATCGACGTGCTGCGCTCGCTGTCGCGCACCGTGCCGGGCTGCAACGGGCCGGAGGAGAACGCCCTGGCCCGCCGCGCCCGCGCCGTGCTGTCGCTGCACGCCGAGATGGCGGACCTGGTGCGCCTGGGCGCCTACCGGTCCGGCGCCGACCCGGCGGTCGATCAGGCGTTGCGCCTGGCCCCGCGGATCGAGGCGGTGCTGCGCCAGCCCAAGGGGGAGAGCAGCACCCTCCCCGACGCCTTTGCCGCCCTGCAAGCCGCCCTGGAGGACAGCCATGCCACATGATCCGCTTCTTGTGCTCGCCCGCGTGCGCCGGATGGCACACGAGGAGGCGCTGGCGACCCTGGCGCAGGCCCTGGCTGGAGAGGCGGCGGCGGACGGCATCGTCAAGCAGGCGGAGCGCAGCATCACGGCGGAGTTGGCCGCCGCCTCGGCCCTGGACGGCGGCGACGGCGTGGTGGAGGCGTTCGCCGCCTGGCTGCCCGGCGCCCGCCAGCGCACCGCCCAGGCCCGGCAGGCCTGCGAGCGCGCCCAGGCCGACGTGTCCCGCGCCCGCGCCATGCTGTCGGTGACGCGGTCGGGCATGGAGGCGGTCGCGGCGGTGATCGCCGAGCGCGCCCGCCTGCAGCAGGCCGCCGGTGCCCGGGCCGAGCAGCACGCCCTGGACGACGCCGCCCGGGGACGGGCTGGGGCGCATGACCCCGGCGCGCATGACATAGCGTGACGGTTCGGCATCTGGTCCCGGCGGGCGGGATGTGGTCCTGTGCAGTCGAGTCCGCACAATAGGATAGGGAACACGACGTGCGCATTGCAATGATTGGCGGCGGCTACGTCGGCCTGGTTTCGGGCGCGTGCTTCGCCGACCTCGGCGTGGACGTCGCGGTTGTCGAGGTGGACCCGCCCAAGCTGGACGCCCTGATGAACGGCCGCATCCCGATCTACGAGCCGGGGCTGGACCGGCTGGTGGCGGATAACGTGGCGGCCGGGCGGCTGAGCTTCGGCAACGACCTGGCGGCGGCGGTCGATGGGGTGGACGCGGTGTTCATCGCCGTCGGCACCCCCACGCGCCGGGGCGACGGCCATGCCGACGTGTCGTATGTCAATGCCGCGGCGGAGCAGGTGGCGCGTGCGCTGACCGGGTATGCCGTCATCGTCACCAAATCGACGGTCCCGGTGGGCACCGGCCGCCGCATCATGGAGATCATGCGCCGCGCCAGCCCGGGCGGCGAGTTCGACGTCGCCAGCAACCCGGAGTTCCTGCGCGAGGGCAGCGCCATCCCCGACTTCATGCGCCCCGACCGCGTGGTGATCGGCACCGACAGCGAGCGTGCGCGGGAGGTGCTGCGCCGCCTGTACCGGCCGCTATACCTGATCGAGGCGCCGATCCTGTTCACCAGCCTGGAGACGGCGGAGCTGACGAAGTATGCCGCCAACTCGTTCCTGGCGATGAAGGTGACGTTCATCAACGAGATGGCCGACCTGTGCGAGCGCGTCGGCGCGGACGTGCATGACGTGGCGCGCGGCATCGGCCTGGACGGGCGCATCGGCCGCAAGTTCCTGCATGCCGGTCCCGGGTTTGGCGGGAGCTGCTTTCCCAAGGATACGCTGGCGCTGATGCGGATCGCGCAGGACTGGGGGGCGCCGTCCCGCCTGGTGGAGGCGACGGTGGCGGTGAACGACGCCCGCAAGTCGGGGATGGCGGCGCGGGTGATCCACGCGGCGGGCGGGTCGGTGCACGGCAAGACGGTCGCGGTGCTGGGCCTGACGTTCAAGCCCGAGACGGACGACATGCGCGACGCCCCCAGCCTGTCCATCATCAACCGCCTGGCGGAGCAGGGGGCGGAGATCCGCGCCTTCGACCCCGTTGGCATGGAGCATGCCAAGGCGATGCTGCCGGAAGGCGTGCATTATTGCACCGACGCCTACGACGCCGTGACGGGTGCGGACGTGCTGGTGCTGGTGACGGAGTGGAACGAGTTTCGCGCCTTGGCTCCGGAGCGGCTGCGCGCGGCGATGCGCGGGACGCTGGTGATGGACCTGCGCAACGTGTTCGACCCGGTGGTGATGCGGGAGGCTGGGCTGGACTACCATGGCATTGGCCGCGGTTTTTCTCCCTCCTCCTCCGGGAAAGGGCCGGGGTGAGGGGGTATTTGTTGCGGAGCGGAGCACTGATGGCGAGGTAGGGCTGCGCTTGCTGCGGGACGGTGCTGTGCTGCAAGACCCCCTCACCCCGGCCCTCTCCCGAAGCGGGGAGAGGGAGCAGGAAGGGTACGCCTTGCCTTAACACGCGGTCTGGCGGATATCCGAGCTATGCCAAGCCCCGCCGCACGCCAGCCGGCCACCGTGCAGCCGCCCACTATAACCTGGGCGCCGGACGGCACGGAGACGCCCGCCGCGTTGCGCGAGATGCCCTGCCCGAACTGCGGCGCGGCAACGGCGAAATCCCTGGTGCTGACCGTCGATGTGCAACTGCCGGACAACCCGTCCAAGCGCCTGCGCCTGCTGCGTTGCCCCGCCTGCGCGTGCCACTTCTATGATAGCCAGGTGCCGCCGGACTACGCCGAGCCGACGCTGAACAACCGGGGCCGCGTGCCGTTCTATGTGCAGCAAGGCGCCGGCATCTCGCTGATCACCCGCCCACTGGCGCAGGCCGCCGCGGTCCCGCCGGGCAGCGCCTACATGGAGGTCGGCTGCGGCTACGGCTTCGGCCTGGACTTCGCGATCAACACCCGCGGCTGGCATGGCGTCGGCATCGATCCGGCGCCGCTGGCCGCCATCGGCCGCGATGCGCTCGGCCTGCCGGTCGAGCTGCGCTACCTGCGCGACGACGATGAGGCGCGCGGCGCGATGGACGTGGTGATGGGGTCGGAGGTGGTGGAGCACGTCCCCTCCCCGGCCGCCTTCGTGCGGACGCTGCGGGCCATGTTGAAGCCGGGCGGCCTGCTGATGCTGACCACGCCGAACGGCGCCGACATCCGGCGGGACACGCCGCCGGGCATCATCATCCCGCTGCTGTCGCCCAGCCTGCACCTGGTGATCCAGGGCGCCGAGAGCCTGACCGCATTGCTGCGCCAGGGAGGCTTCGGGCACATCGAGGTCGTGGTGGACAGCCACTCCCTGATCGCCTTTGCCAGCGATGCGCCACTGCAGTTGGAGCGGGACCCGGCCCGCCTGCGCCTGGCGCTGCGCGAGCACCTGGAGGGCCGGGCGGCCAAGCTGGACCCGACGGGGGACCTGTTCCTCGGCCTGGCCGGGCGGGCGTTCCAGGAGGCGGTCAACGATGGCGACATGGCGGCGGCCGACCGCGCCTGGGCGTTGCTGACGAGCGGGTGCCACGCCCGGTTCGGCTGGAACCTGGACGCGCTGACCAGCCTGCCGGCGGAGGTCGCCACCTGCAGCCTGGAACGGATGGCGCAGTTGGCGCCGCTGAACCTGGGGGGGCTGCTGTACTCCCGCGCCATCCGCCGCCTGGCCGCCGGCGCCCCGCGGGCCTCGCTGGAGGGGCAGTTCGCCCTGGCCTCGGCCGCCGCCGCCGCGATGCGCCGCGCGCTGGGCGAGCTGGCGATGGAGGACGGGCAGACCGAGGACATCGACTGGACCGCCCGGGCCGAGGCGCTGCTGTGCGGCGCTGCGGCCGGCAGCCCCGGCGTCGTCGCCCGCCTGGCCGCCCTGCCCCTGGCCCCGACCGGTGGCGCGGCCCGGCGGCGCGGCATGGTGCAGCGGGCGCTGACGACGCTGGTGAACGCCGGGCACCTGGACTTGGCGCGCGACCTGCTGGGCGCGGCCGGGACCGGGATTGCACCCGATGTCCAACCCGGCGCACCGCTGGCCGACGCGGACCGCGACCTGCTGTTCTGCCTTGCGGTGCTGGATGTCCAATCCGGCCCAGGATACGGCTCAGGCGGAGCGGCGTTGGGCGGCCCGGCGCTGGCTCGCACCCGCTTCGCCGCGGTGCGCGGATCGGCGGCGCCTGGCGCCGGGCTATGGTGGGCGGCGCTGAACGGCGAGTTGCAGGCGTTGGGGCTGCTGGGCGACGCCGCGGCGGCGACGGCGCTGACGCTGCAGATCGTGCAGGCGCACCCGGAGCTGGACACCGGCGCCTGGGCCTTGCCGAAGCTGGTCAATGCCGGGCAGTACGGGCCGGCGCGCGGCATCGCCGAGCGGTCCGGCCTGACCGCCGCCGCGTTCACCCAGCCAGGCAGCACGCGCCCCCTGTCGCACGGGGACCGGGACGTGCTGTTTTGCCTGGGCGTGCTGGACGTGCAGGCGGACGCCCATGGCCGCGCCATCGGCGACGCCGCCATGGGCCGCAGCCGCCTGGCGCGGGTCCGCCAGGCGTGCGAGCCGGGCACCGGGCTGTGGTGGGCGGCGCTGCGGGGAGAGTTGCAGGCGCTGGACCTGCTCGACGCGCTGGACGAGGCGGCGGCGCTGACTGCGGAACTGCATGTCGCGCATCCGGGACTGGAACTGCCGCCCGACATCCTGTCGCGGATCGCACCCGCCGACGCCGGGGCCTAGTTTTGGCCCGTGGCTCCCTGGGACACCTGCTGCACCGCGGCTGGAGCCTGGCGCGTTATCGCATCCTGCCGCAGTTGGGGCACGAGGTGATGCGGCATCGCAGTCCCAACCAGATCGTGCTCCGGTGGCCGGAGGGGGACATCCCCTTGGGGCCGCGCGTGTGCGTGTATGTGCACTGGGACGGCGCCGGGGACGTGCGGGAGCATGTGCTGCACCACGTCCGCAGCCTGGCGATGGCTGGGGTGTCGGTGCTGTTCGTCACCAACAGCGGCCATCTGCGCCCGGCGGCGATGGAGGCGCTGAAGCTGATCTGCGCCGGGGTGCTGGTGCGGCGCAACATCGGCTACGACTTCGGCGCGTGGCGCGAGGGGTTCGAGCAGTTGGCGCTGCCGCGGCCGAATACCGCGATGGTGCTGATGGCCAATGACAGCGTGTACGGCCCGATCCGGCCGTTGCACGACCTGCTGTCGCGCATCGACTTCGCGGTGGCCGACGCGTGGGGCTGCACGGAGAGCTGGCAGTCGCGCTACCACCTGCAATCCTACCTGATGGCGTTCAGCCCGCAGGTGGTCGCGAGCGAGGCATGGCGGGGGTTTTGGGCCGGGGTGCGGCCGACCTGGGCCAAGATTTGGCTGATCCGGCTGTATGAGATCGGGCTGACGCAGGGGCTGTTGCGGGCCGGGTTCACCTGCCGGGCGGTCTGGCCGTATCAGGACCTGGTGCGCGATATCGACCCGGAGCTGCTGACCGACTTTAAGGAGGGCGGGCCGAACCTGGCCGATGCCACCGTGCGAATCCGCCAGCACCATGCCCGGCGCATCCGAGCCCATGTCGTGGACCGGACGCCGATGAACCCAACGAGCGACTTGTGGCGGCAATTGATGGTGGCAGGCTTCCCGTTCATCAAGCGCGAGCTGCTGCGGGACAACCCGACCGAGGTGCCGGACGTCGCGGAATGGCGGGAGGTGGCAGCGGCGCACCACGCGACCAACCTGGACCCGATTGAGCGCGACCTGCAGCGGACGCTGAAGAATAAGACGCCTTAGCTGCAGGTGGTTCCTTTCCCGGAGGGAGCGGGCGGGGGTCTGTCCGCAAGTGCGAACTTGTCCGAAGGCAGCGGCGGGCATGGACCCGGGATGCTTGTGCTTGCGGACAGACCCCCTCACCCCGGCCCTCTCCCGGAGGGGGAGGGAGAAGGCAGGGGTCAGACTTTTTCGACTTGGCTGTATTCCAGCTCCACCGGCGTGGAGCGGCCGAAGATGCTGACGCTGACCTTCACGCGGCCCTTTTCCTCGTCCACCTCCTCCACCGTGCCGTTGAAGCTGGTGAAGGGGCCGTCGGCCACCCGGATCTGCTCGCCGATCTCGAACAGGATGGCGGGGCGTGCGCGCTCGACGCCCTCGGCGCTCTGCTTCATGATGCGGTCGGCCTCGGCCTCGCTGATCGGCGAAGGCTTGGTCTTGCTGCCGAGGAAGCCCGTGACCTTCGGAGTCTCCTTGATCAGGTGCCAGGACTGGTCGGTCAGCTCCATCTTCACCAGCACGTAGCCGGGGAAGAACTTGCGCTCGGCGTTGAACTTCTGGCCGCGGCGGACCTCCACGACCTCCTCCGAGGGGACCAGCACCTCATCGACCAGGTCGGCCAGGCCCTTCTGTGCCGCCTGCTCCTTGATCTGCTGGGCGATCTTCTTCTCGAAGCCCGAATAGACGTGGACGACATACCAACGCTTGGCCATGGAGGGATTCCTAGTTACCGACGCCGAACAGCATCCGGACGCCGACGCCGATCAGCGAATCGGCTGCGAAGAAGAACACGGCCGCCAGGCCCGACAGCGCGAACACCAGGCCAGTGGTGACCAGCGTCTCCTTGCGGGACGGCCAGGTCACCTTGCCTACCTCGGCCCGCACTTCGCGGATGAACTTTGCGGGATCGACAGCCAGCGCCATGATCTCAAGACTTTCTGAATGGGAGCACAGGCCCGGTGCAGGGTGCACGCAGGCCGGGTTGGCAGGGGCGGAGGGAATCGAACCCGCAACCTCCGGTTTTGGAGACCGGCGCTCTAGCCTAGTTGAGCTACACCCCTGCAGGACCGGCGCAGCAAGCCGGGCCGTGCATCAACGCACAGGGCGTAAAAACGGCGGCGCGGCGCTTCTGTCAAGCCTGATCGCAACCGCAGCAGGGCAAACATCCATGGTGCGGGGCGCTGCCTGCTCCGCTTTCCTTCGGGAAAGAGCCGGGGTGAGGGCGGCGGCAAGGGCTTTGTTTGCCCATTTTGGGACGAAGGCCGCTTCCAGCCCGGCCGGATTTGACCCTTGCAGCCTCCCTCACCCCGGCCCTCTCCCGGGGGGAGCGGGAGCAGCGAATAGTGCGGCCTTCACGCCATAGGTGATCGCCCTGCAACCGGTGGATGGTCCCTGGCGTGTTCCGCAGGGCGGCATGGGCCGCTATATGGCAAAACGTATGACCTCAAGCCGATGCCCCTGACCCCAGACCCTGCCCCGCGGGCGCCAGTGCCGCGTGCGCCAGTGCTGCGTGCGCCGGTGTCCGTTCGCCGGGGCGCGCGGAGGGACCGGCGCCGGGCCTGGTGGATCGGCGGCTCCGTGGCGCTGCACTTGGCCGTGCTGGCGCTGTTTCTGGTCACGCGCCGGCCAGAGCCGGACCAGCCGATGGCGCCGAACTATGAGTTGATGTTCGACAACGGCGGCTCCTCGAAGCCCTCGACGTCCGAGCAGACCGCGACCGACGCCACGCCGCAGTCGATGGCCGAGAACCCGATGTCCGCGCAGCCGCCGGTCCCGGCGGCCGCCGCGCCGGTGCCCGTGCCGGACCTGCTGCCTCCGGAACCCGCCCCGCCCGCTCCGCCGTCCGCCGAGGTCGATCCGCAGCCCCCGGCGCCCAGCCAGCAGGCGATGGCCCTGCCCGACCCGGCCACGCCGCCCACGCCGCCGGATGCGGTGCCGCAGCCTGACCCGGTGCAGCCTGCTCCGGTGCAGCCTGGGCCGGCTGAGCTGCCGCAGCCGCAGGCCAGCAAGGTCCCGCCCGCCGTGCGCCTGGCCCAACCGGACGAGCCGCCCTCCATCACGGCGATGACGCAGACGCCCACCTTTACGGCGCCGCCGCTGCCCGTGCCGCCGCCGCCCGCGCCGCCGCGCCCGAGGCCGCCGGCGCCGCCCCGGCCGACGCTGGGCACCCTAGCCTCGCCGATGGACCTCAACTTCGGCCAGGCGTCCAGCCGTGCCCCGGCGCCGCCGCGCGGGTCCGTCGCGTCGCGCGCCATCGACTTCTCGCTCGGGGCGCCGAAGGCGGGGCCGAACCGGTCGGAGGCGTTCTTCGACATCCGCGCCGCCAATATCGGCGCCGACTGGGCGCAGGGCCTGATGGCATACTGGATGCGCCACCGCTACTACCCATCGCAGGCCGCGGAAGCCGGGGAGGACGGCACCGTCAAGGTCCAGCTTGTGGTGAACCGGCTGGGCAAGGTGGTGTCGGTCGAAGTGCTGGACCGGTCCGGCTCGCCGTGGCTGGACATGGCCGCCGTCGGCACCTGGCGCAACGCGCAACTGGCGCCGCTGCCGGCCGAGAACAGCGACCCGACCATCACCATTCCCCTGACGATCAACTACATACTGATACGGCGGTAGGGGCTGGAGCGGGCGGAGGGAATCGAACCCTCATCAGTAGCTTGGAAGGCTACCGCATTACCACTATGCTACGCCCGCATTGCTGCAAAGTAGCGTTCCGCTTGCCGATGGGCAAGGTGGCGCTACGACTTGACCCGGGTGCTTCTCCCTCTCCCTCCGGGAGAGGGCCGGGGTGAGGGAAGCGGCAAGAGCCAAATCCCGCCGGGTTGGAAGCAGGCTTCGCTCTTGAATAGATGAACTTGGTGCTGGCGGCCTCCCTCACCCCGGCCCTCTCCCGGAGGGAGAGGGAGAAAGGAGGGTTAGGCCGCTGCGCGCACCGTTACGGCGTCCAGCGCCTGGCCCAGGTCGGCCAGGATGTCGTCGATGTGTTCGATGCCGATCGACAGCCGGACGTAGCCCGGGCTGACCCCGGCGGCCATCTGCTCCTCCGCCTCAAGCTGCGAGTGCGTCGTGCTGGCCGGGTGGATGGCGAGCGTCCGCGCATCGCCGATGTTGGCGACGTGCAGCACCATGCCCAGCCGGTCGATGAACGCCCGCCCGGCATCCGCGCCGCCCGCCAGCTCCAGCCCGACCAGCCCGCCCAGGCCGCGGCGCATGTACTTGGCCGTGCGGGCCGCGGCCTCCCCGGTCAGCTTGGACGGATGGATGACGCGGGCGACCTCCGGCCGGGCCGCCAGGAAATCGACGACGGCCTGGGCGTTGCTGCAGTGCCGCTCCATCCGCAGCGCCACGGTCTCGATGCCCTGCAGCACCAGGAAGGCGTTGAACGGGCTGATCGCCGGGCCAAGGTCGCGCAGCAGGGTAACGCGGGCCTTCAGCACGTAGGCGATGGGGCCGAGCGGCTTCACCGCCTCCACCCAGACCGCGCCGTGGTAGCTGGGGTCGGGCTGGTGCAGGGCCGGCTGGCGCTCGGGGTGCGCCTCCCAGTCGAAGTTGCCGCCATCGACGATCAGCCCGGCGATGCTGGTGCCGTGCCCGCCCAGGTACTTGGTCGCCGAGTACACCACCACCGCCGCCCCATGGTCGAACGGCCGGACCAGCAGGGGTGCGGCGGTGTTGTCCATGATCAGCGGGATGCCGAAGCGGCGGCCGATGGCGGCGACCTCGGCGATGGGGAACACCTGCAGCTTCGGGTTGGGCAGGGTCTCGGCGTAGTAGGCGCGGGTGCGGCCGTCGGTGGCGCGGGCGAACGCCTCGGGATCGGTGGGATCGACGAAGCGGGCCTCGATGCCCTGGTCCCGCAGCGTGTTGGCGAACAGGTTGTAGGTGCCGCCGTACAGGTCGGTGCTGCTGACGATGTTGTCGCCGGCGCGCGCCAGGTTCTGCACCGCCAGCGCCGACGCCGCCTGGCCCGAGGCCACCGCCAGCGCCGCCACGCCGCCCTCCAGCGCCGCGACGCGCTTTTCCAGCACGTCGGCGGTTGGATTCATGATGCGGGTGTAGATGTTGCCCAACTGCTTCAAGGCGAACAGGTCGGAGGCGTGCTCGGCGCTCTCGAACTGGAAGCTGGTGGTCTGGTAGATCGGCACGGCGACGGCGTGCGTGGTGGGGTCCTGCCGCCAGCCGGCGTGCAGGGCCAGGGTCTCGGGGTGGGTGGAGCTGATCTCGGCCATGGGATGAACCTCCTGTTCTTGACCCCATCGTAGCCGCGCAGGCCCCCGGCACGGAAGGGCGAACCCGGGGGTCCCTGCCGCGTTGCCCCCGGGCAGCAACAGGGGACACGCGATGGACATGCAGGGCATCACGCTGATGGCGGACAAGGTCGAGGCCACGCCGTTCCAGATCCCCGGCGCGACCGGCGAGTTCCGCATCCAGATCCTGAACGAGGATCAGGCGTTGGGCGTCGTCACCACTATCGTCCACCTGCCCGCGGGCGGCCACATCCCGGCACACAAGCACCAGGCCGGGTCGGAGATGCACTACGTCCTGGAGGGCGACCTGATCGACGGCGGGCAGTCGCATGGCCCCGGCGCCTTCCTGACCCACGCCGCCGGCCAGGTGCATGGCCCCCACGACAGCAAGGACGGCGCCAAGGTGCTGACGGTGCAGACCTGGCAGTCGAAGGACGGCAGCTTCGATTTCGAGCCGGCGTAGGCCAGGCACGTCATGACTGGGGCACCACGGATGGACTCGCTGCCCGAGCTACCGGCTGGCGCCTTTGCCAAGGCGGACACGTCGCCCGACACCCGGTTCTATGCGCAGGCCCGGCTGGTCAACCATATCGACGACCGGGCCATCGCCGGGCTGACGGGACTGTACCGGGAGGTGCTGCCGGCGGGCGGCGTCGTGCTGGACCTGATGAGCAGTTGGGTCAGCCACCTGCCGGCGGAGGCGAGCTATGCCGAGGTGATCGGCCACGGCATGAACGCCGAGGAACTGGCGGCCAACCCGCGGCTGGACCGCTGGTTCCTGCAGAACCTGAACGCGGACCAGCGGTTGCCGCTGGCTGATGCCTCGGTCGATGCGGCCTGCGTGGCGGTGGGCGTGCAGTACCTGCAGCATCCCGTGGAGGTGTTCGCCGACGTGGCCCGCGTGCTGCGGCCCGGCGCGCCGGTGGTGGTCAGCTTCTCCAACCGCTGCTTTCCGACCAAGGCGGTCGCGATCTGGCAGGCGCTGGACGGGCCGGACCAGGCGGGCCTGGTCGGGCTGTACCTGGGCAAGGCGGGCTTCGCCGGCATCGAGGGGCGCGAGGTCGTGCGCGGCGGGCGGGGCGATCCGTTGTGGGCTGTGATCGGCCGCACGAAGGGGCTAGACACCACGGACTAGCATTCCGGGGACCTGGCCGTGGCGGTTGAGAATGGTGTCATCGAAATCGAGAGCGACAAGCGCATCGCGCTGCTGATCGCCATCCTGGCGCTGTTCCTCGCCATCTTCGAGACCGGGGCCAAAAGCGCCCAGACCGAGGCGATTAGCCAGAACGTCGAGGCGACCAACCTGTGGGCGTTCTACCAGGCCCGCACCATCCGCCAGACCACGGTCCGCACTGCGGCCGATGCCGCCGAGTTGCAGCGTGCCGCCACCGCCGACCCTGCCGTGCGTGCCGCCATCGAGGCGCAGCAGAAGGCTTGGCGCGACCAGGCCACAGGTTGGGAAAGCAACAAAGCCGACGGCCGCAAGGAGCTGACCGAGAAGGCCCGCGCCACCGAGGAGAGCCGCGAGCGGTTCATGGCGCAGTACCACTTCTATGAATATGCGGCGGCGCTGCTGCAGGTCGCCATCGTGATCGCCTCGGCGTCGATCATCACCTCCATTCCGCCGCTGGCGCTGCTCAGCGTCCTGCTGGCGGTGGGCGGCGTGGTGCTGGGCGGCATCGGCTTCTTCGCGCCGCAGATGCAGCTTTAGGCGGAGCCATGCTGCTGCAGACGCTGCGCTCTGCCGCCGCGATCCATCCGCCGCGCTGGCTGGTCGATAACACGGCATACCTCACCGTCATGGGCAGCCAGTCCTATGGCGTGTCGGGCGAGACGTCGGACGTGGACATCTACGGCGTCTGCATCCCGCCGAAGGACATGGTGTTCCCGCATCTGGCCGGGGAGGTCGCCGGGTTCGGCGAGCCAAGCCCGCGGTTCGACCAGTGGCAGCAGCATCATGTGCCTGCCGGGAACGGGCGTGACACGACATACGACTTCCAGGTGTTCGGCATCGTCCGCTACTTCCAGTTGTGCCTGGAATGCAACCCGAACGTGATCGACAGCCTGTTCACGCCCCGGCGCTGCGTCATGCACTCGACCCAGGTGGGCGAGGCGATGCGCGAGAACCGCAAGCTGTTCCTGCACAAGGGGGCCTGGCACCGGTTCCGCGGCTATGCCTATGCGCAGATGCACAAGATCAAGGGCCGGGTGAACGCCTCCAGCCCGGCGCGGGCGGAGAGCATTGCGCGGTTCGGCTACGACGTGAAGTTCGCCTACCATGTCGTGCGGCTGCTGGACGAGGTGGAGCAGATCATGGTCGAGGGCGACCTGGACCTGGAGCGCAACCGCGAGCAACTGAAGAGCATCCGCCGCGGCGAGTGGACGTTGGAGGCGCTGCAGGCGCACTTCGACGCCAAGGAGCGCGCGTTGGAGAACGCCTATGCCGCCTCAAGCCTGCCGGCGGCGCCGGACGAGGCGCGGATCAAGGCGGTGCTGCTGGGGTGCCTGGAGATGCACTATGGGTCGCTGGGCGAGGCGGTGCGCCGCGATCCCTCGGCGGAGCGGCTGGCGCGCGACATCCGCGACGTGCTGGACCGGCATGGTGTGGGGTAGGGCCTGATGCGCCGCCGGTGACGCCAAGCCGGCACTGACTCCCTCTCCCCGCTTCGGGAGAGGGTTGGGGTGAGGGGGTCTTGGCTGCGGAGCGGCAAGCAGCGCATGTCGAGGGATCGCCGGCCCGCGTCGGTTGGGACTGTGCTTGCGGCAAGACCCCCTCACCCCGACCCTCTCCCGGAGGGAGAGGGAGAAGACAGCACCGCCATCGCCCGGCCGGTTGCGGCGCGCTTGACACCTTCGCCCTGCCGGCGTGATCGTATGCACACGAACGATCAGGAAGCCCCGCCATGGCCAGCTACCTGCGCCCGACTACCCTGCCCGACGCCCTGGCCGCGCTGCGTTGCCAGCCGCGCACCGTGCTGGCTGGCGGCACCGACCACTTCCCAGCCCGCGCCACCTGGGAACCCGACGAGGACATCCTTGACCTTGCCGCCATCACCGCCCTGCGCGGCATCAGCCGCGCCGGCGGGGTGTGGCGCATCCCTGCCCTGACCACCTGGACCGACCTGATGGAGGCCAGCCTGCCCCCCCTGTTCGACGGCCTGCGCGCCGCGGCACAGCAGGTCGGCAGCCGGCAGATTCGCAACGCCGGCACAATCGCCGGCAATGTTTGCAGCGCCAGCCCGGCGGCGGACGGCATCCCCGCCCTGCTGGCGCTCGACGCGGCCATGCTGCTGCAAAGCGCCGCCGGCTCCCGCACGCTGCCGCTGGCGGAGTTCGTGCTCGGCCCCCGGCAGACGGCCGGGCGCGCGGACGAGCTGGTGACGGCGGTGCTGGTGCCGGACGGGGCGGCACGGTCGGTGTTCCTCAAGCTGGGGGCGCGGCGCTGCCTGGTCAGCTCCATCACGATGGTTGCCGTCACGCTGCAACAAGATAGGGCCGGCCGGGTCGAACGCGCCCGGGTGGCCGTCGGCGCCTGCGGTCCCAAGGCGGTCCGGCTGCCGTCGCTGGAGGCAGCCCTGCTCGGCGCCGTGCCGCATCCAGGGCTGTTGCGGGCGGAGCACCTCCAGCCGCTGTCCCCCATCGACGACGTGCATGGCACCGCCGCCCACCGCATCGCCGCCACGCTGGAGCTGCTGCGCCGCGCCCTGGACGGGTTCGCATCCCGGAGCGCCGCCGCGTGAGGTCGCCCGCCAAAGCCTTTGCCTTCACCCTGAACGGCCGTGCCACCGAGGTCCGCGTTCCCCCTGGCCGGCGCCTGTCCGACGTGCTGCGGGACGACCTGGGCCTGACCGGCACCAAGGTCGGCTGCAACGCCGGGCATTGCGGCTCCTGCACGGTGCTGCTGGATGGCCGCCAGGTGTGCGCCTGCCTGGTTCCCGCGGGCCGCCTGGCCGGCGCCAGCCTGACGACCGTGGAGGGCCTGGGCCGCAACGGCCTGAACGCCTTGCAGCGGGCCTTTCTGCGTCATGGCGCCGCGCAGTGCGGCATGTGCACGCCGGGCATGCTGATGGCTGCGACCGACCTGCTGGCGCGCGTCCCCCTTCCGACCGAGGCGCAGGTGCAGGACGCCCTGGGCGGCGTGCTGTGCCGCTGCACCGGCTACCGCAAGATCATCGAGGCCGTGCTGGATGTCGGGGGCAACGTCCCGCTGCTGGCGCCCGAGGCCGGCGCCGCCGTGGGCGCAAGGCTGCCCAAGGTGGACGGCGCCGCCAAGCTGACGGGCGCCGAACGCTTCGGCGCCGACGCGGTGCCGGACGAGGCCTGGCTGACCCTGCGCGTGGTCCGCAGCCCGCACCCGCACGCCCGGTTCACCCTGGGCGACTTCGGCCCGGTGCTGGCCGCGCACCCCGGCCTGGTCCGCGTGCTGACCGCCGCCGACATCCCGGGCCGCAACCTGTATGGCATCTATGCCACCGGCAAGGACCAGCCCGTGCTGGCGGACGGCCTGGCGCGCTACCGCGGCGACCCCGTGTGCGCCCTGGTCGGCGACGCGGAGACGGTGGCCGCGCTGCGGGACGAGGCGTTGCCGATCACCTGGGAGGTGCTGCCGCCAGTCACCTTCGACACCGCCGCCACCGCGCCCGGCCTGCACGCCCATGCGCCGGGCAACGTGCTGTGCCGGGGCCGGGTGGTGCGCGGCGACATCGAGGCCGGGCTGCGCGCCGCCGCCCACGCGGGCATCGCGACCGAGACCGGCTTCGTCGAGCACGCCTACATCGAGCCGGAGGCCGGCTATGCCCGCCGTGTCGGCGACCGGATCGAGGTCGTGGCCTGCACCCAAAGCCCCTACTTGGACCGCGACGAGCTGGCGCTGATCCTCGGCCTGCGCCAGGACCAGGTGCGCGTGGTGCCCACCGCGGTCGGCGGCGGCTTCGGCGGCAAGCTGGACCTGTCGGTGCAGCCGCTGGCCTGCGTTGCCGCCTGGCTGCTGCATCGCCCGGTCCGCCTGGTCTATACCCGGCCGGAGAGCATGGCGGCCACCACCAAGCGCCACCCCGCCCGCATCCGGGCCGAGGCCGCCGCCGATGCGGGGGGCCGCCTGACCGCGCTGCGCTTCCATGGCGACTTCAATACCGGCGCGTATGCGAGTTGGGGTCCCACCGTCGCCGACCGCGTGCCGATCCATGCCAGCGGCCCGTATCGCGTGCCCGCCGTCCACGCGACCAGCACGGCGCTGCACACCAACGATCCGCCAGCCGGCGCCTTCCGCGGCTTCGGCGTGCCACAGGCCAGCCTGGCGACCGAGGCGCTGATGGACATGCTGGCCGCGCAGCTCGGGCTGGATGCGCTGGAGTTCCGGCACCGCAACGCGCTGCGGCCCGGCGATGTCACCGGCACGGGGCAGGTCATGGGCGCTGGCACCGCGCTGGCCGAATGTCTGGACGCGCTGCGCCCACGGTGGGCGGAGCTGCGGGCCACGGCCGCCGCGTTCCGGCATCCGGTGCTGCGCCGGGGCGTGGGCGTGGCCTGCATGTGGTACGGGATCGGCAACACCAGCATGTCCAACCCGTCCCGGATGGTGGTCGGCATCGACCCGGCGGGCCGCGCGGTGCTGCTGTCGGGGGCGCTGGATATCGGCCAGGGGTCCAATACCGTCATGGTGCAGATCGCCGCCGATGCGCTGGGCATTCCGGTGGCGGCGATGGGCCTGGTGTCGGGCGACACCGACCGCACCCGGGACGCGGGGAAGACCAGCGCCTCCCGCCAGACTTTTGTCAGTGGCAACGCGGTGCGGTTGGCGGGCGAGGCGTTGCGGGGCGACATCCTGCGCCGGGCCAATGCCGGGGATGGGGCGCGGATCGCGTTGGATGGCGGGGTGGTCCGGGTGGCGCATGACGGCACCACCAGCACCTTGGACCTTGCCGGCTTGGCCGCCGACGCGGACGGGTTCGTGCTGCGCGGTGAGGGCGTTTACGATCCGCCGACCACCGTGCTGGACGCGGACGGCCAGGGTGCGCCCTATGCCAGCTATGCCTTTGCCGCGCAGCTTGCCGAGGTGGAGGTCGATACCCGGCTTGGTACCGTCCGTGTGCTGCGGATCGTCGCGGCGCACGATGTGGGCCGCGCCGTGAACCCGCAGCAGGTCGAGGGCCAAATCCACGGCGGCATTGCCCAGGGGCTTGGCCTGGCGCTGATGGAGGAGTACGTGCCGGGCCGCACCGAGACCCTGCACGACTACCTGATCCCCACCATCGGCGATGTGCCGCCGATCGAGACCCTGCTGATCGAGGACCCCGACCCGCTTGGCCCGTATGGCGCGAAGGGCGTGGGGGAGCCGGCGCTGATCGCCACGGCCCCAGCCATCTTGAACGCCATCGCCGACGCCACCGGCGCCCGCCTGCTGCGCGTGCCCGCCACGCCCGCCCGGGTGCTGGCGGCGATCCAGGCGCTATGATGCCGGCGGTCGTGCCCTTTTTTGGTGCGCTGGCCTTTGAGCCGCCGTCATTGCGAGCCGGGCTTGCGGCGTGGCAATCCAGGGCTGCATGGGGTGCGGTCTGGCGGCCCCTGGATTGCCGCGTCGCAAGCGCTCCTCGCAATGACGGGCGGGGGGTGGGGCGAACCGGTCGAAGCGGGGGATGGTTGGCATGACCACCCACGCCAGCATGGACGCCCCGGACGGCGCTGCCTTGGCCGCGGCGTTGCCGACCGCGGCGGACGCGCCGGTAAGCACCGCAGCGGACACCACGGCGAGGGCCGCGGCAGACGCTACGGCAAGGGCCGCGCCGGACGCCACGGTAAGCAACGCGGCGGACATCATCACCTGCGACGCCTGCCCGGTGCTGTGCCGCATTCGGCCGGGCAAGACCGGGGCTTGCGACCGGTATGGCAACATCGACGGGCGCCTGGCCCGGATGGACCCGCTCGTGGTGCTGTCGCACGACCCGGCCCGGGTGCCGCTCGGCGTGTGGGACGGCAACGCGGTGGCCGCGCAGGACGTGACCCTGACCGCCATTGGCGCGGGGACCACCTACCCCGACTACAAGCCCGCCCCGTTCATCGTCGGCAGCACCATCGACGGCGTGGACATGGTGACGGTCGTGACCGAGGGCGTGTTCAGCTACTGCGGCCTGAAGGTGAAGATCGACACTGACCGCCACATCGGCCCCGAATGCGCCCCGGTCCGCGCCGGCGGCGAGCAGGTCGGCCACGTCACCACCGCCGAGTACGGCAGCCAGATGCTCAGCCTCGGCGGCGTCCGCCACCTGACCGGCGGCAGCAAGCGCGAGGGCGTGGCGACCTGCGCGGCGATGCTGGCGCTCGCCAACCGCGGCGCGGTGGAGCTGACGGTGGACGGCGGCGCGAGCCTGCGCGTGCAGTCCGGCCAGCCTCCGGTGATCGGCGGCGTAGAGGAGGCGCGGATGCGCGTCGGCTGCGGCAGCGCCACCATCGGCATCTTCGCGCCGCAATGGGCCGGGCACGCCGACGAGGTGATCGTCGTGGACGACCACATCACCGGCGTGCTGACCGAGCACCAGGCCGGCCGCTTCCTGGGTCTGCGCCCGGCCGGCATCCGGGTGCGCGGGCGGCGCAGCACGCCGGGGCGCTACTTCCAGGTGGCAAACCCTGGCGCGGGGTGGGGCGGCACCGACGTGCAGGACCCGCTGGACATCATCGAGCGCATCGACCCCAAGCTCGCCTGGCCCGGCCTGCGGCTACTGATGGTGTCCACCACGGGGGAGCATGCCGGCTGGTACGTGTTGGACGACGCGCTGCGACTGCAGCCGGCGCCGATGCCGACCGCCATCGCCGCCGCGGTCGCGCGCATCGGGGAGAACTGCGAGCCGGCGTTGTGCTCGGTGCTGTTCATGGCCGGGGCGGGCGGCTCGCTGCGGGCCGGGGCGACGGACAATCCGGTGCTGCTGACCCGCAGCGTGCAAAGCCGGCTGACCCGGGTGACCGCCGGGGGGGCGCCGGTGTTCGTGTGGCCCGGCGGGGGGATCACCTACATGGTGGATGTCGCGGCCCTGCCGGACAACGCCTTTGGCAGCGTGCCGACGCCGGCCCTGGTCGGGCCGATCGAGTTCACGCTGCCGCTGGCTGATTACGCGGCGCTGGGCGGCTACATGGACCGCGTGCGGCGGCTGGAGGACGTGCTGCGGGAACAACGTCCCCTTGTAGCTGCTTCTCCCTCTCCCCCCGGGAGAGGGCCGGGGTGAGGGGGTCTTGCGGTGCCGGCGTTGGCTCTTGGAGGGCCGGCGCGTTTGCTGGACAGGATGGTGCTTGCCCGCTCCCTCACCCCGGCCTTGGTCCGCGTTGCGGCCCAAGCCCGGAGGGAGAGGGAGAAGGGGGTGGGCGGTTGCATTTGCGGCATGGCCCGATTGATTTGCTCTGCCGCGCTTGGGGTGACCCGGCGGAGGTTCGCGCCGCCTACGCCCAGGCTGCCGCAGCCTTTCCCGCTATCCTGCCGACGCTGTGCGCCGAGCTGCCGGCCCTTCGCGCCCCGCTGCCGGGCCTGCCGCCGCAGGGTCCCGTTGCGCGCGCGATGCACGCCGCCTGTAGGCCCCATGCTGGGCGCTTCATCACCCCCATGGCCGCAGTTGCCGGCGCCGTGGCCGACGCCCTGCTGGCGGCGATGCTCGTGGGACGCCGGATCAGCCGCGCCTTCGTCAACAATGGTGGCGACATCGCCGTCCACCTCGCGCCCGGCGAGTCCCTGCGCTGCGGCCTGGTGACGGACCTTGCGGCCCCGGCGCTCGACGGCCTGTTCACGCTGCACGCGGCCGCCCGGTCCCGCGGCGTCGCCACCTCCGGCCGGGCCTGCAAGGGCCGGGGCGGGCGCAGCTTCTCGTTCGGCATCGCGGACTCGGTGACGGTGCTGGCGCGCACGGCGGCGCAGGCCGATGCGGCGGCAACCGTGCTGGGCAATGCCGTGGACCTGCCGGGCCACCCCGCCGTGCTGCGCCGCCCGGCAGACAGCATTGATCCCGACAGCGACCTCGGCGCGCGGCTGGTGACGTGGGACCTGGGGCCGCTCACCGCCGCGGAGGCCGACGCAGCCCTGGACGCTGGGCGCCGGGAGGCCGATGCTCTGCGCGCCCGCGGCCTGATCGACGGCGCGGTGCTGACGCTGCGCGGCCGGGTGGCGGCGAGCCTGCCTGCAACGCTGGAGACCGCATGATCCGCAAGATCGTCACCATTGTCGAAGAGACGCACCGTGAAGGCGGGCAGGACATCCGCCCCGCCACCCGCAAGGCCGCCGCCATCGCCGTGGTGGACAACCCGTTCAGCGGCCGTCACGCCCCGGACTTGTCGGAACTGGTCGAGCTCGGCGCGCTGCTCGGCGACCTGCTGGGCCGCCGCGCCGTTGCTGCGCTGGATATCTCCGGCACAGCGATCCAGAGCTACGGCAAGGCCGCCATCGTCGGCGAGGACGGCGAGCTGGAGCACGCCGCCGCCATCCTGCATCCCAAGATGGGCGCCCCGCTGCGCAACACGGTGCAGCAGGGCGCCGCCCTGGTGCCCAGCGCTAAGAAGCGCGGCGGCATGGGCGCCTCGATCGATGTGCCGCTGGGGCACAAGGACGCTGCCTACGTCCGCAGCCACTTCGACGCGATGGAGGTCCGCATCCCCGACGCTCCCCGGCGCGACGAGATCCTGGTCGCCGTGGTGGTGACCGACAGCGGGCGCCCGCTGCCCCGCGTCGGCGGGCTGACGGCGGACCAGGTGATCGGGCAGGATGGGCTGCGGTAAGGAGACGGTATCCATGGCACCCACAAGACGGGGCATCCTGCTGGCCGGCGCCGGCACGCTGGCGATGCCGGCGATCCTGCGTGCGCAGTCCAGCACGCCGATCCGCATCGGCGAGATCAACAGCTACACCGGGCAGCCTGCCTTCACCTTGCCCTACCGCAACGGCTGGCAGCTTGCGCTGGAGCAGGTGAACGCCGCCGGGGGCGTGCTGGGGCGCAAGCTGGAGATCATCAGCCGCGACGACGCCGGGCGGCCGCAGGATGCCGTCCGCGTGGCCGGGGAACTGGTGTCGGACCAGCATGTGGACCTGCTGGCCGGCACCTTCCTGTCCAACGTCGGGCTGGCGGTCAGCGACTTCGCGCTGCAGAACAAGCGGGTGTTCGTCGGCGGGGAGCCGCTGACCGACGCGCTCGTGTGGGAGAAGGGCAACCGCTACACGTTCCGGCTGCGCCCCAGTACTTACATGCAGGCCGCCATGCTGGTGGAGGATGCGGCGAAGCTGCCCGCCAAGCGGTGGGTGACGGTGGCGCCCAACTACGAGTACGGGCAGTCGGCGGTGCGGTGGTTCAAGCAGCTATTGCAGGCCAAGCGCCCGGACGTGGAGTTCGTAGGCGAGCAGTGGCCGGCGCTGGGGCGCATCGACGCCGGGGCGACGGTGCAGGCGCTGGCGCAGCCGAAGCCGGATGCTGTGTTCAATGTCGCGTTCGGGGCGGACCTGACCAACTTCGTCCGCCAGGGCAACACGCGGGGCCTGTTCGAGGGCCGGGGCGTGGCGTCGATGCTGACCGGGGAGCCGGAATACCTGGAGCCGCTGGGCGAGGAGACGCCGGAGGGGTGGATCGTCACCGGGTATCCGTGGAACAGCTTGGACACGCCGGCGCACAAGGCTTTTGCCGGGGCTTACCGCGCCAAGTTCGGCGAGGCGCCGAAGTGCGGGTCGGTGGTTGGGTATGCGCTGGTGAACTCCATCGTCGCCGGGCTGCTGCAGGCGGGCAGCACGGAGGGCGAGGCGCTGGCGGACGGGTTCCGCGGCGCGGCGTTCGATACGCCGTTTGGGCGGGCGGGGTTCCGCGCGCTGGACCATCAGGCGACGCTGGGCGCTTTCGTGGGGCGGCTGGCGCAGAAGGACGGGCGCGGGGTGATGACCGACTGGCGGTACGTGGACGGCGCCGCGGCGCTGCCCAGCGACGCCGAGGTGCGGACGCTGCGCCCGGCTGCGGGTTGATGCTCCCTCTCCCTGCCGGAGAGGGCTGGGGTGAGGGAAGCCGCGAACGCTGCATCCTGCCCCAGGCAGCGCCTTCTGGCTTGCGGGGGGCTGGGACCGCCCTGCCCGCCTCCCTCACCCCGGCCCTCTCCCGGAGGGAGAGGAAGAAGCGGGCGGTGGGCTGATTGGACGTGCTGCCTACGCTGCTGACTGGGCTGTCGGGGGCGTCCTCGCTATTCCTGGTTGCGGCCGGGTTGACGGTGGTGTTCGGCGTGACCCGCGTGGTCAACTTCAGCCATGGCAGCCTGTGCATGTTGGGGGCCTACATCGGCTGGAGTGTACTCACCCGGCTGCCGCGCGATCCGCTGTCGTTTACCGCCGGGGTCCTCGCCACTGCGCTGGCCGTCGGCGCGGTCGGCGTGGTGATCGAGGTCCTGCTGCTGCGCCGCATCTATCGTGCGCCGGAGCTGTTCCAGTTGCTTGCCACCTTCGGCGTGGTGCTGATGGTGCAGGATGCCGTGCTGCGCGGCTGGGGGCCGAACGACCTCAGCCTGCCCCGCGCGCCCTGGCTGCGCGGTGCCGTTGCGGTCGGGGACACCCGGTTCCCGCTGTATGACCTGGTGCTGATCGGCGTCGGCCCGCTCGTGCTGGGGCTGCTGTGGCTGCTGTTCAACCGCACGCGCTGGGGCACGCTGGTGCGGGCGGCGACGCTGGACCGCGAGATGGTGGCGGCACTGGGGGTCGATCAGCGGTGGCTGTTCACCGGGGTGTTCGCGCTCGGGGCGGCGCTGGCCGGGCTGGGCGGGGCGCTGGGGCTGCCGTCGGCGTCGGCCAACCCTGGCATCGACCTGGCCGCCATCACCGACGCCTTCGTGGTGGTGGTGGTGGGCGGGCTGGGCAGCTTGACCGGGGCATACTTGGCGGCATTGCTGATCGCCGTGCTGCAGGCGTTCGGCGTGGCGGTGCTGCCACAGGCGACGCTGGTGCTGGTGTTCCTGGTGATGGCCGCCGTGCTGGTGATCCGCCCGAACGGGCTGCTGGGCCGCGCTGCGACGGAGACGCGGGCGGCGCCGAGCCTGGCCGGGGTCATCCGCCCGGCTCCGGTTGCCTTGCGCGCCTTGGGTGCGGTTGCCTTGCTGCTGGCGCTGGCGGCGCCGGTGCTGGCCGGCCCCTACGTGCTGTCGGTGCTGACGGAGGCGCTGGTCGCCATCCTGTTTGCCGCCAGCCTGCACTTCATGATGGGGCCGGGCGGGATGCCCAGCTTCGGCCATGCGGCCTGGTTCGGCATCGGCGCCTACGCGGCGGCGCTGCTGGCGCGGGACCTGCACGCGCCGATGGGGCTGGGGATGCTGGCCGCGCCGGTGCTGGCGGGGGTGGCGGCGGCGGCGTTCGGCGGGTTCGTCGTGCGGCTGTCGGGGGTGTACCTGGCGATGCTGACCCTGGCCTTCGCGCAGATCGTCTGGGCGGTGGCGTTCCAGTCGGTCGATTGGACGGGCGGCGACAACGGCATCCTGGGCGTGTGGCCGGCGCTGGGGCCGGCGGGGTTCTATTGGCTGGCGCTGGCGCTGTGCCTGGGCGGGACGCTGCTGCTGCGCCGGGTGATCTATGCGCCGCTGGGCTACGCCGTGCGCGGCACACGGGATAGCGCGCTGCGGGCCGAGGCGATCGGGCTGCCGACCGGGCGGCTGCGGCTGGTGGCGTTCACCTTGGCTGGCGCGGCGGCGGGGCTGGCAGGCGGGGTGTATGCCTATGCCAAGGGTGGGGTGTTCCCGACCTACATCAGCATACCGCGCTCGGTCGATGCGCTGCTGATGGTGCTGCTGGGCGGGGTGCAGACGGTGGCTGGGCCGGTGGTGGGGGCGCTGGCCTATACCGGGCTGTATGACGCCCTGCTGCGCGCGACTGATTTGTGGCGGCTGGTGCTGGGGGCGTCGATCATCCTGCTGGTACTGGCGTTTCCCGAGGGCATCGCCGGGGCGGCGCAGCGCTTGTGGCTGCGGGTCCGGCCTGCATGACCAGCTTGGCATGACCAACCCGGCATGACGGTGCTGGCCGTCGAGGGGCTGTCGAAGTCGTTCGGCGGCCAGCCCGCCGTGACGGGGGTGTCGTTCACCGTCGCCGCCGGGGAGATGCTGGCGCTAATCGGCCCGAACGGCGCGGGCAAGAGCACGACGTTCAACATGGTCGGCGGCCAGCTTCGTCCCAGTTCCGGGACCGTCCGGCTGGGTGGCCAGGCCATCACCGGCCTGCGCCCGCGCGCCATCTGGCGGCGGGGCGTCGGCCGCACGTTCCAGGTCACGGCCACCTTCGCGTCAATGACGGTGCGGGAGAACGTGCAGATGGCGCTGCTGTCGGCGGCGGGCGGCATCCTGGACGCCTGGCGGCCCGCGACCCGGCGCATGGTCCCGGAGGCCGACGCCCTGCTGGCCCAGGTCGGGTTGGCGGACCAGCGGGACCGCGGGGCCGGCGTGCTGGCCTATGGCGACCTGAAGCGCCTGGAGCTGGCGGTGGCGCTCGCCGGGCAGCCCCGCCTGCTGCTGATGGACGAGCCGACCGCCGGCATGGCCCCCGCCGAGCGCACCGGCCTGATGGCGCTGACCCGGCGGCTGGCGACCGAGCGCGGCCTGGCGGTGCTGTTCACCGAGCACGACATGGACGTGGTGTTCGGCACGGCCGACCGCATCCTGGTGCTGAGCCGCGGCACCGTGATCGCCGAGGGCCTGCCCGCCGCCATCCGCGCCGACGCCCGGGTGCAGGAGGTTTACCTCGGCGTTGGCGGCGGTCACTGATGCCGCCGCCGATGCTGCGCGTCGAGGGTTTGGACGCCTTCTATGGCCGTGCGCAGGTCCTGCGCGGCGTGTCGTTCGATGTGGCGCCGGGTGAGGTACTGGCGATGCTGGGCCGCAACGGCGCCGGCAAGAGCACCACCCTGAAGGCGCTGATCGGCGTCGTGCGCCCCGCCGCCGGCAGCATCCGCCTGGCTGGGCAGGAGGTCGCGGGATGGGAGCCGCACCGCATTGCCCGCGCCGGGCTGGGATGGGTGCCGGAGGACCGCCGGGTGTTCGCCGACCTGACGGTGATGGAGAACCTGGCCGTTGGCCGCCAGCCGCCCCGGCCTGGCGCCGCCCCCTGGACGCCCGAGCGGCTGTTCGCCCTGTTCCCCAACCTGGGCCGGATGCGCGACCGCCCCGGCGCCCGCATGAGCGGCGGCGAGCAGCAGATGCTGACCATCGCCCGCACGCTGATGGGCAATCCTCGCCTGATCCTGCTGGACGAGCCTGGCGAGGGCTTGGCCCCCGTGATCGTCGAGCAGGTGGCCGCCGCGATCCTGGCCCTGAGGGCGGAGGGCGTGACGGTGCTGGTGGCCGAGCAGAACCTGCGCTTCGCCGCCGGTGTGGCGGACCGCGCCGTGGTGGTGGAGGGCGGGCGCATCGCCTGGACCGGCACGATGGCCGCGCTGCTGGCGGACGATGCGGCGCGGGCGGCCTACCTGGCGGTTTAGCTGGCTGCTCCCTCTCCCCCTTCGGGAGAGGGCCGGAGTGAGGGAGTCTTGCCGCACGCACCCATGCTCAGCATCGGGAGCGAGTGCTTGCTTATGTCGGCATGGTTGGTTCTGGCGGACAGACCCCCTCACCCCGGCCTTGGTCCGTTTCACGGCCCAAGCCCGGAGGGAGAGGGAGAAGCAGCTAGGCTATGCGGCGGGGATTACTACGCCGCGGCACTCGCCGAAGCCGATCGGCGCCGCGCCCTCCCGCACCGCGCGCGCGCGCAGCAGCACCTCGTCGCCGTCCTCCAGGAACCGCCGCTCCTCGCCGCTTGGCAAGGTGATCGGCGCGCGGCCGCCCTGGGTGATCTCCAGCAGCGACCCGCAGCCGTCCGTGCCCGCCGTGCTGATGGTGCCGGTGCCGAACAGGTCGCCGGGGTTCAGGTTGCAGCCGCCGCCCGTGTGGTGCGCCACCATCTGCGCCGGGGTCCAATACAGCGCCAGCGACGAGCCGACCGACAGGCGGTGCGGCGCCAGGCCGTGCTGCTTCATCCCCCGAGTGGTCAGCAGCACCTCAAGCTGCAGGTCCAGGGCGCCCGATGCCTGGTCCGCCGCGTCATGCAGGTACGGCAGCGGCTGCGGATCGCCGGCCGGACGCGGCGGCTGCGGCGCGCGGAACGGGGCGAGCGCCTCCGGCGTCACGATCCAGGCGCTGATGGTGGTCTGGAAGCTCTTGGCCAGGAACGGGCCGAGCGGCTGGGCCTCCCAGCCCTGAATGTCCCGCGCCGACCAGTCGTTCAGCAGGCAGAACCCGGCGATGTGCCCCGCCGCCTCGGTGATGGGGATGCCCGTGCCCAGCGCGTTGCCGGGGCCGATCCAGACCCCCAGCTCCAGCTCGTAGTCCAGGTTGCGGCTCGGGCCGTAGGCGGGTTCGGCGGCGGCGGCCGGCTTGCGCTGCCCGCGGGGGCGGCGGACTTCCCCGGACGGGCGAAGGCTGCTGGCGCGGCCGTGATAGGCGATGGGGAGCCACTTGTAGTTGGACGGCAGCGGCGCGTCCGGGCGCAGCAGGCGGCCGACGTTCTCGGCATGGTGGATGCCGGCGTAGAAATCCGTGTAGTCACCGACATGAGCGGGCAAGTACATCATGCAGTCGGCGGCGCGGTGCAGCAGGTGCGGGCGCTCGTCCGACCCCTCCTGCAGCAAGGCGCTGACGGCGTCGCGCAGCGCCTGCCGGGGGCCGGCGCCCAGGGCCAGCAGGGGGTTCAGGGTGGGGCCGATGCAGGCATGGGCGGCGGCCTGCGCCTCCTCGTCCAGCAGCCCGGCCCCGTGCAGCGCGCGCAGGTCCAGGATCATGTCGCCGATGGCGATGCCGCCGCGCGGGGCGCCCGCCAAGGGGCCGAACACGCCCAACGGCAGGTTCTGGATCGGGAAGTCCGAGTGGCCGTTGGCGCTGGCGACCCAGCTTTGCAGGCTGGGATCGTGGGTGTGATCGATCATCGGGTCATGGCCTTGCAGGGTCAAAACGCTTCTGTAGGCCCAGCGGCACCGCCCGGGAAGCGGCGGCTGGGATCAGGCTGATGCCTATGGCCTGAGCGGGCTTCCTGCTCCCTCTCCCCGCTTCGGGAGAGGGCTGGGGTGAGGGGGCCTTGCGGAGCGATCAGCCGGGCATGGGCAGCCCCGTTCTACGAGCGCGCGGCATCCAGGCAGCGGAGCAGGCGAGCAAGACCCCCCTCACCCCGGCCCTCTCCCGAAGCGGGGAGAGGGGGAAGGGGCGGGTCGGATGGGGGGGTGCGATCCCGCTGTTTCGGGCGGGAGGCGTTCATGCGGGCCGCTCCGACTCTTGGGCGACGCGGATCGCCTCGAATATCACTGCGGCGTCGCCGATGTGGTTGGCCAGCAGCAGCACCAGCATGGCGTCCAGCCGCCGGGATGCGGCCGGGTCCAATCCGTCATGCGCCGCCAGCAGCGCCGCGAACAGCCCGTCTGGATCGGACAGCCGCGGCGACAGGTCGAGCGGCATCAGGCGACCTGCCGCCGCATCCCGGCCGCCTGCGCCGCGGGCCGCATCATGGCGTGCTGCACGGCGGCGGTGATCCGCACGGCGTCGAAGGCCCGGAACCCCGCCGCGACGTGCCCATCCGGCCGCAGCAGCACGCAAGCCCCGGGGGGAGCGCCATAGCGGGCCGCCGCCAGCCCGCGATGATCGTGCAGCGCATCGGGGGCGACGCGCACCGTGGCCACGCCGGGCACCCCGGGCGTGGCCGCCCCGAACACCAGCAGCGAGAACCCGGGACCGCCGAGGCGCCGCAGCAGCCAATCCGGCCGGCCCGCCCGCAGCACCGGCGCATCCACCGCGGGGGTGCCCGGCGGCAGGCAGCCGGGCCACAGGTCGCCCGCAGCATTCAACGGGCTGTCCAGCAGCCGCGCCGGGCGGGACAGCCGGCCGCTGTTCACCAGCGCGCGGGCGAACGGGTGGCGCGCGGCCAGCGCCAGCACGGCATCGCGGTAGGCGCGGGCGGCGTCGGTCTTCGGGGTGATGAAGTCGGTGGCGCGGGTGCTGTGCAGGATGTTCTCGTCGGCGGCGGGGATGCGCTCGTCGTCGTAGGTCCGCACCAGGGCCTCCGGCGCGGCGCCCTGGACGACGGCGGCCAGCTTCCAGGCCAGGTTGTCCGCGTCCTGCACCCCGCCGTTGCCGCCGCGGGCGCCGAACGGGCTGACCTGGTGCGCGCTGTCGCCCACGAACACCACGCGGCCGTGCACGAACCGCTGCAGCCGGCGGCAGCGGAAGGTATAGACGCTGACCCACTCCAGCTCGAACGGCACGTCAGGTCCCAGCATGGCCTGCACCCGGGGGATCACGCGGCCGGGCTGCCGCTCCAGCTCCGGGTCGGCGTCCCGGCCGAGCTGCAGGTCGATGCGCCATACGTCGTCGGGCTGCTTGTGCAGCAGGGCGGACTGGTGGCGGTGGAACGGCGGGTCGAACCAGAACCAGCGCTCCGTCGGGAAGGCCGCGCGCATCACCACGTCGGCGATCAGGAAGCGGTCCTGGAACACCCTGCCGGTGAACGGCAGGTCCAGCGCGGTCCGGATGAAGCTGCGGGCGCCGTCCGCCGCGGCCAGCCAGTCCGCGTCCAGCGTGTAGGGGCCGTCCGGGGTGTCCACCTGCAGCGTCACGCCGTCCGGGCGGCTGTGCACGGCGGACACCTTGTTGCGCCAGCGCAGGTCCACCCGGCCGGTCGCCTGGCAGGCCTCCACCAGCCATTCCTCGGCGTAGTACTGCTGCAGGTTGATGAAGGCCGGGTATTCGTGGCCGTCCTCCGGCTGCAGGTCGAAGTCGAACAGTTGCCGGTCGCCGCAGAACACCCGGCCGACGTTCCAGGTGATGCCCTTGGCCAGCATCCGCCCGCCCAGGCCCAGGCGCCCGAAAATCTCCAGCGTGCGCTTGGCGAAGCAGATGGCGCGGCTGCCGGTGCTGACGGTGTCGTCGTCGTCCAGCAGCACCACGGGCACGCCACGCCCCGCCAGGTCCAGCGCCAGGGTCAGCCCGACCAGCCCGCCGCCGGCCACCACCACCGGATGCCGCTCCGCCCCGCTGCCGCGGGGAGCCGGCGGGTAGCGGGGCGAGGCGTGCGGCATCAGGCTTCGGCGGTCGGGGGGACCGTGGTGTCAGGAACGGGGGCGCCCTGTTCCAGCGCCTGCCACATCTCGATGTCGCGCTCGGCGGTCCAGATGCGCGGGTGGTCCAGGCCGCGCGCCTCGTCCCAGGCGCGGGTGACGTTGAAGGGCATGCAGTGCTCGAAGATGACCCACCCGCCGTACTTGGGCCGCATGGCCTGCATCGCCTGGCCATAGACCTCCCGCAGCCCGGCGCCGCCGGCGGACGCGCGCTTGACGATGGCGAACAGGTCGGAGGTGAAGGCGCGGGTGCCTTCGATGGCCTCCTCGCACTCGTGCCGGGTCATGAGGCTGCGGCCGCGGCCGGGGACCAGGGCCTCGGCGCCGAGGGCCTGCACGGCGGCGAGCGTCGCGGGCCAGTCGGTGAAGTGGGCGTCGCCGCAGTATGGCGTGGCGCCGAACTCCACCACGTCGCCGCTGAACAGCACGCGCTCCTTGGGGAGCCAAACCACGGTGTCCCCGGCGGTGTGGCTGCGGCCGATGTGGATGATCTGCACCTCGCGCTGGCCGAGATACAGGGTCATGCGGCGGTGGAACGTGAGGTCGGGCCAGGTCAGGCCGGGGATGCCCTCCTTGCCGCGGAACAGCCGGGGGAAGCGGCCGATCTCGCTGTCGGTGTCCTGCTGGCCGCGCTCGACGGTCATGGCGCGGCACACGTCGGAGGCGATCACCTGGGCGCCCTTGTAGCCGCTGGCGCCCAGCACTCGGACGGCGTGGTAATGGGTGAGGACGACGTGGCGGATCGGCTTGTCGGTGACGGTGCGGATGCGGGCGATCACGTCCTGCGCCATGGCGGGCGTGGCCTGGGCATCGACCACGAGCACGCTGCTGTCGCCGATCACCACGCCGCTGTTGGGGTCGCCCTCGGCGGTGTAGCCATGGAGGCCGGGGGCCAGCTCGTCGAAGCTGATGGCCTTGTCGGCGAGGTCGGTGGTGCTGGCGAAGCCTGACATCGGTGCGGCCTGCGTGGTGCCGGGGAACGCTAGGCCAGCCCGCGGCGGGTTTCAACGGAGGCTTCCGGGACAGGGGGTGGCTGCTTGCGGCGCCGGGGCTTGGCTGGCTTTGTTTTCTACGGAGCTTGGGCCGGGGTTAGAGCCATGGCCCGGCTGATCCAGCATCGGCGGTGGGGGCGGCGGAAGCAAGACCCCCTCACCCCGGCCCTCTCCCGAAGCGGGGAGAGGGGGAAGGGCGGCGGGTTAGATGTCGGCGTAGCAGTGGGTCTCTGCCGCGCCGCCGGGGTTGGTGACGGCACCCAGGTAGGCCGGGCCGACCGTCTGGGCATACTTCCAGATCGCGCCGCTGTTGTAGTCGGTGCCGCGCGGGGTCCAGGCGGCGCGGCGCTCGGCCAGCTCGGCGTCGGACAGCAGCACCTCGATCGTGCCCGCGGTCGCGTCCATGCGGATGCGGTCGCCGTTGCGCAGCAGGGCGATGGGGCCGCCGACCGCCGCCTCCGGCCCGACGTGGCCGACGCAGAACCCGCGGGTGGCGCCGCTGAACCGGCCGTCGGTGATCAGCGCCACGTCGCCACCCATGCCCTGGCCGTAGATGGCGCTGGTGGTGGACAGCATCTCCCGCATGCCAGGCCCGCCGCGCGGCCCCTCGTAGCGGATGACGATGACGTCGCCCTTCTTGTAGGCGCGGTCGTTGACGGCGCGGAACGCCTCCTCCTCGCTGTCGAAGCAGACGGCGGTGCCCTCGAACTGCAGGTTGCTCATGCCGGCGACCTTCACGATGGCCCCCTCCGGCGCCAGGTTGCCCTTCAGGCCGACCACGCCGCCGGTCGGGCTGATCGGGCGCGACACCGGGTAGATCACGTCCTGGTCGGCCGGGAACACCACGCCCTTCAAGTTCTCGGCCAGCGTCTTGCCGGTGACGGTGATGCAGTCGCCGTGCAGCAGGCCGCCGTCCAGCAGCGCCTTCAGGATGACGGGGATGCCGCCGACCCGGTGCACGTCGAGCGCCACGTACTTCCCGCCGGGCTTCAGGTCGGCGATGTAGGGCGTGCGCTTCATGATCCGCACCACGTCGTCCATGGTGAAG
This sequence comes from uncultured Acetobacteraceae bacterium, assembly GCA_964242415.1. Taxonomy (GTDB): domain Bacteria; phylum Pseudomonadota; class Alphaproteobacteria; order Acetobacterales; family Acetobacteraceae; genus DASWOJ01. Next base: position 81,779 of record CAXTAT010000026.1, read on the forward strand.
CGCAGGCCGGCCTCATGCGCCAGCGCCGGCAGGTGCAGGCCGGCATTGGTGCTGCCGCCGGTTGCGCCGACCACCACGGCGGCGTTCTCCAGTGCCTCCATGGTGACGATGTCGCGCGGGCGCAGGCCGCTCTCGATCAGCGACATCACGGCGCGGCCGGACTCGACGGCCCAGCGGTCGCGGTCCTCATACGGCGCCGGGGACCCGGCGGAGCCAGGCAGCGCCAGGCCGATCGCCTCGCTGACGGTCGCCATGGTGTTGGCGGTGAACTGCCCGCCGCAGGCCCCGGCGGAGGGGCAGGCCACCGTCTCCAGCTCATGCAGGTCGGCGTCGTTCATCTTGCCGGCGGCGTGCTGGCCCACGGCCTCGAACACGTCCACCACCGTCACGTCGCGCCCGTGGAAGCGGCCCGGCAGGATGGAGCCGCCATACATGAACACGCTGGGCACGTTCAGGCGCAGCATGGCCATCATCATGCCGGGCAGCGACTTGTCGCAGCCGGCGAGGCCGACCAGCGCGTCGTAGCAGTGGCCGCGCATGGTCAGCTCGACGCTGTCGGCGATGATGTCGCGCGACACCAGGGAGGACTTCATGCCCTGGTGGCCCATGGCGATGCCGTCGGTGACCGAGATGGTGGTGAACTCGCGCGGGGTGCCGCCGGCCTCCGCCACGCCGCGCTTCACCGACTGCGCCTGGCGGTTGAGGGCGATGTTGCAGGGGGCGGCCTCGTTCCAGCAGGAGGCGACGCCGACGAAGGGCTGGTTGATCTCGTCCTCGGTGAGGCCCATCGCGTAGTAGTAGCTGCGGTGCGGCGCGCGGTCCGGACCGACGGTGACATGGCGGGACGGCATGTTGGTCTTGTCCCAGCGCTTCTTCAGCATGATGCTTCCTCAGTGATGATGACGTTGCTCGCTGTCCCCTCTCCCGGAGGAGGAGGG
>CAXTAT010000026.1:82816-84333 GCA_964242415.1 uncultured Acetobacteraceae bacterium
CCCTCTCCCGGAGGAGGAGGGAGAAGGCGAGATCCTTGCCAGGGCGGCAGCCAGGCGTGCCGCTTCGGCCAGATGGGCGGCCAGGCGGTCGCGGTTCTCCTCCACCACCTCCGGCTTGGCACGGTTGACGAAGTCGGCGTTGGCCAGCTTGCGCTGCACCTTGTCGGCCTCCCCCAGCGCCTTGCCGCGGTCCTTGTCCAGCCGGGCGCGCTCGGCCGCGATGTCGATGATCCCCGCCAGCGGCAGCACCACCGTCGCCTCATCGACCACCACCTGCGCGCTGTCCGCCGGCATCGGCCCCTCCAGCGGACCGATGCTGGTTGCCCGAGCCATGCGTCGGATGCTGTCCGTCCAGGTCGCAGCCCGCGCCAGGGTGTCCGGCCCGGCGTCGCGCAGCAGGATCGGCGTCAGCGCGCTGGGGGCGATGTTCATCTCGGACCGGGCGGTGCGGACTTCGGACACCAGGCGCACCAGCCAATCCAGCTCGTCGCGCGCCGCCGCCGCGCCGGGCACGGCGGACGCCTGCGGCCAAGGCGCGCGGATCAGGCTGCACGGGGCGCCGTAGCCCAGGTTGTCCCACAGGTGCTCGGTGACGAACGGCATCGCCGGGTGCAGCAGGCGCAGGATGACGCCCAGGACATGGGCGGCGGTGGCGCGCACCTCGGCGGCATCCTCGTTGGCGGGTCCGTTCAGGACGGGCTTGGCGAACTCCAGGAACCAGTCGCAGAAGGTGTTCCAGGTAAAGCGGTAGGCGGCTGCGGCGTAGTCGTTGAACCGGTAGGCCTCCAGCGCCGCGTCGGCCTCCGCCATCGCGGCATTGGCGGCGTCCAGCAGCCAGCGGCACAGCGGCAGGCGCACGGTGGCCGGATCGAAGCCCGGCACCGGGGCGACGCCGTTCATCTCGCAGAACCGGGCGGCGTTCCACAGCTTGGTGACGAAGCTGCGGCGGTTCTCCACCTGCGCCACCCCGAGCTTCACGTCGCGGCCCGGCCCGGTCAGGGCGCAGACGGTAAAGCGCAGGGCGTCGGTCCCGTAGGCCTCGATCAGCTCCAAGGGGTCGATCACGTTGCCCTTGGACTTCGACATCTTCTGCCCGCGCTCGTCCCGCACGAGGCCATGGATGTAAACGGTGCGGAACGGCACCCGGCCCTGGAAGTGCAGGCCCATCATCATCATCCGGGCGACCCAGAAAAAGATGATGTCGAACCCCGTCACCAGCACGTCGCCAGGGTAGTAACGGGCAAGCTCCGGCGTCTGCTCCGGCCAGCCCAGGGTGGAGAACGGCCACAGCGCCGAGCTGAACCAGGTGTCCAGCACGTCGGGGTCGCGCTCCAGCGGCTCGTCCCGGCCGTAATGGGCGCGGGCGGCAAGGACAGCCTCGGCCTCGGTGCGTTCCACGAACACCTGGCCGTCGGGGCCGAACCAGGCGGGGATGCGATGGCCCCACCAAAGCTGGCGGCTGATGCACCAGGGCTGGATGTCGCGCATCCAGGCGAAGAAGGTGTTCTCCCACTGCC
>CAXTAT010000027.1:0-9693 GCA_964242415.1 uncultured Acetobacteraceae bacterium
CCCACAGGACGTTGGCGAACTCGGCCGTGCGCAGGGTTTCAATGCCGGTGATCTTCAACCCTCCCCCCTTCGCTTCATTGGCGGGGCGGGCGCCCCTGCCCGGACCACGCCTGCACCACGGGCGGACGCTAGAATCCGCGGTGACATATCGCAACATGATCCGCCCTTCGGGGCAGTGGGGCCATCGCATAGCGTCGCACCACGGTGGGAATACGCCTGGACGCATTTGGCCGGCTCGCAGCAACCTGTCCGACCTCGCCCATGGCCGGCTGGATGGGATGATCGTCACCTGCGCCCTGCCGCCCGGGCTGTTCCTGTCGGTCCAGGAGCTGCAGGCGCAGACCGGTGTCGGCCGCACGCCGGTCCACCAGGTGGTCAGCCGCCCCGCGTCGGATACGCTGATCCGCGTCCGCCCACGGCACGGCATCCAGATCGCCCCCATCGACCTGTCGCGGGAGCGCACCCTGCTGCGCCTGCGCCGCGACATGGAGCGCTTCGTGGTGCAAAATGAGTTGCGCGCGCACCCGGACGAGCGCCGGGCGACCGAGGCGGCGGTCGCCGTCCACGCGCTCAACCGCATGCCCGGCCTGGGACGCCCAAGCTGCGTCCGCATCACCTGATCCCAGATGCGGGCAGGGTTGGTGCGCCCGCACCCCTGATCCATGCATCATGCGCCCGCAGCTCGCAACTGACCGGAAGCCAAGTTGACGGGACCCTCGGAAGACCTCGCAACCGGCACCGCGGCGTGGCATTCTATGGGTGTGTCGATAGGGCCGAACATGACAGAACCCGCGGACGAGGCCCCGAGTGTCCCCGAGACCGAGAGTGAGCGCGCTCGCCGGCTGACGCATGAAGCTGAGCTGGTCGCGCTTGGTCGCGCCGACGTTGCGGCGGGGCACGTCGTCTCCGGCGAGGCGGTCGAGGCCTGGGTCTCCGAGAGCATACGGCTAGGCCGCCCCACCGGGCGGCCGCGCTCCAAGCGAGGCTCAGCGTCGAGGGCGGGCTGACGGTTGCAGGCGCGCCGCCGAGGTGGCGCGGTCTCTCGTCTACACGGATCAGGCCTTGGAGCAGCTCGCTGACGTGCTGGCGACGTAGCCGGCTCGTGCGCTCGCGATCACGCAGCGGGCGAGGCGGCTGTGCATCCTGCCTTACACTTATGGAACGGCCGACGGACCGCCTGGCACGCGCCGTACGCTGGTCGGCGGCGGAAGGCGGAACCGGCCGCACTGCGTCATCTTCGAGGTGGACCCCGACACGGGGCGCAACGAGGACGGGGGCGTGATCCGCGTTCTCGCAATCTACTGGCCGGGCCAGCTGCGCCCGTGATCGGGCCTCGGTGCCGATGAGGTGACCATGGAAGGCGTGGCGACGCTCGCGACCGACCGTACCATGCGGGTATGACCGCGCCGCTCGGAGTATGCGGATGGCTACGACGCGGTGCGACGCCATGCCCGGGGCTGGAGCATCAGCCTGATCCTGTACCGGGAGCACAACCGGGTCGTGGTCAGGTATGAAATAGGAGTCGCGTGGGCACAAAAAGAAGAGCGCAGGCCATCTGTGTGACAAGCCGCGCAAGCCTGCTTAGGGCCGCAATGACAGGCCAATAGGCCGCACCAGCCCGTCCGGCCGCGGCGTGAAGCCCGCCACCTTGCTGCTCAGGCCCCAGAACCAGGTAAGATGATACAGCGGCAAGTACGCCAGGTCCGCCATCCAAAGGTCCCCCGCGTGCCGGTAGGCCGCGGCCCGCCCGGCGGCGTCCGGTGCCGCGGCCCCGGCGTCCAGCGCGGCATCCAGGGCGGGGTTGCACCGGCCGGTCCAGTTCAGCGGGGCGCCGCAGCGCATCCAGATGCTGATGTTGCCGTCCGGGTCGGGCCGGCCGCTCCAGATCACCGCCGCGGCCTGGTACTCCCCCCGGGCGGCGGCGTCGGTCAGCGACACGCTCTCGGTCTTCAGCAGTTGCACCTCGAACCCGGCCTCCGCCGCCATGGACTGGATGACCTCGCCGACCTGCACGTCGGCCGGGTTGTTCACCACGCTCAGGGTCAGCTTCGGGTGCGGCGCCCCGGCGGCAGCCAGCAGGGCCTTGGCGCCGGGCAGGTCGCGCGGCGGCAGCGGATGCGCCGGGTCCCAGTAGCGGCTGCCCGGCGCCTCGGTCTGGTTGCCCGGGATGAACCGCCCCTCGAACACCGCCTGGTTGATGCCGTCCCGGTCGATGGCCTTGGCGAACGCCTGGCGGATGCGGACATCGCGGGCGAACGGCTGGTCGGCCGCCGGGCCGTGCGCCAGGTTGAACGACAGCATCTCGAACCCGATGGAGGGCGACGATGCCACGCGTAGCCCAGGGTTGGCCTGCACCGCCGGCACGTCCGTCGCGGCGAGCCGGTTGGCGATGTCGAGCTGGCCGGCCTGCAGGTTCAGCAGCCGCACGGTGCTGTCCGGCATGATGCGGAACTCGATGCGGTCCAGGCTGACGGCGGCGGCGTTCCAGTAGCTGGGGAAGCGCTGCAGGGTGATGTGGTCCTGCGCCACGCGCTCGATCAGGGTGAACGGCCCCGCGCAGACCGGGTTGGCACCGACCTCGTCCGCCGTGCCGTTCAGGACGCGGGGGGACAGCATGGTGCCGGACCGGTTGGCCAGCAGCGCCGGCAGCGGGGCGTAGGGCGTGGACAGGCGGATGCGGACGGTCCCCGGGTCCAATACGTCAATGCCGGCGACCGGCTTCAGCTCGCCGCGGCGGAGGCTGTAGGGCGCGTTGCGGTAGCGGTCCAGGTTGGCGCGCACGGCCTCGGCGTCCAGCGCCGCCCCGTCCTGGAACTGCACGCCGCCGCGCAGGTGCAGCGTCAGCGCCAGGTGGTCGTCCGACCACTCCCAGGCCGTGGCCAGCTCGGGCACCACGTTCAGGGCGGCATCGACGTTCAGCAGTTGGTCGCAGCGGGAGGCGTTCACCGCACGCTCGATGTACGAGCCGCTGCGGGCAGGGTCGAGCGTGTCCAGGTCGAAGTCCAATCCGAAGCGCAGCGTGCCGGCGGCCTGGGCGGCTGCGGGTGCGAGAAGGATGGACAGGAGCAGGGCGGCTAGGCTCCAGCGGCGCATTGGACGATCCTTCGTGCTGATCCTGGCCTGCTGGCCCTGGATGCGATGCAATCTTGCCGCGCACCAGGCCGGCGAGGTCGCAGGTGCCGATGAAGGCCAGCGCCTCGGGCGTCATGGCGCCAGCCCGTACAGCCGGGCGGCGGTGCCGTGGAACAACGCCCGCTGCTCGTCTGGGGCATACTCGGCCGCGACCTCGCGGAATCGGCTGCACAGCGCGGCGTAGGTGCCTGTGCGGCGTGCCACGGGGTAGTCGCTGCCGAACATGCAGCGGTCCGGGCCGAAGGCGTCGATGCAGGTCCGCAGGGTGTCACGGTCAGAGTGCAGGCTGCGCTCCGGGGCGTAGGCGGCGTAGTTGGACAGCTTGAGGGCTATGTTGGGCTGCGCGCCCATCAGGCGCAGGCCGGCCCGCCAGCGCGCCATCCCTTCGGCGTCGCGGTCGTTGGGGGTGCAGCAGTGGTTGACGATGAACGTCTGGTCCGGGGTGGCGGCGGCCAGGGCTGCCACCTCGGCCGCCTGGTGCGCGTTCATCAGCAGGTCCAGGGTCCAGCCGTGCCGGGCCAGCAGCGCCAGGCCACGCCGCCATGCCGGCTCGTTCACCAGGCCCTGGCGGGTCCAGCGCTTGGCCGGGTCGGGGTGCCAGCGGATCGTCTCGCGCACCCCCGCGACCGCTGGCGACGCCGCGTGCGCGTCCAGGACCCGCGCCACGTCCGGCGCGGCGAGCGGGGCGGCCACCACGTAGCGCGCCGCGATGCCCGGCGGGCGCGGCAGGGCGTCCAGCCAGCGGGTTTCCTCGGCCGGGTGGCGCGCCGGGTCCCACAGCGCCTCGATATGGACGGACGCCGCCACGCCCTGCCCGGCGGTGTCCGCCGCGTAGTCCGCGGGCAGGTAGTCGCGGCGCAGGTAGCCGATGTCGCCCAACGCGCCGATGGCCGCAGCGGGCGCGGTCAGCCAGGGGTAATGCCCGCCGGACAGGTTCCAAAAGTGGTGGTGGGCGTCGATGACCGGGCCAAGATAGGGGATCGGGCCAAGATAGGGGGAGGGCATCGAGGCACCGTGCCAGCTTCAAGCAGCCGGGCCAATCCTGTGGCCGGTGCTGGCCCGGGTGGGCCGCGGCAGGCCGAGGTGGTCCCGCAGCATTGTGCCCTCGTAGTCGCGGCGGAACAGGCCGCGGGATTGCAGGATCGGCACCACCTGGTCCACGAACTCCGCGAAAGCGTCGGGGAAGTAGGCCGGCAGGATGTTGAAGCCGTCGGCGGCGCCCTCGGTGAACCATTGCTCCAGGGTGTCCGCCACGCTCTCCGGCGTGCCGCACAGCACCCAGTGGCCGCGGGCGGCGGCGGTCAGGTTATACAGGTCCCGCAGCGTCATGCTGTCCCGCCGGGCCTTGGCCAGCATGGTGCGCGCGAAGCCGTGCGAGGTGTCGGGCAACGGCAGATCGGGCACCGGCGCGTCCAGCGGGAACGCGGCCATGTCCTGGCCCAGCCGGGTGGACAGCATCTTGAGGGCGTTGGTCGGCGTGACGAAGCCTTGCAGGGTGTCTAGCTTGCGCTTGGCCTCTGCTTGCGTGCCGCCCAGGATGGGCATGACGCCCGGCAGCACCGACAGCGCGCCGGGGTCACGGCCGAAGCCGGGCAGCCGCCCCTTCAGCCCGGCGTAGGCGGCGCGGGCCTCCTCCAAGTCCTGCGCCACGGCGAACACCACGTCGGCGGTGCGCGCCGCCAGCGCCAGGCCGGGGTCGGACGCGCCGGCCTGCAGGACCACCGGGCGGCCCTGCGGGCAGCGGCTGGTGTTGAGGGGTCCGCGCACCTCGAAGAACGTGCCCTTGTGGTCCAGCGGGTGGACCCGCGCCGGGTCGATGTACTGGCCGGTTCCGCGGTCGGCGACGACGGCGCCGTCCTCCCAGCAGTCCCACAGGCCGCGCACGACATCCACGAACTCCTCGGCCACCTGGTAGCGTTGCGCGTGCGGCGAATGCTGGCGGCCGAAGTTGCCGGCGGCGTCGGGGTTGGACGAGGTGACCGCATTCCAGGCCGCGCGCCCGGCGCTCAGGTGGTCGAGGGAGGCGAAGGCGCGGGCGACGGTGAACGGCTCGTTGTAGGTGGTGGAGGCAGTGGCGCCGAGGCCGATGTGCGTCGTGGTCGCGGCCAGGGCCGACAGCATGGTGAGCGGTTCGAGCCGGGTGGTGAACGAGGGGTGGTGCGTCGGGTCGGCGGCCAGGCCGTCGCCGAGGAACAGCAGGTCGAAGCGCCCGCGTTCGGCGATGCGGGCGATCTCTTGCACGACGGGCAGGCTCTCGAAGGTGTCGGACGCGCCGGGCCAGCGCCAGCCGGCAATGTGGTTGCCGGTGCCGAGCACGAACACCCCCAGGTGCATCTGCCGCGTTGCCACTGCGCCTGGACCTCCGGTGTGCCGACTGGACAAAGCAAACCCCATGCCGCTCCTGCTCCCTCTTCCGCTTCGGTAGAGGGCCGGGGTGAGGGGGTCTTGCGGCACGATCCATGCCGAATGAGCGATGTCCTGTCGGCGTCCGCCGTTCCCCGCGTCGCAGCCAGACCCCCTCACCCCGGCCTTGGTCCGCTTCGCGACCCAAGCCCGGAGAAGGAGGGAAAAGGTGGCCCTGCGTTTGCATCGTCGCGGCCATGGACCACCCCCCCGCCGCCCAATGCGACCCCGTCACGCTGGAAATCCTCCGCGGCGCCATCCGGGCGGCGCACGCCGAGATGGAGGCGCTGTTGGAGCGCACCGCCATCAGCGCATTCATCCGCGAGAAGAAGGACTTCTACACCGCCCTGTTCGACGCCGCCGGGCGCCTGGCCGTCGGCTCCAACGTGCCGATCTTCGGCGACGTCGCCGCCCCGGTGCTGGCGCGCTTCCCCGCCGCCGCCATGCAGCCCGGCGACCTGTATTGGTTCAACGACTGCTACGGCTCGCAGGGTGCGGTGTCGCACAGCAACGACCAGGTGTTCCTGGCCCCGGTGTTCCAAGACGGGGCCTTGTGCGCCTTCGTCATGGGCTGGGCGCACTTCGCCGACATCGGCGGCCTGCGGCCTGGCTCCATCAGCCCGGACACCACAGACATCTTCCAGGAGGGCATCATCATCCCGCCCATACGCCTTGCCGCCGCGGGCGTCGTGAACGAGGCGGTGCTGGAAATCTTCCACCGCAACTCCCGCTACCCCGCGCAAAGCCGCGGCGACACCAGCGCCTTGATGGCCAGCGTCGCCCTGGGCGTGCGACGGACCGAGGAGATCGCCGCCCGGTTCGGCGCCCCCGTGCTGGCCGATGCCCTGCGGCAACTACTGGCGCGGACCGAGGCGACGGTGCGCCGCCGCCTGCGGGAGACGTTCGCGCCGGGCACGCACCGCTTCACCGACGTGATCGACAGCGACGGCCAGGGCGGCGGCCCCTACCGCATCCGCTTCGCGCTGACCCGCACGCCGGACGACCGCTTCGTGCTGGACGCGACGGCGACGGACGACCAGGCCGGCGGCCCCGTCAACTTCCTGATGAACCCGCATGTGCCCGGCACTGCGCTGGGCCTCTTTTTCCTGGGCGCCGACCCGGCGCAGGTCTGCAACGCCGGCGGGCCTGCCGCGCTGGACGAGGTGCTGCTGCGCGAAGGCTCCCTGCTGCAGCCGCGCTTCCCCGCCCCGCTCGGGCTGCGCGGGCTGACGATGATGCGGGTGCTGGCGGCGCTGAACGGGCTGGTGAACGTGGCGGGCGGGGCGGCCCCGGCGGCGCACTCGGCCTACGTGATCCTGCTGCTGCGTGGCACCGCCGGGGGACAGCCGTTCCTGATGTCGGACGGCGTGGGCGTCGGCTATGGCGCGCGGCCGGATGCGGACGGGATCGACGCCGTGTACTTCGTCGCGCAGGAGAACTACCCCGTCGAGTTCCTGGAGCTGGGCTACCCCGTGCGGCTGCGGCGCTACGCCATCAACCGGGACAGCGGCGGCCCCGGGCGGCAGCGCGGCGGGTGCGGGCTGGTGCGGGAGTACGACATCCTGGCCGACCATGCGGTGCTGGCCATGCGGATCGACAGCGTGGCGCACCCGCCCTGGGGCGTCGCGGGCGGCATGGGCGGCGGGTCCGGCCGCGCCGTGGTGAACCCGGGCACCCCCGGCGAGCGCGTGCTGGCGCCGCTGTCGGACGGCAACGTGCTGGTGCGCGGCGACGTGCTGCTGCTGGAGACCGGCGGCGGTGGCGGCCATGGCCACCCGTTCGACCGGCCGGCGGAGGCGGTGCTGGGCGACGTGCTCGACGGCTTCGTGTCGGAGGCGGCGGCGTTGCAGCACTACGGCGTGGTCGTGCGTGGGGACGAGGTGGATGCGGACGCCACCATGGCCCGGCGCCGGGACCGTCCAGCGGGCGGCGCCTTTCACCGGCGGGAGTATGTCGATGCCCTCGACTGACGCCCACGGCTGCATTCAGTGAAGCAACCCCGTCATTGCGAGCCGCGCTTGCGGCGTGGCAATCCAGGGCTGCCGGGACTGCGCTGGCCGCCCCTGGATTGCCGCGCCGCAAGCGCTCCTCGCAATGACGACGGGCGGGGCAGGGTGGCGTGAGCGGCAGCCTGATCGTCGCCGTGGACATCGGCGGCACCTTCACCGACATCACCGTGCAGGACGCCGCCACCGGCCGTGTGCTGCGGGCCAAGACGCCCTCCACGCCGCAGGACCCGTCCGAGGCGTTCCTGACCGGCGTCGGCCTGGCGCTGGCGGCTGCGGGCGCCGGTCCCGGCGACGTGGGCCGTGTGCTGCACGGCACGACGGTCGCCACCAACCTGATCCTGGAAGGCAAGGGCGCCCCGGCCGCGCTGGTGACGACGGCCGGGTTCCGCCATGTGCTGGAGATCGGCCGGCAGGACATCCCGCGCGCCTCCAACCTGTATGCCTGGGTCAAGCCGCCCCGGCCCGTCGCCCCGCGCCATGTGCTGGAAGTCACCGAGCGCATCGGCCCCGGCGGCGCCGTGCTGCTGCCGCTCGACGAGGCCAGCGTCGCCGCCGCCGCCGACCGGCTGCGCGGCATGGGCGTGGCGGCGGTCGCGGTCTGCCTGCTGCACTCCTTCGCCCATCCCGCGCATGAGCGGCGTGTGGCCGAGCTGCTGCGGGCCGCGCTGCCCGGCGTCGCAGTGACGGCCTCGGTGGACGTGCTGCCGGAGGTGCGCGAGTACGAACGATCGCTCGCGACGGTGCTGAACGCCCGGGTGACGCCTGCCGTCGCGGACTACGTTGGCCGGCTGGAGGCGCGGCTGCACTCGGCCGGCATCATGACGCCGCTGCTGCTGATGCAGTCCAACGGCGGCGTGGCCGGTGCCGCCGCAGTGCGCCGCGCGCCGCTGGTGACGGCCCTGTCCGGCCCGGCGGCCGGCGTGGTGGGTGCGCGTGGCGTGGGTGCGGCGGCCGGGTTCACCGACCTGATCACCGTCGATATCGGCGGCACCAGCGCCGACATCTGCCTGCTGCAAGCCGGCGAGGCGGCGCTGACGCAGCGGGGCCGCGTCGGGGTATGGCCGCTGCCGCTGCCGATGGTGGACATGGTGACCATCGGCGCTGGCGGCGGCTCCATCGCGCGGGTCGAGGACGGGGCGCTGCTGGTCGGCCCCATCAGCGCCGGCAGCCGCCCGGGGCCGGCGTGCTACGGCGCGGGCGGCACGGCGGCGACGGTGACCGACGCGCATGTCGTACTGGGACACCTGCCCGGCGGCCTGCTCGGCGGGCGCATGGCGCTGGACCCGGCGCTGGCGGCGGAGGCGGTGGGGCGGGTGGCCGCGCCGCTCGGCCTGTCGCTGCTGGAGGCGGCGCGCGGCATCCTCGCCATTGCCGACAGCACGATGATCGGCGCGATCCGGGTGGTGTCGGTGGAGCGAGGGCACGACCCGCGGCGGTTCGCGCTGGTGGCGTTCGGCGGCGCCGGGCCGCTGCATGGCTGCGCGCTGGCGGCGATGCTGGGGGTGGACACGGTGCTGGTGCCGCCCGCGCCGGGGGTGCTGTGCGCGGACGGTCTGCTGGCGGCGGACCTGAAGGCATCGTTCAGCCGCAGCGTGGCGGGCGCGGCCGGGGCGGTGGCGGAGGCATTCGCGGCGCTGGACGCGGAGGCGCAGGGTTGGCTGGCGAGCGAGGCCATCCCGCCCGCGGACCGGCGCACCAGCCGGGTGGCGCTGATGTGCTACGACGGGCAGGGCGGCGAGCTGGCCGTGCCCTGGGTGGAGGACCTGGCCGCCACCGAGGCCGCATTCGCCGCGGCGCACGACCGGCTATACGGCTTCCGGCTGGACGCGCCGGTGCGTTTGGTGACGGTCCGGGTTGAGGCGCGGGGCTTGCTGCCGGACCCGGTGCGCCCCGCTCTGTTGCCCGGCGCCGGAGCCAGGGCATACGGTGAGGCCGTGGTGCATTGGGCGTCCGGCACCGTGCCAACGCCGGTGTACGACCGCGCCGCCCTGGGCGCGGGGGACAGCTTCAACGGCCCGGCCATCGTGACGCAGCTTGATACCACAACCCTGGTGCCGCCGGGCTGGTCGGCGGAGGCACACCCGAGCGGGACGCTGCTGCTGCGGCACGCACCGTCGCCGGGCAAGTAGCAGCACTGCTCCCTCTCCCG
>CAXTAT010000027.1:9793-82288 GCA_964242415.1 uncultured Acetobacteraceae bacterium
CCCTCTCCCGGAGGGAGAGGGAGTAGGCAGGGCCGGCACGTCTACCCAGCGCCGCTCCCGGTCGCTCTGATAGGCCAGCTCGGCAAGCTGCACGCCCTTCGCGCCCTGCAACAGCGTGAACGGGAACGGCGCATCCTCCGCGACATGGCGCAGGAAGCCCTCCCACCCGGCACGGTAGCTGTTGACCGCCCCGGCCTCGACCGGCACGGCATCCCACCCGTCGAGCAGGCTGGCCTGCGGCAGCGCGGTCGAGATGGCGCCGCCCGGCGCATTGGCCTGCGACCAGCAGGCGAACGGCCCAGCCACCGCCGACCCCAGCATCCCGTCCACCTGCACCTGGATCGGGTCGCGCCGGGCCCGGGTGCACCAACTGCTGTTGACCGACGCGATGGCGCCGCCAGCCAGCGCGAACTGGGCGAACACGCTGTCCTCCACGTCCACGTCGTAGGCGGCCCCGCGCTCGTCCACTCGGCGCGGGACGTGGCGACGGCTGGTGGCGCTGACCGCCTGCACCTCGCCGGCCAAGGCGTCGATCATGTAACGCCAGTGCGGGAACATATCCAGGATCAGCCCGCCGCCGTCCCGCCTGCGGTAGTTCCAGCTTGGCCGCTGGCCCGGCTGCGCGAAGCCGTCATACACCCAGCGGCCCATCTCCACCCGAACCTCCAGCACCTGGCCGAAGAACCCGGCCCGTCGCAGCCCCAGCAGTGCCGCGAAGCCCGGCAGGAACAGCTTGTCCTGCACCGTGCCGGCCTTCACCCCCGCCGCCTGCGCCGCCGCGTGCAGGGCCAGCGCCTCGGCCGTGCTGCCGGCGACCGGCTTCTCGGCATAGACGTGCTTGCCCGCCGCGATGGCCCGGCGCAGCACGTCCCCCCGCAGCCCGGTCGGGGCCGCGTCGAACACCAGCGACTCCGTGGGCGAGGCAAGCGCCGCGTCCAGGCTGGCCGCCGTGCGCGCGAACCCGGTGCGGGCGGCGACGGCGGCGAGCTTCGCGGGGTCGCGGCCGACCAGCACGGCATCGGGCGCCAGCCGCGTGCCGTCGGACAGCGGCAGGCCGCCCTCGTCGCGCATCGCCATCAGCGCCGGCAGGTGCTGGCGTTGGGCCAGCTCGCCGGTTGCACCATTGAAGATGATGCCGATGCGCCGGGCGGTCATGCGCGGCGAGCGGCGGTGCGGCGGTTTTTCGGCACACACAGGCCCGGGTTGGCGCGCAGGGTCGTGCCGCCGTAACCCGTGCGAAACAGGCTGCGGCGTTGCATCCCGGGGATGGCGTCGGGGGGCCGCCAGCCGGCCGGGTGGCGGCCCGGCACGCTGAAGGACGCGCCGAAGCCCAGTGTCCGCCGTTCAGGCAAGCGCTGCGTCCAGCGCGCGGCCGGCCTGGCGCAGGGCGTGCATCAGGCGGTTGCGGGCGCGGGTGGCGTCCACGGCGGCGAACCGGGCCTGCTCCGGCGCGGCGGCAGCCAGGGCGCGGACCGGGTCCAGCACGGGCCAAGGGGATTGCGGCAGGGCCGGGTCGTGGGTGAAGCGGTCGCCCGCGGTGCAGTCGGCCGGCACCAGCGCGCGGGAGAGCTGCATCAGCGCGCGGTTCACCCGGACGGGATCATGGCTCGGCTGCAGCAGCGCCGCCGCCTTGTCGCGGACTGCCGTGGCCTCCGCCACCAGCATGTCCAGCGGCAGCGCACCGGCCAGCGAGGCCTCGATCCCGGCCAGCTCGTGCAGCAGGGCTGCCGCGTGGGCGGCGTAGTCCAGCGGCAGCACCGGGTCGGTCAGCAGGTGCCACAGCGTGCGGACGAAGACGCGGGTGTCGCGCGCCAGGTTGGCGGGGTCGATCTTGTCGAGCAGGTCGTGCGGCGTGTGCCACCACCAGCCCAGGGCGTTGCGCATCGCCACCGGGGCGGGCGGCTGGTGGCTCAGGGCGCCGAACATGGAGGGGATGCCGACGCCCCAGAACGACATATCGCTGTTGCGGGCGTTGCGGCGGCCCTCGTGCTCCTGGTCCGTCTCCTGCCGGATGGCGGCGGCGGCCAGTGGGGCCAGTTCCGCCGCCGCAGCAGCCTCGGCCAGCATCACCGCGCCTACGCCGCCGGTGCTGTCCACGTTCACGTGCACGGCGCAGCGCCGCTCCAGCTCGTCCCAGTGGGTGTCCACATACCAGGCGGACCCGGAGTAGCGGCCATGCGAGTGCCCGGACCAGAAGCACAGCCGCAGCCCGCGCCGCCAGGCCGCGTGCTGTGCTGCGAGCACGCGGGCGCACTCGAGCATGGTGGCGTTGGCGCTGCCGTTGTCCATCACGCCGTAGTACCAGGTGTCGTGGTGGCCGGAGAGCAGGATGAACGGCCCGCCGGGGTCCGGGCCGTCCAGGTCGGCTTGCAGGAGGGGGGTGGGGCGCCAGCCGGTATCGACCTCGGCACGCAGCGTCACCGTGGGCGCCTCGCCGTGCAGGATGCGGTCGCGCAGGGCGCCGCCGTCCCGGTTGGACACCGTGCAGACCACGGTTGCTGGCAGGCCCGCCAGCGTCGAGAGGCCCGGGTTGCCCCAGACCGGGGAGACGCACATCTCGTGCAGGTGCTCGTGCGGGCTGATGTGCAACTGGCCCGCGGCTCCGGCGCGCAGGGCACGGTCGGCTGCGGCCGGGCTGGCGATGCCCTCGGCCAGCACGATGCAGCCGCGCAGGTCCCGCCCGGCGAAGTCGGTCGCGCCGCCCTGGCCGACATAGGCGACCGGCGCCGTGAGGCCCGGCGATGCCACGGAGAAGGAGTGGGTGATGGCCGGTATCGCCTGCCCGTCCACCTCCACGGAAGCCGGGCCGGGCAGGCTGATGTAGGCGCCGTGGCTGAGCAGCGCCGTGCGGTAGCCGAAGCCGTCCAGCGCCGCCTGCACCGTGCGGAGGCTGGCCAGCTCGTCCGCGGTGCCGGACAGCTTCATGCGTTCGGCGAAGGTGGTGCAGTGGACCATCAGGGCGGCGGGATCGACGGCATCGACCGGGGCGTCGATGGGACTGCTGGCGTGGCTCACCTTGGCACCTTTTCTTGGCCTGGCCTGATGGATGCACACGCCATGCCGGCCGGTAAGGTAAGATAAGGAAACCTGCCTGCTGCTCCCTCTCCCTCCGGGAGAGGGCCGGGGTGAGGGAGGCCGAGAGGACCGAACTTGGCCGGAAACAGAGCGGACCTTGTTCCCGATACGGCGGAGGTTGGCCCTTGCGGCTTCCCTCACCCCGGCCCTCTCCCGGAGGGAGAGGGAGAAGGTAAGCAGGCAGCTTTGATGCGATCACCCCACCCGGCATGGCGCGTGCATACCGGACAGGGCGCCAAACCCAGGAGCGACCATGCCGGACCCCCGCCGCTGGACCCCGACGCGCCGTGCCCTGCTGGCGTCCACCGCGCTGCTCGCGGCCGGGTCCGCGCGGGCCGAGGCGCCTGATGACAAGGCAGGCGACAAGATCCGTCCCATCGTGCTGCTGTCCAAGCCGCAGGCCAACGACCCCTCCTTGTTCCAGGCGGCGCAACTGGTGGTGCAACAGTGGAAGCGCCTGGGCCTCAACATCCAGGTCCAGGTGGTCAGCAACGCCCAGCAGAACGCCGTCGTCTGGAACGAGCGGCAGCGGTGGGACGCCTCCACCTGGGAGATGGTCGGCCGCCCCGAGCGCAGCGACCCCGACGAGCTGCTGTTCAGCCTGTTCAACTCGGCGCTGGCCGACAGCGGCTACGACTTTGTCGGCTACGTGAACCCCGAGTACGACCGCCTGGCCCAAGCGCAGCGCCAGGAGCTGGACCGCACCAAGCGGCAGGCGCTGGTGAAGCAGGCGCAGGACCTGATCGCCAGGGACCAGCCCTACATCTACCTGGTGCATCCCCGCCGCTCCGCCGCCTTCAACACGGCGGTCTGGGACCCGAAGACGGTCAAGGTCGAGGCCGGCATCGGCATCCGCAACTTCTGGACCTTCCTGGGCGCGGCCCCGCTGACCGCACAGAAGGACATGGTGCTGAACTGCCACCTCGAGATCGACTACATCAACCCGGTCCGCATGGACGTGATCGGCAGTTGGGTCACGGACCTGGTGTGGGACAAGCTGGCCCGCGTCGGCCTGGACGGCGAGGCGGCGCCCTGGGCGGCGGAGTCGTTCCGGTGGACCGGCAACACCACCATGGAGGTCGTGGTCCGCGACGGGATGCGCTTCCACGACGACACCCCGGTGACGATGGAGGACGTGCTGTGGTCCTTCGAGATGCCGTCGCACAAGGACAAGACGCCGCAGTTCTTCCCCTTCGTCAGCAACATCGCCAAGGTTGAGCAGACGGGGCCGCGCACGGTCCTGTTCACCCTGCACGCCCCGCAGGCGTCGTTCCCCACCACGACGCTGTCCAAGATCAACCTGGTGCCCAAGCACGTCTGGCAGCCGCTGATGGACGGCATGGCGGGAAAGCCGGACATGCTGGAGAACCTCAACGAGGCGCAGCACATCGGCTCCGGCCCCTTCAAGTTCATGCACTGGCGCAACAGCGAGGAGGTGATGCTGGAACGCTTCGGCGCGCACTGGTCACCGCCCAAGCTGGAGCGCTGGATCATGCGGATCGTGCCGAACCAGGAGGCGACGTTGGGGATGCTGCGCACGGGGGAGCTGAATTTCCTGGCGATCTTCACCGGGGACCCGCGCGTGCTGGCGGACCTGCCGCATCAGGCGCCGATGGTGCGCGTGGTGACGGAGACCGACCTCGGCTTCCAGTTCCTGGCGCTGAACAACCGCCGCCCGCCGTTCGACGACCCGGCGTTCCGGCGGGCGCTGTCCACCGCGGTCAGCCGGCCGCTGCTGGTGACGGCGGCGTACAACGGGTTCGCCGAGGCCGCCGGGTCCTGCGTCTCGACGGCGCTGCCGTTCTGGCACGCGAAGGAGAGCGTTCTGGCGGGCGGCGACCTACCCAAAGCCAAGAAGATGCTGGAGGACGCCGGCTACACCCTGGACGGCGGCCAGCTCCGCTACCCCGCCGGCAAGCGGGAGACCCTGGCGAGCAGCCAATGACCTGGCTGGCTACTCCCTCTCCCTCCGGGCTTGGGCCGTGAAACGGACCAAGGCCGGGGTGAGGGGGTCTTGAGGCACGGTCCCCGCCGATGGAGGGCCTCGGTCCAGCGGCACCATAGGTCGGCCGCGCCGCAAGCAAGACCCCCTCACCCCAACCCTCTCCCGGAGGGAGAGGGAGCAGTCAGCGCTGGCTCGGCCCCATGACCTTCTACGCCAAGCGCCTCGCCCACATGCTGTTCGTGCTGTGGGCCATCGCGTCCATCCTGTTCCTGATGTTCCGCCTGCTGCCCGGCGACCCCACCCTCGCCTACATCGACCCCAGCTTCACCCAGGAGCAGCGGGCCATGATCCAGCACCAGTTCGGCCTGGACCTCCCCCTGTCCCGCCAATACGTCATCTTCCTCGGCAACATCCTGCACGGCGAGTTCGGCCTGTCGTTCCGCCAGCGCCTGCCCGTCATGGACTTGGTGCTGTCCACCCTGCCCAACACCCTGCTGCTGACCCTCACCGCCCTGGTCGCCGCCTACACGTTCGGCGGCCTGTTCGGCGCCGTGCTGGCCTGGACCCGCGGCAGCCGGTTCGAGGCCGCCAGCATCCCCCTCGTGCTCGCCACCCGCGCCGCGCCCGAGTTCTGGGTGGGGATGCTGCTGCTGGCGGTGTTCGCCTTCGGCCTCGGCTGGTTCCCGTCCGGCGGCGCCACCTCCCCCGGGGCGGTGTTCCCATCGGGGTGGGCGCGCATCACCTCCGCCGACTTCGCCCGCCACCTGGTGCTGCCGGCGCTAACGCTGGCGATCTACCTGCAGGGCTTGCCGGTGCTGCTGATGCGCTCGAACATGCTGGAGGTGATGGGCGAGGAGTTCGTCACCATGGCCCGCATGAAGGGCCTGCCGGAACGCGACATCATGCTGCGCCATGCCGCCCGCAACGCCCTGCTGCCGCTGGTGACCGCCTTCGCCCTGGGCTTCGGCGCCTCGGTCGGCGGCAACGTGGTGATCGAGACCGTGTTCAGTTGGCCCGGCCTCGGCCGCATGCTGGTCGATGCCGTCGGCAGCAGCGACTATCCCCTGGCGCAGGGGGCGTTCCTGCTGATCGCGGCGGTGCTGGTGGGGATGAACTTCGTGGCAGACATGCTGTACGGCCTGCTGGACCCCAGGGTGGCGCATGGACGTCGGTAGCCCCGCCCTCCCCGCCCCTCCGGTCCGCCGCCGGCCCGGCCCGCTGCGGCGCCTGCTGGCCGATCCCTACACGGCGACGGGTGCGGCGATCTACCTGCTGTTCCTGCTGGCGGGGCTGCTGGCGGGGTGGCTTGCCCAGTACGACCCGACCGAGATCCTGATGACCGACGACGGCCAGCTCGCCTCGGGCCTGCACCCCGGCGCGGCGCATTGGCTGGGCACCACCAGCATGGGGCGGGACATCTTCTCGCAGCTCATCCTCGGCGTGCGGCCGTCCTTGTTCGTAGGGATCACGGCGGCGCTGGCGGTGACGGGGATCGGCACCCTGGTCGGGCTGCTGGCGGGCTATTTCGGCGGCTGGGTGGACCAGGCGCTGATGCGGCTGTCGGACATCGTGCTGGGCCTGCCCTTCCTGCCGTTCGTCATCGTCATGGCGTCGCTGCTGGGGCCGAGCATGGGCAACATCGTGCTCGCCGTCGCGGTGCTCCTGTGGCCCAACGCGGCGCGGGTGGTGCGCGCCCAGGTGATGACCCTGATGCAGCGCGGCTTCATCGAGGCGGCGCGGGTGACCGGGGCCGGGCACGCGCGGATCATCCTGGTGCATGTGGCGCCGAACGTGCTGCCGCTGTCGTTCCTGTACGGGTCCATCGCCGTGGGCTGGGCGATCCTGACCCAGGCGAGCGTGGCGTTCCTGGGGTTCGGCGACAGCGACGTGATCTCGTGGGGCTACATGCTGCAGGACGCCTATGCGTCGCAGGCGCTGAGCAGCGGACAGTGGTTCTGGTTCGTGCCGCCGGGCCTGTGCATCGTGCTGGTGGTGCTGGCCGGGTTCTTCCTCAGCCGCGGCTACGAGAACCTGCTGTTCCCGAAGCTGCAAGCCTGATGCCGGCGCTGTTGCCCCCGCTGCTGGAGGTATCGGACCTCGCCGTGACCTACCGCACCGCCCGTGGCCTGACGCACGCCGTGGACGGCGTGGACCTGGAGGTGCCGCACGGCGCGATGCTGGGGCTGGTGGGCGAGTCCGGCTGCGGCAAGACCACGCTCGCCCGCGCGCTGATGGGCGTGCTGCCCGGCAATGCCCGGGTAGCGCGCGGGCGCATCGGGCTGGACGGCGCCGACCTGCTGGCGCTGTCCGCCGGGGAGCGCCGGGCGCTGCTGTGGCGGCAGGTCAGCTTCGTGCCGCAGAGCGCGATGAACTCGCTCGATCCCGTGTACCGCCTGCGGGCGCAGATGCGGGAGGTGCTGTGCCGCCGCGGCGGGCTGTCCCGGCGCGACGCCGACTCGCGGGCGGAGGCGCTGTTCCGCGGCGTCGGCCTGAACCCGGCGCGGCTGGCCGACTATCCGCACCAGTTCAGCGGCGGGATGCGGCAGCGGGCGGCCATCGCGCTGGCCCTGGCGCTGCAACCCAAGCTGGTGATCGCCGACGAGCCGGTGACGGCGCTGGACGTGATCGTGCAGCGCCAGGTGCTGGACACCTTCCGCACCCTGGGCGCCGAGATGGGCGTGGCGGCGATCTTCGTCACGCACGACATCTCGGTGGTGGCCTATCTGTGCAGCGTCACCGCCGTCATGTACGCCGGGCGCGTGGTGGAGCATGGCCCCACGGACGAGGTGCTGGCCCGGCCCGCGCACCCCTACACCATGGGCCTGATGAACGCCTTTCCCGACCTGGACGGGCCGGAGGCGGCATTGGCGCCGATCCGCGGCAGCCCACCCGACCTGCACGACCCGCCGCCGGGCTGCCGCTTTGCCGAGCGGTGCCCGTTCGCGGTGGCGGTGTGCGGGGACGAATACCCCGCCAGCGCCGCCGTCGCGCCGGGCCACCTGGCGGCGTGCCACCGGGCGGGGGAGGCCGAGGCCCTGCGCGCTGCGGCGGTTGCGCCGGAGACGTGGGCGTGACGCCGCCCATCGGGAACCCGTCATTGCGAGGAGCGCAGCGACGCGGCAATCCAGGGGCCGCACACGCCAACGTCCGGGCGTGCGGCCCCTGGATTGCCGCGCCGAAGCCGGCTCGCAATGATGAGGTTCTGCTGCTGCAAACCGGGTCGCTCACGGCATGACGCCCCTGGTCGAGGCCTGCGCACTGGAAAAGCGGTTCCCCCTCGGCCGCACCCTGGCCCAGGCGCTGCGCGGCCAGCGCCCCGCCATCGCAGCCGTGGACGGCATCGACCTGCTGCTGCACCGGGGCGAGAGCGTCGGGCTGGTCGGCGAGTCCGGCAGCGGCAAGACCACCGTCGGCCGCCTGCTGCTGAAGCTGACCGAACCCACCGGCGGGGCGGTCATGTTCGCCGGGGAGCGCATGGCCACCCTGGGCGGCGCCCGGCTGCGCGGCTTCCGCCAGCAGGCGCAACTGGTGTTCCAGAACCCGTTCGACGCCATCAACCCGCGCTTCACCGTCCGCCGCGCCCTGGCCGAGCCGCTGGTCAACACCGGCGTCCCCCGGGGGGAGCACGAGGCGCGCATCACCGAAAGCCTGCGCCTGGTCCACCTCGGCGAGCCGTCCCGCTGGCTGGACAAGCGCCCGGCCGAGCTGTCCGGCGGCCAGTTGCAGCGCGTGGTGCTGGCCCGCGCCCTGGTAGTGCGCCCGCTGTTCCTGGTCGCCGACGAGCCGGTGTCGATGCTGGACGTCAGCGTGCGCGCCGGCATCCTGAACCTGATGCGCGAGCTGCGGGACCGGCTTGGGCTGACGGCGCTGTACATCTCGCACGACCTGACCCTGGTGCGATATGTGTGCGAGCGGACGCTGGTGATGTACCTGGGCCGCATCGTCGAGGATGGTCCGACCGCCGCCGTGATCGCCCGGCCGGCCCACCCCTACACGCAGGCGCTGATCCAGGCGGTGCCCCGGCCGCACACCGACCAGCCGCGCGGCGCGCTGCCGATCCGCGGCGGCCTGGGCGACCCGGCCCGCCCGCCCTCCGGCTGCCGGTTGCGCGACCGCTGCCCGTATGCCTTCGACCGCTGCGCGGCAGAGACGCCGCGGCTGGCCGAAGTTGCGCCGGGACATCGGGCAGCGTGCCACCTGACGGCTGGCTAGGCCGATGACGCTCCTGGTGCTGGTCCGCACTCCCACCCCTGAATGCCTTGCGGCCTTCGGCGACGTGCTGGCGCATGACGGGATGGAGCAGCGGAGACGGTTTCCCCGGCGCGTTGCAGGTTTCCGGCGCGGCGCCCCTGGCGTTGCCCGGCGTGGCTGCCGGGCGCCAGCCGCTGGTGCCTGTGGCCATCTTCGGGCTGCCGATCCGTCGCAAGGCCATGCCGCCACGGGGTCTGCGCCCTGCATCGCCGCGGCAAAGGAGGGGCTATGCACGGCGGCGACGAACGCATCCTGATCTGGGGGGCCGGCGCCATCGGCGGCACGGTCGGCGCGTACTTAAAGCGTGCCGGGCTGGACGTGACCTTCGTCGATGTGGTGCCGGAGCATGTGGCCGCGATCCGCGGTCCCGGCCTGCACATCGGCGGACCCGTCGAGGACTTCACCGTCCAGGCCCCCGCCCTGGCGCCGGCCGGGGTCTCCGGCGCGTGGCCCCGGGTCTTCCTGTGCGTGAAGGCGCATCACACGGTGGAGGCGTGCCACGCCCTGCTACCGCACCTGGCCGCGGATGGCTATGTGCTGTCGTTGCAGAATGGCCTGTGCGAGACGCTGGTCGCCGGCGTGGTCGGCGCGCGGCGAACGGTGGGCGCCTTCGTCAACTTCGGCGCGGACTGGATGGGGCCGGGCGAGGTCCTGTTCGGCAACCGCGGCGCCGTCGTGCTGGGCGAGATCGACGGCGCCATGACGCCCCGGCTGGCGGCGCTGCACACGCTGATGCGGGCGTTCGAGCCGGAGGCGGTCGCCACCCCCGACATCTGGTCCTACTTGTGGGGCAAGCTCGGCTATGGGGCGATGCTGTTCGCCCAGGCGCTGGGCAGCATGGGCATCGCCGACTGCCTGGCTCGGCCCGAACTGCTGCCAGCCTGGCGCGCGCTGGGCGGGGAGGCCGTGGCCGTGGCGCTGGCGGAGGGGGTGCAGCCACGCGGCTTCAACGGCTTTGATCCCGACGCCTTCCGCCCCGGCGCGACGGAGGCCGCGGCGGCGGCCAGCGTCGCCGCCATGGTGGCGTTCAACCGGCCCAGCGCCAAGACGCACTCCGGCGTGTGGCGGGACCTCGCCATCCGCAGGCGGCGGACGGAGGTGGACGTGCAGATCGCGCCCGTCGCCGGCATCGGCGCCCGCCACGGCCTGCCCTGCCCGGCGACGCGCAAGCTGGTGACGCTGATCCATGCGGTCGAGGCAGGGCGCCCGCAGTCGGACGACCTGTTGCTGGAGTTGTTGGCATGAACCTGCGGTTGGATGGCCAAGCGAACCTACGGTTCGACGGGCAAGTGGTGGCGGTCAGCGGTGCCGGGCATGGGCTGGGCCAGGCCATCGCCGAGACCTTCGCGCGCCTCGGCGCCCGGGTGTTCGGCTGCCATCCCGGCCCGGCGCAGGTGAAGGGTATCGAGATGGCGGTCGTAGATCTGCTCGACCGCCGCGCCGGCGCCGCCTGGATCGCCTCGGTCGAGCAGGCGGCGGGAGCTGCCATCGACGTGCTGGTCAATAATGCGGGGGGCGTGGTCGGGCAGGTGTTCCAGCCGATAGAGGACGTGGCGGACGGCGACTGGGACCGCATCCTTGCCGTGAACCTCGGCGCGGCCTTCGTGCTCAGCCGTGCCGCTGCGCCGGGCATGAAGCGGGCGGGGCGGGGGCGGATCGTCAACATCTCCTCGGGCGCCGGGATGCAGGCGTCGCTGACCGGCATCCAGGCGTATGCCAGCGCCAAGCACGCCGTGGTGGGCCTGACCCGGCAGTTGGCGCACGAGCTTGGACCCCATGGGATCACGGTCAACAGCGTGGCCCCTGGGCTGATCCCGAGCAACCCGGCCAGCCAGGCGCAATGGGCGGGCTACGGCGCGGCCAAGCAGGAGGCGATGCTGGGCGCCATCGCGCTGCGCCGCCTGGGCACGCCGGGGGACATCGCCAATGCCGTGCTGTTCTTCGCCAGCCCGCTGGCGGACTTCGTCAACGGCCAGGTCCTGCAGGTGGACGGCGGCAAGTAGGCCCGAACGCAGCGCATCCGGTCCATGCCTGCCCGCCTGGCCTCGTTCCTGCCGAGGTTCGAGTCGGGATGATGCCAGCCGTCCCCTGCTTTGCCCGATATGCCCATCCCCGCGCCCGTCGTTGCCCCGTCCGTCGTTGCCCCGTCTGTCGTTGCCACGCCTGTCATTGCCCAGTTTGTCATTGCGAGGAGCGCTTGCGACGCGGCATAGGGGGCCGCCAGACCAAAACGCAGCCTATGCAGCCCCCTATGCCGCGCCGAAGCCGGCTCGCAATGACGGCAAGGGCCGGGGACAGGCGGGGTTGCTGAAGGTGGCTGGCAGGGGCCGGCGGGCAAACGCGGTCACGCCGCATCCAACTGGCTGCTTCCTGCAAAGGCCAGGTGGCAGGCGGCGCCATGCCCCGCGCTGACCCGCATGGCCGGCGGCTCGACCCGGCATCGGTCGAAGGCGGCAGGGCACCGGGGGTTGAACGGGCAGCCGGCGACGGCTTGCAAGGGGCTTGGCAACTCGCCCCGCAGCGCCTCGCCCGCGTCCAGCCGCCGCATGTCCAGGGTTGGCGCGGCGCGCAGCAACGCCTGGGTGTAGGGGTGCAGCGGCGCGGCGAACACTTGGTCGGCGGGGCCGGCCTCCACCACCCGGCCCAGGTACATGACGGCGACACGGTGCGCGAGGTGCCGGACCACCCGCAGGTCGTGCGAGATGAACAGGATCGCCAGCCCCAGCCGCTCCTGCATGTCCAGCAGCAGGTTCAGCACCTGCGCCTGCACCGAGACGTCCAGCGCCGAGACGATCTCGTCGGCGACCAGCAGCTCCGGCTGCACCGCCAGCGCGCGCGCGATGGCGATCCGCTGGCGCTGCCCGCCGGAGAAGGCGTGCGGGAACCGGGTCGCCGCGTCGGCTGGCAGGCGCACCAGGGACAGCAGCTCCGCGATGCGCGCTGCCACCCCAGCGCCGGGCACCACGCGGTGGACGCGCAGCGCCTCGCCCAAGGTCTCGCCCACCGTCATGCGCGGGTTCAGCGAGCCGTACGGGTCCTGGAACACCATCTGCACCCGGCGGTTGTAGCGGCGCAGCGCCTCGCCGCGCATCGCCCCGACATCCTGGCCGTCGAAGCTGACCTGGCCGCCGTCCAGCGCCACCAGCCGGACCAGCGCGCGGGCCAAGGTCGATTTGCCGCAGCCGGACTCGCCGACCACGGCCAGGGTCTCGCCGCGGTGGACCTCCAGCGTCACGCCGGCCAGCGCCCGCACGCCGGGGCGGCGGCCGCGCAGCAGGTCGCCCAGCCCGCGGCGCACCGGGAAGGTCCGCACCAAGTCGTCGGCGCGCAGCAGCGGCGTCGCGCCAACCGTCATCCGCCGTGACCCTTGCGCCGCTGCATCCGATCAGCAGCCGTCATTGCGAGCCGGCTCCGGCGCGGCATAGGGGGCTGCATGGGCTGGGTTCTGGTCTGGCGGCCCCCTATGCCGCGTCGCAAGCGCTCCTCGCAATGACAGGCGTGACAATGACAGGCGGGGCAATGACAGGCGGGGCAATGACGGGCGTGGGGACGGGCATATCGGGCAAAGCAGGGGATGGTTGGCGTCATGCCGCCAGCTCCGCCGCCATGCCGATGGCGTCCGGCCGGATGCACGCGGTCTGGTGGCCGCTGCCGTGCGACGCCAGTCCGGGTGCCGCGGCGTCACAGGCTGGCAGGGCAAAGCCGCAGCGCGGGGCGAAGCGGCAGCCCGGCGGCAGCAGGAACGGGTCCGGCGGCGTGCCGGGAATGCCGGGCAGCCGCTGGCGGACCTGCCGCGCGCCGGGCAGCGATCCCAGCAGACCCAGCGTGTAGGCGTGCGCCGGGCGGGCGAACAGCGCCGCCGTCGCCCCGGTCTCCACCACCGTCCCGGCATACATCACCGCCACGCGGTCGCAGGTGCCGGCGACCACGCCCAGGTCGTGCGTCACGATCACCACTGCCATCGACAGCTCGTCGCGCAGCCGCAGCAGCAGCCGCAGGATCTGGTCCTGGATCGTGACATCCAGCGCCGTCGTCGGCTCGTCGGCCAGCAGCAGCTTCGGGCCGGCGGCCAGGGCGATGGCGATCATCGCGCGCTGCCGCATCCCGCCGGAGAACTCGTGCGGGTAGCTGCCCAGGCGGCGCGCGGCGTCCGGGATGCCGACCAGGTCCAGCAGCTCCGCCGCACGGCGCCGGGCCGCGCCGCCGCGCAGGCCGAGGTGCGCCGCCAGGCTTTCGGTAATTTGCAGCCCGACCGTCAGCACCGGGTTCAGCGCCGTCATCGGCTCCTGGAACACCAGCGCGATGCCGCGCCCGCGCACCCCCCGCAGCCCGGCCGCGGACAGGGTGGCCATGTCCTGGCCCTGCCACACCACCTGGCCCGACAGGCGCGCGCCGGGCGGCAGCAGGCGAAGGATGGCGCGCAGGGTCAGGCTCTTGCCCGACCCGGACTCGCCGACGATGCCCAGGACTTCGCCGGGCTGCACGTCCAGGTCCACGCCGTCCACGGGGTTGGCGGCGCCGATGCCGACCCGCAGCCCGCTGACCCGCAGCAGCGGCGCGGTCATGCGCGCCGGCGCACCCAGCCAGCCAGGCCGTCGCCCAGCAGGCTGAACCCGGCCCCGGCCGCGACGATGGCCAGGCCGGGGAAGATCGACATCCACCAGGCCGTCGTCATGAAGTTCTTGCCGTCGGCGATCAGCAGCCCCCACTCGGCGGTCGGCGGCTGCGCCCCCAGGCCGAGGTAGCCCAGCGACGACCCCAGCAGCACCGCCAGCGCCATGTCCGTCATCCAGTACACCACCAGCGGGGACACCGCATTGGGCAGCAGGTGGCGGAACATGATCCGCAGGTGGCTATAGCCCATCACCCGCCCGGCGGCGGCGTAGTCCAGCCGCGCCTGGGCCTGCACCTCGGCCCGCATCAGCCGGGCATAGATGATCCAGTTCACCGCCGAGATGGCGACGAACATATTGGTCAACCCCGGCCCCAGCACCGCTACGATGGCGATCACCAGCACCAGG
Organism: uncultured Acetobacteraceae bacterium; assembly: GCA_964242415.1. Taxonomy (GTDB): domain Bacteria; phylum Pseudomonadota; class Alphaproteobacteria; order Acetobacterales; family Acetobacteraceae; genus DASWOJ01. Next base: position 24,086 of record CAXTAT010000027.1, read on the forward strand.
AACGGGATGGTCACGAACACGTCCACCACCCGGCGGAACACCGCGTCCGCCCAGCCGCCGGCATAGCCCACCAGGCACCCCATCACCGTGCCGAACACCGCGGCGAACACCGTCGAGAACACGGCGATCTCCAGGTCCACCCGCGCCGCCCAGATGGTGCGCGACAGCACGTCGCGGCCGAAGTTGTCGGTGCCGAAGGGGTGCGCGGCGCTCGGCGGCGCCAGCATGGCGCGGAAGTCGAACGCCGTCGGGGAATAGGGCGCCACCAGCCCCGGCGCCGCCGCGCAGGCCACGAAGCCCAGCAGGACCAGCAGCCCCAGCACCGTCGGTACCCGCAGCCGCGGCCAAGCGCGGCGCGGGGCCGCCGACGCGAGGGCCACGCTCAAGCGCAGGTCCTCAAACGCACATCCTCAAGCGCCCGCCCGCGGGTCGAGCAGCGCCTGCACGGCATCCACCGCCAGGAACACCACGGACACCAGGACAGCCAGCACCATCGTCAGCCCCTGCACCACCGCATAGTCGCGGGCGAAGATGCCATCCACCGTCAGCCGGCCCAGCCCGGGGATGGCGAACACCGTCTCGGTGATGACGGCGCCGCCGACCAAGGTGCCGATCTGCAGGCCCAGCAGCGTCACGGTCGAAATCCCGGCGTTCCGCAGCACATGCCGCCCCAGCACGACCCGGCGCCGCAGCCCCTTTGCCGTAGCGAAGCTCACGTAGTCCGCTTGCAGCGCCTCGATCAGCGACTGCCGCAGGTTGCGCAGCAGCACGGCCGACAGCGACACCGCCAAGGTCAGCGCCGGCAGGAACAGGTAGTACAGGTTCTGCCAGAACCCGTTGCCGATGCCGCCCACCGGGAACCAGTGCAGCCCGGCCGCCAGCGTGATCAGCAGCACCAGGCCGATGTAGAACACCGGCATCGACAGGCAGGCCTGCGACGCCATGCGGATCAGCATGTCCGCCCATCCGCCCTGCCACAACGCCGACACGAACGCGAGCGGCACCGCCACCAGCACGGCCATCACGACCGCCATCCCCGTCAGCGTCAGGGTGATCGGCAGGCCGTCGCGGATCAGTTGCGCCACCGGCACGCGCAGGGTGATGGAGTCGCCGAGGTCGAACGTCACGGCATGGCGCAGGAACTCCCAAAACTGCACGGCCATCGAGCGGTCCAGCCCCAGCTCATGGTGCAGGCTGCGGATCGCGGCGTCGCTGGCCCGGTCCCCCAGCAGGGTGGCGGCGGGATCGCCGGGCAGCAGCCGCATCAGGCCGAACACCAGCAGCGCCACCAGGACCACGGTGGCCGCCACCTGCACCAGGCGGCGGCCGAGGGCGCCGAGAAGGTGCAACCTTGCCCGCCTTTTCTCGACCGGGCCTACTTTTCGACTGACGCCTCGACGAACAGGTTGTTGCCCAGCGGGATCTGCACGAAGCCCTTGACCGCCTTGCGCATCGCGACGGGGTAGGGCACCTCCATCGCGAAGACGATGGGCGCCGCGGCGGCGTAGCGGTCCTGCAATTCCTTGTACTCGGCGGCGCGCTTGGCCGGGTCCAACTCCTCCTGGCTCAGGTCGAACAGCTCGTCCACCCGCTTGTCTTGCCACCCGGACCGGCCGGCCTGGCGGGTGGGGTAGTACGCCAGGATCGACGTGATCTCGTTGGGGTCGTTGATGTCGTTGGTCCACAGCGACGCCCGCACCTGGAAGTCCCCGGCGTTGTAGCGCGCCAGCCGGGTGGCGGCGTCCAACTGCTCGATCTTCAGCCGGACGCCGACCTGCGCCCAAAGCTGCTGCAGGATCGTGAGCTTCGCCGCATCGTCCGCGCTGCCGGCCAGCGCCAGGCTGGTCAGCTCGAACCCCTGGGGATAGCCGGCCTCCGCCAGCAGCGCCTTGGCCTTGGCGGGATCATACGGATAAAGCTGCGCCGGCCCGGAGGCGAGCGGCGTGGACATCGGCATCAGGCTGCGCTGCACCGTGCCGGTGCCGTAGCTGACGGCCTGGATCAGCGCCTCCTTGTCGGTGGCGTAGTTCAGCGCCTGGCGCACCCGCACGTCGGCCATCGGGTTCTTGCCCCCGTCCTTGAACAGGGGCCGGGCATTGAGGGAGAAGTAGTTCACCTGCGCCGCCGGGAACAGCACCATATCCAGCTTGGGATCGGCCTTCAGCTCGGCGACGCGCGAGTACGGGACGAACTCGGCGATGTCCAGCTCGGCCGCGCGCAGCTTCAGGATGCGGGTGGCGTCGTCGGGGATGATCACCAGGCGGACGGTGTCGAGATACGGCAGCGGCTTGCCGTCCTCCGCCTTGCGCCAGTAGTGGGGGTTGCGGACCAGCACCATCTCGGTGTTGCGCTTCCAGCTTTCCAAGGTGAAGGGTCCGGACCCTACGGGGTGGTCGGCGAAAGCCTTGGTCTTCTCCTCCAGCGTGGCTCCCGGTGCGGCCATCAGCAGCTTCTCCGGCATGATGCCGGCGTTGAAGGTGGATAGCGCCTGCAGCATCACCGGGTCGGGATGGCTCAGGCTGATCAGCACGGTGTCGGTGCCGAGGGTCTCGATAGCAGCGATGGAGGCCAGCAGGAACGCGAACTCGCCGCCCTCGGGCTTGGCGCGGGCGCGGTCGAGCGACCACTTCACGTCGCTGACCTCGAGCGGGGAGCCGTCGGCGAACTTCAGGTCCGGCCGCATCGTCAAGGTGATGGCCTTGCCGTCGGGGGACACCGACCAGGCGCTGGCGAGGCCGGGCTGCACCCCGGTGCCGTCCGCCGTCGGCTGCAGCAGGGTGTCGTAGATGTTCAGCGAAATCCAGATGTCGGCGTTCTGCGACGTGCGGGTGGGATCGAGGTACTGGCTCTCGATGGCGCGGCCGAACACCAGAGTGCCGCCGCGGGTCGCGGCCCAGGCGCTCCCGTTCCAGGCGTCCCCACCCCAGGCGATGCCGGCCAGCAACAGGGCGGCGGACAGGTGGCGGCGTGTGATCATGGCATCCTCGGCAGGCAACGGCAGCACTGGCTTGGACAAAGCAAGAAACATGCTAGCGTTGCCGGCCCGTCACGGGCCATGCCGCACGGCTGGCGTTGTTGCAGGGATCAGCGGCTGGCCCTGGAGAGGCCATCGGGCGATCACAGCAGGATGCCTTCGGCGTAGGCGGGGCACGGTTGATAAGGGCCAGCAACAGCCCGGAAGGGTCGCCCAATCCTGGATGCTCCATGCCATTTTGGTCTCAAGACGTGCCGGCATGGCCTGCAACGCCGATAGGCTTGCAAATTATCCATGCAACAACGCCGCGGTTTGCAGCCGACCGGCAGCGGCCCTCTGGTGTCGCCATGGTTGGCGCATGTGCGGTGCCGTGCTGCATGTCATGGATACGGGCACCGATGTCGGCCAGCGGCCTGAACATTGGATGGGTGGTCACCCCGCGGACTCGGTTGCTGTTAATATCGATGACCCGGCCGTCACGGACGCCGCCGCTGTATTGCTGCCCGGTGCGGATCATGCGCTGGCCCCCCGGTTGGCGCCGGTGCATGCAGCAACAGGGCCGTACTGCAACAGGTGGCATCGATCTTGCCTGCTTGCGGCCAGCACGGAGCGCCGGCATGGCCAAGACGAAGATGCACCTGGGGTTCGATTTTTCATACACGCACATGGGCGGGCGATGGCGGCTGCCGGGCGCGTGGCCCGGGCGCAGCTTCCCCGATGTGGAGATGTACGAGGACGTGGCCCGGATCGCCGAGCGCGGCTTGCTGGACATGATCTTCTCGGGTGACGGCACGGGGGTGCCCGACACCTGGCGCGGCTCGCGGGACGGCGCCGTGGAGTGGGGGATGAACTGGCCGCGCCAGGATCTGAGCCCGATCATGGTCGCGATGTCGCGCGTGACGAAGCGGGTGGGCTATGGCCTGACCTATTCCAGCACGTTCATGCACCCGTACTACATGGCGCGGCTGATGAATTCGCTGGACCATGTGACCGGCGGGCGGATCGCCATGAACCTGGTCACGTCCACGCGCCGGTCGGACGCAGCCAATTTCGGCTTCGACGAGCTGATGGAGCACGGCGCGCGCTACGACCGGATGGAGGAGTTCGTCGATGTCTGCCGCAAGCTGTGGGATTCGGTCGGCGCGGACGCGATGCTGTGGGACCACGAGACCGGCCGCGTCGGCAACCCGGCGAGCATCGGCGACGTCAGCCATCGCGGGCGCTTCTTCAAGGTGGACGGGCCGCTGAACACCCCACCCTCGCCCCAGGGGCGCCCGGTGATCGTGCAGGCTGGCGGCTCGCCCCGGGGCATCCGGGCCAGCGCGTATGTGTCGGACGTGGTGTTCGGCGGCGACATGCCGCTGGCGCTGCAGGTCAGGCAGCGGGCCGCGCTGGATGCGGCGTTGACCGATCTGGGGCGGGACCCGGCTGGCATGGGCATACTGTGGCAAACCCCGATCGTGGTGCGGGAGACGACGCGCCAGGCGATGGCGCAGCGGGACCTGCTGCTGACGGCGGTGCCGCGTGAGGCGGTCGGGGTGTACCTGTCCTATAATGCTGGGTATGACTTCTCGAAACTGCCGGGGCGCTTCACCCTGGCGGCGCTGCAGGCGGAGATCGTGGCGAGCAATGCCTCGCCGGTGGGGTTCGTCCACCAACTGGCGCTGAAGATCGGCGCGGAGACGGAGATATCCCGCGAGGAGTTCTTCGATCACGGCGTGAAGGAGGCGACGAGCTGGGAGGAGACGGTGGCCGGCAGCGCCAAGGATGTCGCGGACATATTGGAGGAGCGGTTCGAGGCCACGGGCAGCCGGGGCGGCTTCATGCTGGGGCATATCACGTCGCTGCCGCGGGATTTGGAGACGATCGCGGACCTGCTGGTGCCGGAGCTGCAGCGCCGGGGGCGGTTCCGGACGGAGTACCGCTACAAGCTGCTGCGGGAGAATCTGTTGGATTCGTAGGGCGGGTGAAGCCCACCGCTTGGCCCGGCGGCAGACTGTCTCCCTAGCCCAGCGCCACCCTGACGCGGCCGTCGTCGTGCCACCGCGGTCCATGGCGGTGCCGGGCGAGACGGGCGAACGTGCCCCGACGCCGTGCGACCGCCGCCTCCAGGGCATCGCCGGGCACGGCCGCATGGGCTGGCAGGCGGCTTCAGGCAACACGCGCGCTCACGCCGAGGCGGCTGTCGCGAGATGTAACCAGGTGATCGGGGAAGCAACAAACCTCCTGCATTGCCCCTGGCTGCGGCGCTATTGCAACATCCATGCAACAACGCCGCAGCGCGCCACAAAGTTATTTTACTGTTTACGCGGGTGTGCTAATTGACTGTCAATAAGAAGCCTGGAAAGGCCCCCGACCACTTTAACGGGGAACATAGGGGGAGGGTCATGCGAATGAACGACCAAACGTCGTCTGCTCGGAGCAGAATGCTGCGCCGGGCTATCTTGGTAGGCGCAGTGGGCCTGTCCCTATGCCCGGCCGCTCAGGCGGCCGACAAGAAGTCGCTCTATTTCGTCGTCAATGGTGCATCCGATTTCTGGAAGGCGGCCGAGGCGGGCGTCAAGAAGGCCCAGGGCGAACTTCCCAACTATACCCTCGCGTTGAAATATCCCGAGCAGTCCTCTGCGGCGATGCAGAACCGCCTGATGGACGACCTCGTGGCCGGCGGCGCCGCGGGCATCATGGTGAGCGCCGTCGATCCCAAGACGCAGATCGACGAGCTCAACAAGGTCGGCGGCAGCACCGTCCTGTTCACCACCGACAGCGACGCACCCAGCTCCAAACGCATTGCCTATATCGGCTCGTCCAACGTCGAGGCGGGCAAGCAGGCCGGCGAATTGATGAAGAAGGCGATGCCGCAGGGCGGCAAGTGCATGGGCTATGTCGGCCTGCCCGGCGCCGACAATGCCCGTGAGCGCGTCGAGGGCATCAAGGCGGCAATCGCCGGCACCAAGATCACGCTGGTGGACGTCCGCGCCGACGACATCGATCAGCCCCGCGCCAAGCGCAACGTCGAGGATACGCTGACCGCCGACCCCAGCATCAACTGCATGGTCGGCATATATTCCTACAATACCCCGCAGATCTACAACGCCCTCAAGGAGGCTGGCAAGCTCGGGCAGATCAAGGTCATCGGCTTCGACGAGGACCAGGTGACCCTCGGCGGCGTCAAGGAAGGCACCATCGTGGGCACTGTCGTGCAGCAGCCGTACGAGTGGGGCTATCAGGGCATGAAGGACATGGCCAAGTACATCGAGGGCGATGAGACCTTCGTGCCGGCCAACCACCTGATGATCATTCCCACGAAGATCATCGAGAAGGACAACGTCGACGCCTTTGCGGCCGAGCTGAGGGAGCGACAGGGCAAGAAGTAGCCGTTCAGGTTACGATTGTCGGTCACGCGGACGGGGGCCGAAGACCCCTTCGCCCCGCTTGCGGGGAGGGGGTGTGCGATGCGGGGTTGAGGGGAGCTTCGATACCCCTCAACCGGTTTGCAGCCACCTTCTCCCTGCGAGCAGGGCGAAGGCGAACACAATCGGTGCTGGATTGATGGCCGAGCCCTTCCTTCAACTGCAGTCCATCAGCAAGTCCTATTCCGGCGTGCAGGCGCTGCAGGATGTGAGCTTCCGCATCGACGCCGGCGAGATCGTCGGCCTCATCGGCGAGAACGGCGCCGGCAAGTCCACCCTGATGAAGGTGCTCGGCGGCGTCGTCGAGCCGAGCGCGGGCTCGATCCGGATCGCCGGGCAGGATCATGCTGCTCTGAGCGTGACCCAGTCGCTCGCCGCCGGGGTCGCGTTCGTGCACCAGGAACTGAACCTGTTCGACAACCTCGACGTCGCGGCGAACGTGTTCATCGGCCGGGAGCCGCGCGGCTTCGGTCCGCTCCAACTGATCGACCGCAAGGCGCTGCGCCTGCGCGTCACCCCGCTGCTGCGGCGCCTGGGCTGCGACTTCGCCGCCGACACGCCCGTCTCCGACCTGTCGATCGCGCAGTGCCAGATGCTGGAGATCGTGAAGGCGCTGTCGCTCGACGCCAAGCTCATCATCATGGACGAGCCGACCTCCAGCCTGACGCTGACCGAAACCGGCCGCCTGCTCGATGTGCTGGCCGACCTCAAGGCGGGTGGCGTGGCCATCATCTTCATCTCGCACCGGCTGAACGAGGTCGAGCAGTGCGCCGACCGCGTCGTCGTGCTGCGCGATGGCGTGGTGGTCGGCACCCTCGACCGCGCCGCGATCAAGCACGACGCCATGATCAAGCTGATGATCGGCCGCGATCTCAAGACCCTTTATACGCCGCCCAAGGCGGCGCCGACCGCCCCGCTGCTCGACCTCGACAACCTGGCCACCCCCGCCTACCCCGGCCGCCCGGTGACGATCGGGCTGCGCGGCGGCGAGATCCTGGGGCTTGGCGGCCTGGTGGGCGCCGGCCGCACCGAACTCGCCCGGGTGATCTTCGGCATCGATCCGCCGGCGGGCGGTTCGCTCAAGGTCGATGGCAGGCCGATCCGCATCCGCTCGCCGCGCGACGCCATCGCGCGCGGCATCTACCTCATCCCCGAGGACCGCAAGAAGTCGGGGCTGATCCTTGAGGACTCGATCCTTGAGAACATCTCGCTCGCGAGCCTGCCGCGCTTCGCCAAGGCGAGCCTGGTCGATGGCGGGGCCGAGCACCGTAACGCCGAGGCGCAACGCCGCTCGCTGCGCATCAAGACACCCACGGTCGAGACGCGCGCGGGCTCGCTGTCCGGCGGCAACCAGCAGAAGGTGGTGCTCGGCAAATGGCTCTGCATGCAGCCCAAGGTCATCATCTTCGACGAGCCGACGCGCGGCATCGACGTCGGCTCGAAGGCCGAGATCTACGCGCTCATGCGGGCGCTCGCCGATGCGGGCGTGGCGATCCTGATGATCTCGTCGGACATGGAGGAGGTGATCGGCGTCAGCGACAAGGTCGCGGTGATGCACGAGGGCGCCATCACCGGCGTGCTCGGCCGCGACCGGATGACCGAGGGCAACATCATGCGCCTGGCGGTGGGGAACACGCTGCAATGAAGACCCGGCAATGAGGACCCGATGCTGAAGAAGGACCTGGGCCTGCTCCTGCTGATCCTGCTGGTCGGAACCATCGTTGCGGTCATCAACCCGCGCTTCATCTCGCCGGTGAACCTTTCGAACACCGCCAACCTGATTGGCCTCTACGGCCTGTTCTCCATCGGCGAGGGGTTCGTCATCATCACCGGGGGCATCGACCTGTCGATCGGCTCGGTGTTCGCCCTGCTCGGGGTGATCTTCATCCAGCTCCTCTCCGGCTACGGGCTGAACTGGGTGGTGGCGACCGGCGTGATCATCATGCTGGGCGTGGTGATCGGGCTGCTGCATGGCTTCCTGGTCACCAAGGCGCGCCTGCAGCCCTTTGTGGTGACGCTGTGCGGCCTGCTCATCTACCGCGGCGTCGCCCGCTACTACACGGACGACGGCACCGCGGGCTTCGAGTTCGGCACCAGCTTCCCGACGCTCGAATGGCTGACCACCGGGCGCGTCCACGGGGTGCCGAACAGCTTTACGGCCTTCGTGGTCGTGGCCCTGGTCATGGCCGTGGTGCTGCACCGCTCGGTGTTCGGCCGCTACCTGTTTGCGGTCGGCAAGAACGAGGAGGCGGCCCGCTACTCGGGCATCGCCACGCGCACCGTGATCGTCTGGGCCTACGTGATCTGCTCGGGGCTGGCGGCGCTGTCGTCGGTGTACTTCGCCATGTACACGCGCTCGATCTCGCCCGCCTCGCACGGCACCTTCTACGAGCTATACGGCATCGCGGCCGCGGTGCTGGGCGGCTGCTCCCTGCGCGGCGGCGAGGGCTCCATCCTCGGCATCGCGCTCGGCGCCGTGCTGCTGCAGATCCTGCAGAACTTGGTGAACCTGCTCGGCATCCCCTCTTCGCTGAACTACGCCGTGATGGGCACGGTGATCCTGATCGGCGCGCTGGCCGACGGACAACTGCAGCGCTTGCGTCGGACCCGAGTGACCCAGGGTGGCGCCGCGGGCGCCGTCGCGGCGGCAACTCCGCTGCCGCAGCTCGGGCATGACGGCTGATGTGGCTTATCAGGTCCACCGGGCGGAGACGGGCTTGGCGACCAGGATCATGCGGGTGAGCACCGCGACTGGCCAATCTCATGGGGGCGGGCGCGGGGCAGGGGACCTATTCCGCCACTAGCCGGACGTCCGCCGAGGCCGAATGGCCGGCCCGGTCCAGCACCGTGAGATGGACGAAGCCAGGCCCGTCGGGCGACCAGAGCGTGTGCAGTGCGGAAGGGAGCGGCCTGCCGTCTGCCAGCCAGCGGTAAGGCGGCTGGCCCCCGGCGGCGCGCAGGTCGATCGCCGCGGTCGCGTCATAGGCCAGGTCTACGTTGCCGGGCGGGAACATCATCCGCAACGCCGGCGGGCCGGACGCGCGGGCGAGCGCGGGGGCGACGGGCGCACGAGTAGTCACCGCCACCTCTGGCACCGGCGCTTCGGCCGGCAGCAGGCCGAACAGGTGGAACAGGACGGGCGCTGCGACGTCCCGGCCTGTGGCGCCCGGCAGCGGCGTATTGTCGCGGCGCCCAACCCAGACGACCACCGTGTAGCCCGGCGTGAAGCCCGCCGCCCAGGCATCGCGGAAGCCGTAGGACGTTCCTGTCTTGTAGGCGATTGGATGCGCCGGGTCGGGCGCGACACCGGGTGGCGCCGGCTGTGCACGCAGGATGGCAGCCACCTCGGCGGCTGCGCGCCGGCTGACCAGCGTCCCAGGGCTGACCAGTGTGCCAGGCTTGCCGGCGGTACCCACCACAGTAGGCAGCCGGATGACCCCGCCATCTGCAAGGTCGGCGTAAAGCCCGGCCAGGTCGAACAGGCTGATCCCGGCGCCGCCCAGCGCCAGCGCCGCCGATTGCCCGCCCCCCCGCGGCAACCGCAACCGCACGCCCGCACGCGCCACCGCGCTGCCGAACCGCGCCGGACCCAGTCGGGCCAGCAGGCGCACCGCCGGGCGGTTGAGCGACTGGCGCAGAGCCTCGGCCGCGGTCGTGGGGGCGTGGTCCATCCGGTCGAAGTCCCGCGGCGCATACCCGCCCAGGCGGAATTCATCGTCGGGCAGGATCGTGCCGGGTTCGGCCAGGCCGGCATCGAACGCCATCGCATAGATGAACGGCTTCAGCGCGGAGCCTGGCGAGCGATGGGCGCGCACCATGTCCACCATGCCGCCCGGCGCCATGCTTGCCCCGCCCAGATAGGCCAGCACGGCGCGGTCCCGGTTGCGGATGACGAGCGCCGCCAGGTCTGCATCCGCGCCAAGCCAGTGCAGCTCGCGCGTCGCCAACGTCTCCACTGCGGCTTGCAGGTCCGCGTCCAGCGTCGTCGTCGTGACACCCCTCCAGTGCCCGGCCAGGTGCCATGCCATCCTGGGCAGCCCTGCGCGCGTCACGGCCGTTCGCTCCGGCGGCTCCTGATCCCCCGCCGCGGCCAGCACGCGCGCGGCGCCCTGCCACGCGGCGTCGGGATGCAGGTCGGGACGGCGGCGCGTCGGGCTTTGCGGCAGCGAGACGATCAGCGCGGCCTGCGAGCGGGTGAGCGCCGCCGGCTCGCAGCCGAAATACAGCAGCGATGCCGTCCGCACGCCCTCGATATTGCCGCCCATCGGCGCCAGGGTGAGATACAGCCTGAGTATCTCGCCGCGCCCCAGATGCGCCTGCAACTGCAGCCCGCGCGCGATGTCGTGCAGCTTGCCCCAAACATTGCGCCGATGCGGCTCCAGCAGCCGGGCGACCTGCATCGCGATGGTCGAGCCGCCGGAGACGATGCGGCCGTGCGCCGCCAACTGGTCCGCCGCGCGCAGCAACGCCACCGGATCGACGCCGGGCATCAGCCAGAACCGCCGGTCTTCCCGCGCCAGCAGCAACGGCACGATGTCGCGCCCCACATCACCCGGCCCGGCGGCGAGGCGGACCGCCCCGTCCGCCGCCGGGCGCAGGTTCAGCACCCGGCCCGAAGCATCGCGCAACTCCGCCGACAGCATGCCAGCCCGGCGAAAGTCGAGCGGCACCGCATGGTCAACCGCCAGCGCCACCCCCAGCAGCAGAAGCGCCACGACGGCCCAGCGCCGCATCACCGGGCCGCCACGCTGGTCTCGCCGGCGTCCGTGCGGGCCATCACGTCCGGCTGGTACATGTCCTGCACGATCGTCTCCGGCCGGACGAAATGGCCCGGCGTGACCGCGCGAACCACGTAGGCGATGCGGAATTCGTTCTCGTCCAGCGGATCGGTTCTGTTGTCCTCCACGTTGCGCCAGCGGTTGCGCGGGTCTACGCCCACGTCGAACGCGGCCAGGAAGCGGTCGTCCCGCTCCTCATGGGCGCGCAGGTGCGTCAGTTCGCCAAGGAAGGGATAGCTGTCCTCCCGCAGCACCGGCGCCTCAATTTCCAGCCCGGCCGGGAGCGGATCGATCACCATCGCCCGGCGGAACTGGTCGGAACCCGCGCTGCCGGACAGCACCACGATGAAGCGGTCCGTCTGGCGCAGCGCGGCGTCGTCCATCGGCTCCCCCGCCAGCGTGTAGGTCTCGCGCTGCAGCCGGAAGCCGTTCTGCAGCGCGGGCGGCGCCTGGATCGGGGCGCCCCGCAGCGTGACCGTGCGGAACAGCGGCTTGTCGTCCAGGTTCCGCACGCTGGTGCCCCGCGCCATGGCCTCCGCGCCGGGCGACATGGCGTAGGGCAGCGTCACCGTCTCCGCCGCGCCCCCGTTCAGCGCCACCGAACGCGCCGCGCCGCGCTTGGCCAGCGCATGGGCCGCCATCAGCAGCCAGGCCTTTTCCTGCGTGTTGAGCTGATCGGGATCGAGGCGCTCGCGGGCGAGCCGCGCCATCAGGGCCGACACCGCCGCGTCATGCCCGGTTTCTGCCGCCACGGCCAGCACGCCCGCCGCCTCGCGCAGCGGCGACCAGAAATAGGCGTTGCGCCACCAAAGCGGGACCGACGAGGCGCCCAAGTTGGTGATGGCGCTCCCGAACGTGCTCTCGGCCAAGCCAGCCTGGCCCATCAGCGATTGAGCGCCAGCCAGATCGGCCAGGGCCATCGGAGCGGCCGTCTCGCCGCCGCGCCACGATACCGTCTGGTCCCCGGCGGGAGAGAGATCAGCGGACAGCGCGCGCAGGCTGGACGGATCGACCCGGCTGGTGCGCGCCAGGACGTAGGCCGCATAGGCCCGCGTCGGCGCAGGCGGCTGGGCATAGGCGCCGTCGTAGGTGTCGTTGCCGGTTTGCAGGCTGCGCTCGATCCAACGCGAGGCGTTGCTGGTGACGCCGTCCGGCACGGCGAACCCGGCATCCTGCGCCCGCAACAGGAAGTCGAGCACGTACACGTTCAGCCAAGTCGAGGCGTCGCCATCCCCCACGCGCCACAGCCCGAACCGGCCGGCCGAGTCCTGCCGGTCGATGATGGTGGCGATCGCCGCCTGCACCCTGTCGTGCACGCCGCGGTCACCCGCGGGGCGGCCCAGCAGGCGGGCGTCGTTGAAATACAGCAGCGGCAGCGCCGAGGAGGAAAGCTGCTCCGTGCAGCCGAACGGATAGGTGTAGAGCGACTGCAGCAGCCCGGGCACGTCGATCCCGCCAGTGGCGGAGTAGCCGACCGTCACCTGCACGCTGCCCGGCACGAACGGCGCCAGCAGGTCCGGCCCCGCGGTGTAGGTCTCGCCGGGCGCCTGCGTCGCAGCCTGGCTCAGCACCAGGTCGGGGTGCGGCGAACGCACCGCGATGTCCCACCGATGGGTGATGTGCAGCCCGCCCGGTCCGGTCAGGTCCGCCGTCAGGTGGGCAATCCCGGTCTCGGCGCCGGCCAGGTCGAGCCGGGCCTCGCGCCGCTGGCCTGGATCGAGATGCAGGTCGATCGTGCCGGGTCCGCGCCAGGCCGCCGCGCCGCTGGCGGCGAGGGCCAGGTGATAGTCCCCGGCGGGCGCATCGGTGTCCTGCAGCGAGACGCCCACGCTGGCGACGTCGCCCGGCGCCAGGAAACGCGGCAGCGCCAACTCGGCCACCACGGGGTCGCGTACGGTTAACGCCGCCTCGGCATGGCCCGCCGCCTCGTGGTCATAAGCCACCGCCATGAGCCGCAACTCCCCCGCGAAATCCGGCAGGTCGAGCGGGATCGCGGCATTCCCGTCCGCGTCCAGCTCCACCGGGCCGTGGAACAGCGAGACGACCTTGGTGGACGTGACCGGCAGGCCGGCGCCGCCAAGCGAACCCTCGTCGCCGCCCTCATGCAGGGTGCCGGCATCGGCGGTGCCGTCCAGCAGGCGGCCGTAATCGTCGCGCAGGTCCATGGCGAACCGGGTGCGGCCGAGCAAGGCTGCCACCGGGTCCGGGCTGGCGAAGTGGGTGAGCTGCAGGACCCCCTCATCGACCGCCGCCAAGGTGACGAAGGCGCGGCCATGCAATCCCGCCACGTGCACCGGCACGGTGATGGACTGGCGCGGGGTCACCGTGGCAGGCACGCTGACGCTGACGGCCAGGGTGTGCGGCGCCGGGTCGGTCGCAACCCAGGCGAGACCCACGGCGCGCACCGGCTCATGCGGCTTGGCCGCCGCGGCGAGCGGACGGAACGCCTCCGCCAGCACGTGCACGCCAGCGCCCCAGCCGGCGGTCGCAACCAAGTCCAGCGTGGCGCCATCCGCCGCCATCTCGACCCGGCGCGTCTCCAGCACCCGGCCGGCGCTCTCAACGATGACCTGCGCCGGGCCGGTGAACGGGCCACGGACGTGGATGTGCGCCGTCTCGCCGCTTCCCACCACGGCGCGGTCGGTTTCCACCGCCAGCCGGTCCGGGATGTCGGCATTCGCGGAGCCGTTCCAGCCGCTGGCAAACCGCACGCTGCTGGCGGCGCCCGTCGCATCGTCGCTGACCACGAGGCGGTAGTCGCCCCAGCCCAGGGTCCTTGCAAGCTCGGCGGGTGCGCTGGAGGGGGTGTCGAGCGTGCCGGACGCGGCCTCGTCCTCGGTCGTGTAGGTGTGGAACGTCCACCCGCTCCCACCCTCCCGCCACCAGTCCCAGCGGTGGTTCTCGGCATAGAGGCGCCAATGCAGGCCGGCTGCGGCCACCGGCGCGTCGTCGGCGCCAAAGGTGCGGACGGCGAACTGGGCGGGGCTGCCCTCGTTCACCTGGTCGCCGAACAGCTTGCGGATGCCGATCAGCAGCGGATGGTTATGGATCGGCAGGGACAGGGTTTCCTTCACCGCGCGCCCGGTCGGCTCCACCAGCCCGGCGTTCACCACGGCGCGCAGGGGCGAGCCGATGCCATCCGGGACGCTCAGCGCCGTGTCGATGGCGACATGCCCGGCAGCGTCGGCGTCGGCCAGCGTCAGGGCTTGCAGGGCGTCGGGGATCGTCTCGTCCGGGTCACCAAAGCTGTATTGCGGCGCGCCGGCCACGGGGTGTTCGTCGCGCACCAGGTGGATGTCGCCCTCGGCATGCAGCCCGGCGGCGGGTGCGCCATACAGGAAGCGCCCGTCGATGGAACCGGAAAGCCGCGCCTCCGGCTTGATCGCCCCTGCCCCAGTCGCCCCCGGCCCAGTCGCCCCCGGCCCGGTCGCCGCCGCAGTGGCGATAAGCTCCACCTTCAGTTGCTGCGGCACGAAATCCATCACCGAGAAGGAGGCGCGGCCGACCGGCGGCAGGCTCGGGTCCACGAATGCCTCGACCGTCCAGTTGCCCTGCGCCGCGGTGGCGCTGAGTGCCAATGCCTGCCCGAACCCCGCATCCGGCGCCGGCGGCAGGGTGGTGCGGCTGGCCTCCACCCCATCGGGCCGGCGCAGCATGAGGGTCAAGCCCGCGCCGTCCACCGCGGACAGCCCGGCGGTGCGCAGCAGGGCGGTGACGTTGATCGTCTCGCCGGGCCGGTAGATGCCGCGGTCGGTGTAGACGAACGCCTCGACCGGCCCCGGCGAGACGCGGCCATCGGCCCCGCGATCCGACAGGTCGAAACCCGGCGCCGTGAGGCTCTGCAAGGCAAAATCGCCCGCCGCGGTGCTCGCGACCAGCACGGCGGCGGCGGCGGCGAGCTTGCCGCGCAGCAGGCCGGGCGCGAACACGGCGCTGCCCTGCGCATCGGTGGTGGCCTCGGCCAGCGTGTCCTCCGACTTGGCGCGGAGTTCCAGGCGCACCCCTGGCAGGGGCGCCGCACTGCCCAGCGAGCGGACCGTCACATGCAGCCCGTCCTGGCCCTGCAACGAGGAGATCGCCAAATCCGTGCTCAGCGCCCAGTGGCCGGCGATGGCCTGCTCGCTGTCATCGAGGCTTGCCGCGTCCTTGTCGGGCGTGAGATCGGCCGCAGGCTTGGCGGCATCCTCGGCCAAGACCAGGTAGGCGCCGGGTTTGGCCGGGTCCACGATCCCCGCCAGGGGGAAAGCGGTCTCCACGGTCCGGTTGCGCCCGGGACCGGCCTGCATCGTGCCGGACCAGATTTGGGTCATGCTGGACGCCCGGCTGCGCAGTTCGTACAGGTTCCAGGACTGCTTCGAAGGGTCCAGCGCGTCGCCCCAATTGGCGTCTCCTCCGGCAGCGGCCGCGACCTTGCGCGCTGCGAGCCGCAACACCCGGATACGCACGAGCGGGACGTTCACGGTCTGGATGGTGACGCCCGTCGCCCCCTGCCGCGGCAGCAGCCAGCCGCGGCCGCCGACGGCCACCAGCGGGTCACAGTTGGGCGTGTCGGCCGTGGCGGTTTCCTCGGTGTCCCCGCGCGAACCGACGAAGGCGATGCCGGGATGCACGGTGATGCCGTAGTGCACCCCGTAGCCCAGCCCATCGAGGCAAAGCTGGCTTCCGCTGGCGGTGACCGTTGGGCGCACGGTGGGCTCGATGGTCAGGAAGTCGCCGGGATGGGCGTCGGCGCTGGTGTCGAGCGCCCGCCCGAACTCCAGGCAGGCTCGGGCGCCGTCCCCATCGGCGTCGGTGGTCACCGTCGGCGCGGGCTCGGCGGCGGCGGCGGAGACGGCGGCCACGACGAGGGCGGCGGCAATGCTGGTTCGCATGGCACGGGGCGCCCAGGAGGGCGCTACAGGGTTGTTGGGGGTTTTCGTGTCTGCTGGGGTCTCGCTCATGCGCTTTGCTCCGGGTTGATCGGGTGTGCCGTAGCAATGCCGCCTTGCTGTGCAGCCGGGATGGCGGCGCCTGTGAAAAGCGATGGCATCCCCGTGCAAATCCGGTGCAAATGCGCCATGAGCCGCGTGCTGATTGTGGACGACGACCCCGCGATCCGGGAGGTGGTGCGGATCGCCCTCAGCCAGGCTGGGTTCGCCACGGCCGAAGCCGCCGACGGTGCCGCCGCCCTGGCGCAGATTGGCGCCGGCACCCCGGGCGCCGGGCCGGATCTGGTCATCTTGGACGTGATGCTGCCGGAAATGGACGGCACCGACGTCTGTCGTGCCGTGCGCCGCCATAGCACCGTGCCGATCCTGTTCCTCTCCTCGCGCGACAGCGAGGTGGACCGGGTCGTCGGGCTAGAAATCGGCGGCGACGATTATCTCGCAAAACCGTTTTCCCCGCGCGAGTTGGTCGCCCGTGTGCGCGCCCTGCTCCGCCGCGCCGCGCCGCCGCCACGGGAGCCTGCCGGGGCGCTCACCCATGGCCGGCTGCGGCTGGACACCGAGACCTTGCGCGTGACCTGGGATGGGCGGGACGTGCCGCTGACCGCCACCGAACTCGGCGTGCTGCGGACCCTCATGGCCCGGCCCGGCCGCGTTTTCTCGCGCGACGAGCTGATGGACCGCGCCTATGCCAGCGAGCGGGTGGTCAGCGACCGCACGATCGACAGCCATGTGCGCCGGGTCCGCGCGAAGTTCGCCGCCGTCGGAGCTGCGCCGATCGAGACGCTGGCGGTGTTCGGCTACCGGCTTGGCCCATGCGGCTAGGGTTTGCGGAGCGCAGGCCGCCACCGCTCTGGCTTCTGCTGCTGGTGAGCAACATGGCGGTGCTGGCGCTGCCGATCACCGCGCTGTGGGCAATGCGCGTCTATGAGAGCGCGCTGGTCGGCCAGACCGAGGACGAGCTGGTGGCGCAGGCGGTCGTCTGGTCGGCCGCCGTCCGGGCGGAGTTGGGCCGCCTTTCGCCCGAGACGCCTGCCCCGCGCCCGCCCGCGGGTCCCGGTGGCCGGCTGAGCGCCGCCGCCGTCAGCCTGCTGAGCCGGCCCGGCGTGGACCTAGCCATCGACCCGGTGCTGCCGCCGCCGCCCGACGCCGCACCGACCGCCCGCGTGCCGGACCCGCTGGCGGGCGCGATTGGGCAAGCCCTGTCCCCCATGATCCGGGACGCCCAGCCGGTTGCCTTGTCCGCCCTGCGGCTTACGGACGCGCAGGGCGTGGTTGTTGCCACCACTGGGACGGACCTGGGCAAGAGCCTGGCCGGCTGGCAAGAGGTCGCACGCGTGTTGGCCGGCGCACCGGTCGCCACGGCGCTGCGCCGTCGTGAACCGTGGGAGATGTCGGACTCGGTCGGCACCCTGTCGCGGCCCTCCGGGCTGCGGGTGTTCGTGGCGCTGCCCGTGCAGGGATACACCGGGCTGCTTGGCGCGGTGGTGCTGTCCCGCACGCCACGCGACATGGGCCAGGCGGTCTGGGCCAAGCGCTGGGAGCTGGGCGTTTTGGGGGTCTCGTTGCTGGCGGCGGGGGGCTTGCTTGCCGCCGGGCTGTCCCGCCTGGTCACACGGCCGCTGGCTGGTGTGGTGGCGCAGGCGCAATTCGTGGCGTCAGGGGGTCAGGCGACTCCGCTGCGGCGCCCAGGCACCCAGGAGGTGGCAGACCTGTCGGCCGCGCTCACCCGCATGGCCGCGGTGCTGGACCAGCGCGCCCGCTACATCATCGCCTTCGCTGCCAGCGTGTCGCATGAATTCAAGACGCCGCTTGCCGGGTTGCGCGGCGCGGCTGAGCTGCTGGAGGACCATGCCGACACCCTCCCTGCAGACGAGCGCGGCAAGCTGCTTCGCATTCTCGCCCGCAACACGCAGCGGCTGGACCAATTGGTGCGGCGCCTCCTGGACCTGGCGCGGGCCGACATGATGCGGCCCGGCGCCGGTTCAGCCACGAACGTCGGTGACGTGCTTGAGGCATTGCTCCCCATCTATGTTGAGCGCGGGATGGCGGTGCATGTGGACGTCGGACCATGCACCGTCGCCCTGCCAGCCGATGCGTTGAGCGCGTTGCTGGCCAGCCTGTTCGACAATGCCGCCGCCCATGCGAGTGCAGATGGTAGCGGATCCGGGGCAAGCGTGACCGTCTCGGCCCGAAGCCAGGGACGGCGGACATGGATCACCGTCAAGGACGACGGTCCCGGCATATCCCCGGCAAACCGCGGCCGGGTGTTTGAACCATTCTTTACGACGTCTCGCGACCAGGGCGGTACTGGGTTGGGGCTGTCGATCGTGCAGGCGATGGCGCAGGGCGTGGGTGGCGTAGCCGAGCTGCTTCCCTCCGAACATGGCGCCTGCTTTTGCGTCGAGCTTCCGGCGGAATGGTTGCAGGAAACAAATAACTGGTACCCGGCTAACGCGAAGCAATAAGCCCTATGGTTCGGGTCTTGGCGACTTTAGCGGCGTTGGTGCATGGACCCTGTGGTAGATGTGCTATTTTAATAATTTAGCCGATACCGATAATCCGAGGGTAATCAATACCTGCAACAAGTCACTGTGTTCATATAGCAACGCTCTGACGCTGGACGGTGACCGCTACCGCGTCAGCTTCTACCGCGGGGACCCGCTGTTCCGCCCGGCAATGGAGCAGAATCCCGATCATGCAGCCCTGGTACGCCTTCCCCGGCAGCAACGGCGTCCGCATCACCCAAGCCATTCTGGACAACCTGGCCCGCATCGTCGAGCAGCGGGCGACGCCCGAATAGGTGCTGGCCGACGTGACGGCGGAGGTGCCGCGGGGTTGAGGCCGTCATGGATTGGGCAAGTCCAAGTTCCGGGCGCTGCGTTCCGCAAGCCGCATTCAGCCGATGGGCATCATTCGTCATGCAATGTGTCCCAGGCAAGAACGCGCCAGCCCCGCAGGTTCGGCGAAAACCCGAGGCGGATGATGGCCCGCCAGGCCGCACGGGCTCCGTCAGGGCGTTGAGCGGTCGCGGTGATCCGGATGACCTGTCCGCCAGCCTGGCCCGGGCGTCCCGCAACCCCGGTATCGCGCAATACCGTCCATACGACGGGGTCGGTGGTGGCAAGGTCCGGGTCCCGGTCCGAGTAGAGCGTCAGGTGGGGCGCCAGGGCAGCCAGCACATCCGGTGTCATGCCGAGCACGTCCTGCAGCTCATCCAGGGTCTCGAACGGCGCGCCAGGCGGGCCGTAGCCCAGCCCGGCGGTCCTGTACTGGGGCGCCTTGGCGGCACCCGGCCCGGAACCCTGGCCCGGCGTCCGCCAGTCGGCGATGGCGCGGGCTATGCCGGACGCCCGCTGCGGAGCGACGCCGAGCCGGAGCATCAGGGCGCGCAGCAGTGCGGGCGAGGCAATGTTCGGGTTCACCAGCCCGGACTGGCTCTGGACCTCGATCCCTACCTCCACGCCGGGCACCTGGGCCACCATCCCAGGCTCCTGCTGGGTTGGGCCGCGGCGCTGCAACTGGTCGAATATTGCGGTGTGGATCGCGCCGTCCGCCAACGCCTCCAGCTCCGCCGCGCTCCGGAGGTTGGCAGTCAGTTGCGCCTCCGACCGCGACGCCGAGGCCAGGCTGATGAACAGCAGCGAGATCGGCACCAGCGTCCAAAGCACGAGCAGCAACGCGAACCCGCGATCCCGTGCCGCCCGCCCCTGCTGGCGCCCGTCCTGGTACCTGTGCTGGTCTGGCGGCGTCACTCCTCTATCGCCTCCCGCAGCGGCGCCACGAGGATCGGCGGCCACCGCCGTCCGCCGTCCTGACCGAACACGATCCGCACACGGATGAGCGACGGCAGCTTCCCGGCGGTCCAAGACGGACGCCAGGTGCCCGTTGCGCCGGCCGGCTGGTACGCGAGTTCGATCCGCTCGACGCCATCGAGCAGTACCGTATCCTGCCATGCCGGCGCCGAGCCGGTCAGCAGGACATGGCGGTGGGATGTCCAGCGCAGCAGCAGCCGGCCGCCTTCGGCGAGCAGCACCACGTCGGCCCGCTGCACCGCTCCGGCGAGGCTCCGGGGCAGCTCGGTGACGAACGACACCGCCTGGGACGTGCCGCGCATCGAGGCCGGCTCGGGGTAGATGCCGGGATCGGCCTGCGCGACCAGGCGGCGCAGCGCCCGGTCGATGGCGTGCAGGTCGCCGTTGCGGTCCATCGCCCTGGCTTGCAGTTGCGTGGCTTGCAAGCCGAACCGCACGCCCTGGGTCAGCAGCACGAGGAGCAGGCCCACCACGAACAGCCCGACCAGGAGTTCCAGCAGGGTGAACCCGGCATCGCCGGGCCGGGCCGGACGCCTCAACAATGCGCCTTCAAGGGGCGGCGGCCGTAGCGGGGTCGAGGCGCCGCGTGTTCAGGGTCAGCGTATGCTTGCCGTGCGGGCCGGGCCAGGCGATCTCGACCGCGACCGCGAACAGCGTGGTGCCCCCGGCATAGGGCGATGCGCGCGGGACCGGGCGCGGCGGTGCGGTCGAGGCAACCGGGGCAACCCGCAGGCGCCATGTGAAGCCGGCGCCATCGTCGCCCGTCTGCTCGCCCGCCGACAGCTTGCCGCCATCGAGCGCGTCAAGGTGCGACTGCGCGCGGGAAATCGCCTCCTGGTAGCCCGCCGCGGTCCGCTCCGTCCCCAACGACGCCACGCCCTGGCGATACAGCAGGGCAAGCGCCGGTGCGGCGATGGCGAAGGCGACCAGCACCTCCAGCAAGGTGAACCCGCCATCCCCGCGCCTGCCCGGCGGCCCTGCGCCATCCTGGCACGCTGCCTGGTCGAACACCTGCTGTCTCCCTGCGACGCCATTTGGGAAACTGCCAGATATGCCGGCCCGGCGCCCCCCGCCGCCGCGCCTCAGTCCCGGGTTTAGCATAAATGTCATGTTTTCGTGGTCACACGCCGCCGCTGAGATGATCAGGCCCTGGCGCGACGGCCATACCTCTCCGGCCTCCCGGACGTGGTTCGGCAAGCAAGCTTGGGGGTTGGCGTCCCGCAACATGCAGCAGCCAAAAGCGGCTTATGCGAGCAGTTCTGCTCCTCTCGCTGCCCGTGCTGGCCTTCGTCTCGGGCGGCGGCGCCCAATGCCACGTACAACTGCGCCGCCGCCTTGCAGGCAGGCACCGGCCTCCGGCTCAGCCGCCGCCGCACCTGAACGCGGCCCAGCCAGAACGTCCAGCCGGCGCCACGCAGGCCAGGCAACCTCGCTTGCGCGCGGCCGGCGGCTCGGTGCGGGGCAGCCGGCGGCTGGGCCTAGGCAGGCCTGAACTCCACCCATACGAGCAGCCGCAGCAATCGTCCCTCGACCTCTGGCGGCGCCGCCGGGTAGCGCGCGGTCCGGGCCACCGCAAGGGCTGCATCATCGAGCATCGGCGTTCCCGACGACTGCGTGAGCGTGGGGTTGGAAACGGCGCCGCTGCGGTAGTTGAGCAGCATGCGCGCCCGTCCGGTGACGCCCATCATGCGCGCTGCCGCCGGGTACTGGACGGCGGCTTGCACGGCTTCGCGGATGTGCGCCTCCAGCGCCGCTTCCTGGTCCGCGGAGCCGGGACGGGCGGGCGGGGCGGCGGGAGCCTGCCTCGGCTCCGGCTGTACCGACGACTTGTCCGGGGCGCCTTCCTGCACGGGCGTTGCCTCCTGCAGGCGCATGCTGCCAGCTTGCGACACCGGCTGCGGCCGGGCTGGCGACGGCCGTGCCGGTGGCGGACGGCGCATGGGGGGTTCCCGCTGGGTCACCGGCACCGGCTTGTCGGGATGCACCGGCTCGGGCGGCGGTGCCTGCAACGGAGAGGGCATGACCGGTAGCGCCGGAGGCACCGGGGGCGGATCGGGCAGGACCGCCGCAGCCTCAAGCGGTGGCGGCGGTGGAGTGGGTGGGGCCGTAGCCGGGGGCGGTGGCTCATCGTCCACCGGAACCGGCGGCGGCTGGGACGGGGACGCCGCAGCCTCGGCCGGCGCAGGAGGCGGCGAGGCGTCCGGCGCCGGCCTATTCGAGCGGGCTGCCGCCGGCTCCGCCGATGGGGCTGCCGCTGGCGGGACTGGCGGCGGCGCAGGCTCCACCGTTACCAACTCCACCGCCGCCTCAACGGGCGGCTCCGGCGGTGCGCCCTCGTACAGCAAGGCGAGCGCGGCAAGGCACCCGGCATGGAGCGCGAACGCCGAAGCGACTGTGACGGCTGGCAGGCCGGGCCGGCGCTTGCTTACCGGCCGGGCTGGCGCCGATGGCAGCGCCGGGCGGTCAGGTGCCGCCCGCAAGCAGCTTGGCCGCGTGGTCGAGGGCTTCGACGCACTCATCGTTGTCCCCCTCCGCCTGCTCCTTCCGGGCGCGCTGCAGGTCGGCGTCGATCAGCCGCTTGATCTGCGCGTCGCCCTGGAAGGCCGTGGCCTGCTTGCCAAGCTCGACCTGGCGCCGCGTGCAGTCGGCGGCGTCGTCGGCCAGCGCCGCCCCTGCGGTCAGCGGCAGGAGAAGCAGGGTCAGGATGATCGGGCGCATGGTGCTGGTCCTTTGGTCTGGCATGGTATCCGGTTGCGGGCGCAGCGATGCAGGGGCGGGCCTCGCCAGCCCGCACCCGACCGCTACCGGCGCAGGTTGAGGCCGCTGCGCAGGGTTGGATAAGGCCGGCCCTCCATCAGGCCCGCCCACAGGACCTAGTTGAACAGGTCGGCCGGCACCCGGTCTTCCGAGGTGAAGTCAAAGCCGCGCGTCGCATGGTCCCAATAGGCCGCGTCGTGCGTCGGCTTCATGGCCGGCCCCTCGGCAAACTGGGTTGCAATGCCGGGGATGGCGACCTGCGTGGTGCG
Source organism: uncultured Acetobacteraceae bacterium (assembly GCA_964242415.1). GTDB lineage: Bacteria > Pseudomonadota > Alphaproteobacteria > Acetobacterales > Acetobacteraceae > DASWOJ01. Next base: position 47,014 of record CAXTAT010000027.1, read on the forward strand.
GAGCAGGGGGGATGCCACCGAGCTGAAGCTCCAGCCCGACTGGTTCAGGTCGAACACGTCGGTCATCGGCCGCTGATAGGCGTCGTTCAGGTTGAGGTGGTCGATGCCCAGCACGTCCTCCATCGTCCGCAGCACGCTGACGGTGTTGTAGCGGGTGCTGACCACCGCGCCCTGCTTCACGTAGGGTCCGACGACGAAGGTCGTGCTGCGATGCGCGTCGATGTGGTCGGGGCCGTCCTGCGAGTCGTCCTCCACGATGAACACCAGCGTGCTGGCGGCATACGGGCTTTGCGAGATCGCCTCGACCACCCGGCCGACCGCCAGGTCGTTGTCGGCCACCTGCAGCTCCGGCGTGGTGAACCCGCCAGTTGCGGCGCTGAACGTCCCGGTGTGGTCGTGCATCAGCCGCAGCAGCGTCAGGTTGGGCAGGTTGCCGTTGGCGACGTACTGGTTGAACTCGCGCTGCCACTCCTCCACCCGCCACACGTCGGGGAAGGCGGTGTCGAAGCCGCGGAAGAAGAGGTCGGTCAGCGGGATCAGCTCCGGGTTGTTCGGGAACGCGACCTGGGTGCCCGTGGCCGAGGGGGTGCGCAGCGTCGGCGGCACGAAGATCGGCGTGCCGGGGGCGTTGTAGCGGGTCAGGTCCAGCAGGAACCCGTAGTTGCGCACCGTGAGGCCGGCACGCAGCGCGCTGTCCCAGATGTAGCCGCCCTGGACCTTGTTGCCGCCGGGTCCGTCGATGGCGCCGACGTTGGCAACGCCGGGCAGCACGTTGCTCGCGCCGCCCTTCAGGGTGGTCGTGAACGCCGTGTAGCCCGGCAATGCCGCCTCCCGCGCCGCAACGGTCGGGTTGCCGATGGCGATGTTGCGGTTCTGCCCCTCGGTGTCGTACGACAGGCCGCGGCCGGCGTAGTTCACCGGCATGTTCTTCGCCACGCTGTCGGTGGTGCGGCCCTGCGTGCTCCAGGACCAGCCGTCGAGGCTCACGTCGCCTGAGGTGAAGAAGTTGTCCAGCGTGACGAAGTTGCCCGCGATGCGGTGCTCGCTGGGCGTCACGCGGCGGCCGAACACCGCCAGCGTCGGGTCGCCGTTGGCGCCGTTCGTGAGGTCGCCGAGCACGCCGTCATAGGTCCGGTTCTCCTTGACGATATAGACGACGTGCTTGATCTGGTTGCGCAACGCGCCCATGACGGCAGTGTCGGTCGGGTCGGCGGCGATGTTGTAGCGGTTGTTGGACGCGACCTGGTTGGTCAGCAGCGGCAGGTCGCCCGGCGCCGGCACCGGCAGGGACACCAGCGACGCCTTGTTCAATTGCAGCACGTACTAGTTGGCGCCGTTGGCCTGCGCCTGGGCCTGGACGTTGCCGCCGGGGTAGGTCGCCGTCGTCAGCAGGGCGGTATTGCCATACAGGTTGGCCGGGTTGGCGCCGGGATCGCTCTTGCCGTTGACGATGTAGGCGAAGCCGCCATCCGGGCTGAGGCTGATGGAGTGCGGCAGCCAGGCCGTCGGGATCAGCCCGCTGACCCCGTGCGGCGCCGCGCCGGCCAGGGGATCACCGCCACGGAGTTGGCGCCGCCGTTGGTGACATACAGCATCTGCTCGTTCGGCGACAGCGCCAGGTTGTTCGGGGCGGCGCCGGTGTAGCGCTCGGTGTTGGCCAGCAGGCCCGGCGGCGCCACGGTGTCGATCAGCTCCACCACCGCATTCGCCGCCGTGTCGATCACCGCGACCTGGTCGGTGTTGTCCAGCGTGGTGAACAGGCGCGACTGCGCGGCGTTGAGCACCATGCTGTTCGGGCTGCCGCCGACCGGGATGCGCTTCACCAGGCGGCCCGTGGTGGCCCCCGAGATATCCACCACGACGACCTCACGGTCCCGGATCGACGAGACATAGGCGGTGCCGTTGCCCTTCACGGCGACGGTGAAGGGATACTCACCGCCGGGCACGCCGTCCGACCCGGGCGTGGTGTTGTAGGGGCGCAGGTCGTATTCGAACCGGACCTTGCGGGTTGCGGTGTCGATCACCGAGATCGAGTCGTTGAACATATTGGCGATCACGAGCACGCTGCCGTCGGCAGACAGGCCGATGCCCGCGGCCTCCGGCTGGACGCGCAGCCCGATGCCGGTGTTGGCGTGGCCGAGCGGGATGGTTGCGGCCTGGCTGAACCCGGCGCCGGCCTTGGTGAAGACGACAACCTGGTCATCGACGCCGCCGGCGGCGTAGAACGTCCCGCCGTCCGGCGCCCAGGCCAGGCCGACATAGGCGTTCGGGATTTGCAGCACCTGGGTCTGCACGGGGGAGCCACGGTTCGCGCCGGAGATGTCGAACACGAAGACGTACTCGTTGGAGTCGGCGTTGATCTGCACGCCCGTGGCCGGGTCGTTCAGCAGGTTGTAGCCGCTGGTCAGCACCAGCAGCGTGTTGCCGTCCGGGCTGACCGCCGTCTTCACCGCGTCGCCGACGACATGGGACGGGAAGTCGGTCAGGCCGGGGTTCAGGAATTGGATCTTGGCGCCGGTCGCCAGGGTCGGCGTGACATACTGGCCGGTCGGCAGGGGCAACTGGCCGTTGCTGCCGGCCTGCCCGGGGCCGACTTCGGCACGAAGCTGGCCTGCTGCCAGGACAAGGCCGGACAGCACCGTGGCGCCCAGCAGGGCGGATCGCAGCCGTCCGAGGGGGGAATGCATGTCCATCGATAGACTCTCCTAGTCCGTGCGGCGACCGCCCTGCCGTCACGCGGGTGCGGGGTCAGACGCCGAGGCGCTCGTTGATGCAGCCGATCAGGCTGCGGCGACCTCGGGTAGAACCGTCCCATCGGCGTCCGCCACCACGGAAATATGACATTTCATAACAAGGCGGCCTGCATCGCGGCCGGGCCATGCCGCTATGCCAAGGGTGCGGACGCAATCGGCGGTAAGGCAGCTCCGCACCTGCCCAAGCAGGGACGATGGCGGTCCATGCAGCACCGACCACCGTGGTTGCAATGGACCGTCTGTTCTGCTGGTGGCACGCCTTCTTGCGGCGCCTGGGAGGCCGAACGGCGGGGATGGCGGCAGGTGAAGGGCACGCGGCTGCATCACGCGAGGGTCTGCCGCGGTGACCGTGTCCTCGACGACGAGCAGGCATAAGCCGGGCCGACAGCACCCCTGATCTGCATGCGCTTATACCAAAGGCCCTCTACTCTGACCGTTCTGTCATTGTGAGGAGCGCAGCGACGCGGCAATCCAGGGGTGTCAAGAGAGGTTCTTGCGCCCCTGGATTGCCACGCCGCAAGCGCGGCTCGCAATGACGGTGCGCTAACGCCGGGGGTTCAGAATGTAAGGCGGTTGGCACCACTCCATGTTCTCGGGATGCGTGGACCACTGCGGCAGCCGCGGTGCCGTTCTAAGGCAGGCGCGCGCGGCCAGTCACAGGGATGGCCTGCGGCCGTGCCGGGCTGGGCAAGCCTTTTATCCCTGCAGAGGCTTGCTTAGATTTTTGCTTCCAAGGAGAAAAAGAAGCTGCGGCCGGAGTTCGTGTAGAAGAGCGCCTCGGAAGGCGGCCCGATCGTCTGGCCTGCAAACCCAATGATACTGCGGTTGTCGAACAGGTTGTAGAGATTTGCTTTCAGCGTCAGAGCGCCGTCCCGATAGGGGAAGGTATAGCCGCCGGCGAGGTCGACTTGCCGGTAGCTCTTGATCGCAAAGCTGTCCTTCTGGCCAGGCGCGGCCGTGTCCAATCCGTATTGAGGGCCGACGAACTTTGCCAAAACCGACGCAAAAAGCTTGTCGCCCTCGCGAAGGATGTGACCCTGATCGTAAATAGGTCCGATCACGCCAGTATAGCGCGGGGTCTGTGCCAGCGTGTTGCCGTTCGTGGTGTAGCCACTGTAGTTCAGGGAGCCGTTTGCGTAAACCGCTGCGCCATGCCCCAGCTTGGCCGTTCCCTCGACCTCGACGCCCTTGTAAACGGCGCCGCCTTGGTTGAAGAACGTCGTCAGCCCTCCGACAGTCCGGCTGTTAACGAAGTTTTCGTATTGGATGTAGTAAAGGTCGGTGCCGAGCGAATAATCGGTCCGGTTGATGACGCCACCGATTTGGAAGCTGTTCGTCGTGGACGGGCTGACCGAGGTCACCGCTGTCGTCGAGAACAGGTTCAGGCTCGGGGTCTGGAAACCACGCGCCGCCTGGGCGAACACCGATGCCCAGTCGGTCACCTTCCAGTTGATATCAAGGGAGGGCAACGGCGCCTCGTAGCTCTGGTGCACATCCTGCGGCAGCCCGGTCAGGCCCGCCTCGCCCTTCAGGGTCCGCACGATCAGGCTGTATTTCAGGCCAGCGGTCACGGTGACGTTCGGCAGGGCCTTCCAGGCGAACTCCGCGAAGGGCTGCAGCGTGTCCAGGTTGGAGACATACCTGTTCAGGAACACCGAGCCTGGAGCGGACGCATAGGGCAGAAAGTTGCGCGTCGCGTCCGCCGTGTAGGTGTTGGTGGCAAACACCTCATGCTCCGCCCAGACGCCGACCCGCGCCTGGCCATAGGGCGTGTCCTGCGTGATGCGGAGCACGTCGCCGGTGTTGCGGAAGTTGTACTTCGACGCGATGGCCGGAACGTCGCCCGTGAGATCGGCCGGCGTCGCGCCGTTGACGTAGTTGATGCCGGAGAGGTTGGGACCCTGCCCGCCGACATCGGCGCCATGGACCGAATTCTGGTAGTAGCCCGTGGTATAAACCTTGTTGTGATCACGAGCCCGTTGCCGAGGTCGCTGCGGACGCCGGCGTATTCGAAGTCCGTCTTGTAGCTGTCGTGGTTGTAGCCCGTGTAGGTCTGCGAGGCCGGGTCTTGGTTCAGGGCGTAGTTCGGACCGAATGCCCTGATGTTGGCGAGCGTGGCCCCGTACGGCGTATGGGTGAAGGTGTGGTCCGTGTTCACCAGCACGGTGACGACGGTGTTGCTGCCGACCGGCTGCTCGTACTTGAAGAACTGGTTCCGCCGCTCGGTGGAGGTGTTGGTGGTGGCGCCCCCGGCCTCAAGCTGCTCCAGGTTGATCGTCGCGCGGCCACCGGCCAGCGCGCCCAGGGCGCCGCTGTCCAGCCGCAGGCCGCCCAGATGGGTGCCGTAGCTGCCGACCGTGCCATAGGCGGTGGCCCCCAGGGTGTTCGACACCGCCGGCGATGTCAGGTCGACATAGCCGCCGAACGTGGCCGCGCCGATTGCCGACGCCTGGCCCGGCCCGCGATGGACGGTCACCTGGCCGAGGTTCTGGCTGGTGAGGTAGATGCCCGGCTGCGGGGCGAAGTTGATCGGGAAGCCCGGGATCGGGATGCCGTCATACAGCACGCTGAACTGGGTGTATTGCAGGCCGCGGATGCTCTGCCCGAAGTCCTGCTGCAGGCCCGGGCCGACCGGGGAAATATCAATCGCGCTCGGCGTCAGGCGGACGATATCGTTGTAGTTGTCGGTGGGCACGATGATCTTGCGCAGGGTCTCCGCGCCGACGGTGCTGGTCGGCTCGACCTGATCCAGGCTGGGCCGGCTGGGGGCGAACTGCTCGGCGGTCTGCGGCACGGCCGCCGCCGGGCCGGCCATCGCACCCGTGGCCTGCACGGTGCCGATGTCCTTGGGCTGGTCCGGCGCTGGCTGGCCCGCGGCAACGCCAGCGAGGCCGCCGACGAGCGATGCTGCCACGGCGGCGTGAAAAGTCGTTCGAGCTGTCCGTCCCACTGAGTCGTCCCTGCTGATGCTGCAAGGTTAGCTAATCGAGGTCAAAAACGAGCGCACGTTACGATTTTACGACCTGGGCCATGGCGGCCTGCCGGCCCCAAATGAGCCTGGGTGGCGCGCATCCGATGCCACTGTTCGAATCACCTGGCCGTTGTACCGAATGGGTTAGCCCAGCCTTACGCCAACCGACCTTTGCGCTGGCGCGTCGTCATTGCGAGCCGCTTTTGCGGCGCGGCAATCCGGGGCTGTCAGGACTGGGCGCCGGTGGCCTGGATTGCCGCGTCGCTGCGCCCCCGCAATAACCGATGCAAAACCCAGAAAAGCGGCCAGAGTGGATTGCTGTTGGCACCGCTCCGCTCTCATCAGCAGCAGTCTGGGCACCAGCAATGCGAAAACTTCGGCCAACGTTCCGCAACGGCACCGCCGGTGCGCGATGCCATCCGATGGTCAAACCAAGCCTGGTTCTGCTCACGGACCCGGCGGGACAATACTGCCCCGCCAGCCGCATCCGCAACAGTAGATCAATCGTTCGCCGCGCCCTTCGCGCCCAGCTTCAGGCCGCTGCGGTGCGTCGGATAGGGCTTGCCGTCCATCAGGCCCGCCCACAGCACCTCGTTGTAGAAGTCCACAGGCACCCGGTCGGCGTCGGAGAAGTCGAAGCCGCGCGTCGCCTTGTCTCAATAGGCCGCATCATGCTTCGGGAACACGTCGGGTCCGTCGGCATAGCGGATGCCGTTCTCGGCCAGCGCCAGCGTCGTGGTCGCCAGGATGCGCGAGGCGATGGCGCTGTAGGTCCACGACCCCGACGAGGCGGTATCGAACACGTCGGCCATCGGCCGCTGGTAGGCGGTATTCAGGTTGATGTGCGGTGCGCCCAGCAGGTCCTCGATCGTGCGCAGCATGTTGATCTGGCTGTAGCGGGTGCTGACCACCGCTCCCTGCTTCACGTAGGGACCGACGGCATAGGCCGTGGTGCGGTGCGAATCGACGTGGTCGGGGCCGTCCTGGCAGTCGTCCTCGACGACGAAGATCACCGTGTTGGCGGCATACGGGCTGTGCGCCACGGCCTCGACCAGGCGGCCCACGGACAGGTCGTCGTCCGCCTGCTGCGTCTCCGGCGTGTTCACCCCGGCCAGCGCCGTGCCGAAGCTCCCGGTGTGGTCGTGGCTGAAGCGGACCAGCGACAGGCTGGGCAGGTTGCCGTTCGCCACGAACCCGTCGAACTCGCGCTTCCACTCGTTGTAGCGCCACAGGTCCGGATAGTTCTGGTCGTAGCCGCGGAAATACAGGTCGGTCAGCCCCACCAGCGTCGGGTTGATCGCCGCAACCTGGACGATGCCGGCGGCGAACGGATCGACCACCGGGGCCGCGATGGTGCCGATGCTGCCGATGTTGTTCACGATGAAGCCGTAGTTGCGCACGGTGCCGCCGCCCTGCAGCACGGCATTGAAGATGTAGCCGCCCTGCTTGCCGAGTGGCGCGTCGGTGACGGCATGGTTGGCGGGTCCGACCAGCAGGTTCGCCGCGCCGCCCGCAAGACCCGCCGAGGCGGTGCTGTAGGCTCCGATCGTGGCGGCATCGCGGTCGGCCGTCGCGGGCAGGCCGACCGGCACGTTGCGGTTGGACCCCTCGGATTCATACGACAGGCCGCGGTTCACCCCGGCGTAGTTGATCTGCTGCGTGATCGTCTCGGTGTTGGTCACGCGGCCCGCCATCGACCAGGACCAGCCGTCCATGCTGCCGTCGCCGGGGTCCATGAAGTTGTCCAGGGCGACGAAGCCGGACGCCAGGCGGTGGAAGTTCGGCGTGATGCGCTTGTCGAACGCCGTCAGCGTCGGGTCGCCGTTCACGCCGTTGCCCAGGTCGCCGAGGATCTGGTCGAACGTGCGTTTCTCCTTCACGATGTAGATGACGTGCCCGGTTTTGGACCGCATGAAGTTCATCGTCGCGGTGTCGCTCGCCACCGGCGCGGCGCTGTAGAAGTTGTTCTGCGCGACGTTGGACGTAAGGGTCGGCAGGTCCGCCGCCGTCGGCACCTGGGCGCTGACCAGGGTCGCCCGCTCAAGCTGGAACTGGTACTGGTTGGACGCCGTTGCGGCCGCCGCCGCGGCGGTGTTGCCGCCGGGGTAGGTGAGGCTCGTCAGGCGGGCCGTGTTGCCGTACAGGTGGCCGGGGTTGGGTCCGGTGTCGTTCTTGCCGTTGACGATGTACATCCAGGTGCCGTCGGCGCTGAAGGTGATGTCGTGCGGGTCATAAGCCGTGGGGATCAGGCCAGAGACCGCGTTGGCGTTCGGCCCCGTCAGCGGGATCACGGCGATCGAGTTCGCCCCGGCATTGACCGCATACAGCGTGTTCCCGTCCGGCGAGAGCGTGACGCCATAGGTCGCCGCCCCGGTGGTGTTGGCGGCCAGCAGCCCGGCCGGGGCACGGGCATCGATCTTGGCGACCACCGCATTGGCCGCCGTGTCGATGACCGCAACCTGGTCGGCGTTGTCCTGCGCCACATACAACCGGGACCCTGCGGCATTGAGCGTCATCCCGAGCGCATTGCCGTCGAGCTTGATGCGCGCGACCAGGCGGCCCGCGGTGGGGGAGGAGACATCGACCGCCACCACCTCGCGGTCCCTGTCGGACGAGAGGTAGGCGGTGCCGCCCTTTACGACGACCGCGAACGGGAAGGTGCCGCCGGCGACGCCGGGAGTGCCCTCGTTGCCGGCGAAGTACGGGCGCAGGTCGTGCTCATAGCGGACCTTGGCGGTCGCGGTGTCGATGACGCTGATCGAGTCGTTGTAGTTGTTGGCGACGACCAGGGTCTTGCCGTCGGCGGAGATGCCCAGGCCGCCCGCGTTCGGCTGGACGGCGAGGCCGACGCCCGTGCTGGCATGCAGGGCGCCATGGCCCAGGGCGATCGGCGCCGTCGCGGCGAAGGTGCTGCCGCTCCGGACATAGACATAGACGGCGTCGTCATTGCCGCCCGCGGCATAGAGCGTGTTGCCGTCCGGCGCCCAGACCAGGCCCACGTGGGCGTTCGCCTGCTGGATGACCTGGGTCAGCACGGGCCGCGTCTTGTTGGCGCCCGTCACGTTGTACAGGAAGATGTACTGCGTCGAGTTCGCGGTATCCAGCACGCCGGTCGCCGCATACAGCGTGTTCTGGCCGGCGCAGATGATCGCCAGCGTGCCGCCGTCCGGACTGAGATGCGACCGCACCGCCTCGCCGGCGACGAAGTCGGGGTAGGCGGGCAGGCCGGGGTTCAGGAGCTGCTGCACCGCGCCGGTCGGCGCCTGGGGCGTGACATACTGCCCGGTCGGCAGCGGCAGCGTGCCGTTGTTGCCGTCGATGGCGGTGCTGCGCTCGGCGAGCGCCAGGCGCGGCGAGCATGGTGCAGGCGAGCAGCGCCGCCTGCGTCAGCCGTGGAAGCCGGATGCTGTTCATTGCTGGTCTCCAGGTAGGACGCGCCGGTGAGCGGTGTGTACTGTCCGTCGGCGTCATCAAGCCTTCCAGGCGCGGCGGCCCATGCACACGCCGAGGAGCGCGGCGGCGACCAGGGCAAGGCTGGCCGGCTCGGGCACGCCGGTGGGCGCACCGGTGCTGGTCACGCTGATGCTGGCCAGGTTGGCGCTGACCTGCATGACGCTGGTGCCGTCGGCGTTCGATGTGTTGTAGCCGAACGTGCTCGGGAACACGCTGTTCGGGCTGCCGGCGGTGTCGAGGTTGGCGGCGGGCTGCGCCGAGGTCAGCAGGGCCACGGCGTCCGCGGTCGGGAAGGGAGCGAGGCCCTCCAAGTCGACCGTGAACGTGCTGTTGACCGTCCCGCCCTGCGACACCGGCGAAATCTGCGCCCGGTAGATCGCCGAGAACAGGTCCGGGGTCAGGCTGGCCGTGGAGGCGAAGCCCGTGGGAACCGACGCGCTGCCGACCGTGAAGGACAGGTAGGCGCCGGCGGTGGTGTCGTACAGGAACTCGCCGGTGATCGCGCTGCCAATGCCGAGGCCGGTGCCGGCCTGCGAGGCGACGGCGCCGCTGAACTTGGCGTCGATGACCGCGGCGCCGGCCGGTGCGGCAGCCGTGAGCGCCATCAAGGGCGGGAGGAGCAGAAGCTTGTTCATGTCGTGCGTTCCGTGGCTGCAGGTTCCGACGCCCGGGCAGGCGTCGGTTGCACCTGCAACCTGGCCAGCCCCCTCGTGCCTCCCTACTTCCCCGACTCAGAAGGAGGGCATGACCACCAAATTATGACAATTTTATCAAACTCCTAATGCAGCCAGCGGCGACTGCTCGATGGGTGCGCTGTTCAGCTCCGCGTCGCCGGAACCGGGCGATCAGGGTGCCTGCGGCGCATCCAGTGCGCCATGACACATACGCTGACACGCGAGTGCACAATCTCCGGCCTGACGGCGGCCAAACGGCAAGGGCGCCGCGATGGCAGGTCGCTCCCGACCATCCCAGAGCGGGTGCGGCAAATTATATTGGAAACAGAACGATATGTGAGAAGGCTGGTGTGTGCCGCTCGTTCAAGGTGGGACGCTCGACGTTGCGCGCTGCCTCGGAGCGCGCCGGCTGGACCGGCATGCGTAAGGGGCGTTGCTGCATGGACCCGTCCGGTGGCGTCCTGGACTGGCGCGGCGTGGGACGGTTGTCCCGTCTTTGATCCCTTGATGTCCACCTTGCCGTTCAAGCTGAACCAAGACCGCCGTCACCATATTCCCGCCGCGGGATGTGATGGCGCCGGTTCTGGTTCAGCTTGAACGGCAAAGGAAGAACTCCAGAGGTCAGGAGAGGCGGCGACCGTCCCCTCTGCCCAGCCTCTCAGCATCAACCAGCCGATCCCTGCACCATGCTGGCCTCCGCGTCAGATACCCGTTGACGGCCCGGCGCGAAGCGGCGTCTCCTTCGTTTCACAAGAAACGGCGGGGGAAGCGGTCCGGTGGTCCGTCCATGAGCAGGCACCTGAACCAGGAGCGGATCGTCTTCGCGGTCACCGTTCTGCTGTTCGCGCTGTTCTCCGTCAGCCTCCCCCGCTTCCTGACGGTGGAGAACGTGCTGACGCTGGTGCGCAGCGTCTCCGTGCTCGGCATCCTCGGCGCTGGCATGGCGATCGTGGTCATCGGGCGCGGCATCGACCTCGCGATCGTCGCCATCATGGCCGTCTCGGTCGCGCTCACGCTCGACCAGGCGGCGCTCGGCACGCCGCTTGCCATCGCCGTCCTGATCGGCCTCGGCTTCGCGCTGACCTGTGGCCTGACCTCGGGCCTGCTGATCGCCTACGCCGAGGTCCCGGCGATCTTCGCCACCCTGGCCATGGCCGCGATCATCTCCGGCCTCGGCCAGTTCCGGCTGCTGACGCTGGGCGAGGTCTATGTCACCCCCGCGAGCGAGCCGCTGTCCTGGATCGGCACCGGGCGCGTGCTGGGCGTGCCGGACCCGGTGCTGTGCCTGGCGGCGGTCGGGCTGGCCGCGTTCTTCCTGCTCCGCGCCACCAAGACCGGGCGCTTCATCTACGCTATCGGCGACAACCCGCGGGCGGCGCACGTGACCGGCGTGCCGGTCCGGCCGGTCATCGTGCTGCAGTTCGTGCTCTCTGCGCTCGCCGCCTTCGTGGCCGGGCTGATCACGGCCACCTCGGTCAGCAGCATGAACCTGCGCGTCATCGACTCCACGCTGATCTACGACATCATCCTGGTCGTCGTGATCGGCGGCGTCGGCCTGTCGGGCGGCAAGGGCGGCATCCGCAACGTCATCGTCGGCACCCTGCTGATCGGCGTGCTGCTCAACGGCATGACCATCCTCGACATGCCCTACACCGAGCAGAACATCATCAAAAGCTTAATTCTCCTGGTCGCGATCGTGTTCGACTCGCTGGTCAACCCGCGCGACGAGCAGACGGCGCAGCAGGGGGACATCTGACGCGCCGACCGCCGAGGACCCAATCGCCGAGGATACGAAACCGTGCCTCAGAGCCAAGAAACCCGGGACAGGAACGCACCATGAAGCTTCGCCACATCCTCTATATGCTCGCCGCTTGCGCCATCGGCCTCCCGGCCGCGCACGCCCAGAAGGTAGATAACCTCAAGGGCAAGACCGTCGCGTTCCTGCCCGTGGCGCTCGGCTTCGACCTCACCGAAGGATGGAGCGCCATCCTGAAGGGCCAGGCCGACAAGCTCGGCTACAAGTACGAGGTCCGCAACCCGAACTTCAGCAGCGACGCCGGCGCGCAGGCGCTCAGCCAATTGATCACCGAGAAGCCGGACGTCCTCGTCGTCCACAACCCCGACGTCCAGGTGTATTCGCGCCTGATCAAGAAGGCGCAGGACGCTGGCATCTACGTCATCCAGATCAACATGAAGAGCACCGCGCCGAGCGACTACTTCGTCGGCGCCGACTACGTGCAGCTCGGCACGATGGCGGCCGACCTGATGGTCAAGAAGTGCGGCGCCGGCACCGGCAAGTCCGGCAAGATCGCCCTCGTCGAGGGCGTGCTGACCGCGGCGGCCAGCGTCTACCAAAAGCAGGGCATCGACCCGGTGCTGAAGGCGCATCCGGAGATCAAGGTCGTGAGCGACCAGGCGGCCGACTGGGACAGCAGCAAGGCGCGCGCGATCATGCAGACCGTCATGCAGCAGAACCCCGACCTGTGCGGCGTGATCGGCTTCTGGGACACCATGGACGTGGGCACCGGCTCGGCCATCCGCGAGGCCGGCAAGACCGGCGACGTGTTCCTGGTGACCTCCGGCGGCGGCAGCGACACGGCCTGCACGAACATCGAGAACGGCACCTTCGGCGCCGAACTCAGCTACGACGTGCCCAAGCAGGGCGCGGACATGAACGCCGACATTCGCACCCTGCTGCAGAACAAGCCCAAGCCCGGCGCGGAGAGGATCACACAGATCACGCCGATCCAGGTGCTGTCCAAGGAGACGATGAAGCCCGGCGCCTGCTGGGACCTCAAGCAGCTCCAAGCCGCGGGATAGCGCCGATGCCCGAGGCGCCCGGCCCGGATATCCGCGTCGCCTCCCCGCTTGCAGGGGAGGGGCGCATCAGCTTGGCCGAGACGCTGACGGAGTGGCGCTACCGCCTGTTCCCCGACCACGTGGTCGGCGAGATCCTCGCAAAGGGCTGGGTGGACAACGCCACGCCCTTCGCCTTCCTGGTGATCGTGCTGACCCTGTTCGGCACGCTGATCCCGGACTTCTTCTCCCCCGCGAGCCTGGTCGTCAGCGGCCGCCAGCTCGGCGAGTTCGGCTGCGTCGTGCTGGGCGAGATGGTCGTCATGGTCGGCGGCGGCATCGACCTCAGCGTCGGCTCGAACTTCGCCCTGGGCAACATGGTCGCGCTGATCTGCATGAACCTCGCCGGGCTGCCTGCCGGGTTGGCGCTGGCCTGCACCATGGCGGCCTGCGGCCTGGTCGGCCTGCTGAACGGGGTGCTGGTCGGCTACCTGCGGCTGCGTGCGTTCCTGACGACGCTGGTCACGCTGATCATCGTGCGAGCGGTCGTGGACGTGCTGCTGTTGCGCTACGCGGTCGATATCTCGACCGGCACGGCTGATTCCGCGTTGTGGGACTGGCTGGGCGACGCCACGGTGCTGGGGCTGCCGTTCAGCCTAGTCGTGCTGCTCGCGCTCGTCGCCGGCGGCCATGTGATGCTGAGCCGGACGCGGCCGGGCTGGCACGTCATGGCGGTCGGCGGATCGCGCCGCTCGGCCTACAACGCCGGCATCCCGGTCCGGCGCACCGTGTGCGCCACCTACGTGATCGCCGGGCTGCTGGTGGGCCTGGCCGCGTTCCTGTTCGCGGCCCGCCTCGGCAGCACGGGGTCGGACACCGGCGCGGGGCTGGAACTCGGCGTGCTGACGGCGGCGATCCTGGGCGGCAACAGCCTCGGCGGCGGCCGCGGCTCGACGATGAAGGCGCTGATGGGCTCGGTCACGGTGCTGGCGATCATCAACGGTGTCGTCCGGCTCGGCCTGCACGCGGGCGCGGGGCCGCTGGTGCTGGGCGTGTTCCTGCTGCTCGCGGTCATCGTGGACGTGCGCTGGCTGAAGAACCGTCACAAGATCCTCAGCAAGGTCTATATTTCGCCCGCCTACCAGCGGCTCGCCCCGGCGCCGTCGGCGGCGGAAGGCTCGGCCTCGCCGTATGCGATGAACGACAAGCTGCACGACGTGGAGATCATCGGCCTCGGCATGGTGGACGGGCCGGAGGACGTGATCTTCGACCGCGACGACAACATGTACACCGGGTCCCGGCATGGCGACATCCATCGGTTCCTCGCGCCCGATTACCAGCGGCACGAGATCTTCGCCCATATCGGCGGCTTCCCGCTTGGCATGGCGTTCGACCGGCAAGATAACCTGCTGGTCTGCGTCGGGGGCATGGGCCTGTATCAAGTGCGCCCCGACCGCACGGTGGAGAAGGTCACCGACGAGACCAACCGATCCCGCACCTCCGTCAACGACGACACGCGGCTGCGGTTGGCCGACGACCTCGACATCGCGCCCGACGGCAAGATCTACTTCAGCGAGGCGACCATCCGCTACGAGATGCACCAGTGGCCCGTCGACTCGCTGGAGGCGCGGGGCAACGGGCGGCTGATCTGCTACGACCCGGCGCGGCGCTCCACCCGCACCCTGCTGCGCGAGCTGCGCTTCCCCAACGGCATCTGCATGGCGCATGACAACCGCTCGTTCCTGTTCGCCCAGACCTGGAACTGCTCGATCAGCCGCTACTGGATCGAAGGGCCGAAGGCCGGCACGGCGGAGCTGCTGATCGACAACCTGCCGGGCATGCCGGACAACATCAACCGTGCCTCCGACGGGACGTACTGGCTGGCGATGGTCGGCATGCGCTCGCCCGCGCTGGACCTCGCGCTGCGGATGCCGGGGTTCCGCCGCCGCATGGCCCGGCGCGTCGCGGCCGACGAGTGGCTGTACCCGAACATCAACGTCGGCTGCGTCGTGAAATTCGACGAGCAGGGCCGCATCCTCGACGCGCTCTGGGACCGCGGCGGACGCAACCATCCGATGATCACCTCAATCCGCGAGCACAAGGGCTGGCTGTATCTCGGCGGCATCCTGAACAACCGCGTGGGCCGTTATCGCATTCCCGGCGCGGACCCGAACTGGACCGGGGTCGGCAGCTACTGGGGCGCCGGGGCATGATCGCAGCCCTGCGTGCGCGCCGCGACGCGTTCCTCGGGCGCGGCGACGCGGCGGTGACGATCCCGGCGATGGACGGCCCGCTGCGGGCGAACCAGCGGCTGGACCAGGGTCGCGTCGTGCTGCGGGCCGAGGCGCCGGACAACCTTGCCGTCACCGGCGGCACCGTGCTGTACACGAGCGGCGGGACGGTGTTCCGGCTGGCCGAAAACATGCCAGTCGCGACGTTCGACTCGGACGTCACCTGCCTTGCGGCTGGCTCCGGCGACACGCTCGCCGTGGGGCTAGACGACGGGCGCGTGCTGCTGCATGGGCCGTCCGGCGACACGCTGTTGCAAACCGGCGGCGCGTGCCCGACGGCGCTCGCCTCCGACGGCGACTCCCTGCTGGTCGCGCACGGCTCCGCGCGCCATCCCCCGTCGCGCTGGCGGCACGACCTGATGGAGCGCGGCGCGTCCGGCTCCGTCTGGCGCGTGCCGCTCGCGGGCGGCGCCCCGTCGCGGCTTGCGGACCATCTCGCATGGCCGTCCGGCGTGATGGCGTCAGACGGCGCGGCCGTGGTCAGCGAGGGCTGGCGGCACCGGCTGCTGCGCATCGGCGCGCGCTCGACGGAGGCGGTGGTGGACGACCTGCCCGGCTATCCCGGGCGCCTGACCCCGGCCGCGGGCGGCGCGTGGCTGTGCGTCTTCGCCCCGCGCACGCAGATCGTCGAGTTCGTGCTGCGCGAGCCCGCCTACCGCCGCCGCATGATGGCCGAGATCGAGGAGGCGTTCTGGATCGCCCCCGCGCTCAGCAGCGGCCGTTCGTTCATGGAGCCGCTGCAGGGCGGCGGCGTGAAGCACATGGCCACCCTGAACCCCTGGGCGCCTACCCGCTCCTATGGCCTTGTCGCGCGCCTGGACGCCTCGCTCACGCCGGTCGCGTCCTGGCACAGCCGGGCCGGCGGCGCGTTCCACGGCGTGACCAGCGCGGCCGAGCACGACGGCGCGCTGCTCGTCTCCGCCAAGGGCGGCGGCGCGGTCGTCGCCCTCGACCCCTTGGACGCCGACGCATGAGCGCGGTGCTGGAGCCGCGCATCGACGCACGGGCCGGGCCGCCGGCGAAGCCGCTGCTGGAGCTGCGCGGCATTACCAAGCTCTACCGCGGCGTCACCGCCGTGAATGCCATCGACTTCACGCTGATGCCCGCCGAGGTGCACGCGATCGTCGGCGAGAACGGCGCCGGGAAATCCACGCTGACCAAGATCATCGCCGGCGCCGTGCCGCCGACCAGCGGGGAGATGCTGCTTGACGGCAAGCCCGTCACGTTCTCCCAGCCGGCGGAGGCGCTGCGGGCGGGCGTGGCGATGGTCTACCAGGAAACCAGCCTGGTGCCGGCGCTGACCGTCGCGCAGAACATCTACCTGGGCCGCGAGCGGTTCTTCAACCGGCTGCGCGGCATCAACATCGCGGCCCAGCAGGCGCTGCAATCGCTGAACTTCCCGGTTGACCCGGCCGCCACCGTCGCCTCCCTCGGCGCGGCGCAGAAGCAGATGGTCGAGATCACCCGGGCCGTCGAAATGCGTGCCCGCATCATCATCTTCGACGAGCCGACGGCCACGCTCACGCCGGAGGAGAAGCACCACTTCTTCGCGCTGATCCGGCGGCTGACCGCCAAGGGCGTCGCCATCGTCTTCATCAGCCACGCGCTGGAGGAGGCGCTGGAGCTGGGCGACCGCATCACCATCCTGCGCGACGGCGAGCGCGTGGCCTGCGACGCCGCCGCCGCCTTCGACCGCGAGGGCATGATCCGCGCGATGGTCGGGCGCGCCTTGTCCGACGAGCTGCACGGCGATGCGCACAGCCAGCGCCGGGCGCCCCGCCCGCGCGGCCGGCGCGTGCTGAGCGTGCAGAACCTGTCGATGGGCCGCATGGTCCGCAACAACTCGTTCTCGCTGTATGCCGGCCAGATCACCGGCATGTTCGGCCTGATCGGATCGGGCCGGACGGAGACGGCGAAAGTCGTCGCCGGCGTTGCCAAGCGCGACTTCTTCCACGGCGGGGAGATCAAGCTCGACGGCGAGCCGGTCCGCTTCCGCGTGCCGCGCCCGGCGGTGGAGCGCGGCATCGTCTACGTCACCGAGGACCGCAAGCTCGACGGGTTTTTCGAGATGATGTCGATCGCCGACAACGTCTATGTCGGCAAGCTCGCCGCCGCCGGGGACCACACGACGGTCGTGCGCCCGCGGGAGATGGCGGCACTCGCGAAGCACTGGCGCGAGACGCTGACCGTCCGCGCCATCAACGGCGACGCGCGCGCCATTGAGCTGTCAGGCGGCAACCAGCAGAAGGTGGTGATCGCCAAGTCGCTCGTGCAGCGGCCCAAGCTGGTTATCTTCGACGAGCCAACCCGCGGCGTGGACGTGGGCGCCATCGCGGAGATCCACCAGCTGATCAACCGCCTCGCCGACGACGGGCTGGCGGTGCTGGTGATCTCCTCCTACCTGCCGGAGATCCTCAGCCTGTCCGACCGCATCCTGGTGTTCCGCGCGGGCCGCGTGGTGGAGGAGTTCACCGCCAGCGAGGCGACGCAGGAGCGGATCATGCGTGCCGCCGTCCATTGACTGGCCAAGGAACGACCTCGCCCGCGAACGACGCCCAGCAGACGGGCACGGGCTGCAGCGCCGGATGCGGCACGCGGTAGGCCCAGCGGAGCTGCAACCTTCTCGGCGCAGACGTGCCAGCCGAACCCGCTTCAGGGAGAGGGTCAGGTTGCCAAGAAGATCGCCAAGCCTGGCCTGCGATGGCAAAGCCAACGGCGTCCGGCACGCTTCAAGCAGCCTGTGCCCAGCCATGCGGCGGGTCGCCGCCCACGAGCATGCGCCGGAAGACGGCGTAGGGGTCGCAGGAGGCGCCCCCCTTGCAGAGCGTGCTCTCGTCGTTCAGCCAGGCATACACGATCACCTTGGCGCCTGAGTCGAACCGGAACAACAGGCGGAGGCGGCCCAGGAACTTGGCCCGCCGCCAGCCCCGGGCATCGGCGCCCAGCGTATTGCCCTGCTCGTACTCGGGCGACGCCGGGTTCGCGGGTACCTCCCGCAAGATCACGTCCAGGATGCGCTTGAGCAGCTTCGCCTTGGGCGACTGCTTCCATCCGTTCGGGTGCTGCGCCCGGAGCCGCGCCACCACGGCGCCGAGCTGCAGGAGGGGAACGCGGAAGGCCGGGTGGCACGGGACGCGCGCCGGTGCGGCATCTTCGCCCGGTCACGCCTGCCAGAGCCTCACCCATCCGCCTCCGGCCTCGACCTTGCCGGGCAGCGCCATGGCCTGCTCCAGCGTCATCCCGGCCGCCGGCGCCACCTCCCAGCCCTGCAGCACATACCACGCCTCCAGCGGCGTCAGCGGGAACGGCTGGTCCGCCGGCCAGAAGCCCCGATACGCCACCCGCCGCACCACCTCGGGGTCGGGCTGCCCCGTCATGTCCACCCCTGCCCTGCCGTCATCAGACATCACGCTTGCTCCCCTTCATGGACCTCTGCCCTGCCCACACGAGCGAGAGACATACAGCGAACCATGGGTGCGCCGTTGTGGCGCTCTCTTTGTAGAGTTGAAAGGAGACAACTTTCGATCGGGACTTCTGGAACGTCCCGTAGCCGTCCGGCTCACCGGAGGGGGAAACCCTGCAAGGGACCAAAGCATGCCGGAGAAGCCGCTGGTGGGGTGAAGCCGTGTGGCCCCTGGGCGGCAAGGCTAAGGCACCCAAGGCAAAGCCTGGGTTTGGTTGAAGTCCGAGTTTCCGGGGAACAATCGCTGTAGCCAGCCCACCACGGACAAAGGGCTGGCAGGTGCGCACGCCGACCTGGGTCCACAGCAGGTGATCCCATTCTGGGACAGCGACGACCAGATGTGCGCCCCCATCGCCGATCAGGCGGGCAAGGAGACGAAAGGACTGCCTACAGGTGTCGCAACTACCGAGAGCGTAACTGCGGGACGGCCTAAACAGGCAACCAGCCTACGCCTGCATGGCCGCGGAGGGGTCGTAGTAGCCGAATGCCGGGGGCAACGCCCCGGATAGCCCTGGCAACAGGGACGGGCGGCGGGAGGAAGTTGGGGTAACACCCCGGCGAAGGCCCGCCAGTCCGGGTGAAGGACCCCAGTTCGTGTGACCAACCGTGAGTAAGGAACGAGGGCACTGCTGATGCAGGCGGATACGGTTCAGAAGCGGTTGGAAAGCTTGCCTTCATTGTCGAGGGCGGGCAAGCGCGTCAACGGCCTCGCGCGGCTGCTGGCGAGCCGGACACTGATGGATGCATCGGTGAACCGGACGCGCGGCAACCGCGGCACGGCCACGCCCGGGATCGACGGGGAAACGCTGGATGGCCTGACCATCGAGCGGATCAACGGCTGGGTCCGGAGCATGGTCGAGGGGACGTATCGCGCAAAGCCCGTCAAGCGTGTCTTCATACCCAAAGCGAACGGGAAACTGCGACCCTTGGGTATCCCGACCTACGCGGACCGCATGGTGCAAGACGCGCAGCGGGACATTCTCCAGCGGATCTACGAGCCGGTGTTCTCACGGGCCTCGTACGGCTTCCGCCCGGGACGCTCCTGCCAGACGGCGCTCAAGCAGGTCCAGGAGTACTGGACGGGCACGAAGTGGTTCGTCGAGGTGGACATCAAAGGCTACTTCGACAACATCGACCACGACGTGCTCCTCCGGCTGCTTCGCAAACGGATCGACGACGAAGCCTTCGTCGGCACGATCCGGGCGCAGCTGCGGGCGGGCGTGATGGAAAGCCTGGCCGAAGACCGCCGGCCGCAAGGCCGGAGGGGACGGCGACAATACCGTCCCAGCTACAGTGGCACGCCGCAAGGAGGGATCGTCTCGCCCATTCTGGCCAACATCTACCTCCACGAACTCGACGAGTTCATGGCGGCGGAAATCGGGACCTTCAACCAAGGCAAGGCGCGCCGGTGGAACCCGCCCTACAGACGGGCCACACGTCGCGTCGAGGTGCTGCGGCAGAAGGTCAAGAGGTTGGAGGCAAAAGGGGCGGGAACGGACCACCCGGACCGGCACAGGCACATCGCGGAGATCAAGGAACTCTCACGAACCATGCGGACCATGCCGAGCGTGGACCCCATGGACCCGGGCTACCGTCGCCTGATCTACCTGAGATACGCGGATGATTTCCTCATCGGCGTGATCGGGTCCAAGGCTGAAGCGGCGGCCGTGCTGGAGAAGGTGCGCACTTTTCTGAAGGACACGCTCCACCTGGACGTGTCGGAGGACAAGACGGGCATCGTCAAGGCCACGGACGGGGCGAGGTTCCTTGGCTACGACATACGAACCAAGGACGGGATGCGGGTCACCAAGACCCGGCGCGGCGGCTTCGTCTCAACGAGGCGGTGCCCGGCGGGCCAGGTCATCCTGCGCATCCCGCCGCGGAAGCTGCAGAGCTTCTGCAACAAGCACGGGTATGGTGACTATTACACCTGCAAAGGGACGCACCGTAGCGGCCTGATCCATAGCTCGGACTATGAGATCACGAGCATCTACAACGCGGAACTCAGGGGATTTGCGACCTACTACCGACTGGACACCCGGGTGAGAACCCGACTGACCCGGCTCGCGTGGGTGGCGTCGCAGAGCCTGATGAGAACCCTGGCGGCGAAGCATAGGACCAGAGTCGGCGTGATCTTGCGGAAACTGCGGCGGCCGGATGGACGGCATGTCGTGTGGCACCCGGGCAAGGGTGGCAGGAAGCTGGAGGTGACGGTGTGGCGGCCCAAGGACATCGCGCATGTCGGGGTCGCCTCGCCGCGAGCGGACGTGGACAGGGCGCCCCTCGGGGCGACCCTGGCAAGAAGCAGAACGGATGTGACGGATCGGCTGCTGGCCGGGGAGTGCGAGAACGCCTTTTGCACGTCCCCGCCCAGCACCCCGATCTAAGTGCATCACGTGAGGGCCTTGGCAGATGCAGGACGGTCCTCCTTTGTGGAGTGGCTGGCTAGCGCCCGCAACCGCAAGACGCGATACCTTTGCATCCACTGCCACCGCCTGGTGCACACCAAGACAGGGCGAAACAAGGTGAGTTACACGAGCGGAGAGCCGGATGCCGGGACAACTGGCACGTCCGGTTCGGGGAGGGGGAGCCTCGCGGTCGGACGCCAAAGCATCGCCCACAACGGGAGAGGTGAATGACAATCCGGTCCTTGGCTACCCCACTCCACATAACTCCGGGGACGGATCGGTGAACGCCGCCACGACCGGGCTGCTGTAGTGGCGCTTGCGTGCCCTGACGGAGCTGGCCTTGTCGTGATCTGCAGAACGCATGCCGTCCATCGAGTATATGTTCTCCAGAGCGTCGAGCGGCAGCAGCATTCCCTCCGCGCCTGGCTGGGCAGAGGCCGACGTAAGGCAACCAAGCGAAGGCAATGCAGCCGGAAGCAAGAGCATGGTTTGCATCACGACCCCTCCATTCTACATCAATGAAAATGATGTTGGCTCGATTGCGGTATTGCTTACCGACGATATGCCTGCAGATGCCATACTTTTCATACTTGGAAGACCGGTTGCCCCCACAAATCCGGCCGGTTTCGCTTGAGAGTGAGCTGCAGCGTCAAAGCGCCGCCAGTTCCCCCTGCGCGCGATTACCAACGCGAATATCGCAAGGGATAGCGCAAACGGAATGGATGCCAGCAAGAAGATCATCATGTGCATCATGAACAGCCTTTTTGCAATGAAACTGGAAGCAAGCCTCCAGGCCATGCTACGGGTCGGACGGCGGTGATGCCGCGTAAGCCTGATCCATACGCGCGACAGTGGTGGCAACACGCTCGTCTGGATGGCGCTGCTTGTCAGATGGCGGTTTCCTGACCGCCGTCGCGATCACCGGCACGAAACGGGCGCGGTGGTCGTCAAGCATCGACCGGATCGCGTCGTATGTGCTCCTGACCGAAAGGGAATGGCCATCGCCGGCAAGCAGCCCGGCATTGCGCAGCACCGTTCGGCTGGCGACGCTGCGGACCGGCGCCGAAGGGCTTTGCCTCGATGCGGTCAGGAACCGGGCTGTGCTGGCCGGTCCCAGCACATAGGTCAGGTAGAAGTCCGCAGACCTCATGCTCCGCCCCATCGACGCCTGCATAATCGTGCGACTCTGCTTCAGCACCTCGCCCGCCATGCTCGCCGACAGGATCGGATCGCTCCGAAGCGCGAGGACGGCCTCCTGGCTGAACTGCCCCTGGACGGTGTACTCGCCGGAGGGGTCGATGTGGATCGCTGCGACATACTCGGCCAGACCATGCTGGGACCCGAACTCGTGGACGGCTCGGAGCCAAGTTCCGGATGTGAACTGCAGCAGCCCGGCAGCCGAGGTGAGGGTGCTGCAGGCCTCCGGGGTGAACCTGCTCTCCCGCCACGCGAGTGCCAGCATCAGGTCGGGGGCGATGCCAGAGTGCCCCGCGGCATCGAGGATGGCCCCGAGAACAGAGGGGGGCAGGACCGGGTTGTCCCACACGGTGTTCACCAAATGCGCCGGCTTGCCATAGGAGGCCACGGCTGGCGCTGTGCCGGGGTGCGGCCGGCTGTGCCGGGTGTAGGTGCGTCTGGCGCTGCCCGAGTAGGACACGTGCATCGAGTGCGGAGCATGCGCCTGTCTGTGGCCGGCACGCACGGCGCGGCCATGCTTGCTGGATGGCGTCTGGCTGGCCGACGCCGCAGCCGGGCTGGTCAGCAGGACAGCAAGGCCCGCGGCTGCGGCCAACGGGAAGCCTGTCCCGTGACGGAGCCTCGCGAGGCCGTGCGCCGTGCTGGGTGGCGCGTCAAGCAAGGGGTTCGCACTGCTCGCGCCAGTCATTCGGCTGCGACGCATGTCGTTGGGCAGATGCAGGTGTTCATCTCGGTGTGCTTTCAGAAAGGGCGGCCGAGGATGCCCTGCAGCTTCGGACCCGCACGATTGTCGAAGGGCGCTAGGTCAGCGCGGACGACCCGCCGGCGGCCGAGGCCAGCTTGTTGCCAAAGGCTTCCCAGATCGGCAGCTCAAGCTTTCCTGCCCGTTCCACGCGTCCTGACTGGCGTGCGGCATCAGCCCGGCTGGTCAGATACAGGATGACCGCATCCGGGTTGGCCAGATGGCGGGGCTGACCTTGGTTCGGGATGCTTGGCGAGCTGTTCGTGTCGGCGGACGGGACGACCCGAAGCATGGTTCTTCACCTGCTGGAGGTTGACATGGCACTTAGTTTCGGAACGAGCGGGGCGAAGCATTTGGGCGACAGATCATGAGCAGGCTGCTGCAGGCCGTGGAGCGATCCCGGCGAAAGAGATTTCGTGAGAGGGTTGCAGCCAAAACAGAAGGTTCAGATGCAGGGCTGGCCTGGAGGCATACGCAGTTCAAGCAGGGCACGTTTGTCAGGGCTTCGGTAGGAGAGAGCGCCACATGAACGTGCCGTCCAATTCCTGCCATTTGAGAAGAGCTGAGACACCCCACCTCGCGCGGCGACGCATGATGTGCGAGTCCATTTCGGGCATGGCCATGCTGGTGGGTTCCGGCAGTAGGATGCCGCCACTGGCCCCACGGCATCGGATCGCTCAATCGCCTGCTACGCCTCGAACTGGCGTGTCTGGTGCCAGTGTCCGTCGGCACGCCCGTTCTGACATCCTTCTTGCTGCCAAGGGAGATAGGCCCGCTCGCGGATGTGCTGCTGGCAAGGACGCGACCAGTGCTCGTCGGCCCGTTTGTCAGAGCAGCCGTCCTGTTGCCAAAGCAGGTAGGCTTGCTCCCGCACGGCATAATGCAGGGCTTGCGCTGTTTGGCAGGAGCGGTCGTGGCGACTTCCGTATGGGTTCCAGGCGCCACCGCGGCTGACGTGCATCCTGGTGGTCAGGTCTTTGAGTTCCGCATCGGGCACAAGCCGCTGATAAGTTGATGCCTGGATAGCCTTATCCTGGAAGGCGATGTCCTCCGATACATCCTGTTTCCCCTGATTGTCGCGGGAGAGGTGTGCAGGACGTTCTTATTGTCGAGAACATCAACCAGGCACTCGGTCAAGACAACATCCTTTCTGAAGTCGCTCGCTGTTTGAATAGCGATTCGGGTCAAGCCCTATCCTGTCGCTGTGGATGACGCTTTTGGCATGGGACGTCGCCGTCTGGCAGGCACGTTGAAGCAAAAGAGGCGGCTTCCGAGGGAGCCCCCAACTTTATGAAGTAAACGTCTTGCAATGTGACAGATGCATGTTGCAAGTTCAGGGTTTACCAGACACGCCTTGTTGAATAAATAACCGTTTGTGCGGCGTACAGGCGCAGTTTTGAGCTGTATGAGCTTTGGGTGCCGTCAACTTGTTGGATTGAGGTCGCGATGGCGCGCGGTAAGGATGGCGTGCCCTTGGATATGCCGCAGCGGCGAGGCCGGTGACCTCGGCCCAAACCTGCAAGGCCTGGCTGCGGGCGGCTCGATATTAAACGGCTGGGAGGTGGCGGCGGCGGCGCAGGAAGTGAGGTGGCCCCACTTGTTCGGACAGGTTGGCGGCGGAGCTAAGCTGGTCCCTGGTTCTGGTTATGCCGCCTTCAGGTCCGACGCTGTTGCCCGGGCATGCCCGGGCAACAGCGTCGGCAATGCTCCGCGATATGCCTCATTCGGCGTCCGCCCAGCCAGCACTGCATGAGGCCGGTGCGTGTTGTAGGGACTGATCCACCGAACCAGGCCGCCATGCAGGGCGGGACCAGTCTCGAACACATGAAGGTAGACGCACTCGTATTTCAGCGACCGCCACAGCTTTCAGCGACCGCCACAGCCGCTCGATGAACACGTTGTCCATCCAGCGCCCGCGGCCGTCCATGCTGATCTGGATGCCGGCATCGGTCAGCACCTGGGTGAACGCCAGGCTGGTGAACTGGCTGCCCCACGCAAATCGCTTCGCGATTTCGCTGGGTCGGTGTTGAAGACGTCGGGCGTGTCATGCCGGGCGAGCGCCTTCTCCAGCGCGTCGGTGCAGAATGCCACATCCATGGTGTTGCACAGCCGCCAGGACAGCACCCGGCGGCTGTGCCAGTCCATGACCGCCACCAGGTACAGAAAGCCCCGCCGCATAGGAATGTAGGTGAGGTCCGAGCCCCTGGCCTGGTTGGGCCGCACGATGGCCAGGGTCCGCAGCAGGTAGGGATAGACCCGGTGCTCCGGATGCGGCGCGCTGGTGTTCGGCTTCTAGTAGATCGCAGCCAGGCCCATCCGGCGCATCAGCGCCAGGGTCGCCGCGCTCTCGCCTGTTGGCCGGTCGTGGTGGCCCAAGCGGCTGATCCCGAGTAGCGCGCAGTGCCGCACGACCGAGAGGCGCGGAGGCGACGCCTCGATCATCCCGCGCCTCCGCTCCACGCTCATCGACCGGAGGCCTTCGCCAAATCCCGCTCCACCACCAACTGGCCGATCTCGGCGTGCAGACGGCTCAGCCCCGCCCCCCCGGCCGCCTGCACCGCCCGCCGTCCATGCCCTCAACCGCATGCTGGCGCTGGAAAGCCCGATCCCTGTCCGCATCGCCTGACCCACGACCGGGGCTGGGGCAACTGCGCCCACTCCCTGGTCCGTGCACACGGCCACGCGCCATTGCGACCTCGATCCAACAAGTTGACGGTGCCCTTTGGAGCGTCCCGCGAAGCCGGCCACGCGTGAGTAGTTTCCGAGGCTGTGATCCCCGGCCCCGGCCAGCCACATCGAGGGCTAGACCGATGCCACGCGGTGTACCACCGCTGGGATCAAAGATCATGGCCGCAAGCGAAGGAAACCCACCATGCTGAACATCGTATCGTCGCTCAAGGGGTTCGGCATCCAGGCCAAGGATGGCAGCCTTGGAACCGTCAGCGACTTCCTGTTCGATGACAGCACCTGGAAGGTGCGCTGGCTGGTGGTCGACACCGGCAGGTGGCTGACTGGACGCAAGGTTCTGGTCCACCCGTCGGCGGTCGGATACGCAGATTACGGGTCGCGGGAACTCACCGTCGCGCTGACGAAGACGCAGGTCAAGGACAGCCCGGACATCGCCAAGGACCGGCCGGTCTCACAGCAAATGCAGAACGACCTGTATGGCTACTATGGTTGGGACCCGCTCTGGGGCGGAGGGATGTACGGTGCCGGCCTATACGGTGCCGGCCTGTATGGCGGCGGAATGGGCGCGATTGCCTCGCCGCTGTCGGCGCGGGCCTATTTTGGCGCAAGCGCTGTGCGTGAAGCCGAGCGGGGCAAGGTCGATCACGATGAGGGCGACCCCCACCTGCGCAGCATCGCCGAGGTCACGGGCTACCACGTCCATGCCATCGACGGGAGCATCGGACACGTCGAGAACTTCCTTGTTGACAGCGAAAGCTGGGGCATCCGCTACCTCATCGTCGATACCTCCAACTGGTGGGTCGGCCAGCATGTCCTGCTGTCGCCCTATGCGGTCAAGGAAGTGGACTGGTCGGACCGCCACATCCAACTCGACGTTGCCCGGGACAAGGTCAAGTCCAGCCCGTCCTGGAACCCCGCCAACATCATAGACGGCGACTTCGAGAAGCGGCTGCACAGCCATTACGACTGGCCGGGCTACGGTTGGTAACGGGACGGCGCGTTTCTTGGCGCTGGCGGGCTGGGGCAAAGGTCCTGGCCGGCAGGAGATGCACGATGCAAGCAAAAACCCCCGACGCATTCGCCCTGAAAAATTTGGGTCTTGATGCGTTCCTGTATGCTGATGTCGGCACCGAGCTGAACGGCTCGGCGCTGACGATCCTTTCGATGATCGCGCGGCTGGGCGGGAACCCCTGGGATCAGGCTGCGAGCTGGGCGAGGCTTCCGAAGGCCGCCGCGATCGACGGCCTGACCCGAAGCATCGCCCAGATGCCGCTCGCGCCGTCCGCTCTCGCCGAAACCCGTGCCAACGCGGCGCGGCTGGCCCTGCTCCTGCCCGCGCCGGCACAAGCCATGTGGCAGGATGGGGCCGAATCCACCGAACACTCGGCAGCGTCGAGGCGCATGGCCGTCACAATCATGTACTGCGTCCTGGTGACCGGAATGGCGCTGAGCGTGGTCTTCATGCCCAAGCCAGAGACCCCAACCACCACGCCGACCCGGCAGGCGGCTGTGGCGAAAGTGCCCGGCGCCAGCCCGCAATCAGCCGGTGGTGGGGAGGCCGACGCCTCTCTCAATGCGGCGGAGCCTTCGGCCGAGCGGCAGGCCCAGCGAGTCCCGGGAAAAGGCTGATGCCGCCTTTCCGAGTGTCGCCTTGGGCCTTCAATAGACCTCCTGGACGGCATGATCTCGATGTGCCGCTACCTCCACGTTTCCATACGATAGGACCAAACCGATGTTCCACGAATTTCTGAGCGCCATCCCAGGCGCGGCGTTTGTAATACCTGTAGTGCTGGTCTTCGCCTTCATCCTGATCAGCGCCAGCGTCAAGATACTCCGGGAATACGAGCGTGCCGTCGTATTCAAGCTCGGACGCTTTCAAAGGGTCAAAGGCCCCGGGCTGGTGCTGATGATACCCTTCATCCAGGAAATGGTCCGGGTGGACCTGCGGATAAAGGTGATCGAAATCCCAACCCAGGACGTCATCTCGCGCGACAACGTGTCCATGAAGGTCGATGCCGTCCTCTACTTTAACGTCATCAACCCCGAGCGGGCCATCATCCAGGTGCAGGACTACCTGCCCGCCACGAACATGCTGGCCCAAACGACCCTGCGGGCCGTGCTGGGCCAGCACGAACTGGATGAGATGCTCTCGGAACGCAAGAAGCTCAGCGCGGACGTGCAGGCGATCCTGGACACCCAGACGGAGACCTGGGGCATCAAGGTCAGCAACGTCGAGATCAGGACCGTCGAGCTGACCGACAACATGGTGCGCGCCATCGCCAAGCAGGCCGAGGCGGAACGCGACAGGCGGGCCAAGATCATCCATGCCGAAGCCGAGTTCCAGGCCTCGCAGACGCTCGTCAACGCCGCCAAAATCCTTGGCAGCGTCCCGGCTGCCATGCAGTTGAGGTACTTGCAGACCCTGACCGAGATCGGCGCGGAACAGAACTCCACCGTCGTCTTCCCGATGCCGATCGACATCATCAAGCCCTTCCTTGAGATCATCGACAAGGCCGGCAAGGCTCCAGCGACAAACGGGGTTATCCATGCCGATGGCATGGCAGGGTTGTCCTTGAGCAAGGCGCAATGAGGACGGCGGCAGCGAGCCGTCCGGCCATTCCGCCCGATGCCCGGGCGGCATGGGAACGGGGCGGCCATGCGACGCCCGGCTGCCGCAATGCCGTGCGTCAACCCGATGGTCCCAGGAAAGGTCTCCACTGATGAGCGACGTCAAAGCTGAAAGCGGCACGATGCAGTATCTGGCGCGCGAGGTGGTGGGGGTGTTCTCCACACCGGACGAACTCGACCGTGCCGTGGAGCAACTCGGACTGGCGGGCGTGAATCGTGCGGCGATCTCCGTTCTCGGAATAGACGTTGAACGGTCAAGCCGGATGGACGCACTCTACAGCTCCGCCCATGGGATTGGGGATGATCCCGCGCTATGGCGGGCGAACTTCGTCTCCCACGCCGCGCGAACCGAGGGTGAGGTCGTGGCCATCGCCGTGCCGTTGCAGGTCGGGAGCTTCGCCGGGGCGTGGGCGATTGCGGCGACGGGTGGCGCCCTTCTCACAGCGGTCGGAGCGACGATCCTGGGCGGCGCCGTTGGGGCAGGCATGGGCCTGCTGCTATTCCGTGCCGTTGCCCGCCGCCATGCCGCCAGCGTTCAATCGCAGCTCGCCGGCGGTGGCCTGGTCCTTTGGGTCAGCACCCCGGATGGGCCGGCCGAAGAACGCGCCGGGGAGGTGTTGCGGCGCTGCGGAGGCCGGTCGGTGCACACGCATGTCGTGGAGCGCGAGTGGGGTGTGGCCGACACGCCGTTGCACGACGCCCAACCCGATCCGTTCTTGCAGCATGAAAGCCGATGACCCGCGCTTGCCAGCCTTCATGACGTTGAACCCGTGCCGGCACTGCTGCGGAGATACGGCACCTGATTTCAATGGAAGCAGAGACATGCGGGCCGCCCAGTGCCGCCGTGCAGGCGCGGCGGGACGGCTTCGCCTGCAGCGGCCGCCGGTCCAGCCCTGCCCGCCAGCGGAACGCCTCGGACACGGCATAGGCGCCCGACCCGGCCAGCACCGGCAGCAGTCCGGTGCCGATGATCCCCGCCGCGAACACCGCGAACGTCAGTTCGCCGGCCACGGGGCGCAGCGCCTCCGCCGGCTGGGATGATATCCGGATGTCCACGACCCCTGCCACGTTCAGCGTGGCCGCTGTGGCATAGACATGCAGCGCACCGGCAGGCGGTCTGGTCATGCCACGGCGGCATGGTCCATCGCCGGCCTGCAGGGCTGCTGCGTCCAGGATAAGGTCCCGATGAGTGATGCGACGGGTTTTGCGACATGCACGTCAACACAATGGAGGGTTGCTGGTCGTTGCTGCCCTCCCGACTGCGTGGCAACAGGACGTTTCGCACCATGCTGATCGAAAACAAGTACGCCATCATCGCTGCCGTCGTGGCGTTCCTGCTTGTGTTGCGGCTGACTGGCGGGAGCATGTTCGCAGCCCTTGGCGCACTCGGCCTCATCGCCGGGGTGGGATGGGCGGCGAGGCGGCTCCTACGGCACCGGCAACATCCCTGATAGGCTGGAATAGGCCTCTGCCGGCTGCTTGATGCGCCTGTCGAGAGGCCGCCAGTGCGTCCGGCAGCCCCATGGCAGATGAAGCTCAGGTTTCAGGCAACTGTCCCGTGCATCACGCCCACCGCCTTCACCGTATGCAGCAACGTGCGCAGGTTATCTCCGTCACGGCCACGCGGCGGCTGGTTCTGACCGGGAACACCGGCTGGTTTCGTCGGAATACGGAGGCCGGGGCTGCCAGCGCGTCAGTTCGCCGCCGAGGCGGCCTTGACCCGGGGCGCCCAGTAGGCGTCCACCTTCTTGCTCTCCGGATCGAATTGCCCGGCCTTGTTGAACTGCTCGTCGCTGACCTGGGGCGCCGCGGTCATGAGGGCCTTCGTGCTGTCGAGCACGAGCAGGCTTGAGTCCGGCGTCATCCGGAAGTCGGCCCAGGGCACCGGGACGTAGGACGCGTCGATCCCGAACAGCCCGCCGCGGGCGATGATCACGTAGGCGACCTTCCCCGTCTGCGGGTCCGTCACCAGGTCATGCACGCTGCCGAGCGTCTCGTTGGCCAGGCTGACCACGTCGTTGTCGATCAACTGGTCCGACCGGAATGAGTTGTCCTTGCCCGTAACGGGCAGGGCTGCGGCGATCTGCCGCCGCTGCCAGCCGGGCTGGTCGTAGCCTGAGGCGCCCCGGCTGCGCAGGTCGGCCGCGCTGTGCTTATAAACGGTGCCCGCCGTGGCGAGCACGGCCTGGCATGCCTGCTCCTGGCCCATTTGGCCGAGGATGGTGGCGGACGCGGCCAGGGTGCGCAGCTCGTAGCCCGGCCGGGCCGAGCCGTAGCCGGCGGAGGCCCCCATCGGCGCGGCGCCCAACATTCCATACCCGTAGCCACCGACTGGGTAGCCGTAGCCGTAGCCATAGCCGTAGTTGGACATGCCAAACCAGTAGCCGTCCTTCGCCATCTGCTTGCTGAAGGCGCGCACGTCGCCCAGGCATTTCTCCGCCGGTCCGGAGGATGCGGCCTGCGTGTCGGCAGCCGGAGTGCTGCCCGGCGACGGCGTTGCCGATGGCTGAGCCGCAAGCAGCGGCGCTGATGCGAGAAGGGAACAAACTGCCAAGCTGGCCGTCGATGCCGCACGAATCATGCTTCTGACTCCTATTTGGCTGCGTGAGCCATTGCGAACGGCTTTCAGCCAGTTGGTTGATGAGAAGCAAGGTAGCCTCAAGCGGAGGGGCGCGAGAGGATCGGAAACTACTCAAAATGCTGCAGGGGTGGCGCGGACGGGCACCGTCCTTGCAGGCCCGAGGCGCGGGGACATGAACGGGATTGTTCTGGACGCGCCCAATCCAAGTGCTGCGCCGCATCAGCTTGGTCCCATTATGCAGCCCCCGCTAAGTAGTTTCCGAAGCTGCGCGGGTCGGTGGCAAACGCGCTATGCGTCAACATCCAGACGGACCGCCGATGCCGACAACACGTGAACCCGTCGCGTCTGGCACCAACGGGACCACTCCTTTCCAGCTTTGCCCAACAATCCAGTCGTCAACAGCCTGCAAGGGAAATACTGCCATGTCGCACAAGGCATTGCTGGCACTCAGCCTGAGTGCTGCATTCGCGCTCCCGGCTGCAGCCCAATCGTGGCAGTGTCCGATGCCTCAGGATGTGCACGGCCCAGGCGTGCTGATGGAGACGTCGGCCCAAATCCAGAGGACGGCAGACCTCCTAGCCAGCGGCGACGCAGGCAACCGCGTGCCGGGGATCGTCGCCGACCTGCGGGAGCGTCACCCTGGCGTGCGGAACGCCGAGCTCATGAACTACCTCGTGACGGCTTACTGTCCTGTGGTGGCCCGGCTGTCCGGGCTGAGCGACGCGGAGAAGCGGTCACGGGTGGACCGGTTCGCCACCCAGGTCAGCCATGTGATCGACCAGGGCTAAGGGCAGGTCTGGCCGACGCCTGCCTGCGCGAGGCGACCAGCGCGCCGGTCATCCAGCGCCAGTGCCGCCGGGCCGCAGTCCAGCGGAGCGCGATGCCGTGTTCACGGGGATGCAAGGGCAGCAAGGTGCCGGCATGGCTTCGCGCCGCAGCCGTTCCGGCGTCAGCTTGCCGGCCGCGCTGGCAACCAAGGCCGGCCGCCGCGCGCAGCCCGGCCCGCATCGTCGGCCAGATGCGTTCGCAGATGGGTAGTTCCCGATCCTGCCGCCGCGACCGGCAGAGCCAGGCCTTGAGCGGTGTTGGTGGAGGATGAGCATACCATGCGTTCTCTGATCGCCAGAAACTGGAAGATGCACGGCATGGGACCGCAGCTCGGCGAGATCGACGCCATCGCAGCCGCCGTGCATGCCATGCCGCCCCCAGCCGATGTGCTCATCTGCGTTCCCGCCAGGCTGCTCGCGCGGCATCCGGTTCTTGATTGGCCGTGGGCCTGCCCGTCAGCCGGAGGATGAGTAGATTCCGACCCTCCTTCCAGGGACGCCATCCCGGATAGCGTCGCCCCTGTCAAAGTTTAGCGGGCGGGTGGCGTCGATGGCTCGGCGGGCAAAGGCTGCGTAACGCACCGGTGTTCTCGGGGATGTTTTCGTGCAGCACGGCTGGATCAGCGCACCCCGAAACGCTTGCGTGACAGAACTGTTGAAAGGCCGTCCATGACAATCACCGCGGCAAAGGCCAAAGCCGGGCCATCCAAGCCTTCGGACGCGAAGCACGGCCCGCAGCCTGACCCGAGGAACGACCTGAAATTCCTGCCGCTCCCGGAAGTGGAAAAGCAGCTAGGCTCCTCCCCGGACGGCCTCAGCCAGGCCGAAGCCACGAAGCGTCTGGCGCAGTACGGGCCGAACGAACTCAAGGAGAAAAAAACCAATTCGCTCCTGAAGTTCCTCTCCTACTTCTGGGGTCCGATCCCCTGGATGATCGAGGTCGCCGTCGTCCTGTCGGGCGTCGTGCGGCACTGGCCGGACTTTTTCATCATCCTCGTGCTGCTGGTCGCCAACGCGGTGATCGGCTTCTGGGAGGAACGCCAGGCCGGCAACGCCATCGAGGCGCTCAAGGCCAAGCTGGCGATCAAGGCCCGGGTGAAGCGCGACGGCAAATGGGTCACCCCGCCCGCCAAGGACCTGGTGCCCGGCGATATCGTCCATCTGCGCCTGGGCGGCATCGTGCCGGCGGACGCGCGCTTGCTGGACGGCGACGAGATCACCGTCGATCAGTCCGCGCTGACCGGCGAGTCGCTGCCCGCCGCAAAGCGGTCCGGCGATGCCGTGTTCTCCGGCTCCATCATCCGGCGCGGCGAGATCGACGCGCTGGTGTATGCCACAGGAGGGGACACCTACTTCGGCAAGACGGCCGAACTCGTCGAAACCGCGCATACCACCAGCCATTTCCAGAAGGCCGTGCTCCGGATCGGCAACTACCTGATCGTGCTCGCGGTGGCGTTGGTGGCCGTCATTATCGGCGTCGGCCTGTATCGCGGCGACCCGATCCTGACCACGCTGCAGTTCGCCCTGGTGCTGATGGTGGCCGCCATCCCCGTGGCGATGCCCACGGTGCTGTCCGTCACCATGGCGGTGGGCGCACGCCTGCTCGCCAAGAAGCAGGCGATCGTCAGCAAGCTCGTCGCCATCGAGGAGCTGGCGGGCGTGGACATCCTGTGCGCCGACAAGACCGGCACCCTGACCCAGAACAAGCTGACGCTCGGCACGCCGTTCACCGTGGGCGACGTGTCCGCCGCCCAGGTGATCCTCGCCGGCGCCCTGGCCTCGCGCGCGGACAACGACGACACGATCGATCTCGCCGTGCTGGCGGGATTGAAGGACGACAGGGCGTTGCAGGGCTACGCCGTGCAGCATTTCCAGCCGTTCGACCCCGTCCACAAGCGCACCGAGGCGACGGTGAAGGCCGGGGATGGCTCCGTTTTCAAGGTCACCAAGGGAGCGCCGCAGGTGATCCTGGCGCTGGTGGCCGACCCCGGCGCCGTGCAGGCTGCCATGACAAAGGCCGTCAATGACTTCGCCGCCCGCGGCTTCCGGGCGCTGGGCGTGGCCCGGGCCGATGGCGGCGGCGGGTGGCAGTTGCTCGGCGTGCTGCCGCTGTTCGATCCGCCGCGCGAGGATGCGAAAGCCACCGTCGCCACCGCGCGCAGGATGGGCATCAGGATCAAGATGGTCACCGGCGACGCGCTGGCCATCGCCCAGGAGACCGCCAAGACGTTGGACATGGGGTCCAACATCCTCGACGGCGCCAGCCTCGGCGACGCCAAGAAGAACGAGGCGCCGGAGGTGGCGGCATCCATCGAGCGGGCCGACGGGTTCGCCCAGGTGTTCCCGGAGCACAAGTTCCACATCGTCGATGTCCTGCAGACGCACGGCCACATCGTCGGCATGACCGGCGATGGGGTGAACGACGCCCCGGCGCTGAAGAAGGCCGATTGCGGCATCGCCGTCTCGGGCGCCACGGATGCCGCGAGGGCCGCGGCGTCGATCGTGCTGATGACGGCCGGGTTGTCGGTGATCATCGATGCGGTCAAGGAGAGCCGCCGCATCTTCCAGCGGATGAACAGCTACGCGATCTACCGCATCGCCGAGACGCTGCGCGTGCTGTTCTTCATGACGCTGGCCATCCTCGTGTTCAACTTCTACCCGCTCACCGCGGTGATGATCGTCATGCTGGCGCTGCTCAACGACGGCGCCATCCTGTCGATCGCCTACGACAACGTCCACTACAGGGATGCTCCGGAAGCCTGGAACATGCGCCTGGTCCTCGGCATCTCGACGGTGCTGGGCGTGCTGGGCGTGATCGCCGCCTTCGGGCTGTTCTACCTCGGCGAGCGCGTGTTCCACCTCGACCGTCCGCACATCCAGACCTTGATGTACCTGAAGCTGTCGGTGGCCGGGCACCTGACGATCTTCCTGACGCGCACCCGTGGGCCGTTCTGGTCCATCCGCCCGGCGACGATCTTGTGGGCGGCGGTGCTGGGCACGCAGGCGGTTGCGACGTGCGTTGCCATCTTCGGCTTCGGGCTGGTGACCCCGCTCGCTTGGTACTGGGCGCTGCTCGTGTGGGGCTACGCGCTCGCCTGGTTCCTGGTGAATGATCGCGTGAAGCTGCTCGCCTACCGGCTTCTCGATCATGCCAAGGCTGAGGCCGAGCCGGCCGTCGCGGTCGAGCCGAGGCACGAGGTTGGGGCAGTGCCAAAGGCCATCGAGGCTGCTCCTGTCCCTCCACAATCCGAAGGAGAGGCCCGGCCAGAGCCAGCTCAGCCTGCTGCGGCCAACGCCAACGTCACGGCGCTGGTTGACACGAAGCTGGGCGATGTCCTCCTGGCTGCCGTCCTCAAGGACCCGGCCAGCGCCGGGCGTTTCGTAGCGCAGGCCATCGCCGAGGCAGAAGCGCCGGCTCCTGTCGGGGAGCCTCCAGACGCCAAGGCCGTGGCAGCAACGGCGCCGGTGTCAGCCCCGAAGGCCGCCGAGTGACCCATTGCCACGGAGCGAGCCGGTAAAACTGCACCCTGGGGGCTTGCAGCCTGAGAGTCCCGGAGTGGGACGCTTCCCAAGCAGGTCCGCGGACCACCAACTTAAACTCATTATGCCGTTGGTTTCGCTGTGCAGATTCAAAAGGAGCCAAGACATGCCCTCGAACGCGCCTGAAGCGCTCAAGTGCCGGGGTCAAAGCCTTTGGCTGGACAACATAACCCGCGACTTGATCGACAGCGGGCGGCATGCCCTGGGGTGCATGAGTAGTTTCCGAGCCTGCCGGTGCTGTGGGCTGGACACTACACCTCCGT
>CAXTAT010000028.1:0-80994 GCA_964242415.1 uncultured Acetobacteraceae bacterium
GTCGGACCGCACCAAGCAGGCGGAGAACTTCCGCAAGCTGGTGCTGGCGATGAGCAAGGATATCCGCGTCCTGCTGGTGAAGCTGGCCGACCGGCTGCACAACATGCGGACCCTGCATTACGTGCAGAAACCGGAGCGGCGGCAGCGCATTGCCCGCGAGACCATGGAGATCTATGCGCCGCTGGCTGAGCGCATCGGCATGGATGCGCTGAAGACTGAGTTGCAGACCTTGTCCTTCGCGCAGTTGGAGCCGGAGGCGTTTGATACCATCCAAGCCCGGCTGAACTTCCTGCGCGGCCAGGGTGCCGACGTGATCGAGGAGGTGCGGCAGGAGCTGCTGCGCGTGTGCCGCGACGGTGCGGCGCCGCCGGTCGAGATCACGGGGCGGGAGAAGTCGCCGTACTCGATCTGGGAGAAGATGCAGCGGCGCAACGTGGCGTTCGAGCAGTTGTCCGACATCATGGCGTTCCGCGTGGTCATGCCGTCGCGCGATGCCTGCTATATGGCGCTGGGGGCGGTCCATGCGGCGTATCCGGTGATTGCCGGGCGGTTCAAGGACTACATCAGCACGCCGAAGTCGAACGGCTATCGCAGCCTGCATACCGGGGTGACGCTGCGGGAGCCGCGCAACCAGAAGATCGAGGTGCAAATCCGCACCGCCGACATGCACGACATCGCCGAGAACGGGGTGGCGGCGCACTGGCTGTATAAGCAGGCCGACGCGTCTTCCAGCGAGTTGCAGCGGTTCCGCTGGGTGCAGGACCTGCTGGAAATCCTGGAGAATTCGCAGGCGGCGGACGACTTCCTCGAAAACACCAAGATGGAGCTGTACCAGGACCAGGTTTTCTGCTTCACGCCGAAGGGGCAGTTGATCGAGCTGCCGCGCGGCGCCACCAGCATCGACTTTGCCTATGCCGTGCACAGCCAGGTCGGCGACCGCTGCGTCGGCGCCAAGGTGAATGGCCGGCTGCTGCCGCTGCGGCACGAGTTGCAGAATGGCGACCAGGTGGAGATCCTGACGGCCCGCGATGGCACGCCGTCGCCGGCCTGGGAGCGGTTTGTCGTCACCGGCAAGGCGCGGGCGCGCATCCGGCGCTGGGTGGCGCAGCAGCAGCGGCAGAACTACCTCGACGGCGGGCGTGCTGCGCTGGCCAAGGCGTTCCGGCAGGAGGGCGTGGACGGCTCGGAGCGGGCCTTGGAACCGGCGCTCAAGGCGTTGAAGGCGGCGTCGCTCGACGACCTCTATGTCGCGGTGGGGAACGGCAACACCGGGCCGAAGGATGTGGTTTACGCGGCCTATCCCGAGTTGCGGCAGGCGCCGCGGGCGCCGCGGATGGTGCCGAGCCTGCCGCCCCGTAGTGGACGGCTGGCGGATCGCGACGGGGGGATGCCGATCACCGGGCTGGTGTCGGGCATGACGGTGCATTACGCCGGCTGCTGCCACCCGGTGCCCGGCGACCGCATCGTGGGGATCGTGGCGACCGGCAAGGGCGTCACCATCCACACCAAGGATTGCCAGACCCTGGAAAGCTTTGCCGCCACGCCGGAACGCTTCATCGACGTGGGGTGGGAGGCGCCGCAGCAGGGGGGCAAGCCCGTCACCCACACCGGGCGGATCAGCGCGATCGGGGTGAACCAGCCCAGCACGCTCGCCAACCTGACCAACGCGGTTGCCAAGCAGGATGGGACGGTCACCAACCTGAAGGTGACCAACCGGCAGCAGGACTTCTTCGAGGTGGTGCTGGACGTGGAGGTGCGCGACCTGCGCCACCTGTCCAACGTGATCGCCGGGCTGCGCGGGGCGGGCGGGGTGACGCAGGTGGAGCGGGCGAAGGGATGAGCTGCCAGTGAGGGTCGGATGAGGGTCGGATGATCATCGGGTTGGGGTCCGACCTGTGTGATATCCGGCGGATCGAGACCGTGCTGGCCCGCCATGGCGACCGGTTCCTGCAACGGGTGTTCACGCCCGTCGAGCGGGCACGGGCGCAGCGGCGCACGCCGTCCCTGCATGCCGGCACCTATGCCAAGCGGTTCGCGGCGAAGGAGGCGTGCGCCAAGGCGCTCGGCACCGGGTTCAGCCATGGGGTGTTCCACTCCGACATGGGGGTGGTGAACCTGCCCAGTGGTCAGCCGACGCTGGCGTTGACGGGCGGGGCTGGGGCGAGGCTGCAGGCGATCACGCCGCCGGGCATGCGGCCGGTGGTGGCGCTGACGGTTACGGATGAGTATCCGTATGCGTTTGCGCAGGTGGTGATTTCTGCGGAACCGGCGTGATGCCGCGTGGTGACCGGTTGCGGGCGGCCTTTGGCACGGCAGGCCAGGGGCGCGGGCTGGGGTTACGATCTGCCGACCCCTGGATTGCCGCGTCGCAATGACGGGTTGTGGAGCGTGCACGGTGGGAGTGCGTTGGCTCGACCTGGTTCATTCGGGTTCGTGGTTCACGGTGGCGTGACCAAGGTTGCTTGACAGCGGGGATGCCGGTCGGCTTTGTGCCGGCATGACCAAACCAGTGAACCGCTCCGCGATGGCTAAGAAGGACTCGGGCGGCCTGCTCGATAACGTGAAAACGATCGTGTATGCCGGGCTGATCGCCGTCGGCATCCGCACCGTCGCGTTCGAGCCGTTCAACATCCCCTCCGGGTCGATGATCCCGACGTTGCTGATCGGCGATTACCTGTTCGTGTCGAAGTACAGCTATGGGTATTCGCGCTACTCGCTGCCGCTGTCGCCCAACCTGTTCAGCGGCCGTATCTTCGAGCACATGCCGGAGCGGGGCGACGTGGCGGTGTTCAAGTGGCCGCGCGACAATACGACCGACTACATCAAGCGCATCATCGGCCTGCCCGGCGACCGCGTGCAGATGAAGGCCGGGCAGTTGTATATCAACGGCACGCTGGTTCCGCGCACCCCGGAGGGCGACTACGTGGACGAGGAGCCGGGGGTGCGCATCCTGGCCAAGCTGTACCTTGAGACGCTGCCGAACGGCCGCAAGCACGACATCATCAAGATGTCCGACGAGAACGGGCTGAACACCACCATCGAGTTCAAGGTGCCCGAGAACAGCTTGTTCGCCATGGGCGACAACCGGGACAACAGCAGCGACAGCCGCGACCCGAACGGCGGCGTCGGCTTCGTGCCGATCGAGAACCTGGTAGGGCGGGCGGAGTTCATCTTCTTCTCCATCGACGGCCGGGCGCCGTGGTGGGAGTTCTGGGAGTGGCCGTTCGAGATCCGGTGGAACCGGCTGCTGCACGGTATCTCGTGAGTGCAGGTGGGTGGTGAGCGGCGGCGGGTCGTAATCGAACGCGGGTCTTGATAGAGGGCGGGCCGGAGGCGGTCGCGGAGGCGATCCTCGGCCATGGCTTCCGTAACCGGGAGCTGCTGCAGGAGGCGCTGACGCATCGCTCGGCGGCGCACCGGCGGGGCAAGCAGTTGCGCCGCGGCGACCGGCGTGGCGTCGGCTCGAACGAGCGGCTGGAGTTCATCGGCGACCGGGTGCTGGGGCTGCTGATCGCCGAGTGGCTGATCGAGCGTTTTCCGCTGGAGCAGGAGGGCGAGCTGGGGCCGCGGCATGCCCAGTTGGTGTCGCGCAAGGTGCTGGGGGAGATCGCCGCGGCGGCCGGGCTGTCGGAGGCGCTGGCCATCGCCCCCAACGAGGCGCGGGCCGGGGTGGGGCAACTGACCAACGTGCTGGCGGACGCGACGGAGGCGCTGATCGGGGCGATGTTCCTGGATGGCGGACTGGACCCGGCCCGCGGCTTCGTGCGCCGGGCGTGGCTGCCGGCGATGGACGCGCAGGTGCTGCCGCCGAAGGACCCGAAGACGGCGCTGCAGGAATGGCTGATGGCGCGGGGCAAGCCGCTGCCCATATATGGGGTGGTGTCCCGCACCGGACCCTCGCACGGGCCGAGCTTTGTCATCAGCGTCGCCGCCGAGGGCCATGCAGGGACGGGAACCGCCGGCAGCAAGCGGCTGGCGGAGCGCATGGCCGCGGCCGACCTGCTGGAGAAGTTGCCGAAATGACCGAACTGGATGCCCCTGCTGAGATGCCCCCCGCTGGGATCACCGGCGACGCCGGGCCGCGCTGCGGGTTCGTGGCCATCGTGGGGGCGCCGAACGCGGGGAAATCGACGCTGCTGAACCGGCTGACTGGTGCCAAGCTGTCCATCGTCAGCCCGAAGGCGCAGACGACGCGATTCCGCGTGCTGGGCATCCTGATGCGTGGGATGAGCCAAATCCTGCTGGTCGATACCCCCGGCATATTCCGCCCGCGGCGCAAGCTGGACCGGGCGATGGTGAAGGCTGCCTGGACGGGGGCGGAGGATGCCGACCTGACGGTGCTGCTGGTGGATGCGAAGACCGGCGCCAATGAGGCCGTGCTGGGCATCGCCCGGCAGTTGGCGGAGCGGGGGCGGCGCACCTGGCTGGTGCTGAACAAGATCGACCTGATCGCGCCGCACACCCTGTTGCCGCTGACGGCCGCAGTCAGCGCGGTGTTGCCGGCGGAGGAGACGTTCATGGTCAGCGCCGCCAATGGCGACGGGTTGGACCGGCTGCTGAATGCGCTGGCGGCGGGGGTGCCGGCGGGGCCGCATTTGTATCCCGATGACGACCTGACGGACCTGCCGGACCGGCTGCTGGCGGCGGAGATCGTGCGGGAGCAGGTGTTCCTGCAAATCCAGGAGGAAATCCCGTACGGCACGACGGTCGAGACGGAGAACTGGCAGGAGAAGCCGGACGGCTCCGTGCGGGTGGAGGCGACGGTTTATGTCGGCCGGGCCGGGCACAAGGCGATCCTGATCGGCGCTGGCGGCAGCCGCATCCGCGAGATCGGCGCGCGTGCCCGCAAGGAGTTGGCGGGCCTGCTGGACCGCCCGATCCACCTGTTCCTCAATGTGAAGGAGCGGGCGGGGTGGGACGAGGAGGGGGCGCGCCTGCGGGCCATTGGCCTCGACGATCCAGGATAGCGCCGAACGGGGCAGCGAAGGATGGAGTGGGAAGGCCCTGCCGTCGTGCTGGCCGCGCGGGCGCAGGGTGAGGGCAACGCCGTGGTTACCGTGCTGACCGAGGCGCAGGGCAGCCATCGCGGCCTGGCGCGGGGTGGCGGGTCGCGGGGGCAGGCGTCGCTGTGGCTGCCGGGCAACGTGGTGCAGGCGCGTTGGGTGGCGCGGCTGCAGGAGCAGTTGGGCAGCCTGACGGCGGAGTTGGTGCACCCTGGCGCTGCGCTGGCGATGGATGATCCCCTGGCGCTGTCGATCCTGTCCGCCGCTTGC
The DNA here is from genome assembly GCA_964242415.1 of uncultured Acetobacteraceae bacterium. Classification (GTDB taxonomy): domain Bacteria; phylum Pseudomonadota; class Alphaproteobacteria; order Acetobacterales; family Acetobacteraceae; genus DASWOJ01. The sequence goes on from CAXTAT010000028.1 coordinate 5,274, forward strand.
GCCGTGGCGGAGGGGGCGCTGCCGGAGCGGGAGCCGCATCCGCGGGTGTTTGCCGGGCTGGTGCAGTTGGTTGCCGGGTTGTCGCGTGGTGCTGATGTGCTGACGGACTTCGTGCGGTGGGAGGCCGGGCTGCTGGCCGATCTGGGCTATGGCATGGACCTTTCGGCCTGCGCGGTGTCGGGCGAGGTGGCGGGTCTGTCCTGGGTGTCGCCGCGCACGGGCCGGGCGGTGTCGGATGACGCGGCGGGGGAGTGGCGGTCCCGGCTGCTGCGGCTGCCGGGATTTATGGTCGGGGGGAACCGTGCGGAGGCGCGGGATTGGCGGGACGGCTTGAGGCTGACTGGGCATTTCCTGGAGCGCGATGCATTCGGGCACCAGCACCGCCCGGTGCCACCGGCGCGGCACATGCTGTACGATCGCGTGCTGGCCTTGGCGGCGGCGTAGATGTTCTCTATTTGTTCAAGGTAGCGCCCGGATCTGGGCACCCGAGGGGATCACATGCCCGACGACCTGACCGGCACCATCCAGGACACGCCCCTGGCCGACGCGCTGAGCGAGCGGTATCTCGCCTATGCCCTGAGCACCATCATGTCGCGCAGCCTGCCCGACGTGCGCGATGGGTTGAAGCCGGTGCACCGGCGGCTGATTTACGCCATGCACCAGTTGAAGCTGGACCCGGCGTCGGGGTTCAAGAAGTGCGCCCGCGTGGTTGGCGACGTGATCGGCAAGTATCATCCGCATGGGGATGTGGCGGTTTATGAGGCGCTGGTCCGCCTGGCGCAGGACTTCGCGGCGCGCTATCCGCTGATTGAGGGCCAGGGCAACTTCGGCAACATCGACGGCGATAACGCGGCGGCGATGCGCTACACCGAGGCGCGGCTGACCGAGGTGGCGCAGACGCTGCTGTCCGGCATCGACGATGATGCGGTGGACTTTCGCGCCACCTACGATGGCGAGGAGCATGAGCCGGTCGTGCTGCCGGGTGGGTTCCCGAACCTGCTGGCCAATGGCGCCGCGGGGATTGCCGTCGGCATGGCGACCAGCATTCCGCCGCATAACGCCGGGGAGGTGTGCGACGCGGCGATCCACCTGATCCACAACCCGGATGCGGGCACGGCCGACCTGCTGGCCCATATGCCTGGGCCGGACTTTCCGACCGGCGGCACCCTGATCGAAGACCCGGCGGCGATCCTGCAGGCGTATGAGACCGGCCGCGGCGGCTTCCGCACCCGGGCGAAGTGGGAGGTGGAGCGGCAGAAGCATGGCAACTGGCATGTCGTGGTCACCGAAATCCCCTACCAGGTGCAGAAGACCCGGCTGATTGAGCAGATTGCCGAGCTGCTGGAGGCGAAGAAGCTGCCCTTCTTGGGTGATGTGCGGGACGAGAGTACCGAGCATGTCCGCCTGGTGCTGGAACCGAAGTCCCGCGGCGTCGAGCCGGAGGTGCTGATGGAGACCTTGTTCCGTGCGACGGCGCTGGAGGCGCGGTTCCCGCTGAACATGAACGTGCTGACCGCGGATCATACGCCGGTGGTGCTGGGGCTGCGCGGCGTGCTGCGGGCCTGGCTGGACCACAGGCAGGAGGTGCTGGTCCGCCGGTCCCGCCACCGGCTGGCCGTCATCGAGCGCCGGTTGGAGGTGCTGGACGGCTATCTGGCGGTGTTCCTGAACCTGGACGAGGTGATCCGCATCATTCGTGAGGAGGACCACGCGAAGCCTGCGCTGATCGCCCGCTTCATGCTGACGGACCTGCAGGCGGAGGCGATCCTGAACATGCGGCTGCGCTCGCTGCGGCGGCTGGAGGAGTTGGAGATACGCAAGGAGCATAAGGCGCTGACCCGGGAGGCGGGGGGGCTGGGGGTGCTGCTGGGCGACGAGCGGCGGCGCTGGAAGGCGATTGCGGCGGAGCTGGCGGCGGTGCGGGAGGGGTTCGGCGCCGGGCCATTGGGGGCGCGGCGGACGGTGCTGGGCGAGGTGCCGGCGGCGGTGCTGGTCGATGAGGATTCGCTGGTCGAGCGGGAGCCGATCACGGTCGTGCTGTCGGCCAAGGGCTGGATCAGAGCGGTGCGGGGGCACCTGGCCGAGGGTGCCGAGCTGAAGTTCAAGGATGGCGACAAACTGCGGCTGCTGGTGGCGTGCCAGACCACGGACCGACTGTGCCTGGTGGGAACTGGGGGGCGGGCGCATATCCTGCGCGCCGGGGAGTTGCAGCGCGGGCGGGGCGATGGGCAGGCGATCCGCGTGCTGGCGGAGATGGGCAATGACGACGATGTGGCGGCGCTGTTCGTTTGGACGTCGGGGCTGCGTTACCTGGTGGCCAGCAGCGCCGGGCGGGGGCTGGTGGTGCCGGCGTCGGACCTGCTGGCGGAGAAGCGCACGGGCAAGCAGGTGCTGAACCTGCGGCCAGGGGAGACGGTGCGGCTGTGCGTGCCTGCGGTGGGTGACCATGTTGCGGCTGTTGGGACCAACCGCAGGCTGCTGGTGTTCCCGCTGGCGGCGGTGCCGGAGCTGTCGCGGGGGTCGGGGGTGATGCTGCAGAAGTATGGCGAGGGTGGGTTGGCTGATGCCAAGGTGTTCCGGTTGGCGGATGGGCTGACCTGGCAGCTTGGGGAGAAGACGCGCACGCAGACGGACCTGGCGGGCTGGTTGGGGGAGCGCGGGCAGGCTGGGCGGGTACCGCCTAATGGGTTTCCGAAGACGGGGCGGTTTAGCTAGGGGGTGCGGTGCCTGGCGGGGCCTGTGGGGGCGATTGTGTTGGCCGGGCTACGCTGACTCCCTCTCCCGTTTTGGGCAGGGCGATCGCATATGCGGCGAGGTACCGCCTCTTCCCTCTCTCCCATGTTGGGAGAGGGCCGGGGTGAGGGGGTCTTGCCCGCCGCGCGCCGTCCGATGCCTGCGGAACCGGGCTGCCCGGGCCAGCAGGTCCGCGCCGAACGACCCCCTCACCCCGGCCCTCTCCCGATAGGGGGAGAGGGAGAGGGGGGCGGCAAGGGCCAAATCCGGCCGGGTTGGAAGCGGGTTCTGTGCTCAATTGGGCAAGTTGGGTGCCTGCCGACTCCCTCACCCCGACCCTCTCCCGGAGGGAGAGGGAGAAGACTTCGTGGCGATGGCTTCGGTGTTTGCTTAGTCGCCGGCTAGACGTACCCCGGCTAGGGGGGAGGCCAGGCGCATCAGCGCGCCGACGCCCGGGGCCGTGTCGATGGCGAGCACGGCGTCGGCCAGCCGCTCGGCCCGGTCGGCGCCCAGCACCGGGGCGCTGAGGCCGGTGAACTTGTGGCGCAGCTCTGCCTCGGTCAGGAAGGTGCTGGGCTCGCCGCGTGGCACGACGACCATACGGCTGTAGGTCTGCCCGGCGGCGGTGATGGTCAGGTGGCCCGACATATTGCGCGGGAACTCGGCCTGCACGGCGGGGTCACGCTCGCAGCGGATGCGCGGCATCAGCGCGCGGATGCGGGGATCGTTCAGCAGGGCGTAGCTGTCCCAGCCCATGGTGCCTGTCACCAGCGCGGCCGCGATCACGAAGGGGCCGCTGAATTGGCCATCGACCACGTTTTGCGGATCGGACTTCTGCCGGGCCGGCTCGCCGATCAGCAGCATGCCGGCCTCGGGCAGGCCCAGGGTGACGCCCTCGATGGTGGCGGGGTCGATGCCGTGTTCCGCGCGCAGGGCCAGCGCGGCGTCGATGCCGGCGTGGCCGTAACGGCAGGACGGATAGGGCTTCACCGCCGTCTGCATCAGCTCGAACTCGGTGCCGAGGCCCTGCACGGCGCGCGAGGGGTTCGGCTGCGGGGCGTAGGCGTTCAGGAAGCCGTGCTTGCCCTCGATGGCCTCTGCGGCGCCCTTGAAGCCCTCCCGCGCCAGGGTTGCCGCGGCGAGGCCGCCCATGCTGGCCCAGCCGACCTGGAACCGCTTGGTCCAGGCCCCATTGGCGAGGAATTGCAGGCTGCCGGCGGATTGGCTCAGCGCGATGCCCAGCGCCGAGGCCACGCCCGCCGCGTCCAGGCCGAACACCCGCGCCGCCGCCGCCGCCGCGCCGAATGCCCCGCAGGTGGCGGTCGGGTGGAAGCCGCGGGCGTAGTGGTCCCCGGCCGGCAGGGCGACCGCGATGCGGCAGGTGACCTCGTAGCCCGCGATGATGCCGGCCAGCACGTCCCGTCCGGCCGCCCCCACCATCTCCCCCGCGGCGAGCGCGGCCGGGATGACGGGACAGCCGGGGTGCAGCGACCCGGCGGCGTGGGTGTCGTCGAAGTCCAGCGAATGGCCCAGCGCGCCGTTCAGGAAGGCGGCGCCGACCGGCGTATAGCGGGCGCAGTCGCCGAACACGCCGCTGTTGCCGGCGGCAACCCCGAGCGCCCGGGCGGCGGCGAGCATCGGCGCGGTGCTCTCGGCGTCGTGCCGCGCGCGGACGATGTTGCCGACCAGGTCGAGCACGAGCAATCGTGCCCGGTCCACGACCTGCGGCGGCAGGTGATCGAGCTGGATGGCGGCCGTGAACGCCGACAGCTCCGCGGTGACGCCCATGGCACGTTTCCCCAACATTTGTTGACACTATACTGCAGCAGTTGTCCGCGGCGGTATAGCGGATTGCCCCTACAGGGCGGGCTGTGGCACATGGATGCCATGGTGAAACGACGCAGCCTGGTTCTGTCTGCCGCAGCAGTGTTGGCGGCCCCCCCGCGTGCCGGGGCGCAGGATGCCTTCGGCAGCTTCGTGGCCGGGGTGAAGGCGGAGGCGCGGCGGGCCGGCATCCGGGACGAGACCCTGCAGGCTGCGTTCGCCGGGGTGCAGCCGAACCAGCACATCGTCGATCTCGACCGCCGGCAGCCGGAGTTCACGCTGACCTGGCCGGAGTACCAGGCCAAGGTGCTGCCGGACTCCCGGCTGCAGGCCGCGCGGGACAACTATGGCCGGGAACGCGACCTGCTGGCGCGGGTGGAGCAGCGGTTCGGCGTCGATCCCGGCGTGATCATGGGCATCTGGGGCATCGAGTCGGCGTTCGGCGCCAACAAGGGGAATTACCGGATCGTCGAGGCGCTTTCGACCCTGGCCTTCGAGGGGCGGCGCGCGAGCTATTTTCGCGGCGAGCTGATCAATGCGTTGAAGATCCTCGACGCCGGGGACGTGACGCCGGCCCGGCTGACCGGCGGTTACGCGGGGGCGATGGGCCAGCCGCAGTTCATGCCCAGCTCCTACCTTCGCCTTGCGGTCGATTTCGAGGGGCATGGGCGGCGCGACATCTGGGACAGCAAGCCCGACGTATTCGGCTCCATCGCCAACTACCTGGCGAAGAACGGCTGGCGGCACGGCGAGCTTTGGGGCCAGGCGGTGCGGGTGCCGCCGGGCTTGCAGGGGGGGCGCGACAACCGCCGCAGCCTTGAGGAGTGGGCGCGGATGGGCGTGCAGCGGGACGATGGCCGTGCGTTCTCCCGGCTGGATGCGATGGGCGCGCTGGTGGTCCCGGACGGCATCGAGCCTGGCGCGGGTTACATGACCTACGGCAACTTCGGCGTCATCCGCCGGTACAATCCGTCCGACTTCTATGCCATTGCTGTGGGGTTGTTGGGCAATGCGGCGGTGGCGTGACCTGGGCGCGGCTGCTGGCGCTCGCCGTTCCGCTGTGGCTGCTGGCGTGCGGACCGCGGCGGCCAGCGCCGGTGCCGGCGCCGCATTATGTCGTTGGAGGCGCCTACCAGGCGGGCGGGGTCTGGCATTATCCCCGGGAGGAGTTTCAATACGATGCGACGGGACTGGCGGCGGTGCTGCCGGATGCGTCGGGTCTGACGGCCGACGGGGAGGCGTTCGACCCGACGGCGATGGCGGCGGCGCATCCGACGCTGCAACTGCCCGCCATCGCGCGGGTCACCAATCTGGAGACGGGGTTGCAGGTGCTCGTGCGGATCAATGACCGCGGGCCGGCCAACCCTACGCGGCTGATTGGGTTGACCCGCACCGCGGCGCGGCGGTTGGGCGTCCCGCCCGGCGGCGTTGCACGGGTGCGGGTCCAGATCGAGGACGGCCCGAGCCAGGCGCTGCGCGACGGAACGCGCGACCCCGGCGAGGCTGGCGTCACCCCCGCGCCGCGCGGCGCCGTCGTGGCCGAGCCGCTGGCGCCGCCGCCCGGCGTTGCGCAGTCCAGCCGTGGGCGGTCGGATGCTGGTGCAGCGGTGGGTGCAATCCCCGCCAGCGCGCCCGCCGTGGATGGGGAGGCACTGCCCGGGCGCCTGCCTGAGGTTGCGGTCCAGGTTGGCGCCGCCCCCGGCCAGCTTTGGATCAGGGCAGGGGAGTTCAGCCTCGCCCGGTATGCCGACCAGGTTCGCGCCAGGCTGGGCGGCGGCAACGTCCAGGTCGAGGCGTCGCGGCAGGGACGGTCCGAGGTGTTCCGCGTACGTGCCGGCCCATATTCGGATGTGGCCGCGGCGGATATCGCACTGGACCAGGCGCGTCGCGCCGGGGTAACGGATGCTCACATTGTCGTGGAGTAGGATCAGTGTCGTGGAATAGGAGTGCGCCATGCTGAACCGCCGAAGCGTTCTGGCTGCGACGAGCGTCGCCCTGCTGCCGGGCGTGGCCCAGGCCGACCACCACCACCCGGCGCGGGGCCACCACCCCGACGCGCCGCCGCCGACCGGCACGCCGGCCGCCACGCCGCTGGGGCCGATCGATACTGCCGCCCGGTATGCGCTGATCATGGACTTTAACACGGGCGCCACCCTGCTGGACAAGCAGGGCGACGTGCCGATGCCGCCATCGTCCATGACCAAGCTGATGACGGCGTATATCGTGTATGGGCTGCTGAAGGCCGGCCGGTTCACGCTGATGCAGGAGCTGCCGGTCAGCGACCGCGCCTGGCGGATGCAGGGCAGCAAGATGTTCGTGCCGCAGGGCGGGTCGGTGAAGGTCGAGGACCTGATCCGCGGCATGATCATCCAGTCTGGCAACGACGCCTGCGTGGTGCTGGCGGAGGCGGTGGCCGGGTCGGAGGAGGGGTTCGCCGACCTGATGAACCAGAAGGCCAAGGAGCTGGGGCTGACCAACACCAGCTTTCGGAACAGCACGGGATGGCCGGATTCGCAGCAGCAGATGTCGTGCCGCGACATCGCCACCCTGGCCCGGCACCTGATCACCGATTTCCCGGAGTACTACCGGTACGACAACGAGAAGTCGTTCAAGTACAACAATATCGAGCAGCAGAATCGTAATCCCTTGGTGCAGAAGGGCGTCGCCGATGGCCTGAAGACCGGGCATACCGAGGCTGGCGGCTATGGGCTGGTCGCCAGTGCGGAGCGGGGCGGGCGCCGGGTGATCGTCGTGGCCAACGGCATGGCCTCCATGCACCAGCGCGCGGAGGAGAGCGAGCGGCTGTTGGAGTGGAGCTTCCGCGAGTTCGAGAACGTGCCGCTGTTCACCGCGGGGGACACGGTGGAGACTGCGCGGGTGTGGCTGGGCGCGCGGTCGACGGTGCCGCTGGTCGGTGGCAAGGACCTGGTGCTGACCATGCCGCGGCAGTGGCGCAACAGCGCCAAGATCGCGGTGGAGTACTCCAATCCTGTCAACGCCCCGGTCAGCCGTGGCGACGTGCTGGGCAAGCTGACGGTGTCGGGGCAGGGGGTGCCGGCGATGGACGTGCCGCTGCTGGCCGGGGCCGACGTGCCGCGCCTGGGGCTGCCGGGCCGGGCGGTGGCGGTGATGGCGCGCTACGTGCTGGGGTCCTGACGCGCGCTGCTGTCCCGGCGGGCGTGTTCATCACGCTGGAGGGCGGGGAGGGTGCGGGCAAGTCAACTCAGGCCCGGCTGCTGGTTGCGGCGCTGGGTGCGGCGAGCGTTGCCGCGCTGTTCACCCGTGAGCCTGGCGGTGCCCCTGGGGCCGAGTTGCTGCGCGGCCTGCTGCTGTCGCGCAGCCATGATTGGTCGGCGGAGGCGGAAACCTACCTGCATTTCGCCGCGCGGGCGGAGCACCTGTCGCGCACCATCCTGCCGGCGTTGGCGGCGGGGACTGTTGTGGTGTGCGACCGGTTCGCCGACTCCACCATGGCGTATCAGGGGTATGGCCTGGGAGCCGACCGTGCGCTGATCGCCGCGCTGACCCGGCTGTTGCCGCGGCAGCCGGACCTGACCCTTGTGCTCCAGGTGTCGCCAGAGGTGGCGGCCGCGCGGGTGGCGGAACGCCGTCAGGCGCTGGACCGCTATGAGTCGATGGACCCCGCGTTTCATGCCCGCGTGGCCCGGGGTTTTGCCGCCATCGCCGCGGCAGAGCCGGGCCGCTGCGTGGTGATACCGGCCGATGGCGCTGCCGAGGAGGTGCATCAGGCGATCTGCCTCGCCGTTGCGGTGCATGTGCCCGGGCTGGCCTGATGCTGGAGCCCAGGGCCAATCCGCTGCTGGTGGGCCATGCCGACGCCGCTGCGGCGATGGACGATGCCATTCGGGGGGGGCGCGTGCACCATGCCTGGTTGATCACGGGTCCCGAGGGGATCGGCAAGGCCACCCTGGCGTACCGGTTCGCCCGGCACCTGCTGGCCCCGCCCGGTATGCCCGCGGATGTGCCGGAGGCGCCAGTGTTCCGCCGGGTCGCCGCCGGGACGCACGCCGACCTGCTGACGGTCGAGCGCGCCTGGGATGACAAGCGCAGGCGGCTGCGGGCGGAGATCGTGGTGGGCGATACCCGCGCCGTGGCCGACTTCCTGCGGCTGACGCCGGCGGAGGGCGGCTGGCGCATCGTGGTGGTGGACGGCGCGGAGCACCTGAACCGCAATGCCGCCAATGCGCTGCTGAAGGTGCTGGAGGAGCCGCCGGCGCGTGCCGTGCTGCTGCTGACGTGCGCCGCGCCGGGCCGGCTGCTGCCGACGATACGCAGCCGTTGCCGCCGCCTGCGCCTGTTGCCGCTGGGTGTCGCGGAGGCCGGGCAGGTGCTGGACGTGGCGCTGCCGGAGCTGTCTGCCGAGGACCGGGCGCGGCTGGCTGCCTTGTCCGAGGGTTCGCCGGGGCGGGCGGTGGCGCTGGCGGAGGAACAGGGCGTGGCGATCGCCGGGCTGGTGGCGGACGTGCTGCGGGACGTGCCGCGGCTGCCGGTGCTGCGGGCGTATGAGGTCGCCGACAGGCTGGCGCGCAGCGAGGGCGGGTATTCCACGTTCATGGACCTGCTGCGCTCGGCGATCAGCGCGGCGGTGCGGGAGGTGGCGCGGGGCGGGGGCGATGCCGCGCAACGGCGCCTGGCGGCTACGCGACCCCTAGCCGCATGGGGCGATCTGTGGCACGCGCTCACCCGCCTGCAAGACGAGACCGAGCGGTTCAACCTGGACAAGCGGCACGCCATCGTCTCCGGCCTGGACCTGCTGAACGGCACATGACCGAACGTTTTTACGTCACCACCCCGATCTACTACGTGAACGGCGCGCCGCACATTGGGCACGCCTATACGTCCGTGGCTGCCGACGTGCTGGCGCGGTGGCACCGGCTGGCTGGGCGGGAGGTGTTCTTCCTGACCGGGACGGACGAGCACGGGCAGAAGGTGGAGAAGGCGGCGCAGGACGCCGGGTTGCCGCCGCAGAGATTCGTCGATCAGGTGGCCGCGCAGTTCCAGGCGATGTCGGCGCTGATGGGGCTGTCCAACGACGACTTCATCCGCACTACGGAGCCGCGGCACCGGGTGGCCTGCCAGGCGTTGTGGCGGCGGCTGGCCGATGCCGGGGAGATCTACCTCGGGCACTACGAGGGCTGGTATGCCGTGCGGGACGAGGCGTTCTACGACGAGGCGGAGCTTGTGACACGGCCGGATGGCAGCCGCGCGGCGCCGACCGGGGCGCCGGTGGAGTGGGTGCGCGAGCCATCGTATTTCTTCCGCATGTCCGCCTGGGGCGACCGGCTGCTGGAGTTGTATGAGCGGATGCCGGATTTCGTGCAGCCGTCCAGCCGACGTAACGAGGTCATGAGCTTCGTGCGCGGCGGGCTGAATGACCTGTCGGTCAGCCGGACCAGCTTCACGTGGGGCATCCCGGTGCCGGACGATCCCGGCCATGTCATGTACGTTTGGCTGGATGCGCTGACCAACTACCTGTCCGCGGTTGGCTATCCGGATACGGACGCGGCGCGTTGGCCGTTCTGGCCGCCGGACGTGCAGTTGGTGGGCAAGGACATCATCCGCTTCCATGCCGTGATCTGGCCGGCGCTGCTGATGGCGGCGGGGCTGCCGGTGCCGCGGACGGTGTTTTCCAATGGCTGGTGGACGGCGGGTGGGGAGAAGATGAGCAAGTCGCTCGGCAACGCCATCGACGTGGTGAAGCTGGTGGAGACCTATGGGCTGGACCCCGTGCGGTATTTCCTGCTGCGGGAGGTGCCGTTCGGCAATGACGGGGATTACAGCGACGCGGCGCTGGTCCGGCGCATGAACGTGGAGCTGGCCAACGACCTGGGCAACCTGGCGCAGCGGACCCTGAGCCAGGTGGCGAAGAACTGCGGCGGGGCCATGCCGCGGAGCGGGCCGGCGACGCCCGAGGATGCCGCGCTGCTGGCCGATGCCGGGGCGCTGGCGGACAAGATCGGCGGCCACCTGGCGCGCGTGGCGTTCGGCGATGCGCTGGAGGAGGCGTGGCGGGTGATCCGTGCTGCCAACGCATACATTGACCATCAGGCGCCCTGGGCGCTGCGCAAGACCGATGCGGAGCGGATGGCGACCGTGCTGGGGGTGCTGGCCGAGGTGATCCGCGCGGTTGCGACGGTGCTGCAGCCGTTCATGCCCGGCAGCATGGCGCGGATGCTGGACCAGCTTGGGGTGCCGGCCGACGCGCGGCAGTTGTCGGCGCTGGCGACGCCATTGCCGGCCGGAACGCCGCTGCCACCGCCGCAGGGCGTGTTCCCGCGCTTCGTTGAGGCTGCCTGATCGTCATGCTGATCGATTCGCACTGCCATTTGGACAGCTTTGCCGGCGAGATGGACGCTGTTCTTGGCCGGGCCGCGGCCGCCGGGGTGGGAGAGGTGGTCACCATCAGCACCCGGCTGGCGCAGGCGCCGGAGCTGATTGCCATGACCCGGCAGACCCGTATCTCGGGGCCGGGCATCTGGTGCACGGTTGGGGTGCATCCGCATAATGCGGGGGAGGGGCCGGTTGCCGATGCGGCCGACATTGCCGCCCTGACCGGCGACCGGCGCGTGGTCGGGGTTGGGGAGTCGGGTCTGGATTACTTCTACGACACGGCGCCGCGCGACATGCAGCAGGCCAGCTTTCGCCAGCATATCCGTGCCGCCCGGCTGGCCGGGTTGCCGCTGGCGATCCATGCCCGCAGCGCCGACGACGACATCAGCCGTATCCTGCAGGAGGAGTGGGAGGCGGGCGGCCCCTATGCGCTGTTGCTGCACTGCTTCAGCTCGGGGCGTGGGCTGCTGCGGACGGCGCTGGACCTGGGCGGGTATGTCAGCTTTTCGGGCATGCTGACGTTCCCGAAGTCGCAGGAGTTGCGCGACATGGCGCAGGAGGCGCCGGCGGACCGGGTGCTGGTGGAGACCGACGCGCCCTACCTTGCCCCCGTCCCGCATCGCGGAAAACGCAACGAACCCGCCTGGGTCGCGCAGACCGCCGCGGTGCTGGCGCAGGTGCGGGGGGTGTCGCCGGGTGCCTTGGCCGACCTGACCACCGCGAATTTCCGCCGCCTGTTCACCCGGACGGCTTAGCCATGCCGCGCATCACGATCCTGGGCTGCGGCGGGTCCGCGGGGGTGCCGCAGTTGGGCGGCGCGGATGGGCACGGCGACTGGGGCGCCTGCGACCCGGGGGAGCCGCGCAACCGCCGCACCCGGTCCAGCATCGTCATCGAGGGACCCGGCGGCGAGCGGCTGCTGGTGGACACGTCGCCCGACATGCGCGAGCAACTGCTGTCCTGCGGGGTGCCGCGCATCGACGCCATCTTGTTCACCCATGCGCATGCCGACCATGTTTTGGGCATCGACGATGTCCGCATCCTGAACCGGCTGGTGAAGCGCCCGCTGGACGCGTTTGCCACCGAGCGCACCTTGGAGGAGCTGCACAAGCGGTTCGACTACGCGTTCAAGCCTTGGACGCCGCCGATGTTCTTCCGCCCGGTGCTGACGCCCAAGGTGATCGCGGCTGGCGATACCGTGGAGACCGCGGGGCTGCAGGTGCAGGTGTTCGAGCAGGACCACGGCTACATGCCGACGCTGGGGCTGCGGGTTGGGGGGTTCGGCTACTCGACGGATGTGGCGCGGCTGGACGATGCGGCGTTCGACGTGCTGGCCGGGGTGGATACCTGGGTTGTGGATTGCTTCCAACGCAAGGCGCACACGACTCATGCGAATTTGGATCAGGTGCTGGCTTGGGCGGAACGGCTGCGGCCGCGCCGGGTGGTGCTGACGCACATGGGGCATGACGTGGACTGGGCCTGGCTGGTGCGGCAGTTGCCGGGGCACATTGGGCCGGCGTTCGACGGCATGGTGCTGGATTTGCCGGATGCGGGATGATTGGACGTGGGATGAGCAGCATGAGTTTCCATAATCTTCATTCTGCGAATGGTGGTGCGGGCGTGGTATTGGATGAGTCAGCCATGCCGGAGGCTGCGCTTGCCGAGACGGCCCGCCTGCTCGGTATCATGGCGAAGCTGCGTGATCCCGCTGGAGGCTGTCCGTGGGACCAGGTGCAGACCTTCGAGACGATTGCGCCCTACACGGTTGAGGAAGCCTATGAGGTCGCCGACGCCATTGCCCGGCATGACATGGCGGCGCTGCCGGACGAGCTTGGCGACCTGTTGCTGCAGGTTGTCTATCACGCCCGCATTGCCGAGGAAGCCGGGGCGTTCGCCTTTGCCGACGTGGCCCGGGCGATCAGCGACAAGATGGTGCGGCGGCATCCGCTGATCTTCACCCCGGATGCGCCGACGCCGGCCGTGGATTATGAGGCGAGCAAGCAGGCTGAGCGTGCGGCGCGGCGGCAGGGCGGCACGCTGGATGGCGTCGCCGCCGGGCTGCCCGCCCTGACCCTGGCGCATAAGCTGACGCAGCGCGCGGCCCGGGTCGGCTTCGATTGGCCGGACCCGCAGGCGGTGCTGGCCAAGCTGGACGAGGAGGTTGCCGAGTTGCAGGCGGAACTGCCCGGGGCGAACGCAGCGCGGATTGCTGACGAGATGGGCGACTTGCTGTTCGTCGCCGCCAACCTGGCGCGCAAGCTGGGCGTCGATCCCGAGGCGTGCCTGACGCAGGCCTGCGCCAAGTTCACCCGGCGGTTCCAGTCGGTGGAGCAGCAGCTTGCGGCGGAGGGGCACACCCCGGGCGATGCGACGCTGGAGCAGATGGAAGACTGCTGGGCCAAGGCGAAGGCTGGCGAAGGGCGATCAGGAGCTTCGGCGGAGGTTTGATAGCAGGAACGGCATGACCACGCGCCAATAGGCGCCGGGGTCGAACCGTTCCAGGTCTTCGTGCGCTGCCCCCTGCACTGGCCAAAACTGCTTTGGCTGCGGCGCGCGGGCGAACAGCGCCTCGGCCTCGATGAGCGGCGTGCGGTCGTCGGCTGTGCCAGACGCCAGCAGCAGCGGTGCCGTTATGGCTGCAATGCGGTCGATGGGCCGCAAGTCCGCCGGGGCGACGCCGAGTATCGGCGGTAGCAGGGTTTCGAAGACAGGCGCAAGCAGCGGTGGGACCACCCTGCCCAGGACCGGGCCAAGCGCGGCGTGCAGGCGGTTGGTCAGCGCCGCGTCGATGGTGGGGAACACCGACTCCAGCACGAGCGCATCGACCGGCAGCGGGCCTGGACCCAGCAAGGCCGCCGCGCCACCCAGCGAGACGCCGATGACGCCGACACGCTCGCCCGGCGCATGGACGTGCACGAAGCTGACCGCGCTGGCGGCGTCCATGCCCTCAAGCCGGCCGAAGGTGATGCGCGTGCCGGTGCTCTCGCCATGCGCCTGCAGGTCGAACAGCAGGACCGCGAAGCCGCGCCCATGCAGCACCTGGGCACGCCGCACCATCTGCAGCCGGCTTCCCCAGATGCCGTGCATCAGGATGACGGCCCCGACGCCGGGCTGCCCGGGAAGCCACCAGCCCTGCAACACGGAGCCGGAGGCTGCAGGCAGAGTCACCGCGTCTGCACCGGGTAGGATGGGCGGTGGCGGCCCGATGGCGGCGCGGTGCGGGGCCGACAGCGCCAGGCCGACAGCGATCACCGAACCGCAGATGCCGATGCCCGACAACAGGCCGAGCAGCATGACCCACCGGAACAGCCGGCGCGGCGTCCAGCGGGTCAGGCCGAAAACAGGGCTTCCTGCAGCGCCTGCCCGCTTGCGGCGTCTGGCGCGCAGACCAAGCCGCCGCCGGTGTGCTGCGGCCGGTAGGGGCTGCCGTCCAGCCGGGCGGACCAGCCGCCGGCCTCCTGGTGCAGCAGCCATCCGGCGGCGTGGTCCCATGGCAGCAGGCGCTGGTACACCGAGAAGTGGCAATGCCCGGCCGCCAGCATCCGATACTGGTGCGCCGCGCAGCGCATGTCCCATACGGAGGCAGTTTTCGGCAGGTTGGTGCAGACGACGGCCTGCTGCGGCCGGGGCATGTAGCGCCAGGACACCGTGCCGGCCATCTCGGCCACCGGGACTGGCTGCGCCACGCGCAACGTGACACGGCCACCCGTGGCGTCTTCCTGCCAGGCCCCCTCCCCGCGCAGTGCCAGCGCGGTGTCGTCGCCCACGGGGTCGTGGATCACGGCCGCCACCATCTCGCCCCGGCGGACGGCCGCAACCATCACGCCGAACAGCGGCAGCCCGGCGACGAAGTTGGCGGTGCCGTCGATGGGATCGACGATGAAGCACAGGTCGGCGTCGGCGATGGCGTCCAGCAGGCGGGGATCGCGGGTCGCCCCCTCCTCCCCCACCACCGAGCAGCCGGGGAATAGGCGGTGCAGGCCGGTGGACAGCCGCTCCTCGGCCCGTTCATCGGCGATGCTCACCAGGTCGAGCGGGCCGGACTTCGCCTGCACGTCGCCGGGCTGCAGGGCGCGGAACCGGGGCATGATCTCCGACCGGGCGACGGCGCGGACGAGCTGTACGACCTCGGCGAGGTCAGCGGGGGTCAATGCCCGCGCTCGAACCGCGCGCGGTCGGCTGGCAACATGCGGACGTGGACGTGGACGCCGTCGTCGTCGTCCCGGCGGTCCAGCACCTCGCCGTGCTCATACAGCCAGGCGATGCGGGCGCCGTCCGAGGCGGGCAGCAGGTAGTCCGCCATCTCCATCCCTGCGGAGATGCGGGAGTCGATGGCGCGCAACAGGTCCGGCAGGCCGTCGCCGGTGATGGCGGACACCGGGATGCAGCCGTCGCGCGCCGGCACGCCCGCGGTGCCGCCCATCAGGTCCGCCTTGTTCAGCACCTCAATGGTGCGGGACGGCCACTCGGCGTCCAGCGCGCCGTCCTTGACCATGCCGTCCAGCACCCGGATCACGTCCACCCGCTGCGAGGCGCTGTCGGGGTGCGCCACGTCGCGGACATGCAGGATCACGTCGGCCTCGCTGACTTCTTCAAGCGTGGCGCGGAATGCCTCGACCAGCTCGGTCGGCAGGTCGCTGATGAAGCCCACCGTATCGGACAGGATCACCCGGCGGCCGGATGGCAGGCGCAGGCCGCGCATCGTCGGGTCCAGCGTGGCGAATAGCTGGTCCTGGGCGTGGACCTGGGCGCCGGTCAGCGCGTTGAACAGCGTCGATTTGCCGGCGTTGGTGTAGCCGACCAGCGCGACTACGGGATGCGGCACCCGCGCCCGGGCGCTGCGGTGCAGGCCGCGGGTACGGCGCACGCCTTCGAGGTCCTTTTTCACCCGCACGATGCGGTCGCCGATCAGCCGGCGGTCGGCCTCGATCTGCGTTTCGCCGGGGCCGCCGAGGAAGCCGAAGCCGCCGCGCTGGCGTTCCAAGTGGGTCCAGGACCGCACGAGGCGGCTGCGCTGATACTCGAGGTGCGCCAGCTCGACCTGCATGGCGCCCTCCTTGGTGCGCGCGCGCTCGCCGAAGATGTCCAGGATCAGGCCGGTGCGGTCGATGACCTTGCAGTCCCACTCCCGCTCCAGGTTGCGCTGCTGCACCGGGGAGAGCTGGGCATCGACGATGGCGACGGTGACATCCTCGGCGGTGATCGACTCCCCGACGTTGGCCACCTGCCCCTGCCCCAGCAGCGTCGCCGACCGCCGGGTGCGGAGCGGCAGGATGGCGGTGTGCACGACCACCAGGCCGATCGAGGCCGCCAAGCCGACGGCCTCGGCCAGTTGCGCCTCCGCAGCGCGGGAGGCGTCCTGGCGGCCCGGCTTCTCCCAGGGCAGGATAACGGCTGCCCGGGTCGGCGCGGCCCCGGTCGTTACGCCATTAGTCTGCGTTGCCAGGAACCACCTCCTGCAACCGCAGTGTGGTCTCCCCTGCACCGGCGGCGCTCTCGGCCTTGGCGGCGTCGAACAGCATGATCGGCGCGCCGGGCATCACGGTGCTGATGGCGTGCTTGTAGACAAGCTGGGTGTGGCCGTCGCGGCGCAGCAGCACCGAAAAGTTGTCGAACCAGGTGATGATGCCCTGCAGCTTCACCCCGTTGACGAGGAACACCGTAACCGGCGTTTTGGCTTTGCGCACATGATTCAGGAACACGTCCTGAACGTTTTGCGGTTTTTCACTGGCCACGTTCGTGTCCTTGTTGTTGTCGCCGGTCCGGTTCCCGGGCGGCGAGGATCGTGTCAGCCCCCGACATGGGCGGCCTATCTGAGCCTATCAACGTTTCATTTGCGGGCAAGGACGAATGCTGCACTGCAACATCACGTATTTGGCAGCCTTTGCCGGTGCGTGTGACCCTGGCCGCCCCTGGATTGCCGCGCCGAAGCCGGCTCGCAATGACGGTAGGGGCTTACGGGTCAGGCTTGGGGGCGGTCCGACGCTATGCGTTGCGCAGGCCGCC
Source organism: uncultured Acetobacteraceae bacterium (assembly GCA_964242415.1). GTDB lineage: Bacteria > Pseudomonadota > Alphaproteobacteria > Acetobacterales > Acetobacteraceae > DASWOJ01. Next base: position 22,188 of record CAXTAT010000028.1, read on the forward strand.
TGTGACGTGGCGGGCGAACAGGTCGAACAGCCGGCGCGTTACCGGGCCGGGGGTGCCGTCGCCGACCGGCTGGCCATCGACGGCGGTCAGCGGCTTCACGAAGCTGGTCGCGCTGGTCAGGAACACCTCTGGCGCCGTACGCAACTCGGCTTCGCTGAAGGCACGCTGCTCGAAGCGGATGCCGGCGCCGGCCATCTCCGCCAGCAGCGCGTCGCGGGTGCAGCCCGGCAGGATGCCGTGGTCCAGATGCCGCGTCCGCACGGTTCCCTGGTCGTCCACGATCCACAGGCTGGTGGCCGCGCCCTCCGTCACCATGCCGTGGCGGTCGATTAGGATGGCCTCCGCCGCTCCTTGCTCACGCGCGGCCTGGCGGGCGAGCACGTTGGGCAGCAGGCCCGTGGACTTGATGTCGCAGCGTGCCCAACGCTCGTCCGGCTGGGTGATGGCGCGGCCGGTCCAGGCGTCCACGTCGGCTGGATAGGGCGGGATGCGGCGGATGGTGACGACCAGCGCGGGCGCGACCGGCGCCGTGGGGAAGGCGTGGTCGCGCTGGGCGACGCCGCGCGTGACCTGCATGTAGAGCAGCCCGTCCTGCACCCGGTTGCGGCGTGCGACCTCGTGCAAGACGTGCACCAGCGCCGGGTTCCCCATCGGCGGGGCGATCCGCACCTCCCGCAGCGAGCGGTCCAGCCGGGCCAGATGGCGCCCGGCGTCGATGAAGCGGCCGCGGTGGAGGTGGACGACCTCGTAGATGCCGTCGGCGAACTGGTAGCCGCGGTCCTCGACGTTCACGCTGGCGGCGCGCTGCGGCAGGTAGCGGCCGTTGACGTAGGCGATGCGGCTCATCCGCCGTTGCGGTCCTCGCCGCCGACGCCGAGCTGCTTCAGCTTGCGGTGCAGGGCGCTGCGCTCCATGCCGACGAAGCCGGCGGTGCGGCTGATGTTGCCGCCGAAGCGCAGCAGTTGCGCCTGCAGGTACTGCGTCTCGAACATATCCCGCGCCTCACGCAATGGCAGCGCCATCAGGTCGGCGGTGGGGTCGAAGTTGAGCAGCGCCGGGGCGCCCTGGCTGATCTCGATGGGCAGCATCTCGGCGCGTATGGCGTCGGCGGGTCCGCCGGGCGCCATGATCAGCAGCCAGTCCATCAGGTTGCGCAACTGGCGGACGTTGCCGGGCCAGTCGTAGGCTTGCAGGGCGGTCAGGGCGTCGGTCGAAAGCTCGCGGCCGGGGATGCCGGAGGTCTCGGCGGAACGGTCGAGGAAGTGGCGGGCCAGCTCCGGCACGTCCTCCCGGCGCTCCTTCAGGCTCGGCATGCGGATCGGCACCACGGCCAGGCGGTAGTAGAGGTCCTCGCGGAAGCGGGCATGGCTGATCTCGGCGTGCAGGTCGCGGTTGGTGGTCGCCAGCACCCGTACATCGACCTTGACGCGGGACGAGCCGCCGAGGCGCTCAAACGTCTGGTCCTGCAAGGCGCGGACGATCTTGCCCTGGGTCTCCAGCGGCATGTCCGATACTTCGTCCAGCAGGAGGGTGCCGCCGTGCGCGCGTTCCAGCATGCCGGCGCGGCGCGGCTGCGCGTTGGCGTCCTGGCCGGCCTCGACGCCGAACAGCTCCTCCTCGAAGCGGGCCGGCGCCAGGGTGGCGCAGTTCAGCGCGACGAAGGGTCCATCCGAGCGGCGGGACCGGGCGTGCACCATGCGCGCCGCCACCTCCTTGCCCGAGCCGGCGGGGCCGCTGATCAGCACGCGCGAGCCGGTCGGGGCCACGCGCTCCACCGCGGCGCGAAGGCCGGCGATGGCCGGGCTGTGGCCGGTCAGGTCCGAGTCGAAGCCGGCCCGCAGCCGCAGCTCGGCGTTCTCGCGCGCCAACCGGGCGGCCTCCAGCGCACGGCGGACGATCAGCAGCAGGCGGTCGGACTTGAACGGCTTCTCGATGAAGTCGTAGGCGCCGTACTGGATGGCGGCGACGGCGGTCTCGATGGTGCCGTGGCCGCTGATCATCACGACCGGGACGTGCGGCTCCTCCGAGTGGATGGCCTTCAGGATCCCCAAGCCGTCCAGGCGCGAGCCTTGCAGCCAGATGTCCAGGATCACCAGCGACGGGCGGCGCAGCCGGAAGGCGGCAATGGCGGTGTCGGAGTCCGCGGCTTGGCGGACCTGGTATCCTTCGTCTTCCAGGATGCCTTCGATCAACATGCGGATGTCAGGCTCGTCATCGACGATCAGTACTTCGTGGGCCATGCGCTGTCTTACGCCGTTGCCGCCGCGGCGACCATCAAGGGAAGCGTTAAAGTGGCGATTGCGCCGGGTCCGTCATGGCGGTCGTCCAGGCCGAGGCTGCCGCCATGGTCCTCCATCACCTTCTTGACGATGGCGAGGCCCAGGCCGGTGCCCTTGGGCTTGTGCGTCACATAGGGTTCGGCCAGGCGGTCGCGGTCGCCCTCCGGCAGGCCGACTCCGTCGTCGCTGACCCCGATCGCCACCATGCCGCCGTGCACGAGCACCGACAGCCCGATGTGGCCGGTTGGCTCGCCGGGATTGCGGGGGCGCATGGCCACGGCGTCGGCGGCGTTCTGCAGCAGGTTGGTCAGCGCCTGGCCCAGCAGGCGGCGGTCACACACCGCCATCGGGCCGCGCTCGGGGATGTCGGTGGACCAGACGATCTCCGGCCGGGCGCTGCGCTGCAGGATCAGCGCCTCCCGCGCGATGCGGCCCACGTCGGCCGGCGCCAGCACCGGCTGCGGCATGCGGGCGAAGGCGGAGAACTCGTCCACCATGCGGCCGATGTCGCCGACGTGGCGCACGATGGTGTCGGCGCACTGGGCGAAGGTTTCGGGGTCGGAGGTGATCTCCTTGGTGAAGCGCCGCTTCAGCCGCTCGGCCGAGAGCTGGATCGGGGTCAGGGGGTTCTTGATCTCGTGGGCGATGCGGCGGGCCACGTCGGCCCAGGCGGCCTTGCGCTGGGCGGACTGCAGCTCGGTGATGTCGTCGAAGGTGACGACGTAGCCCTCGGCCCGGGCTTCGCGGCCGTCGGTGCCGATGCGGACCAGCAGGGTGCGGCGGCGGGAGGCCGGGCCGGTCTGCACCTCGACGGTCCTGGCGCGCTCGGGCGCGTTGGCGGCCTCGGCCAGCAAGGGGGCGAACTCCGGCACCACCTCGCCGAGCGGCATGCCGATGGCGGCCATCAGGTCGCGGCCGACCAGCTCGCTGGCGGCGCGGTTGGGCAGCTCGATCCGCGCCTGCGCATCCAGGCCGATCACCCCGGCGGAGACGCCGGCCAGCACCGTCTCGGTGAAGCGGCGCCGCTCGTCGATCTGGCTGTAGGCGTCCATAAGCTCGGTGCGCTGCGCGCCCAACTGGCCGGTCATGCGGTTGAAGGCGCGGGACAGCCCGGCCACCTCGTCCTCGCTGCGGATTTCCGGCACGCGGACCGCGAGGTCGCCGGCGCGCACCCGCTCCGCCGCCAGGATGAGGCGGCCCACCGGACGGGCGATCTGGTTGGCGAGCACCAGGCCGATCAGCACCGCCGCCGACAGCACCAGCAGCGCCACCAGGGCGAAGATCAGCGCGAAGGTCACCTGCAGGCCGGAGCGGTTCTCGTCCAGGCGCTTGTACTCCGCCACCGCCTGCTCGGTGCGCGCCATGTGCTCCAGGATGGCGTGCTCGACGGGGCGGCTGATCAGCAGCATCAAGGGCGGCGTCAGGTTCAACTGCACGACGGCGCGCACCCGGCGGTCGTCGAGCGAGCCGAGCACCACGACCTCGCCGCTGCGGGCGCGCTCGACGTCGTCCCAGGGGGCCGGCTCGATCCCCTGCCCCTCCGCCGCGCCGACGCCGGCGACGATCTCGTTGGTCAGGGGGTCGAAGATGATCGCCTCGGTCAGCCCGCGGAACAGGGTCTGCAACTGGAAGTGCTGGCCGAACTCGTACGGGTTGCGCTTCAGGGTGTCGGCGTCGTTGGACAGCGCGATGGCCATGCCGAGGGCGTCGCTGCGGATGTTGTTGCGGTGCTCCTCCAGGTAGCCGCGCGACGCCTCCAGGCCCTCGTTTAGGGCGGTGCGGACGCGGTCGTTGAACCAGGACTGGATGCCCAGGTTGAAGAACGCGGTCGCCATCACCGCGAGCACGATGGTCGGCGTCACCGCCACCACGCTGAACATCATCACCAGGCGCACGTGCAGCCGCGACCCGGCCGAGCCGCGCCGCCGTTCGACCCAGACCCGCGTCAGCCGCCCGGCCAGCACCGCCCCCAGCAGCAGCAGCACCACCAGGTTCGCCAGCACCATGGCGAACATCACGTTCGGCCGCAGCGTGAGAGTAACCCCGCCGGACAGCACGACGAAGGTCGCCAGCACCAGCGTCAGCGCCAGCGCGGCCAGCGTCAGGGTGACGAATTTGCCGAGCAGCGCATCCAGCATCCGCCGCAGCAGCGACGGCCGGGGCACGCCGGGCGCCTGCTTGGCGAAGGCGTTCACCGCCTAGCCGATCCCGCGCACGACCGGGATGTCGAGGTCCCTGATCTTCTTGCGCAGCGTGTTGCGGTTCAGGCCCAGCATGGCGGCGGCCTTGATCTGGTTGCCGCGGGTGGCGGACAGGGTCATCTGGATCAAGGGGCGCTCCACCTCGGCGATCACCTGGTCGTAGATGTCGCGCATCGGCATGCCATCGCGGCTGGCGGCGAGGAAGGTGCGGATGTGGCGCTCGACGGCGAGGGCCAGCGGCTCGGGTCCGCCGCCGGTGCTGGGCAGGTCGGCGTCGATGCCGGTCTCCAGCAGCTCGGCGCCGATCACGTCGTCGCCGATGGTCTCCTGGGGGTAAAGGGCGGCCAGGCGGCGCATCAGGTTTTCCAGCTCGCGCACGTTGCCGGGCCAGCGGTGCTGGCGCAGGCGGTCCATGGCGGCGGCGTCCAGGGTCTTGGCCTGCAGGCCGCTCTCGCGCGCCTTGTCGAGGAAGTGCCGGGCTAGGACGGGGATGTCCTCCAGGCGCTCCCGCAGCGGCGGCAGGCGGATGGGGACGACGTTCAGGCGGTAGAACAGGTCCTCGCGGAACTGCCCGGCGCGTATGGCCTGGCGCAGGTCGCGGTGCGTGGCGGCGACGATGCGGACGTTGGCGCGGATGGGCTGGCGACCGCCGACGGTGGTGAACTCGCCCTCCTGCAAGACGCGGAGCAGGCGGGTCTGCGCCTCGGCGGGCATGTCGCCGATCTCGTCGAGGAACAGGGTGCCGCCGGCGGCCTGCTCGAAGCGGCCCTGGGCGCGGTTCAGGGCGCCGGTGAAGGCGCCGCGCTCGTGGCCGAACAGCTCGCTCTCGATCAGCTCACGTGGGATGGCGGCCATGTTGATGGCGACGAAGGGGCCGGTGCGGCGGCGGCCGTAGTCGTGCAGGGCGCGGGCGACCAGCTCCTTGCCGGTGCCGGACTCGCCGTTGACCATGACGGTGAGGTCGGTCGTGGTCAGGCGGGCGATGCTGCGGTAGATCTCCTGCATGGCGACGCTGCGGCCGATCAGCGGCAGGCGCTCCTCGGCGTCGCGCGGCTCGGCGGGCACGGCTTCGGAGACTGGCGGCGGGGCGGCCAGGGCGCGGCCGACGACGGCCAGCAGCTCCTTGAGGTCGAACGGCTTGGGCAGGTACTCGAAGGCGCCGCGCTGGGCGGCCTTTACGGCGGTCATCAGGGTGGACTGCGCGCTCATGACCACCACGCGCAGCTCGGGGCGGATGCGCTTGATGCGCGGGATCAGGTCCAGGCCGTTCTCGTCGGGCATCACCACGTCGGTAATGACCAGGTCGCCCTCGCCGTCCTCCACCCAGCGCCACAGCGTTGCGGCGTTGCCGGTGCAGCGGACCTGGTAGCCAGAGCGCCCGAGCGCCTGGGTCAGCACGGTGCGGATGGACCGGTCGTCATCGGCGACGAGAACGGTGGGCGGGGTCATGCGGGGTCCTTCACGCCGGTTCGGTCTCAGTCTCGGTCACGACGGGGAGGCACAGGCGGAACTCGGTGCGGCCGGGGCGGCTGTCCACCTCGATCAGGCCGCCGTGGTCGCCGACGATCTTGGCGACCAGTGCAAGGCCCAGGCCGCTGCCGGCGGGCTTGCTGGACACGAAGGGCTCGAACAGGTGCGGGCGGATGTCGTCGGGGATGCCGGGGCCGTTGTCGCGCACGCTTACGATCAGCGGCAGGTCGAGCCGGTGCGGGCTGCCGGCGACGGTCATGCGCATGCCGTGCTGGTAGGAGGTGGTCAGGGTGATCTCGCCGCCGCCGCGGGCGGCCAGGTCCGGCGTGCTGGTGACCGCCTCGGCGGCGTTCTTCACCAGGTTCAGCAGCACCTGCACCAGTTGGTCGCGGTTCGCCCAGGCCGGCGGCAGGGAGGGATCGTAGTTCTCGGTGATGCGCAGGTGGGCGGCGAACCCGGTGCCGGCCAGGCGGCGGACGTGCTCCAGGATGCGGTGGATGTTGACGGGGCGGCGCTCGATGGGCTTTTCGCCGAACACCTCCATGCGGTCCACCAGGTCGCGGATGCGGTCGGCCTCGTCGCGGATCAGCACCGTCAGCTCGCGGTCGCCGTCGGTCACGCTGGCCTCCAGCAGTTGCGCCGCGCCGCGGATGCCGGATAATGGGTTCTTGACCTCATGAGCCAGGATCGCCGACATGCCGGTGACGCTGCGGGCGGCGCCGCGGAACATGATCTGCCGGTCCAGCGCCCGCGCCGCCGAGCTGTCCTGCAGGGTGAGCAGCACGCAGCCTGGCTCCTCCAGCAGCAGGGAGCCCTGCACGGTGATGCCCTGCTTGTGCAGGCGCGGGCTTTCGAGGGTGAGGTCGTGGTCGGAGATGGTGGTGCCCTCGCGCCGCACCTGGGCCAGCAGGGAGAAGATCGGGTTGTCCGCCGGCACCAGCGCGCCAAGCGTCATGTTGCCGAGCTGCATCAGGGACAGGCCGAAGAACTGCTCGGCGGCCTGGTTGGCGAAGCGGAAGCAGTTGGCCGCGTCGAGCAGCACCAGCGGGACCGGCAGGGCGCTCAGCACGGCGTGGGCGTCAAGCTCGGGCGGCGGCGGACGGGGGGTCAGCCTCTCGACGAGTTTCAGGCGTCCGCGCGCCAGGGCAGCCTTCATGCGGCAATGGTCTCCGGCTCGCGGGCGGCGCCGCGGGCGATCAGGGGGTCGAAGAAGCTGTCCACCAGGGTCTCCACGGTGGCCGGGTCGGCGGCGCGCATGACGGCGGCGCGGAACTCGGAGGAGCCGAACAGGCCGCGCGAGTACCAGGCCAGGTGCTTGCGGGCCAGCCGCACCCCGGCGTCGCAGCCGAAGTGCGACAGCATGGCGCGGTAGTGCTGCATCATGGTCGCCTTCTGCTCGGCGAGGGCCGGCTCGGCGCCGGGCAGCCCGGTCATCAGGAAGCGGGCGACCTGGGCGGGGAACCAGGGGCGGCCGTAGCAGCCGCGCCCGATCATCACGCCGTCGGCGCCGGACTGGCGCAGCGCCTCGGCGGCGTCCGCCTCGGTGAGGATGTCGCCGTTGGCGATCACCGGCAGGCGGACGGCGGCCTTCACGCCGGCGATGAAGCGCCAATCCGCGGTGCCGGTGTAGAACTGCTGGCGGGTGCGGCCGTGCACGGTGACCATCTGGATGCCTGATTCCTCGGCGATGCGCGCCAGGGCCGGGGCGTTCAGGTTGGCGTGGTCCCAGCCCATGCGCATCTTGAGCGTGACCGGCACGGGGACGGCCTGCACCGTCGCCTCCAGGATGCGCGCGGCTGCGACCTCGTCGCGCATCAGGGCGGAGCCGGCGGCCTGGCCGATGGCGACCTTTTTCACCGGGCAGCCAAAGTTGATGTCGATCAGGTCGGCGCCGTGGCCGACGGCGATGCGCGCGGCCTCCGCCATGGCGGCCGGCTCGCATCCGGCGAGCTGCAAGGCGCTCGGGCCGCCGCCGCCATCGACCTCGGCCATGCGCAGGGTTGCGCGGTTTTCGCGCACCATGGCCCAGGAGGCGATCATCTCGGACACCACCAGCCCGGCGCCCTGCTGCTTGGCCAGGCGGCGGAACGGCAGGTCGGTGACGCCGGACATCGGCGCCAGGATGACCGGAACGTCCAGTCGGACGGCGTGGGCGCCGGTTCCGAGGGTCAACGGAGCCAAACGGGGTGTAGTATTCGCGTTGCCCATGATTTGGGCAAACTAGAGGCTGCTTGGCCCTGGCGCAATCATCTCTCGACGGCTTGATCAGGCTGACGGCACGGAGCGGCATAGGTTGACGGCACCGGGCAGCCTAGCCATTGCTGCGGCGATGCGTGTTGCAGCAATCCTTGTCGCCGCCGGGTCAGGCTCTCGTTTCGGGGGCGGCGTGCCGAAGCAGTTCATCCCGATCGGCGGCAAGCCCGCACTGCGGTGGGCGGCCGAGGCGCTGGCCCCCCATGTTCACCTGCTGCAGCCGGTTGGCGATGCCGGGCTGGTGGATGCTGCCCTGGCCGGGATGGACCACCTTCCGCCGGTGCCGGGGGGCGCCGAGCGGCAGGACAGCGTGCGGGCCGGGCTGGAGGCGTTGGCGCCGTATGCGCCCGACCTCGTGCTGGTGCATGACGGGGCGCGGCCCAACCTGGATGCGGCGACCATCCTGGCGTTGATCGGGGCGTTGGCGGAGCATGACGGGGCGATCCCCGCCGTGCCGGTGGCCGATACGCTCAAGCTGGTGCGGGACGGCCTGGTTGGGGCGACGGTGCCGCGGGACGGGCTGCACCGGGCGCAAACGCCGCAGGCGTTCCGGTTCGCGACGCTGCTGGGCTTGCATCGTGCGGCGGGGGATCGGGCGGCCGGGGATCGTGCAGCTGGGGGTCGTGTGGCGAGGGCGGGCGCCACGGATGACGCCGCGTTGCTGGAGCAGGCGGGCCTGCGGGTCCGGCTGGTGCTGGGGCATGAGGACAATATCAAGCTGACCTATCCGGAGGACCTGGTGCGCCTGGAACGCCTGCTGCTGCCGCCCCTGTTGCCGCGTGTCGGCACCGGGTTCGACGTGCATGTGCTGGAGGCCGGGCGCGCCCTGGTGCTGTGCGGCGTGACGGTGCCGCATGAGCGGGGGCTGGCCGGGCACTCCGACGCCGATGTGGGGCTGCATGCGCTGTGCGACGCGATCTATGGCGCGCTGGCGGAGGGCGACATTGGCCGTCATTTCCCGCCGAGCGAGGCCGAGTGGAAGGATGCCGATAGTGCGCGCTTTCTGGTGCACGCCGCGGGGCGGATTGCGGCGCGCGGGGGGCGGCTGGCCAACGCGGACGTGACGCTGATCTGCGAGCGGCCGAAGATCGCGCCGTATGCGGCGGCGATGGAGGCGCGGATCGCGGGGTTGATGGGGATCGGGGCCGGGCTGGTGTCGGTGAAGGCCACGACGACGGAGCGGCTGGGCTTCGCGGGCCGCGGCGAGGGGATTGCGGCGCAGGCGGTGGCGACGGTGCTGCTGCCGGGTTAGGTGGTCGGAGCGGCGGGATTCGAACCCACGACCCCTTGTCCCCCAGACAAGTGCGCTACCAGGCTGCGCCACGCTCCGACTGCCAGGGCGATGTAGCAGGATGCGGCGGCGGCTGCAACGCAGTGTGCCGGTGTTGGTGGCGTGGTGAGGGTGTAGGCTGGGAGGGCGTTGCTTGCTCCGCTTCCCGGTTCGGGAGAAGGCCGGGGGGAGGGTCCTGTTTTTCTCATGCCGCGGGAGCCGGGTTGCCCGGGCCAAGCGGTCTGCGCCGCAAGACCCCCTCACCCCGGCCCTCTCCCGGGGGGAGAGGGAGAAGGTGTCAGGGAAGCAGGGCGCGTGATGCCAGTGGTTCGGCTAGGGTCGGCTGCATTATGGCCCGCGTCTGCGCCGCAAGACACCCTCACCCCGGCCTTGGTCCGCGCTGCGGCCCAAGCCCGGAGGGAGAGGGAGAAGGGGTCAGGGGAGCATGGCGCGCAGTGCCAGCAGTTCGGCTAGGGTCTGCTGCATCACGGCGCGCAGGCGTTGCACCTCGGCGACGGCCGGGTCGGCCTGGAGCGGCTCGGCGGGTTCGGGAAGCTCGGCCTCGGCCGCGGCGCGTTCGGCTGCCGGGGCGGGGGGGATGTCGTCAGCCAATTGCCCGCCGCCCTCGCGCAGCAGGCGCTGCACGCCCTTGATGGTGTAGCCCTGGATATACAGCAGGTCCGAGATGCGGCGCAGCAGCAGGATGTCGTCGGGCCGGTAGTAACGCCGGCCACCACCGCGCTTCAGCGGCTTGATCTGCGGGAACTTGGTCTCCCAGAACCGGAGCACGTGCTGCGGGATGTGCAGCTCGTCCGCGACCTCGCTGATGGTGCGGAAGGCATTGGGCGCCTTCTTTGCCCTGGGACGGCTGCCGTCCGCGGCCGTCCCATCGCCCGCCAACCCATCGCCTGGCGGCAGGTCGTCGTCCGGATCGTCCGGGATCAGCTCGATGCCGTCGCTCATTGGCGACTACTCACTCGTCGTCCCCGGCGTCGTCGCCTGCGGGGATCGCCGTGCCGTTGACGTGCGCCTTCAGCACCTGGCTGGGCCGGAAGGTCAGCACGCGGCGCGGCAGGATCGGCACCTCCACCCCGGTCTTCGGGTTGCGGCCGATCCGCCGCCCCTTCTGCCGGACGGAGAAGGTGCCGAACCCGCTGATCTTCACGGAGTCGCCGGACTCCAGGGCCGCCGACATCCGCTCCAGGACGGTTTCCAGCAGGTCGGCGGAGTCGTTCCGGGACAGACCGACCTGCGAATAGATCGTTTCAGCCAGTTGCGCGCGCGTGACGGTATTCATGGCGGCACGGTACGGTCCCGGCAAACGGGCGTCAAGCGAAGCTGCTGACGTTAAACAGTAATTGCCAAAAAGCGCAGAACAAAACGGGATGCCCTACAGCCGGAGCAGCGCCGCGCCCCAGGTCATGCCGCCGCCCAGGGCCTCCATCAGCACCAGGTCGCCGCGCTTGATGCGGCCGTCGCCGTACGCCTCGGCCATCGCCAGCGGGATCGACGCCGCGGAAGTGTTGGCATGGCGGTCCACGGTCACCACGACGCGCTCCGCAGGCAGCCCCAGCTTGCGGCCCATCGCGTCGATGATGCGGCGGTTGGCCTGGTGCGGCACCAGCCAGTCCACGTCGCCATGCACCAGCCCGTTGGCGGTCAGCGCCTCATCGACGACCGCGGCCAGCTTGGTGACGGCGTGGCGGAACACCTCCCGCCCGTTCATCACCAGGTGGCCCGGGTGGTCGGCGCGGCCGACGGAGCCATCGACATACAGCAGGTCGCCCAGGGCGCCGTCGGCGTGCAGGTGGGTAGACAGGATGCCGCGGTTGGCCTCATTGGCCGCGGCCGGGCGGAGGAACGCGGCGCCGGCGCCGTCGCCGAACAGCACGCAGGTGCCGCGGTCCCCCCAGTTCATGATGCGCGAATAGACCTCGCTGCCGATCACCAGCACGCCGCCCGCCTGTCCCGTGCGGATCATGGCGTCGGCCACGGAGAGCGCATACACGAAGCCGCTGCACGCGGCCGAGATGTCGAAGCCGAAGCCTCGCTTGATGCCCAGCTCCGCCTGCACCCGCAGCGCCGAGGCCGGGAACGCCTGGTCGGGCGTGCTGGTCGCCAGGATCACCGCATCCACGTCCGCCGCCGTGCATCCGGCGTCGGCCAGCGCCGCCTCCGCCGCGCGGGCGCCCATGTAGGCGCAGGTCTCGGTGGGGGAGGCCAAGTGGCGCTGTCGGATGCCGGTCCGGTCGTAAATCCACTCGTCCGAGGTATCGACCCGGCGGGACAGCTCCTCGTTCGACACCACCCGTTCGGGCAGGTAGCCGCCGAGGCCCGCCACAACGCACCGCGCCGTCATGGCGCTATCCCGCTGCCAGGAGCTGCGGGTCGCGGCCGACCGGGCGCAGCGCCTCGATGCGGGCCAGGCCGTCGCGGATCTTCTCGTTGAAGCCGTGCACGACCATGTCCATCGCCACGTCCATCGCGTGGGCGAACCCCTCGGCGTCGGTGCCGCCGTGCGACTTCACCACGACGCCGTTCAGTCCCAGCATGACCGCGCCGTTGTAGCGCCGGGGGTCGAGCCAGGTCCGCATGCGGTCCAGCCCCGGCCGGGCCAGCAGGTAGGCCAGCCGGGCGGCCAGGCTGCTGCGGAATATCTGCTTCAGCAAGTCGCCGACCAGGCGCAGGGCGCCCTCCCCGGTCTTCAGCGCGACGTTGCCGGTGAACCCGTCGGTGACGATGACGTCGGTGGTGCCCTTGGCGATGTCGTCGCCCTCGACGAAGCCGTGGAACTGCGGGGCGATGTGGCTGCTGCGCAGGATTTCGGCGGCCTGGCGGACCCGCTCGTCACCCTTCAACTGCTCGGACCCGACGTTCAGCAGGCCGATGGTCGGCGCGGGCAGGCCCAATACGGTGCGGGCGAACACGTCGCCCATGATGGCGAACTCGACCAGGTTGCGGGCGTCGCATTGCACGTTGGCGCCGAGGTCGAGCATCACCACGTCGCCGCGCGCCGAGGGGCCGATGGCGGCCATGGCGGGGCGGTCGATGCCGGGCAGGGTCTTGATGACGATCTTGGCCAGCGCGAGCAAGGCGCCGGTGTTGCCGGCGGACACCACGCCCGAGGCTTGGCCCGCCGCGACGGCGTCGATGGCGACCCGCATCGAGGAGTCGCGCACACGCAATGCCGCCGTCGGCTTCATCTCGCTGTCGATCGAGGCCGGGGCGTGGCGGATGGTGCAGGACGCCTGGACGCGCTTGCGGCGGGCGACCAGGGGGGCGAGCCGCGCCTCGTCGCCGACCAGCAGGAAGCGTGCGCCGGGGTGCCGCTCGGCCGCGATGGCGATGCCGTCCAGCACGACCTCCGGGGCATTGTCGCCCCCCATCGCGTCCACGGCCAGGGTGAACGGCTGGTTCACCGGGCTGCCCTGCGCTGATTCACGGCCCGGCGCTGACTCACAGGTGTGATCGGAAGGATGCGCCAGCCGCGGTCAGACGCGGACAGCACCTTTCAATGCCTTTCCAGCCGCGATCACCTCGCGGCCGTCATAATGCCCGCAGTGGCTGCACAGGTGATGCGGGCGCTTCAGCTCGCCGCAGTTGGAGCATTCGTTGTGCGCCTCGGTCCGCAGCGCGTCATGGCTGCGTCGCATCCCGCGGCGGGATGGGGAGGTCTTCTTCTTGGGAACAGCCATGGGAACGCGCCCCTCCGGGCTTAGGTGGCGCGCAGGCCGTCACGGGACGGCGGCGGCACTGGATCAGCGACAAGGCGCGCGGTCTAGCAGACACGCCAGGTGCCTGCAAGCACGGGGCCGAAATCGGCTAGGGCATGTTCGGATCAAGCGGCTTCGCTTGAGCCAAACCGATGCTCGCAAAAACAAAGCCTAGAGCATGGTTGGTGCCTGTACTTGCACCAAACATGCTCTAGTGCTTGCCCTTCAGGGCGGCCAGCGACGCGAAGGCGCCGAGGCCGGGTTCACCGGCGCCGTCCGGCAACGCGGCGCCGGGCTTGCGCGGGTAGGGGTCGAGCGCCAGCGCGAGCTGCTCGACGGCAGCCTCGCCGAGGTCGATGGCGCTGCCCAGGAAGGGCACCTGGTCGATGGCGTCCGGCTCGGGGTCGTCGTCCTCGGTCCCCTCGGGGACGAAGTGGACGGTGAACGCCTCCTTGACCGTGCTGTCGAACTCGTCGAGCGAGACCACGCATAGCTGAGTTACCCCGGCCACCAGCTCGCCCTGCGCCTCGATGACGCTGCCGCCGATGCGGCGCAGCTTGAAGGCGCAGCGCAGGGCGTGGACGGCGGGGATGCCGAGCCGTGCGGCGATGGCCGGCAGTTCCTCCGGGCTTGCCTCGACCAGGATTGGCGTGCCGTGCGGCCCGATGCGGTCCAGCGCCGCCGGCCGGTGCAGCTCGGAGCGGGGCGGCTCGCCGTGATGCAGGCCGGGCGTCATGCCGCGGCTTGGACGGTCGGCAGGAAGGCGGCCTGGCCCTTGAACAGCGCCTCGGCGGGCTGGGCCTGCAACTGGCGGTCTTGACGCATGACCGCGTGCGCCAGGGCGCGGGCGTCGTCGTCCGGCTCGCGGCCGCGCCAGACGTTGCGGGCGATGGCGGTGGCGAGGGCCTCCGGGTCATCCGCGTCGATGGCGGCGGCGTAGGCGGCCGAGCGGCCGTTGAAGGCTTCCCACATCTCCTTCATCTTCTTGCCGACGCGCATGTCGCTGATGCCGATCTCCCGCAGGTTGATGTCCATGTCGGAGAACATCGCGTCGAACACTGCCTGGGCGAGCTGCTTGCCCTGCTCGGACGCGCCGTGCAGCCGGTGGACCAGCAGGAAGACATGCAGGCCCACCATGTCGAACCGGCCGTCCATGGTGTCGGGGACGCCGAGCGTCTGGTAGAAGTAGGGTGCGCGGGCGGCCGCGACCGCGGCGTTGTAAAGCTCGAATCCCGCACGCTCGTACGGCTTGCTGCGGAACATCCCAAACAACGCCATGCCTCGATCTCCAATTGCGACGCCGCGGAGCCAATCCGATTGACAAGGCATCCGGGCCGTGACACCCGACCCCTTAAATAAGCGTCGCGCCGGGCGGATCAATGCGGGGCCGCCATCACCAACCGCGGGGCATCCGGTGCTGCGAGACCGCCGGCGCCTGCCGTTGCAGCGGTCACCAACGGCCCGGATCGGCTGTGCCGGGTGGGGACGGTGTTGAACCAGACGAGGTCGCCATGCGCCAAGTGTTATTGCCCGTGATGCTCGCAGCCCCGCTGATGCTGGGAGTCATGGTGTCGGGGTGCAGCGTGCTGGAGGCGCCGAGGCAACTGCGCGGCAACCGGGTCGATGCGGACCAGATCAAGGAGCTGGTCCCCGGCACCTCGACCCGGGCCGACGCGACCTCCCTGCTGGGCTCGCCGACGGCGAAGGCGACGTTCGACGACAACACCTGGATCTATATCGGCGAGGTCACGCGCACCCGCGTCGGCCGGGCGCCCGGCGTCTTGCAGCAGGATGTGGTGGTGCTGAACTTCGACCAGGGCGGGGTGCTGCGCGGGGTCAAGCGGCTGAACCAGGATGACTCGCGCAATGTGTCGGTGGTCAGCCGGTCCACGCCGTCGCCGGGCAGCGAGGCGTCGTTCATGCAGCAGTTGCTGGGCAACGTGGGCAAGTTCAACGCGGGCGGTGCGCTTGGCGCTGGCGGCTCGTCGCCTGGCAGCAGCGGGGCGACCAACGGCGGGCTGTAGCATCAGCCGCCCGTGGGCCTGGCCGGTGCGGGCGTGAGGCGGTTGCGGGGGCTTGGGGGGCGGCGATCCCGGCGGGCCAGGGCGGCGCTTTTCCCCCTGGATTGCTGCGCCGGAGCCGGCTCGCAATGACGGTGTGGCTTGGGACAGCGGCGGTCAGGGTCGAAGGCGGGCGGCAGAGGCGGGCGTATGGCGCTAGAAGTGGCTCCAGCCGGGCTGGCTGACCGGCAATGGCTGGCCTTCCTCGCCTATGACCGAAACTTGGTCGCCGGGAGTGAAGCGGCCGATGCGGGTCACCGGGATGCCGGCCCTCGCGGCCTCGGTCTGCAGGGCGGCGGCGTTGGCCGGTGGGACGGCCAGCAGCAGTTCGTAGTCGTCACCGCCGGTCAGGCAGGTGAGCCGCCATGCCGGTCCTGCCATGGCGGCAGGCGGGGATAGCGGCACCAGCGGCGCCTCGATCCGGGCGCCCAGCCCGGCCAGGCGGCATAGGTGCCCCAGGTCCTGCACCAGCCCGTCCGACACATCCATGCCGGCGGAGGCGATCCCGTGCAACGGCAGCCCAAGACGCGGCTGCGGCAGGCGGTAGCGGGCGGCCAGCCAACCCGTGGGGTCCTCGACCTGGCCGCGCAGGGCGGCAAGCCCCAGGGCGCCGTCGCCGATGGTGCCGGTCACCCATACCTCGTCGCCCAACCGCGCTCCGGTACGGCGCAGGGCCTGGCCGGGCGCGACATGGCCGATGGCGGTCAGCGTCAGGGAGACCGGCCCTGGCGTGCTGGTGGTGTCGCCCCCCAGCAGGGTAATGCCGAACCGCGCCTGGTCCCTCGCCAGCCCGGCAGCGACGCCCTGGAACCAGCCGTCCGGCGTCGCACGCGGCGCCGACACCGTGAGCAGGTAGGCGAGCGGCGTTGCCGCCATGGCGGCGAGGTCCGACAGGTTCACCCGCAGCAGCTTGGCGCCGATGGTGTCCGGGGGGTCGTCGGGCAGGAAATGCACCCCGGCCACCATGGCGTCGGCCGTCATGACCAACTGGCGGCCGGGAGGCGGCGTCATCACTGCGGCATCGTCCAGCAGGTCCAGCGCGCCCTCCCCGGCCAGCGGGCGGAAGTGCCGGGCGATCAGGCCGAACTCGGCCGGGGCCATAGTCATGCGGGCTGGCGGCGCCGGGAGGGACGAACGGGCAGAACGTCGTTGCAAGGTGCGCTTGCGGCGGGGTCGTGCAGGTGGGACAGCGTAGTCGGTGGCGGCCCTGGATTGCCGCGCCGAAGCCGACTCGCAATGACGGTGCGGAGGGCGGCGGGGCCGGTCACAGCCGGGAGTGGCCTGTGCGCGTCATGCCGGCTGGGCAGCCTCCGCTGGGAAGTCGCCGGGCCGCAGCTCGCGTGCCAGGCGGTCGAGCATGCCGTTCACCAGGCGCGGCTCCTCCCCGGTGAAGAAGCCGTGCGCCACGTCCAGGTACTCGTTGATCACCACGCGCGGCGGCGGGCCGTCCGCCATGCACAGTTCTGCAGAACCGGCGCGCAGCAGGGCACGCAGCACGGGGTCGAGCCGGGCCATCGGCCAGTCCTCCGGCAGGGCGGCGGAGATCAGCTTGTCCAGGCGGTCCTGCTCCAGCACAGCGGTGCGGACGATGCGGGTGAACAGGGGCACATGGGCGTCGGGCACGCGGCCCTCCTCGAAGCCGCCGCCGCCCTGGTGCTCGGGGCCGGGCATCTCGCCGAGGCGGTGGCGGACGAACTGGTCGATGACGGTCTCGGCGGTCTCGCCGGCCTGCTCGCTCTGGAACAGGGCCTGGACGGCGGCGACGCGGGAGGCGGTGCGGGGGCGGCCGTTGGGGCGGGGGCGGTGGGCCATCAGTGCGCGCCCAGACCGCGCATGACCGTGATCTGGGTCAGCGCGGCGGCGGCGGCCTCGGCGCCCTTGTTGTGGCCGTCGTCGCGCGACCGTGCGGTGGCCTGGCCGATGTCGTGCACCGTGAGCAGCCCGGTGCCGAGGGCGATGCCGTACTGCAGGGCGACGTGCATCAGCCCCGCCATGCTCTCGCGGCAGATATGGTCGTAGTGGTCGGTCTCGCCGCGCACGATGCAGCCGAGCGCCACGAAGCCATCGAATTTCTCCGCCCCGCGCAGGACGATGCGGATGGCCTGTGCCAGCTCGAACGCGCCGGCCACGTCCAGCGACTCGTGCGTGGCCCCGGCGGCACCGAGGATGCGGGCGGCGCCCCGGGTCATGCCATCCACGACCTCGCGGTAGTACGGCGCGCGTACCAGCAGGAGGCGGGGCGGCGGGCCGGGCACCTGCGGCGCGGCCGGCAGCGGGGCATCGGCGGTGCTCATTCGTGGGTGGCGTCGGGCGGGGCGCCCTCGATGGCGCGGTGTTCGGTGATGTTCAAGCCATAGCCTTCCAGCCCCACCATGGTGCGGCGCGTGTTCGACAGCAGGATCATTTCGCGCACCCCCAGGTCGGTCAGTATCTGCGCGCCGATGCCGTAATCCCGCAGGAAGGGCTGCGGCCGCGGGCTGTTCGCCATCGCGCGGACCCGGTCGGACACGGCGGTCGGCCGCGTGTCGCGGATCAGCACGACGGCTCCCCTGCCCTCGTCGGCGATCATCCGCATGGCGCCGTATAGCGCAGACCAGGACGGTCCGCCGAGGATGTCGTTCACGATATCGACGGCATGCATACGGACCAGCGGCGGCTGCGGACCCGACAGGTCGCCCTTGGTCAGCACGACGTGCTCGGCGTAGTCCAGCGTGGTGCCGTAGACCAGCAGCCGCCAGTCGCCGCCGACGGCGTGGTGCATGGTGCCGGTCTCGATGCGGCGGACCAGCTTCTCGGTGCGGCGGCGGTGGGCGATCAGGTCGGCGATGGTGCCTAGCTTCAGGTTGTGGTGCTGGGCGAAGGCGCATAGGTCGGGCAGCCGGGCCATGGAGCCGTCGTCGTTCATGATCTCGCAGATCACGCCGGAGGGGTTCAGGCCGGCCAGCCGGGCGATGTCCACCGCGGCCTCGGTGTGGCCGGCGCGGACCAGGGTACCGCCCTCGCGCGCCACCAGGGGGAAGACGTGGCCGGGGGTGGCGATGCTGTCGCGCCCGGTCTCCGGGTTGATGGCGACGCCGATGGTGCGGGCGCGGTCGGCGGCGCTGATTCCGGTGGTGACCCCCTCCTTGGCCTCGATGCTGACGGTGAAGGCGGTTTGCAGGCGGCTGCGGTTGGATTGGCTCATCAGGGGTAGGCCGAGGGCCTCGACGCGTTGCCGGGTCATGGCGAGGCAGATCAGGCCGCGGGCATGGCGGGCCATGAAGTTTACGGCGTCGGCGGTGGCGAACTGGGCGGGGATGACCAGGTCGCCCTCGTTCTCGCGGTCCTCGTCATCCACCAGGATGAACATGCGGCCGGCGCGGGCCTCCTCGATCAGGTCGGCGGCGGGGGCCAGGTAGTCGGACAGCACGGCGGACTTCATGCGGACGCCTCCTGCAGGCGCGCGACGTAGCGGGCGAGCATGTCGATCTCAATGTGGATGCGGTCGCCGGGCTGCAGTTGGCCGAGCGTGGTGACGGTCCAGGTGTGGGGGATGATGTTGACGCCGAAGCGGGATGGGCCGGTGGGGGTGTCGGCGACTTCGTTCACGGTGAGGGACACGCCGTCGAGGGCGACACTGCCCTTTTGGGCGATGAAGCGGGCCAGGTCTGGGGGGGCCTCGATGGTGACGCGCCAGGAGGCGTTCTCCTGGACGACGGAGGCGACCTGGCCGACGCCGTCCACGTGGCCGGAGACCAGGTGGCCGCCTAGCTCGTCGCCCATGCGCAGGGAGCGTTCCAGGTTCATCGGGCTGCCTTCTGACCAGTTGCCGAGCTTGGTCTTGGAGAGGGTTTCGCCGGATACGTCCACGGCGAACCAGTCGGGGCCGACCTCCACCGCGGTCAGGCAGCAGCCGCCGCACGCGACGGAGGCGCCGATGGCGATGGCGGCGGTGTCCGGCCACGGCGTGCCGATGACGATCCGCATGTCCTGCCCGCCGCCGAGCGGTGCCAGGCGGCGGACGTGGCCCATGCCGGTGATGATCCCCGTGAACATCAGGCGGCCCGGCGCAGTTCGGTCAGCATGTCATCCCCCATCGTTCGCTCCGCCGTTCGCACGAAGCGCGGCATCCCGTCCAATCCTGCAACGCCGAACGGCTGCACCGCCGGCAGCCCGTCGCCGCCCATGATGGCTGGCGCATGAAACCAGGCCACGCGGTCCGCCAGCCCGGCGCGGAGCAGGGCGGCGGCGACCCCTGCCCCGCCCTCCACCATGACCCGCGTCAAGCCTGCCCCTCCCAGAAGGTGCAGGGCGGCCGCCAGGTCAACCCGTGGGTTGCCGGTTGCAGGGAGGCCGTCCGTTGCAAGCAGCCGCACCCCGGCAATTGCCAGCGCCGCGCGGCGTTCGGCTGTGGCGGTGGCGCCGTGCACGATCCAGGTCGGCGCCTGCTGCGCGGTTGCGACCACTCGGGCGGACAGCGGCGTGCGCAGGGTGCTGTCCACGACGATGCGGACCAGCGGCGTCTTGCGGTATCCTGGGATGCGGCAGGTCAGGTCCGGGTCGTCGGCCAGCACGGTGCCGACGCCGACCAGGATGGCGTCGTGCCGACCGCGCAAGGCGTGGCCGGCGCGGCGGGCCTGCGGTCCGGTGATCCAGCGGCTTTCGCCGCCGGCGGTTGCGATGCGCCCGTCCAGCGTGGTCGCCAGCTTCAGGGTCACCAGGGGCCGCCCGGTGCGGATGCGGGATAGGAACCCGGCCTGTTGCTCGTCCGCCTCCGCCGTCATCAGGCCCGTCGTCACGTCCACGCCTGCCGCCCGTAGCCGGGCGAGGCCGTTGCCGTTCACGCGGGGGTCCGGGTCGTCGCCGGCGACCACGACGCGGACCACGCCTGCCGCGATCAGTGCGTCGGCGCAGGGCGGGGTCTGCCCGTGGTGGCTGCACGGCTCCAGGGTGACGTAGGCCGTGGCGCCGCGTGCGGCGTCGCCCGCCATCGCCAGCGCGGCCGCCTCCGCATGGGGCCGCCCGCCCGGCGCGGTCGTGCCGCGGCCGACCACACGGCCGTCCCGCACCAGCACGCATCCGACGGCTGGGTTGGGCCAGGTGCTGCCCAGCCCGCGCCGCGCCAGGGCCAGCGCAGCGCGCATGTGCTGCTCGTCGTCCATAGAGGCTATGTAGGCTCGTCCAGGGAGCCGAGGAAGGCCTCGAAGTCCTTGGCCTCGCGGAAGTCGCGGTACACGCTGGCGAAGCGGACGTAGGCGACGGCGTCCACCTCCTTGAGCGTCTCCATTACCAGTTCGCCCAACTGCTTGCTTGGGATGTCGTTCTCGCCCGACGCCTCTAGCTGGCGGACGATGCCGTTGACGATGCGCTCCAGCCGCTCCTCGTTCACCGGGCGCTTGCGCAGGGCGATGCGGATGGAGCGGGCCAGCTTGTCGCGGTCGAACGGCACCCGGCGGCCGTCGTTCTTCAGCACCGTCAGCTCGCGCAGTTGCACGCGCTCGATGGTGGTGAAGCGCTGGCTGCAGCCGCCGCAGAACCGGCGGCGGCGGATGGCCGACCCGTCATCGGTGGGCCGGCTGTCCTTTACCTGGGTGTCGTCGTGGCCGCAGAACGGGCAGCGCACGCGGACTAGGCTCCGAGGTGCGCCCCGCCGCCCAGCCCTGCCCCGGTGTAGATCGGGAAGCGCGCGCACATCGCCAGCACCCGGGCGGCCACGGCCTGCTCGGCTGCGGCGTTGCTGCCGTCGTTGGACCGGGCCAGGCCCTCCAGCACCTCGCCGATCATCACGCCGACCTCGCGGAACTCCGCGGTGCCGAAGCCGCGGGTGGTGGCGGCCGGGGTGCCCAGGCGGATGCCGGAGGTGATGGCGGGCTTCTCCGGGTCGAACGGGATGGCGTTCTTGTTGGCGGTGATGTGCGCCCGCTCCAGGCTGGCCTCGGCCAGCTTGCCGGTGACGCGCTTGGGGCGCAGATCGACCAGCATCAGGTGGCTGTCGGTGCCGCCGGTCACGATGTCGCAGCCCTGCTCGATCAGGGTTTCGGCCAACATGCGGGCGTTGTCGATCACGGCGCGCTGGTAGGTGCGGAACTCCGGGCGCAGCGCCTCGCCGAAGGCGACGGCCTTGGCGGCGATGACGTGCATCAGGGGGCCGCCCTGCAGGCCCGGGAACACCGCCGAGTTGAACCGCTTGCCCAGGGCGTCGTCGTTGGACAGGATCATGCCGCCGCGGGGGCCGCGCAGGGTCTTGTGCGTGGTGGTGGTGGTGACGTGCGCGTGCGGCAGCGGCGAGGGGTACACCCCGGCGGCGACCAGGCCGGAGAAGTGCGCCATATCGACCATGAAGGTCGCGCCCACCTCGTCCGCCACGCGGCGGATGCGGGCGAAGTCGATGACGCGGGGGTAGGCGGAGCCGCCGGCGATGATGAGCTTGGGGTGCTCGGTACGGGCGAGGCGTTCGAGTTCGTCGTAGTCCAGCAGGCCGGTGCCCTCGACGACGCCGTATTGGATGGCACGGAACCACTTGCCCGACAGGTTCGGCGCGGCGCCGTGGGTCAGGTGGCCGCCTGCGGCGAGGCTCATGCCGAGGATGGTGTCGCCGGGCTGCAGCAGGGCGAGGAACACCGCCTGGTTGGCCTGGGCGCCGCTATGGGGCTGCACGTTGGCGTAGGTGCAGCCGAACAGCTCCTTGGCGCGGTCGATGGCGAGGACCTCGGCGCGGTCCACCTCGCTGCAGCCGCCGTAGTAGCGGCGGCCGGGGTAGCCCTCGGCATACTTGTTGGTCAGCACCGAGCCTTGGGTCTCCAGCACGGCGGCGGAGACGATGTTCTCGCTGGCGATCAGCTCGATGCCGTCCTGCTGGCGGGTCAGTTCGCCGGTGATGGCGGCGGCCAGCTCGGGATCGGAGTCGGCGAGCGAGGCGGAGAAGAAGCGGGTCAGGCTCGGGGTGGCGG
Source organism: uncultured Acetobacteraceae bacterium (assembly GCA_964242415.1). Classification (GTDB taxonomy): domain Bacteria; phylum Pseudomonadota; class Alphaproteobacteria; order Acetobacterales; family Acetobacteraceae; genus DASWOJ01. Next base: position 44,363 of record CAXTAT010000028.1, read on the forward strand.
TCTGCTCGTTCATGGGGTGCGGCCTCTGGGTCCGTGCGGGATGGGTGTCCATAGCATGGGGACTCGCGGCGAAGAACCAATCGGCGGTTATGGCAGGGCGTCGGTTATGGCAGCGCGTCCAGGAAGGCGGGCACCTGGCGCAGGGCATCGGCGCGGGCGGGCGGGTTGGTGCCGGTGTGGGCCATGCCGTCGTGGACGGTGGAGGCGAGGCCGTAACGCTCGCGCACCGGCTGGTTCGGGGCGTCGAAGTCGTGGTAGGCGCCGGGGTAGAAGGTGGCCTGAATGCGGTCCGGGTGGGACTCGGCCAGCACGCGGCAGGGGGCGGCGGGGGTCCAGTCGTCATCGGCGCCCATGAGCAGGAGCATCGGGGCGGCTGGGGTCCAGCGGCCCCCGTCGGTGTCGCCGGGTTCGGCATACCTGCGGCAGCCGGGGTAGAAGGCGATGAAGGCGCGGATCAGGCCGCCCGGCAGGTCGGGCTGGCCGGCGCGGGCGGTGGCGAGGACGGTGCTGCCGCCGTTCGACCAGCCCATCACCACGACGCCGCCGGGTGGGGTGAACGGCTGGGCTGCCAGCCACTTGGCGGCGGCGATGGCGTCGCCTCGGCGGGCGCGGCCCGGGGTCACCTGCGGCGATGGCGTCCGGCACTGCGATCCCAGGCCGCGCGAGCCGAAGCTGTCCGGCAGCAGGACCGGGTGCCCGGCGGCCACCAGCAGGTCGCGCCACTGATCGTCGCGCGCCGGGAACGGGCCGCCGCAGCCGTGCAGCAGCACGACGGCGGGGGCACGGGGCGGGCCGGATGGTAGGGCCAGCTCGGCGCGGAGGGTTACGTTATCGCCGGGGATTTGGACTGTCTGTGGGTTGGGGGTTGAGGGTTGGGTTGTGCAAGCTGCCAGGGCCAGGGCCAGACCAATAGAGAGCTTGCTGCCCCTTCTCCCTCCGGGAAAGGGCCGGGGTGAGGGAAGCCGCACGGACGGATTTTGATTACGCAGGCAGCAAGCGTGCTGACCGGGATCTGGCTTTGTGCCCGCAGCCTCCCTCACCCCGGCCCTCTCCCGGAGGGAGAGGGAGAAGGCGGGCCTGCCCTTCATCGGTTAGATTACGCCTTTTGTTCGTAGCTCCCCGAGGCGGGTCTTGGAGAGGCCGAGCACCTCCTCCAGCACCTCGTCGGTGTGCTCGCCCAGCACGGGGGGCGGCCTTCGGTAGTCGGCCGGCGTCTCCGACAGACGTACGGGGTTGGCGATCACCTTCACCCCGTCCGGCGTGGCGGAGTGCGGCATGGATACCACGGTGCCGCGCGCCTGCACCTGGGGGTCGGCGAACACCTCTTTCAGCGTGTTGATGGGACCGCAGCCGATTTTCATGGCTTCTAGGCGCTCCACCCACCAGGCGGTCGGATGGCCGCGCAGCACCGGGGTCACCAGGTCCGTCACGAGCTGGCGGTTGCCGACGCGGGCGGCGTTGGTGGCGAACCGCGGGTCGGCCAGCATGTGCTCCAGGCCGAAGCCGTCGCAGAACCGCTTGAACGTCGGGTCGTTGCCGACGGACAGCACGACGTAGCCGTCCGCGGTGGGGAACACCTGGTAGGGCACGATGTTGGGATGCTGGTTGCCCAGGCGCACCGGGTTCTCGCCCGTCGCCAGGTAGTTCATGCCCTGGTTGGCCAGCCAGGCGGCGTGGGTGTCCAGCATGCCGATGTCGATCTGCTGGCCCTGCCCCGTCGCCGTCTTGTGCCGCAGCGCCGCCAGGATGCCGATGCAGCCGTACAGCCCGGCGAACAGGTCGGCCACCGGCACGCCCACCTTCTGCGGCAGGCCGTCCGGCTCGCCAGTCAGGCTCATGATGCCGCCCATGGCCTGGATCAGGCTGTCGTAGCCCGGCCGCGGCGCGTAGGGGCCGGTCTGCCCGAAGCCGGTGATCGAGCAGTAGATCAGCCCGGGGAACCGCGCGTGCAGTTGCTCGTAGCCCAGGCCGTACTTCGCCAGGGCGCCGACCTTGAAGTTCTCGGCCAGGATGTCCGATTTTTCGATCAGCGCCAGGGCGATCTCCTGGCCCTCGGGCGTGGCGATGTCCAGGGTTACCGACCGCTTGTTGCGGTTCACGCCGACGAAGTAGGCGCTTTCCTGGGTGCCCGGCATGAAGGGCGGGGCGAAGCCGCGGGTGTCGTCGCCGCTGCCGGGCTTTTCGATCTTGATGACGTCGGCGCCGAGGTCGCCCAGCATCTGCACGCAGGTTGGCCCGGCGAGCACGCGGGTGAGGTCGAAGACGGTCAGGCCCGCGAGGGGGCCGGTCGGCGTTGCCTGGGTCATGCGTCACTCATGCGTTGGTCCGTTTCCCTGCCCTTGTCCGGCCCAGCCGCCGGGTCCATTGTCGCCGGAGCGTTATATGCACCCATGGCCTTGAGGCAAACCCGATGCTGGACCGCCCGCAACCGACCTCCGGGGCGTCAACCCCTATTGAACCGACGTTGGACCAGCAGGCGCTGGCCACGGCGCTGTCTGGGCAGCACCTTATTGGCGGGCGCTTCGTGCCGGCGCGCACCGGGCGGACCTTTGCCGTGGTGAACCCGGCGACCGGGCGGGAGGTCGCGCGTGCGGCGGATGGCGACGCTGCCGACGTCGAGGCCGCGGTGCAGGATGCCGATGCCGCGCAGAAGGCGTGGGCCAAGATGCCGTCCCGCAAGCGTGGCGCCTTGGTTGCTCAATGTGCCGCCGTGCTGCGCGAGCATGTCGAGGAGCTGGCGCGGCTGATTGCGCTGGAGACCGGCAAGGCGCTGCGGACCGAGAGCCGGGTGGAGGCGCAGGTCGTTGCCGACATCTTCGAGTTCTACGGCGGCCTGGGCGGCGAGCTGAAGGGCGAGACCGTGCCGTTCGCCCCCAACGTGCTGTCGGTGACGGTGCGGGAGCCGCTGGGCGTGGTGGGCGCCATCATCCCGTGGAACGTGCCGATGCTGCTGATGGCGCTGAAGGTCGCGCCGGCGCTGGTGGCCGGCAACACCGTGGTGGTGAAGTCCGCCGAGGAGGCGCCGCTGGCGGTGCTGCGGATTTGCGAGTTGATGAACCGGGTGCTGCCGCCGGGCTGCTTCAACATGCTGTCCGGGTTCGGGCCGGAGTGCGGGGCGCCGCTGGTGGCTCATCCGAAAGTGAAGAAGGTGACGTTCACCGGCAGCGTCGAGGTTGGGCGCATCGTCTCCAAGGCCGCCGCGGAGAAGCTGATACCGGTCACCTTGGAGCTTGGCGGCAAGTCGCCGATGATCGTGTTCGCGGACTGCGACTTCGAGAAGACCGTGCTGGGCGCGGTCACCTCGATGCGGTTCACCCGGCAGGGGCAGAGCTGCACCGCCGCCAGCCGCATCTACGTCGAGCGCCCGGTGTTCGACCGCTTTGTGGACGCGCTGGCCGCCAAGGTGGACGCCATGGTGATGGGCGACCCGCTGGATGAGGCGACCGACATCGGCACCATCATCAGCACCGACCAGTTCGAGAAGGTCAGCGGCTTCATCGAGGAGGGCCTGGCCACGCCGGGCGCCACCGGCCGTGCGGGCAGCGCCATGCCGACCGACCCGACGTTGAGCAAGGGCCTGTTCATCCGTCCCTACATCTTCACCAACCTGCCCGATGACAGCCGGCTGGTGCAGGAGGAGATTTTCGGCCCTGTCACCTGCGTGTTTCCGTTCGACGATGTGGAAACCGTGCTGGCGGCGGCGAACGGCACCGAGTACGGGCTTGCAGCGTCGCTGTGGACGAACAACTTGCGGATTGGCTTGGACTTGGCGCACCGGCTTGAGGCAGGGTTGGTGCAGATCAACCAGAACCTCGTCGTGCAGGCCAACCTGTCGTACGGCGGGGTCAAGAGCAGTGGGCTCGGCAAGGAGGCCAGCTTGGAATCCATGCTGGAGCACTTCATGCACAAGAAGACCATCATGGTGAATTACGGCTGATCCCATGGCAAAATCCGAGCAAGGCATTCCCCCCAGCCATCAGCCCAAGGCGGCTGATTACGGCTTTGATCTGGACGCGGCGTTGCGCTCCATCGTGGCGTTGCGCGCGACGGTGCCGGAGGATGCGTTCACCGCCTCCACGCTGGGGACCGAGCGGGCGGGCAGCGCCGTGCATATCCGGCCGGGGCTGTTCCTGACCATCGGCTACTTGATCACCGAGGCGGACCAGGTGTGGCTGACGTCCGCGGGCGGGCAGGTGGTGCCGGGCCATGCGCTGGCGTATGACCAGGAGACCGGGTTCGGCCTGGTGCAGTCGCTCGGCAAGCTGGATGTGCCGGTGATGGAGCTGGGCGACAGCTCGAAGGCGCGGGTTGGCGAGCCGGTGATCTTTGCCGCGGCCGGGGGCAAGCGCCACTGCGTCGCGGGTAAGGTGGCGGGGCGGCAGGAGTTCGCGGGGTATTGGGAATACCTGCTGGACAACGCGATCTTCACCACGCCGTCGCACCCGTTCTGGGGCGGTGCCGGGCTGATCGGCAAGGACGGCAAGCTGCTGGGCATCGGCTCCCTGGTGCTGCAGCAGGGCGGCGAGAGCGGCAAGCGGCAGGACATGAACATGGCCGTCCCCGTGGAGCTGCTGACGCCGATCCTGGACGACCTGCTGACCTATGGCCGCGTGAACCGGCCGCCGCGTCCCTGGCTGGGGCTGTTCGCCATGGAGGACGACGACACGCTCGTGGTTGGCGGCCTGGCCGATGACGGGCCGGCGGACAAGGCGGGGCTGCGGACCGGGGACCGCATCCTGAAGGTGAACGGGGAGGACGTGCCGGACCTGGCGGGGCTGTGGCGCGCGGTATGGGCGTCCGGGCCGGCAGGGTCGGATGTGCAGGTCAGCCTGGGGCGCGGCAACCGGACCTCGGCCGTGACGGTGACCTCGACCGACCGCGCCAGCATCCTGAAGTCGCCCCGGCTGCACTAGGGCGATGCCCCGGCGTTCCCGGGGACGGTCCCGCATCCCGCGACTGATCGGCCGGGTGCTGCGCGGCATTGTTGCCGCGGTTTGGACGCTGGTGCTGCTGGCGGTGTTTGCGCTGATTGCGGTGGCCTGGGTTTCACTGCCGCCGGAGACGGATGGCGGCGTGCCGGGCTTGAGCGGTCCGGTCACGGTTACGCTGGACGCGGATGGCATTCCGCTGATCCGTGCAGGGTCGGAGCGGGATGCGGCGGCGGCGCTTGGCTTTGTCCATGCGCGGGACCGGATGTTCCAGATAGACTTGATGCGGCGCAACGCGTCCGGGCGGCTGTCGGAGATTGCCGGGCCGGCGACGCTGCGGCTGGACCGTACCATGCGCGTGCTGGGGCTGCGCCGGCGGGCGGAGGCGGACCTGGCCGGCCTGGACCGGGATACTCGGACGATGCTGGATGCCTATGCCGCCGGGGTCAATGCCTGGATCGCCGCGCGTGGGCGATTCGCGGCGCCGGAGTTCATCCCGTTGGGTGCGCCGGAGCCTTGGACCGCGGTGGACAGCCTGCTTTGGGGCAAGACGATGGGCCTGTACCTGTCCGGCAACTGGCGGCTGGAGGTGGCCCGGGCCGCGATGTTGCAGGGCCAGCCGGGATTGCGCGTGCAGGATTACTGGCCGCCGCAGGATGGCACGCCGCGGGTGGATGCCAGTCTTGGGAACGGCAGCTTTGGGTTGGGCTTGACGACGCGGCTGGCGGACCTGGTTCCCGCGTTCCCGGAGCCGTTCACCCTGCCGGACGAGGCCAGCAACGAATGGGCGGTGGATGGCAGCCATACCCTGTCCGGGGCGCCGATGCTGGCCGGGGACCCGCATTTGGCGTTCTCTATGCCGGCGATCTGGTACCTTGCGCGGATCGAGACGCCGGGGGGCGTGCTGGCCGGCGCTACGGCTCCGGGGCTGCCGTTCCTGGTCTTGGGGCATAATGGGCATATTGCCTGGACATTCACGACCACCGGTGCGGACACCCAGGACGTGTTCGTCGAGACGCCGCTGGGGGATGGCGCCTATGCGACCCCGGCGGGTCCGCGCGCCTTTGAGCAGCATGAGGAACGCATACGGGTGCGCGGGCAGCCCGACGAGGTGCTGCAGGTGCGTGAGACCCGGCATGGCCCGGTGCTGAGCGACCTCGATGCGCCGGGCGGCCCGGTGCTGGCGGTGGCGATGGCCAACCTGGCGCCGGGGGATTCTGCGGCATCTGGGTTGTTGGCGCTGAACCGGGCGGGCGATGTGGCGGCGGCTGGGCGCGCGGCGGAGCTGATCGCGGCGCCGGTGCAGAACCTGCTGGTGGCGGACCGGGGCGGGATCGGCCAGTTCACCACCGGGCGGGTGCCGGTGCGCCGGGCGGGGGATGGCTCGGTTCCGGTGGGCGGGGCGGATGGCGCGCATGATTGGACCGGCTTTGCCAGCGGCGATGCGCTGCCGCATGAGGTCGCGCCGCCGGGGGGGCGGCTGGTCAACGCCAATGAGCGCACGGCGCCGGCGGACTTCCCGGTGTTCATGGGGCGCGACTGGTTCGGCGACTTCCGCGCGCGGCGCATCCGCGAGATGCTGGCTGCCAGCAATCGGCATGACCCGGCGAGCTTTGCCGCGATGCAGGTCGATCCCCGCAGCAGCTTCGCCGTGCAGGTCCTGCCGCGGCTGCTGGCGACCAAGCCCGGGGACGATGCCTCGGTCCGTGCGCTGGCGCTGTTGGCGGACTGGCATGGGGACATGCTGCCGGACCTGCCGCAGCCGCTGCTGTTCAACGAGTGGGTCCGGCAGTTCGATCTGTCCCTGTTGCAGCGGGCCGGGGTGGCGTCGGCTGTTGCCGGGGTGCCATCCGATCTGGTCGCCTATGCGTTGACCCCGGCTGGGGCTTGGTGGTGCGGCGGGGATTGCGGGCCGCAGTTGACGGCGTCGCTGGGGGCGGCGGTGGCGAACCTGTCGGCGCAGCATGGCCCGGCGCCGGAGGGATGGCGTTGGGGGGCGGTGCACCAGGCGGTGTTCGCGCACCCGCTGCTGGGGCAGATCCCGATCCTGCGGGCGCTGGCCACCTGGCGCATCGAGCAGCCGGGCGACGATACCACGGTGTACCGTGGCGGTACCCGGGCGGATGATTGGGCGTCGGTGCACGGGGCGGGCTACCGTGGGGTGTACGACCTGGCGGACCTGGACCGTAGCCTGTTCGCGATCACGCCGGGGCAGTCGGGCCATCCGCTGCGGCGCACGGCGGCTTCGCTGATGCGGAGTTGGCGTGACGGCACGAGCCTGCACCTGGGGCCGCAACAGGAGTATGTTAGCACCACCTTACACTTGTTACCCCAACCAAGCCGTTGACCCCGGACCCTGGTTCCGGGAACATAAGGCGGGGACCCAGGACCGCATGACATATAAGCCGCCGCGCCGACCGCAGTTCTTCTACACGACCGCGCCGCTCCCCTGTCCCTACGTGTCCGGGCGGACCGAGCGCAAGGTCGTCACCGAGATCACCGGTCCCGATGCCGACAGCTTGCATGACCGGCTGTCGCGTGCGGGGTTCCGCCGCAGCCATAACATCGCCTATGCGCCGGTGTGCCCGTCGTGCCAGGCCTGCGTGCCGATCCGCATTCCGGTGGCGGACTTCCAGCCGGACCGCGGGTTGCGGCGCATCCTGCGGGCCAATGCCGGGGTGGAGGGCTATGACGTGCCGGCGCGTGCCACCGCCGAGCAGTTCCAACTGTTCCAGCGTTACCAGCAGGTGCGCCACAGCGACGGCGACATGGCGACGATGAGTTTTTACGATTATCGCGCAATGATCGAGGATACCCCGATCGAGACGGGGATCACCGAGTTCCGCGACCCGGCTGGGCGGCTAGTCGGGGGTTGCCTGATGGACCGGCTGGGGGATGGGTTGTCGGCGGTTTACAGCTTTTTCGCGCCGGAGTTGGAGCGGCAGTCGCTGGGCACCTATGCCATCCTTTGGCTGATCGAGCGGGCGCGGGCGTTGCGGCTGCCGTATGTGTATCTCGGGTATTGGGTGCCGGAGAGCCGCAAGATGGCCTACAAGGCGCGGTTCCGGCCGTGCGAGATCCTGGTCGGCGGGACCTGGCGGACGCTGACGGACGGTGAGGCCGGGCTGTCCGAGCCGGTCAGCGCGGCGTTGGTGCAGGAGACTGCGGGGTAGCAGGGCGGCTGGCTGGAACTCTTCGCGTTGATCTGTGTCTGGCCTTCTGGCTTCGGCGTGGCGATCCAGGGATCGCAGGCGTGGCCCCGCCCTGGATTGCAACGCCGCAAGCTCGGCTCGCAATGACCGTGTATTCTGGGGCGGTCAGAACCATCGACGGCTGATGCGGGTGTTAGCTAGAACTTTGCCGACAGCGCCAGGGAGCCGAAGTTGAACAGCCCGGCCTTCTGGCGCCGGAACTCCTCGGTCTGCCAGGTTTGCGTGTAGGTGAGGCGCACGCCGTAGGCCAGCACGGCCAGGCCGCCCTCGAACTCGCCCACGAAAGGCTCCTTGGCCACATGCGGGCCCAGGCTGCTGCGGAAGGTGGCACCGTCCAGGGTCACGTCGCGCGCGACCGCCTGGCCGTCTGCCCCGCCGAACACGTACCAGGCGAAGGGCCGCGTGGCGGTGTAGGCGTCCGTGCCGGTGATGCCGGGGCGGATGCGCGCGGCCCCGAAGTCGCTGCCCAGCCCCTGGCCCAGGCGCAGCAGGACGCCGCCCTGGACGTAGTCCCGCACCGTGCCGACGCCAAGCGTGGCGGAGGGCAGCACGTCGGTCTCCAGGCCATACAGCCCGGCGGCGTTGAAGTGGTAGAGCGGGATCCGGTAGGTCTGCTCCGCATATAGCTCGATGGCCGGCTCGTCCTTGATCTGGTTGCGCCAGCCCAGGTTGGGGGTGTCGCCGATGATGTTGTGGAAGCCGTTCTGCACCTCCTTGCCCAGGGCGGAGGGTCCGACCACGCCGAGGCTGAGGCCGAGGTAGGTGCGGGCGTCGTCGGTGTCGTGGATCAGGCCGAGGTCGGCGTGCAGCCAGCCGGCGTAGGGGCGGTCGCCGGGGATGGGCTGCGCGGATTGGGTGTTGCGCGGGGTGAACAGGCTTTGGCTGAGGTCGATGCTGATCCGCTGCACGCCGTCGCCCCAGATGGTCTGGCCGACGTCGGCCAGGAACCCCGGCAATTGGATCGTGCCGGAGGTGTAACCGAGACGCAGGCCGCTGGTGTAGTACTGGTCCGAGGTTCCCTTGAAGGTCGAGGCAGCGTCATTTTCGACTTGGAACGTGTAGATGCCCTGCGGGTCCTGCGGCGGTTGGGCGTTGGCCGGTGCTGCGCTGAACGTTCCGGCGGCGATGATCCCTGCAAGTCCGGCCGCCGCCGCGCCGTTGATGGTCTTGCCTTGCATGAGTTGCCCTAGTTATCGTGACGATTCCGTGCATACCGGACCGCCGTGCCGCTTGGAACCCCCGGCGGCTTGCAGGAGGGCAAGCAGGCCGGGTATGAGGCAGGCGCTGGATGGGTGGCCGAGCGGTTTAAGGCAGCGGTCTTGAAAACCGCCGAGCGTGCAAGCGTTCCGTGGGTTCGAATCCCACCCCATCCGCAAATCTCCATGGTTTGCAAGGATTTAGGGATGGCTTCGAGGATTGCTGGGGGCGTTGTCCCTGGGCAAAGCCTGCGACCGTGATGTTGGCAGTGGTAGCGCGTTCCGCGAGCTGTCAACGCTTCCTGTTCGATCTGGGGGGAATAGCACCCCGCTTCTGGGGCGCGGCCAGAGACGGCTGTCCTGTTTTGATTGCGGCTGGTTTGGCAGAGGCTTGATGGGGGGCTGGGTCGAGTCTCCAGTCCCGATGCCGCCGGCCGCCCATCGTCCTTGACGCCTTCACCGCCATGCGCGAGTTTGGTATAACGATCGTTATACCTACGAGGCGAATGTGTCGAAGGCTGAGCAGATCCTCGAAGCGGCTGAGGCCGTTCTCTACCGCGAGGGGTTCCACGCCACCGGCATGGACCGGCTGATCGAGGCCGCTGGCGTCTCCCCGCGCACGCTGTATCGCCAGTTCCGCTCCAAGGACGACCTGGTCCGCGCCGTCCTTGCGCGTCGTGAGGCCCGCTACTTCGAACGCTTCGAGGGCGACCTTGCCCGCCACGCGGCCGAGCATGGCGACCCGTTGCTTGCCTGCTTCGACGCGCTTGCGGACTGGCTGGCGTCCGGGGGTGACCGGGGGTGCATGTTCCTTAAGGCGCTCGGCGAGTATGGCACGCATGGGCCGGCCATCGCCGGGCTTGCCGCGGATCATAAGCGGCGTGTGCTGCGTGACCTCCGCCGCCGGGTCGAGGCGGCCAGGCTTGATCCCAACGGCGGCCTGCCGGAGCGGCTGATGCTGCTGATGGAGGGCGCGACTGCGCTCGCCCCGATCCTTGGCGCCCGCGCGGCGGCGGGCCAAGCGCGGGCTGCGGCGGCGGCGCTGCTGTCGGCTGCCCAGGGCGCGTGATGGGCCCGGCGCTGAGGCTCGTGCCGCCCGCTTTGGCCCTGACTGGCGTCACGTACGGTCTTGCGCGCTATGCCTTCGGCCTGTTCCTCCCGGCGATCAGGGGGGATGTGGCGCTTACCCCTGCCCTCTCCGGCCTGATCGGTGCGGGGTCGTATGCCGGCTACTGCATCGCGGTCGTTGTTTCGACCTTGCTGGCGGAGCGGCTGGGATCACGCGGCACGGCTGCCCTCGCTGGGTCGGTCGCAGCCATCGGGATGGCGGCCGTCGCGTTCGCGTCGTCCCCCGTCATGCTCGCGGCTGCGGTACTGTTCGCCGGGCTTGGAGGCGGCCTTGCGTCGCCGCCGCTGGCGGAGGCGGTGGCGGCGCGGATCGCCGCCACGGGTCGGGACCGCGCCAATGCGCTGATCAGTAGCGGCACCAGCGCCGGCGTGGCGCTGTCCGGGCCGATCGCCCTTGTCTCCGCCGGGGCGTGGCGCGGCGCGTACCTGCTGTTCGCGGCGGTCGCGGCCTGCGTCACCTTGTGGATTTGGCTGGCGCTGCCGCCGCGCGCGCCGGCGAGGGGAAATGCCGGGCTGGGCGCCACCGCCCGGGTGCTGCGGCGGGCGGCGGCACGGCCGCTGGCGCTCGCCGCGTTCGGCGCGGGCGTTTCGAGCGCGATCTACTGGACCTTTGCTGGCGAGGCGGCGGTCGCAGCCGGCGGACTGCCCGCGTCTGTCGCGAGCGCGGTTTGGGTGGTGGTCGGCCTTAGTGGCTTCGCGGGCGGCATGGCCGGCGACCTCGTGGGGCGGTACGGTGCGGGTGCCGTCCACCGCGCGTCGCTCGTGGCACTGGCGGCGGCCGTCGCGGGCACCGGCTTTTGGCCGGGCGTGGCGGTGGTCGTCTATGCCGGTGCTGCCCTGTTCGGCGCGTCATACATGATGCTGGCCGCGGTGTACCTCGTGTGGGGCGTGGGGGCGTTCGCCGACCGTCCGGCGGTTGGGCTCGGGCTGCCGTTCCTGGCCATCGCGCTGGGGCAGGCCGTTGGCGCGTCCGTTGCCGGCGTGGCCCTTGGGATGCTCGGCTATGGGGTAAGCTTCGCCCTGTTCGCCGGTGTCGCGCTGGCGAGCGGGCTGATCCGGCCGATGAAGCCCGGCGGACCCTGCGATAGCCGACACGCTGCCGGGTTACGGTCATGGGTGAGTTAGCGGGCGGTTTGGGAGAGGGTCCTCGCCGGCCGGCCCATGCTCACTTGAAGACCGCCAAGTGTTCCGTAGGTTCGAATCCCACTGCATGCGCCATCAAGCTGCCATGATTTTTCCTGGTGATTTGGGGGAAAGGGGATGACGCGCCGCGCGCCCGTGCATAGAGTCCCAATGTGAACGTTCTCGCCCCCGCCAAGGCACGGTTGCAGATCGAGGTGGTACACGACCTAGTGTGCCCCTGGTGCTACCTCGGCGTGCGCCGGCTGTTCCGCACCATGCGCCGCCGGCCGGACCTGCTGTTCGACCTGGTTTGGCGGCCGTTCCTGCTGAACCCGGACATGCCGCGGTCGGGCATGTCGCGCGCCGACTACGTGATCCGCAAGTTTGGCGGGGAGGAGCGGGCGCGGCGGCTGTATACCTCCATCACCGAGATTGGCGGGGCGGAGGGCCTGCAGTTCCGCTTCGACCGCATTCGCCGCACCCCCAGCAGCGTGGACGCCCACCGCCTGGTGCGCTGGGCGTCGCGGTATGGCCGCGGGCGCGAGGTGGTGGAGGCGCTGTTCGCCGCGCACTTCTCCGACGGCCACGACATCGGCGACTTCGCGGTGCTGCGCGCCATCGGCCTGTCGTGCGGATTGGAGCCGGTGGGGCTGGCCAACTTCCTGCGCGGGGACGAGGACGTGGACACCGTGCATGCCGACAACCTGCGGGCGCACCGGCTGGGCATCAACGGCGTGCCGTGCTTCGTGGTGGCCGGGCAGCACGCCATTGCCGGGGCACAGGAGCCGGAGGTGATCGAGCGGCTGCTCGATGTGGCGGCGGTGGACGCCATGCCGGTTTGACGCTGGCGTGGTGCCTGGCCGTCGCGGCCTCGCAGGGTTGTGATCGTGCCAGGCGGCGCCGACTTCGCCAGGATGCGCGGCGCAAGCTCTGAGGCATCCATGCACGTGACGTTACGCACCGCCCTCCTGGCCACGCTGGCCTGCATCCCGGTTGCCAGCCGGGCCGCGAATGTCACGCCGGCGCAGGCCCAGGCGCTGGAGGACCAGGTGCGAAGCTACTACGCGGCGCTGGTCGGCCCGGATGTGACGGTCAAGCGCTCGCCGGTCCGCATCATTCCCGAGGGCGACCACTTCAGCCTGTCGCTGCCGCTGGACGGCAGCAGCGCAACGGGACCTGCCGTGCTCGGCGAGGCCCGGCCGCTTGACGGGGGACGCTGGGCGCTGGACCACCTGCATGTCACATCCCCGGCGACGTTTGCCGGGATGATGAAGCCGGCGCAGGACGCATCCCCGGATGATCCGCGGCCCGGCAAGCCGGCCGCAAACGTCCCGGTCACCTACACCCTGAGCTATGCCGGGCAGGATGGCAGCGGAACCTGGGACCCGACCTACGCGACGCCCTCGGTGATCAACAGCAACTCGCGCGGCTTCCGGCTGGAGGCGTCCGGCCCGGCCATCCAGCAGACGAGCACACTGGACCGCTCCGTCGGCATGGTCACCCTGCGCCCGACCGGCGGGGGGCAGGTGGACCTTGTTTTGGATGCCTCCGGTGATGGCTACACGCTGGTGAACGAGACACCGGGCGCGCCGGCTGTCTTGGCGCAGGCGCAGGCGGTGCACATCTCCGGCGAGGTGACCGGCATCGCCCGCGACCATGCGGCGGCGATGATCCCGGCGCTTGTTCGCGTCGGCAAGCTGCAGCAGGCGGGGCAGGCCGGCGCCGGCAGGACCGGGACGGACAACGCGGCCATCGATGCGCTGATCCAGGCAATGCAGGGCTTTGCCTCCGCGATGACGCTGACGGAGACGCTCGATGGCCTGCATGTGCAAAGCGGCGAGGTGAACGGGACGTTCGCCCAGGTGCGGCTTGGGGTGGATGCCCAGGCGGATGCCGGCTTCCTGACCGGGCACATGGACCTGGCGTTGGATGGGCTGACGCTGGCCGGGCTGCCGCTGGGGCCGCTGCAGACCCTGTTGCCGCAGCGGATCGCGCTGCGCCCGGTGGTGTCCCATGCGTCCACCAAGGATCTGCTGCAGCTGCTGCGGATGGCGATGGAGAACCCGCAGGGAGGCCCGCCGCAGCAGGAGATCGACGCCCTGTTCAGCCATGGCGGGCTGAAAGCCGGGTTGGAGAGCTTTGCCTTCGACATCGGCGGGGCGGCGTTCGCGGGAACGGCGAGCATCGATGTCGCCAGCCCGCAGCAGGCGTCGGGCGCCGGGCAGGTCACGGTGACCGGCTGGGACGTGCTGTTCACCACGGTCCAGAACACGCCGGAACTGGCGCAGGGCATCCCGCTGATGGTGTTCGCCAAGGGCATGGCCAAGCCGGTCGGCGACCGCCTGGTTTGGGACCTGGCGTTCCGCGACAACAAGCTGCTGGTGAACGGGACCGACCTGTCCGGGCTGACCGGCCGGGGGCAGTAGCGGCCTAGGCCGCCTGCGCTCCCTGCGCCGCCAGCCGGCTTAGGTTGCCCAGCACGTCGCGGCTGAGGCGCATCCGCTCGGCGACGGTCATTTCCTTGGCGATGGCGAGCTTGTGGTCCGGGCGCAGGCGGATGGTGCCCTTGCGGGTGCCGAGCCAGCCGACGAGGCCGCCGGGGTTGCGGAAGGCGCTGCCGCGGAAGGCGATCACCATGCCCTTGGGGCCGGCCTCCAGCTTTTCCACGCCGCTGTCCCGGCACATGCGCTTCAGGGTGACGACCTGCAGCAGGTTGTCCACCTCGGGGGGCAGCGGGCCGAAGCGGTCCACCAGTTCGGCCGCCATCGCCTCGGTCTCGCCGTCCGAGGCCAGGGCACCGATGCGGCGGTACAGGCCCAGGCGCACCGGCAGGTCCTGCACGTAGGTTTCGGGGATCAGCACCGGTAGGCCAAGCTGGATGTTGGGTGTCCAGTCGCGGTCCTCGGTCTTGGTGCGGCCGCGCTCCACCCGCAGGTCGGCGACGGCGTCCTCCAGCATCTGCTGGTACAGCTCGATGCCGACCTCGCGGATGTGGCCGGATTGCTCGTCGCCGAGCAGGTTGCCGGCACCGCGGATGTCCAGGTCGTGCGACGCCAGGGTGAACCCGGCACCCAGGTTGTCCAGCGTCTGCATCACGTCGAGCCGCTTCTGCGCCGCGGCCGACAGCCGGTGGTTCTGCGGCCAGGTCAGGTAGGCGTAGCCGCGCTGCTTGCCGCGCCCGACGCGGCCGCGGAGCTGGTAGAGCTGCCCCAGGCCGAACATATCGGCACGATGGATGATGAGCGTGTTCACCGCCGGCATGTCCAGGCCGCTTTCGACGATATTGGTGCTGAGCAGCACGTCGTACTTGCCGTCGCCGAACTCGGTCATCACCCGTTCTAGCTCGGTCGGCGCCAGGCGGCCGTGCGCCTGCACCATGCGGCACTCCGGCACGATCTCCTGCAGGCGGGCGGCCATGCGGTCCATGTCCTCCAGCCGCGGCACGACGCAGAAGATCTGGCCGCCGCGGAACCGTTCGCGCTGGATCGCCTCGCGCACCACGACGCTGTCGAAGGGGGAGATGAAGGTGCGGACGGCCAGGCGGTCCACGGGGGGAGTGGCGATCAGGCTCATCTCCCGCACGCCGGTCAGCGCCAGTTGCAGGGTGCGCGGGATCGGCGTGGCGGTCAGGGTCAGGACGTGCACGTCGGCCTTGAGCTGCTTCAGCTTTTCCTTGTGGGAGACGCCAAAATGCTGCTCCTCATCGACGATCAGCAGTTCCAGGTCGGCGAACTCGATGCCCTTGGCGAGCAGGGCGTGGGTGCCGACGACGATGTTGACGGTGCCGTTGGCCAGGCCGCGCTTGGTTTCGGCGGCCTCCTTGGCGGTTACCATGCGGGAGAGCTGCTCGACGCGGATCGGCAGGCCCTCGAAGCGCTTGCTGAAGGTGCGGTGGTGCTGCCGGGCCAGCAGGGTGGTGGGGACGACGACGGCAACCTGCGCGCCGGACATGGCGGCGACGAAGGCAGCGCGGAGCGCGACCTCGGTCTTGCCGAAGCCGACATCGCCGCAGATCAGCCGGTCCATCGGGCGGCCGGCGGCCATGTCCTCCAGCACGTCGGCGATGGCGCGGGCCTGGTCCTCGGTTTCGGCGAAGGGGAAGCGGGAGCAGAACTCGTCCCAGGTGCCCTCGGCCGGGGCCAGGGTGGTGGCCTCGCGCACGCGGCGGGCGGCGGCGGTGCGGATCAGCTCGCCCGCCATGTCGCGGATGCGCTGCTTCATCTTGGCCTTGCGGGTCTGCCAGCCGGCACCGCCGAGCTTGTCCAGCGCCACGCCGCCGGTCTCGCTGCCGAAGCGGGACAGCAGCTCGATGTTCTCGACGGGGAGGTACAGCTTCTCGCTGCTGTCGTAGATCAGGCGCAGGCAGTCGTGCGGGGCCGGGCCGATGCGCAGGGTCTCCAGGCCGTCGTAGCGGGCGATGCCGTATTCCTGGTGCACGACCAGGTCGCCCTGGGCAATCTCGGTGGCCTCGGCGATGAATTGGTCTGCCCGCTTGCGACGGCGGGGCGGGCGGCTGATGCGCTCGCCCAGCAGGTCCTGCTCGCTGACCAGGCTGATGCGGCCGCTGGTGAAGCCGCGCTCCAGGCCCAGGGTGACAACAGCGGTGACGCCTGGCGGCTGCTTCTCGGCGGCGGCCCAGGTGTCGCACTGCTCGACCTTGAAGCCGTTCTCCCGCAGCAGCAGCGCCAGGCGCTCGCGGGAGCCGCGGGTCCAGGCGGCGACCACGGTGCGGCGTTTGCCAGCCCCTGCGGTGGCCTGCTCGTGCAGTTGCTGGAAGGCGTTGGCGCCGGTGCCGGCCCCGGCCTTGGTGAACACGTAGCCGGGCCGGCCGCCGGCATCCACGCCCCCTGCCCCGTCCGGGCGGCCGTAGGGGCTGAGCACCATGTTGGGGCCTGACGCCAGCATCGCGTCCCAGCCGGGGCGGTCGAGGTAGAGCCGCTCCGGCGGGAGCGGGCGATAGGGCACCTCGCCGTCGCGCGGCACGACGCGGCGGGCCTCGGCGTGGTCGGCGATCATCTCTAGGCGGCCTTCGAGGACCTCCTCGGACTGGTGGTCCAGGCTGACGCTGGCGCCGGGCAGGTAGTCCAGCAGGGTGTCCATGCCGTCGTGGAACAGCGGCGCCCAGTGCTCGATGCCGGGGTAGCGGCGGCCGTCGCTGATGGCCTGGTAGAGCGGGTCGGCGGCGGCGGTGGGTCCGAACAGGTCGCGCCAGCCCTCGCGGAAGCGGGTGATGCTGGCGGCGTCGAGGGGGACTTCGGAGACTGGGCGCAGCACCAGGTCCTGCAGCTTGCCGGTGCTGCGCTGGGTGCTGGGGTCGAAGCGGCGCAGGGTTTCCAGGGTGTCGCCGAACAGGTCCAGGCGCACCGGGTCAGGCTCGCCGGCGGGGTAGATGTCGATGATGCCGCCGCGGGTGGCGTACTCGCCGGGTTCCATGACGGTGCCGCTGCGGCCGTAGCCGTTGGCTTCCAGGAACTTGATGATCGCGTCTGGGTCGGCGATGCCGCCGGCGCGCAGGGTCAGGCTGGCGCCCTGGAAGGCCGGGCGGGGGGGGACGCGCTGCACGAGGGCGTTCACGGTGGTCAGCACGATGCGGGGGCGGGTCGAAGGCTCCAGCAGGCGGGCCAGGGTGGCGATGCGCTCGGATACCAGCTCGGGGTTTGGTGACACGCGGTCGTAGGGCAGGCAGTCCCAGGCGGGGAAGCGCAGCACGTCCAGGTGCGGGGCGAAGAAGGCCAGCGCCTCCGCCAGCCGGGCCATGCGGCTGTCGTCGCGGGCGGCGTGCAGGATTTCGCCGGTGTGCTCGGCGCGGCGCTGCATCAATAGCAGGGCGTCGTAGCCCTCCGGGGCGCCATAGACGATGGCGGTCATGGCTTCGGCCCCCCTGGCTGGCCCTCGCCGTCCTCGGCGGCCCGGCGGATGGCGCGCAGCATCGGGGTGTCCACGTCGGCCGGGATCGGCTGGCGGCCGGTCAGCCAGTCGGCGAGCATGGCGTCGGGCAGCTCCATCACCTCCTCCAGGGCATCGAGGTCGGATTCGGTGAAGGCGCGCAGGCGGGCGCGGACGAAGTTGCCGATCAGGATGTCGTTCTCGTAGGTGCCGCGGTGGGTGGCGCGGAACAGGATGCGGCGGCGCCGGTTGTCCATAGGGGTGTCGGCGGAGTCGTCGGCGGGGTCGGGCGTCTCGGTTGCTTGCACTCTTGGGTCCCTTGGCACGCGCTGTCATATAGCGGTGGCACCCTTCACTGTCAGCCCGTGGCCGAATCGCTCCTCCCCCTTCTTGCGCCTATCAGCAGCCTGCGCGGCGTTGAGCCCAAGGCCGCCAAGCTGATCGAGAAGGTCGCGGGGGGCGGGCGGGTGCTCGATCTGCTGTTCCACATGCCGGAGTCCTACATGGACCGGCGGGACCGGCCGGCGGTCCGCGATGCCGTGCCGGGCACGGTGGCGACGCTGGCGGTGGAGGTAGTGCGGCTCGACTCGCCCGATAATGCGCGGCAGCCGTGGCGGATCACATGCGGCGACGGGACCGGGTTCATGGAGTTGGTGTACTTCGGCCGCCCGCCGCCGCGCGCCATCCAGCCCGGGGCGCGGCTGGTGGTGTCGGGCAAGCTGGAGTCGTTCGGCGACCGGCTGACCATGCCGAAGCCGGATCATGTGATCCCGGCGGCGCATGCCTTCATGGTGCCGGGGATCGAGCCGGTGTGGCCGATGACCGCCGGGCTGTTCCCAGGCCAGGTGCGGACCGCCATGCGGCACGCGCTGGAGCGGGTGGCGGAGTTGCCGGAGTGGCATGACGCCTCGTTGATGCGGCGCGAGGGCTGGCCGGGCTTCCGCGACGCGCTGCGCGCGGTGCAGGCGCCCGAGGCCCTGCCGGCGGACCTGGCCCGCCGCCGCCTGGCGTATGACGAGCTGCTGGCGCATCAGGTTGCGATGGCCTGGATGCGGCAGTTGGAGCGGGTGCGCCCCGGGCGTGCGCTGGTGGGCGATGGCCGCCTGCGGCGGCAGACGCTGGAGCGGTTTGGCTTCGTGCCCACCCGGTCCCAGGTGCAGGCGCTGGCGGAGATCGACGCCGACCTGGCCGCGCCCCGGCGCATGTTGCGGCTGCTGCAAGGCGATGTGGGGTCCGGCAAGACGCTGGTTGCCCTGCTGGCCATGCTGCGGGCGGTCGAGGCGGGCGGCCAGGCGGCGCTGATGGCGCCGACGGAGGTGCTGGCCAAGCAGCATTACCGCACGCTGTCCCGGCTGTCGCCGGCGCCGGTGGAGCTGCTGACCGGCTCGGTGAAGGGCATCGCGCGGCGCAACGCGCTGATCGGGATTGCCAATGGCCGGGTCAAGCTGGTGGTGGGCACCCACGCGCTGTTCCAGGACGCGGTGCAGTATCATGACCTGGCGCTGGCGGTGATCGACGAGCAGCACCGGTTCGGCGTCGATCAGCGGCTGCTGCTGGGGGGCAAGGGCGAGCGGACCGACATCCTGGTGATGACTGCGACGCCTATTCCACGGACGCTGCTGCTGACGCAGTGGGGGCGCATGGAGGTCAGCCGGTTGACCGAGAAGCCGGCGGGGCGGCAGCCGATCCGCACGTCGGTGCATTCGCTGGCCACGCTGCCGGAGGTGACGGAGGGGATTGGCCGGGCGCTGGGGCGGGGGGAACGGGCGTACTGGGTGTGCCCGATGGTGTCCGAAAGCGAGTTGACCGACCTGGCAGCGGCGGAGGCGCGGTTTGCTGACCTGCACGCCCGGTTCGGCGACGTGGTTGGCCTGGCGCATGGCCAGCAGGAGCCGGGTACGCGCGATGCTGCGCTGGCGGCGTTTGCGGCGGGTACCACGCGGCTGCTGGTGGCGACGACCGTTGTGGAGGTCGGCGTGGACGTGCCGGAGGCCAGCATCATGCTGATCGAGCACGCCGAGCGGTTCGGCCTGGCGCAACTGCACCAGTTGCGCGGGCGGGTGGGCCGGGGGGCGGCGCAGAGCTACTGCCTGCTGCTGCACGACGACGGGCTGACCGACACCATGCGGCGGCGGCTGACGCTGCTGAAGGACACCGAGGACGGGTTCCTGATCGCCGACGAGGATTTCCGCATCCGCGGCGGTGGCGACCTGCTGGGCAAGCGGCAGTCGGGGTTGCCGGGGTTCAAGCTGGCCGATCCGGTGCAGCACGAGGGGCTGCTGCACATGGCGAGCCGGGATGCGGCGCTGCTGCTGGACCGCGATCCGCGGCTGCAGTCGGAGCGGGGGGAGGCGGTGCGGACGCTGCTGCGGATGTTCGGGCGGGGGCCGGCGCTGCGGACGCTGGCGGCGGGATAGGGTGCGGGTGGCCCCAGCCGGTTGAGTCTCGGTGCCTTGCGGTTATGGTTGGAGGGCCAACGGCGTGGCGGCTGCTGGTCGAGGAACGCCGCACAAGATAAGGATAAGGCCATGCTTACCAACCGCACCCGCGCCATCCTGGCGCTGACCGTCATGGTTCCGGTCGCCATGCTTCCCATCAACAGCAGCCGCGCCCAGGCGGCGGCGGAACCGAGCGCCGAGCAGGTGAAGCTGGCGCGCGAGTTTCTTGGCAAAACCAACGTGGACCGGGCCTCCACCCTGGCGGCAATGCGTGCGCCGATGATCGGGATGATGCAGCAGATCGGCATCACCCAGCCTGACCGTGCGCAGGCTGTCGTGCAGGAGGCGATCCTGCCGTTGGTGGACAAGCACTTCGACGATTACTTGGCGATCATGGCGAAGAACTATGCGTCGGTGTTGAGCGCCGATGACCTGAAGGCGGGGATCGCGTTCTATGACACGCCGGCCGGGCAGCACATCATCAAGCTGCAGCCGCAACTGGCGCAGTTGCAGTTGGCCGGGACGACGCAGTGGATGGCGTCGATGCAGCCGGAGATGCAGGCGCGGGTGATGCAGGTGCTGCAGACCCATGGGTGGGATAAGCAGTAGCGGCGGCGCCTGACTCTGGGGGGTGGGGGAGTATTGCTTGCTTCGCGCCGTCCAGCTTCGGCGGAACTGGGCTGCCCGGGCCAGCAGGTTCGCGCCGCACGACCCCCTCACCCCGGCCCTCTCCCGATAGGGGGAGAGGGAGCAGGCAGCGTGCCCATGGCATATGCGATTGCCCTACCCGAAGGGAGAGGGGGTTAGGTCGGGCCAGATTGGCGGCTGGCGGCTTGCGGGCGGGCGGGGCTACTCGCCGGCTGCTCCTGCTGGCACCGCGGCGGGGGGGCCGCCGGGCTTGGCCAGCTTCATCATCGCCCCGGTCATTGGGATGAAGAACACGCCCACGTCCTTCTTGGAGTGGACCTTGCCCTCGTCATCCTTGGTGTAGACGTAGAGCAACTGTCCGCGCTTGAACGGCTGGCCGATCGGGATCAGCATGCGGCCGCCGGGCTTGAGCTGCTTGAACAGCTCCGGCGGGGCGTACTGGGCGGCGCAGGTGACGATGATGACGTCGAAGCCGCCCTTTACCTCCGGCCAGCCGAAGTAGCCGTCGCCGACGCGGGTTTCCACGTTGTCGTAGCCCAGGGGGGCGAAGATCTTGCCCACCGCCTGGCCCAGCGGCTCGATGATCTCGATGGAGTAGCTGCGCTTGACGATGCGCGACAGCAGCGAGCTTTGGAAGCCGCTGCCGGTGCCGACCTCCAGCGTGATGTCGGTCGGCGTCGGCTTGCACACCTGCGTCATGTAGGCCTGGCCGAGGTAGTCCGACAGCGCCGAGCCGTAGCCGAGCGCCCAGGGCTTCGGGTCGTCCTCGTATGCGACGCCGGCCTGCGAGCGGTGCTCGGGATAGACGTAGTGGTAGTACTCGCGCGGCACCTCCTGGAACGCCCGCAGCACGGCCGGGTCGGCGCTGCCCAGGCGTTCCTTCAGGTAGCTCTCGATGTGCTTCATCGCCGCGGGCTTGCGGGCCTGGATGGCCTGGAACTGCGCGTCCGTGAGGTCGGTCGCGCGGCCGGACCGGCGCATGGCCTCCTCGTAGGCGTCACGGGTCCATGCTCCGCCCGGGGCGGCCAGGGAGGGCCGGGCGAAGCTTAGGGCCGCGGCGCCGGCGAGTGCCGTGCGGCGGGTCAGGTGGTGGGGATCGATTGCCACTGCTGGGTCTTTCTTACGGAGGGATAGGCCAGGAAGGTCACGACGTAGAGCATCGCAGCCACGAGAAGAACACGGTCGAAGCCCGACTGCACGGCAACCAGGTTGGCCAGCGGCGTGGCGACGACGGAGAATGCGCCGTTCAGCCCCCAGGCCCACGGCAGGAAGCCGCCGCCCGCCGCCCCGGCCCGCGCCAGGCCGAGTGGGAACGGCAGGCCGAGCGCCACCGACACCGGCGCCACCAGCAGCAGCACCAGCCCGGCCCGCACCGCCCAGGGCAGGCCGAGGGTGGCCAGCAGCGCCGGCTCCAGTCCCAGCAGCATCAGTGCGCACCAGCCGACCACGACCGCCGCCGACAGGGCGATGCCGGCGTTGCGCACCCGGTCCGCCAGCAGACTGCCCAGGCCGGAGAACACCAGCATCCCCGTCAGCACCAGGGCGAAGGCGCTGGTGCGGTCGTTCAGGTAGAGGCTGGCCTTCTCGATCATGAAGATTTCGATGAACAGGAAGCCGAGGCCCAGGCTGGCGAAGTAGATCACCGGGCGCAGCAGCCCCGCCCGGCCGGCCTGCCGCCCTGCGACCCGGGTGGAGACCAGCGGCACCGCCAGCACGACCAGCGCGATCACGACGGCCTGGGCCAGCACGGCGAGGTTCACCAACTGGCCGACCTCGGCCTGCGGCAGGATTTCCAGGCGTTGCAGGATGCTCGGCAGGTGCGCCAGGCGCAGCACCGAGTAGTAGAACGGCCGGTCGAGCGTGATCGGCGCCAGGTTGAAGGCGTCCTGCGACTCGCTGCCCTCGCCGCGCAGCACGGCGCCGGCCTCGTCGGCCACGGCGTCCTCCGACCCGGCGCCGGAGGTGACCTCGCCGCTCTCGAAGCTGACGGCGGGCAGGTCGTTGTAGATGCCGGCGCGGGCGGCCACCACGTCGATGCCGGGGTAGTAGGACACGTCGAACGAGCGTTCGTCGCAGAAGGCGCGCACGGCGGCGATGCGGGCGGCGGTCCAGGGCTGGTTGCCGACCAGGATGCGCAGGTTCCAGGCGGAGCGGTAGGCCACCACGTGGGCGCCGGGGTCGGATACGCCGCGGCGGCGCAGCGCCTCGCGCACGGTGGCCAGCACGCGCACTGCATAGACCGGGAACTCCTGGATGGAGACCGGCAGGGATACCAGGCCCTCCGGCGACAGGGCTTGCAGGTAGCGGTCGATGGCCTCGGCGGAGTAGGCGGTGGCGTTGGCCTCCCCGGCGGCGAGGAAGTCGGCCGACACGTCGATCAAGTCGTAGCCGGCGCCGTCGCGCACCGCCGCCAGCGGACCATCCTGCGACAGGTGGACGCGCGCATCCCCGGGCAGTGCCGGCGAGGCGCCCAGCCCGTGCCGCAACGCGCCGAGCACGACGGGATCAGGCTCCAGCACGTCCACCTGGCGTGCGCCGAGCGTCAGCGCCTGCTGCACCCTGAAGCCGCCGCTGGACCCGGCGAGCAGCACCCGCGCACCGGGCAATAATTGGTATGGCAGGGCGTCCAGGGCGGCGGGGGCGTAGGCGGTGTCGATGCCGCCGGGCCGGGGCAGCGCCGCGATGCGGTTGCCGTCCCGGTACAGGCCGAGGGCCGAGGGCGGACCTGGCACGCCCAGCATCCCAGCATTGTTGGAGACGTCGGTATCGACGCGCTCGGTGAAGTCGTCGAGCAGCGCATATAGGCCGCGGGGCGTCCGGACCTCGGCGGCCTGCTGCGCGCCAGGCACATGCAGGGGGGCGTAGATCGCCTTGAAGTCGTTATAGTCCGCCGGGCTGCCCAGCAGTGCTGCCTCGCTCAAGACCAGCGCGGCGATGGCGGCGGTGCCGGTGCGCCAGCCGCCCTCCCGCCAGTTGCGGATGCCGGACAGGCTGCCGGCGGCCAGCACGCACAGCAGCGCCGCGACAAGCTGGAACGGGTGCAGCAGCATCATCAGGCCCAGCACCAGCGCCGCCCCTGCCCCGGCGCCGGTCAGGTCGAAGCCATAGACCCGGGCGATGCGGTCCTCGTTCAGCACGAAGGTGACGCTGATATACAGGCCGGTGAGGAAGAAGAACGGCAGCAGGACGGCGTAGTACAGCGCGATGTTGCCCAACTGCGGCAGGAAGGTCACGGCATTCTGCAATTGCAGGGGGTTGAACGGGTTGGCGGCGGTTCCGTAGTAGCCAGCGGCGGCGGTGACGATCAGCAGCACCGGCAGGACCTGCAGCAGCCAAGGCCCGCGCCGGGCCATCCAGTCGCGCGCCAGGGCGGTGGTGACGCCGCTCAGGGCGAAGCCGACCATGACGATGGAGATCACCCAGTAGCCGTACTCCGACCACTTCGCGACGGCGAAGTAGCGGGTCAGCGCGATCTCAAGCCCCACCGCCGCGCCGGAGATCAGGAACAGCGGCAGCAGCGACATGCGCCGGCTGGTTGCGGTGGGCCTGGCCGCCATGAAGGGAGGCGTCATGGCCAGACCCGGCGGTGGATGAAGTCCTGCAGCAGGCTGTTGAAGCGGACCGGCTCGTCCACGAACAGGGCGTGGCCGGCGGCGTCGAACAGCACGGTCTCCGCCATGGGCTGGTGCAGTTGCAGGTTGCCGGCCTGGGCTGCGAACCGGGGGCGCACGACATACAGGACCGGCTTGCGCAGGGACAGCACGGCGTCCAGCCAGTAGGAGCGCGGCACCGGGTAGCTGAGCAGTTGGGACGACGCGAAGGGCGGCGTCCGCAGGGCGGTTTCGGTCAGGCGCTCCAGGTAGTCCTCCCCGGGGGAACTGCGGAACATGCCGCGCACGAAGCGGCGCATCTGCTCCTCCCGCGCGAGCTTCGGGCCGCGGATGGCGGGGCCGCGGTAGGGCACGGGGGGCGGGTCCTCGCCGATGGAGTTGTCGATCAGCACCAGGCCGGCCAGCGCCCGGTCGCCATACTGGTGCACATAGGCCAGGCAGTCGAGCACGCCGAGCGACCAGCCCACCAGCAGCACCGGGCGCTGGCCGAGCAGGGCGATCAGGTCGCCGATGTCCTGGCCGCGGCGGGTCTGGTCATAGCCGGTCGCCGCGATCTCGCTGTCGCCCTGGCCGCGCGGGTCGAGCGCCACGACGTGGTAGCTGCGGGAGAACGCGTCGATCTGGGCCTGGAAGATCCAGGCCGGCATCGTCCAGCCCGGCACGAACACGATCGTTTGCGCCCGCGCCGGGCCGGCGACGATGATGTGCAGGCGGACGCCATCCGAGGTATTGAAGAACCCGTCGGCCGCGCGCGATGGGGCTGCCGCGCCGGCCAGGCTGGCCAGCAGCAACGCGGCGCTGCAAAGGGAACGGACGGTGCGCATAGGTCGTTAAGGCGGTGCGGGGCCGGTCCTGTCAATCGCGCTGGCGGCTTTGCCGGCAATTAGCGGAGGCGTGTTGAGCGACAGCAACGATCCCGTCGGGGACCCCGGGCCGCGGCGTCAGTTGATCGCTGCCGCGATCCTGCTGGCGCTGTTGCTGGCGGGCAGTCTTTGGCTTACCGGCGCCTTGCGTGGGGCGGCCGCCATCCAGGACTGCGCGGCGGCCGGGCGGACCAACTGCGCGCCCATCGATACGCCGCCGCGGTCGCCTTCCTAGTGCCCGATGTCGCGCGGGACGCTGGGGCCGGAGCGCAACTGCAGGTCCGGCATACCCAGGGTGACCACAACGGCGGCGGCGAGCACGACGGCGCAGGCGGCGAACGAAAGCTGGAAGCCGGAGGCTAGGGCGGCCCGGGCCTGCACCAGGCCGATGCCCAGCGCCGACGTTCCGGTCCGCAGCGAGCCGAGATCGATGTCGCCCGCGATCCCAGCGGCATGCAGCCCGGCATTGAACCGGGCCGCCAGCAACGATCCCACCAGCGTGCTGCCGAACGCCCCGCCCATCGAGCGCAGGAACAGCAGCGATCCCGTCGCCGCGCCGACGTCGCGGTGGGCTGCGGCGTTCTGCACCTGCATCAGCACGCTCGGCATCGTGGCGCCGGTGCCGACGCCGAGCGCGAACGAGACCGGCAGCAGCAGCCACACCGGCGAGCGTCCCGCCATCAGCGCCAGGGCCGCGAACGACACCGCGGACACCGCCACCCCGATCAGCACGATGCCGCGGGTCCGGCCGAGCCGGCGCGCTGCTTGGCCGGACAGCATCGCTCCTACTACCGTTGCTGCCAGGAATGGCATCACCAGCAGGCCGGACCGCGACGCGTCCACCCCGAGGACGAGCTGGAAGTACAGCGGCAGCAGGAACGTCGCCCCGAACAGGCCCAGCGAGGTCAGGAAGGCGATGGCCACCCCGCGCAGGAAGGTCTGGTCGGCGAACAGGTGGGGCGGCAGGATCGGGTCAACCACGCGGCGCTCGTGCCGGGCCAGCACCAATAGCAGCACGATGCCCAGCCCGCCGGCCGCGAGCACCGGTGCGGACAGCCATTCGAACTCGACGCCGCCCCAGCTCAGCATGAGCAGCAGGGCGGTGACGCCGGCGGCCAGCAGCAGCGCGCCCCAGCCGTCGATCCGCGCCGGGCGCCGGGTGGTCTGGATGGTGCGCAGGGCGCGGTTGCACAGCCACATCGCCGCCAGCCCGAGCGGCAGGTTGATCCAGAACACCCAGCGCCAGGACAGGTTGTCGGTCATCCAGCCGCCGACCACCGGGCCGGCGATGGACGCCACGCCCCACATCGAGGCCATGTAGCCCTGGTAGCGACCGCGTTCCCGCGGGGAGACCACGTCGGCGATCGCTGCCTGCGCCATCGCCATCAGGCCGCCGCCGCCCAGCCCCTGCAGCGCGCGGGCGGCGATCAATTGCGGCAGGGATTGCGCGAAGCCGCATAGCAGGCTGGCGGCGATGAACAGGACCAGCGCCGGCAGCAGCAGGGCGCGGCGGCCGTAGATGTCGGAGAGCTTGCCGTAGATCGGGGTCGCGGCGGTGCTGGTCAGCAGGTAGGCCGTGACGATCCAGGCCAGGTGCCCGAAGGCGCCCAGGTCCGCGGCGATGGCGGGGACGGCGGGGATGACCACCGTCTGGTCCAGCGCCGCGAGCAGGATGCATAGCATGATGCCGGTGACGACCCGCAGGATTTGCTGGTGCGAGTAGGCCGGCGGGAGGTCGGCGGCTTGCGGCTTGGTATCCGGGCTAGGCAGCACGTCGGGCATGGCGGCGAGGTTACCCCTGTGCCCCTGCTGCGTCAGCCCTGTTCCTGCGGCGCCGGGCCGCGCGTTGTGTCCAAGCCGGCGACAACGGGTAGCTTTACGGGGCTGCCACCTGATGCAGCTTGGTAGATGGCTTCCATAAGGCGCTGATCCTGCAAGCCTTCCTCGCCGGGGGTATGCGGTTGCTTATCGGCGCGGATGCACTCGGCAAAGTGATCCATTTCCCGCGCGAACTGGTTGTGCTCGCCGAAGCGCCGCTGCTCGACCGAATGGGTCTTGCCGACTTGGCGGCCGATCCGCATCGTCAGGCCCTCGTAGGCGAAGGCCGGGTCCAGCTCGATCCAGGCGTCCTGCGCCATCATCCGCAGGTAGCGGCTTTCATGCAGGCTGTAGCTGCTGACGCAGTTGGCGATGATGCCCGAGGGGAAGCGCAGGGTGAAGGCGCAGATGTCCTCGACCTCGCGGAAGCGCGGGTCGTCCTTGGGCTGGGTGAGCTGGGCGGTGATCTCGACCGGCTCCTCCCCGGTCAGGTAGCGGGCGGCGCTGAGGCAGTACAGGCCGACATCGGGCAGCGATCCGCCGCCGGCCTGGCTGCGGAATTGGCGCCACTGCTCGGGGTTGCCCTGGTTTTGGCCGTTGATGGCGGTGATCAGGCGGACCTGGCCGAACTCCTTGCCGCGGGCCATGCCGATCAGGGCGCGGTGGTAGGGGTCGTACTGCTCGCGGTAGGCGATCATCAGCTTGCGGCTGGCCTGGCGGCAGGCGTCCACCATGCGGGCGGCGTCGGCGCTGTTGGTGGCCATCGGCTTTTCGCACAGCACATGCTTGCCGGCCTGGGCGGCGCGGAGGGTGTATTCCAGGTGCATGTTGTTCGGCAGGACGATGTATACGATGTCCACGTCGGGGTTATCGCGCAGGCGGTCGAAGTCGGCGTAGCCGTACAGGTTCTTTTCGGGCACTCCGTACTGGCCGGCGACGGCGCGGGCCTTGGCGGGGTCGCCGCTGACCAGGGCGGTGGCGCGGACGTTCTTGGCCTGGCCGAAGCCGGGCATGATCTGCTCCATCGTCAGGTGGCCTAGGCCGACCACGGCGATGCCCAGGCGGCGGTTGACCGGCTCGGGGTTGGCGATCGCTCCCTCGGCTTCGCCGGGGCCGTGGATGGGCGATAGCTCGACCTTGCCGCCTTCGGCCTTGCCGCGCAGGTCGCGCGGTTCTTCGGCGGCGGCGAGTTGGGTGCCTAGGATTGAGGCGGCGCCGGTTGCGACGGCGCGGCGGGTGATCGGCGGCATGGGCGGTTCCTGTTCTGGCGTGCCATGTGCTGGCGTGGCAGGGGCAGAACCACCCGGGATGGCGCGGGTTGCAGCCACCGCAGCGGTTGCCGGTGCGCCGCAGGGATGATCGAGGCCGCGTCGGTGCGAGCGGGCTTTGGCGTGGCGATCCGGGGGGTGAGGACTGCGCTTGCACTCCTGGATTGCCGCGCCGCAAGTGCGGCTCGCAATGACGATTGAGCGCCGGGACGATTGAGCGCCGGTGTGACCCCGGCCAGGGTCAACGGCAGTGAGTGTCAGGCCGCGTCTTGCCGCTTGCGCGCCAGGGTCTCCCGCAGCAGGGCGTCGAGGATGACGGCGCGCTTAGCATAGGTGTGCCCGGCCAGGATGCGGGCGCGGGCGGCGGCGCCGATGGCCTGGGCGCGGGCGGGCGTCAGGGTGCGGAGGTGCTCGGCCACGTCGGCGCCGTCGCGCGCCACCAGGATTTCGGCGCCGGGCTGCAGGAACAGCTCGATGCCCTCCCAGGCGTCGGTGATCAGGCAGGCGCCGGCGCCGGCGGCCTCGAACACGCGGGTGGCGGGGGAGAAGCCGACCGCAGCCATGCTGTCGCGCGCCACGTTCAGCACCGCGAGCGCGGAGCAGTTCAGGGCGTTGTGGTCGGCGGTGCCGACATGGCCGATGGCGCGCACGTTGCCGGGCATCGGCTTGTCGTGCCAGCCGTTGCCGCCGAGCAGGAAGGACGTGCCGGGCAGGCGGGCGGCGGCGTCGAGGAAGAACGCCTCGACCCGCGCCTCGCGGTCCGGCAGGCGATTGGCGAGGAAGGCCAGGTCGGCGACGAAGCGGGGGTCGGGCGGCACGGGATGGTGGGTGGCGGGGTCGAGGGCATTGTAGATCGGCACGCAGCGGCGGGCGCCCAGGCGGGTGTAGGCGTCCACCACCGGGGGGCCGCCGCCGTAGGTCAGCACCAGGTCCAGGCGGCGGAGGGCGGCGTGCATGGGGTTGCCGGAATCCGCCTGCACGGTGGCCAGAGTCGCGGGGGCATCGACGTCCATGAAGCAGGTGACGGCGCCGGAGCGGGCATGGTCCAGCGTGCCGGTCAGCAGGGCGTCGTCGAACACGCCGACGCCGCTGGCCTTGATCACCACGTCGGCGCGGGCTGCCTGGCGCAGCACGCCGTGCAGCGCGGCCTCGGTCGCGGGATAGACGACGGAGCGTGCCCAATCCGGCGGGTCGATGTCGCGGTGCGCCTGGCGGTCGAAGGCGTCCGGCTCGTAGAAGGTGACCGTGTGGCCCAGCCGCGCCAATGCGCCCAGCAGGCCGCGGTAGTAGGTGGCCGCGCCGTTCCAGTAGGATGACAGCAGGCTTGAGCCGTAGAAGGCGATGTCCACTAGGCGCTCATGGTTTGGGGTTGCGACAGGGGCTGGGGTTGAGGCGGGCGGCGTAGGATGGCGAGCAGCTCGTCCACGCGATGGGCGCAGGTGTGGCGGGCCTGGATGGTGGCCAGGCCGTGCGCGGCCAGGGCGGAGCGGAGGGCCGGATCGGCGTGGACTGCGGCCAGGTGGCGCTGCATGGCCGCGCCGTCGGATGCAACGAGGTAGTCGCTGCCTGGCGTGAACAGGCCCTCCGTGTCGTCCCATGGAGCGGAGATGAGCGGGATGCCGCAGGCCAGGGCCTCGAACACGCGGATGGTTGGGATGCCCGGCAGGCTCTGGGCGTAGAAGCGGCGGGGGACGTGCACGGTGAGCAGGTGGTGGGCGAAGGTGCCGGGCGCCTGGGCGTTGGGCAGCCAGCCGCGGTAGCGGGCGCCGTGCCGGGCTAGCATGGCCTGGGCCTCGGCGGGGTAGCGCACGCCGTATACGTCCAACGGCAGGCCGAGCGCGGCGGTGGGGGCGAACAGGAATGCCTCCAGTTCTGCGGTGCGTTCGCCGTCGCCCCAGTTGCCGATCCAGACGGCGCCGGTGCGGGGCTGCTCCTGGGCCGGGGGGTGGAACAGGCGGGTGTCGGCGGCCTCGTGCCAGGTGAACACCTGGTCGCCCCAGCCCCAACGGCTATAGACGGCGGCGAGGGCGGCCCCGAAGGCCAGCACGCCGTCGTAGCCGGACAGGTCGTAGCGGCGCATTGCCTCGGGCTCGCTGACGGCGCGGTGGTGGGTGTCGTGGAACAGCAGCCGGAAGCGCCCACCGGCTCGGCGCAGGGCGCCGATGGCGGCGACGAGTGCGGGTTCGTTCCATTCGTGGACGATCACCACGTCGGCGCCGTCCACCAGGGCGGCCAGGTCGTCGCGTGGTCGGTACTCGGTGCTGGACAACTCGGGATAGGCGCCCTGCCAACCGGCCAGTGCGGCCGGTCCTGCGTCGGCGACCAGGTTCTGCAGACTCCAGCTCCCTGCGGGTTCATATGCCTGCACGGCATGGCCGCGCGCCACCAGGTCGCGCAGCACGCCGCGCAGGAAGTGCGCGTTGCCGTGGTTCCAGCAGGAGGCCAGGGAGTGGGTGAAGTAGACGAAGCGCATTACAGGGCCACGGCGGCGGTGCGGTGCACGGCGAGGGTGCCGCTCACCATGGCATCGACCGTGTAGCGCCCTGCCCGCTCGCGTGCTGCTGCGGCCAGTGGCTCGGGCTGGTCCAGCGCCTGGCGTAGCGCCGGCTGCAGGGCCGCCGGGTCGGCCACGAACAGGGCTGTGCCGTCCCAAAGCTCACGGAAGCCTGGCAGGTCCGACAGCACCAGCGCCATGCCGGCCTGCGCGGCCTCCAGCACTGCCAGGCCGAACGGTTCGTACTGTGCGGCCGAGGCGAACACGCTGGCTCCGGCGTAGGCGGCAGCCATGGCGGGCTGGTCGAGGGTGCCGAGCAGGTCCAGGTGGCTGAATGTCCGCCCGGCGCCATTCGGACCCCGGGTTGGCCCGGCGGCGCGGACCGGCGCATCCAGGCCCGCCGCGGCCCGGTCCAGGTCGGCGATGCCCTTGCCGTCGTCCCATAGCCGACCGGCGGTCAGCACCGCGCGGTCGCGGGGCAGGTTGGGGAGCGGGGTGGGGTCGCGTCCGTTGTGCACGACATGCATCCGGGACGGGCCATACACCGCCTGGGTGGCGGCGGCGTGGGCGGCGGTCGGCGCGATCACCGCAGCGGCGGTCCGCAGCCCTACCGCGGTCGCGTCGGCCCGCCATTGCAGGTCGTCCGGCATCGGTCCGCCCCGCACCGCGCGCCACCAGGTTCCGACGCAGGAATGGGCGACGGCCACCACCGGGACGGGCCAGCGGACCGAGCCGGTCAGTGCCGGGGCATGGAGGTGCACCGCGGAGACACCGGTCAGCGACGCGAGGGCCGCGAGCCGGGCGGACGCATGGGCCAGGTCCGCCGGGGTGTCGGCCGTCCAGTCCAGCGGCAGGCCGGTTTGTACCAGGCGCAGGTTTGACATGGCCTCGGCCTCGGCGCGTTGGGCGGCGCTGGGCGGCGGCCCGAGGACGGCGAGAACCGTGCCGATGCCGCGCGCCGCCAAGCCGCCGGCGAGATCGACGGCGTAGCGCCATACGCCGCCAACTGCGTCGGCCGTGACCAGCAGGCGTTGCACCGGGCGGGCGGCTAGTCCGTCCGGCACGCACGCTCCAGTTCCGGCAGCGGCAGGGGCTGCGCGTCCTGGATGTCGGAGAAGCCGGAGAACTGGCCGAGGTAGTGGCCGTGCGCGCGTTCCCATGCCTGGGCGTCCGGCAAGCCGAACAGGCGGCGGTAGTCGGGGGAGCTTGGGTAGGGATACAGCGGCACCGGGTCGTTCGCCCACACGCCCTGTGCCCGCAGGCGGTCCCGCCAGGTGGCGACTAGGGCGGCATCGTCGTCCGTGGTCTCCAGCAGGTTGGCCTGGACGAAGGGGACATGCTGGCGGGCCAGGATCAGCAGGTCGGCCAGTTCGTCGGTGTTGAGCTTGCAGCGCTTGTCCAGGGCGGCGCGGCCGTGCTCGGTCAGGCTTTCCACGCCAGCCTCGATGGAGACGCAGCCGGCGGCGCCGAGCAGGGCCAGCATCTCGGGATGCCACAGGTCGATGCGGGTCTGGATGCCGAACTGCACGGGGCGGGTCACCAGGGCCTCCAGCAGGGGGCGCTGGGGGAGGAAGATCTCGTCGATGAAGTAGAGGTACTCGGCGCCCTGGGCGATCAGCCCGTCGATCTCGGCCAGCATCGGCGCCAGGTCGCGGCGGCGGTACTTGTCGCGGAAGTCGATCTTCGCGCAGAAGCTGCAGGAATAGGGGCAGCCGCGGGAGGCCTCGACCTCGGCGCCTGGCCCGTGGGCGGGACGGTCGAAGCGGTGGTGGTGGTGGTGGTGGCGACGCACCCACTCAGCCGGCCAAGTCAGCGCGGGCAGGTCGGTGAAGCGGGCGGCCTGCGGTGCGCCGCACTGCCGCAGGACGCCGTTGTCCAGAACCGCGGTGCCAGGGGTCGCGCCAGGCTTGCCGCCGGCGGCGAGGGCGGCCACGACTTCTTCGCACTCGCCCATGACCACCACGTCCACGCCGAGCTTGCGGAGCGCCGTGCCGGGGGTGGCCGAGCCGTGCGGGCCGACGGCGACGGTTAGGCCGCCCTGCCCGGCGAGGCTGTCCAGCATTTCCCGCGGTACCCGCAGCTCCGGCGGGGCGCAGCGCCAGAACAAGTAGCTGGGCGCCGTCGTCACGACGGTGATCGCCGGGTCGAAGGCGCGGATTTGTGCCGCCAGCTCGGCATAGGATTGGCCCATCAGGTGGCCGTCCAGCAGCAGCGTCTCGTGCCCGTCACGCTCCAGCATTGCCCGGCAGTAGCCCAGCTCCAGCGGGAGGTGCGGCTCGCGGCAGCCGAAGTAGATGCTGCCGTCGAAGGTCCAGGGCGGGTTGACCAGGGCGACCCTCATGCGGCGTGTTCCGCCGCCACCGGCTCGTTGCGCTCGGTGGCGATCCAGCGGGCCAGGCGGCGCAGGCCGTCGCGCCATGCGACGGCGGGGCCGAGGCCGAGCGCCGCCGCGGCCCGGCGGGTATCGGCGACGAAGTAGCGCTGGTCGCCGGGGCGCCAGCCGGAGAAGCGCAGGTCGGCGGGCCGGCCGCAGATGCTGCCGATCTCGGCGAGGACCTGCAGCAGGGTCACGGCGTTTGCGGGTCCGCCGCCCAGGTTGAACGCCTGCCCCGTCACGTCGCCGATGCGTTGCCAGGCGGCCATGTAGGCGTCCACGGCGTCATCGACATACAGCACGTCGCGGACCTGGCGGCCGTCACCGTAGATGCTGATGGGACGGCCGGCCTGGACCGAGTAGAGGAAGTGGGCCAGCCAGCCCTGGTCCTCGGTGCCCAACTGGCGGGGGCCGTAGATGCAGCTCATGCGCAGCACGCAGGCCGGCACGCCGAAACCGCGGGCGTAGTCCAGCACGTACTGGTCCGCGGCGCCCTTGGAGCAGCCGTAGGGGGTGTAGAAGCTGAGGGGGCGGTCCTCGCCGATGCCGTGGCCGCGCAGGGCCGGGTCTTGCGGCAGGTAGGCGTCGCCGTCGCGCTGCAGGGCTACGTCGGCCAGGTTGCCATAGACCTTGTTGGTGCTGGCGAAGATGATGGGCGGCGGCTTGGGCTGCTGGCGCAGCGCCTCCAGCAGGAAGAGCGTGCCGCGCAGGTTCACGTCGAAGTCCTGCTCGGGGTCGGACAGGCTGGTGGTCACGGCGACCTGGGCGGCCATGTGGAACACCGCGCGGGCCTGGGCGGCGGCGTCCTGCAGGGTGGCACGGTCCCGCAGGTCGGCGATGACGGCGTGGATGCGGCCGGGATGGCGGCGGCGGAGCCAGGCGAGGTTGGCCTCGACGCCGGGGCGGGCCAGGGCGTCGAACACCAGGACGTCGTGCCCCTGCCCCGCCAAGCGGTCGGCCAGGTTGCTGCCGATGAACCCGGCGCCGCCCGTCACCAGGATGGGGCGCGTGTCGCCCATCATGCCACCAGGCCGCGCTGCTCAAGCTCGCGCCTGGCGTCGTGGACCTTGTCGTCGGCTTGCTGGCGGCGGACCCATTCGGCCAGCTCGCCCAGGCTGTCGTCGAAGCTGCGGCGGGGGTGGAAGCCCAGGACCTCGCGCGCCAGGGTGATGTCGGCGAAGCAGTGGCGGATGTCGCCGACGCGGGCCTTGCCCATGACCTCGGGCGTCAGGTTAGACAGGTCCATGGCGTTGGCCAGCGCGACGCCGGTCTCCAGGATGCTCACGTCCTGGCCGCTGCCGATGTTGAACACCTGGCCCGGCGCGTCCGGATGCTCCAGCGCCAGCAGGAAGGCGCGGGCGACGTCCTCGACGTGGACGAAATCGCGCCGCTGCTCGCCGTCCTCGAACACCATGGGGCGTTCCCGGTTCAGCAGGCGGGAGGCGAAGATGGCCAGCACGCCGGTGTAGGGGTTGGACAGCGCCTGGCCCGGGCCGTACACGTTGAACAGCCGCAGCGCCACGCCCTGCATGCCATAGGCCGGGGCCACCGTCAGGGTCAGGCGCTCCTGCACGTACTTGGTCAGCGCATAGACGGAGGCGAGGTTGGGGCGTTTCCACTCCGGCGTTGCTAGCGGGGTCAGGGCGCCGCCGTTGGCGTCAACCGGGTCCCAGCCGGCGGCGGCGCGCCCGGCCGGGCGGACGACGTCGTCCATGCGTTCGCCGGATTGGGTGCGGTAGAGGCCCTCGCCATAGACGCTCATGCTGCTGGCGACAACGACGCGGGCGACGGGGCGGTCGATCAGCGCCTGGAACAGCACCGCAGTGCCGCCGTCGTTGACGGACACATAGCGGTCGATGGCGTACATGCTCTGGCCCACGCCGACCTCGGCCGCAAGGTGGATGACGCTGTCCACGCCGTCCAATGCGGCGGTGACGCGGTCCAGGTCGCGCACGTCGGCGCGGATCAGCTCGACGTCATCCAGCACGGCGTTGCGGGCGGCGTTGCGGCTGTGAACCTGGTCGATCAGGCTGTCGAGCACGCGGACGGCATAGCCCCGGTCCAGCAAGGTGCGGGCGAGGTGGCAGCCGATGAAGCCCGCGCCACCTGTCACAAGCACCCGTTTCGCCATCAGCCATAAGCTCCTTGTGCCGCGTGTGGGGGGCGACGGCCTGTTGCCGGGCCGTCACGCCACGTTCATCTACTATCGTGGCGAGCAACGTATTCACATCTCGGCTAGGGGCGCAATGCCGGCCGGGGGGCGGCGCAGGCGTGGGCCAGGCCGTCGGCGAAGGCGTCGGCCGGGACGGCGCCGGCAAACAGGACACGGTTGCGGATTACGAAGGCCGGCACGCCCTGCAGCCCGGCGCGGCGGATGGCGGCATCTTCGTGCTCCACCTCGGCCCGGCCGGCGTTGCCGATCAAGTAGGCGTGGGTGGTGGCGCGGTCCATTCCAACCGCGGCTGCGGCGTCGGCTAGCACCGAGTCGTCGCCGATGTCGCGGCCGTTCACGAAATAGTCCTCGAACAGGCGGCCCACCAGGGCATCCTGCGGCCCCTCTGACCCGGCGAGGCGGATCAGCCGGTGGGCGGCAAGGGTGTTCGGCGTCCTGGCAATTCGGTGGTGGTTGATCGTTATGCCGGCCGCCTGGGCCGCCGCGGCTACTTGGGCGTCAAGCTGATGTGAGCGTTCGGGGCTGCCGAACTTGGCACGGCGGTATTTGGCGCGGGGCAGGCCGCCGGGCGGCATCCCGGGGTTCAGGCGGAAGGGCCGCCAGGACACGGAGATGTGCAGCCCCTGCCCGGCGAGGATGTTCAGCGCGACCCGCATGTGCTGCCGGCCGATGAAGCACCAGGGGCAGATTGGATCGGAGTAGATGTCTAGGCGTTCCATGCCGTGGTCGCTGGTGGCCTTGGCGTGGGCGACAGTCATCCGACGGGATGCAGCGGCATGTCGTGGGGGAACCGGGCATGGTGCCGCATCCATGCCTGCTTTTCTGCGGCGTAATCGCTGGCGCGGGCGCTGTGGCGGTTGCGAGCCTGCAGCTTCATTGTGCCGTAGGCGACGGCGATGTCTGGCCTGGCCCGGAGGACGGCGAAGAACGCGATTGAGATGCGTACGTCTTCGTGGCCGCAGGGGTAAAGAAGCAGTTCTACCGTCTGGCGGCCGGTTAGCGCGTCTTCGGCTGCGAATGCGGTGTAGTGGGATGAGCCTGGAGTGTGGGCATAGCCGTGCGCCAGCAGCCTGAGGCGTGTCGTTTGGTGCAGGTTGACGTCGTTCAGTTCCACCATGAGGTCCACGATGGGGACGGCGGCAAGGCCCGCTACGGAGGTTGATCCGACATGGTAGATGCCGTGGCACGCTGTGCCGAGGGCGCGGCGCACTCGGTGCATTTCTCGTTCGGCGCGTGCTGGCCAGCCGGCGTCGTGGGGTGCGAGTCCGAGTGTGGCGTTCAGGGTGGTCATACGGCAGTCTTACCCGGTGAGGCCGCTTGTGGGCAACGCTTGCGCCGCCGTTGCTGGAGGCAGATTGTCCGTTGCTCTTTGGTAAGAGGCTATGTGGGCGTTGATGTGCCGGACTGTTCCGACCGTATTAGGTTGCGGGGACAGGATTTGAACCTGTGACCTTCAGGTTATGAGCCTGACGA
>CAXTAT010000029.1:0-74605 GCA_964242415.1 uncultured Acetobacteraceae bacterium
GATCAGAGCACAAAACGCTGCAAACGCTCAAGTTGTTCGCAGACAGACACTAAGGACTGGGCCTTCCCTAAGGGCTGGGATAGATGCGTATCAACGCGCGAACCGGGGTTTCCGGGGCCGAGAAGTGTCCGCAGTTCGAGGACAGCAGCACGTAAGCGACCCGTGCGCCGAAAGGTCCCGCCTCCTGCGGGATGGCAGGCCCGACGACGCGCACGAAGCCGAAGATGTCCACGCCGACATCCAGCAAGGCGCCGCCCGCAGGTCCAGGGCCGGGGTAGCAGGCGCGCGCAATATGACGCTCGACAGCACGCGGCCATCCCGGGAGGACGACGCCCTGCACGCCCTCGACGGTGGCGGCCGATCCGGGCTGGCCGAATTCCGTGCAACCTGCCACCAGCCCGGCCGCCAGCAGCGCGACGGCGACGATCCAGCATCGCATCTCCAACCTCCATCCCGACGTGCAGCCCGACGTGCATCCCGACTTGCAAATGACATACAGCCGCGGTGTCGCCGCACAAACGCCGGGCCGGTTCCGCTGCCTGCGCCACCGCCTTCTGCCCGGCCACGCACCAGTGCGACCCCGAAGCTGAAATGAGCCCATCGCTCCTGCCAACAGGCGCGATCCAGGCGCGAGGAGACCGGTTGCCTCCGGGTCCAAGCTCTGCAAGCCTAAACCCAAGGCGCAGGTCACCCGCATGGCAGAGTTCGAGCTTGTCCTTTCCCTCCTGCTCGGCGGCGTCGGGCTGACCCTGATCGCCCCCCGGCTGGGCGTGCCGGGGCCGGTGCTGCTCGCCATCGCCGGGGTGGCGCTGGCGTTCGTGCCGGGCGTGCCCCCCGTGGCGCTCGACCCGGACCTGGCGCTGGCGCTGTTCGTGGCGCCGGTGCTGCTGGACGCCGCCTTCGATGCAAGCCCGCGCGACCTGCGGGACAACTGGGTGCCGCTCAGCAGCCTGGTCCTGGCCGCGGTCGGGGTCACGGTGGCCGCGGTGGCCGGCACCGCGCACCTGCTGCTGCCAGCGATGCCCTGGGCGGCGGCGGTCGTGCTGGGCGCCATCGTCGCCCCGCCCGATGCGGCCTCAGCCACGGCCATCCTGCGGCAGGTCCGCCTGCCGCACCGGCTGGCGGTGATCATTGAGGGCGAGAGCCTGCTCAACGATGCCTCCGCCCTGCTGATCTACCGGCTGGCCATCGGCACGATGGCGGGCGGCATGACGGCCTGGACCGGCCCTCTGCTGGTGCTGGCGTGCGCGGGCGGACTCCTGCTGGGGTTCGCGGCGGCCCGCCTCTATCTCATGACGGCGGCGCGCGTCGCGGATGGCCCGGCGGCCGTGGTGCTGCAGTTCCTCGGCACCTTCGGCGTTTGGCTGCTCGCCGAGGCGCTGGGGCTGTCGGCCATCCTCACGATCATCGCCTACGCCCTCACCCTGGCGCGCCTAGCGCCGGAGCGGACGGGCGCCCGCCACCGCCGGGTCAGCTACGCCGTCTGGGAGGTGGCCGTGTTCGTGCTGAACGTGCTCGCGTTCATCATGGTGGGGCTGCAGCTCCGCGGCATCATCGGCCGGCTGGACGGCGATGCCTGGCATTATGCCCGGTTCGCCGGCGCGGTGCTCGGGGCGACCATCGTGGTCCGCATCCTGTGGGTCATGACCTACAACGCGGCCGTGCGCTGGAAAATCCGCCGGTTCGGCTCCCGCGAGCGGCCGGGGCTGTCGCCGCCCACGGTGCGGGGCGGGCTGGTGATCGCATGGTGCGGGATGCGCGGCATCGTCACGCTGGCTGCCGCCCTCGCCCTACCGGAGCGCTTCCCGCAGCGCGACCTGATCGTGTTCACTGCGGCCTGCGTGGTGCTTGGCACGCTGGTGCTGCAGGGCCTGACGCTGCGGCCGCTGGTCCGCTGGCTGGCGCTGCCCCGCGACAGTAGCGTGGAGGACGAAGTTGGCCGGGCAAGGGCCGAGGCCGCACGGGCCGGCCTGCAGGCCCTGGGCAGCGACCGGGGCGGCGAGGCCGGGCGAACCTTGGCGCGGGAGTACCAGGCCCGGCTGGCGACGGGGTCCCTGGCCGCCACGGCCCCCACCGGCCTGGCGATGCTGCGCCGGCGCACGCTGTCGGCCGAGCGGCAGCGGCTGACCGAGCTGCGGCGGGAGGGGAGCATCGGCGCCGACGCCTTCCACAGGCTTGAGGAGGAGTTGGATTGGGCAGAGGCAGAAGCGGCGCCGCGGCCGGAGTGATGCCAACGGGCATTCGCTTAGAACATTGCTATAAGGCATTGAATATAGCTGCCACTGCAAGCCGCCCTCGCGGCGCGAAAATGCCGGCTGCTCCCTCTCCCCCCGGGAGAAGGTTGGGGTGAGGGGAGCGGCAAGAGCCAATCCGCCCGTTCCAAGCCGAAAGCCGCCCTCCAAACATTCCAGGCTTGGCGCTTGCGGCCTCCCTCACCCCGGCCCTCTCCCGGGGGGAGAGGGGGCAGGCTTGATCCCTTCTAAGCCGTCCGCAAGTCGGCGGCCGCCGATGGAGCGCCAGCCTAAACCCCGCGCCCACGGAACGCGGACGCCCGCGGCGCTTTGAGCTACCGTGCCGGTCCGTGACCGGCATGATCGGCATGTCCCGGTCCTTGGGCCAGAGAGGGTTAGAGGTGGGCGATCAGCCGATGCAGCAAGCGCCCATACGCGACCCGGCGCCCCATCCCTCTCCTGCCATCCGCGACCCTGCACCCCCGCCCGCGGCGGAACAGCCGAGCGGGACCGGAGATGCGGTGCCACAGGATGCCAGCCAGCCGCCGCCCTCCCCGCCGCGCCACTGGCTGCTGTTCGCCGCCGGCGTCGCCCTCGTCGCCGTGGCCGGCGTGGCTCTGCTGATTTGGGACGCGCCGCTGGCGCGCAAGCGCAACCCGCAGACCGAGGACGCCTACGTGGACGGCGACACCACGCCGCTCAGCGCCCGCGTGCAGGGCTACATTCGCCGCCTGCCGGTGACGGACAACCAGGCCGTCCACGCCGGCGACCTGATCGCGCAACTCGACGACGACGACTACCGCGCGCAGTATGAGCAGGCGCAGGCGCAGACCGGGGTCGCGGCGGCGATGCTGCAGTCGCTCGACGAGCGGGAGGTGGCGCTGCGGCTGCAGGTGGACCAGGCGGTGGCGTCGCTGGACGCGGCGCGCGCCGGGCTGGTGAGCACCGGTCCGGAGGCAGTGCGGCAGCGCGTCCTGGCGCCGACCGCCGCCGGGCTGGGCCGCAACGTGGACGCCGCCGACGCCGAGGCGCAGGTGACCGGCGCTGGGGTGGACCGGGCGAGGGCGCAACTCGACTCCATGCGGCGGCAACTGGACGTGCTGGCGGCGCAGCGGCGGCAGGCGCAGGCGACCCTGGCTGCCCGCCAGGCCGATGCGCGGCTGGCCGCCATCACCCTGGACTGGACGCACATCCGGGCGCCGGTGGATGGCACGCTGGGCGCGCGTGCGGTGCGGGTGGGCACGCTGGTGGCGCCGGGAACCCCGGTGATCTCGATCACGCCGCTGGACAGCATTTGGGTGACGGCGAACTTCACCGAGCGGCAGATCGGCGACCTGCAGCCCGGGCTGCGGGCGCGGCTGCGGGTGGACGCCTTTCCGGGCCAGGTGCTGGACGGGCATGTCGCCGGCCTGTCGCCCGGCACCGGCGCGACGTTCAGCGGCCTGCCGGCGGACAACACCACCGGCAACTACACCAAGGTGGTGCAGCGCGTGCCGGTCAAGATCGCCATCGACTGGAACGGCAGCCCGTTGCGTGGCCTGGTCCGCCCCGGCATGAGCGTGTCCGCCCTGGTCGCCACCGACGCCACCGCTCCTGCGGCGCCGCGCAATGCCCGATAAGGCGCCCGACAAGAAACCCGCGCCCGGGGAACAGCCCGATGAGGAGCAGGGCCGGAAGGGCGTCCTCATCCGCGCCATCGTGCTGGCGGCCGGACTGCTGCTGGCTGGCGCGTTCATCGTGGACTGGAACGCCCTGGTGTGGGAGGGCGCACGGCGCGAGACCAATGACGCCCAGCTCCGCGGCGACCCGACACCGCTTGCGGCCCGGGTGTCCGGCAACATCATCGAGGTGGCCGTGAC
Organism: uncultured Acetobacteraceae bacterium; assembly: GCA_964242415.1. Classification (GTDB taxonomy): domain Bacteria; phylum Pseudomonadota; class Alphaproteobacteria; order Acetobacterales; family Acetobacteraceae; genus DASWOJ01. Next base: position 4,091 of record CAXTAT010000029.1, read on the forward strand.
GGATTACCAGCCCGTCCATGCCGGGGATTTGCTGTACCGGATCGAGGATGACGACTACCAGGCCCGGGTGGACCGCGCCGCCGCCGACGTGGCCGCGGCGGAGGCCGGGGTGGCGCTGGCTGAGGCGCAGGTGGCCAGCCAGCGGTCGGAGGTGGGCGTCGCCGTCGCCGCCACCCGCCAGGACGGGGCGCAACTGGAGCGGGCGCGGCTGGAGCGCATCCGGCAGGGCCAGTTGCTGGGCACCGAGTCTGGCCTGAAGCGCGCATGGGAGGCGGCGGTGGCCGATGAGCGGCGCTACGGCGCGACGCTGTCCGGCGATAAAAGCGCGGTCGGCGCGGCGCGGGCCGACATCGGGGTGCAGCAGGCGCAGGCCGACCAGGCGCGGGCGACCCTGCAGGCGCAGCGGGCGGCGCTGGCGCTGGCGCAGGTCAACCTGGGCTACACGCGCATCACCGCGCCGGTGGACGGCGTGGTCGGGCTGCGGCAGGTGTTTAAGGGGCAGCACGTCGGCCCCGGCACGATGCTGATCACCCTGGTGCCGCTGGCCGACATCTGGGTGGTGGCCAACTACCGCGAGGAGCAGTTGACCCATATGCAGGCTGGCCAGGTGGCGGAAATCCGGGTGGATGCCTTTCCGGGCACGCTGCTGCACGGCGTCGTGCAGAGCATCGAGCCGACCAGCGAGGCGCAGTCCAGCCTGCTGCGGCCGAACCGCGCGGTGGGCAACTTCACCAAGATCATCCAGCGCGTGCCGGTGAAGATCACGATCGATGGCGTGGACGACCCCAACCACCCGCTGGCCGGCCGCCTGGCGCCTGGGCTGTCGGTGGAGACCACGGTGAACACCGCAACCATCGGCAGCCCTGTGAATTCGCCATGATGGCCGATGCCGCGGGTCCCGGCCTGTCCGTGCCGACCTGCGCCCGTCGCAGCTCGCACCCGTCATTGCGAGCCGGCTTCGGCGCGGCAATCCAGGATGGGCAGGCCCAGGATGTGGAGGCCCAGGATGTAAACGCACAGTCTTGGCCGCCGCTGGATTGCCACGCCGCAAGCGCGGCTCGCAATGACGGCGCCGTCACCACTTGCCCCAGCAGTGCGCCGGCCACCGGTCAGGCCCGCTCGGTTGCTGGCATGGGCAGGCCGCCATGAGCTGGCTCCACCTGCTCCACCCGCGTCCGCCCGAGCGGCCGAAGCCCGACCCGGACGGCAAGGCTCCGCCCGCGGCGGACGGCAAGGCTCCGCCCGCGGCGGACGGCAAGGCTCCGCCCGCGGGTCCTCCGCCGATCACCGGGCGGCTGGCGTTGGGGCTGCTCGGCGCGGTGCTGGGCAGCTTGATGTCCAACCTCAACACCCGGCTGGACACCTTCGCACTGGTCGATCTGCGCGGCGGGGTGGGGCTGGGGATGGACGATGGCGCCTGGGTGACGGAGGCATTCAACATCGCCACCGTCGCCATCGTGCCGATCACGCCATGGCTGGCGGGGGTGGTGTCGCAGCGCCGGGCCATCGCGGCGGCGGCGGTGGTGCTGACGCTGTCGGCGGTCGCGATCCCGGTGCAGAGCACCTACCCCGGGCTGGTCACGTTCCGGTTCTTGCAGGGCGCGGGCGGCGGGGCGCTGATCCCGCTGCTGCTAAGCACCGTGCTGCGCTTCCTGCCGATGCACCAGCGCAACTGGGGCTTTGCGGTCTATGGCCTGCTGACGACGATCTCCCCGCTGATTTCCGAGAGCATCGCGGGCGCGCTGGACGAGTACCTCGGCTGGCAGGCCATCTTTTGGCAGAACCTGCTGCCCGGCGCCGTGGTGCTGGTCCTGGTGCTGGTCGGACTGCCGGTCGAGAAGGTGAAGGCCGAGGCGTTCGCCAAGGCGGACTATTTCAGCATGTTCTGCGGCGTGGTGTTCGCGGGGACGCTGACGGCGGGGCTGGACCAGGGGCAGCGGCTGGACTGGTTCAGCAGCGGCCTGATCACCGGGCTGTTCATCGCGGCCGGCACGTCGCTGGTGGTGTTCATCTGGCACTCGCTGACGACGAAGGACCCGCTGGTCGATCTGCGGCTGCTCAAGCGGATCAACCTGTCCGGCGGGTTGCTGGTCATCCTGGTGTTCAGCTTCGCCAGCCTCGGCACCTCCTACATCCTGCCGCAGTTCGGCACCCAAATCGCCGGGTTCCGCGAGCTGCAGGTGGGCGACATCCTGCTCCTGGCCGCGGGGTCCCAGGTGCTGCTGTGCCCACTGGTGGCGGCGCTGGCGCGGGTCGTGGACGTGCGCCTGCTGATCGCGTTCGGGATGGTGCTGGCGACGGTGGGCAGCCGCTTGGCGACCTACGTCACGGTGGAGTGGGTGCGGGGGGACTTCCTGCTGCCCTTGTCGCTGCAGGCGTGCGGGCTGCCGTTCATCATCGTGCCGGTGCTGCTGGTCACCACAAGCACGCTGCAGCCGCAGGACGCGGTGGCCGGCGGCACGCTGTTCAACGTGCTGCGCACCCTGGCGGGCACCGCGGGATCGGCGATCATCGGGGCCGTGGTGACGGTGCGGGAGCGCGTGCACTCCAACATGATCCTCAGCCATCTCTCGGCCGGGGCGCAGGCCACCGTGCAGCGGGAAGCGGCGGGCGGGCCGGCGGCGGTGACGACGGCGGCGACGGCGCAGGCGTACGTGATGGCCTATGCCGACGCTTTCGGCACGCTCGGCATGGTGACGCTCGGCGGGCTGGTGATCCTGCTGTTCCTGCAGGAGACGCGGGTGGCGCAGCCGCCGGAGAAGCAGCCCAAGACGGATGGGGCGCCGGATCAGGGAGCGCCCGCGCCGACGGCCGGGGCGGCGGCGTGATGCGTTGGGCTGCGGCCCTTGCCCTGCTTGGCGGGCTGACGCCGTTGCCGTCCCGCGCGCAGTCCTTCGACGACGCGCTGGCCCGCGCGTACCTATACAACCCGCAGCTCGGCGCCGAGCGGGCGCGGCTGCGCGAAACCGACGAAGGCGTGCCGCGCGCCCTGTCCGGCTGGCGGCCCCGCGTCGTCATCGATGGCAACGCCGGCGGGTCGCTTATCCAGGACAGCATCGACCGGGCGCACGTCCCGGAAAACCGGATTCCCCTGACGCTGAACGGCACCGTCACCCAGCCGCTCTATACCGGCGGGCGCGTGCCGGCGCAGGTCGGCCAGGCCGAGGCGCTGGTGCGGGCGCAGCGGGCGCAGCTTTTGGCCACGGAGTCGGCGGTGCTGCTGGCGGCGGCCGGCGCCTACCTCGACGTGGCGCGCGACCAGCGGGTGGTCGGGCTGGACCGGGCCAACGTGCAGGTGCTGGAGCGCACGCTGCGCGCCGCCGAGCAGTCGGCCCGGGCGGGGGAGGTGACCGAGACCGACGCCGCCCAGGCCCGCGCCCGCCTGGCCGACGGCCGCGCCACGCTGGCCGGGGCGGAGGCGGGGTTGGCGACCTCGCGCGCAATGTTCGAGCAGCAGGTCGGCACCGCGCCTGGCGCGCTGGACCTGCCGCGCCGCCGGCTGGATGGCCTGCCCGCCAGCCGGGACAAGGCTGTGGCGCAGGCGGTGGCGGACAACCCCGACGTGGCCGCGGCGCGGGAGAACCAGGAGGCGACGCGGCTGGGCATCGATGTCGCGCGCGCCGGGCTATATCCCACGGTGTCGCTGCAGGGCCGGCTGTCGCGCTACCGGGACACCGATGTGCAGTTGCTGCGGCAAAGCGACAACATCGCCGAGGCCACGGTGCAGTTCTCGGTGCCGCTGTACCAGGGTGGCGAGACCTCCGCCCAGACCCGGCAGGCCAAGGAAGCCGCCGAGCGCACCCGGCTGCAGCGCGACCAGGCGCAGCGGCAGGCCCGGCAGCTTGCGCAGTCCGGATGGGACGTGCTTGCCGCCGCGCAGGAGCGGGTGCGGCAGCAGCAGGCGTCGGTCGCGGCCAACGAGGTGGCGGTGCGCGGCATCACCCGGCAGCAGGGCGTCGGCGCACGCACGCTGATCGAGGTGCTGAACGCGCAGCAGGAGCTGTTCACGGCCAACGTCAACCTGGTGTCGGCGGAGCATGACGTGATGCTGGGGGGGTTGCGGCTGCTGTCCGCGACGGGCCGGCTGACCGCCGAGGGACTGGCGCTGCCGACGCCGCTGTATGACCCCTTGCGGCATTACCGTGCGGTGCGCGACCGCTGGGGCGGCGCAACGCCGTCGCCATGACAGGTGCATCTTCTCCCTCCTCCTCCGGGAGAGGGCTGGGGTGAGGGAGGCCGCAAGCGCCAAACCTGGCATGGTTGGGCGCGGCTTCGTCCTCACGCGGGCAGGTTGGGTCCTTGCCGCTTCCCTCACCCCGGCCCTCTCCCGGGGGGAGAGGGAGAAGGCAGCGTCCTCAAGCCAGATGCGATCGCCCTGCCCTACCGTGACTGGCCTCGAGCAAGCCGCCGGGTCAGGATCAGCCCAGCGGCTCCGCCTGCAGCCCCATCGCCGTCGCCAGCCGGTCCAGCCGCCGCTGGATGGCATCCCCGGCGAACACCCCGCTGCCCTCCGCCAGGCGCAGCGAGATCCGGCCCGCCATGACCCGCAGGTTGGCGCCGGCCAGCAGCTCCGGCGTGCCGGCCGACAGCGTGTAGGCCAGGCGCAGCGCCGTCCCCAGCACCTCCGCCCGCGCCGCCGCGGCACCGTCCAGCAACAGGCGCGCCGGGGTCAGGAACGCCGCGTCCATCTCCGCCTCGTAACGCAGCGCCAGGGTCAGGGCGAGGAAGGCGCGGTCCGGATGGGCCAGCGCAATGCCGGGTTGGCGCAGGACGCGCAGGAAGGCCTGCTCGGCCCGGTAGTCCGGGTGCTCGTGGCTGCCAAGGTCGGACATCCAGCACGCCGCCTCCCGCAGCCGGGCGGCATGGGGGGTTTCGTCCGGGAACAGCGGGGCGGTCCAGGCGACCAGGACGGGGGGCAGGCGGGTATCACGGCCATACTGCGATGCCAGCTCCCGCCCGACGGCCAGGACCGGGTCCTCGGTCCGCACCTCGGGCAGCACCTGCCGCATGAACCAGCCCTCGCGGATACCGTTGGCGCTGAACACCACGCGGCGGACGCCGGTCTGGCGCAGCAGGCGGCGCAGCACGACGGCGGCGAACGGCAGGTCCTCCATGCGGCGGCGGGGCGTGCCGGGCAGCCGGTCCATCATCCGGCGCGGGCTGGACAGCAACAGCGCCGCCAGGTCCCGTGCGGCGTCGCGCCCGATGGTGTAGTGGTGCACGATGGACAGCGGGTAGCCCACCTGCAGCATATGGATGCGCGCCAAGGCCCGCCAGGCGCCGCCGACGAGGTACAGGTCGCGCTCCGCCCCCTCGGGGAGCCAGTCCACCGCAGCCAGGTCGGCGTCGGCGACCAGGCGGGCGCGGTCCAGGTCGCCCTCCGCCCGGTCGGACAGGCGGATCACCCCCAGCCCCAAGCTGGCCGAGTGCCGCACCGCGCCCCCGGCGATCCGCACCAGCTCCAGCGAGCCGCCGCCGATGTCGGCCACGATGCCGTCCGCGCCGGGAATGCCGCACAGCACGCCGGCGCAGGACAGCGCGGCCTCCTCGTGGCCGGTCAGCACGCGGATGGGCACGCCGGGCATCCGGGCCTGCAGGTTGGCGACGAACTCCGGCCCGTTGGCGGCGTCGCGCACCGCGGCGGTGGCCAGCACCTCGAACGGCTCGGCATGCATGGCGCGGGCGATGGCGTTGTAGCGGGTCATGACGCGCAGCGCCAAGACGACCCCGGCCTCGTTCAGCCGCCCCGTCTGTTGCAGGCCGCGTCCCAGGCGCAGCACGGCCTTTTCGTTGAAGATGGCGACGGGGTTGCGGCCGCGGCCCTCGAACACCACCAGGCGGACGGAGTTGGAGCCGAGATCGACGATGGCGCATCGCGGCGCGGTGCCGGCCACCCTGGGCTTGGCGACGTCAGGCAGCTTTGCGTCGTCGGGCGGCAGGCTGTCGGGCATCGGCTAATCCTGGCTGAGGCGGTCGGGCTTGGGATGGTGCTGCGCGGCCAGCGCGCCGCCGTTCAGCGCGCTGCCGCGGCCAGACAGCGACGGGTTGGTCATGAAATATTCATGCGCCGACACCGGCCGCGGCCCGGCGGCCAGCCGGCGCCAGGTGCCGTCCGCGCCGAGTTCCCACGATTGCAGCGTGTCGCGCAGGTTCACCACCATGATCTGGTCCAGCACCTGGGCGTGGACGGTGCGGTTGTGGATCGGCACCAGCGCCTCGACCCGCCACTCCATGTTGCGCGCCATCCAGTCGGCGCTGCTGATGTACAGCGTGGCATGGCGGCTGGGCATCCGATGGCCGTTGCCGAAGGCGTAGATGCGGCCGTGCTCCAGGAAGCGTCCGACGATGCTTTTCACCCGGATATTGTGGGACAGGCCGGGCACGCCGGGCCGCAGGCAGCAGATGCCGCGGATGACGCACATCACCTTAACCCCGGCCTGCGACGCCGCATACAGCCGGTCGATCAGCCGGTCATCGACCAGGCTGTTCATCTTGAGCCAGATGGTCGCGGGCTGGCCGGCTTCGGCGAAGGCGATCTCCTTGTCGATCAGCGCCATCAGGGTGCTGCGGGTGGTCAACGGGCTGAACGCCAGGCTGTCCATGCGCTCGGGCTGGGCGTAGCCGGTCATGTAGTTGAACAGCCGCGCGCTGTCCCGGCACAGGTCGGGGTCGCTGGTGAAGAACGACAGGTCCGTGTAGATGCGCGCGGTGATCGGGTGGTAGTTGCCGGTGCCGAAATGGGCGTAGCTGCGCATCGTGCCGCCCTCGCGCCGCACCACCAGGGACAGCTTGGCGTGGGTCTTCAGCTCCATGAAGCCGAACACCACCTGGACGCCGGCGGCCTCCATGCGGCGGGCGAGGCGGATGTTGGCCTCCTCGTCGAAGCGGGCGCGCAGCTCGATCATGGCGGTGACGGATTTGCCAGCCTCGGCGGCCTCGATCAGCGCCTTCACGATCGGGCTGTCGCGGCTGGTGCGGTACAACGTCTGCTTCACCGCCACCACGTTGGGGTCCGCCGCCGCCTGGCGGAGAAACTGCACCACGACATCGAAGCTCTCGAACGGGTGGTGGACGATGATGTCCTTGGCGCGGATGGCGGCGAAGCAGTCCCCGGCGAAGTCGCGGATGCGCTCGGGGAAGCGCGGGGTGTAGGGCGGGAACAGCAGGTCCGGCCGGTCGTCCACGATCATCTGCTTGAGGTCGGCGGCGCCGAGCAGGCCCTGCTGCACCACGACCTCGTCGCCGGGGATTTCGTGGTCGTCCACGTCCAGCTCATCCAACACCAGGGCGCGCAGGTCGTCGGGCATGGCGACATCGACGGACAGGTGGATGGCGGTGCCCCGGCGGCGGCGCTTCAGCGCAGTCTCATAGGAACGGACGAGGTCCTCGGCCTCCTCCTCGAACTCGACGCCGGTATCGCGGATCAGGCGGAACATGCCCTGCGCCACGGTGCGGAAGCCGGGGAACAGGTGGCCCATGCACAGGATGACGAGGTCCTCCAGCAACACGAAGCGGATCGGGGCGCCCGGATGGCCCGGCGCCTGGGTGGGCAGGCGGATGAAGCGGTCGATCTGGCTGGGCAGCGGGATCAGCGCATTCATGCTGTGCCCGTCCTGCTGGCGGTGCAGCTTCAGCACCTTCACCAGGCCCATGTTGGGGATGAACGGGAACGGGTGCGCCGGGTCGATGGCGAGCGGCGTCAGCACGGGGAACACGCGGTCCATGAAGTAGCCTTCGAGCCACGACAGGTCGGCCTGCGGCAGGGTGGTGGCGTCGCACAGCTCGATGCCGGCCTGCTGCAACTGGCCGCGCAGGTCGAGCCAGACCTGCTGCTGCTTGGCGATCAGCGCCTGGGCGCGAGGCTGCACCTCCGCGAGCTGCCCGGCCGGGGTCAGGCCGTCGGCGGACAGCGCGGTGACGCCGGCCTTGGCCTGGCCGATCAGCCCGGCGACGCGGACGCTGAAGAACTCGTCCAGGTTGGAGGCGCTGATCGACACAAAGCGCAGCCGTTCCAGCAGGGGATGGCGGCGGTTCTCTGCCTCCTCGACGACGCGGTGGTTAAAGTCCAGCCACGACAGCTCCCGGTTGATGAAGCGGCTCGGGCTGTCCAGGGCGATTTCGGGCGCGAGGGGGGAGGGACTGATCCGGTTCATGCTGGCATCCTAGAACAGCGCGGGGCCGGGGGGCGAGGTGTCTGCGGCGTCTTCGGTGAAAGTGTCATTGATGAGGTCTGTCAGGGCCGCGGCGGCCAGCGCGCGGGTGACAGGCGCTCCGGCAGCCAGGGCGGCGCGGTCCAGGCGCGCGGCAGCCTCCCGCATGGTGCCGGCGGTGCGGGGGAGCCGCGCCAGCAGCCAGTCCTGCACGGGGTCGGCCACCAGGAGCTGCCGGTCGGACAACAGCCGGGCCAGCAGCGCGCGCAGGAAGGCGTCGTCGGCCGGGCGCAGCTCCACCGCGGTGGTGGCGCGCAGGCGGCTGGCGAGGTCCGGCAGGCGGGTGGCCCAACGGGCGGGCGGCGACTGCGCGGCCAGCAGGACCGGGTGCCCGGCCTCGGCGGCGGCGTTCAGCAGGTGCAGCAGGGCGTGCTCGTCGGCGGCGAGGTCCGCGTCATCAACGGCCACGGGGCCACGCGGCCAATGCGGCGTGGCGGCGGGCAGCAGGGTGGCGCGGTGCTGCCCGGCCCAGACGTGCAGCAGGTGCGTCTTGCCTGCGCCGGCGTCGCCCCACAGCACCAGGCGTCCCCCGGGCCAGCCGGCCGGGCGCGCCAGCCAAGCCAGCGCCGCGCCGGTGCCGGGGCTGGGCAGGAAGTCGGCGGCGGTGAAGCCGGGTGCGTGCACGAACGGAAGCGCAAGCTGTCGGAGCGTCGGCACCACCCTAGGGGATTCGCCGACGACGCGAGAACACTGCCTGCCCCCTCTCCCTCCGGGAGAGGGCCGGGGTGAGGGAGGCGGCCAGGGCCGGGTTTGCCCATCGTGGGACGAACCCCGCTCCCGACCAGGCAGGGCTTAGTGCCGTTTCCCTCATCCCAACCCTGTCCCAGAAGGAAAGGAAGCCAGGCCAGTGCGCCACATACGACCGCCTTGGCATCAACCCGGCGGGGGGTCCAAGTAAAGCGGGCTGGTCAAGTAACGCCGCAGCCAGAACCGTGCCAGCACGCCCAGCGCCGCCGCCACCGGCACCGCCATCAGCACGCCGAGGAAGCCGAACGCCGCGCCGCCCGCGAACAGCGCGAAGATCACCCAAACCGCATGAAGCTCCACCCGGTCCCCCAGGAACCGCGGATAGATCACGTAGCCCTCCAGGATTTGCCCGGCGACGAACACTCCCGCCACCGTCGCCACCCCGGTCCAGGTCGGGAACTGCGCGAACGCCAGGCCGATGCTGGCCACACCCCCGGTGATGCTGCCGACGTAGGGGATGAACGACAGCAGCCCCGAGCTGATGCCGACGATCAGCCCAAGGTCCAGCCCCACCGCCGACAGGCTGAACGCATAGAACACCGCCAGCGCCACGCAGCACAGCGCCTGGCCGCGCAGCCAGGCCGACAGGATGCGGTCCACCTCCCGCGCCTGCGCCCGCAGCACCCCGGCGTAGCGGCGCGGCAGCCAGCTATCGACCCGCGCCACCGCCCGCCGCCAGTCGCGCAGCAGGTAGAACGCCACCACGGGGGTCACCACCACCAGCGACAGCACGTTGAACAGTGCGAACCCGCCGCCGACGATGCGGCTGAGCGCCCCCGCGACGAACGCCACCATCGAGCCGGCCTGGCCGCCGACGAGGTCGCGCAGCCTTTCGTCCACATACTCCGACCCCAGGCGCTCCTGCAGGTGGCTGATCATCTCCCCGGCCCAGATGCGCAGGGAATACACGTACGAAGGCACCCGGCCGATCAGGATGCCGACCTGCGCCACCAGCAGCGGATACAGCAGCAGCGCGAACAGCAGGCAGGCGGCGACCAGCGCCACCACCATCAGCAGCGCCGCCAGCCCGCGCGGCACGCCGGCCCGGGTCAGCCGGGTGGTCGGCGGGTCCAGGAAGTAGGCGATCCCCGCCGCCGCGACGAAGGGCAGCAGGATCGAGGCGAACAGGTACAGCGCGAAGTACGCCGCGACCAGCAGCCCCGCCAGCAGGGCCAGGCGCTGCGTGCGGGTGGCGTGCGGCGGCTCCGGCGGGCGCGGCGGCGGCGCGGCGGGCGGCACCGAGGCGCGGGTCAGGTCCAGCGTCGTCATCATGCCTCCCTGGATGCATTCCACACGTAGGCGCCGCCCGACCACAGCGTTGTCGCGGCGGCCAGCAGGGTCAGCGCCTGACGCAGCCACGGCGCGCGCAGGCCGAAGCCCTCCAGCAGCAATACCACGCCCACCAGCATGATTTGCAGTGCCGTATTGAGCTTGCCGACCCGCAGCGGCCGGATGCGGATGGGCCTCCCGCGCTGCCACAGTGCGACGATGCCGCAGATGATCACCAGGTCCCGCGCCACGACCAGCCCGGCCATCCACGCCGGCAGCAGCCCGCGCAGCGCCAGCACGACGAACATGCCGACCAGCAGCGCCTTGTCCGCCGCCGGGTCCATCCACGCGCCCAGCACCGTGCCCCCCTGGCGGCGGGCCAGCCATCCATCCAGCGCATCCGACGCCCCCGCCAGGACGAACACGGCGAACGCCCAGCCGGCATGCCCGTCCAGCACCAGCCATAGCGCCGGCGGCACCGCGCACAGCCGGGCAAGGGTGACGAGATTTGCCAGGTTGAGGATGTCGTGCCGCGGCGTGTTGGGGGCGTCCTGCCGTGGCGCGGCTCGGCCCAGCGTTGCCGGGGCGGGGCCGCTGTGGTTGTGTCCGCCGACCTGATCCGGACCTTGCATTGACCGATCCTAGCGCATCCGGGCCTCCCGGGAAGGACCCCATGACCGACCACCCGAACGGCATCACCTACCGGCAGGCCGGTGTCGATATTGAGGCCGGCGACGCCCTGGTGGACCGCATCAAGCCGCTGGCCCGCGCCACGTCGCGCCCGGGGGTGGTGGGGGGCCTTGGCGGCTTCGGCGCGCTGTTCGACCTCCGGGCTGCCGGGTTCCAGGACCCGGTCCTGGTCAGCACCACCGACGGCGTCGGCACCAAGCTGCGCCTGGCGATCGACACCGGCCGGCACGGCACCGTGGGCATCGACCTGGTGGCGATGTGCGTCAACGACCTGGTGGTGCAGGGGGCGGAGCCGCTGTTCTTCCTCGACTACTTTGCCACCGGCGCCCTCGCGGTGGAGCAGGCCGCCCGGGTGGTCGCCGGCATCGCCGAGGGCTGCCGCCAGGCCGGATGCGCCCTGGTCGGTGGAGAAACGGCGGAGATGCCCGGCATGTATGCCGCCGGCGACTACGACCTCGCCGGCTTCAGCGTCGGCGCGGCGGAGCGGGCGGCGCTGCTGCCGGCCGGGGTGCAGGCAGGGGACGCCCTGCTCGGCCTGGCCAGCAGCGGGGTGCACAGCAATGGGTTCTCCCTTGTGCGCCGGATCGTGGAGATCAGCGGCCTGGGCTGGGACGCGCCGGCGCCGTTCGCGCCGGGCCAGGACGTATCCCTCGGCGAGGCGCTGATGGCGCCGACCCGCATCTACGTGGCGCCGCTGCTGGCGCTGCACCGGGCCGGGCTGCTGCGCGCGGCGGCGCACATCACCGGTGGCGGCCTGCCTGGCAACGTGCCGCGGGCGCTGCCGGACGGGCTGCACGCCGTGCTCGACGCGGGCGCCTGGCCGCTACCCCCGGTGTTCGGCTGGCTGGCCCGCACCGGCGGCGTCGCGCCTGCGGAGATGCTGCGCGTGTTCAACTGCGGCATCGGCATGGTGCTGGTGGTCTCGGACCCCGCTGCGGCGACCGCGCTGCTGGCCGAGCATGGCGAGGCCGCCCACCGCATCGGCGTGGTCGAAGCCGCGGACGGCCCGGCGGCGGCACGGATCATGGTGCCCGAGGGTTGGCTGGCGTGATGCCGGCTGACCGCAGGCCGCCCACTGAACCCCTGTGCGTTGGCCTTTCTGGGAGACATGGTTGCAGGATGCGGCGGCTCGTGGACGAGGGCGTCACCTTGAGGTTCGCGGTGCCGGAGCAGTTCGTGTTCGCCGCCAGCCTGCCCCAAGACAAGCGTCGGCAAGGTGGATAAGAAGCAGTTGCGCTTGGCGTACCGGGTTGCAGCCCCAACCTGACCAGTCAGCCCACTCTTAAAGGCAGCAAGGGAGAGAAACCATGGAGTTCGCCTTCTCGGACAAAGTGCAGCAGTTGCAAGGGCGCCTGCTCGCGTTCATGGACGAGCACGTCCATCCCAACGAGCGGACCTATGCCGCCCAGCTTGCCGGGGCCGCGGACCGCTGGCAGCCGGTGCCGGTCGTGCAGGAGCTGAAGCAGGTCGCCAAGCGCGAGGGCCTGTGGAACCTGTTCCTGGCGCACAGCAGCCGCGGCGCCGGGCTGACCAACCTGGAATACGCGCCGCTGGCGGAGATCATGGGCCGCGTGCAGTGGTCGAGCGAGGTGTTCAACTGCTCCGCTCCCGATACCGGCAACATGGAGACGCTGGAGCTGTACGGGACCGAGGAGCAGAAGGCGCGCTGGCTCAAGCCGCTGCTGGAGGGCGAGATCCGCTCGGCGTTCTGCATGACGGAGCCTGATGTCGCCTCCTCGGACGCCACCAACATCGAGACGCGGATCGAGCGGCGCGGCGGCGAGTACGTCATCAACGGCCGCAAGTGGTGGTCCTCGGGGGCTGGCGACCCGCGCTGCGCGGTGCTGATCGTCATGGGCAAGTCCGACCCGGCCAACCAGGACAAGCACCGCCAGCAGTCGATGATCCTGGTGCCGCGCGACACGGCCGGCGTCACGATCCGCCGCACGCTGCCGGTGTTCGGCTACGACGACGCCCCGCACGGCCACGCCGAGATCACCTTCGAGGACGTGCGCGTACCCGCCGCCAGCATCCTGCTCGGCGAGGGCCGCGGCTTTGAGATCGCGCAGGGGCGGCTTGGGCCGGGGCGCATCCACCACTGCATGCGGACCATCGGCCTGGCCGAGCGCGCGCTGGAGATGATGTGCAGGCGTTCCCTGGCGCGCCATCCGTTCGGCAAGCCACTGGCCGAGCAGGGCGTCACGGTGGAGCGCATCGCCAACAGCCGCATCATGATCGACCAGTGCCGGCTGCTGGTGCTGAACGCGGCCTGGAAGATGGACACCGTGGGCAACAAGGAGGCCCGGCGCGAGATCGCCGAGATCAAGGTGTCGATCCCCAACATGGCCTGCCAGGTGCTGGACTGGGCGATGCAGATGCACGGCGGCGGCGGCGTGTCGGACGACTTCGGCCTGGCGAAGATGTATGCCAACGCGCGCACGATGCGGATCGTCGATGGGCCGGACGAGGTGCACCGCCACCAGCTCGGCCGGCTGGAGCTGGCGAAGTACCGCCCGGCGCGGCCGAACAGCATCGCAGCCGAGTAGGTGGCCGTGGCTGAAGGGGTAGTTGTGGCGGCACGGCAGCCGGGGGTCCCGCTGCTCGTGCCGCCGCTGGCCAACCACCGCCTGGATGAGGCGCGGCTGGCGGAGTACTTGGCGCGCGAGCTGCCGGGGTTTGCGGGTCCGCTGGTGGTGCGGCAGTTCCAGGGCGGGCAATCCAACCCGACCTACCACCTGCACACGCCGGGGGCCGATTACGTGCTGCGGAAGAAGCCGCCGGGCACGCTGCTGCCCTCGGCGCATGCGGTGGACCGGGAGTTCCGGGTGCAGGCGGCGCTGGCGGGGTCGGCGGTCCCCGTGGCGCCGATGCGCCTGCTGTGCACCGACGATGGCGTGATCGGCACGATGTTCTACGTCATGGACCACCTGCCCGGCCGGGTGTTCACCGACCGTACGCTGCCCGGCATGCCGCCCGCCGACCGGGCCGCGATGTATGACGACATGAACCGCGTGCTGGCTGCCCTGCACGCGGTGGACTGGCAGGCGGCGGGCCTCACGGGGTTCGGTCGCCCGCAAGCCTACGTCGCCCGGCAGATCGATCGATGGAGCCGGCAGTACGTCGCCTCCGCCGTGGGGGACGTGCCGGAGATGGACCGGCTGATGGCGTGGCTGCCGGCCCACGTGCCCGCGGCCGACGAAACGGCGGTGGCGCACGGCGATTACCGGCTGGGCAACCTGATCTTCCATCCGGCCGAGCCGCGCGTCATCGCCGTGCTGGATTGGGAGCTGTCCACCCTGGGGCACCCGCTGGCGGACCTCGCCTATAACTGCATCCCATGGCGGCTGCCGGCGTCGCTGGAGGGCCTGGCCGGCGTCGATGCGCCGGGCATCCCGGACGAGGCGGCATACGTCGCCGCCTACTGCCGCCGCACCGGGCGGGACGGGGTGCCGGAACTGGACTTCTTCGTGGTGTTCTCGCTGTTCCGCTGGGCGGCGATTGCGGCGGGGGTGTATCGCCGGGCGCTAGACGGCAACGCGGCGGACGCCAACGCGATGGCCATCGGCGACAAGTTCCGCGCCCTCGCCCAGGCCGCGTGGGCGCTCGCCGGGCGCGGGTAGGTCAGGCGCCGGGGAATAGCACCCGGCGGGACCGAAGGCGCGGCGGCATCAGGCGCGCCTGATCGGGAACGAGGCGAGGTAGCCGTCGGGATCGGCCGGGTCGAAAGCCTTGCCCATGATCTGGTACGACCGGTAGGGATTGGGCGGTGTCTGTATGCCCAGGGACTTCATCTTGACCTCGGCGCCGGCGGCCAGGAACACCTGCTGCGCCACGTCGCGCCATTTCAGGTCGCCCCCAACCTGCCCCCAGCGCTTCATTTGCGTCATGATCCATAGTGCCATGCTCGGATAGGGGAACGGGTCGAAGCGGATACGGTCCGGCGTGCTCTTCGTGCCGCCCAAGCCGTCCGGATACGTGCCGGTCAGCACCTGCTGCACCACCTCCTGCGGCTGGTCCAGGTACTGCGGCCCGGCGATCAGGGTGGCGATGTCCTCGCTGTTCTCGGTCATGTTGGCGTAGGCCGTTGCCTGGATCACCGATTTCAGCAGCGCCTGGTAGGTGTTGGGCGCCTCCGTCACCATGCGCCGCGGCACGGCAAAGGCGCAGCAGGGATGGCCGGCCCAGAGTTCGCGCGTCAGCAGGTGGATGAAGCCGATGCCGTCATACACCGCGCGCTGGTTGAACGGGTCCGGCCCGACAAAGCCGTCGATGGTCCCGTCCCGCAATTTGGCGATCATCTCCGGCGGCGGAAGGGCGCTGACTTGCACGTCCTTGTCCGGGTCCAGCCCGGCCTCGGCCAGGTAGTAGCGCAGCAGGTAGTTCTGCATCGAGTGGTCGAACGAGACCGCAAGCTTGAACCCTCGCCAGTCCTTGGGATCCCGCTTGTCCTTGTGCTTATTGGCCAGCGTGATCGCTTCGCCATTGAGGTTCTCGATGGCCGCAACGCTCCACGCGGCCGATTTGGACCCGGCGCCCATCGACATCGCCAGCGGCATCGGGCTGGTCATATGGGCCGCATCGTATTCGCCGCTCAGCGACTTGTCGCGGATCGCCGCCCAGCCGCCGGTGCGGACGATCTCCACGTCCAGGCCATTGTCCTCATAAAAGCCCATCGGCGCCGCCATGATGATCGGCGTGGCGCAGGTGATGGGGACGAAGCCGATCTTGAGATCCTTCTTCTCCGGTGCGCCGACGGTTTCGGCCAGGGCCTCCTGCGCGCGCAGGATGGGGAACACCTGGTCGATGGCCGCGGCCACTGTCGCCGCGCCCAGCACCTGCAAGGCCCGCCGGCGCCCCGCCACGCCGCCGAACGCCGCCCGCTCCACCGCCGTCCGCACCGCCGCCGCGCCCAGGCCATCGGCGCCGGCATCGCAGGACAACGCGGCACCACGGCAGGCGCACCCGGCAGGGTGGGAAAGACAAGAGGCGCGCATCAGGCGTCCGATCGGTTGGAGGGGGTCAGCCATCAAAGGCGATATGCCACACACAAGTATACAATGGAACGCTATGATAACCAATCCATTGTTTATGAATTGTCTAACAGACTGTTTAAGATACCGGACTGTAAATGACCTTTAACATGATAGTCACGCTCCAAGAATACCAGGCAGGTTTGGGCACAAAAACAGCTAGGTTGTGTAAGAATTCTTAGTTCATGTACAAAATTCCCTGCATAAACCTCGGAAAACCTGCTTGACGCCAACCCGTTGCAAGCGTGCCTGCGATCCTGGCCGTCACCTGCTCAACCGAACTGACCGCCACCGTCCAGCCGGGGCAGGGGCACATCGCCCAGTCAACAAGCAGGGTCAGTCACTGATCAAGGGCAGACGGGGGCGCCCATCAGCCCGGTGGATGGTCCACGATGCGACACCGACCCCCTGTCCGACAACAGGCCACCGCAACGGCGCAATCGCTCCCACCCGCCTCGTCGGTGTCCTCGGGCCGGTTTGCACGATCCCAAGACAGGCGGTGTTCGAAACGGCGGAGACAGCGGCGGTGACAGTGGACAGAATGGACCTGCTTGACTGAAGCCGGCAGGAAACCACGCCGTGGCCGGAAACGTCGCGTCATGTTTGGTCAGGGTGCGTCAGCGATGGGGAGTGTAAGCGGCATTCCGGCAGTCAACCCGCCATGGTCACCCAGTCGCCAACGCGGCCCATGCCGGTGCGTGAGCGCGCCCTGCAGCAACGCGTTCTCCACCAGTGCCGCATAGCACAGCGCGTTAGCTCATAAGCAGACCCTTTTACCGGAAATGTCGAGGAGCCGGGTCGTTGCTCCCTAACAATTCCTTACAAAGCGACAACTAGGAACTCTGAAGATTTCGTTATAAATTAGCGTTAATGTATTATTATTGGGATATAGGTAATGAGCTTGTCTGTGCTGATCGTCGAAGACGATGATGACGTCCGTGACCTCCTCGTCGAAGCGATCGCGATTGAGGGAGGCTTCTTGGTCCGCACCGCCGCCACGATCGGCCAAGCGCGTGCCCTGATGGCGGAGTGCGGTGAGAGTTTCGCCATCGCCGTGCTCGACGTAAGTTTGCCGGACGGGGACGGTCGTGCGTTCTGCACCAGCCTGCGGCGGCAAGGCTTCCAGCTTCCGGTGATCCTGCTGAGCGGCCTGGGCCACGAGGATGACATCGCCCGCGGTTTCAAGACGGGAGCGGATGATTACCTGGTCAAGCCATTTGGCATTGCCGAGCTGCTGACGCGCATCAACGCTCAACTGCACCAGGCGGGACCGCGAACCATGGCCATCGGTTGATCACCGCCATCCGACGCTGGCACCTGGACAGCCTCCCCGGCACCGGCCTCGGAGGGTCCGCGCCGTACGCCGTCGCACGAGATAGGCTAGCCGCCGAAGTTGCTCGCCGGCTTTCCTGTGATCAGAAGCGTCCCGAATTCGGCTGAGCTTGAGCCAGGTGCGGCTGACTGTGCTGTAGGCGCAGGCCAGGCCAAGCCAGGCCCGCAAGCCGCCCAATCCGTTGTGGACGCAGGCCGCATGGTAGATTCTCAATCCCTGGCACGTCCGGATGCACAGACGGCACCCACCCCTGCGCCAGTCGCTTGACTAGTCCAATGCGGGCACGTCAACTCGGCCGGCAGGCCCGGAGAGGGAAACGGGCCGCCAAGGGAGGACCATCCGGATGACGGATAAAAGGCTGGACCTGCGCGGCAGCGTTGCCGTCGTGACCGGGGCAGCCAGCGGCATCGGCGCCGGGCTGGCCCGCGTTCTGGCAGATCGCGGCTGTGCGCTGGCGTTGGCGGACCGCAATGCGGCGGGGCTGGCAACGGTGGCGGCCGACGCCCGGGGCCGTGGCGTCAAGGTGTCCGAACACGGGTTGGACGTGGCCGACGCCGACGCCGTGGCGGCCCTACCAGCGACGGTGCTGGCCGAGCATGGCCGGGTGAACGTGCTGGTCAACAACGCCGGCGTCGCGCTGATGGGCCAGTTCGAGCAGGTCTCGGCCGCCGATTTCGAGTGGCTGTTCGGCATCAATTTCTGGGGCACCGTCCGCATGACGCGGGCCTTCCTGCCGCTGCTGCGCCGGGAGGCCGCCTCGCAGATCGTGAACCTGTCGAGCGTCTATGGGCTGATGGCGCCGCCGGGCCAGGCCGCGTATGCCGCCAGCAAGTTCGCCGTGCGCGGCTTCTCGGAGGCCCTGCGCAACGAGTTGGAGGGCTCCCCGGTCGGTGTCACCGTCGTCCACCCCGGCGGCGTCCGCACCGCCATCGCCGCCACCGCCCGCGTGTCGGACACGGTGAAGCCGGCCGATGCCGCCGCCGGGCTGGCGATATTCAACAAGCTGCTGCGGACCGAGCCGGACACCGCCGGCGAGCTGATCGCCCGCGCCATCGAGCGTCGGGAGCGCCGGCTGCTGATCGGCAGCGATGCCCGGCAGATCGCCGCGCTGGTGCGGCTGTTCCCGATCGGCCACTGGAACGTGGTGCAGCGCCTGACCGCACGCATCATCCGCCGTGGCAATGCCCGCGACGCCCGCCGCGAGGCCGCCCGTGGCTAGCTGGCAGGCGCACGCGATGGTGCTGCTGCTGCGCGCGACGCTGAAGCGCAAGCTGAGCCGCGCCAAGGACGTCGCCGCGGCCCGCAAGGCGCTGGAGGGCGCCGCCGCCCTGGGCAGCGCCTACAAGGCCAGCGTGGGCGGCGTGCCCGGCGACTGGCTGGGGGCAGAGGACGCGCCGCGCACGCTGCTGTACCTGCATGGCGGCGGCTACATCGCCTGCTCGCCGCGGACGCACCGGCCCGTCACCAAGGCGTTTGCCCAGGCTGGGCTGCGGGTGTTCGCGCCGGATTACCGCCTGGCGCCGGAGCATCCCTATCCCGCCGCGCTCGACGACGCCGTGGCGGCCTATCGCGGGCTGCTGGACGCCGGCGCACAGGGCGTGGTGGTGGCCGGTGACAGCGCCGGCGGCGGGCTGGCGCTGGCGTTGATGCTGCGGCTGCGAGAGCTTGGGTTGCCGCTGCCGGCGCGGGCGGCGCTGTTCTCGCCGTGGACCGACCTGGCCGCCACCGGCGAGTCGATCCAGGCCAACAGCCGCCGGGACGCTATGTTCTTCGGCGACGGCATCGCCCGCGGCGCCGACTCCTATGTGGGCGGCGCCGACCGGCGGGACCCCTTGATCTCCCCCCTGTATGCGGACCTCGCGGGCCTGCCGCCGCTATTGATCCATGTCGGCGCGAACGAGGTGCTGCGCGACGACAGCACCCGCCTGGCCGACCGCGCCTTGGCCGCCGGGGTGGCCGTCGATCTCCTGGTCTGGCCCGTGGTGCCGCACGTCTGGCAGATCATGGCCCGGTTCATCCCCGAGGGCCGCCAGTCCGTGGATGCGGCAGCCCGCTTCCTGCTTGCCTCCAAGGAGCACCCCGTCATGCTGGATGCCGTCAACAACCCGTCCGCGCCGGTGACGGCATGACCGCGAACCGCCAATTCCGCCTGAAGCAGCGTCCGCAGGGCCGGGTGACGGCAGCGGACTTCGACTTCGCCGCGCCGCCCGCGGCTGACCCGGGGCCGGGCGAGATCCAGGTGCGTACGGAGCTGCTGTCGCTCGACCCCACCAACCGCATCTGGATGACGGACATGCCGCAGTACATGCCGCCGGTCCAGATCGGCGAGGTGATGCGCGGCGGCGGGCTGGGCCGGGTGGTGGCGTCCCAGGCCAAGGGCTATGCGCCGGGGGACATGGTGTCGGGGCTGCTGGGTTGGCAGGACTACTACACCGGCCCTCCCGCCGGGCTGCAGGTGCTGCCGCCGGGCCTGGGGCTGCCGCCGGGCCTGGGGCTGCCGCCGGGCCTGGGGCTGCCGCCGGAGGTGCTGCTGGGTGCCTGCGGAATGACGGGGATCACGGCGTATTTCGGGCTGCGCGAGGTTGGCCAGGCGAAGGCCGGCGAGACCGTCGTGGTGTCCGCCGCCGCCGGGGCAGTCGGCTCCATCGCCGGGCAGATCGCCAAGATCATGGGCTGCCGCGTCGTCGGCATCGCGGGCGGGCCTGCAAAGTGCGCCTGGCTGGTGGATGAGCTCGGGTTCGATGCGGCGGTCGATTACAAGCAGCCGGACTGGCGCACTGCGCTGAAGGCGGCGGCGCCAGACGGGGTGGACATCAACTTCGAGAACGTCGGCGGCGAGGTGATGGCCGGCGTCACCAACCGCATGAACCTGTTCGGGCGGGTCGTGCTGTGCGGCATGATCTCCGGCTACAACGAGGCCAAGCCGGCGCTGGGCGACTACGGCAGCATCCTGATGCGCCGCCTGCGCGTGCAGGGCTTCATCGTGACCGACTTCGCGCCGCGCTGGGGGGAGGCGGCGGTGCAGCTCGCCCGATGGATCGGCGAGGGGCGGATCAAGCACCGCGAAACCGTGGTAGACGGGCTGGAGCACGCGCCCGAGGTGCTGAACCGGCTGTTCGACGGAGAGAACTTTGGCAAGCTGATGATCCGGGTGGCTGCGTAGCGCCTGCTCCCTATCCCTGAAGAAGGACGCAAGGATGGCGTTGAACGACTTGACTGGACGATGGGTCCTGGTCACCGGCGCGGCCTCCGGGATCGGCCACGAAACCGCGCTTGCGTTCGCCCATGCGGGTGCGGACATCATCGCGGTCGACATCGACGAGGCCCGCCTGGCGGAGGCGTCGCGGCAGGTCGAGGCAGCGGGCCGGCGCTGCCGCAGCTTCGCCTGCGACGTCGGCGACGCCGCGGCCGTCGATGTGCTGGCCATGGCGGTCATGGCCGACACCGGCCCGCCGGACGTGGTGGTGAACAATGCGGGGGTCGGCTTCCTCGGCCCGTTCCTGGACACGCCGCTGGCAGCGTGGAAGCAGGTGATCGGCGTGAACCTGATGGGCGTGGTGCACGTCAGCCGGGCCTTCTTGCCGGCGATGATCGCCAAGGGCGGCGCGCGTCACCTGGTCAACGTCGCCTCCGCCGCCGGGCTTCACTCGGTGCCGAACCTTGGCGCCTACTCCGCCTCGAAGCACGCGGTGATCGGGCTTTCCGACGCGATCGCGATGGAACTTGGGCGGACGGAGGTGGGCGTGACGGTGGTGTGCCCGGGGATCATCAACACGCCGATCATCCGCAACCGCCGCGCGGTGGCGCCGAGCGTCCCGGCGTCGGCGCTGGACAGGCTTGAGCGGCAGTACCAGGCGAAGGGCGTGCATCCGTCGGTGGTCGGCGCGCGGATCGTGCGCGCGGTCCGGCGCGGCGAGGACATCGTGCTGGTCGGCCCGTCGTCTGCGGTGGTGTTCCACGCGCGCCGGCTGTCGCGGGGGCTGCTGCGCAAGGCGGGCGTCTCCGGCGCGAGGCAGCTTGGTTACGTTTGGTAGGTGTAGTGGCGCGCAACGATGTGAGCCTCGATGCACAATGATAGGGCTTTTCGGAGGTGGATTAGCTGAGACGGATGGGCGGGCCAGACGCATGCTACTAGGGGTCTTAGCCACTTCAGATGGTGGGCCGGCGAGACCGTGGCACCGCCCTGCGACGATGCCTGTGTGTCCGGCCTCGGGTTACCAAAAGTGGCAAGGCTAGAGCCACCTCGACCGTTTGCTCGAACCTGCACGCTAAGGCCTGTTCGACATCATGCCCGCGCCGGGCTGTAGCCTTTCGGGGCTTCGTACATCAGCGCCACCTTGTCCGGCGTCCTTCGTCTGCTCCGCCCGTTCATGCCGTGCGGGGAAACGCCTGGTCGATCCGTCATCCCACCTCGCTCTGCTATGCAGGGTGGCTGGGTTCCTGATGCCGCCTCATGTGGCGAGAGTGGTGCAAGGTTCAGCAGTGACTCCAGCCAGACGGCCCCATGCTCGACGGCCCGCACGGTTGATCGAATGTGCAGATGAGCCTGCAACTTCGGCGTGTGACGTCCGTATATTGAGGTTGCGGACACCGCCGAACCGAAGGGTATCAACATGGACATGGAACAAACGTTCGATTGGATTTTCTTCGCCATCGTCGTCCTCCCCTGCGTATTCCTGGTCTGGGACTTGTTTAGAAACCGTTAGGTCGGGTCGCGGAAGACCGGGAGGCGCCGGGGGCGTGAACGGCTCTCCGGGCGCCTCATCGCACATTCGCGCTTCCGATAGGCTCCGTGCCGCCGTAGGGAATCCGTGGGGGGCCGTATAACACGCTGCGCCAGGGGCAGCGGTTTGCAATCATCCGCGGCTGCGTACCCATTGGCCTGGGTTAGATCATGCTCAAGGGAACTACCAGTGCAGGCTGGCTCATACCATATGAGATCTTGGCTACCTTGGACATCTACCAATGCGGCAGGTGGACGGACATGGTGTGAGGCTCGCATCGCTCCCTCTCCCTTCGAAACGGGGTAGTGCGAGGGCGTTGGCAAAGACCGAACTAGCCTACTTCGAGAATGAGACTTGCTTCCGTAAATGCCAGGTTTGGCGCTTGCAGACCCCCTCACCCCGGCCCTCTCCCGGAGGGAGAGGGAGCAGGCAGGCAGGCGGCAAGGGCCATGGCGTGGCGCGCCCGTTCGGTGATGGCGTCCCACCGGCCAGCCCGCACCTCGGCCGCTGGGGTCAGCCACGACCCGCCCACCGCCGCCACATTCGGCAGCGCCAGCCATTCGGCTGCGTCGTCCGCGCCGATGCCGCCGGTCGGGCAGAAACGTGCCGCCGGAAACGGCCCGGCCATCGCGCGCAACGCCGGGATGCCGCCCGCCGGCACGGCCGGGAAGAATTTTACCACCTCGAAGCCGCAGGCCATCGCCTGCATCAGCTCGGACGCGGTGGCGACGCCGGGCAGGAACGGGATGCCGCACCCGGTCGCCGCGTCCAGCAGCTCCGGCGATGCACCGGGACTGAGGGCAAACTGCGCGCCGATCTCAACGGCCCGTGCCAGGTCCGCCGGTGTCAGCACGGTGCCGATGCCCAACATCGCCTCCGGCACCGCTTCGATGATCGCCGCTGCGCCGGCCAGCCCGGCCTCGGTCCGCAGGGTGATCTCCAGCAGCCGCAGGCCGCCTGCCACCAGGGCACGGGCCAGTGGAACGGCGTCCTCCACGCGCTCGATGGTGATGACGGGGACGATGCGGGAGATCAGCAGCAGCTCGTCCAGACGCCGTCTGGCAGGTTTGGATGCGGTCATGTCGGGGTCTCCAGGGATGGCATGGCGCAGCGCGGTATGATGGCGCCGCGGTGGCCGACGACCGTGCCGGCCAGGCGGTGGCCCGACCGTGCCGCCGCTGCCGGGGAGCGGCCGAGCAGCCGGGCCATGAGGTAGGCCGCGGCGAAGCTGTCGCCCGCCGCGGTGGTGTCGGCGACCGGGTCCACCGGGTCCGCCTCCACCAGGACCACGGTGCCCGCCTGCATCACCTGCACGGCCGGTTGGGCAAGCTTCAGCACCCGCTCGGCCCCGGCGGCGTGGTGCAGCAACTCCGCCTCGCCCGTGGACCCGAACAGCGGCGCCAGGTCCTCGGTGGAGGCGAGCACGATGTCCGACCGCGCCAACGCCTGCCGGTAAAGGGCGCGGGCGCCATCCAGGTCGGGCCAGCCGCGCGGCCGGAAGTTGGTGTCGAACACCAGCCGGCCGCCCCGCGCCCGCACCCGGTCCACGGCCCCGAACAGCCCCGCCCGCCCGGCACCGTCCAGGATCGAGAGCGTGATGCCGGAGAGGTAGAGCAGGTCATACCCTTCCAGCCGCTCAAGCAGTTCCGCGCCGCCGGGTCCGCTGAACATGCGGCGCGCGGCGGCGCTGTCGCGCCAGTAGTGGAACCGGCGTTCGCCCCCGGCATCGGTCTGGATGATGTAAAGCCCGGGCAGGCTCCCCGGCAACCGGCGGACCAGCCCGGTGCCGACGCCCTCGACGCTCCAGGCGGCGATCATCTCGTCGCTCCACGGGTCGTCGCCCAGGGCCGTGGCGTAATCCACCGCCGCGCCCAGCCGGGCCAGGTAAACCGCGGTGTTGAGCGTGTCGCCGCCGAAGCCGCGGGTCAGGCTGCCGTCCGGCTGCTGACGCAGCTCGATCATGCACTCGCCGATGCAGGCGATGCGGGGCGGTCGCTGGATCAAACCTGGATCACGCTCATTCAACCTCGAATGCGCGCGCATCCGCCGCAGCCTTCAGGGCTTCGTCGAGACATTGCTGCCGCAAGGCTTGCCGCCA
Source organism: uncultured Acetobacteraceae bacterium (assembly GCA_964242415.1). Lineage (GTDB taxonomy): Bacteria > Pseudomonadota > Alphaproteobacteria > Acetobacterales > Acetobacteraceae > DASWOJ01. The sequence goes on from CAXTAT010000029.1 coordinate 28,192, forward strand.
GGGCACCGCCAGCCGCCCGATCCCAGCCGAGAACCACCATGGCATCAGCTTCACCCATTCCCGCCTGCCAAACAACCGCGGCAGTTCGTGCGAGCCGAACGGGTGAGCCCGCTACCGCCACAGCCGCCGCAGGTCCGCGGCATGGAACACCAGCGCCCCCAGCAAAGGCAGCGACACCCACCCCCACCAGGCCCCTGCCAGCCCGGCGCGCATCGCCAGCAGCAGGCACATGCCCGACAGCAGGTTCAGCCACAGCGCCCCCGGTGCCACGCCGCGCCCGGTGCGGCGATGCCAGGCCGTCAGCACCGCACCCTCCAGCGCCATGCCCAGCAGGATCAGGTCCAGGATGCGGCCGGTGGCGACCCACTCGGTCAGGAGGCGGCGCCCAGGGGCAACACCCCATTTGCCCGCGCGAACGCCAGGATCAGCGCTGCCACCTCCGCCGGCTGCTCCTCGTGCGCCAGGTGGCCCAGGCCGGGCAAGATTTTCAGCGTGCTGCCGGGCACCAGGTCCCGCACCTCGGCGGACTGCGCCGGCGGCACCGAGCGGTCCCCGGCGCCGGCCACCAGCAGCAACGGCGTCCGCAGCCGCGGCAGGTCCGCCAGCAGCGGGCGCAGGTTCCAATGCGCCATCATCCCCAGCGCCGACGCCGCATGGGCCGGCCGCCGCACCACCTGGCCGTAAAGCCGCACCCCCTCCGCATCCAGGGCGGAGCCGGTGCCGGCCAGCAGTTGCGCCACCATCGCCGGGTCCCGCGCCCGCCAGGCGAACACCTGCGGCAATCCCGGCAGCCCCACCAGCAGCCGCGCCAGGGGCGAAAAGATCTGGCCCGGCACCCCCTGCAACGGCACGAAGGCGCCGTTCAGGCTGACCATCGCCCGCGGCTGGATCGCGCCGTCCAGCGCCATCCGCGCCAGCACCGCCGCCCCCGCCGAGTGTCCCACGGTGACCGCCGGCCGCAGGTTCAGCGCGATCAGCAAGCCCTGCAGCGCCTTCGCCATCCCCGGCAGCGACAGCCGCGCCGCCGCGGGCGCGTCGGTCCAGCCATGGCCCGGCAGGTCCGGGGCGACGACGGTGAAGTGCTCCGCCAGGGGCGGCAGCAGGTCCCGCCAGGAGTGCGTCGCCGCCCCGGTCCCGTGTACCAGCAGCAGCACGGGCGCGGCATCGCCAGGCGGCCCCGCCACCTGCACATGCCAGTTCAGCCCGGCGGCACGAACGGAGCGGCTGGTACCCCGGTTGGGCCAGTCGCGGCCGGGCAGCTCCCCGCGCGGTCCAGCCCCGGTCATGCGCCGCGCACCGCCTGGGTCAATGCGGCGGCGTTGGCATAGGGCAGCGGCACGTAGCGCGCGCCCATCTCCGCCGCCAGACGCTGCCCGGCCGGACCGGGGCGGGGCGAGGTATCGACCAGCAGCGCCGCCATCCCGGCCCGGCGCACCGCCCGCGCCGCCTGCATCGCGTCCGCCTGCGCTCGGTCCCGCCCGCCGCGCCCGTCCTGCGCCACGTTGCCACGGCCGTCGGTCAGCAGCACCAGGCTGGGGGTGCCGCCCCGCCGCCGGATGGCGTCGGCCAGCAGGAACCCGGCGTCGATGCCAGCCGCCAAGGGCGTGCCGCCGCCGCCGGGCAGCCCGGCCAGGCCGCGCTTGGCCCGCACCAGGCTGCGCGTCGGCGGCAGCAGCAACTCGGCGGCGGTGCCGCGGAACGTCACCACCGCCACCCGGTCGCGCCGGATGTAGCACTCGGCCAGCAGCAGCTCGACGGCGCCCTTCGCCTCGGCCAGGCGGTTGAAGGCGAGGGAGCCGGAGGCGTCCACGATGAACACCGTCGTCGTCTCCGCCCGCTGCACCAGGCGGGTGACGCGGAAGTCGTCGCGGCGGATCTGCAGGCGGGAGCCAGGCTGCGGCCCGCCGCGCAGGCGCTGCCAGGGGGCGGCGGCGCGCAGGGTCTCGATCAGGTTGAGGCGGTCGGGGCCGCGGGGGTCGCCGGGGCGGATGCCAGCGGGACGGCCGCGGCGGCCAGCCTGGGCGGCGCCGGCCACGCCGGGCGGGGTGCGGGCGGCCCGGCGTGGCGCGGCGGACTGCAGTTGCGCCAGCAGGCCGGCGGGGATGGCGGCGCGGGCAGCCTGCAGCAGGATGTCGGCCATCGCGCCGGGCGTTGGCTCGGCGGCGGCGCCGGGCTGCTGCTCGGGCTGCGGCGGGCGGGGCGCATCCTCGCCAACCCCGGGTTCCTCGGCCTCCGGGGGTGGCTCGGACACGGGCAGCACCGTCGCACGCGGCGCCAGTACCAGGCGGCACGCCAGGGCCGCATCGGGCTCCGACACCGCATCCCGGCCGGCGAGCGCCGCGGCGGCACAGGCCACGCGCAGCGCCAGCAGCGGCGCGCGAACCGAGGCGACGCCCAGCGCCGCCGCCGTGTCGCACAGTGCCGCCACCACGGCGTCCCCAGCCTGCACCTGGGCCAGCCGGTCCCGGGCGGCGGCGACGGCGCCCGGCGTGGGCAGATGGCCCTCCGGCTCCCGCGCGCCGACCGGGGTCAGGTCCAGGTGGAAGGCCAAGCGGTCCAGCAAGGCGGGTGGGGTGCGCTCGTCGTCGTCGGCGCCTTCGTCCAGGGCGACCAGCATCGGGCCGCGGCCGCCGTCCAGGGCGGCGCCCAGGCGGGCGGCCAGGCCGCCAGGGATGCGTTCCGCCATCGCCAGCAGCAGGACGCCGCCCTCGGCCTCCGCCAGCAGGCCGCGCTCCATGATGGGGCGGCCAGCTTGCAGGGTTGCGGCCAGGTCCAGGCCGCCCAGCAGCCGGGCATCGGCGGTGCCGAGCGGCAGCTTGCGCCACGGTGCGCCGTCCGGCAGCAGGCCGCGCAGCAGCGCCAGCCAGCGCGTCCGCACCGGGCCATGGCCAGCGCGCAGGGCGACGCCGCCGGCGCCGAGGGGGTCGATGGCAGCCAGGGCGGCAGCATGGACCGCGATCCCCCAAGGCGACGCCGCCTTTCTCTCTCCCTCCGGGAGAGGGCCGGGGTGAGGGGGCGGGGCGGGGGCGATCCTGTCCGGCTGGGGACCGGGTGTTAGGGGGCCGAAGGTCGGCTCCTGCCGCAAGACCCCCTCACCCCAGCCCTCTCCCGGAGGGAGAGGGAGAAGCAGGCGGGTCACGTGCCGAACTGCTCCGCCACTGCGCGGGCGACCCGCGTGGTGGAGCCGGCGTCGTCCAGGGGGTCCCGCCGTAGCCGGTGGCGCAGGGCGCTGGGGGCGACGCGCAGCAGGTGGCGCACCGCAACCGCCGCGTCCCCGTCCAGCGCCGCCAGCGCCCGGGCGGCGCGCAGCAGGGTCAGCTCGGCGCGCAGGCCGTCGGTGCCGAGCGACATGCACAGCCGGGCCGCCTGCTCCAGCACCGCGTCGTCCACCTCCACCTGGGGCAGCAGGGCGCGGGCGGCCAGGATGCGGGCGCGCACGGCGGCATCCTCCCCCGCCCACTCCGCCACGAAGGCGCCGCGGTCCCGGTCGAAGCTGTCGCGGCGGCGGACGATGCTGATGCGGTCAGGGATGGCGTCCGGCGTGCGGACCTCGACCGATAGGCCGAAGCGGTCCAGCAACTGCGGCCGCAGCTCGCCCTCCTCGGGGTTGCCGCTGCCGACCAGGACGAAGCGGGCGGGGTGGCGGACGCTCAGACCCTCCCGCTCGACCACGTTCTCGCCCGACGCCGCCACGTCGATCAGCAGGTCCACCAGATGGTCCTCCAGTAGGTTCACCTCGTCGATGTACAAGAAGCCGCGGTTGGCGCGGGCCAGCAGCCCCGGCTCGAACGCCTTCTCGCCACGGGTCAGCGCGCGTTCCAGGTCCAGGGCGCCCACCACCCGGTCCTCGGTGGCACCCAGCGGCAGGTCCACCACGGGGACGGGAACCGCGTGGGCGGGATGGTCGGGGCGGGCCTGGCAGTCCTCGCACCAGGCGGCGGGGCGGGCGGGGTCGCAGTGGTAGCGGCAGCCCTCGACCGCCTGCATGGGGGGCAGCAGGGCGGCCAGGGCGCGGACGGCGGTGCTTTTCCCGGTGCCGCGGTCACCGAACACCAGCACGCCGCCGATGGTCGGGTCGGTGGCGGCGATCAGCAGCGCCTGCTTCATCTCGTCCTGGCCGACGATGGCGGAGAAGGGGAAGGCGTCGCGCATCAGTGGCCTGGATCAGGGGCGGGCATGACGGCACCATATCAGGCCGGGGAGCGAACGCCACCTTCGCGCCGCCTGGGGATCACTCTGAGATGAATGCGGGATCAACGTTTGGCGATGACCGGAACCAGGCCGTTTGCGAAGCGTGACACTTCTGCAACCAAATCTTGGAGCCGCGATTATGGGACATGATTTCCCGCTGCCATTCGTCTTGGCCATCGGCACGCTCCTGATCGTAGTGGGGTTCGCCCTCTATCACCTGCGATCGCACTACGGCAGCCAGACGAAGCGTGGCGAGCACCCGGGCGGCATTGCCGGGCCGGAGTAGCGCGGCGGCCACGCTGAGCGATCCCACCCGTTCAGGCCATACGATCACCATCGGCACCGACGTGGCTACGCTGATGCTGTTCCATCCCGACGACCTGCAGCACCGTGCCGACGCGCCCATCGCTTGGTATAGCGAGCCGTTCGCCTATCAACCCGAGTCCGCCGCCGGGCGCTTGGCCGCGTTCGGCACCGGCGGCGATGGCGGCTTCGAAGTTCGGTTGACCACTGGGGCGCTGACTTCGCTGGAAGCGCTGCGCTGCGCTGCGGCCCGGCGTGGGACTTTCCCCTCCAGGTTTGCCACGGTCGCGTGTTGCTGGACAATTCAGACGCGTTGCCTGGCCTAGAGCAGATGCAGGACCCCGCCGAGGCCGACACCTGGTTCGAACTGCCCAATGGCGCCTACCGCGTCACGGTCCAGGCCATCGACCGCGGCGATGATGGGGCCGGCGACCCAGCCATCGCCGCCCTGCCGGATTACGTCATCAGCTTCGCCGCGATCCCGGACCTCGCGGCGGTGCCGGCGGCGCCGGAGCCGCCATGGCTGGTGCCGGGGCGGGATGCGCTTCCCACCGTGGCTGCCGATCCCGAGGCCTGGCTGAAGTGGCCGGCCAGCGTGCCAGATGCCGGGCCGCACCGCTTCCTGGCCGCAGCCGCCTGCCTGCCGCTGCCGGGACAGGAGGTGCAAACCAACGTCGCGCCGGCGGACCTGCCCACCCCGTTCGGCGGGACATGGCTGATGGCGGCAGTGCGGCAGATCGGCGCCCTCGCTGCCCTGGTCAGGCACACCGGCCAGTCCAGCAGCCCCGGCGGCCCGGCCACGATCACCTTGACAGGCCAGCACGTAGTGCGGATCGGCCGGCTGCCTCACGGCCCCGAGGCGCCGGCGGCCGAGGTGCAGCCGGTTCCGCGCCCCACGCCGGACGCAGGCGCCGAGGACGTTGCTGCCCTGGTGGCGGCCGTGCTTCGCCGGGCGGGTCCCGTCCCGCCGGGATTGCTGTTCGAACTGGACCGGCTGCGGTCCCTGCGCTCGGCGGAGGCGGTCACGACCTGGACGCTGCGCCACCTCGACCTGCCGGACGGCGATCTGCTGGCACTGTATGCCATGCCGGTCGCCGGACGCGTCGCGGCGCTGCTGGAACGCTTGGGCGCTGGCGCCCGGTTCCGCTCGACGGAGACATGATGGAGCACTTCTACCGCAACGTGCCCGGCCTTGGGAACGTCGCCGTCAGCCGCCACGCGCAGGCGCGGATGGAGGCGGACGGCGTGTCCCAGGCCACCTTCGACCGCGCCCTGCTGCATCCGACCCGGCCCGACGTGCGCGACGGCGCCGACGTGCTGTGGCGGGAGCGCGACGGCCTGCGCCTGGTGATCCTGACCGACCCGACGCCCAACGTGGGGGCGGTGCTGGTGAAGACGGTGTACCGGGTTGAACGCCAGGCCTCGGCGCACCGCAGCTAGGCCACCCGCCGCCCCTTAAAGCGTCAGCGCCCCGAGATAGTCCCTCAACGCCGCATCCGCTTCATCCGCCGCACGCTGCGCTGCATCGCCCTTGACGGTCAAATCCGTCAGGCTGGCCTCCTGCTTCTGCAATGCGGTGAGGTACTGCCCCTGTAGCACGCTGCCGGACGGCACAGCGCCCAGGTTGCGGCGCAGGCGGTCCTGGTCGGCCACGATCGCCGCCTGGCGCCCCCGCACGTCCGCCACCACCGCCGTCCGCCGGTCCAGCTCGGTCCGCAGCGCCGCTGCGCGGGCCAGGGCGGCACGCAGCGGCGCCGGGAACCCGTCCTGCCCGGCCAGCGCCGCCAGTTGCGCCGTGCCGGCCCCGGTCAGCGCCAGGCGCTCGGTTTGCGGACGTTCCAGCACCACCGTCACCACCGCCGTCGTGCCCGGCGGCACGTCCTGGGTGATGCGGTAGTGCGTCGGCGTGGCGGCGGCGGCCTGCGGTTCCGCCAGGGTCCAGCCGTCGCGCTTCGGCTGCTCGATCAGCAGGGTGCGGCCGGCGTCGGCCGGGGTGGTGATGCGGTAGGTGGTGGTGGCGCGCACCCGCCGGGTCAGCACCATCACGCCGCGGGCGGCCCGGGCGGCGGTGATGGCGGTGTCCTCGCCCTGGGTCATCTCGACCCGCACGGGCAGGTCAGTGGCGAAGCTGGCCAGGCGGTCCTCGCCGGGCTGGATGGCGGGCAGGCGGGCGTCGCCGATGTAGGCGGGACCGCCTTGAGCGTCCCCGGCCTCTGCGTCCCCGGCCTTCGAGTCCCCGGCCTTTGCAGCACCGTCCGACCTGGCTTCGTACAACGTGACCAGGCCCGGCGGCAGCGCACCCGGGCCATCATTGGTCAGCAGCAGCGCCACCAAGGGATGCACCGGGTCCACATCCGGCCGGAACAGCGCAACCCGCCGGGCCGGGAAGGCGCGGTCGAGGATCGGCAGCAGCAGGCTCTCGCCGGAGGCCGCCGTCACCGGGCTGGCCAGGCGGAACCTGACCTGCGCGATGGACTGCTGCACCTCGGCCGGCGGCGGTGCAGGCTCCTGCAGCCCGGCGGGTGCGGCCTGCATTGCCATGCTCCTGGCTGGCATGGACGCAGGGGGCGCCACGGGGGATGGGGCGTCCTCGGGCGGCGGCGCAGGCGAAGCCAGCGCGCCGGCATCGATCGGCGGCGCCAGACGGTTGGCGACCTCGACCGGTGCCTCCGGGCGCGCGGTGTACACGGCCTCATACAGCGGCGTGTGGTACAGCACCGGCTGGCCGCTGGTCAGCACGACCTGCACGTCACGCCAGTCGCGCCCGCTGAGGTTCTCCACCACCGCGAAGCCCTGCAGCCGCGCCGTGCCCGCCCCGGCCGGCACGGTCAGCCGATATGATGCCTTCCAGACCGGCGCCGGCACGACGTAGCCGAACCGGACGGTGCGCGCGCCGCCGTCGCCCAGCCCGACCTGCAGGGTGCGCCGGTCCTGCACCCGCTGCGCCGCGATGGCCTGCAGCCCGGCGCCAATCTGCCGTCGCAGGGTGTCGGACGCCAATTCCAGCCCGGGGACCTCCTCCAGCACCAGGGTGTCGATCCCGGCGGCGGTGGCGAGGGCGATGCGATGCCGGGTCAGCGTGCCGCCGCCATTGGGCAGGGCGATGTCGAAGGGCGTGACGGACAGGATGGTCCCTGCGGCGCCAGACCCCGGCACGCGCACCGCCTCGCCAACGAGGGCGGCCAGCAGCGCCTCCGGCGAGGCGAAGGCGCCGGGTCCGAACGGCAGGGTGCGGAAGCTCTCGGCCAGCGGCTGGCGGCCAGGCAGGCGCACGGTGGCGGGGCTGCCGGCGGGGTCGTCGATCTGCAGGCTTTTCAGCAGGTCGTCCACCTGGTCCAGCGGCACGTCGAGCGGCAGGGTGGCGCGACCGTCCACCTGGGCGGCGAAGGCGAACTGGCCGACGCCGCCAGTGGACAGGGTGACCTGCACAAGCTGCGGCTCCGCGGCGGCGGCGGGCAGCGCGAGGAGGACTCCGAGGGATAGGGGGACGAGGCGGGTCACGGGCGCGGTTTCCTTGCTGGGGCGGCATGACCCTCCCGGGTTGCCGCGGCCTGTGCAAGCATGTGGCATCGAGCCGCTGCCCGCCCGCCCTCTCCCTCTCCCCCTCCGGGAGAGGGAGAAGGCCAGTGCAGTCCTTGCGCCCGATCCTGTTGCCCTGCCCGCCCATATCGCTGCGCCGCACGGCCATCAGCGCGCAGCGGATGGCAGCGCCGCAAGGGCCTGGCCGGCCTCGGCACGCAGCGCCGGCCCTGGCGCATGCTGCCGGGCCTGACCCAGCCAGATGCGGGCCTGGGCGGTGTCATGCTGGGCCGCTGCACTCCGCCCGGCACGCAGGAACAGGTCCGCCGCCTGCGCCGGGTCCGGCGAAGCCTGCGCCGCCAGCGCCAGGGCGCGCGCCATACCCCGGTAATCCAGGGCCTCGCGGCGCAGGTCGGCAGCGTGCAGGGCAAGGCGCCGGTCGTGCATGATGCGCGCCTGCAGCTCTGCCCGGTCGCCGGCATCGGCGGCCGGGGACAGCGCCGCCGCGGCCCTCTGCAACGCGGTGCGGTCGTTGCGCGCATCCGCCACCAGGCCGCGCAGGAACCAGGCCGAGTCGGCCAGCGGCGGCGGCCGACTGGTCAGCCCCGCCGCCACCCGGTCGGCATCCGCGCGGTTGCCCTGGCGGAACAGCGCCGTGGCGGTCACCAGGTCCAGGCCCGGGTCGGCGATGCCACGCCGCGCCAGCTCGGCCCGCACTTGCTGGACGGTCCGCATCGCCTCCGCGGGATGGTCGCCGCGCAGCTCGGCGGTGGCGAGGTTGAACCCGATGTCGGCGATGGCCGCGGCATCGTCACGCTCTCGCGCCCGGGCGAGTGCCGCGCGGTACTGCTCGGCGGCCTGGCCCGGTTCCTCCAAGGTGTAGGCGATGTCGCCGGCATGGCCCAGGCGTCCCAGCATCTCGTCCACCGGCGCCTTGGCGGGGCCGGACCCGCATCCCGCCAACGCCAGGCAGGGCACCAGGCAGCGTGCGGCGGCCCGTATCAAGGCCGCACCTCGGCGGGCGACAGCCGGCGCTGCTCGGCGGCGGCGCCCGACAGCGGCCAGGTGTTGCGGAGCTGCCGGGACAGCTTCTCCAGCTCGGCCACCGTCTGCTGCGTCTGGGTCAGCAGGGCCGGCAGGTCGGCCGTCGCTGCCGCGGCGCTGCGGGTGATCCCCGGCAGTTGCGGGGACGCGCTGGCCAGGTCGTGCGTCGCCGCCTGCACCGAGATCAGCGCCGCCTCCACCCGCTTCAGCATCGCCGGCACGCCGTCCGGCCGGGTGACGGTGTTGGTCAGGCCCTTCACCTCCACAAGCTCGGCGTCGATCAGCTCGGTGGCGGTCCGCAGGTTGGCCAGCATGATTGCCACCTGGTTGACCAAGTCCTCATCCTTCACGACCCGGCCGATGTTGCCGTGGCCCTGGCTGATGCCCTCCGCCGTGTCGGCCAGCGCCTTCATCGCCCGCCCGGCGTCGTCCAGCACCGGGTAGATCTTCAGCTTCACCTCGTCGATCAGGGCGCCGATGCTCTCGGTCGGCGCGCGCTCGGTCGTGGCGTCGATCACCGCGAAGTGCCAGTCCAGCGGCTCGCCGACGCCACGGGAGATGTCCAGCAGGGCCGCCCCGGCGACGCCGAAGGTTTTCTTGATCACGGCGAGGCTGTCCCGGCGGATGAAGCCGGTGGCGGGCGCCTCCAACTCGGCCTCGGCATACATGCGCTGGCTGGGGTCCACCACGATGCGCCGTATGGTGCCGACGCGGGTGCCTAGCACCTGGACGTCGGCGCCCACCGAAAGCCCGCCGCTGCCGGTCTCGGGCAGCAGCACGCGCAGGCTGGCGGTGGGGCGGAACCAATCGCTGACCAGGCCCGCCTGCAGGGCCGCGGCCACGAACACGGCGATGCTGGCCACGACCAACAGGCCGATCCACTCGTCGGTGTTGCGTAGCGCCCTCATGCCGCGGCCCTGGCGGGGCGGGCGGCGGCCAGCCCGGCGTCGGTCAGGCGCAGCCGGTGGGTGGGGCGGATGCAGGGGTCGCGCAGGGCCGGGCCGGGGTTCGCCAGCCAGGCCACGCCGGCGCCGCGGCCCCGCGCCTCGGTCCCCAGCTCCAGGGAGGCGCGGAGGAGATGGTCCTCCTGCACGGCCAGCGGCAGTTCGAGGACGATCAGGCGGGGCCGTCCCAAGAAGGCGCGCACACAGGCGGCGCGCAGCAGGTCCGGCCCGGCCAGCAGCCGCGCCGGCCCGGCTGGCAGGCCCGGCAGGCCAAACCGGAGCGCCAGGCCCACTGCCTCCGCCCGCAGCTCCGGCTCGGGGGTGCGGGTGTGGTGCAGGCGGCCCAGCAGCACGCGGGCGGCCACGTCCGGCGTGTCGGCGCGGATCGGCAGGTGGAACAGCCGGCCGATCCGCCCGCGTAGCGCGTCCGCGTGGTCCGGCGGCAGGGCGGCCCAGTCGCGGCCCAGAAAGCGCACGGCGCCACCGAGCAACGGGGCCAGGCCCATGCACAGGTCGGCGAAGGTGCCGCCGCGGCGCGGCCCGGGCGTCTCGATCAGCGCGAAGTCGCCCTCCGCCAAGGTCAGGTCGAGCGGCGCCCGCGGCAGGTGCGCGCCGCCGCCCTGCGCGGCCTCCAGGGCCAGGACGGGGATGGCGGTCACGGCTGGCTCACAGCAGCGCGCTCAGGGACACCGTGACGGCGAGGATGCCGGTGATCCCGCGGGTGAAGCCGCGCGGCATCAGGCTGGCGGGTCCATCGGTCTCCCGCGCCGCCAGGCCAGTGGCGCAGCACGCCAGGGCGACGACCAGGCCGACCAGCAGCAGCTTGATGGGGAACACCGCCAGGTCACGCAGGCTCATGGCGCGCAGCACGGCGTCAAGGAAACCGAAGATCGACCCGTTCACCACCCCGGCCACGCTGCCCGTCACGAAGCCGCTGACCAGCGCCAGCAGCACGAACACCACGCCCAGCGTGAAGGCGGCCAGCGCAAACGCCGCCGCGCGGGGCAGCACCAGCGCCTGGAAGATGTCGATCCCCTCGGCCCGCAGCACCGCCACCTCGCCCTCCGCCTGCAGCGTCCCCAGCTCGGCCACCGCCGCCAGGCCGCCGCGCCCCAGCAGGATGATGCCGATCAGCAGCGGCGCGACCTCGCGGACCAGCACGACGACCAGGATGCGGCCGATCTGCTCCTCCTGCCCAGCGGTGCGGAGCCAGTACAGCGCCTCGAACACCAGGCCCAGGCCGACCACCAGCCCCGTGACGGCGATGGTGCCCAGCGAGCCGCCGACCAGGCGGGTCAGCGTGGCCCGGAACGCCCGCCGCAGCGTCCGCCGCCACGTGCCAGGCGCCGCACCCTCCCGCAGCACGCCCCACGCCAGTGCCGCCAGTTGCAGCGTGAACGACAGCCGGCCGCGGACGGCGCCGCCGAGGGCCGCCAGGCCGCGGCGGACGCGCCGCATGCCCGCGCCTTTCGCACCGGCCCCGCTCACGCCCGTCCCGCCAGCACGTAGCTGTGCGTCTCGCCGGTCCCAGGCCGGTAGAACAGGCCGCGCGGGCGGAACAGGAACGCCTCGCGCAACAGCCGGTACGCCTGCTCGCTGGCCTGGATGGCGCCGGACGGTGCGGACTCGGCCAGGTCCTCGGCGCCGCTAAATGCCTCGCCCCACAGGTTGAACAGGCCTGGCGCGGTGCCCATCGCCCCGCCCCGCACGGCGCCCGAGTCCAGGCCGAGCCTGAACCCGGCAGACTCGTCGCCCAGCTCGAACAGCCCGGCGCAGGCCTCGCGCAGCGCGATCGCCGTGTCGGCCAGCCGGGCGGCGGCGTCCTTTCCATGGTGCAATCCAGCATCGGGCGCCGTGTAGCCGGCGGCGGCCACGACGGTCGCGCCAAGCATCTTGATGTACGGGATGCCGTGCGCCGCCGCGATCCGCTGCGCGGCGCCGGCGACCTGGTGCGCCACCGCGGTGCCCGTCCCGGCCATCGCCGCATCCGGCAGGCGCAGCACCAGGACCGAGGCGTGCTGCTGGCCCGGCGTGGCCAAGCCGTCGGCCGGCGCCGGCAGAAGCGCCGCGTCCAGGCCGGCGCCGTCGCCAGGCTGCTCCACCGGCTCGACGGCGGCGGGTCCAGCGGCGGCAGTGATGGCTTCGGCCGGGATGCGGAGCGAGACCAGTGCGGCGCAAGCCTGCGCGATGTCGTGCGCCGCCGGGTCGTGCCGCGCATCCTCCAGCAGCACCATGCCCAGCACCGGGCGCGGCGCGGCGCCGCAGCGCAGCACCGGCACCGCCAGCAGCGACGTGCTGCCCAGCGGCGCCATCAGCAGGCCGTGCAGCGACGCCGTGCGTCGGTCCCGCCGGGCGTCGGGCACGTCGATCCTCTCCCCGTGGGCCAGCGCCTCGATCAGCGCCGGCACCTCCTGGCGGGACAGCTCCACCCCGGCGACGTGCCCGGACGTCGCCGGCTCGAAGCTGTCATCGCAGCGCAGCACCCCGCCCGCGCCCAGCAGCCGCCACACGCCCGCCCGCCGCGCGCCGGTCGCCTCCGCCAGGGTCTCCACCAACGCCGGCGGCGGCGTACCGTCCGGGGCGAACTGCCCGGCGGCGGCGGCCAGCCGGGCGAAGGCGGCGCTCTGCAGCCGCACCGCCTGCGACCGCTCCGCCACCGCGCGATCCGCCCGGTCCGCCCGCAATCCCTGCCGCACCAGCAGCGCGGCCAGGCCAAGCGCCAGCGCCACCACCACCAGCGACAGCAGCCCCGCCCGGCGCGAGTTGACTGTGACGAAGCCGCTGAACTCCGCCTCCGGCACGGCGATCACCAGCAGCCAGCCCTGCGCGTCGCCCAGCGGCGTGACGATGGAGATCAGCCGCTGCCCGGCGACCTCGATCACGCGGGTGCCGGCGCCCTCCACCCGGAAGTGGTCCCAGCTTCCGGACAGCGCGGCATCGCCGACATCCTCCACCCGGGCCGGGGCCAACTGGCCGTCCTGGTCCCGCAGGATGCGCTGCGGGTCGGGGCCGGCCACCATCTCCCCTGCCTTGGACACCAGGTAGGCCCGCCCCGTGCGGCCGATCTGCAGCCCGCCGAGGAAACCCGAGATGGTGTCCAGCTTGATGTCGATGCCCACCACGTCCGGGCCGACGGTGTCCAGGTTGGGTCCCGGCCCGTGCACGGCAGTGGTGATGCCGGGCAGGCGCTCGGAGGCGAACACGTAGATGCCGGTCCAGAACACGTCGTCGATGGCGCGGGCGCCGGTGAACCAGGTGCGGGTGCGGGCGTCGTAGGTGTCCGCCGGGTCCAGCCGGCGGGCAGTGACGGCGCCGGCGGCGTCCCGGGTGGTCCACTCCACGGTTCGTTCCCCGGGGCTTCGTTCCCCGGGAAGGTGGCCGGCGGGCTGCACGAGGATGCGCTTCGTCTCGGTCCCGCCCGGTGGTCCGCCGAGGCTGCGGCGGACCAGCATGAAGTCGCCCAGACCGTCGGCGAACAGCACGTTGGCCACCTGCGGCGTCTCCTGCAACACCGAGGCGGCGAAGATTTGGGCATCCCCGGCATGGTCCGTGGCGCCGCCGCGTCCCAGCATGCTGTGCGCCAGCAGGGCGGCGCGCGACGCGGGTTCCAGGTAGGCGGACACCTGCAGCGCGACCCGCTCCTGCAGGCCGTGCAGCAGCGTGTCCGACAGGCCGAGCACGCCGGCCCGGTTGGCGCTGTCGGCATACAACGCGATGCCGAGCAGGAAGCCGATGATGAGGCCGACGCCGCCGAGCGGCAGGCCGATGCGCAGCAGGGTGCGGCGCCGCCGTGCCTGCTCGGCCAGCGGATCGAGGTCTATATCGACCACGTCCATGCTTCTTGCCAGCGCCATCGCCCCCTGTTGAGGCGTTGCATAGCCTAGTTTCACTATAGGAGTGAATATGTGCGCCTTAGCTCGGGCGGATTATGAGCAAACTTCTCCCTCTCCCTCCGGAAGAGGGCCGAGGTGAGGGAGTGAGAGCCGTGTTTGCCCGCCCGAGGACGGCTACCCGCGCCGAAATGCCTGGGGTTCGGCCTTTGCCGCCTCCCTCACCCCGGCCTTCTCCCGGAGGGAAAGGGAGCAGCAGCCACGGTCGTTGTTGCCCGCTGTTCGCCTATTCCCGCAGGGGCAACGAAGGGGCAGCCACAGCTAGTTCTTACGCCAGATCTCCTCGCTCAGCAGCGTCGCGAACCCCAACCAAAGCACCAGCGGCACGCCCATCGCCGCCGCCGGCCGGTCCACCTGCCGTGCCGCCGCCACAGTGCCGGCCGCGGAGACCAGCATGGCGCCGGTCACCGCCAGGCTGGCGTCCAGCCGCTTCTTGCCAAAGAACGTCCAGGGATAGCCCGCCAGGCCCAACGTGCTCAGCCCCCATCCGGCCAGCGCCAAGGTGCGGGCCGGGCTGCGCGGCGCGGTCATGAGGCGGTATCCGGCGGTGCCCAGCAGCACATCCAGCACCGTCCAAGCCGCCCCGAACGCCGGCCCCGGCGGGGTATAGGACGGCTTGCGCAAGGTGGCATACCAGATGCCGTTCACCGGGCGCTGCGGGCCGAAGCGTCCGCCCTCCAGGGTTGCGGCCAGGACGGAGCCATACGAGATCACTGCGGCCAACGGGTTCTGCATCGGGGTGCCCCAGACTATAGATGCTGACCGTAACGCCGCCCGCGCCCGCGCGGACTCGCACCAATCCGTGACCTGGCCCCGTCAACGCAGCGGGCCAGGCGACCAAGGACCCCTCCCCATGTTCCCCATCACCCGCCTCCGCCGCCTCCGCCGCACCAGCGCCCTGCGCGACCTGGTGCGGGAGACCCGCGTCACCGCGCACGACCTGATCCTCCCGCTGTTCGTCGAGGAGGAGATCGACGCCCCTGTGCCCATCGCCTCGATGCCCGGCGTGTCCCGCATCCCCGAGCGCCACCTGGCCCGCGAGATCGAGGCCATCGCCCGCGACGGGGTCCGCGCCGTCATGCTGTTCGGCATCAGCCGGCACAAGGACGCTATCGGCAGCGACACCATGCATGTCGATGGCCTGCTGGCCCGCATGACCCGAATCGCCAAGGGCGCCGCGCCGGACCTGGTGGTGATGACCGACAACTGCTTCTGCGAGTACACCGACCACGGCCACTGCGGCATCGTCGGCTCCGGCGGCGCCGTGCTGAACGACCAGACGCTGAAGAACCTGGCGACGCAGGCGGTGGTCGCCGCCGATGCCGGGGCGGACGTGATCGCGCCGAGCGCCATGATGGACGGCCAGATCGGCGCGATCCGCCGGGCGCTGGACATGGCCGGGCATGACGGCGTGCCGGTGCTGGCATACTCGACCAAGTTCGCCTCGGCGTTCTACGGGCCGTTCCGCGCCGCCTCCGGCTGCGACCTGCAGGGCGACCGCAAAACGTACCAAATGGACCCGGCCAACGCGCGCGAGGCCCTGCGCGAAAGCCTGGAGGACGAGGCCGAGGGCGCCGACATGCTGATGGTGAAGCCCGGCCTGGCCTACCTCGACGTGCTGGCCCGCATCCGCGAGCGCACCCTGCTGCCGCTGGCGGTGTACCAGGTCAGCGGCGAGTACGCGATGATCAAGTTCGCCGCGCAGGCCGGGGCGCTCGATGAAGCGCGGGTGGTGCGCGAGACGCTGGGTGCGTTCAAGCGGGCCGGGGCGGACCTGATCCTGAGCTACTTCACGCGGGACGTGGTGCGGGAGGGATTCTAGCACCACACGACCTGCGGTGGTAGCAGCCAGCGCGGTCCGCGAACGGTTCCAGCGGCGGGCGTCAACCCTAAGTTGGCGGAGCCTGGAGGGCGCAGATCGGTATGCCCGGCGCTGGCGATGGACGAGGCCACCTGCAACCATCAGGCCGGCATGTGCAGCCAAGCTCGGACGGCGTCGCGCAGAAAGGCCTGGGCCTCAAGGTCCTGCACAGGGTTGCCGGCGCGGTGGCCCCAGACGCTTGGGATCGGCCGCAGCTCGGCGTGGGCCAGATACAGAAGTTCCACCACATTGTCCGCTATGCGGAAATACAGGTCGGTCTCGCCCGGCAGCAGCAAAACGCGGGCGCGGATGGCGCGCAAGGCCGCGGGCAGGTCGCCGCCATAGGGTGGAGAGCTGCTGATATCCGAGGCGTGCCAAGTCTTGAGCTGTGCATACAGGTCGGCGGCGTGCTTGCCGTCATAGCGCCGCTCCCAGTCCTCCACCAGGAAGCCCTCCAGGTCCGGCGCGCCCAGGACGGTGCGGTGCAGGTCCGCCCTGTAGAAGTCCTGGCTGAGCGCCCACCCGGCATAGATGCGGGCGAAGGCGCGGATCGCCGCCCGTGGCTCGGCGCTGAAGCGGCCATCCCCCGTCCACTCCGGCGCGGCCTCCAGCACCGCCATCAGCCCATCCAGGAACACCTGGTTGTGCACGGCCGTGCGGGCGCTGCCGCAGACGACGACGATGCGGTCCACCGCGTCCGGGAACGCCGCCGCCCAGTGGTAAGCCTGGATCGCACCCATGGAGAAGCCATAGGCGCAGGCCAGCCGGTCGATCCCCCACACTTCCCGCAGCAGCCGGGCCTGCGCCTGCACGTTGTCCCCGGCCGTCACCAGCGAGGGGTAAGCCGCGCTGTTGCTGGGCGAGCTGGACAGGCCGCCGCCGAACTGGTCGGCCTGGATTATGAACCAGCGCGTCGGGTCCAGGATGCCGTCCAGGCCGATCAGCCATTCCAAGTCCGTATGCTGGGCGCCGTAGCTGGTGGGATACAGGATCACGTTGTCCCGGGCGGGCGACAGGGTGCCGTGCGTCTTCCAGCTCAGCCGCGCGCCGGGCAGGGTGGCGCCGGATTGCAGGGGCAGGTCGCCCAGGTCGTAGATGCCCCGTTGCTGCGGCCAGTCCATGCGGCGTCCTCCCGTTGCGCCGATCCTACCGGGGCCATCCGTTCACGGCCAGTGGTGCAGCCGGGGGCCAGTGGCGCAGCCGGCTTGCACCCCATATCGATGGCATGCAGGACGGAGCCTCCGATGGAACGTGTCGCCAATTATCCCCGCCCGCCGCGGCTGGAGCCTGCGGGGCGCCGGGTGCGCGTCGTGCTGGGCGGGGTGACCATCCTCGATACGGACGCCGCCTGGCGCGTGCTGGAGACCTACCATCCGCCCAGCTACTACCTGCCGCAAGCCGCCTTCCTGCCCGGCAGCCTGGCGCCGTCGCCGGGCCGCGGTAGCCTGTGCGAGTGGAAGGGCCAGGCCACTTACTTCACGGTGCAGGCTGGCGGCGCGGCGGCGAAGGATGCCGCCTGGGGCTACCCGCATCCCACGCCGGCGTTCGCCGCCATCCTGGGGCATGTCGCGCTCTATCCCGGCCGCATGGACGCCTGCTACGTCGATGACGACGTCGTCGTGCCGCAGGAGGGTGGGTTCTACGGCGGCTGGATCACGCCGGACTTGGTCGGCCCGTTCAAGGGCGGGCCGGGAACCCAGTTCTGGTAGGGTGGGTCCGGCTGAACAAGCTCCGGTAATGGCTGAACCCGGCTCCGGCCGAGGGTGTTGCCCGCCGGCTCCCCAAACGTAAAGGCGCCACCTTGGACGGCTCCCTGATCGCACGGACCGCGCCGGTCCCTGCGCAAACGCGCTGGCGCCATGCCGCCGAGACGCTGCGCCTGGCCACGCCCCTGGCCGTGGCGCAACTGGCCGGCGTCGCGATGGGCGCAACCGATACCGCCCTGCTGGGTGCATTGAGCGGGGACGCGCTGGCGGCCGGCGGGCTGGGCGCCATGCTGTTCATCACCGTCACGATCCTGCTGCAGGGGATGCTGACATCGGTCAGCGTTCTGGTGGCGCAGGCGCGCGGCGCGGGAGACGACGCCGGGGTGCCGGCGCCATACTGGGTGGGGCTGGGAATGGCGCTGCTGCTGTCGGCGCCAGCCTGGGCAGTATTCACGGAGGCCGGGCCGCTGCTGCGGCTGGCTGGGCAGCCGGCGGCGCTGGCGGCGGATACGGCGCGCTACATGGACGTGCTGCGCTGGGCCACGCCGGGCGCCATGGTGGGAATCGGCCTAATGCGCGCCTTCCTGCCCGCCATCGGCCAGGGCGCGGCCATCCTGTGCGTGTCGCTGGCGGCGGTGCCGGTGAACCTGGTGCTGTGCTTCGGCCTGATCCACGGGCGGTGGAGCCTGCCGGCGCTGGGTCTTCCGGGGGCGGCCCTGGCGACGGTGCTGGTGGAGACGGCGATGGCGCTGCTGCTGCTGGCCTGGCTGCACGGGCGGGCGCCGCTGCGGCGGTTTGTCCGGTGGCGGCAGCCGGGCGTGGCGCTGCTCGGGCGTATGCTGGCGCTGGGATTGCCCGTCACCGGGACCTTTACGGTGGAGACCGGGCTGTTCCTCGCCATCGGGCTGCTGGTCGGGCGGCTTGGCCCGGCGGCGCTGGCGGCGCATCAGATCGCGCTCACCATCGTGTCGGTGTCGTTCATGGTGCCGCTTGCCATCGCGCAGGCGGCCAACGTGCGGGTCGGCCACCGGATCGGCGCCGGGGATGCCCCGGGGGCACGGCGAGCCGGGCTGGTGGCCATCGCCCTGGCCGGCGGGACGGAGGCGCTGGCGGCCATGGCGCTCGTGCTGGCGCCGGGCACGCTAGTAGCGGCGTTCATCGACCCGGCGCTGCCCGCCAACGCCGAGGCTTACGGCTCCGCCATCGGCCTGCTGGGGATCGCCGCGGTGTTCCAGACGGCGGACGGCGTGCAGTCCGCGGCCGGCGGCGCACTGCGCGGCATGGGGGATACGCGGGTGCCGTTCCTCCTGGCGGCGGCGGGCTACTGGGGGCTTGGCTTCCCGGCGGCGTGGTGGCTGACGGCGCGGTCCGGCTGGGGGGCAGCAGGGGCCTGGTGGGGCCTGGCGGCAAGCCTGCTGCTGGTGGCGGTCCTGTTGACGACACGGTTCCTGCACCGCAGCCAGCGTGCTAGGATGAACACTGCAGGTTAACTGTCACGTCATGATGATTTAGGTTTTGCTAACAAGTCTTCTTTCGTGGCACTGAGGGGTGGCTTGTCCCGCAATCGCGCGGTGGGACCAAAATTGGGATGACGTTCATGATCCGCAGCCATCCCGCCCCCACGCCCGGTGCTGCAAGATGTTCTGGCGGTCTTCGGTTTGGCGTCGTGTGCATGCTGCTGCTGTCTGGCCCGGTGCTGGGGCAATCGGCGCTGGGACAATCTGCTTCCCCGGCCCTTCCCGACCTTTCCCTTCTTGGCGTCGCGGCGGTCCAGGATACCGAGGGTGCAACGCCAGTCCGCCTGGTCGTCGTGCATTGGAAGATCAAGCAGGGGCAGGAGAAGGAGTTCCTGGATTACTGGGCGCAACGCTCCCCCGTGGCGGACCGGTCGGGCCTGGTGGGCGAGTTCCTCAGCTCGGTCGAGGACCGGGGCCGCTTTCCCTGGATCAACATGCAAGCGGTCAGCGCCAACTACACCTCGTTCTTCAACATCGGCATTTGGAAGAACTCCGCCGCGTTCGAGGACCAGATCGGCAAGTATATCGACACCAGCCGTCCGCCGCTGCCGTTCGAGGCGGAGCGGCGGGAGCGGGTGTTCCTGCAGCCGGAGCGGTGGCGCATCGGCGGCAGCGCGCTATCCCTGTCCGACCAGCCCGGCGTGAAGTAGCCGCCGCAGCAGCCTCCCGCCGCTGGCCGGTCGGCGTTGGGAGTGCAACGGTCCCCGGGCAGGCCGCGGGCGGATCGCTGGCAAACGGGAGGGCGATCCGGAGTTGGCTGGCTGCCACCGCTTGAGGATGCAGGGACGCTGAACCCGCTAGCGGTCGGTGCCCTCAACGCCACCGGCGGACGGCTCGAACCCATGCAGCTTCATCCCAGCATCCCCGGCGATGCCTCTCCGGCCCGCACCGCCGCCGCGAGGCGGTTGGCTGGCGGGGCCAGGGGGCACAGGTAGCGGGCCGAATAGGCGCAGGACGGGTTGTAGGCGAAGTTGAAGTCCAGCACCGCCCGGCCATCCCGCGCAATGCCCAGGTCGGCGGACTTGATCGTGTCCAGCAGGTAGCGGCCCGCGCCGTAGGTCTCCCGCCCGCTGGTTGCGTCGGCGAACGGCAGGAACACGCCGCCGCCATAGCCCAGCAGCCAATACGCGGTCAGCTCCCCGCCCAGAACCGGCGCCAGGTCGGTCGTGCGGGCGATGGGGCGCATACGCACCTCGCCATCCGCACCGGCTGGGAACGCCTCCTCCGGACCGTCCAGCGGGGCCATGACGGTCAGGATGCGCAATGCCGGGTTGTAGGGAAAGTACGGCAGGCCGGTGAAGACGGCGCCGGGCTCGATGGGGGACTGCGGATGGCTGCGGAACAGCCCATTCCGGACCGTGCGCCAGTGCTGCCAGGCGGCCTGCGGGTCCGGCCCGGCGCGCACGGCGGCATAAAGGTCGGCCACCTGACGCCGCCAGTCCCATAGCGCCAGGTCCCACGACGCCAAATTCGGCAATGTCAGACCCGCCGGCGCCAGGTTCGGCGGCGTCACGCTCAGGCCTGCTTCAGGTCAATCAGGCCCTGGCGGATCTTGCGGCCGCGGCCGATGCGGTCCTCGATGTAGGCGGCGTCGCCCCAGCGCACGGCGCGGGCCATCGCCTGGGCGTCCTCGGTGAAGCGGGCCAGCATCTCCAGCAGGGCCTCGCGGTTGTTCAGGAAGATGTCGCGCCACATCACGGGATCGCTGGCGGCGATACGGGTGAAGTCGCGGAAGCCGGAGGCGGCGAACTTCAGCACCTCGGCCCGGCTGGCGTCGGCGCCGCCCCCCGCTGCCGCACCGTCCTTAGCCCCGCCTTCTCGCGCCAGATCATCCGCGGTGCCGCAGATGGTGAAGGCGATCAGGTGCGGCAGGTGGCTCACGATGGCCAGCACGCGGTCGTGGTGCTCGGGGTCCATGACCTCCACCATGCTGCCCATGCGGCGCCACAGCTCGGCCACCTGCTCGACGGCCTCCGGGTCGGCGCCGGCCGGGGGGGAGATCAGGCACCAGCGCCCGGTGAACAGGGTGCTGAAGCCGGCGTCGGGTCCGGAGTACTCGGTGCCGGCCAAGGGATGCGCGGGAACGAAGCGCACGCCCGGCGGCAGCAGCGGCGCCAGGTCACGGATGACGGAGACCTTGGTGCTGCCGACATCGGTCACGATGGAGCCGGGCTGCAGGTGCGGCGCGATGGCGGCGCCGATGGCGGCATAGGCGCCGACGGGGGCGCACAGCATCACACAGTCGGCACCCTGGACGGCGCGGGCCGGGTCAGGCTCGATCCGGTCGGCGAAGCCCAGCGCGGCGGCGCGGGCCAGCACGGTGGGGCTGCTGTCGGTGACGACGACCTCCGCCGCCAAGTCTCCCCCGGGACGCCCGCGATCATGCGCGATGCGGGCGACGGAGCTGCCGATCAGCCCGGCGCCGATCAGCACCAGGCGCTGGAACACCGGGCCTTGCAGCACGGCCCGCAAGTCCGAAGCGCCGGCGCCGGGCGCGAAGTCAGGCATGGAGGGGTTGCGCCGTCCCAGCTTGGGCAATCCCAACTTGGGCAACCCCAGCCTGGGCCTCCCTGGCCTGCGCCTCCATATGCCGTGCCAGGATGTCGGCAGCCAGCGCACACTCCTCCGCCGTGCCGACCGTGATCCGCAGGCAATGCGGCAGGCCATAGCCGCCCATGGCGCGCACGATCACGCCGCGGGCGCGCAATGCGCCATTGGCGGCGTCGGCGGCGGCCGGCTGGCCGAGATCCGCCAGGACGAAGTTGCCCTCGCTCGGCCAGACCCGGATGCCGGCACCATCGAGCGCCCGCGTCAGCCAGGCGCGGTACTCCGTGTTATGCTGCCGCCCGGCCGCTTCCCACCCTGGCTCGGCCAGGGCGGCGATCCCGGCAGCCTGGGCCGGCAGGCTGACGTTGAACGGGCCGCGCACCCGGTTCAGCACATCGGCGATCGCAGCCGGCGCATAGCACCAGCCCAGGCGCATCCCGCCCAGGCCCCAGATCTTGCTGAACGTGCGGGTCATCACCGTGTTGTCCCCGGCGTCCACCAGCTCCACGCCGGGATCATAGTCCGGCCGGTCCACATACTCGGCATAGGCGGCGTCCAGCACCAGCAACACGTCCGCCGGCAGGCCGGCGCGCAGGCGGCGCACCTCGCCCTGCGGCACCATGCTTCCGGTGGGGTTGTTGGGGTTGGCCAGGAACACCAGCCGTGTTGCCGGCGACACCGCGGCCAGCATGGCATCCACGTCGGCCGTCAGGTTGCGCTCCGGCGCCTTCACGGTGGACAGCCCCGCATACTGCCCGGCGATCTCATAGATGCTGAACCCGTGCCGGCTCATGATCAGCTCGCCGCCAGGACGGGCGTAGGCCAGGCACAGGGCATAGATCAGCTCGTCCGATCCGGCGCCGCAGACGATGCGCGCCGGGTCCAGGCCAAAATAGCGACCGATGGCGCGGCGCAGCTCCGTGGCGCCGCCGTCGGGGTAGCGGTGCAGTTGCGCGGCCTGCTCGGCATAAGCAGCCTGGGCGCTGGGCGGGACGCCGAACGCGCCCTCGTTGCTGCTCAGCTTCACCACGCGGTTCTGCCCGGGCGCCTTGCTCTCGCCGCCGACATACGGGCTGATGCCCAGGATTTCCGGGCGCGGCAGGGGTCCGGTCACGCGGCAGGCTCCTGAATGGGGGTGGCGTAGGCACCCAGCACGACGGGCCGGCGCAGCACGGGCTGCAGGGCGTCCAGGCGCGGGTCGGCGTCGGTGACAAAGCCCTCGACGTCGGCCAGCACCCGCGCGGCGGCGGCGCCCGGGTCGTGGCGCAGGATCACCGGTCCCGCCTGCAGTCCAGCCGCCTTGAGCGCCGTGCCCAGCCCCTCCCGGCTGACCTCCAGCGGCAGCTCCAGTCCCAGCAGCGAGCGGTCGGCCCCGCTCGGATCGGGCGGCGCGGCGGCGACCACCAGGGCGTGGACCATCGGCGCCCCTTGCGGCCGCGCCGCCCAGAACGGCAGCCGGGCGACGACATGGATGCGCGGGTCTCCGGTGTGCAGCAGCGCGGTCCACCAGGCGTCGGCCGGCGCCTCACCCTCGGCGGGCACCGGCAGCACGGCCGCGGTGGCGAGGCCGGCGCTGACTTCGCGGATCGCCTGGGCCGGGGAGCGGTGGACGCGCATCGGCGTCAGCGCGCCGAACTGCTCGCGCGCGGCGGCGAGCAGGGCCGGGCCGCCCTCGGCCTCGCAGACCGTGATCAGCACCGGGCGCTGCTGCGCGGTGAAGGCGTTGATCAGCTCCCGCCATACGCGGACGACGCCGAGCCGGGGGAACGGTCCCTGGTGGCGGGCCAGCAGGCGGCGGAGGATCGCAGCCTCCCGTCCCGGCCGCAGCGGCACCCGGCCCTTCACGCCCAGCGCGCCGATCTGCGCCACCACGCCGGCCCGGCGCATCAGGGTGTCGTGCAACTGGTCGTCCAACGTGTCCAACTCGGCCCGCAGCGCCGCCAAGGCGTCCAGCGGGGCGGGCTGGGGCCATGGAGGGTCGAGCAGGGGGGCGGAACTGGACATCCTGAGGTCTCGTTGGAGTAGGCCGAGGTGCATAGCGGATGCAGCTTGGCGTGCAAAGCGGGCTGGTGCCCAAGGCAGGGCGTGCAAACCACAACGTGCGCCGCGTGCCGGTTGCCGCACCGGCCCGGTCGGGCCTAATGAGGAACCTGCGATGGACCAGTCCGCTCCCCCTCTTATCGAACAGCAGCAGTCCACCTCGTTCAATGGGCCATTCCCGTTGGATTGCGGGGTGTCGCTGGACGGGATCACCGTCGCCTATCGCACCTACGGCGCCCTGAACATGGAGGGTTCCAACGCCGTGCTGGTCTGCCATGCGTTGACCGGGGACCAGTATGTGGCGGGGTCGCACCCGACCACCGGCAAGCCCGGCTGGTGGAGCCAGGTGGTCGGGCCGGGCCGCCCGCTGGATACCGACCGCTTCTTCGTCGTATGCGCCAACGTGCTCGGCGGCTGCATGGGCAGCACCGGGCCGCGCAGCCCGCGCGACGGCAGCGGCGAGCGTTGGGGCACCGACTTCCCTGCCATCACCATCCGCGACATGGTCCGGGCGCAGCACCTGCTGGTCGAGAGCCTGGGCATCACCCGGCTATTTGCCGTCGTCGGCGGCAGCATGGGCGGGATGCAGGCGCTGGAGTGGGCCGCGACCTACCCGGACCAGGTGTTCGCCTGCGTGCCCATCGCCACGGCGTCGTTCCACTCGGCGCAGAACATCGCGTTCCATGAGGTCGGGCGCCAGGCGATCTTCGCCGATCCGGATTGGGACGGGGGCGAGTACTGGCGGGCCGGCAAGGTCCCCGCCCGCGGCTTGGCCGTCGCCCGCATGGCGGCGCACATCACCTACCTGAGCGAGCAGGCGCTGACCCGCAAATTCGGCCGCCGGCTGCAGGCGCCGGACGCCAGGCACCTGCAGACGCAGGACGCCGGCGCCACCCTGTTCGGCGAGATGTTCGAGGTCGAAAGCTACCTGCGCCATCAGGGCAGCACCTTCGTGCACCGCTTCGATGCCAACAGCTACTTAACCATCACCCGCGCGATGGACTACTTCGACCTGGCGGCCGAGCATGACGGGGACCTGGCGGCGGCGTTCCGCGGCACGCGCACCCGGTTCTGCGCCGTGTCGTTCAGCAGCGATTGGCTGTTCCCCACCGCGCAGTCCCGCGCCATCGCGCGCGCGCTGAACCGCGCCGGGGCCAACGCCAGCTTCGTCGAGATCGCCAGCGACAAGGGTCACGACGCCTTCCTGCTGGACGAGCCGGATTTCCACCGCACGCTGTCCGGCTTCCTCGCCGGCTGCGCCGAGCACGCCGGCCTCCTTCCTTCTCCCTCTCCCTCCGGGAGAGGGCCGGGGTGAGGGGTCTTCTAGCGCCGCCCTCCGCCGCGAACAGCCCCGGCCTAGCAGCGCAACAGGTCTCCCATCCCGCAACCAAGGCCCCCTCACCCCAACCCTCTCCCGGAGGGAGAGGGAGCAGCCAGCGGCATGAATAGGCCACCGGTCCAGCAGGTCGCCAAGAACATGCGGCTCGACCTGCAGCTCATGTCGGAGATGATCGCCCCCGGCTCCCGCGTGCTCGACATCGGCAGCGGCGACGGCACCCTGATCGAGCACCTGTTCCGCACCCGCGGCTGCGACGCACGCGGCATCGAGATCGACATGGCCGAAGTGACGCACGCCGTCGCGCACGGCCTGCCGGTGATGCATGGCGACGCCGACACCGACCTGCAGCACTACCCCGACGGGCTGTTCGACTACGTCGTGCTGTCGCGCACCCTGCAGGCGGTCGAGCGTCCGCAGGAGGTGCTGCGGCAGATGCTGCGGATCGGCACCCGCGCGCTGGTCAGCTTTCCGAACTTCGGCCACTGGCAGGTGCGCTGGCAATTGCTGCGCAGCGGCCGGATGCCGATGACCGCCACCTGGGACCGGCCCTGGTACGAAACCCCCAACATCCACCCCTGCACCATACGCGACTTCTTCGCCCTATGCGCGCAGGAGGGCTACCGGGTGGAGCGCTGGCTTGCGGTGGACGACGATGGGCGGCGGGCGCCGTGGCGGCGCTTCCCTGGGCTGGCCAACGTGTTTGGGGAGCAGGCGCTGTTCCTGCTGCGGCGGGCGTAGTACGGCAACGCACGGGCGCTTGATTGCTTCGGGGTGGAAACCTGCCGCAATGCCGCCCTTATCAACGCTACTCAACCCGGCGCCTGCCCTTTCCCACGGAACCACTCATGCCCCAAACTTCGGATACCCCCCTGTTCCAGCCCTACACGCTGGGCCAGCTTCAGCTTCGCAACCGCATCGTCATGGCGCCCTTGACGCGCAGCCGCAGCAGTGAGGATGGCGTGGTTCCGTCGTTCGCCGCCGAGTACTACGGGCAGCGCGCCACCGCCGGGCTGATCGTGTCCGAGGCGACGAACATCTCCGCCCAGGCCCGCGGCTATGCGAAGACGCCTGGGATCTGGACGCCGCAACAGGTCGAAGCGTGGCAGCCCGTCACGGACGCCGTTCACAGCCAGGGTGGACGCATCGTGCTGCAGCTTTGGCACACTGGCCGCATCAGCCACCCCGACCTCCACGACGGCGCGCTCCCGGTGGCGCCGTCCGCCCTCA
Organism: uncultured Acetobacteraceae bacterium; assembly: GCA_964242415.1. Lineage (GTDB taxonomy): Bacteria > Pseudomonadota > Alphaproteobacteria > Acetobacterales > Acetobacteraceae > DASWOJ01. The sequence continues at coordinate 54,320 of CAXTAT010000029.1, forward strand.
AGCCGGTCGGCCAGGCGTTCACCAACAGCGGCATGCAGGACCACGTCACGCCCCGCGCGCTGGAGACGGAGGAAATCCCCGCCATCGTCGCCGATTATCGCCACGCCGCGCAGTGCGCGATGGACGCCGGGTTCGATGGCGTCGAGGTGCACTCGGCCAACAACTACCTGCTGGAGCAGTTCATCCGCGACAGCACCAACAAGCGCACCGACCGCTATGGCGGCAGCTTGGAGAACCGGCTCCGCTTTCCGCTGTCGGTGATCGCGGCGGTGACGGAGGTGTGGGGCGGCGGCAGCCGGGTCGGCATTCGCATCTCGCCGGGCACGACCGCACCCGGCGGGACGCCGCTGGACAGCGATCCCATGGGCACCTACAGCACCTATTTGGACGCACTGAACGAGTTCAACCTGATGTATGTCCACGACATCGAGGGCGTGACTCAGATGAGCCGCGACCCCAACGGCATCGACTACCCGGCGATGCGCAGGCGCTTCAAGGGCGCCTACATTGCCAACAACCAGTACACCCGCAAGCTGGCCGATGACACCATCGCCAAGGGCAATGCCGACCTGATTAGCTTCGGCCGCCCGTTTATCGCCAACCCCGACCTGGTGGAGCGGATGCGAACCGGCGAGCCGCTGGCCGATGCGCCGAAGCAGTATTGGTATGGCGGGGACAGCGTCGGCTACTCGGACTGGCCGGGGATGCAGGGGCAGATCAAGCTGGCGGCGTAAGACCCAGCACAGGCGCAGACCCCTTCCTGCTCCCTCTCCCGTTTCGGGAGAGGGCCGGGGTGAGAGGGTCTTGCTTGCCAGCGCGCCAGCCGATGCCGGCGGAACCGGGCTGCCCAGGCCAGTAGGTCTGCGCCGCAAGACTCCCTCACCCCGGCCCCTCTCTCGAAGGGAGAGGGAGCAAGTCGGGCTATGCTATGCCGTTTGCGATGGTCCTGCTTGGGGGGTGTTGAACTGGTCCGGTGCCTTCCCCGCGCTTAGTCGTATCTAGGCCCGTTTCAGACCACCCAAGCCGATCTCACGCTACGCTGCGACCTGACGAGCCTTTACAGCGCCACGGTTGCCGGGCGCCGTCTCAGGGCCGACCGTGGTGTCGCGGGCCGTCTGGTGCTCCATCTCGGCATTCACCTCCGCGCCGACCAGAACGACCGCCGCCGACAGCCAGAGCCAGGTCATGAAGCCAATCATCGCGCCCAGCGATCCATACGTCTTGTTGTAGGTGCCGAAGTGGCTGACGTAATAGGAGAACCCGATGGAGCCAGCCACCCACAAGACGGCAGCCACGCCGCCGCCCCAGGTGACCCAGCGCCAGCGTGCCAACTGCCGGCTCGGCCCAAAGCGGTAGATGAGCGCGAGCAGAACCGCGAGCGCCACCAGCAGCAACGGCCAGCGCAACAGGCGCAGCAACAAGCCGCCGACCGCACCCAGGCCGACCATGTTGAGCGCCACCGGAACGGCCACGACCGCCGCCAAGGCGAGCAACACGAACAGGACGATGCCCAGCGTGAAGGCCAGGGTCAGCGCCGTGCGCACCACGAAGCCGCGCTTCTCCTTCTCGTCGTAAACGATGTTGAGCGCGTCGAACAACGCCTTGGTGCCCTGGTTTGCGCTCCATAGCGACGTGCCGAGGCCGAGCAGGGCGCCGAAGCCCAGCGCCGTGCCACCCTTGGCCGAAAGGCTGCGAACCTGGTCGGCGATGATCGTCATGCCGCCCTCCGGCACGACGCCGGACAAGGCGTCGAGGTTCTTGGAAATGCTGGCCGGGTCGGCAAACAGCCCGTAGATCGATACCATCGCCGCCAGCGCGGGAAACAGGGCGAGCAGGGTGAAGAAGGTGATCCCCGCCGCCTCGGTCAGCAACCGGTGCCCGGAAACGTTGGCCGCCACCCGCTTGCCGATGGCCCACCAGCCGCCGGCAGGGATCTCGGCGGGCGTGGCGGCGTCCCGGCCAGCCGTCGCGCTGGGACGCGGCTGTGCCCGGCTTGGGGAGGGGCCGCCCGTGCCGCGGGCCGGGACTGTGCCGGCTTGCGGCCGGCCCGGCAGTGCCCCGGCGAGAAGGCTGACCACGGCCAGCGCTGTGAAAGCAAGGGACGCCGGGTCACGTTTCATCGGTCTGGAACCTCCAGGGTCGGTGGTGGGGACTCAAACGCGTCCCACGGCGGGCTTTGAGCAGCGTGTCGCAGGGCGGTTGCGCGCGTGCGCGCCGGTGCCGCTAAATCTCCTGTCGCCCGGCTGGGCGCGTCAGGCGGTAGGCCAGGTAGCATCCACCCAGCGTCAAGCTGACCAAGGCATAGCGACGTAGCCGCCTGCCCAATCCGGAGCGGGCTTTGCGTTGAACCTCGGCCCGCCCGCCCGCGCTGCGCCGGGACCCGAGCAGTTCCCAGGCAATGCCTGCATACTCGATCAGCGAAGGTAGGGCGGCCATCACCTGAGCCAGCAGATCGGCCCCAAGGGGGCTGGCCGCTGCGCCCGCTTCGGCCGGACTGGCTGCCGCCGACTTTGGCCGTAGTCCGTCGAGGCTGGCGCGAAGTTCTCCCAACTGGGCGCCTGCGGAGCGCAAAAGCGTGTTGTCCGCCATATACAGACCTCGTCCACCGAATGGGAGCAGGGCCGGAACGCCACTGCTCCGTGAAAGCATAGGCAAGTCGGCGGCCAGGATGCCAGCAGGTCTTGGCAGCGCAAGGTGCGTCTGCAAGACCAGCCCGATCCCAGCCGCCTGAAGCTTGGGCCGCCCGAAGCTTGGGCCGCCCCAGGGCCTAGGTCAGCGTACGCCGGCCGGCGACCAGACGGTAGAGCCACAACACGACGACTGCGCCAACGATGGCGACGATCAGGCTCCAGATGTTGAAGCCTGTGACCGGCGTCGCCCCTATTGCCGAGAACAAGAAGCCGCCGACAAAGGCACCAATGATCCCAAGCACGATGTCGAGCACCACGCCCTGGCCGGAGCCGCTGGAAATCTTACTCGCGATAAAGCCGGCGATAAGGCCGAGGACGAGCCAGGCAATGATGGACATGATGGTTTCCTTTGCTGCAAGCCGGTGATCGGCGCCATGCCGGCCACCTTAGTTACAATAAAGCACGGTCACGGTGTAAAATTCACGGTCGGGCAGCACGAAGCAGCGCCATGCCGGGGCAACCCTCTGCCAGCCCGGCCGCCTTCGCGAGAGGTGATCGCGCTCCCCTGGCCGACGTTGCCCTTGTAATCCAGCCAGATTTGCGCCGATTGGCCGGCCTTGGTGGCCGTCCCGCGCCAAACGCCGCCGTTCTTGGTCAGGGAGCCATAGGGACCGCGCTGGCCTTGGTGGAGAGGAGTCATGCTGCCGAAGGCGCGTCATGCGGCGCCGGTTCCGGTCTGCAGGCGGCTATCCCAGCCAGGCGTCGCCTGCAAAGGAAGAAGCCTTGGGGCGCTACTCCGCCTTGCTCGACGGCTCTGCGGCGTCCGTGCTGACCGGGCGCTGCCGCCGGTCCGCCATGAAGGCGTCGAACTCCGCCTTGTCACGGGCCTGGCGCAACCGCTCCAGGAAGGCATGGAACTCGCGCTGCTCCTCCTCCAGCCGGCTGATCGCGTCGGCGCGGTAGGTGTCGAACGCCTGGTTGCCGCTGGGGGAGGACCGGAAGCGGCGGCCGTCACTGCCCAGCCCCCTGGCAGAGCCGCCGACGCTGAACCACCGGCCCAGCCTGCTGTCGCGGCCATCACGCCAATCATAAAGCCGTCCGCTTCCGGCCAGGTAGGCGAATGTTGCCAGACCCAGCGGCCAAGCGATCAAGGAGGCTGCGGCCACCACTGCAAGCCATGCGACTGCGCCGAATTCGTCCAACCTGGCCAGCATGATGCCGCTCCACCCTATGTGAGGGGCATTAACACCACCGCCTGGGTTTCGTGCCCTGCCGAATGGAACACATATCCGTGTACAAGGCCGCTTTCGTGACGGAGGCGGGTGCGCCCAGTCCGTTGCGTCCCCAGGGCTACTGCGCCGTCGGCAGGTCCAGGGATTGCAGGTAAACCAGCAGCCCGGCCTCCAGCAGGTCCACCGGGGACATGGGCAGCAGGCCGGTGGGCTCGCCGTCCTTGCCGAGGAACAGCGAGGCGATGCCATGGGTCAGCGACCACACGTGCAGGGCCACCATGTGCGGCGGCGGCCGGCGCGGGGCATGGCTGTGGTCGCATGCGGCGTCGGCCACGCGGCGCAGCACCTGGAAGGCTGCGTCGCGCGCCGATAGCAGCTCCGGATGCGCGCTGATCGGCAATTGCTGGTCGAACATGGTGGAATACACCGCCGCCTCACGCGCGGCGAAGGCCAAATGAGCCTGCGCGCAACGCTCTAGGGCGACGACCGGGTTGGCGCCGGCGACCTTGGCGGCGTTGGCCAGGTCGGATTCCAGGCCCTCGAAGCCGCGCCGGGCCAACTCGGCCAGCAAGGCGTCGCGGTCACGGAAGTGCCGGTAGGGTGCCGCCGCACTGACGCCCAGGATGCGGGCCAGCTCGGCGATGGCGAACCCGGGTACCCCGCGCTCGGCGATCATGGCCAGGGCCGCCTGCACCAGCGCCTCGCGCAGGTTGCCGTGGTGGTAGCCGTCGCGCGTTTTGCCTGTGGTGTGCTGCTGCTTCATAAAGTACTCATAAAGGATGCAGCTTACATCCCAATAGGCTTGGCCGTCGCTTATTAATCATTGTTGAACGGGGTGGGTCGAGCCTCCACCAGGCCGTGTGCGGCGGCTGCAACCAGCCGGTTCGCGGCACGCCGGTCTGGGTTGGCCAGATCGCAGGCCATGGCGGGCCGCCTGTGGGCCGAGCGGGGCAGCAGCGCACAGGTCGAAGGGCTGGTCCTGGCGACGTAAACCGACCGCCTGCTCCCTATGCCCCCGAAAGGGCCGGGGTGAGGCAGGCTGGGTGAACCCGGCTTGCCCGCTTGAGACCGGAATTCGCTCTCGAACGCGAGGCTCCGGTGCTTGCCGCCTCCCCCCACCCCGGCCCTCTCCCGGAGGCCAGCGCGATCGCCTATGCCGTGGGGACCGCTTCTGCTCCCTCTCCCAAGGGAAAGGGCTGGGGTGAGGGAGTCTTTCCAAGCGCCACTCAACGGTGCCGCCGGAACCGGACTGCCCGGGCCAGCAGGGCTGTCCGAGCCAGGGGGTCTGCGCCGCAAGACCCCCTCACCCCGGCCCTCTCCCGAGGGCGAGGGAGCAGGCAGCGTGCCCGCCGCATATGCGATCGCCCTGCCCGGAGGGAGAGGGAGCCAGGCCGGCCTTGTTCGGATGGCGGCAAGGGTCCCCCTATGGTTAAGCGTCCGCTCCAGCCCGGCGCTGGCAACGCGGGGCAGTCGGCATGGCGGCGTCGGCCAGCATCCCCGGTACGCTGGTGAGCAGGTCCAAGCGCCCGCTGCGGCTGAACGGCACGGTGATGCCCAAGGTGTCCAGCGTGACGGTCCCGTGCAGCCGGTAGTCCACCGCACCAGTTCGGACCACGCCCAGAAGCTGCGGCCCAAGGTTGCGGACCGTGCTGACGACCGTGAACGGCACCAGCACCGACGACCCCGGCGGTAGCCGCACCGCGGTATCGCTGACGCCCTCGGCCAGCGGGCTACCCTCGGCGTCCACATCCACCGCGATGCGCCGGAACGACAACTCCGACCTGTTCGGGTTGGTGACGCACAGGGTCACGGCCAGGACCTGGTCCAGCAGCCCGGCGCCGCGCAGCCCGACCGCGGCAACCTCGACCTGCGGCGGGGTGGCCGTCGCCAACGCGCAACCATTGCAGAGAAGGGCGACCAGCGCGACGGATGCGGCGTTGCGGGCGGATCGACCGGGCCGGGCCGGGCTGCGGCGCGTGGCGCTGCGGCCAGCCTCGGTCGGAGCGGTCGCCACGATGCCGCTGCAGTCTGGGATGCCGCAATCCAGGACTCCCTCCGGCGGAGCTTTGGCGGTGCGGACCACCGAACAGGTCAGCAGTCGGTCGGCACCGGGCGTCACTGCCTGCAGCATGGACGGCTCCTCAGGTTGGAAGTGGAAGACTGCGCGCCCAGGATGTTGGCCGGCACAGTCGCGGAACTATCGCGGCGTTTTGCGTTAGACGCTCTTACATGCAGGGCCGTCAATCAAGACGCCTCTTGCAGCGTGAGGAGCGAAGCATGGACGAGGACCGGATCAAGGGTGCGGCCACGGACTTCGGCGGCAAGGTGAAGGACGCTGTCGGCGGCCTGACCGGCGATGCGAAGACGCAGGCCGAGGGTAAGGCGGACCAGGCCACGGGCCAGTTGCAGAACACCTTCGGCTCGGCGAAAGACGCGGCGCGTGAGGGTGCCGCAACGTTCGGCACGGAGCTGGACAGCTTCATGTCCGAGAAGCCGATGACGTCGCTGCTGATCGCTGTCGGCGCAGGTTACGTGCTCGCCCGCCTCATGCATCGCTAGGCAGCCGGGTCAAGGCCGCCAGCGCGCGAACGCGCCGTCCAGGGCAATCGCCGACGGCGCGAACGCTGCCTGGCTGCCCCCTTGCTTCTCGGGCGAGGGGGCCGGGTTTAGGGCGGCCTGTTGCGGACTTCTGTCGTCAGGCGTCCACGCGCTCCGGCACGGCCAAGCCGAGCCAGTCCCGGTAGAGTGTGGCGATGTCTGGCTCGAAATCGCGGATGACGGGATATCAGGGCGTCGGCGCCTCCACGTTGTGCAGGGTCGCGCGTTGCGGGCAAAAATACTCGCAAACCGTCTGCTAGGTCGAGGTCGGCGCCATTAGGCGGGAGTAGATCTCCTCCATCTCCGGCTGTGATTTCCGTACAGGAATGCGGGCGTGCAGCTTGCAGTTCTCCCGCCATCGCAGAAGTCGTGGCCGCGCACACACGCGAGAAACCGCCCACCTGGATGCTGGATCGGATGACGTTGAGCGTTGTCCGAACCTGGCCAGGCTACTAGCCGTCCAAGCCGGTTCATAGCACTGTGAAGCGTACGATAGGCGGGCAGAAAGGAAACCGGACGGTGCGTTCCAAGCGGGTCATCTCGGTCGTCGGATGCCATGCGGAGGGCGAGGTCGGCGACGTCATCATCGGCGGCGTGCTGCCGCCTATGGGTGCCACCATGTTCGAGAAGATGCGGACGATGGAACGCGACCACGACCATGTCCGCCGCCTGCTGCTATGCGAGCCGCGCGGCAGCGTGTGCCGGCACGTCAACCTGCTCGTCCCCCCGGTCCAGCCCGGCTGCGACGCCGGCGTGATCATCATGGAGCCGACCGAGTACGTCGCGATGTCAGGCTCCAACCTGATCTGCACCGTGACGGTCCTGCTGGAGGCCGGCCTGGTGAGGATGCAGGAGCCGGAAACGGTGGTGATGGTGGACACCCCGGCCGGCCCGGTGCGCGCCCGCGCCAGGTGCGACGGCGGACGCTGCCTGGGCGTCGAGATCGAGAACGTGCCGGCCTTCGTGGACCGGCTCGATGCGCCGCTTGAGGTGCCGGGGTTCGGCACCGTCAGCGCCGACATCGCGTATGGCGGCATGTTCTATGCCATCGTCGATGCCACCCGGCTGGGGTTCCGTGTCACGCTGGACGAGGCGCGCGAGCTGGCCGTGCTGGGCGAGCGGGTCCGCTTGGCCGCGCGCGAGCAGCTCAGCGTCGTGCACCCCGGCAACCCCGGCATCAGCGGCGTGTCGATCGTGCAGCTCAACCGGCCGTTTGCCGGCGTGGGCGAGGTCACGCGCAACACCTGCATCGTGGCGCCCGGCCGGTCTGACCGCAGCCCGACCGGCACCGGCACCAGCGCGCGCATGGCGGTGCTGCACGCCCGCGGGCAGATGCGGGTCAGCGACGCAATGGTGCACGAGTCCCTGATCGGCAGCCGCTTCCGAGGGCGGATCGTCGCCGAGACCGAGGTGGCCGGCCGGGCAGCCATCGTGCCCGCCATCGAGGGCCGGGCGTGGATTACGGGCCACCACACCTATTTCCTCGACCCGGAGGACCCGTATCCGGAAGGCTACCTGGTTCCTGACACCTGGGGGGTCACGGGCACGCTGACCCAGTGATCGCCGCGTGCGATGGCCATGGCGCCGACGCATTGAGGGCGGTCCCGCACCACCCCCCTGGCGGCTTGTTGCGCGCCAGCAGGCTGCGCCATCCGGTCAGTGCCCCATCGCGCCTGCCACCCCTGCGCCCCGGCCCAGCGCGCGCTCGATCCGGTGCTGCACGAGCATGAACAGCGTGGTCAGCAGCAGGTAGTACGCGCCGGCCGCCGACAGCGCCTCGAAGTAGCGGAAGTTGGACGACGCCGCCTGGTCGGCCACGAGCAGCAGCTCCCGCACGCCGATGACCGAGATCAACGCCGACAGCTTCAGCATGCCGATGAACTGGTTGCCGATGGGCGGGATGGCGAGGCGCAGCGCCTGCGGCAGCACCACCAGCCGCAGGGTCCGCCGCGCGTCCAGGCCCAACGCCCGCGCCGCATCGCGCTGGCCCGGCCCGACGGCGCCGATGCCGGCACGGATGATCTCCGCCATGTAGGCGCCCTCGTTCAGCCCAAGCGCCAGCACCGCGCAGGCATGCCCCGACAGCACCACGCCGAACGACGGCAGCACGTTGAAGGCGAACACGATCTGCAGCAGCACCGGAGTGCCGCGGAACAGCCACACATACAGCGTCGCACAGCCCCGTACGGCGGCCAGCCGCGCCTCTTGCACCACCGCCAGCACCAGACCCACCGCCAGCCCGAGCGCCAGCGCAGCCAGGCTGATCCACAGCGTCGCGCCCGCCGCGGCGGCAAAGTCGGCGCTTAGCAAGTAGCGCCAGAACACCGCCGGCTGGAACAGCGTCATCGCAGGCCCTAAGTCCCGGCCGCTGCCGTCCCTAGAACACCGACGCCTGATCTGGCAGATGCCATTTCCGCAGCAGGGCGGCGTAGCTGCCGTCGGCCACCATGGCACCCAGCGCACCTTCCAACGCGGCCTTCAACGCCGGGTTGTCCTTGCGCAGCGCGATGCCGATGCGGGTGTCCGCATCGAACGGCTCGCCCGCCAGGGCATACATGCCGGGCGCTTCGCCCATCATGGCGGCAACCGTCGCGGTGGAGTTCAGCGCCGCGTCCACCCGCCCCTGGCTCAACGCCAGCGCCACGACGTTGCTGCCCGGCAGCGACAGGATGTCCACCTCCGGCTTGCCCGCCGCGGCGCAGGCCGCGCTGGCCTGCTTGGCCGAGGCCTCGAACGCCGTGCTGACGGGTACCGCCACCTTGGCCCCGCACAGCGACGCCGGGCCATCGAGATGCCGGGGGTTCCCCTGCCGAACGACGATCTGGTTGCCGACGCGCACATAGGGGATGAAGTCCGCGACCTCCTGCCGCTGCGGCGTCACGTACATCCCGCTCACCCCGGCGTCGATCCTGCCGCCGAGCAGGCCGGGGATGATGCCCTTGAAGTCCATCGCCATCATGTTGGGCACCAGGTTGATCCGCGTGCCGAGCGCCTCCATCAGGTCCACATCGAACCCGGCTGGTTGCCCGTCGCGCATGAACTCGAACGGGGTGAAGGTGGGCGAGGTGCCCCAGCTCAGCTTGCCCGCTTCCACCAGTGTCGCCTGCACCAGCGGCGGCTCCGCACAAGCGCCAATTACGGGGCGAAGCAGGAGCAGCAGCAGGGCCAGGGCGCGGCGGGTCATGCGGGTCTGCCTTTGGTGTTCGGGTTGGCGGGACGGCGCAGGCCCAGGTGGTCGCGCAGCGTGGCCCCCTGGTACTCCGTGCGGAACAGGCCGCGGCGCTGCAGCTCCGGCACCACACCCTCCACGAAGTCCTGCAATCCGCCTGGCAGGGTGTGGAACTGCATCATGAAGCCGTCGGCGGCGCCCATCGTGAACCACTCCTCCATCACGTCCGCGATCCCGCTGGCCGTCCCCTTGATCGTCTTGCGGCCGCGCTCATAGCGCAGACAAAGCTGCCGCAGGGTCGGGTTCTCCTCGCGGATGATCTTCATGATCCCCTCGAAGAACGCCTTGTGCAGGTTGGCGCTGCCCGGCAGGCGCTCCGGCGGGATCGGTTCGTCGAGCGGCAGGTCCGACAGGTCGGCCTCCAGGTCCGCGCCGAGCCGGAAGCGGCCGACGTCCGGGTGGATCATGTCCTGCAGGGCCTGCGCCTTGTCCTCAGCCTCCCGCACCGTGCGGCCGATCACCACGGGCAGGCCGGCCAGCACACGCAGCGAGGCCGGGTCGCGGCCATGCTTGGCCAGCCGGCCCTTCAGGTCGTCGTAGCCGCGCTTGGCGTCGTGCGGGTCGGACGCGCTGGCGAACACCACCTCCGCCGTGCGGGCCGCCAACTCCAGCCCGGTGTCGGACGCGCCGGCCTGGATGATGACGGGGTGGCCCTGCGGGCTGCGGGCGATGTTCAGCGCGCCGTCCACCTCGAAAAAGCTGCCCTTATGGTGTAGGACGTGCATCCGCCCGGGATCGAAGTACAGGCCGCGGGCACGGTCGCGCACGAAGGCGTCGTCGTCCCAGGTGTCCCACAGCGCCTGCACGACATCGACGAACTCGCCCGCGCGCTCATACCGCAGGGCGTGCGGCGGCAGGGCGGCGTGGCCGAAGTTGCGCGCCGCGTAGTCGTTGGCCGAGGTGACGACGTTCCAGGCCGCCCGCCCGGCCGACAGGTGGTCCAGCGAGGCGAACTGCCGGGCGACGTTATACGGCTCGGAAAAGCTGGTGGAAACGGTGCCGCCCAGCCCGATGCGCTGCGTGGCGCCAGACAGCGCGGTCAGCAGCGTCACCGGCTCCAGCGCGTTCATGAACATCGGGAAGCGGCTCCAGGCATGCAGGTTGTCGGTCCGCGCGGCCGGGGTGTCGGCGATGAAGAACAGGTCGAACAAGCCACGCTCGGCCAGTTGCGCGATGGCCCGGTAGTGCGCAATGCTGGTGGAGGCGGCAGCGTCGGTGTCCGGGTGTAGCCAGGACGCCGGATGGTTGCCGGTCGCCTGGCTGGCGAGCAGCGCCAGCGACATCGTTTCAGGGCGGCGCACGGCCCCTCGTATTCCCGTCATGCGGGTATCCTTGCGCATCTGGAACCTGGGCGATAGCGGTCTTGCTGGGGATCGCCGAGGTGTCGGCGTGAGGTGATGGTCCGGCATGGTCAGGCTCATGACCGTGGCAGCCCGTCTGGCATGGCGACGTCACTCAATCGTAAGCGATGCTCCGTAGCCCTGGCGGTGATGGCGTGACGGTCAAGCTGGCTTTGGCATGGCCCAGTGCCAGGGCTTGAGGTCATCGATGCGGGCCAGCCGTTCACCAGGCAGGTCGGCAGGCCTGCGGCTCAACGCCGTTCAGCCTACAGGTCTCGACCAGGGAGGCGATGGCCCCCAGTCTAATCGCTGGAAGCGGCTGAACGGCGGTGCATCATCTTGCGGAACGGCTCGGTCGATCGCGGCAGCAACGTGCCATCGCCCCAGTCCAGCAGCACACCGTAGCGGCGGACCACATCCAGCATGTCGGTCTGCCCGGCACGATACTGCGCCGCCACAGCCGTTGGGTCCTCAGCCAACCAGGACCGTCGTTGCGCGCGGATGCTGTCGCGCATGGCAACGGTCGCTTCGGCATCCACCTCGCGAATGACAACGCCGTAATCGCAGGCGCCGCGCCGGAGCGACACGTAGCCGTCGGCCACGTCCTCGCACACCATTGCCGGGTCACGGCGAAGCGGGTTGCCAAATCGGCCCCTTGCTCGATCAGGTGCGGGGACCCGTGGCCTCGTTCACCGCCGATGGCGCCTATGATCAGGAGGCCGTTTCCACTGCCGTTGCCAACCGCCATCCTGAAGCGGCGATCATCGTTCCGCCGCGGTCCACGGCGGTGCCGAGCGAGATGGCAGAAAGCGCGCCCACGCAGCGGGACCACCACCTGCAACGCATCGCCGAGCATGGACGCGCAGCCTGGTGAGCGGCGACGATCTCACCAATCCTGCTTACAAAATTCCTATACGCCCTAGGCTTTGCTACAATGGACACCGTGATAATAGCGTATGCAGATCAAGAGAGTATCGTGTTTGCACAATGCGTTAAAAACTTTACCCCCTAAACCCTAGTTGGCCGAGTCATGCCTTCTGAAGTACATGCCGCAGATCACGAATGTTCTGCAACTTCTCTAGCGTAAAAACACTCGTAACGAGAGCATCCGTCTGCCCTTTGCCGATGATCGGCTCGCATAGATCGCGAGCCTTCTGGATGACCTCGTCGCGCGACATCGGATTGCCGGCGGTTCCACGGACCGCGGTGACGCGATCGCTCAAAACGGTGCCGTCGTTCAAGGTGATCTCCACGATCGCCTGCCGCGCCGGCTCCAGCTTCTCCAGTTCCTCGCTCTCGATCAACTGAACCTTCGCGCGTTGGCGAAGAACCGCGGGGTCGCCCATTCGCGCTTTGTCGTGTGCGGCCTTGAACGAGGCCGTCCCGTCCAGCAGCATCACGGCAATCATGTGTTGAAGGCAGATATCCGGCATCTCACGGTTATTCACCGTGCGTGCTTCGGTATGTGCCAGACGGACGACGATCGACCTTACGTCGTCAGGGCCTACCTGATGCTCGGAGAAGATGTTGCTCATGGCGTCGAGGGGCGCTTGGATCGGCGAGCCCACAGTCCATTTTTTGATGTTGGTGCGGGCGATCTCGTAGCGTTGGCCAAGCTGTTCGACCAAAAGCTCCGGCCTGGCCTCCGGCGCGTAGGCATCGAAGTAGTTGTCCGGCCCAGAGAAGATGTCGTCCACGCCCGTGAAGCCCGACTGAACGACCAGCGCGGCGGTCACGCCGCCACGCGCCGGCATACCCCCAAAAACGAAAGACTTCTCGATGTGCGACGTATCCCGCGCCCAGGCGCCGATGCCCGATGATTGCTGGGCCGTGTAGTCGAGCAGCCAGCGCATCCCCTGCCCGTCAAGCCCGGCGAGCGAGCCCGCCGCCGCCGCAGCTCCGAAAATCCCGGCGATTGCATGGGTGGCCTTGTGGCTGTTGTCGCGGAACTCGACGGCGCCGAGGCTGATCGTGACGCGCGGGCCGATGTCGTAGCCAAGCGTCACCGCACGCAGGAAATGCACGCCATCGGCGCCGAATTTCTCGCCCGCCGCAAGTGCCGCGGGAACCACGGCGCAACCGGGATGGGACTGCGAGTACTCGTTCGAGTCATCCGTCTCGTCGGAATGCGCAAGCATGCCGTTGATCAGGGCGGCCTCGATCGGGTTCGCCGTCATCGCCGCGGCGGCGATCGTCGCCGTGGCGTCGGTCGCATAATTGCGCGCGAACTTCAGGGCTGCCTGCGCTGGCGGAAGCTCCGACCCGGAGATCATGGCCGCGAACGTGTCAAGGATATGGTGCTTCGCCTTCTCGACGACATCCTCGGGCAAAGGTCGCTCGTCCGCCCCGGCCATGTAGCTGCTCAACGTCGCCATCACGGGGCCGACGGGCACGGGGGCGGCAGTGACGCCTTCCGGCAGGGAGCCGGCCGCCAAGGCCGCGCCCGTGGTGACAAGCAGGGAGCGCCGGCTAAGTCCTGTCGATTGGCCGAACCCCGTCATGCCGCCCCCCCCAAGCCGCGAGGGCCGCTGCACCCGGCCCGCAAACCAGCGCCGGGTCAGCTCTCACATTGGCGGCTTCACCCCATCCACGCCGATCGCAACCGAGGCTGCGGTGTCGCTGTCCTTCGCCGTGGTCACGACGACTTGCGAACCCTGCTTGATTTCATCCCGGGTGCCCGGCGCGAGCGTCACCACGGGCACGTTGGGCGGCACCATGATCTGCTGCTCGCCGCCCTTGTAGGTGACGGTGAGCATACGTGCCCCGCCCTGCGCCGCTTCCATGGAGACGGTGCCGTTGGTCATCGTGCTGGCCACCTTGCCACCCGCGGCGGAGCTGGCGGCCACCGTCCCGTTGGTCATGGAGCTGGAGACCTTGCCGCCGCCCAGCGTCGTGTCCGGCAGCGGGTCCCAATCATAGTGCCCCTCGCCGGTGCCGCGCATGGCATCGGGGAACACCACCACCTCAAGCGCCACCAGCTTGGACCCGACGTCCTTCGTGGCGGTGCCGATGAAGCTGTTCTTGTCGATCGCCGACAGGCTCGACTTGCGAACCTCCACGAATCGAGTCGTGCCGGTGAGCGTCACCGTCTTGCTGCTGCCGTCATCGGTGCGCAGCGTGACGCTGTCCCCCTGGACGGCGGTGACCTCCCCGCGCAGGTGGGGCGCCGGCGCCGCCGCCATGGCAACGGCTGGAAGCACGGCCAACCCCGCCGCGAGCACTGCGATGTGACGCATCGTCTGGAGTCCCTTTGATAAACGTCCCGGCGCCTTACATAACATCGACGAAAGTTGCAATCCCTGAGCCGGACGACACCCTTGCCGCGAACGTTGCGTGCCGCCCACCCTTGGCCGATCCGGCTGATGCACTGGATCGGGGCCTACGCTGTCATCTGCATGATGCTGAGCGGCTGGCAGATCTACGACGCCTCGCCCAGCCTGCCGGTCACCGTGCCGGGCTGGATGACGCTGGGCGGCTGGCTGGCGGGAGCGATCGCCTGGCACCTGGCCTGCATGTGGCTGCTGATCGCGGACGGGGCGGCCTACCTCGTTTATGGGACGGTGACCGGCCATCTCCGCCGCGTCTTCGGCTATCCCCGCCCCGGTGAGGTCTGGCGTGACCTGCGGCTGGCGCTGCGCTTTCGGCTGGGGCACCGGCTTGGCGCCTACAACGCGGTGCAGCGCCTGCTCTACATCCTGGTCATCGCCGCCATGGTGCTGGCGGTCGTGACGGGTTTCGCGATCTGGAAACCGGTGCAACTCGGCTGGCTGACGGGCCTGTTCGGCGGCTATCCCACGGCGCGGCTGATCCACCTGGGACTGATGGCCGCCATCGCCGCGTTCCTGGTGGTCCACGTGGCGCTTGTGGCGCTGTTCCCCCGCACCTTGCTGTCCATGATCGCCGGGCTGCCCGGCGAGGCCGTGGAGGTCCCTCATGACCGTGCTTGATCCGGCCGGGCTGCGCGCCGAACTCGCCCTGTTGTCACGGCGCCGCCTGATCCGGGGCGGTCTGTCCTTGGGCGCGCTGTCCCTGCTGACCGGCTGCGACCTGAGCACGCACGGTGGCATCGACGCGGCGCTCTGGGCCATGCTGCGCGTGAGTGACCGCGTGCAGGCGGCGCTGTTCAACCCGAACCGCCTGGCCGAGACCTACCCCGCCACCGCCATCACCCAGCCCTTCCGCTTCAATGCGTTCTACGAGGACTGGCAGGTCCGGCCCGTGCCGGACGATTGGCGGCTGGAGGTGTCCGGCCAGGTGGGCGACCGCACGCCCTGGACGCTGGAGCGGCTGCGCGCCCTGCCGCAGGCCAGCCAGATCACCCGCCACATCTGCATCGAGGGCTGGAGCCAGATCGGGCAGTGGAGCGGCGTGCCGCTGTCCGTCTTCCTGCAGCATATCGGCGCGGACCTGCGCGCGCCCTACGTCGCGTTCCATTGCTTCGATGGCTATTCCACCAGCATCGATATGGCGAGCGCGCTGCATCCGCAAACGATCCTGGCGCTCGACTTTCTGGACCGGCAGCTCACCCCGGAATGGGGCGCGCCGGTGCGGCTGCGGATTCCCGTCAAGCTAGGATTCAAGAGCGCCAAGAACGTGCAGGCCATCGAAGTGACCAGCACCTTCCCGGGTGGCTACTGGGAGAACCAGGGTTATGATTGGTTTTCCGGCTCCTGACGGCCGGTTGGTCTGCCTGTTGATCCCAAGGTTTGATGGTTCAGCCTTCTCGCCGGAGCCTGCGTACAAGCAGCATACGGCAGCCTGGTCTCTCCAATCGTGACCCCAGCATTGAGTACGACGCTGGACTAGAGCATGTTTGGTGCAAGTAGAGACACCAAACATGCTCCAGGCTTTGTTTTTGCCAGCATCTGTTCGGCTCAAGCAAGGCCGCTTGATCCGAACATGCTCTAGGCGGCCATGTCCTGTTGCAGCGCGCAGATGTCGCGGAAACGACAGGTGCATCGGTCGAGGTGGTTACGGCCGAACAGGGCTACGCCTACGGAAAAAAGGAAACGGATTCACCGCGAGCCAGTTTGCGCCGAAGCACGTCGCGATCGGATGCATCAACGCCGTCTAGTTTTTTCCTCCTGCAACAAGGAATATTATGGGACTCAACAGTGTTGGCGCAGGACTACCCGGGTAGCCTGACCCTGATCGGGCAGGCATGTTCCGTCCATGCCGCTCAAGCACAACGCCGCGCGGCGTCATCGCAGTCTCCGTGCCTGCTGCCGGGTCACGAACGGGTCGGCCTCGATCTGGCCGTGCCGGACCATTCTACCCTGAGCCGCCGCGATCAGGCGCAGCATGGCTCCGGGTCAGAGACATACAGGGAACGGTGGATAACGCCGTGGATGGATTGGTGAACGCCGCCACGTTGTGGACCAGGTTCCTGGCCCATTCACCTCTTGCATGGCCTGCATCGCCGCCGGCGCTCAGCCTCCATCAAGCAAGGGCAGCGTACGTTTTCCCGTCCAGCAATCAAGGTGTCCAGCCTCTCGTGAGCGGCCCAGGGTTGCCAGACAGAGTGGGGGCTGGCTGGTCGGGGTTGGTTTGGCGGACACAATGAGTTCCAACAACCGCTCAAGGCCCCGCAGCTTCAGATGGAGGACCTGCACAGATTTGCGGTCACTAGAGCATGTCTGGTGCAAGTAGAAACACCAAACATGCTCCAGGCTTTGTTTTTGCGAGCATCTGTTCGGCTCAAGCGAAGCCGCTTGATATGAACATGCTCTAGGCTCAGTAAGTGGTCCTACTCAAGTTCTGCATCATCTCCCACGCTGCCCACGCGGATGACGCCGTCGATTTCGGACAAGCGGGCTACAAGGTGGGCAAACGGTTGCTTGCCTCTGACCTGCATTGCCAGCACGACGATGCCTCGCGTGGGTCGATCTCCTTCGACGCCCTCCAAGTCGGCCCGGTCAAAAGCCTCCTCCGAGGCCTCTGTAGACGCGCCGCCGCGCTCGACATCGACGTGATCGATTGCGAAGCGAAGTTGGGTGCACGCGACAAGGATGGTTTGCAGCAGCCCTTGGCCCTCCCGGTAGGAGATCCGCAGCTTGGTGGCCATTCGCCGTTCCCGCGGCAGGTAGGCAATGAGCTTCGGGAATACGAACATGATGATGAAATGGCCGATGGCCGTCGCGACAGCCAGGATCGGCAGGCCGGCACCGCACGCCATGCCGAGTGCCGCGGTCAACCAGACCGAAGCAGCCGTCGTAAGCCCGCGCACGATGTCACGCCGCATGAAGATGACACCGCCGCCGATGAAGCCGATGCCGGAGACGATCTGGGCCGCGACGCGGGACGGATCGACCACCACCCGGCCAGTGTCGAGCACGTTCATGAACCCATATTTCGAGATGAGCATGAACAGCGCCGCCGAAACGCCGACCAGGGTATAGGTACGCAGGCCAGCGCTTTTCTGGCGGAACTCGCGTTCCAGGCCGACTGAGGCCGAGAGGACGAACGCTAGCGTCAGCTCCCCGAGCTGAGTCCATCCCTGACCTGTCCAATTAAACATGCCACCGCCCATCCCGCCCATAGGCCACGTTAAGCAGACAGCGACATGCTGCAACACCCCATGCTGACCGCCACACCAGGCCGGCGTTTGCGGCCTGGAACTATGCGCTCGGTATGGTGCCCATGAGCCTGCGGACCATTGCCGCGAACGTGCCAGGCGTCTCGTCGCCAAGGTCCAGGGCCACGCTCGTGACGACCTCGCCGGTTGCTGGGTGGAGTAGTGCGGCCAAAATGCGATGCTGCTGTCGCCACTGCAGGAACAGGGTTCCACAACCACCCTGAGCATGTCTGCTAAACGCCGCGGGGCCAAACGCCGCGGGCCGCCGAATTGACACCAGCATCAGTGTTGGGCCAGGGTCAAAAGCCCGGCGCGGCAACGTCAGCCCGGCTGATCAGTAAGCCAGGCACGCTGCGCCCATGGCGATCGCGAGACAAGATGTGATCCGGCGCGTCGTCAGCTTCTCATTGAGGAAAACCCGTCCAATGATGGCTGCATAGACCACGCTGGTCTCGCGCAGCGCGGAAACCACGCCCATTGCATCATACTGCATGGCCCAGATGACAATGCCGTAGGCAAGGATCGAAACGATGCCGCCAATTAGCGCCATCGCCGTCTGCGCTTTGGTGTATGCCGGTGGTTTCCCGCGCATCGCATAGTAGATGGCGGGCATCGTGATGCTCCACAGCAAGAACATGCTGGTCGAGTAAGCCAGGCTGTTTCCCGAAAGCCGAACCCCGATCCCATCGACGACGGTATACGCCCCGATCAGAACACCGGTGGTGAACGCAGCAGGAAGAAAGTCAGCTCGAATCCTCTTGCCTTGGAAGGCGAGCGAAAGGATGCCGCCGGCAACCAGCGCGATGCCGATGGAAGATGCGACATCGAGGGCCTCGTGCGCGAAGACCGCCGCGCCCAATGCGACAAGGACAGGAGAAGAACCGCGTGAGACAGGATAGGTCTGTCCGAGGTCGCCGGAGCGGTAGGTTCGCACAAGAGACAGGTTGTAGCCGGTATGGATGATTGCCGAGGCGATCACGTATGGCCAGCTCGCCGCATTGGGCCATGGCACGAACACCAATGCGATCGCCGTGACACAGGCGACCGCGATCATCATCAGCATCATCGACCATAGTCGGTCGATGCCACCACGAAGCACGGCATTCCAACCGGCATGCAAAATCGCGGCGCACATCACGCAAGCGAGGACAAACGGGGTCATGTAAGACGCTCGAAATCGCCGGCGCTGCGGTGGGAGGCCCCGATCACCAGGAGCCCGGCACCTGCGGCACACTCACGAGGCGCGTAGCCGGGGAGCCAGCAGCAGCGCGAGTGGGCAGACAAGCAACGCTGCTACGGCCGCGGACGCGGTTCCCCAGGCTGGCCCGGCGAAATCACCGACGGTGCCATAAAGCACAGGCGACAGGGCGCCGGAGCCAATGGTGCCCGTGTAGAACAGCGCAAAGGCGCGCGCCTCCCCTCCCGGCGGCGCCAACTCCGGCACCGTGCCATAGAGCACGGAGGAGGTGCCGTTCAGCATCACCCCGAGCAGCGGCAGCAACGCCATCGCCGGGACAAGTGGCAGGACCAGCACGGCGAGGATGGCGACCGCGGTGCCAGCCTCCGTTGCGAGCACGGTCAGCAGCACGCCAACGCGGGCGCCGAGCCAGCCGCAGGTGAACTTGCCTGCCGCGCCGCCAAGGAAAACAAGGGTGAGCGCGAAGCCGACGAGTGGCAGGTCTGCCCCCTTTGCCTTGAGGAGGAAGGGCAGAAAGGTGAGGAAGCCCATCCGCACGCCGCTGTCGAGGACGCCGATGGCGAGCAGCAGTCCGAAGCCGCCGCGGCCCTCACCTTTCACCGCCTTCGGCACCGGCTGACCCGGCCCGCCAAACGTCCCTACCAACGCCCAGACTGCAATGGCTGCGGCCACGCCGAAGGTTGCCATGAGCCATAGGGCGGGGCGCCACCGCATGGCGGCCAACAGCAGGGCCGCAAGCGCTGGCAGCGTTGCCTTGCCGAGGTCGCCGGCAAAGTTGTAGGTGCCGAGCGGGCCGCGCGCCCCGGGACCATAGGCGTGGGACACGGCAGCGGAGGCGAGCGGATGCTGGGTGGCCGACCCCGCGCCCGACAAGGCCAACGCGGCGCACAGGCCGAACAGGCTGCCCGAAAAACCGGCGAGCACATAGCCAAGGGCCGATAGCAGCGTGCCGGCGATGAGTACCGCGCGGCCCCCGAGGCGTTCGGCAAGCCGCCCGGCCGGGATTTGCAGGGCGGCCATGCTTCCGGTGTACACGCCGCGTAGCGCGGCGAGCGCCCCGAAGCTGAGGGCGAACTCCGTCTGCCAGATGGGCAAGAGGACGTAGATCATGTCTGTGTAGCCGTCGTGCACGGCATGGGCGAGGCCGGCGCCCAGCAGGGTGCGCCGGGCCTGTGGCAAGCACGGGGCGGGTGCGGAACCCGAAGCGTCAACGGTGGCGGACATACGGCAGGCCCTCCAGCGCCCGGTGGCCTGGCCCGGCGCGATGGAGGAGTGAACTACCGGGGCAGGTCGGGCGTAAGATGGACGACTGGCTCAACTTGTCTAGACAAGTGCGAGAGGCTCGGCATGAAGTTCGAAATTGATGGGCGAAATCACGGTGTCGGATGCTGTCAAACGGCCGTTTGATGAGAGGATGCAGGCATTGCCGTTGACCGTGTGCGACCGTCCGGCCCTGGAGGCTGCGGCGTGCGGCTGCTACGGCCG